>NZ_JASITD010000009.1 GCF_030063445.1 Hymenobacter sp. H14-R3 | reverse complement strand
GGCTTTAGCCCGGGTGTTCACCTCTTCCCATTCCGAACAGAGTCGTTAAGCCCCGGTGCGCCTATGGTACTGCCTTCACCGGTGGGAGAGTCGGTCGCCGCCAACTTTAGACAGAGAGCCCCCTGCCAAGCGCTTTTATCAGCGCCCGGCAGGGGGCTCTCCCGTTTATGGAGAAATTTGGATCTTCTGCTTTTCAGCAGATTGGCTAAATAACGCATGATCATGATGCTTTTCCCAGCTTGCGTTAAATAAATGGGGTAATTTTACTGTTCTCGCATTGCACTTAATGTTGAGCAGATTTATCACATAATGCAGCTACTATATCCAGGGTTTTTGTGGGGAATGTTAGCGATTGGGGCGCCAGTTGCTATTCACTTATTGCAGCTAAGGAAGCCTCAGAGAATACTTTTTACGAATACAGGGTTTATTCGGGAAGTGGAACTTATGACTATGCGGCGTCGGCAATTACAGGAATTACTTGTATTGCTGGCGCGGGTATTAGCAGTTATTGCGTTGGTACTATTGTTTTGCCAACCATTCATTCCGATTAACAGACAAGTAGTTGTGACTGGCGGAGGGTTAGTTAACGTGCTGGTTGATAATTCGGGTAGTATGCAAGTACTTGGCCAGTCGCAGGAGCAATTGCGCCAAGAGGCTATAACTAGTGGAAAAGCTTTGGGGCGGAGCTACGGAGCAACTACCCGGTTTAAGTTGATAGGTCAAGACCATAGTAGTATGCAGGAAGCTGCTTACTTAACAGCTGTTGCCAATCAGCGGGCTTCGGTGCGCGGCTGGGGAAATGCCACTACCCGGCAAGCTTTGCAGGGGGGGCAGCAGGGACCCTTTTATATAGTTAGTGACTTCCAGAAGAGCGAGATGCTGCCGCAGAGCTTGCAGCAGATACACACTCGGGAAAATGTGATTTTAGTGCCTTTGGTAGCTAAACCGGCGGCTAATATCTACGTGGATAGTGCGTGGCTGAATGATGCTTTTGTCCGTGCACAAGCGAATGTGGCTCTTCACATTCGCTTGCGAAATGGTGGAGCGGCGGCCATAGCTGCCTGCCCTGTGAAGGTGATGCTGGGTAATCAACAAGCAGCAACATTTCAAGTATCGATGGGTGCCGGGCAGGCTACTGAAGTAATTGCACAGATTCAGCTACCGGATGCAAAGCTGGCACGAGGGCGAATTATAACGCAGGATGCCCCGGTGAACTTTGATAATACGTATTATTTCACGTTGCAGGCGACAGCAGCAATTGATGTAGTAGAGATTGGCGAGGAGCCGGCTACGCGTGCAGCTTACGAAAGTGAGCCACTTTTTACTTATGCTTTTGCGAAGCCGCAGGCAGTTGACTATGGGCGGTTGCGGCGGACCAACCTCGTATTAGTACGGGAGTTGCCTCGGATTGAGGCAGGCTTGCGAGAGGCACTAGTGGGCGTAGTGCGGCGGGGAGGAAGCGTGGTGGTCGTACCTTCGGCTGGCCCAGCCTCTCATGCTACTTACCATGAGCTGTTTAAGGGATTGGGTGTTGGTGGGGAGCAGTGGCAAGATGTGGCGGCTGATTTGCCGGAGCGCCAGGCGGTGCTAATGCCTAATGCGCGCGACCCCTTCTTCAGGGACGTGTTTGGGGCGCAGCCACCGCGGGTGGCGATGCCGCAGGTGGCGCCAGTGTTGCGCCTGGGGCAAGCGGGCACGGATATTTTGCGATTGCGCGACGGCGACGCGTTTTTAACGCAGTTTAGCAGCGGCGCGGGGCGGGCGTACATTTTCGCTGCGCCTTTTGCCCAGGCGTATTCCGATTTTACGACCCACGCCTTGTTTGTTCCTGTGCTGTATAGAATGGCCATGCTTAGCTACCAGACCGACCAGCTGCCGGCTTATCGGCTTTCAACGCCAGCGCTGGCCCTGACGGTGCCAAGTGGGGAGGGCCAGCCAGTGGGGCAGGAGGCGAGTTACCGCTTGGTGCACGATAGTGCCACCTATATTGCGGGGCAGCGCGTGCAGGGGGGGCAGCTGCACCTTGATGTGCCTGCTGGCATGAGCGCGCCAGGGTTTTATACATTGCAGCACCAAGGCAAAGTGATTACGACCCTGGCTTTTAATGCGGCGAAGCAGGAATCGGAACTGGCGGCCTACTCAGCGGCGGAACTGCGCCAGCTTATTGGGCCCAACCATCCAAATGTGCAGGTGCTGGAAAACGGTGCACAGCCGGAAAAGCTGGCGCGTTTTCGGGCGGCCCAAACGGGGCAGCCCTTGTGGCGCTATTGCTTACTGGCGGCGCTGGGCTGCTTGTTGGTTGAGGGGCTTCTGCTGCGGTTTGGCCGGCAGCGAGTGGCAGCACGTGCGGCAATGGCCTGAGTGGGCAAAAGCTAGCGAAAAGGCTGGGCGTATCTTGCAGGCCGATTAAAAGCTTATGCAACCCACTAACCCAACGATTAAGACAACGTTCCCTTCTGCCCCTGCCTCGGCGCTGATAGTACGACTGGGCCTGCGCTTTGGCGTGGGCGCCGGTGTGGTGTGCGCGGCCTGGCTGCTATTTTTACAACTATCTGGCAATAACGCGTTTGGACCTAAGCAGTTGATGGGTCAACTGCTGGTGCCGTTGGCCGTGGCGGGTAGCCAGTGGGTACTGCGCCACATGCTGGCCCCGCAACGGCCGGGCGTGGGCCGGGCGCTGGCGGTGGGGTGGCTAACGGCGGCCATTGCCGCCCTTATTGCCGCGGGTAGTGTGTGGGGGTTAGCGCACGGCGTTGGAGAAAAGTCCCTCGCTAAAAACCGGGTGGAAATGCTCGAAATTGTGCGGGTGCAGCAGGATATACGCGACAAGCAGAAACGCAATGCGCAGTTTGAGGCGCAGGAGCTGAAGCAGATAGCTGAGCTATCGGAAGGCGACCTTGCCCTGGGTACTTTTACGCGGGTGCTGCTGCTGGGAGTAGTGTTGGCAGTGCCAAGTGGCCTATTTTTGCGCAAGTAGCAGGCCGGTCTGCTCACTTAAATCTATTTTTATGGAAACAACTACTAATGAGCTGGTTACGCCAACTAGTGTTGGCTCGCGCTTTGGACTGATAACCGGGTTGGTCAGTGTCATTGTCTCCTTTGGGATAGATGCCATGCATTTAGAGTCTTCTCCCATCCGCTACCTAACTACGGCGGTGATGGTGGTAGGCATTATTTTGGCGCAGCGAGATTTCAAGCGGCAAAACGCAGGGTTTATGAGCTACGGGCAGGGGCTTGGTATTGGCACGGTGCTGTCGGTGGTGGTGGGGCTGCTGAGTACTGTGTTCACGTATGTCTACACCAATTTTGTGGACCCTGAAATGATGACGCGGGCCATGGAAAAGGTGCGGACTGATATGGAAGCCAAGGGCAACATGTCGGATGCCCAGATTGACCAAGCGATGGCTATGTCGGCTAAGTTTACCAGCGGGCCTATTCTGCTGATTTTTGTGCTGATTGGCTCGGTAGTTATTGGCTTTATTATCAGCTTAATAACGTCGGCTATTATTAAAAATGCAAAGCCTGAATTTGAATAAGCTGGCTGCTTTTTCGGTGGAGATTTCCATCGTGATTCCCTTGCTTAATGAGGAGGAATCGCTACCCGAACTAACGCGCTGGATTGCGCGGGTGCTCACGGCGCGCGGGTTGTCGTACGAGGTTATCCTGATTGACGACGGCTCGACGGATAACTCGTGGGCGGTGATTGAGGCGCTGGCGGGGCAGGACATGGCCTTACGCGGCATTCGCTTCAACCGAAATTATGGTAAGTCGGCGGCGCTTAATGTGGGCTTTGAGGCGGCGCGCGGGCGGGTGGTGTGCACCATGGATGCCGACCTGCAAGACTCACCCGAGGAGCTGCCGGAGCTGTACCGTATGGTGACGGAGGACGGCTATGACCTGGTGAGCGGCTGGAAGCAGAAGCGCTTCGACCCGCTTTCAAAGACGATTCCGACCAAGCTTTTTAACGGCGCGACGCGGGCGATTTCGGGCATTCAGTTGCACGATTTCAACTGCGGGCTAAAGGCTTACGACCAGCGCGTGGTGAAAGCTATTGAGGTATATGGCGAGATGCACCGGTATATTCCGGTGATAGCTAAGTGGAACGGGTTCACGAAGATAGGCGAGAAGGTGGTGCAGCACCAGGAGCGTAAATACGGCGTGACCAAGTTCGGGCTGGAGCGCTTCGTATACGGCTTTCTGGACTTAGCCAGCATCACGTTTGTGAGCCGGTTTCGGCGGCGGCCCATGCACTTTTTTGGCACGCTGGGTACAATTTCCTTCTTCATCGGCATGATACTGACGCTGTGGCTAACGGGCGAGAAGGTGTGGCTGTCGCTGCATAACCTGCGGGCGCGCAACGTAACCGACCAGCCGTTGTTTTTTATGGCACTGGTGGCAGTTATTATTGGCGTGCAGCTATTTCTGGCCGGTTTTCTGGCCGAGATGGTGCAGCTGAACGGGCCGCGCCGCGACGATTACCTCGTGCGCGAAACGCTGCGGTAGTTCCAATTAACAATTATCAGCCAGTAGAATAGGTGCGTGCAACAGGCTCACTACTAAATGAAAATCGTAATTATTGGTCCAGCTTACCCATTGCGCGGCGGGCTGGCCACGTATAATGAGCGGCTGGCGCGGGCCTTTCGGGCGGCGGGCGATGAGGTACGGCTCGTCACGTTTTCGCTACAATACCCAGAGTTTTTATTTCCGGGGCAAACGCAGTTTAGTACTGAGTTGGGGCCGGCCGACCTCGATATTGAGGTGAGCCTGAACTCGGTAAACCCACTGAGCTGGCTGGCGGTGGGGCGGCGGCTACGGCGCGAACGGCCCGATTTAGTGGTGTTTCGGTTTTGGCTGCCACTCATGGGGCCGGCGCTGGGCACGGTGGCGCGGCTGGTGCGCGGCAACGGCCACACGCGGGTGGTGGCCATTACCGACAACGTAATTCCGCACGAGAAGAGGCCGGGCGATAGGCCGCTCACACGCTACTTTTTGAGTGCCTGCGACGGCTTCGTAACCATGAGCCGCAGCGTACTGGCCGACTTGCAGCGGCTGGGCTTTGGGACGAAGCCTGCCTTGTATCGTCCTCATCCACTGTACGATAACTTTGGGCCGGCCAAGCCCAAGGCCGAGGCACTGGCGGCGCTGGGGCTATCGTCGGCGTTTCACTACGTGCTGTTTTTTGGGTTCATCCGGGCGTATAAGGGGCTCGATATTTTGCTCGAAGCGCTGGCCGATGCGCGGGTGGCCGCGCTGCCAGTGAAGTTGCTTATAGCAGGCGAGTTTTATGAAGATGCCGCACCGTATGAGGCTATTATTCAGCGGCTTGGGTTAGAAAGTAAGCTGGTACGCGCTACGGATTTTATTCCTAACGAACAGGTGGTCAACTACTTCTGCGCGGCCGATATGGTTGTGCAGCCCTACAAAAACGCTACCCAGAGTGGGGTATCGCAGGTGGCGTACCACTTTGGGCGGCCCATGCTGGTAACCGACGTGGGCGGGCTGGCCGAGCTGATTCCGGCCGGCGTGGTAGGCTATGTGGTGTCACCTGCGGCCCCGGCGATTGCCGGGGCGCTGGTTGATTTTTACGCCAACGACCGTGAGGAAACCTTTGCGGCTGGCGTGCGGCAGGAAGCTAAAAAGTTTTCGTGGGAAGTGATGGTGGCCGCGCTTAAGGAAGTGGCGCGGTAGTGCGGTAATCTTTACTTTGCCATAAGTAACTTTAAATCAGCGTGTTATCTAAGATATTTGCGGTAAGCTAAAGCTTGCCGCACTACACCAGCGGCACGCTTTCGAGCACGGCGGCAAATGCCTTCTCGGCGGGCAGGTCCTCCATGCAGCTGGTGCCCAGGCGGCAGCTGCCGCGGTAAAAGCATACGCACTGCTTGTTGGGGCCCACAATTTGGCCGCGGCCGTAGAGGTCAAATTCGTGGGGGTTGAAGATGTTGTTCATCAGGATAGTGGGCTTGCGCAGGGCAATGCTAATGTGCATGCCCATAGTTACTTGCGTAACAATGCCAGCCATCTGGTGCATGAGGTTGATGAACTGGGGCAGCGGGAAGGTGCCCAAGTAGGCCGCACCGGTGGCGGCTTGCAGCTCCAGGTTGCGGGGGGCTTCGGCTTCGCCGCCCAGTAGCACGGGCGCGTAGCCGGCGGCCTGGAGCTGGGTAATCAGGGCAATCCACTTTTCGGTGCTCCAAAGGCGGGTGGTCCAGCGGTCGCCGCAGCCGGTGTTGAGACCGATGCGCGGGCCCGCGCCGGCGGGTGGCAGGGCCGACCAGTCGTAGCCCTTGTCGTCGTGGGTGTCGAACACGTACTCTTCGCCCCGGAAGTCAAACCCGCAGAGCTCGAATATTTCCTGCACGTAGGGCTTGGTGTTGCCAATGCTGAGCTGGTCGAATACGCCGGTTAGATACTTGTGGTCGGCCAGCTGGTTGATGGGCCACGGCACGCCGTCGTAGGGGCGCAGGGTGTAGCCGAACTTGCTGGTGGCCTGCACGTTGAGTAATAATGCGCAGGCTTCCTTCTCCTTATCGAGGTTGATGGCGATATCAAACTGCCGGGCTTGCAGCTGCAAGGCGCTGGCGTAGTCGAATTTCAAAATCTCCTCTACCTCGCGCTGGGGCAGGATGGCGGGCGTGAGCGTGAGCCAGGTGATGTAGCAGCCTGGGTACTCCTGCCGCAGCCGCCGCAGCAGCGGCGTGGTGCGAATGACATCGCCGATGGCTCCGAGCTTAATGAGCAGGATACGCTTCGTAACTGGCTCATATACCGGGCAATCGCCGCACATATAGCCGTGCTCCTTATTGGGGCGGCAGGGAAGGTCACCGCGAAAAAACCGGCAGTCGGGGCGAACGGGAATATCGTGAAGTAGCTCAGACACGGATTGGTTAAAAAAGCAGGCAGTCGGTAAAAATAGCAGCTAAACAGTTGGGTTAGCGCCCTACGTAACTAGCCGGCGTGAGGGCGCGCAGCTCGGCTTTCACGCTTTCGGGCACGTCGAGCTCCTCCACGAAGGTGGTGATGGTGGCGGCCGAAATGGCCCCGCCGGTGCGCGTGAGCTGCTTGAGGGCATTGTAGGGGTCGGGGTAGTTTTCGCGGCGCAGAATGGTCTGAATGGGCTCGGCCAGTACGGCCCAGTTGGCCTCCAGGTCGCGCTGCAAGGCGCTTTCATCCAGGGCCAGCTTGCCCAGGCCGCGCCCAATGGCGCCCAGCGCAATAAGTAGGTGGCCCAGCGGCACACCCAGGTTGCGCAGCACCGTGGAGTCGGTGAGGTCGCGCTGGAGGCGCGAAATCGGCAGTTTGGCGGCGAAGTGTTCCAGCAGGGCATTGGCCAGGCCCAGGTTGCCCTCGGCGTTCTCAAAGTCGATAGGATTTACCTTGTGCGGCATGGCTGAGGAGCCGACCTCGCCGGCTTTCAGCGTCTGCTTGAAATAGCCCAGCGAAATATATTGCCACACGTCGCGGCAGAGGTCAATGAGGATGGTGTTGAGGCGCTTCCAGCCGTCGCAAAAGGCCGCCAGGTTGTCGTAGGGCTCAATTTGGGTGGTGGGGAAGGTGCGGTGCAGACCCAGCGTGCCGTTCACAAAGCCCTGGGCAAAGGCGTGCCAGTTGGTGCCGGGATAGGCCACAACGTGGGCATTGAAGCCCCCGGTAGCCCCGCCAAACTTGGCCGCGTAGGGCACTTGGCTCAGCAAGGCCAGCTGGCCTTCGAGCCGGGCCACAAACACCGTCAGCTCCTTGCCCAGGCGAGTGGGCGAGGCGGGCTGGCCGTGGGTGCGGGCCAGCATGGGCACGTGGTCCCAGCTGGCGGCCAGGGTAGCTAACTGGCTCATCATCTGCGTGAAGCGCGGCAGCAGTACATCGTTCATGGCCTCCTTCAGGCTCAGCGGAATGGCGGTGTTATTGATATCCTGCGAAGTGAGGCCAAAGTGGATGAACTCCAGAAATTGGTCGAGCCCAAGCTGGGTAAACGCGTCGCGCAGGTAGTATTCCACGGCCTTCACGTCGTGGTTGGTTACGGCTTCGTGGGCTTTGATAGCCTGGGCTTCGGCCTCGCCAAACTGCTCGTACAGCCCGCGCAGGGCCGGAAACACGCTCGCGGGCACGGCTGCCAGCTGGGGCAGCGGCAGTTGGCAAAGGGCAATAAAATACTCCACCTCCACCCGCACACGGTAGCGCATCAGGGCCAGCTCCGAAAAGTAGGGGCCGAGCGGGGCAGTCTGGCGCTGGTAGCGGCCGTCGAGGGGCGAAAGGGCAGTGAGCATGGGGAGGGGAGCCGAACGTTGGGGGCCCACAAAGCTACTGAGGGCCGATTGCCGGAGGAGCGCCAACTCCAAAAAGCTGCGCCGCCCGGTGCCGGTTCACTTTTTGAAAACAAGCAAACCAGAAACGAAAATCTTACCTTTGCGCTAATGCACGTATCAGCTGTTGCCAAAAAACGAATTATTTATGCCTTGGGCGGCCTGCTAGCGGTAGTGCTGCTGGCCCTGGTGGTCTTTTTGTGGAAGCGCCAGCAGCTGCTCAACTATGCGCTGGGCGAAGTAAAAACGCGCGTTGAGCGCAAGTACCCCGTGACCCTCACGCTGGGCCCCGCCCGCTTCACGGGCCTGCGCACCGTAGAGATAGGCGGTATGAGTCTAGTGCCCAATGCTTTGGCTGGGCCAGTGGCCAACGGCGATACGCTGCTTACGGCCCGCCGCCTGGTGGCCGGCCTCAGCCTGCGCTCGCTGTTTGCGGGCCGGCCGGTGTTCAGCGAATTGCAGATTGACCGCGCCCACCTCACAGCGCACAAGGATGCCCGCGGCGGTACCAACTTCTCCTTTCTGCTAAAGAAAAAAACCGCGGCCCCCGTGGCCCGCGATACGGCCCTGGGCCGCAACTACGGCCTGCTGCTCAACCAGGTGCTTGATGCGGGCTTCGGCAACGTGCCCGGCGAGGCCGATTTTCGGCAGTTTGTGGTGAGCTACGGCAGCCCCCACCACCAGGTGCAGCTGGTTATGCCGCGCCTCAGCATCAACGATGGCCAGGTAGAAGGCCGCCTCACGGCCAGCGTCGATTCGGTGGTGAATGAGCTGGGCGTGAGCGGCACCATCGAGCCCGGCGACTACGCCATGAACGTGCGGCTGTTTGGCGTAAGTGGCCCGGTACAAGTGCCTTATGTGGCGCGCCGCTTCGGGGCGCTGGTGTCGTTCGATACCATTCGGGTGCAGCTGACGGGCAAAGACTTTGCGGCTGATACCAAAACGGGCGGCAAGCTTACCGTGCGTGGCTCGGTGGCGGCCCGCAACTTCAGCTTCTTTCACAAGCGGCTGTCGTCGCAGGATATTGTAGTGCACCGGGGCCAGCTCGACTTTGTGGCCACGCTGGGCCGGGGCACGGTAGCACTCGACCCCGGCACGCGGGCGGTGCTCAACCAACTCGTTTTTCACCCCGAAATCGCGGTGCGGCTCAAGCCTAAGCTGGCCGTTAGCCTGAAGGTGGACTCGGACCCGGCGCCCACCAACGCGTTTTTTAACTCGCTGCCCGAGGGTATGTTCGATGTGGTGGCCGGCACGGCGGGCACGGGCACGCTGGCCTACCACCTCAAGGCCGACGTAGACCTGAAACAGG
The DNA here is from genome assembly GCF_030063445.1 of Hymenobacter sp. H14-R3. Classification (GTDB taxonomy): domain Bacteria; phylum Bacteroidota; class Bacteroidia; order Cytophagales; family Hymenobacteraceae; genus Hymenobacter. The sequence goes on along the minus strand of NZ_JASITD010000009.1, from coordinate 173,146 downwards.
TGGATAGCCTGCACCTGGCTTCGTCGCTGATGCCTAGTAAAGACTTCAGCATCACGCACTTTGGTAAGGAAGACCTGCGGATGCTGGAAGGAGAATTCCCCTTCACGGCCTACAACGACAAGGGCGATTCGCTGCGCACGTTTAAGGTGGGGCCGAGCAACCCCGACTTCACGCCCTTCCAGGAGGTGTCGCCCTACATGCCGGCCGTTATCCAAACGACTGAAGACCCGCAGTTCTTTAAGCACAAAGGCTTTATGGAAAAAGCCTTTGTTAATGCAGCCATCGCAGACATTAAGGAGAAGCGCTTCGCTCGCGGCGGCAGTACGCTGAGCATGCAGCTGGTGAAAAACGTGTTTCTGAGCCGCGAAAAAACCGTGGGCCGCAAGGCCGAGGAAATGCTAATTGTGTGGCTAATAGAGAATTGGCTCGTTGACCGCACCCATTCGCTCACCAAGCAGCGCATGTTTGAGATATACCTCAACATTGTGGAGTGGGGCCCCACGGCCTACCGCTGGCCCAGCGGCAAGCGCGGCGTGTACGGCATTGGCGAGGCAGCGCTGTTTTACTATGCCAAGCGGCCCAGCGAGCTCAACCTGGGCGAGTGTATTTACCTGGCCAGCATCATTCCCAAGCCCAAATACTACCGTGAGTCGTTCAACATCTACGGTGAGTTGCGCGGGGCCACGCGCTGGTACTTCCGCTTTATCGCCGACATCATGCAGAACAAGGGCCTGATTACGGCCAATCAGCGCGACAACCTCAATTACTCGGTGAGCCTCAAGGGGCCCGCCAACAAGTACATCGTGCGGGCCATCCGCGATACGGTGCGGGCCGTGCAGCCCGGCGATACTACCGAACTGGCCCCCCTCAATTTGGTCGATTTGCTCAATACCGGCGCGCAGCCGGCCCCGGTAACGGTACCGGCTGGCCCCACTGTGCCCGCCCCCGCCCCCAAGCCCTAGCACGTACTAGCCAGGGGTGGCACCCTTTTTGAACCTCCGGCCGCGTTGCTGGTTATCAGCAGCTTTACCTCACCAAACTGCCGAATTCGTTATGAAATTTACTGCCCTTGCCCTGGCTGCGGCCACTACCATCAGCCTGGCTTTCATCACCCACCGTCCCGCGCCTATGCACCCCACCGAAACCGCCGCCGCTGGCACCGTCTACGACTTCACGGTGAAGACCATTGATGGTAAAGACGTGAAGCTGAGCAAGTACAAGGGCAAGAAAATCCTCATCGTGAACACCGCTTCCAAGTGCGGCTTCACCCCGCAGTATAAGGAGTTGGAGGAGCTCTCGAAAAAGTACGGCAATAAGGTGACCGTGCTGGGCTTCCCGTCCAACAGCTTCAACCAGGAGCTGGCTTCGAACGAGGAGGTAGCTTCCTTCTGCCAGAAGAACTACGGCGTGACGTTCCCGCTGTTTTCGACCGTAGCCGTGAAGGGCGACGACGCTACCCCGCTCTATAAGTTTCTGGCCGACAAGGCTAAGAACGGCGCAGTAGCCGAGGCTCCGAGCTGGAATTTCTGCAAATACCTAGTTGATGAGCAGGGCCACGTCGTGGCATTCTACCCCTCGAAAGTGAAGCCCAGCGACCCCGAGCTGGTGTCGGCCATTACGAAGTAATTCACTCGCTGAATCGCCTGTCATTGCGAGCGTAGCAACGCGGAGCGCGGCAATTTTTCCTTCACGCTAGGGTTACTAACCCAACGGAAAGGAAAGATTGCCGCGCTTCACTGCGTTGCGCTCGCAATGAAAGCCGCTTTTTAACTATCACACATCTTTTTTATGTCACCCTGGATTTCGGCGTTTCGTCCTCGCACGCTGCCGTTGGCGTTGGCCAGCATTCTTACGGCGGGCTTTTTGGCCAAGGCGGCCGGGCAATTTAATGGCCCGGTGGTGGCGCTGGCCGCATTTACCACCATTTTGCTGCAAATTCTGAGCAACCTCGCCAACGACTACGGCGACTCGCAGAACGGGGCCGACAGTGTGCACCGCCAGGGCCCGCTGCGCGCCGTACAGAGAGGGGCCATCACGCCGGCCGAGATGAAGCGCGCTATGTGGGGCTTTGGAGTGGCGGCGCTGGTGAGCGGCATCGGGTTGCTGCTGCTGGCCCTGGGGCTGGCGGGTGCATGGGTGCTGCTGGCGTTTTTGGGGCTGGGGCTGGCCGCCATTTGGGCGGCCGTGAACTACACGGCGGGCAGCAACCCGTATGGCTACGCGGGGCTGGGCGACATTTCGGTGTTCCTGTTTTTTGGACTAGTAGGCGTATGCGGCACCTACTTTTTGCAGGCCCGTAGCCTGCCGCTGGCCGTGCTACTGCCCGCCGCCGCGCTGGGCTGCTTTGCCACGGCGGTGCTCAACGTCAACAACATCCGCGACATTGCCTCGGATGAGCTGGCGGGTAAAATCACGGTGCCGGTGCGGCTGGGGCCGCGCCATGCGCGCCGCTACCACTGGCTGCTGCTGCTGCTGGGCATCGGGGGGGCGGTGATATACGTGGCGCTCACCTACCACTCGCCCTGGCAGTGGCTATTCGTGCTCAGTCTGCCGCTATTTGCCTTCAACGGCTATCAGGTGTGGGCGCGCCAAGAGTCGATGCGGCTCGACCCGCTGCTGAAGCAAATGGCGTTGAGCACGCTGGTGTTCACGGTGCTGTTTGGAGTAGGGCAGGTGGTGTAGGCTAGGTAGCGCAGATTTGCAAAGTCCGCGCTACTTACAAAAAATTGATTTACTGATTCTTACCAACGCCCTTATTTAAAGCGGGCACCGGCACAATGAGGTCGCGCAACCAAGTGGGGCGGGGTTGCGGCTGCTTGGTCAGCTGGGCGCGCCACTCCTCGTCGGTGAGGCGGGTTTTGCTGGCAAACTCGTAGTAGCTGAGCGTGGCTCCGCGCGCCAGCACGGGCAGGTCGTTGATTTCAACCACCACGTAGAGCGCGTCGGCCGCGCCGACGGCCTCTTCCAGTACCTCCTCATTGAAGGCATATACGTCGGCTACCAGGCCGATGTGGCGCTCGCGGTCGGGCAGCGGGTCATAGTCAGCCATCTTTAGCGCCCGCAGCGTAAGGCCTTCTACCTCACCGCCCACCGATGATAGACTGTTCATTTCATCGGTGGTCAGCTTTTCGTGGGCTACCTCCTTGCGGGCCAGGCGGTGCAGCTTGGTCACCAGCTGGCGGATGCCGCTATTGAGGCTGTCGAGGTGGGGCGTGCTGGCGTTGAGGCGGTGCAGCGCTTGGTTTTGAAAGGCAAGCAGCGCCAGTGCCCGGTTCCAGAAGGGCAGGTTGGGCTCTACGTAGCCAAGGTGGTCGGGCGGGGGCGGGCCGCCCCCGCCGCCGCCCTCCTCGGCCCCCATGGGCTGCTCGGAGTACAGCAGCAAATCGTGCTTGAGCTCGGCCCAGCCAGCGAGGGCGGTGCTGAGGTTGCGCCGCTGCCAGGCCGGCGTGCGGGCAAAGTAGGGTGGGTTGGTATCGGGGCTGGGCGCGTTCAGGCCCATAAGCACCTGCATGGTTTTGGTGTACAGGTTCTGGTCCCAGCTCTTATAGGTCGAAAACTGTTTTTGCACGGCCCGCAGCGTGTCGGGGTAGGCCGGCCAATGCGTGGCTTCTTTGTAATGATTGAGCAAAATATCCTCGGCCGTGCGGTTGCCGAAGGCAGCAAATGCATCGAGGCCCTTCGGGAAGGGGCGCAGGGGCTTGGGGCTGCGCATGACTTCGGTGAGGCGCGAAAGTATCTCGGCATCAAATGTATAGCGCCCGGCCGTGAACAGCAGCGTGGGCCGCGCCAGGGCTGCCACGGCTTTGTCGGTAGCCCCCTTGGGCCGGATGCGGTCGGTGCCGGCGGCCACTAGCTGCCGGCGCAGGCCGGCCAGCGTGGCGGGCGCGACCAGTTGGTCGAGCGACTGCCCGGCGTAGTTCGTTTTCAGCAGCAGCAGCAGGTTGGTGAGCGAGCGGTTGTCTTCGTCGCCCACCAGCACATTGAGCACGTGGGTAAGATTGGCGAAGCCCTTGGCAGCTTCCGCATTGCTGGCCAAGGCCTTAGCCAGCGCCACGGCGTGCAGCAGCCCGGCATCCGAATCCAGAAAAATGGGGGCCGTATTCAGCCACTTCACCGTACGGAAGTAGCGCCGCGTAGTGTCGTTGCGGGTGTACTGGCCGCGCGGCTTCATGGCCTGATACTCAAAGAGCGAGTCTTGCAGAAAATTGGAACCCTTGGCCTCGGCGCCGGTGCTGCGGCTTACCTCGGTGGCCACTTGAGCGGCGTAGGCCCCGGCAACGGGCGCGTTGCCGCCCATGAGCAGGCGGTGGCCAACGGCGTAGTAGGCGGCGGCCCACTCGGCCGCGTCGCGGGCCTGGGGGTTCTGGCTTTGGGTGGCCAGCGCCTGGGCCTGGGTGCCACCCTGGCGCAGCATCTGGGCCACTACGGGCACGAGGCGGGTTTCCTCTACATCGCTCAAAATACCGTTCAGGTACTTGTGCAACAGCTGGAGAATGAGGTCGGTAGTGACGAAATTTGGCGTGTAGCTATACTCGTTCTGGTCGTAGAGATAAAATAGCTGCTCCTCTTTGGTGGGCACGAGAACGAAGTTGTTGCGGGCCAGCACCGGGCGCATGGCCGGCGTCAGCGGCTCCTCGCGCTGGTTCACCACGAAGTCGAGTCCCAGCATGGGGAAGCCGCCCTGCGGGGCCACGCGGTGCACCAGCAGCTGCACTTCCTGGGTATGAATTTTCTCCACAAATGCCGCTTCCTGCTTGTTGAGCGGCACCGGAATGACGACGGCCTTGGCCACTACCGTGCCTTTATCGTCGTAGGTGTCGCCCATCCACACCGGCCGGTACCATTTTTTGGTATCGAAATACGAGCGGGCCGTGCTGTTCATGAAGCAGTAGCCGTTGCGGGCGTACAGCTCGTTGCGCAGCAGCAGTAGGTCGAGGTACGACTTGCCGGCCAGGGGTTGGTTGAAATCAAACGGCGGCGGCGGGGCGTGGTGCGAGCCTTCCTCCTGCGAAAAGGAGTCGGCCCCTTCGCCGTCTTTATAAAATTCCGCAATATCGGGCCGTTGGTAAAGCTCGTTCAGCTGGGCCTTGTCCTCCGTCAGCACCACGGGCACCACTTCTCCAAAGCCATTGTCTTGGCCGGTGCCCAAATTCTTGGGCGCGGGCGTGGCTGCTAGCCCCGTGGTGGCTGGCACGGCCGCTTTATCAGTCTTGCGCTGCCATTGATACACGCCCAGGCTGACCAGCACAAAGGCCAGCACGCCCAGCACAAGAAGTAAGGGTCTGTTTGTCATGAAGAAAGGAGAACGGTGAGTAAGTAATGAACTACTAGCTTTTAGCTTTCGTGTTGATTGACAGTGGAATGCAGAGAAGGTACTGTTAACCTGACTTCTCCCCAACAAATCAGCAGCCCGGCTAATAAGCCCGCACGAACGCCCGGTAGGCCCCGGCCCGCGCCAGCCCGCGCGCCAAAAACCGGTCGAGCACCAGCCCAAAGCCCTGCCAATGATACAGCGCAATGCAGTAGCGGCCACTCGGCTCCTGCTCAATGGTTTGCACGTAGGTACGGCCTTGTTTAGATAGCGCTTTGAAATACAAGATGTTGAACATCAGGCGTGAGCCGCGCCAGCGCGGCCGTAAGTACCCGCTGCTGTCGAGGCGGTACACAAAAAGCCGCCGCCGCACCACTTTGTCCAGCGGCGTGCGCTTGACGGGCCCCACCAGCAAATCGGGCCGGCCGTCGTTGTCCACGTCGCCCTGCGCCAGCCGATACACCGGAAAGCCCAGCGCCAGCATCGTTTCGCTGCTGCCAGTGCGGGCGCGCACCTGGTACTGGCGCATGTGGGGCAGGTAGCGCAGCCGCACGGTTGTGCGTGCGCCGGCCGGGCCGCTTAGCACGAGGTGCGGCACCAGGTAGGCGGGCAGCGAGTCGGCGGCGGTGGCTGGCGCGGTAGCTCGCAGTAGCCAGCTATTATCATTATTAGTAAGTAGTTGTGTACTGCCATCGCTGGGTTGCAGGCGCTGGGCCAGGGCTGCGCAGGCCACTGCGTCGGCGGCCTGGGGCACGGCTCTCGCCAGGTGCAGCGGGCGCAGGTAGGTGGCGGCCACACGGCCGGCTTCGAGGTCGAAATCTACTTGCGCGGCCAGCGCAGCAGGGCCGCCACGCTGGTCAAACAGGAAATTGCCCAGGCTATACACAATAGGCCGGCCCCGGTAAAATTCCACCGGCTGCACCACGTGCGGATGGGCGCCCACCACGGCCGCCGCGCCTGCCTCCACGAGGTCGTGGGCCTGCTGGCGCTGCTCAGCGCTGGGCTGCGCCGCGTACTCGGTGCCCCAATGCAGGTACACCAGCACGGCCCGCTCAGGGAAAAGGGTTTTGTAGGTCGCCACCCGCTCGCAGAGCGCCGCAAAGTCGCGGCCGCACACGCAGCCTTCACCCATACTGTTTTGAGTAAGAGCTGAATAGGCAAAAATGGCCACGCTGCTATCGGCCCCCAGCACCGTGGACAGGCAGCCGGCCAGCGAGTCGGGCTGGTAGCCCAGCAGGCCCAGCCGGGCGGCGCGCCCCGCGCGGGCGGTGGCGCGCAAGCCGGGCAGGCGCTGGTCGAGGGTATGGTTATTAGCCAGCGAAACGTGCGTGAGCCCCAGGCTACGCAGCCACCCCGCCCAGCGCGGGTTAGCCTGAAAAACAATCGGTTTAGCCGCTGGGTGGGCAGTGTCGGCCAGCGGGCATTCGAGGTTGCCGATTACGTAGCGGCTGCCGGCCCATAGTGCCCGCGTGGTGCGGCGTAGGGCGGCGCTGTCGCGGGCCAGGGCGGCGGGCACGGTGCGGGCCAGCAGCACGTCGCCCACCACGCTCACGCGCAATAGTGGCGGCGGGGTAGGGCGGCAGGCGTTGAAAGCCAGCAAAAAGAACGTCATGCTGAACGCAGAGAAGCATCTCGCTCGCGTCATTCGGGTTTGTTCGACGATGCGAACGTCATGCTGAATGCAGGGAGGCATGACGTTCTATAGTAATACCTGCTTCCTGATGGTTCTCTAAAAATCCGCATCCAGCCCGAGCCGTTGCTTCATTTCCTGCAAGGCAGGATACTTCTCGGCCAGGTAGGCAAACTTATCATTGGAAGTATACAGCTTGCGGCCAGTGGGGGCGGCCGTGGCTACCTCCGCCTGCACCGTGAGGCCAGGGTAGCCGGTGCGCCGCCGCAGCTCAGTCATAAACTCGGCCTTAAAATCATTGAACTGCGTGATTTGCACTGGGTTATCCACTGTAAGCGTAATCACGTGGCCAGCATCGGCCGACACGGCGCGGTTGAGCACCGTGTACTCGCTCATCTTGTCCTGAGCCCGGCGCTCATCGGCCAGTTGCTGCCAGACTTTTTGCAGTAGCTCGGGCGCGATGGGTGGCATGGGGCCGGTGGGCGCGGCGACTGGCTCGGCTACCGTGGCCGCCGGACGGGCTGCTGGGGCGGCGGGCGTACTCACATCGCGCAGGCCGGGCAGGCGGTTGGCCAGGCTGGGTAGCTTGGGCAGGGCCGGGATGCTGGGGGCGGCAACCGTGCCGGGCCGCACATCGGTGGGGCGCTGGGTAGGCTCCAGGCCCTGCATGCTGGGCCGGCCGGTTTCGACGTGCGGTAGGGTATCGCGCACTTGGTAGCGCGTCGTCGGTACGGGCTCGCTGGCTTCGGCCTCTATGCTGGGCGTAGGGTGCAGTTCGGTTACGCCGTTTTCCACGGGCAGCGGCTCGGGGCCATCGGCCGGAGCGGGGGCGTGCACCAAGGCTGGTGCCTGGGGTGGGGTGGGGGCCGGCGCATAAGCTACTGGCTGGTCCTGCGCCGCGGCCGGGGCTTGTGGGGCGGGGGCCGCGTGGCTGGTACTACCCGTAGCCGCCGGGGCCACGGCCAGCTGGCTTAGGCTGTTAGTTTTTTTTTTAGCCTCGCCGTTGGAGCTAGGGGTTAAGTCGCGCACAAACTGCACGGCACCGTTGAGATACGCCAGCTTCATGAGCGTCAGCTCCACGTGCAGGCGCGGGTTCTTGGCCTGCTTGAACTCACGGTCGCACTGGCTCACCAGGTTCAGGGCCGAGAGCAGGAAGGGCAGCGGCGCGGCCTGCGCCTGCCGCACGTACTGCTGCCGAATATTGTCGCTCACCTCCAGTAGCTGCACCGTTACGGGGTCTTTGCACACCAGCAGGCCGCGCAAATGCTCGGCCGTGCCTACCACAAAGTTGTGTAAATCAAATCCTTGCTGCATCACCGAATCGAGCAGCAGCAGCGCGGCCGACAGGTTTTCGCTCAGCAGGGCATCTACCAGCCGGAAATAGTAGTCGTAGTCGAGGATGTGCAGGTTTTGCACTACCTCCTTGTACGTCAGGTTGTTGCCGGCAAACGTCACCTGCTGGTCAAACATGGAGAGCGCGTCGCGTAAGCCGCCGTCGGCCTTTTGGGCCAGCAGGTGCAGGGCGTCGTCGTCGGCGGTTACACCCTCGCTCGTGGCCACGTAGCGCAGGTGCTCCCGAATGTCATCAACCTTAATTCGGTTGAAATCAAAAATCTGGCAGCGCGACAAGATGGTAGGGATAATCTTGTGGCGCTCGGTGGTGGCCAGAATAAAGATGGCGTAGCTCGGCGGCTCCTCCAGCGTCTTCAAAAAGGCGTTGAAGGCCGCATTCGAGAGCATATGCACCTCATCAATAATATAAATCTTGTAGCGCCCCTGCTGCGGCGCGTAGCGCACCTGCTCCACCAGCGAGCGAATGTCCTCCACCGAATTGTTGGAGGCCGCGTCCAACTCGTGCACGTTGAAGGAGGCGTTTTCCTGAAACGCCACGCACGAAGTGCACACGCCGCAAGCCTCCGCCTCGGGCGTGAGGTTAGTGCAGTTGATGGTTTTGGCCAGGATGCGGGCGCAGGTGGTTTTACCCACGCCCCGCGGCCCGCAAAACAGGAACGCCTGCGCTAAGTGCTGGCTCTGAATGGCGTTTTGCAGGGTAGTAGTGACGTGCTGCTGCCCCACCACGCTCCGAAAAGTGGCCGGACGATATTTCCGGGCCGAAACAACGAAATTTTCCATAGTCGATACGCTGGCAAAGATACCCCTGATGCCGATGTAGGGTAAGCTTTAGCTTGCCGGCCGCTAGGTCTTTCGGCGCGGCTGGCGGCAAACTAAAGCTTACCGCACACCAGCAACAAAACCCGCCCACAAAACATTTTCTTGATAATCCCGTATATTTATGCCCCGCTGCACGCGTCGGCAAGCTAACGCTTACCCTACGTGCAGCAGGACTCGTTCTTTCTAAATTGGGGATGACCGGAATTGACAGCTTGCGCAAGTCGCGGGTAAGCGTGTCGGGAGTTGATGGAAGCTCTCCCGCCAAAAAATCTATCAAACAACAATCGGCGACTATTCGTACGCCATGGCTGCCTAGTTTAGAACTAAGCATTGCCATCGTGCCGCCCGGGTAAGTTTTTACACCTGGGAGTTCGGCGCGTCGTAAGTAGAAACTAGCCCTCGAAGAGCTGTGATTCGGAGGCGAAAATCAACTGCAGCTAAGGGAGTTTCAAGGGCCTGATGTGCGCCTGGAACGCTTCGAAAATTCAAGCATAGATACACACGTAGAAAGCACGTTGGCTTCCTTGTCTGGACCAGGGTTCGAATCCCTGCATCTCCACTGAAAACCCGCTTAGAAGCATTCTAGGCGGGTTTTTTCTTTTAGCACCCAAAAATGTACCATCTCAAAAGGGACTATAACCAGACATCGCCCTTACTTGCTCCATCTTCAGCACGCGGTGATTGGTTCCCAAGCCCAAGGCGTTTTGTTCCACCGTTTGGCTGAAACCGGCCTTTTTGCGGCGCTCATTAACGCGGGCTGGGTCTTGAATGGGCCAGATAATATTGTGTTGTTCCGGCTTGCCGGTTTTCGGGTTAATGCCTCCAAAATTGTAGCCCTGTGTTCCGTATACCTGCGCTTTGTTGTGCTGCATGAGGTCGCGGTCAAGCATCATGGCATACAACCGAAAGGATAGTTCATCCTCTGCGTCAGCCTGCTTAATCAGTGGCAGGTATTGCGGAATTTGATTGGAATGCTGGATGACGTAGAATGCCGCCTCGTTTGTGGTCGCGCCTACAAGCTTCTGCCCAGGATATCCGTAGCTTTTAAGGATTACTTGCATCCGCTTGATATTAGCCGAGTCGGTTTGCCTCATCAACCCAAATAATGCTTCTTCCTCTTTCCCTTTTGGGAAGTGATATCTGGCAGCTAGCGAATCTACCAGATAATGTTTTTCAGGCGCTAAAATAGCTTTGCGGTAAAGCTGGTCAACGTGGTAGATGGTATCGATTCGTGTTTGAGGTGCAAGTTGACTGGCTGCTGGGCAGACGCTTTTAATGCTGCTGCTACTGCTGAGTAAGAGAAGTTGACTAACAGAACGGAGTCCGTTTAGGTTAGGCTGTTATGGCCCGACCCCTCACTCCTTTTGCCCTGCCAGCCGCCGACCAGGCTGCCCTGGAAAACTTCACCCACACAGGCTGCCGCCCGGTGCGGGCCGTGCGCCGCGCCCAGGCCCTGCTGGCCTTGGCTACGGGCATCGGCCAACAGGCGGCCGGCAAGGCCGTGGGCCTGAGCCGGCAGACCGTCAGTGAGCTGCGCCGCCGCTACGAAGCGGGCGGCTGGCAGTTCGCCCTGACCGAGGCCCCGCGCAGCGGCACGCCCCCGCGCTTCGACGGCTCCCAGCGAGCGGCCCTGACGGCGCTGGCCTGCACGCCGGCCCCGGTGGGCCACAGCCGCTGGACCCTGCGCCTGCTGGCTGACAAAGCCGTAGAACTGGCGCTGGTAGAAACCATTTCCCACGAAACAGTGGCGCAGGTGCTCAAAAAAACGAACTGCAGCCTCACCGCCAGCAACACTGGTGCCTGGGGGCAGTGAACGCGGCCTTCGTGGCCCGGATGGAAGACGTGCTGGCCGTGTACGAGCGGCCCTACCACCCGCTTTTTCCCGTCGTCTGCTTCGAGGAGCGGCCCTGCGTGCTGCACGGCCAACCCACGGAGCCCCTGCCGCCGGTGCCGGCCCAACCCGCCGTGGGCGCGCAGCCGGCCAAAGCCGGGCGGCCCCGCCGGGAAAGCAGCACCTACGTGCGCCAGGGCACGGCCTGCCTGCTGGCCGCCTTCGAGCCGGGCCTCGGCCAGCGCCTGGTCGAGGTCTCGGCCCGCCGCACCGGGGCCGATTATTGCCGCTTTATGCAGGCCCTGGCCGCTCACTATCCGCAGGCCGAGAAAATCGTGTTGGTGCAGGACAACCTAAATACCCACACCGACGCCGTCTTCTACCAGCACCTGCCCGCTGCCGAAGCCCGGGCGCTGGCCGCCCGCTTTGAGGTGCACTACACGCCCAAAAACGCTTCCTGGCTCAACCTGGTCGAACTCGAGCTCTCGGCCATCGCCCGCCAGTGTTTGCACCAGCGCATCTCCACCCTGGACGAACTCACGGCCCACGTCGCCGCGTGCGTGGCCGAGCGCAATGCGGCGCGGGCCACCGTAAAATGGCAGTTTACCCTCGAAAAAGCGCGCGTCAAACTCGACCGCCACTATCAGAAAATTAAGGCAGTTAATTTGCCTGACTGAGCACTAGTAAGCCGTAAAGTAGCTAGAGCTTCATAAAATTAAGGTATTATATATTATTTGGCTAAGTACGTACTTGTAATTTGCCCGGATAGGGGCGGGTTGCCGGGGTTGAGGTGGATGTTCGCCCATTCATTGGTCTAATAGCTACTTACTGATTTTATTATCTGTGACTTACGCAGAAGCCATTTGCCATTGCGAGCGCAACGCAGTAAAGCGCGGCAATCGCCCCAGCACGATTGGCGAATGACTGGCGCGGGTGTCGTTCTGGGGCGATTGCCGCGCTCCACTGCGTTCCGCTCGCAATGACAAACGATTGTGTGAATCCTGCTATCAATTAAAAGCAAAAAGGCCAGCCCCGCACTGCGGGACCGGCCTTTTTCTTTACAACTAAGCTAACTTACTTCGACTCACCAGCCTCGGGCTCCGAAGGGGCTTCCTCTGGCCGCTCATCGCTGGCCAGGTTGGGCGCTTCGTCGCTTTTGGCGATGGTGAAGCTAAGCTCCTCGGCACCCTCTACATAGTCGGCGGTGATGACGTCGCCGTGCAACAGCTGGGCTTTGAGGATTTCCTCGGCAATTGGGTCTTCGATGTACTTCTGGATGGCTCGGTTCAGCGGGCGGGCGCCGTACTTGGGGTCATAGCCTTTATCGGCTACGAAGTCCTTGGCTTTCTCCGTCAACTCCACTTTGTAGCCCAGCGACAGCACGCGGCTCAGCAGCTTGCCGAGGCTGATGTCGATGATTTTGTGGATATCCTTCTTCTCCAGCGAGTTGAAGACAATCACGTCATCCAAACGGTTGAGGAACTCGGGCGAGAACGTCTTCTTCAGGGCGTTGGTAATCGTGCCCTTCGTCAACTCGTCCATGTTGTCGTTGCGCGACTTCGTGCCGAAGCCAATGCCCGCACCGAAGTCCTGCAAGTCACGCGCCCCAATGTTGGAGGTCATGATGATGATGGTGTTTCGGAAGTCCACCTTGCGGCCGAGGCCGTCGGTCAGGATACCATCGTCCAGCACTTGCAGCAGCAGGTTGTACACGTCGGGGTGCGCCTTCTCAATCTCGTCGAGCAGGATAACCGAGTACGGCTTGCGGCGGATTTTCTCCGTCAGCTGGCCGCCCTCTTCGTAGCCCACGTAGCCGGGAGGCGCGCCCACTAGGCGCGATACGCTGAATTTCTCCATGTACTCCGACATATCCACGCGAATCAGCGCGTCTTCCTTGTCGAAGAGGTAGGTAGCCAGCACCTTGGCCAGCTCCGTCTTACCTACGCCCGTTGGGCCTAGGAATACGAACGAGCCAATCGGCTTCTTGGGGTCTTTCAAGCCCACGCGGGTGCGCTGAATGGCTTTCACCAACTGCTTGATAGCCTTTTCCTGGCCAATAACCTTGCCTTGCAGCTCCTCACCCATGTTGAGCAGCTTCTGGCTTTCGTTCTGGGCCACGCGGTTCACGGGGATGCCGGTCATCATGGCGATTACCTCGGCCACGTTTTCCTCTTTCACCGTGTAGCGCTTCTTCTTGGTCTCATCCTCCCAGCTCTTCTTCGCCGATTCGAGCTGCTCCAAGAGCTTCTTCTCGGTGTCGCGGAGCTTGGCAGCTTCCTCGTATTTTTGCGATTTCACCACGCGGTTCTTCTCGCCTTTGATGTTCTCAATCTGCTCTTCAAGCTTAAGAATATCCTCGGGCACCACGATGTTGTTGATATGCACGCGGGCACCGGCCTCGTCCAAGATGTCGATGGCTTTGTCCGGCAGGAAGCGGTCGCTCATGTAGCGGTCGCTCAGCTTCACGCACTGCTCAATGGCCTTGTCCGTGTACACCACGTGGTGGTGGTCCTGGTACTTATCCTTGATATTGTGCAGAATTTCAATAGTTTCCTCAGGCGTGGTGGGGTCCACCATTACCATCTGAAAACGACGGGCCAGGGCACCATCCTTCTCGATGTACTGGCGGTACTCGTCCAGCGTGGTAGCGCCAATGCACTGAATTTCGCCGCGGGCCAAAGCTGGCTTGAACATATTGCTGGCATCGAGCGAGCCCGAAGCCCCGCCGGCCCCCACAATCGTATGCAGCTCGTCAATGAACAGAATCACGTCGGGCGACTTTTCCAACTCGTTCATCACGGCCTTCATGCGCTCCTCAAACTGGCCGCGGTACTTGGTGCCAGCCACCAGCGAAGCTAAATCGAGGGTCACTACGCGCTTGTTGAACAGCACGCGGCTCACCTTCTTCTGGATGATGCGTAGGGCAAGGCCCTCGGCGATGGCCGTTTTGCCCACGCCTGGCTCGCCAATGAGAATCGGGTTGTTCTTTTTGCGGCGGCTCAGTACCTGGGCCACGCGCTCAATTTCTTTTTCACGGCCTACGATGGGGTCGAGCTTGTCATCTTCTGCCATCTTGGTGAGGTCGCGGCCGAAGTTATCGAGCACTGGAGTGCGCGATTTTTCGCCGGCGCGCTTGGCCCCGGCACCAGCGGCACCGCCCTGGGCACCCTGGCCGCGGCCGCTGGCACCCTGGCCTTGCCCAAAGAGGCGGTCATCATCGTCGTCAGCCTCCGGGCCGGCCTTGGGACCGGTCGTGTTCGGGGCGCCGCCGTGGTAGTCGAGCGAGTCGCGCACGGTTTCGTAGTTCACGTTGAATTTGGAAAGAATTTGAGAAGAAATGTTATCCTCATCGCGTAGAATCGAGAGGAGCAGGTGCTCGGTACCAATGATTTCCGATTTGAAAATCTTGGCTTCGAGATAAGTGATTTTTAGCACCTTCTCGGTCTGCTTGGTCAGCGGAATCGAGCCCGTGATGCTGGTGCCCTGGGTGGAGGCCGTGTTGCGCGTGGCTTGCTCAAGGGCAAACTTCAGCTCATCGGTAGCCACGGCCAGCTTCTTAAGCAGGCTCAGGGCAATGCCTTCGCCTTCGCGAATCATGCCCAGCAGCAAATGCTCGGTGCCGATGTAGTCGTGGCCCAGCCGGATGGCCTCCTCCCGGCTCAAGGAAATAACCTCCTTGACGCGGTTTGAAAATTTAGCTTCCATGCAAGCAAGATAAAAATAAAACGCAGATAGTAGTTCTACCGAAATAGGAACGAATAGTTGCGCGACGCGAATAAGTGAAGGAAAGCGGAATAAGAGAAAAACAAGCGCCTGCGGGCTAAGGTTCGGGCGAAAGTAAATTAGCTAACTGCTTGCCCTACAAAAACTGCCCCGCTGCCGGCCCCTGCATAAATAGCAGGTCCAGCATGCTCATACCTGGTACAAATGCGGTACCAAATACCTGCGGATAGGGCCGGTACGACGGACTGTCAGGCCCAGCCCCATTCGCGTCTCCTTTGGGTGTCAGGAAGTCCCTTTTATCAAGGAGTGAATTGGTGAAGGGGTGACTGAGTGAGGGGGTGAGGTACTCGGTGGTGAGCTCGATGGGCAGGGGCCAGTGCAGGCAGCGCAGCAGCAGGTGCAGCAGGGCCAGGTTGAGGTCCCAGAGGCGGGCGGGTTTCTGGCCGTAGATATCCTGCAAATAATCAACGTAATAGCTAAAGTACGGCGAAGCGCCGTAGGCAGTTTGCATGGTGCGCAGGTGGCGGTGCCGCCAGTTCTGGCGGTAGTCGATTTCGATGTCGCTGGTGCACACTTTGGCAGCGCGCGCCCCGTCGAGCACCGGCACCGTGAGCGGCTGTGGGCCCTGCGCCGTGAGAAGGAGGGCGCGGTTACGATACGTCTGCTTGTGGTAGTGTTCGTGGGCATCGAGCAGGAGCGCATCGGCGGTTAAAAGCTGCTGGAAATAGGCGATGGAAGGCAGGTAGTGCAGTTCAGTAAGGACAACGGACATGCGTGCAAGGTAAATGTAGGACGTTACTTTGCAGCCGTGCCAACAGCGAACAGCCGCGCAACCACCACCCCCATGGACGAAACAACGGAAGAATACGCCGCCGCTATCCACCTGTGGGTGTGGTCGGGATTTTATTTGGCAGAGGAGGTAGTCGATATGCTCTCCGAGCAGTTGAAAGACGAAGAGGAAGCAGCAGATGAACCATTGCTGCAACGTCTTATTGCACAGGAGTTTGCGGCCAAGCAGCAGGCTGAAGCTACCTGGCCCGCCTCAACCGATTGCGACCGGCTCGACCAAGCCTTTGCCACGCTTAAGGACGCCGGCATCGTCTGCCTACATAATGCCGGTTATACCATGTCCGATGGGCTCGATGATGTAGCCGAAGCGTTGGATGAACACCAGTCGGCGGCAACGAAGGGGTACTGCTTTTACCACGCCCAAGACCTGGAGCGGGCAGCAGCAGGCAGTGGGCTATGGCTAGCCTACGGCAGCCTCGACGATGAAGCGGCTACTAAGAAGCTGGTAGGCCAGCATATACAGGCTGCTATGCAGGAAAGTGGATTGGTTGTTGAATGGGATGGTGACTCTAAATCACGGATTCAACTGCCGCATATCGATTGGAAACGCCGATACGCGGAGTAAGTGAGGTCAAAACAGCCTAAATAAAATTGCCCTATGCGTGCTTTACTCTTTCCCCTGGCTTTCACAATAACCGCTGCCCAGGCCGGGCCGCCGCAACTGCTGCTGCGCGTAGCCAGCTTTCGCAGCCTCGACCAGATTAAGAAGGGCGGGGAAATTGAGATTTCCGTTACCGTGCCCACCCAGCCGCTCACCTACCGGCAGCGCGCGCCCAAGTCGTTTCAGTCGTCGGCGGTGGTCGAGTTGACGATTCTGAAGGCCGACGGCACCACTGCCTGGCAGGAAACCGTGACCCTGAAGCCGCCCGTGCTCAGCGACACCACCATTGCCATCAAAAATCCGCTCAGCTTCCTCAAGCGCGTGAGCCTGCCCGACGGCAGCTACACGCTGCGCGGCCACATCCGCGACCAGTACAACAGCGCCAACGGCGAGGCCACCGTGGAGCTGCCCCTGGCGGTGGAAGCGCCCAAAGGCCCGGCGTTCAGCGACATCGTGTTTCTGGCGCGGCCGGCGGCCAAGGCTACCGGCGAAAGCGTATTTAACCGGGGCGGCTACCTGCTTACGCGGGCGGCCAGCGGCTACTACGGCCGCGGGGCCGACAACATTTTCTTTTACACCGAGTTGAACCAGGTGGCGGCCGGCCGGGCCGTGCGCGTGCACTACCACCTGGCCGCCCCCGACGGCACCGCCGCCGATGCCGACGCGCCCGCCGTAACCGTGCAAGGCGGCCGGCCCACCGCCCTTGTGGGCCAGTTGCCGCTGGGCCCCATTCCGGCCGGCTCGTTCACGCTCACCATCGAGGCCCGCGACGCGGCTACCAACAAGGTGCTGGCTACCCAGAGCCAGCACGGCCAGCGCAGCCTCACCGACTACGCCCCCGCCGGGGCCGCCGTGCCCCGATGAGTGCGCCCCCCGCTGCGCCCTGGTACTACCGGCCCCTGGCCTGGCCGCTGCTGGCGCTGGCCCACCTGCCGCTGGTGGTGCTGCACGGGCTGGCCGGGGTTATCTACCTACTGCTGAGCTATGTAGTGCGCTACCGCTGGGGCGTGGTGCTCGAAAACCTGCGTAATTCCTTTCCCGAAAAAAGCGAGGCCGAGGTGCAGCGCATTGGCCGGCAGTTCTACTGGCACTTTGCGCAGGTGGTGGTTGAGATTCTCAAGCTGGGGGCCATTTCGCCAGCCGAATTGCGGCGGCGGATGCGCTTCGTGAACCCCGAATTGATGACGCGCCACTTTGCCGAAAACCGGCTGGTGCTCTCGCTGGGCTCGCACCGCGGCAACTGGGAGTGGATACTCTCGGGCGCGGCGCTGGAGTTTCCGGGCCGGGCGGCGGGCGTGTATAAGCCCCTCACCAACAAGTTTTTCGAGTATTTTATGCGGCGGCTGCGCACCCGCTTGGGGGCTGATGCCGTGCCCATGCTGGCCACCTTGCGCTACCTGGTGCAGCACCGCGGCCAGGGCCGCACCCTCAGCCTGCTCACCGACCAAGCCGCTAGCAAAGACGACCGCCCGTACTGGACCGATTTTCTGCACCAGGATGCGGGCTTTTACACTAGCGCCGACCGCCTGGCCCAGCAACTCGATTGCGCCGTGCTCTACGTGGGCATCCGGCGCGTGCGGCGCGGCTATTACGAGGTGAAATTCACCGAGTTGCCCGACGGGAGGGCCGTGGCCGCCGGAGCCAATTCGCCTGATGAGGCGCAGCGTTTCCCGGTTACGGAGTCTTTTATCCGGCACCTGGAAGCTGATATTCGGGCTACGCCCGAACAGTACTTATGGACGCATCGCCGCTGGAAGCACAAGCGGCCAGCTACTCAATAGTACAAAGCCCGCCTGTCATTGCGAGCGCAACGAAGTGGAGCGCGGCAATCCTTCCTTTACCCTCCGGATTACTACCCCGACGATTAGAAAAGATTGCCGCGCTCCACTTCGTTGCGCTCGCAATGACAGGCGATTACGCTCTACAAGAACTGCTCAATATCGCCCAAGCCTGCGCGCACGAGGTCGAAGTCGTCGTTGGTGCAGTCGATGATGGTGCTGGGCACGTTGCCGCCGAAACCGCCGTCGATAACGAGGTCTACCAACGAGCGGTACTTTTCAAAAATCAGGTCTGGGTCGGTCACGTATTCTTCCAGGGTCTCCTCGCTTACGCGCACCGAAGTGCTCACGATGGGGGTGCCGAACTCCTTCACAATCTGGCGCACAATCTGGTTGTCGGGCACCCGGATGCCCACTGTGCTGCGCTTCACGCCGCCGTAGCGCGGGGCGTTGGGGCTGGCCTCGAAGATGAACGTAAACGGGCCGGGCAGCGCCTTTTTAATAACTTTGAACACCGGCGTGGTAATGCCGTGCGCGTAATCGCTGATGTGCGACAAGTCGTGGCAGATAAAGCTAAGGTTCGCTTTCTCAGGCTTTAGGCCCTTGATACGGCAGAGCTTCTCAACGGCTTTCGCATTGTTGATGTCGCAGCCAATGCCATAAACCGTATCGGTGGGGTAAATAATAAGCCCGCCTTTGCGCAGCACTTCCACAACTTGCAGAATACGGTTTTGGGGTGGGTTATCGGGGTGGATGCGGAGCAGGGTAGCGGCCATAAAGCAGAAAAAGGACTAAATAAATAAGATGGACCAATTGGGGGCGGCCCGTTGGGGCGGGAAAGGTACTACGGCGAGCGGTTTTCGCGCGCCCGCCAGCCTTTGGTGAGGGCTTACTAAGCAAAAGCGGCGTTAGTTGTTTGTAGTAGACGTAGCCGCCTGACCAGCCGGGCGTTAATTTTGAGCGATTATTCCCTTGCTTTATGTCCGAACCTGTCAAAAAGTCTGCCCACGAGTACCGCGCCGACTCCATCAAGCGCCGCAACCGCTTCGCCACCGTGAGCGTGGTGCTGGGCCTGTTTCTGGTCTGCTTCTCGTATTATTTCTTCCAGATTTTTTACACTGCCAACGTCGATACCAAAGACCGGCCGGTCTACGTGTACATCCACAAGGGCGACGACTGGCAGAAAGCCCTGCGCAGCACCGAGAAAACGGGCGCTATCATCGACAAGCTTTCGCTGCACCTGGTGGGCAAGCTCATGGGCTACAACAAGCCCGGGGCCGTGAAGCCCGGCCGCTACGAGCTGGTCAATAATGCCACCAACCGGCAGGTAATCAATCTGTTGAAATCGGGCCGGCAAACGCCGCTCAAGCTCACGTTTACCAACGTGCGCCTGCGCCGCGAACTGGCCAGCAAGCTCAGCAAGCAGATTGACGCCAAGCCCCGGCAGATTGACTCGCTGCTGAGCAGCCCCAACTACACCCGGAGCCTGGGTTTCGACACCACCACGGTGCTCTCCATGTTTATCCCCAACACCTACGAGCTGTACTGGAATACCTCGGCCCAAAACCTCATGCAGCGCATGAAAACGGAGTACGAGAAATTCTGGACGCCCGAGCGCGACGCGGCCCGCGAAAAGCTGGGCCTCACCCGCGTGCAGGTAAGCACCCTGGCCAGCATTGTGGAGGCCGAGCAGCAGCAGCACGCCGACGAGCGCCCCCGCATTGCGGGCGTGTACCTCAACCGCCTTAAGCGTGGCATGAAGCTACAGGCCGACCCCACCGTGGTGTACGCCAACGGCGACTTCGGCATCAAGCGCGTGCTCAATGTGCACCTGCAAAAAGACTCGCCCTACAATACCTATAAGTACGCGGGCCTGCCGCCCGGCCCCATCAACCTGCCCAGCATTGCCAGCATCAACGCCGTGCTGCACCCCGAAGCCAACGACTACCTCTACTTCTGCGCCAAGGAGGACTTCAGCGGCTACCACGCATTCGCCGCCAACGAGCAGCAGCACCTCGTAAATGCCCACCGCTACCAGGCCGCGCTGAGCCGCGCGGGCATTCGGTAATTTACTTGTAACGGGCTGATAATGTGATGGATATCATAAAGCTAAACGCTATTGCTTTCAATCAGACATTTCAGCCACCAATGCAGGATGTTACGAAAACAGCCGAGCAACTGCTCGATATCTGGCATTACGTTGATGCTATTCCGTTCGTAGATTTTGACGGTTTTACGTTGGGAGACGTAGCCTACGTGTATCTCAATCCAACTGGTCTTTATCAACATATTCTTATTGCGACCGAGGACCAAAATGTGTTTTTAGTAGTGGTGATAGACGTGTTGAATAAGGGAATCTATGGACACCATTTACTGAATTTAATTGAGCTTTACGGCTTAGCAGAGGAGTCAGAATAAGTTATGTATCAAGCCGATATCCAAATCCGCGTGCGCTACGCCGAAACCGACCAGATGGGCTACGTGTACCACGGCAACTACGCGGCCTATTTTGAGGTGGCCCGCACCGAGTCGTTTCGGCAGCTCGGCATTCGCTACAAAGACCTGGAAGGGCAGGGGGTAGGCATGCCGGTGGGCGAGCTGCAAACCCGCTTCCGCCGCCCCGCCCGCTACGACGACCTGCTGACTATCAGGGTGATGCTACGCGAGCTGGTTGAGGGCTCGCGGGTGAAATTCGAGTACGAAATCCGCAACGAGGACGAGGAATTGCTCACGGTAGGCCATACGCTGATGGTGTTTGTGAGCACCGCCACCGGCCGCCCCGTGCCCATCCCCGACGGCGTGCGCGACAAGCTGGCCCCGTACTTTGCCGACGGCGATGCCGACCTGCCCCTGGGCACCGGCCGCGCCACGCCCGACGACGCCCCCGCCCCGGCGGCTTTCGGTAAGTGAGCAATTGAGTAAATGAGTAAGGGGCAGGCAGTGCTTGCCCGTGAACTCATTCGTTCAGACCCTCCTTTACGCACTTACTCAATTACTCATTTACCAATGCAAGCTCCTCCCGCCCGCCGCCGCGCCGTGCTTGATGTGCGCCGCCACCGCGCCTACCGTACGCTGCTGGCCTGGGGCAAGCGCCAGCGAATGCGCGGCGGCCGCATCTCGCTTTATGAGGTGGGCGAGCGCATCCTGCACGAGCTGCGCAACGACTCGCTGGAAAAGCGCGCCGCTTACATGGCCTTCAACCTCACGCTGGCGCTGTTTCCGACCATTATTTTCCTGTTTACGCTCATCCCGTACATCCCGGTACCTAACCTGGACATAGATATTCTGCAATTTCTGGCCGACATCATGCCCCACGAGCTGTACTCGGCCACGGCGGGCACTATTGAGGACATTGTGCGCATTCCGCACGGCGGGCTGCTCTCGTTTGGTTTTGTGACGGCGCTGGTGCTGAGCAGCAACGGTATTATGGCGCTGCTCGACGCGTTTGAGAAGAAATACCCGTGGTTCAAGCATCGGGGGTATTTTCATAAGCGATTGATTGCTACGGGTTTAACTTTTATGCTGGCGTTGATTCTAGTTGTTGCCATCGCCGGCATTTTCTTCGGCACCTTCATCATCGACGCGCTGGTGTTCTATGAGATTGTGCCCGAAAGCTCCACCGAATTCATGATTCTGGTGCTGCGCTACGGCTCGCTCATCGGGCTGTTTTTAACCACCACCTGCGTTATCTACTACTTCGTGCCGCCGGTGCACGACAAGTGGCCCTTCGTTTCGAACGGGGCGCTGGTGGCCACGCTGCTCATTTTTCTGGTTTCGTTTCTGTTCACGCTCTACGTGCGCATTTTCAACTCCTACAACACGTTCTACGGCTCCATTGGGGCGCTGGTCGGCTTCATGGTGTGGCTGGAATTTGTGTGCATGACGCTCATTATCGGTTTTGAGGTGAACGTGAGCATCGACGCCGTGACCGGCCGGCTGGGTTTAGGCAAGAAGCAGGAGTAGGGAATTTAGCCTTGATACTGAGCGTAATAGAAGAATTTTGGAGAAAATTTCCACGTTCGTTCTCTGCTCTGCTTAATTCCTGCCTACTTTTGCAGCCCCAACCACTGGTTTGGGACCTTAGAGAGGTGGCAGAGTGGTCGAATGCGACGGTTTCGAAAACCGTTATACCGGCAACGGTATCGGGGGTTCGAATCCCCCCCTCTCTACGAAATGGTGAAATAGTAATCTGCTGAAGTGGCTTCCACTCTTCATCTAATTGCCGTTTTACCATTTCACTTTTTAGAGAAGTGGCAGAGTGGTCGATTGCGGCGGTCTTGAAAACCGCTGACTGTTACAGGTCCGGGGGTTCGAATCCCTCCTTCTCTGCTGAAGCAAAACCCCCGTTTCCTGGTTGGAAACGGGGGTTTTGACTTTTGGGGCTGGTTTGTGCAACGGCGGGCGGGTGCGACCCGCCCCTACTGGCGCACCACGTTGAGGCGGGCGGTTTGGGCAGCTTGCTGCACCAGCAGTACGTACTTGGCGGGCCGCAGCTGGCCCGAGCCGGGCAGGCGCACGGTGCTGGTGCCCACTTCCACCATGGCTATGGAGTGGTTGTAGATGACGCGGCCCAGCACGTCGTAGAGTTGCACGGTGAGCGGCCCGGCGGTGGGCGTGGTCACCTGAATGGAGAGGCCATCATCGCCGAAGGGCACCGGAAACGCGTTGATGGCGTAGGTGAGCGGGGCCGGGGCGAGCGGGGCGGTGGTGCTGGCCAGCGTCCAGCGGCCTTGCAGGTCGGTGACGTAGGCGCGGGCTACGGTGCGGGCGGCGGCCTCGCGCTGGGTGGCGCCCTCGTTGCTCCAGGTAGCGCCGCCATCGGTCGAGCGGAAGGCAGTTAACTGACTTTCAGCTAAGTCATTAAGCTCATGCGGTAAGTATTGCTGCGTGAGCGTGGTGCCCTGTAAGCCCCGGCTGGTAGCCGCCGTAATATCGAAGTAGCGCCCGATGCCGCCCGCGCCGGCCGTGCCCTGGGGCTGGCCGGTGGTGCGCACCACGGTGGTAGCGCCCGGCGCGTAGGCCGGGGCCAGCACCAGGCCCAGCCCGCCAAAACTCTCGGGGTCGGTGCCTAGGGTGCGGGTGGTTTGCACGCGGCCCATTACGTAGCTGGCGTCGGTTTCGCTGATGTTGGCTATTGAGCTTATAGTCAGTGTATTAATACCGGTTGTCAGTATCGGGCCGGCCATAGTGAGGGCCTGCGTGATAGTGGCCGCGCCAATGGTTTTGGGGCCGGTGCCGCCGATGAGCAGGGTTTGGTAGGTGGTGGGGCGCAGGCTTTGGGGGCTAGTACCGCGGGTGGCTACGGTGCCGCCGGTTTGGGTGAGGGGGCCGGTGCCGAGGTAGTCGCCGTAGAGGGCCAGCTCGCCGGCGGCCAGCGTGAGGCCGCCCTGCTGGGTGAGGGTGCGCACCTCGGCCACGCCGCTGCCGATGGTGGGGTAGGGCGTGCTGCGGCCGGCCGGAATGAGGGCATCAGTGAGGCGGGTGGGCACGCAGCCGGCCCAGTTGGCGGCGTCAAACCAGTTGCCGTTGCCGGTGGCGCCAGTCCAGGTGGGCGTGGTAACGCGCACGCCGATGGTGTCGCTGGCGGTGCACGCCAGGCCGGGAGCGCCGAGGGTGAGGCGGTAAACGGATGATTGCGTGGGCGTTACGGTAAGCGTGGGCGTGGTGGTGGCGGCCGGCAGGCCATCGCCGCTCACCAGGCTCCAAGCGTAGGTATAGGTGGCGGGGGTACCGGTAACTACCACATTATCAAGGGCCCAGAAATAGCCCCAGCTGGCGGCGTAGTGCCAGCGCAGCTGCACGCGGGGCTGGTTGAGGTAGGCCCCCAGGTCGAGGGTGGCCAGGGCGGGCGCGGCGGCCGTGCCCTGGTCGGCGAAATAGGTGGCGACAGTGGCCCAGCTGGTGCCGCCGTTGGTCGAAACCTCCACCGTGGCCTGGTCGCCGGGGTCGTTGCGGTAGTAGTGCTGGAAAACCACCTGCAGCGAGCTGTAGCCAGTGGTGCTAAATACCGGCGAAGTGAGCGTGGTATTGGTGCTGGAGCCCACCCCGCCAACATCGGAGTTGGCCAGCGCGAAGCGGCTGCCATCCAGCGAGTAGCTGGTCAGCGCCACGTACTGGCTGGCGTAGGTAAACGGCGCGGGGCGCAGCTGCCAGGCCGTGCTGGCCAGGCCGGTGCTGGCCAATGACCAGCCGGGCGCAGTGCCGTTGAAATCTTCACTGGGCAGCGCGCCCGCCACCGTGAGGTTGGTGGTTGAAAGCGTAACCTGCCCCCCAACGCATACGGCCGCTGGGCGCGGGGCCAGCACGGGCTTGGGCGGCGCGGGGCTCACTGCCACAGTGGTGCGGGCCGTGCCGGGGCAGGCCCCGCTGGTGTTAGATACGGTAACGGTGTAGATGCCGGCGCTGGCGGCCGTGAGGTCCGGGAGGACGGGGTTTTGCTGGGTGCTGGTGTAGCCGTTGGGGCCGTTCCAGAGGTAGGTGGCCCCGGCCGGGCCGGTAGCCAGCAGGCGCGTGGTGCTGCCGGGGCAGGCGGCCCCGCTGTTGGTGGCGATGGCCCTCAATACGCTGGTGCACAGGGCCGGCGAAGCGGTCAGGCTGGCGCGGCGCGCGGTACCCACGGCCATCACGGCCTGCATCCGGGCCTTTTGGTCGGCCGAAAACAGCTGCATGCAGGCATCGTTCACGTAGTCCATGTAGTTCATGAACATGTCGCCGGTGGGCCCGTTGGAGCACGTAACGTGCGGAAAGTTGGGGCAGCCGGTGTTGCCGGTTTGCTGGGTGGGCGTGTCGAGGCAGTAGTCGTCACCGCAATTATCATCGCCCCAAATGTGGCGCAGGCCCAGCCAGTGGCCCAACTCGTGGGTGAGCGTGCGGCCCTTATTATAGGAAGCGCTGAGCGTGCCCACGCGCCCGAAGGCCGAGTACAGAATCACCACGCCGTCGGTTTCGGCGGTGCCGCCGAGGGGGCTCAGGCCGCTCAGGTTGGCGGTATTGTCCGGAAATTGGGCGTAGCCCAGCAGCCGCCCGCCCAGGTCCAGCACCCAGATATTGACGTACTGGCTGGGGTCCCAGTCGGTGCCCGGCTTGATGGTGCCGTCGATGTAGGCCATGGAATAGGGCGGGGCGTCGAAGCCCTTGGCCGTGCGGCTCACGCGGTCGATGCCCGGCTCGGGCATGGTGGCCCCGCGGGGGTCGCGCTGGGCCAGGGCAAACTGAAACTGGGCATCGGCCCGCAGCGGCTGGAAGGGGCTGGGCACCAGCGCGCCATCGGCGTTCAGGTTGCGGTAGTCTTCGTTGAGCACATCGAGCTGCGACTGCACCTGGGCCTGGCTGATGTTGGTGCCCGCGCCCACGGCCTCGCCGTCGGAGATGATGTGCACCACCACCGGCAGCGTGTAGGTAACGGCCGCGGTGCGCAGCGCCAGCGGGGCCGCGCCGCCCGCCAGCTTGGCCGAGCTGTAGCCCGGCCGCTTGCGCCGCAGGGCCGCCTGCTGCCAGTCATCGGCGGCCTGGGTGGCGCAGGTGCGCGGGCCGGGGCTGGGAAGCAGCTTTTGCGCGGCGACGGGCCGGGCTCCCAGCAGCGCCATTGCCAACCAAACTCCAACCAGCACTACGCCGTGATTCCACATAAAAACTCCCTTGATTTAGGACTTCCGCAAAAACGTCTGTCTTTGCGAGCAGCGCGAAGCAGTCGCACCAGAACGTTGTCGTGCGGCTATCGTTTCGGTGCGATTGCCGCGCTCCATCTCTGCTTTAATGCGCAGCATGTTGCGCTCGCAAAGACAGACGTTTTGCGGAAGTCCTACTTAATGCTGTACTAGTAAAGGCCGCACCAGACGAAAGCAGCCCTCAGTAAAGCTAAGGCCAGATTTTGGGATATACAGATGAAGCCGGCCGCCGGGCCGCCTGCCCCCAGCTCAGCGCACTTCTTTTTTGAATTGCTCGGCCCAGTAATCGGCCAGGCGAGTGGGCTCGGGGAGCTTGTAGCCGCGCAGGCAGGCCAGGGTGAGGCGGGTGGCGGTGGCTTGGTCGCAGCGGTGGCCGGGGCTCACGAAGAGCGGCAATATCTTGTCTTTGCTGCGGATAACCTCGCCAATCAGCTCGCCCGTTTTGGCGTCGGTGAGCGGGGTGATGCTGCCCTTTTCGGGGGCCGGCTCCTGGAAGGTGCCCGTGAGCTTTTGCTTGGCCACGCCGAAGGTGGGCAGGTCGAGCAGCACGCCCAGGTGCGCGCCAATGCCCACCCGGCGCGGGTGCGCAATGCCGTGGCCATCTACCATAACCACGTCGGGCCGGTGCGTGAGCTTGGCGAAGGCCTGAATGACGTTGGGCGCTTCGCGGAAGGAGAGGAAACCCGACACGTAGGGCATGGTGACGGGGCCGTAGCTGTAGACCTTCTCCACCAGCTCCAGCGATGGGAATTTCAGCACCACGAATACCGACAGAATGGTATCGGGCGTGGGAAACGACGAGTCGCAGCCCGCAATCAGGTGCGGCTCGTGGGGGAGGGGCTCGGTGCGCACGCGCTGGCGCAGCTCGTTTTGCTGCGCCGTGAGGCTGCGTACCAGCTCGGGGTCGGGCGGCGGGCCGGGGGGGCGGTAGTAGGCCATGCTCTTTAATAAGGAGGAAGGAGGAGTTATGAATGAAGTGGGCGGGGTTCGCGCAGGCGTTTCTTTTTACGCTACGCTACGTAAACGCAATGCGAAGTAGGTGAAACCAGGTGCTAAATCGCCCAACTCATACTTCACCATTCTTACAAGGCTTACGCAATGGCAACTTCCTCTTGCGTAAAGCCTAAATTCATAATTCCAACAAAATGGTATCTTCTGATGAGCAGCCCGTTGCCAAGGGCACTGGCCCCGAGCTGGCGCGCCGCTACTACCTCGATGTGGAGCGCCCGCGCCTGACGCCCGCCCAGCTGATGGCGGCGGTGCAGGCCGACCTGCCCAGTTTTTCGCCCGGCTTGCTGGCTGATTTTGAGCGCACGCAGGGCACGGAGGGCGAGCTGCACGTGGGCGACGAGTTTCACATCAAAATACTGGGCCCTTGGAATGGCAGCGTGCGCGTGACCCAGGTGAGCGCCAGCAGCTTCGAGCTGGTGACGCTGGCGGGCCACCCCGAGGCCGGTACCATCTGCTTCGAAGCCCACGCGCTCGACAGCCGGCCCGATGCGCTGCGCTTCGAAATCCGGTCGCTGGCCCGCTCGCGCGACGGGCTGGTGGCTTTCGCCTACGACACCATTGGCGGTGGCAAGCTGATGCAGGAGGCCACCTGGGTCGAGTTTTGCGAGCGCGTGGGACAGGCCAGCGGTGGCCAGGCGCTGGGCCCGGTGGTGGTCGAAACCACGCGCCACGCGCCCGATGGTACTGCCAGCCAAACTGTTACCCATGAGTAGCCTCACTGCCCAGCCCGGCGCGCCGCCCGCCGCCCCGGCCGCCTGGGAAAAATACCGCGACCTGCTCGCCACCTACGCCCACGCCAAGGTCAACTACAACTACGAGGCCCAGCAGGCGTACACCCCGGCCACCGGCTGGCGGCTCGACGACTACGCCACCGACCTGCCCGCCGAGGACCCCGGCCCACCCGCCGCCGCCGGCTCGTTTGCCGCCGCCCAGGATGTGCTGCGCCGCTACGCCTTCCCGCCACCCAACCTGATTACCGGCTACTTCGACCCGCAACAGCCGTTGGATGAGCGCATTATGGTGCTGCGGGCGCACTTCCTGGTATTCAACTTCTACTTTGGGGTGCGGATAGTCGATGTGGTTGACGAAGCCGCGCAGCCCGGCCCCGACGGCCCCGAGCGGGTGTGGGGCTACGGCTACCGCACGCTGGAAGGCCACTTCGAGAAAGGCCAGATTAACTTTTCGATTCACAAAAACCTGATGACCGGCGCGGTGCAGTTCCGTGTTCACGCCGTGTCGCGGAAGGGGCACATCGGCAACCCCTTTTACTGGCTGGGATTCAAGCTGTTCGGGCGCACGTTGCAGCGGCGGTTTGCCCGGCAGTCGCTGGTGCGGATGCGCGGGCTGGTAGCGGCGGCATTGGCCCGGCCCCAAACAAAGGCCGGGGTGCCGGGTTAAGCCCCTACTCTACGCAAAAGCGCCGCCGTGGCCCCTTCGGGCTCCTGCGGCGTTTTTGTAAGGAATTATTAGCTATCTCTAAACCAAGCGATTAATGTCGACTACCAAAGCTTACGCGGCTCCTGCCGCCAGCATTCCCCTTGAGCCTTTCCAGCTGGAGCGCCGCGCCCCCGGTGCCCACGATGTGCAAATTGATATCCTGTTCTGCGGCGTGTGCCACTCCGACCTGCACCAAATCCGCGATGAGTGGGGCGGCTCGATTTTCCCGATGGTACCCGGCCACGAAATCGTGGGCCGCGTGTCGGCCGTGGGCGACCACGTAAAGAACTTCAAAGTGGGCGACCTCGCCGGCGTGGGCTGCATGGTGGACTCGTGCCGCGAGTGCTCATCGTGCAAAGAAGGCCTGGAGCAGTACTGCGAAACCACCGGCATGGTGGGCACCTACAACGGCCGCGAAATTGCCACCGGCCAGCCTACCTACGGCGGCTACTCGCAAAGCATCGTGGTTGATGAGAAGTACACCCTGCGGGTGAGCGAGAAGCTCGACCTGGCCCGCGTGGCCCCGCTGCTGTGCGCAGGCATCACCACCTACTCGCCCCTGCGCCAGTGGAAAGTGGGTGCCGGCCACCGCGTGGCCGTAATGGGCCTGGGCGGCCTCGGCCACATGGCCGTGAAGTTTGCCGTAGCCCTCGGGGCCGAAGTAACGGTGCTCAGCACTTCGCCCGAAAAAGAGGCCGATGCCAAAGCCCTGGGTGCCCACAAGTTTGTGGTAACCAAGGACAAGGACCAGTTTAAGTCGGTAAATAACTACTTCGACTTTATCATCAACACCATCTCGGCCCAGATTGACCTTGGCTCGTACGTGAACCTGTTGCGCCTCGACGGCACGATGATTTTGCTGGGCGTGCCCACCGAAGCCCCGCAGCTGCACGCCTTCAACCTCATTGCCAAGCGCCGCCGCGTGGCCGGCTCGCTCATCGGCGGCATCGCCGAAACGCAGGAAATGCTGGATTTCTGCGCCGAACACAATATTATGTCGGATATTGAAATGATTGATATTCAGCACATTAATGAGGCATACGAGCGTATGCTGAAAGGCGACGTGAAGTACCGCTTCGTGATTGACGTGGCTTCGCTAAACTAAGCAGCCGCGGCGTAGCCGTTAAAGCTCGCCTAGTAGAAGGCCGTGCCACCCGTGGTGCGGCCTTTTTGCGTGCGGGGGCCCGCTGCCCGGCCCGGCCACCAACTATTGGCAGGGGCTTTGCGTAGCCAAGGGTATGAGAATTCTTCTGCTACTGCTTTGCTTAGGCACGGCGCTGGGCGCGGTGCCCGCGCAGGCACAGGTAAAACTGCCCAAGCTGCGCGGCTGGGTGAGCCCGCTGCCCACCGACTCGGCCACCGGCAAGGTGTCGTACAAAGCGGTGGTGCAGGTGCCCGGCGCGTCCTCGGCCGAGCTGTATAAGCGCGCCAAGCAATGGTTTGCCGACGCGCCCAGCACCACCAAAATGTCCCTGCAAACTGACGATGCCGCCGGCGGCCGCTTGGTGGGCCAAACCGGCGAGCTGGTAATGCAAAACTTTTTCGGGGCCAACGTGCAGGTGCCGCTCTGGCGCACCATCACCATTGAGGTGAAGCCCGGCCGCTTCCGCTACCAGATTACCGATTTTGCCTTCGACAGTGGCAAGGGCCTGGGCGCGGTGACACCCATTGAGAACTACCTGACCCCCAACGCCCTCACCTTCGACGCCAACGGCTACCCGCAGCCGGTGCTGCAATCCACCATCGACGCCATTCAGCGCAGCGGCCGCCAGCAGGTGAGCGCCATCCGGCAGCGCGTGAGCGGTAAATCGACGGACGATAACTGGTAGTATATGAAGTAGTTATTGAGCAAATAGGAGCTAGGGTACTTACTCAAAACACGCCTGTCATTGCGAACGCAATGACAGGCGTGTTTTATATGAGCCCGCCCATTACGTATTTAAAGAGCAAATTCCTGCCGCACTTGGGTGGTGAAGCTGTTGTAGCCCGGCGCGGGCACCACCGTGGCCGGCAGCGGGGGCAGGCCCGGCGCGGCCGGCAGCCCCAGGCGGCGCGTGGTAACGGCCAGCTGCAACGGCCCTTTGCCTGCCAGGCGCACCACGAGGATTTCGCCGGCCGGGCGCGGGGCGAAGAAGGAAACGGTGAGCGGGCCGGTGGCCGGGTGCAGGCTGGCGGCGGGCAGCGGGTGGCCGGCCACCCGCAGGCCCCGCAGCTGGGCCGCATTGCTGATAACGATGCTCAGGCTGCTGACCTCGGGCTGGCCGGGCCGCAGGCGAAGCGTTAGCTGGCGCCGGCCGGCTACTATGCTGTCGGCCAGCACAGTAAGGGTAGGGGCGGCCAGCGCCAGCCGGGGCGCGGCCTGGTAGAGGATGGGCGCGGCCGACTGCGGGAAGAGCGCCGGCAGCGGGCCGTAGTGCGGCTGCGTAAGCACCCGCCGGGTCCAGGCACTGGGCTGCGGGGCGGCCGATAACCAGTAGGCCTGGCCGCGGGCCGCATCGAGGGCGTAGAAGAGGTGGGCTTGCTGGGGCTGGTCGGCGGTGGGCTGGCGGGTGGCGTGGCCTACCGCCAGCGCCGCGGCCATCACCCCCAGCGCTACGCCCGGCAAGCCCCAGCCGATAGCGGGCTGCCGGCCGCCAGCCGTGGGAAAGCTCACCAAGGGTAGTACCAGCGGCAGCAGCAGTCCCAGTAGCACAGCCAGTAGCGCCAGCGCCAGCAGCACCAGTGGGCTCAAGCCGAAGAGTATCAGCAACAAATACAGTACCTGGCCCAGCAGCGCCACGGCCGGCAGCGCCAGCAGCCACCCCACCAGATTCGGGGCCTGGGGCCGGGCCTGGCTAACCGTTTGGCACAGCCGCAGAGCCCAGGCCAGCGTAGCCGCCAGCAGCGGTAAGCTCAGCAAAAAAGCCGACGAGGCGGCCCGCCATTGCAGCAGGCCTAGTAGCAGCGCCACCACCAGCAGGGCCCCACCCGCCTGCGCGCCGGGCCGCAGGTAGCGACTCAGCCAGCCGTAGTAGGCGGTAAAAATGGCCCCGCCCAGCGCCAGCAGCGCCACCTGGTAGGCCGGCGCGTTGTAGGCCGCCCGGTCGTAGAACGCGCCGTACTGCGGGTAGGCGGCGGCTACCAGCGCCAGCAGGCCCCAGCCCGCCGCCAGCAGCAGCAGCAGCCCGCCCAGCCAGGCCAGCGCCCCGCCCAGCAAGCTGCCCCAGCCCAGGCTACTCCGAAAGTTAGCCAATGCTAAAACGCTGATTAGCAACAGGATGGTGAAGGCCGAAATGCCCAGGTTCCAGCTGGCCGGGTAGTGCACCAACCAGGTGCCCAGGGGGTTGAAAAATGTTTCGTCGGGGCCCTTGGTGTGAGCCAGCGAAATGCTGCTGAAGTGCCGCACCAGGCTTAGCATGGCGGAGCCGTGGTGTTGCAGCGAGCCCAGGCTGAGGTGGCCGGGCGTGTCGGCCGGGCTGTGGTAAAAGGGGTAGCCGGCCACAAAGGCGAAGTTGAGCCCCGTGAGGCCGGCCTGGCGCAGCGGCGTGAAGTCGGTATTATTGGGCAAGTGCCGGTAGGCTTCGTAAAACAGCGACGACGCGATGGGCGCGGGCGCGGCCTGGGCGTATTCGCGCATCACCCAGCCATTATTGGGGCTTACCTCGAAGGTGAGGCTGGGCCCGGCGTTGCCCCGGCCCTCGAAGTTGAGGGCTACGCCCACCGCGCGGCGCAGGCGGGCCGTGTCGGCGGCGAAGGCGCGGGCCCCCAGCAAGCCGGCCTCCTCGCCATCGCTGAACAGCCAGATAACGTCGTTGGCCAGTGGTGGGCCGGCCCGCAGCGCCCGCAGGGTTTCGAGCATGGCCGCCACGCCCGCGCCATCGTCGCCGGCCCCGGGCGTGTGGGGCTGCGAGTCGTAGTGGGCCAGCACCAGCACGGCCTTGCCGCCCGGCTGCCGGCCCGGCAAGCGGGCCACCACATTCTGGATGCGGGCGGCCGTAACCTGGCCGTGGTCAGCTACTAAAAGACTGGTATCCTGCACGGTAGCGGCTACGCCCAGCGCCCGGCAGCGGCGCAGCAGGTAGTCGCGCACGGCCGCCTGGGCCGGCGAGCCGAGCGGGTGGGGCTGGCGGGCCACCACGGCCACATCGGCCAGGGCGCGGGCGGCCGAAAACTCGGTGGCTGGCGCAGTGGCCGGCACCGGGCGCGGCGGCCGCACCAGCCCCACCACCAGCCCGGCAAAGAGCAGCAGTCCCAGCAGCGGCAGCCAACGAAAAAAAGGCGTATTCATGCTCCCTGTGGTTGGCTTTCCCTGTGAAATGCCTAAGCAAAGCAACTGCTTTTCAGGCATTATCGCAAGTTATGCACCATAAGACGCTGGTTAAGTGCCTATAGCAGAGCTTGTAGGCAAGCCGGGGGCAGCGGCGTGGCAGTTGGGGTTACCCCGCCGCCGCGCCGCCGCCCCCGGCTTATTTAATGCAGCAAATGCTGCCTTGTAGGCTCACCGCGCCACGCAGTGGGCGTGGCGCACGGCCCCTCTTCCTGGCTCAGGCGGTAGTAGGCCAGCGGGCTGGTGGATAAGCAGCCGTTAGACTGGTGCAACAGTGCTTTGGGTGTTTAGCCAGGGCGTTTGCGTGAGCTGCACTTCGGGCCACAGCTCCTTTAGCCCAGCGTAGTGCAAGTACACGCGGGCCGTGGCGATAACGTCTTTTTCGCAGTACGTAACGATTCGCTGCAAATTTTTCTCGACCCAGTAGGTGTGCCCCACCTGCGAGCCGTCGATATCGTCCTTCGGCGATGGGATGCCGAAAACGCCGGCTAGCAGCGGCAGCGAGATGTGGCCCTTGTTATCGCCAAATTTCCAGAGGTCCATGGTGTCGAGCAGGTGGGGCAGGTCCCAGGGCTTGTGGCCGGCCACGTCGAGCATGGGCGGAATGGGCTGCCCGCAAATGAGCAGGCGCCGGCCCAGGTAGCCGTAGTCGAACTCGCGGCCGTTGTGGGCGCACAGAAAGCTGCCGTCGGGGGTGGCCGTGTCGAGCTTGGCGTAGCGGGCGGGGCCGTAGGGTGCGTAGCGCGCCAAAAACTGCCCGAAGCTGCGCAGCACCTCGCACTCGTCGTCGGCGGCAAACGACTTGGTGCGGAATTCCAGCGTCTCGTCCTTCAGCGGCCGGAAGTAGCCCACCGAAATGCACACCACCTTGCCAAACTCGGCGTAGAGGCCGCCGTTGCGGAACAGCTCGGCGTGCGTCTGGCCCTCGGCCAGCTCCTTGGCGTGGCGCTTATCGCAGAATTTTTGCCACAGCGGCTGGTGGGTTTCGGGCAGCTCGGCGTGGGTAGCGTGGCCGGGCACGGTCTCAATATCGACGAAGAAAATGCGGGTGAGGTCAACGTGGCGCAGGATGTGCATGGGGGCCAGAAAAAGCGGGGCGGGGTAGCCCAAAGCTAAGCGAATATAGTCGGAAAGCCTGGGTAGGCGCGGCGTACTTTTGTGGCCATGTTGTTCCAGTTTGGTCCCCGTAGCGCCCTGCTGTTGCCGTTTGTGGTGCCGGGTATAGTAGCCACGGCCTGGCTGCTGGCGCGGGCAGCCAGGCGCGGCACCTGGCCCGATGCCCTGCTGGCGCTGCTCATTGTGCTGCCCACGCTCACCATTGTGCAGTGGATGCTGGGCTTTGCGGGCTGGTACGACAGCCACGACGGCTACTCCACGGCCATGTTCTACGTGCCCTGGCAGCTCAACCTGCTGCTGGGCCCGGCCTATTACTTCTACTTCCGCAGCCTCACCAGCCAGGAGTTTCGGCTGGGGCCCCGCGCCTGGTGGCACCTGGGGCCGGGCCTGCTGAAGGTGGCCTTTTTTGGGGTGGCCCTGGCCTACGACCTGGGTTGGTGGCGGGGCCTGCGCGGGCGGGCGCTGCCCTACCACTTTGGTACCAAGGGGCCCGTGGCCGAGCTGCTCGACGGCCTCAACCGGCCGGTGGGCTACGTGCTCTACGTGCTGCTGCCCGTGTACTGCTGGTGGGTGCTGGTAGATTATCGCCGCTACACCCGCTACCTCGACGATAACTTCTCTGACCCCGAGCGCCTGCGCTTTGCCGGGTTTCGGCAGCTGCTGCTGTTGCAGGTGGGCAGCCTGGGCCTGAGCCTGTTGTTTGAAGTGCTGGACCAGGTGTTTGATTTCGGCTACACGGAGGCCTGGAATTACTTTGCCCTGCGCGGCCTGTTCATCTACGGCCTCATTGCCGTGGGCATTCAGGCCAACTACGCGGCGGCCAGCAGCCCCCTGCGCTTCGACCCCGATGCCCAGCCCGACGGGCCCAGCGCGGCGCTGGTGCCGTTGGAAACCACCGCCGGCCCGGCCCAACTTGAGGCGCCCCCCGCGGTAATAAGGAACGGTATAGTAGCAGCCGAGCCCGCGGAAACGCCAGCTGGTGCTGCGCCGCCCACGCCGCCCGGCTTGCCCAGCCTGCCACCCGAGCTGCTGGCCTGGCGTAATAAGCTGCTGGCCCTCATGGCCGCCGAGCAGCCCTGGCTGGAGCCCGAGCTCACCCTTACTGAGCTGGCCCAGCGCCTGCGCACCAACCCCGGGCTGCTCTCCAAGGTCATTAATGCGGGCTGCGGGCAGAACTTCAACGACTTCGTGAATACCTACCGGGTGCAGGAGGCGCGCCGTAAGCTGGCCGATGCGCGCTTTGCCCACTACTCGCTGGTAGGCGTGGCCCTGGAAAGCGGATTCAACTCTAAATCAACGTTTAACCGCGTGTTCAAGAAGCTCACCGGCCAGGCCCCCGGCGAGGTAGTGCGTCCCAAATCATAAGTTGGGGCGGGCCAACGCATAGTCTGGAGCGCCGGGCCCAGGGTAGGCAGGCACCTTTGTGCTCCTTCTAATTAGTGCCCCAGGCCATGCAACACAATAAGGTAATGCCCCGCGCCGCCCGGCGCGGTAACGTTTGGGGCCGACGCGCGGTAGCTGGGCTGCGCGGGCTCAAAACTATTGGCCGGGCAAGCAACCAATCAGCCCTTAGCGGCATCTCTGGCAGCATACCCGTGCTGCCGAATTATTTATTTATGAAAACAAGTACTCAACTGCTACTCTCTTTTCTGCTGTTGCTAGTAGCGGCCCGGCCCGCAGCGGCGCAAGCGCCGGCTACGGCGGCCCCCGCCGCCACGGGCGCGCTCACCGGCACGGTGCTCGACTCGCTAAGCCGCCAGCCGGTGGCCTACGCCACGGTGGTGCTGCTGCCGGCTACCGGCGACAAAGCCCTTACCGGCGTGGCCGCCGACGACCAGGGCAAGTTCAGCCTTACCAAGCTGGCGGCCGGCACCTTCCGGCTGCGGGCCAGCTACGTGGGCTACGGCACCCGCACCCGCACCGTAGTGGTGGGCACGGGCACCACGGCGGTGAGCAATTTTCAGCTGCCCACCACGGCCCAGGCGCTGGGCGAGGCCATCATTATCGGCAGCAAGCCGGTGGTGGAGGTGCGCGCCGACCGCCTCGTGTACAATGCCGACCAGGACGTGAGCAACGCCGGCGGCACCGCCCAGGACGTGCTGCGCAAGGCCCCGCTGCTGGCCGTGGATGGCGACGGCAACGTGAAAATGCGGGGCTCCAGCAATTTCAAGGTATTGGTCAACAATAAGCCCTCGCCCACGCTGGCCCGCAACCTGGCCGAAGCCCTCAAGAGTATTCCGGCCGAGCAGATTCAGAGCGTGGAGATAATCACCACGCCATCAGCCAAATACGATGGTGAAGGCACGGCCGGCA
This sequence comes from Hymenobacter sp. H14-R3, assembly GCF_030063445.1. Classification (GTDB taxonomy): domain Bacteria; phylum Bacteroidota; class Bacteroidia; order Cytophagales; family Hymenobacteraceae; genus Hymenobacter. The sequence goes on along the minus strand of NZ_JASITD010000009.1, from coordinate 137,401 downwards.
TCATCAATATCGTGCTTAAGAAAGGGGTAGACCAGGGCCTGAACGGCCGCGTGGGAGCCAGCAGCGGCAACCGCAACAGCAACTTCAACTCGTCGCTCAATTTTAAGAAGGGCAAGGTGGGCTTCACCTCCTCGGCCAGCGCGGGGGCCTGGTACCGGCCCGGCGACTTTAGCCGCGACCGGCGGGGCTTCAGCGCGTTGGGGACCGACACGCTGCGCCAGCGCGGTAACACTTACGATAAGGGCGCCTGGTACTACGGCACGGTGGGCCTCGACTACGACCCCGCCGAGCACCACACGCTTTCGCTGGCCGGCTCGGTGAACGGCTACGGCGGCAACAGCACCCAGAACCTGCTCAACCGCTACACCTCGTTCAACCCGGCCGCCAACCAGCTCTTTTTGCGCGACACCAAGAACCTGTTTAGCGGGCTCAACGTGGAGGCCACCGGCACCTACACCCGCACCTTCGCCACGGCCCGCAAGGAGTGGAGCACGCTGGCCCAGTACGCGCTCAACAACGGCACCTACGGCTACGATTTCGACCAGTACAACAACTCGCTGGTGGCCCTCGAAACCAACCAGGCCAGCTACCGCGAGCGCAGCCGCGGCCGCACCCCCGGCCACGAGGTCACGTTCCAAACCGATTTCACCCAGCCCTTCGGCGATAAAAACGCCCTGGAAGTGGGCCTCAAAGCCATTTTTCGGCGCACGGGCTCCGTGGCTACCGTCGATGGCCTCACGCCGGCCCTGGCCCCCGACTTTGCGCCGCTGGCCGGGCGCGCCACCGATTTCAGCTACTCGCAGGATGTGCAGGCGGCCTACGGCATCTACTCGCTGGGCGTGGGCAAGAAGTTTACCGCCAACCTCGGCACCCGCCTGGAGCGCACGGCCATCGCGGCCGAGTTTCGGGCCACGCCCACGCCGTTTGAGCCGCGCAGCTACCTCACGCTGCTGCCCAACGGCAGCGCCCGCTACGCCTTCACCGACGCCAACAGCCTGCGCTTTGCCTACAGCCGCCGCATCACCCGGCCGTTTATCGACTACCTCAACCCCTTCGTGGACCGCTCCGATGCCAAGAACATCACCTACGGCAACCCCAACCTCGACCCCGAGCTAACCGACTCGTACGAGCTGAGTTACAGCACGGCCATCAAGACTACCACTATTAATGCCGCGGCCTCGGTGCGCCACACCGGCAACGCCATTGAGCAAATTCGCTTTGCCACCACTAACCCCAGCGTGCCGCTGCCCGCCGGCGTGCCCAGCGACCCCAGCATTACGGCCCAAACCTTCGCCAACGTGGCGGCCAATACCTTCTACCAGTTCAACGTGTTCCTCTCGGCCAAGCCGCTGGCCAAAATGGACCTCAGCGCCGGCCCCGATGTGCAGTACATCGTGCGCCGCAGCCCGTTTCTCAACGTCGAGCGCCGGGGCTTCACGGCGGGCATCAACGTCAACGCCTCCTATAAGTTCGACAAGGGCCTCACGCTGCAAGGCTTCACGTACGCCTCGCTGCCCACGCCCGAAATCCAGGGCACCGGCTCGGCCAACCTTTACTACCAGATGGGCGTGAAAAAGACCTTCCTCAAGGAAAAGGCCGACCTCAGCCTCAACATCGCCAGCCCCTTCAACGCCTACTGGCCCTACCGCTCCACCACCACCACGCTGGCCTTCGACGAGCGCACCGAAAACCGCTCCTACCAGCGCGCCTTCCGCTTCAATTTCAGCTACCGCTTTGGCCAGGGCAGCCAAACCAAGCAGCGCAAGAGCATCAACAATGACGATACCAAGGGCGGCGGCGGCAGTAAGCAGGGCGGTTAGCAACTGGGTGGTTATATGGGCCATCCGCGCTCCACTGCGTTGCGCTCAGAAAGACCACCTGCCGTTGGTGGCGCGCCGCCAACGGCAGGTGATTGCAAAATGCAGCAAACTGATTGTGAGAAGATTAGCTAACCAGTAGGCCTGATGGGATGCTGTTTACTAGCTGAGCGCTTGGTAGTTGGCGTAATAGCAGTAATTTTTTAAAAATTATAACTTCTGACTTATGTGCTAGTAAGTCATTAAGGGTTAGTGAGTAACTGATGAATATGGTTGGGATTGGGCGCCGCGTTTGTGTAAATCTCTTGATAATCAGGCAACAACTAGGGGCGGGTGTTGCGTACAAGGCCAGGCTATCCAGCTATTTAGTCTAAACCTTACTATCCCCTGACCATGAAAGCCACCTCCCTTTTCCTTGCCGCCGCCTTCGCCCTTTGTGCTACCGCTGCTTCGGCCCAGACTGTACCTACCACCACGCCTTCGACCACGGGTACCGGCACCATGACCACCCCCGCTACGGGTACCATGGCCCCCGGCACCATGAATAACGGTACCATGACCCCCGGTACCAGCACCGGTACGATGGATAACGGTACCATGACCCCCGGTACCATGACCCCCGGTACCATGAACGACAAAGGTACCATGCGCAGCAACCGCCGCATGAACAAGGGTTCGAAAATGAAGACCAAATCGGCCGATGGCACGATGAACAAAACCACGATGTAGTAGCCTTTTGGCAACCACTATCGTAAGGCTTAAAGCTGGCTGTTCCCTGGGAGCGGCCAGCTTTTTTTCTTGTCATCATTTATTTTTATCTTCGCCATGAAACGCTTACTTATACTCGTAGTCAGTGCGTTATCGGCCACCGCGCTGCACGCCCAAACGGTGCCCTTCGATGCCACCGCACCCATGCGCGGCGGCAGCCAAAACCAAACCTCGGTGCCGCCCCTCAACCCGGCGCTTAACCAGAGCACCATCCAGGGGCCATCGCAGGTGCAGCGTACCACCAGCAGCTACGATGCCCTGCCCAGCCGCATGTCCGACGGCCGGGTGCCCGTGGCGGCCACGCCCGAGCAGTCGCCCACGGCGGTGCCCGACGTGCGCGAGCAAGGTCTCATTCCGCAGCAGCGCCGGCGACAGTCGAGCGATATAGTACCTACGCGGGCCTCTAGCTCCAGCAACGTTAACCAGCGCCGCCCGCAGCCGTAAGCTTAGCTAACTAATTGTATAATAAATAGTTAGTAAAAAGGCCGGCCTTCTCTTAAAGAAGGCCGGCCTTTTTAGGTTGGTGCTTGGTGGGGCGCTTACTTGGCAGCGTGGGCCAGCAGCTCGTGGCCGTGGCGGCGCAGGGTGTCGGCCAGCTTCAGCAGGTCGTCCTTGATATCGGCGGGGGCGTGCTGGCTGGCCTGGCTGGTTTGGTCGCCCAGCATGGCCAGCGAGTTGCCGATGGCCGTAGCGCTCAGGCTGCCGCTGGTAAGCAGCGATTGCAGGTTGCCCATTTCGCGGGCAATGTCCTGAAACTCGGGCTGGCCGCTTTGCAGAAACTGCTGCTGCCAGGTTTCGGTGTTATCCATGGCCGAGCCAAGGGGCAGGCTGGTCAGGCCGTTTTGCAACCCCGAGAGGGTCGCGTGCAGAAGGTCATTCATCGGAAAAAAGAAAGGGTAAGAAAAGAAAAACTAAGCAGCCGGTTAGGCTTTAGGTTTGGTAATGCGCTTTTTGGGCGGCGTGACCGGGCTAGCTGGGCGGGGCTCAAATGCCGGGGGCGCGTAGCCGGCCGGCATGGGCGGCAGCAGGCCGCGGCCGCGCAGCAGCTGGGCGGCGCGCACGGCGCTGGCCTCCTTGTCCTTGATTTCGAGCATCATATCCACGTCCAGCCCGTCGAGGTCGGTGAGGAAGCTTTCGAATAATTCGGGTATCAGGGTGTCGGTATGCTTGCCTTTGCGCTCGTCGGGGGCCTGCGAACTGTAGTCCATCATCAGCACGCCGTCGCGGGTGGGGTGCCAGGTGGCGGCGGCCAGGCGCAGGGCCTCGCGCATGGGCTCGCCGTGGTTGAGGCACTCGTGGTGGAAGTTGTCGAACAGGATGGGCACGCCCGTTACCTCGTGCAGGCCCAGGCACTCGCGCAGGCTGTAGAGGCGGTCGTCGTTCTCCACCACCAAGCGGGTTTTCACGGCTTCGGGCACCAGCGTGCGGAAGGTTTCAGCCCAGCGGGCCAGGGCCGCGGGCTTGTCGCCGTAGGCTCCGCCGGCGTGGATTTGCAACTTAGCCGTCGAGTCGAGCCCCATCAAATCGAGCATTGCGCCTTGGTACACCAGCTCCTCCACGCTGCGACGCACAATGGCGGGGTCGGGCGAGTTGAGCACCACAAACTGGTCGGGGTGAAACGAGATGCGCAGCCCGTGCTGCCGCACGTACGCGCCAATAGCCTCAAAATCAGCCGCGAAGCGCTCCTGCCACGGAAACGTATTGACCTCGTGCGAGCCAAACGGCACCACGTCCGAGCCAATGCGGAAAAATAGTAGCCCGTGGGCCACGTTCCACTCCAGTATCTGCCGCAGGCAAGCCAGGTTGGCGGCCACCGTCGCCTCCAGACGCTCGGGCGAGTAGGAGGCCAGTCGAAACGTGCTGGCCGCACTGCACGGCAGCGTTTCATTCACGCAGGGATATCCAATTTTCATTCCCTAATGCTTACGCCGGAATGAGGCTGCGCGTTTACAGCAATGAATAATTAACAGGGCGCAATGAGCAAAAATGCAAGGAGAAATATGCAAAAGGAGCGTCGTGCTGAACGCAGGAAAGCATTTCGCGTGGGGTGCTAACTCAACTGTTCAACGGGTTTGATTACTGTCCCGCACGAGATGATTCCCTGCGTTCAGCACGACGCTCTTTTACTCATCACCCATCACCCCATTATCCAAACAAAGCCTACTCATAGCCGCGGTTGTCGCGGAAGGCCTTGTTGTACTCGGCGCGTTTTTGCCGGGCTTTTTCGGCGGCATCGCGGGCTTCCAGCTCCTGCACTTTGCGGCGCTCCTTGCCCTGGCGCGAAAACTGGTCGTAGAGCCAGTCCACATTGGAGCCGCTGATGGTGGGGGCCTCAGCCTTGGGGGCGGTGGAGTCCACGGCGAAGAGGGGTTTGGGCTTGGGGCCTTTCTTGGGGATTTTGGCTACCGGCTGCACGGGGCGTTTCATGTTGCGCAGCGCCCGGTTGATGGCCGCGCGGTCGGGCCGGTCGGCCGTGACGCGCACCTCGCCCAGCTGCACCGAATCGCGGTCGAGCTTCACCTGCACCACCAGCTGCGAGAGCGTGGTGCCGCCCAGCACCACGCGGTGCGGCTTGTAGCCCACCGCCCGGAAGAGCAGCGTGTCGGTGGGCAGGGCGATGATGAAAAAATCGCCTTCAACCCCCGCCGCCACCCCGCGGCGCGTGCGCTCTACCAGTACCGTAGCCCCTGCAATGCCCTGCTTGCTCGCCGCCGCCGAAACCGTGCCGCTCACCCGCACCGTGGGCGAGGGGCTGCCGGCCTGCGCCCACGCCCGCGTAGTCGCCAGGGCAAACAGGAATAAGAGGCTGACAAACAGCAGAATGCGTTTAAAAAACAAAGGGGCTACCGGTAAAAACACAACTCATTTAACGCAACTTCCCTACAAAGCTGCCACCAAATGAGGCAAAAAAAACCCGCGCCGTTGCAGACGCGGGTTTTTTGCAGACTAACGGCGAGTTTTTGCCGCCTGGTGGGCGGGCGGGCGGCCCTGCTGCCGGCGGCGCCCTGCGCTGGCCCGGGCCCTTGGTGAGCGGTGGTTTGGGGGCTGGGCCCGCCTTGTTTTGCCCGCGCCCCGCCCGGCCTACGCCCGGCGCAGCTCCAGCAGCGTTATCTCGGGCAAAAAGCCCACCCGGCCGGGGAAGCCGAGGTAGCCCAGGCCCACGTTCACGTACAGCTTTTGGCGACCTTGCTCATACAGGCCGGCCCACTGCGGGTAGGAGTACTGCACGGGGCTCCACTTGAGGCCCGGCAGGTTCACGCCGAATTGCATGCCGTGGGTGTGGCCACTGAGTGTAAGGTCAACATCTTGGTAATCAAGCACCTGCGCTTCCCAGTGCGAAGGGTCGTGCGAGAGTAGCAGCTTGAACGGGGCTTGGCCGCTGGCGGCGTGGGCCCGGGCCAGGTTGCCGTGCTTGGGAAAGTTGCGGTGGGCGCTCCAGTTTTGCACGCCCAGCACGGCCAGCTCGTCGGTGCCGCGCCGGATGGTGTGGCTTTCATCGAGCAGCAGCCGCCAGCCTATTTTGGCGTGGTTGCGGGCCAGGCGTTGCAGGTTTTCGCGCTTGGCCTCCGGGCTGGGCCACTGCACGTAGTCGCCGTAGTCGTGGTTGCCGAGGATGGAGAAAATGGGCAGCTCCGATACGATGCCCGCCAGCGCCTCGATGTGCGGCTCCACTTCGGGGGCGCGGTCGTTCACGAGGTCGCCGGTCATCACGATGAGGTCGGCTTTCTGGGCATTGATAATGGCCACGGCGCGGCGCATGGGCTCGGTGTTGCCGTTGAAGGAGCCCGTGTGCAAGTCAGAGATTTGCAGAATTTTAAACCCATCGAACGAGGCCGGCAAATTGGGGTAGCGCAGTACTACGCGGCGCACCTGGTAGTCGGTTTTCCCCTTCACCATGCCCCAGATGAGCGCCAGTAGTGGCACCGCGCCCAGCCCCAGCGCCAGCCGGCTGATAAACTGGCTGCGCGTGAGCGGCGTGGCCCCCGGCCCGGCCGCCGCATCGCTGGCAAAGCCCCGCGCCGCCCAGCGCGCCAGCCGGGTCAGGTCTTCGAATAGCATCGGAAAAACGACTATCAGCTTGGCAGCCAGCAGCACCAGCGGCACGCCCAGCAGGTAGCTCTTGAGCTCGATGGCGCCATCGTGGCGGGTAGCGGCCGCCCAGAAGCACAGCGCCCACAGCCCCAGCGTGAGGGCCCAGTAGCTGAGCGCAAAGCCGCGCCGGGCGGCTAGCGAAGTGAGGTTGAGGGCCGTGCGCACGGCCACGAAGCCGTAGGCCTCGGCCGCGATTATCAGCAAGAATATTGCCCAGAAAACAAGTCGGTTCTGCATACGAAAAGCCAAACGGCCGGCCCTCGCTTTAGGTTTGGCGAGGCGCGGCGGCCGGCCGGGCTGACGGGCAGCCGACGGTTTTATTTTACATTGCCGCTATAATTCAGCCCCCTAATGCTTTCTGCTGCCCCGCTGCCCCCCGATAACGACGACGACTTGCCCGCCGCCGCGCCCTACACCCCGCCCGCCAGCTTCGGCATCAAAAGCTGGGCCGAGGAAGACCGCCCCCGCGAAAAAATGGTGCAGAAGGGCCGCGCCGCCCTCTCCGACGCCGAGCTGATTGCCATTCTGCTGGGCTCGGGCACCACCAAGCTCACGGCCGTCGATGTGGGCATGCTGATGCTGCAAGCCGTTGATAATGACCTCAATGAGCTGGCGCGCCTCAGCATCAAGCAATTGTGTCGCCACCCCGGCGTGGGGCCGGCCAAGGCCATTGCCGTGGTGGCGGCCCTGGAGCTGGGCCGCCGCCGCAAGGAGCAGGGCGCGGGCCGGCGCACCACCATCGCCAGCTCGCGCGATATTTACCAGCTGGTGCGGCCGGCGCTGCAAGACCTTCCCCACGAGGAGTTTTGGGTGATTTTGCTCAACCGGGCCAACGTGGTGATGCGGCAGGAAAAAATCAGCAGCGGCGGCGTGGCCGGCACCGTGGCCGACCCCAAGCTCATTTTCAAGCACGCCCTCGAAAACCTGGCCAGTAGCATTATTCTGGTGCACAACCACCCCAGCGGCAACCGCCAGCCCAGCGGCGCCGATATCTCCCTCACCAAAAAGCTCAAGGAAGCCGGTAATTTTCTCGACCTGCCCATCCTCGACCACCTCATTTATACCGACAATGGCTACTACAGCTTCGCCGACGAGGGTATGCTGTAGCGTAAGCTTTAGCTTGCGAGCGAGCGCCAGCGAGCAGCTTGCGGTTGGGCCGGTTGGCGCAGTTATGCCTGCTCGCTGGCGCTCGCTCGCAAGCTGAAGCTTACGCTACATTACTGCCAATCGGCGCGGTTATGCCTGCTCGCTGGCGCTCGCTCGCAAGCTGAAGCTTACGCTACATTGCACTATGCGTAAAATTTTGTTGCCTTTGGGCTTGCTGGCGGTGTTGGCCCTGCTCTTCTATAGTTGGTCAGATACCCAGCCCGCGGCCCAACCCGCCAGCGCCCCCGACCCGGCCTATCTGGCCCAGGTGCGCCAGGCGCGGCAGCAGAAGGACGCCGCTTTTCGCACGGCCGATACCTCGCCCATTCTGGCGGGGCAGCGGGCGGCGTTTGCGGGGCTGCGCTACTACGGGCCCGATGCCGCCTACCGCGTGGTGGCGCGCCTGGCGCGGGCGGCCGTGCTGGCCCCGCTGCCGCTGGCCCTCACCCGCGGCTCGGCCGATGCCTACGTGCGCTGGGGCACCGCCGAGTTTGAGCTGGGCGGCCAGGTCCAAAAGCTGGTGCTGCTGCAAAAGCAGGGCAGCACGAACGAGCTGTTTCTGCCCTTCACCGACCCCACCAACGGCCAGCAGACCTACGCCGGCGGCCGCTATATCGACCTGCCGCTGCCCGCGCCCGATGCCACCGAAATCACCCTCGATTTTAACACAGCCTACAGCCCTTTTTGCGCTTATAACCACGAGTATAGCTGCCCCAAGCCGCCCGCCGACAACCGCCTCACGGTGGCCGTGCGGGCCGGCGAGCAGTTGGCGCAGCCCTGAGCCGGCTGGAACTCCGCCCGGCAGCAGGACCGGTAAGCCCTATTTCATGGCTTGCGTAGCGGGCTGAAAATCAGGGTGTCCGGCTTGCCACAGGGCGAAGGCGTACATGGTGGCGAAGTTGCGGAAAGCCACCTGCTTGTCTTCGGTAAAGTGGCCGTTGCCGTAGTTGGCTTGCAGCAGCACGGGCTTGCCCGAGGTGCTGGCGGCTTGCAGCGCGGCGGCAAACTTGCCGGGCGGCCACACAATCAAGCGCGGGTCGTTCATGCCGCCTACGCAGAGCACGGCCGGGTAGTTGGTGCCCGCCCGCACGTGCTGGAAGGCGTCCATTTCGTAGAGGCCGGCGCATTGGGCCGAGCCCTTCACGGTGCCAAACTCGAGGCGTTGACGGGGCCTTGAGCCAGGCCAGCGTTCCGGGGATTTTGGTGTCTGCCAGCCAGCGGTAGTTATCCACCACGGGCCGGCCAAAATAGGTGTCCGTAACGGGCCGCACTGGCGTGGCCGGCACGCCCTGGGCCTGCGCGGGGCACGCGGTTGCCGGCCCCGCCAGGGCCAGCAGTGTCAACCAAGTAGTTTTCATAAGGTAGAGCGAGTAGGTAGGTAAAATATTGACGCACAGTATTTTATCTACATACTGTGTGTCAAAGAGCCTGGTTAAGCGGGCAGCATTTTCGACTGCACCACGGCCATCTGCCACTTGCCATCGCGCAGCACCCAGGCTATCATCATCTGCATGGTGTTGCTGAAGGCCTTGCCGTTTTCCACGCCGCTAAAGTTGCTGGTCGATACCGTCACGGCCGCGTTGCCGTAGCGGTTCACCTTCACGGGGCCTACCAGCTTCACGGTAGTGGGGCCCCATTTATCGAGGTAAGCCAGCTCTTCGGTGCGGTTGCCGCTGCTGTTGCTGGGGTTGTAGTGCACGTATTCGGGGGCCATGTAACCGGCCATGGCCGCCATGTCGTGCTTTTGAATAGCGGTGCCCAGCTGCTCAACGAGGCCGGTAAACAGCTGCTCGTCGGCGGTGGGGGTGCTGCTGGCTACCACGGCTGGGCGCTTGGCAGTGGTGGCCAGCTGCGCGGCCGCGGGGGTGGTTAGCAGCGCTAAGGCGCTGAAAGTAAGCAAGAAAGCTTTCATGAGAATAGCAGAGAGGAGTGAGCGAACTATGGCCCAAAAGTATCGGCACGGAGTCTTGGCGGATAGTATAAATGCGACATTGTTCGGGGTGCCCGCGAAGGGCGGCCGTACGTCCCAGACCAGTATTTGCCCGCACCTTTGCGGCCCACTACCCAAACCCTACCCCCGGGATGAGCACACTGGAACAAGCCGAAAGAGCCTACCTAGAAGAAATTAAGGAGAAGCTGACCCTCGCCATCCGGCGCGGCGACGACGCCGTGAAGCAGTTTTCCAACGAGCTGCGCGAGAAAAAGCAGTACATCCACGAGAACCAGTCGGGCATGGACGATGCCGACATGGTGGCCGCCGACCAGTCCATCAACCGCATGGCCTTCACGGGCGAGGCCGCCGTGGCCCGCAAGCGCCGGCTGCTTAAGCTGGGGCAGTCGCCCTACTTTGGCCGCCTCGATTTTGCTGCCCAGGGCCAGGCCAGCCTGCCGATATACATCGGCGTGTACTCGTTTATGGACGAGCAGCAGCGCCAGAATTTAATCTACGATTGGCGGGCGCCCATCTCGTCCATGTTCTACGACTATGAGCTGGGCGAGGCCGCCTACACCACCCCGGCCGGCCGCGTGGAGGGCACCATCGGCCTCAAGCGGCAGTACCGCATCCGCGATGGCCAGCTGGAATTTGTGCTCGAAAACGACGTCAACATCCACGACGACGTGTTGCAGCGCGAGCTGGCCAAGTCGTCGGACGATAAGATGAAGAACATCGTGGCCACCATTCAGCGCGACCAGAACGCGGTGATTCGCAACGAAACTGCCTCCGTGATGGTGATTCAGGGCGTGGCCGGCTCGGGCAAAACGTCGATTGCCCTGCACCGCATCGCGTTTCTGCTCTACCGCTACCGCGACACGATTACGGCCAAGGACGTCCTCATCATCTCGCCCAACAAGGTCTTTGCCGACTACATCTCCAACGTGCTGCCCGAGCTGGGCGAGGAGCACATTCCGGAGCTGGGCATGGAGGAGCTGGCCGCCGATTTGCTCGGCTCCCAGCAACCGTTCCAAACCTTTTTCGAGCAGGTGGCCGCGCTGCTCGAAACCCCCGACCCCGCGTTTATCGAGCGCATCCGGTTCAAGTCGTCGGGCGAGTTTCTGCGCCAGCTGAATCAGTACCTGCTGCACGTGGAGAATAACTACTTCATTAGTAAGGACTTGCGTTTAGGCCGGCTGGTCTTGCCCCAGGCGTTTATCCTGGGTCGGTTTAAGGCCTACCACCGGGTGCCGCTGCTAAAGCGCGCGCCGCTGGTGGCCCAGGATGTGCGCACCTACGTGCGCGATGCCACCCAGCGCAAGCTTACCGGCGAAGAGAAATCTATCATTGGCGAGGCCATTCCGCGCATGTTCAAGTTTACGCAGGTACTGGACCTCTACCGCGATTTTTACCGCTGGCAGGGCCGGCCCGAGCTGTTTCAGTACGACCCGCAGAGTCGGAACCTGGAATACGCCGACGTTTTTGCCCTCATTTACCTGCGCCTGCGCCTGGAGGGCCTCAGCGCCTACGAGCACGTGAAGCACCTGGTGGTGGACGAAATGCAGGACTATACCCCCGTGCACTACGCCGTGCTGGCCCGCCTGTTTTCGTGCCGCAAAACGATTTTGGGCGATGTCAACCAGACGGTTAACCCCTACAGCGCGTCCTCGGCCGAAACCATCGAGCGCGTTTTTCCGCAGGCCGAAATCGTGCAGCTGCACCGCAGCTACCGCTCCACGGTCGAAATCACGACCTTCGCCCAGCGCATCACCCCCAACCCCGACCTGCTGCCCCTCGAACGGCACGGCCGCGCGCCCTTGGTGCTGCATTGCGCCAGCCCGGCCGAGGAGCTAGCGGCTATCCAGCAGCTGGTTACGGCCTTTCCCAGCACTGGGCAGCACGCGCTGGGCATCATCTGCAAAACCCAGCGGCAGGCCGCGGCGCTGCACCGGGCGCTGCAAGCCCCCGGCGCGCAGCTGCTCACAGCCGAGTCCAGCACATTCAAGGAGGGCGTGCTCATCACCACGGCCTACCTGGCAAAGGGCCTCGAATTTGACGAAGTTATCGTGCCCTTTGCCGATGCTGCTACCTACAATACGGTGGTTGACAGGGGCTTGCTTTACGTGGCGTGCACCCGGGCCATGCACCAGCTCACGCTCACGCACGTGGGGGCGCTCACGCCCTTCGTGGCGGGCTGAAGCGCGGGGTAGCCGGCCGACCGGGGCACGTACCCCAACTTAGAGACCACATTAATCTGACCCCCCCGCCGCCATGGCCACTGCCAAAGCCTCGTATCCGCTTGACGTATTGGATGATACCAGTTCCGAAGCACTAGAAATGCGCCCTATTCTGGCTGAATTGCTGCCGCAGCTGCTGGCCAAAGGCTACAAGGCCAAGCTCACCGACCTGCCGGCCTACCAGGCGGTGCGCAGCCAGAGCGCGGCCTACCAAAGCCGGCTGGTGCTGGCCCTGCCGGCAGTTATCAACCGCTTGAGCGCGCATGGCGAGCACCGCCTTAGCTACGACCTGGCAGAAGTGATGGCCGCCCTGCTGCGCACGACGCTCACCCTCACGGAAGCCGATTACCTGCGCCTGCTGGTCAGCTACGGCCTTGATGCCACGCAGGGAATTCCGACGGATTTTTACGGCTTCCCCGCCCTGGCCACGCTCAGCCAGATAGCCAAGGTTGCCAGGCGCGCGCCGCTGAGCCAACCCCTGCTGGCCCTGCTCGCGCACCTGCATACCTGCACCACTATCAAAGGGGTTAGAACAGGTATCCCGGTTAAAATTCACCTCAAAACCCAGGAAATACTGGGCCAGGTGGCGGGCACCGACGACCTGCCAGTGGTGGTATTTGCCGATGGCGACCCGCTGGGCCAGGCGCTCAGCCAGTTTGTGGCGGGCCTCGACCGCACCCACCCGCGCGCCGCTGCCTGGCTGGGCCTGCTGCAACGCTGGCCCAAAGCCACCGCCGGCCAGCCCACCGCCCGGCTGCGCCAGGAGTTGAACGCGGCCACTACCGCCATCGGCCCCGGTGCCGTGCGCGAGCAAGGTCGCGCCTGGCTCCAGCTGGTGGCCGATATCCTGGTGGTGGAGCGGCCACAGGTGTACGACTACGGCGACGGCATATTGTACAACTATTCGACCTGGGACTTCGTGCTGGAGGCCAATGCCACCGTGGCGAAAGGCCTCATCTGGACCCTGCAACCGCTGGCCGACCCGCCGCTGCTGGACCTGCTGACTACGCTGGCCGCCAAGTGCTTCCGCAATATTTCGGGTAAGGGGCCGCTGGCCGCTGGCGTGGGCAATGCCTGCCTGCTGGCGCTGGCCCACAACGGCCTGCCCGGCGTGGCTGCGCTGGCGCGGGTGCGCCGTAAAATCCGCCAGGCCAACGTGCAGGAAGCCATTGCCCGGCACATCACCCAGGCGGCGGCAGCGCTGGGCGTGAGCCCGGCCGAAATAGAAGACATGGCCACCCCGGATTTCGGGCTCGAAAACGGCCAGCTAACGGAGGATTTTGGCGACTACCTGGCTACCCTTATCCTAAGCGGGGGCAAGGCCGAAGTGCGGTGGCAGCAGGCCGGCACGCTCCTCAAAAGCGCCCCCGCCGCCCTCAAAGCTACCCACGCCGATGAGCTAAGGGAGCTGAAAACCGCCCAAGCCCAGGCTCAGCAAACCTATGCCGCCCAGCGCAATCGCCTCAACCGCAGCTTTGTAGAGGAGCGTCGCATTGCCTGGTCGTGGTTCGCGCAGTACTACGTCGCCCACGGGCTGCTGAGCGAGCTGGCCCGCCCGCTCATCTGGCGGCTGCACCGGCCCGGTGGTACGTTTCAGGATGCCCTGTGCCTGGGCCAGGGCTGGCAGAATGCCCACGGCCAGCCCGTGCCCCCGCCCGCGGCCGATACCCAGCTCCAGCTTTGGCACCCCGTGCTGGTGCCGGCCGCTGAGGTGCTGGCCTGGCGCAAGCTGCTCGAAGCGCAGCAGCTGCGGCAGCCCATCAAGCAGGCCTTTCGGGAAGTGTACCTGCTCACACCGCCTGAGGAGCGCACCCGCACTTACTCCAACCGCATGGCGGCGCACGTGCTTAAACAACAGCAATTCAATGCTTTAGCCAAGCTGCGCGGCTGGCGCTACCAAGCGCTGAAGGTGCAGAGCGCGGGCCACGACGCCGAAGCGGCCCGCCTGCCCCTGCCCGCCCATGGCCTCGCGGCCGAGTACTGGGTGAGCGCCGTGAACGCCGAAGACGAGTGGAGCGACGCCGGCATCTACCACTACGTGCGCACCGACCAGGTGCGCTTCGTGCGCGCAGGCGAACCGGTGCCGCTGCCCGAGGTGCCGCCGCTGGTTTTTTCGGAGGTGATGCGCGATGTGGACCTGTTTGTGGGCGTGGCCAGCGTGGGCAACGACCCGCAGTGGCGCGACAACGGCGGCCTGGCTCAGTTTCACCACTACTGGGAAAACTACAGCTTCGGCGACCTGAGCGAGGTGGCCAAAACCCGCCGGCTGGCCCTGGCGCGCCTGGTACCCCGCCTCAAAATCGGCAAAGCCAGCACCCTTACCGACAAGTTTTTGGTGGTGCAGGGTAAGCTGCGCACTTATAAAATCCACCTCGGCAGCGGCAATATTTTGATGGAGCCCAACGACCAGTACCTCTGCATTGTGCCCGACAACTCGGCCAAGGCTGTGGACGAGAGCGGCGTATTTCTGCCCTTCGAAGGCGATGCCGTGCTGTCCATCATCCTCAGTAAAGCCCTGCTGCTGCTGGACGATGATAAGATTACCGACCAAACCATCCTGCGGCAGCTGGCCCGCTGAACCCCCGCACAACTCCTTTTTGGTGGGGGCGGTCGGAATATATTCTTCGGCTAACGCAGTGGCTGTGAGTAGCTCCGAAAGCTATGTGCAGCTGGGCCGCACCTCGCCAGTATTGCTACTCCGGGCGGCGGGACTGGGCCGCCATCCGGGGCGCAAGCTTTAGTGCAACTAGCCGCGGTAATAGATAGTTAATTAATTGTAATTCAACAAATTAACTATTATTGTTACCTTTTAGACTGGTCATCCGGCCGAGGTCATTGAAGGTAGCGGTGAGCGTGCCGGAGTCCACGGCCGCGCTTACCGTGTCGGCGGTTTCGGTGGCCGAATAGCCCTTCTGGGTGAGGTAATGGAGGAAGGCCGGCCGGTGGCGCATCTCATACACGGAAATGACTTGAGAGAATGTGGACGTAGTGCGGGCGAAGTCATTTTTGGACACCTAGTCAATCTGCTCGCTTTTGATGGTCACCACCAGCGTGCCCTGGCCGTAGTTGGCCAGATAGTAGCCGCTGGCCCCAAACATGCCCGAGGCAATGGAGCCGATAACATGCAAATCCTGCGTGGTCGCATCAAAATCAGGGGCCGTGAGCAGCTCAATGCCGTGCTGCTCCCCATATTCCCGCAGCTGCTGAGCCTGGCTCAGCAGCTGCGGCGGCAGGTTGGATTGCGCATCGGCCCAGGCCCACAGCCACGTTTCAGCTACGTGCGAGAACGTGCCCAGCACCTGGATTGGAAAAACCAGCTGAGGACCAAAGGAGATGGTACCGAGGTTCATATCGGCGTTCCAGTCATTGTCGCCAATGACTTCGTGCAGGTCGGTTTGCCGGTCGTAGGCCAGGGCGGCGTAGCGCTCCAGCAGCTCTTGCTCAGTGTGGGCGGGTGTGGGGTCAACGGGCATAGCCAGGGAGGAAACAGCTGGGCCGCTGGCGACCCTGAGCCCGTACGAAAATACGAAAAGCGGTGGATGCTTCCTGCGGCTTTACCCCGCAGCGGCCGGCAAGGTCACTGGCCCGCCAACGCGGGCTGGCCCGCGCGCGTACCAGGCGGGGCAACTAGTTATTTCCCCGCGCTTATGCTCCTCGGTGTCTATTGGTACTACGGCTTTCCGGAAGGCCTGTATCAGTTTGACTTCTTTGCCTTCCGGCCGGGTTTGGGCGGGCACGCCGACGGCCCCGCCGAGCTAACGGCCACCGTGCGCTCCCCCGCCCCCGCCGCCCTGCTGGCCGAAGTGCGCGCCGTGGCCGCCCGCTACCCCGGCGGGTACCTCTTCGGGAAGGTGCACGGCCCCCTGCTACGCCTCGCCCTGGGCGACTACGCCCTGCCCGACTACGCCTTTCACGTGGCTGGCGAGCTGGAAAAGGTACTGCGCCAGCAGCAAGCCACGCCCACCACCGAGCTGCTGCCCGCCGATACGCCGCTGCTGCGCCTAGCCGTGCCGCACGACCCCACGCCGCCCTATCGCTCCGGCTGCGGCCTGCTGCAAGCCGTGAGCACCGCGCCGCGGCTGCACAGGGCCGGGGTAGCGCTGCTGCGCCTCGACTGCCACCTGCCGCTGGCCCGCCAAGCTGATTTTCTGACCGCGCTCGATGCGCTATGCGGGCAATTTGCCCTCAATGCGCTGTATTATTTCGACCATAGAATATCGTTCCAAACCAACCTGATAGTGTTTTTTGGTAATGGCCGCCAGGGCGTGGGGGGCCAGCCCCTGCGCTATACCAACACTGCTGCCCTCACCCCGGCCGTACTTGCGTGCCTGGCCGCTCACGGTGGCCAGGCCAGGCACCTGGGCTCCTCCCACCACTACCCCGAGCGCGGCTCCCACAGCATTCGGATGGTTGATGCCGATTTTGTCTTGTAAGGGCCAGTGCGCTTTGTTTTGTCCTTCATCGGCTGGAGCCCACGGCGGCGGTGCCAGCATGCAGCCCTCATGCAGCCAGAGCGGTTTCCAGGTTGGTCGGCCGCACGGTTTTAGCTTTAATCACACGCGTATTACCTCTTGTGGAACTGATTTTCTGCTGTTTGAGCTGGCTGCTGCTTGCCAGCCCTTCCCAAGCGCCGCGCGCCCCGGTGCCACCGCTGCCCGCCGCCATTCGCCGCGCGCTGCCGGCCGGCTACGCCGTGCTCGATGCCGCGCAGGGCGACCTGAACCGCGACGCACTGCCCGACTGGCTGGTGGTGCTGAACAAGCCCAATGAGCAAAAGACCTCCGATGTGGCAGACCACCCCACCAAGCGGCCGCTACTGGTGTTTGTGGGCGGCACGGGCGGCACCTACACCCTGGCTGCCCGCACCGACAATGCCGTGTACTGCATCGACTGCGGCGGCATGATGGGCGACCCGTTTGTGGGCCTGACCATCAAAAAAGGCTACTTCACGGTGGAGCACTACGGCGGCAGCGCCCAGCGCTGGACGCGCTACGTGACGTTCAGGTACGACCCGGCCGGCCGTACCTGGCTGCTGCACCGCGACGGCAGCGAGCGGTTCCAGGCCCTCGACCCCGCGCACGGCACCACCGCGGCCACCACTGCCAAAAGCTTCGGCCGGGTGCCGCTCACGCGCTTCGATATTTACAAGTAAGGCCGTTTCGCGCAAGTCCTAGCCTTGATTGAGGTAGGAAAGACAGGGTACTCAACGTGTTTACTTGCAAATATATGTGCAGGCAATGGTGGCGCTTTATTAGCCACTTTGCCAGGAGTGCTTGGAGTACCGGGTAAGCTAGAGCCGGCGGCGGCCGCTGCTGTCGGTACCGCTCAGAACGAAATCGCCAAGTCTTCCATCTTGCGAAAAAGTACCGAATGTTCAATTTCGGCCTCCTTCAGCAGGCCCGGCGCAAAGCCGGCGAAGGCCTTGAAATCGCGGATAAAGTGCATCTGGTCGAAGTAGCCGCAGCGGTGGGCAATTTCCGTCCAGGAGGTATGCGGCGCGCTTTCCTTGTATTTATAAGCGTGCGAAAACCGAATCATGCGGCTATATACCTTGGGCGAGAGGCCCAGCCGCTCATATGACTTGCGCTCGAACTGCCGCACGCTCAGGCAGGCGTCGGCGGCTACGCGCTCGATGGGCAGGTTGCCGCTGGCCCGCACCTGGCGCAGCATGGCCAGGTCGAAGGGCAGCAGCGGCTTGAGTTGCGCCAGCTTGCCCAGCAGGTAGCGCTGGGTAGTGGCGTTGCGCTCGGCGGGGGTGCGGCCGTCGTGCAGGCGGTCGAGCAGCTCGTCAATCTCGGGGCCCATTACCAGGCGCGCATCATAATCACAATCAACTAGTTCGGTCATCGGAATGCCCAGCAGCCGGTACATGCCGGCGGGCTTCAGGTTCACTACTACGGCCTGGTGATGCTGGCCCAGGTTAAGGGTTACGGGCGTGAGCTGCGGCCCGATGATGATGGACCGGGCGCGGGTGGTAAAATCGCTATCCCATTGCTTTTTTACCTGCACCTGGTCTTGCAGGTAAAAACATAAAAACCGATTGTGCGTGGGCATAAACGGGTAGATGGGCGATAAGCCACTACCCGCTGTGAAGTCAAAATCGAGCACAAAAACGCTGTCGATGTACTCCAGCAGCGCCGGGTGGGGCGCAAAATAGGTAGGCAGCATCGGGCAGAGGGGGCTTAGGTGAACCGGCAGTCTCGGGCGGCTTAATAAACTCAATGTACTTGATGGTCAAGGCTTATTCAGGAAGTAATGTGGCGTTAGTAAGCTGGCGTAGCTGGCTGGCCGCTTCCAGCTAGCGAAAGCCCACGCGCTTAGGGGAGCACCCAGCCAGCCCGTACCTTTGCCGCCCGCGCCCGGCCCCTCCAGCGCCGACGTTTTTTAAGCATGACTATCTCCTTCGACTGGCTCAAAACCCTATTCCCCACCGCGCTGCCCGCCAATGAAGTGGCCGCCCTGCTCACCGGCTCCGGCCTCGAGGTGGAGGGCCTGGAAGACTTTGAAAGCATCCCTGGCGGCCTGCGCGGCCTGGTGCTGGGCACCGTGCTCACCTGCGAGCGCCACCCCGACGCCGACAAGCTGAGTCTCACCACCGTGGCCGTGGGCGACGAAACGCCCCGCCAAATCGTGTGCGGCGCCCCCAACGTGGCCGCCGGCCAGCGCGTGGTAGTGGCCCTGGAAGGCGCCACGCTGTACCCCAGCACCGGCGAGCCCTTCAAAATCAAGAAATCGAAAATCCGGGGGGCGGCCTCCGAAGGTATGATTTGCGCCGAGGATGAAATTGGCCTGGGTGAGTCGCACGCCGGCATACTGGTGCTCACCACCGACCTGCCCGACGGCACGCCCGCCGCCGACTACTTCGGCCTGGGCACCGACACGATATTCGAAATCGGCCTCACGCCCAACCGCGCCGATGCCGCCTCGCACTACGGCGTGGCCCGCGAGCTGCGCGCCCTGCTGGGCCAGCCCGCCCACCTGCCCAGCGTGCGCGAATTTGCCGCACCCACCAGCGGCGACAACATCACGGTAGTTATTGAAGACGACCAGGCTTGCCCGCGCTACGCTGGCTTGTTGCTTGATAATGTGCGGGTTGGTCCCTCGCCCGAGTGGCTCCAGCGCCGCCTGCGCAGCATTGGCCTCTCGCCGATTAATAACGTGGTGGACGTGACCAATTTCGTGCTGCACGAGTTGGGCCAGCCCCTGCACGCCTTCGACGCGGCGGCCATCACGGGCAATAAAATTCGGGTGAAGCGCGCCGAAGCCGGCGAGTATTTCGTGACCCTCGACAATGTGGCGCGCACCCTCAGCGCCGACGACCTCGTGATTGCCGACACCAACGGCGCGCCCATGGCCCTGGCCGGCGTGTTCGGCGGCAAAACCTCGGGCGTGGGCGAGGGCACCACCCGCGTATTTCTGGAAAGCGCCTACTTCGCGCCCGCCGTGGTGCGCCGTACCAGCCAGGCCCACGGCCTCAAAACTGATGCTTCGTTCCGCTTTGAGCGCGGCACCGACCCGTACATGGTGCCCACGGCCCTCAAGCGCGCCGCCCTGCTGCTGCAAGAAGTAGCCGGGGCCCGCATCGCCGCGCCGGTGGTGGACGAGTTTCCGCACCTCATCCCCAACAACCAGGTGCGCCTGCGCCTCGACCGCGTGGCCAAGCTCATCGGCCAGGAAATAGGGGAGGAGCGCATCCGCGAAATCCTGGAAGGGCTGGGTATCACGATTGAAGAGGAAACGACTCAAAACGGCACCACGGAGTGGCTGCTGCAAGTGCCTCCTTATAAGGTAGATGTGACGCGTGAGGCCGATATTATCGAAGAAATCCTGCGCATCTACGGCTTCAATAACGTGGCCCTGAAGCCTTATAACTCGGCCTCGTTCCTGTCGCCCTTCCCCAACCCCGACCCCGAGGTGGTGCGCCAGAAAGTGGCCAGCCTGCTCAGCGGCCAGGGCTTTTCGGAAATCATCACCAACTCGCTCACCAACTCGCAGTACTTCGAGCAAGCCGACGCGCCCGACGAAACGCTGGTGCGTATCCTGAATTATAACAGCCAGGACCTCAACGTGATGCGGCCCGCGCTGCTGCACTCGGGCCTGGAGGTGGTGCGCCACAACCTCAACCGCCGCCAGCGCGACCTCAAGCTCTACGAGTTTGGCAAAACCTACCAGCGCACCGCCGCCGGCAAGTACCAGGAAAAAACCGTGCTCGGCATCTGGCTCACTGGGGCCGCCACCGCCGAAACCTGGCAGCACCCCACCCAAAAAGCCACGTTCCACGACGCGGCCGGGGCCGCGCAGCAGGTGCTGGCGGCGCTGGGCCACCCGCAGGCCGCGCCGCAGCCCACGCAACACCCGTACCTGGCCGGTGGCCTCGCGCTACTGGTTCAAAATCAGCCTATTGGCAACGTGGGGGCCGTATCGCCGGCCGTGCTCAAGCGCCTCGACGTGAGCCAGCCCGTGTGGTATGCCGAGCTGGACTGGGAGTGGCTGCTCAAAAAGTACAAGGCCACCCTCACCGCCCGCGAGCTGCCCAAGTTCCCAGAGGTGCGCCGCGACCTGTCGCTGGTAGTGGATAAGGCCGTGACCTTCGAGCAGTTGCGCACCATTGCGCAGCGCACCGAGAAGAAACTGCTGCAAGGCCTCAACGTGTTCGACACCTACGAAGGCGACCGCCTCGAAGCAGGCAAGAAGTCGTACTCGGTCAGCTTCCTGCTGCAAGACGCTACGCAAACCCTTACTGAACAGGCCATTGACCAGGTGATGCAGCGCCTTATTCAGCAGTTCGAGAAGCAGGCGGGCGCGCTCATTCGGAAGTAAACCTCCAAAAAATGAAGCGCTAGAGCGTGAGGACAATTACCTTTGCCTAGCTTCAGGTTATATCAAATAAGTTAAGCATTAAATTATATGCGCCGTCATGAAATAACCGACCGCCAATGGGAGGCCGTATCCCCGCTCTTATCCGGTAAAGCCACCGATTGCGGCGTAACGGCCAAAGATAACCGCCTGTTTTTCAACGCTATCATTTGGATAATGCGGACCGGCTGCCCCTGGGCCGACCTGCCCGAGCGTTTCGGCAAGGCTAATTCGGTCTGCCGCCGCTTCCGCCGGCTGGCCCAAAAAGGTGTGTGGGAACGCGCCTTTTTGGCCTTGCAAGCGCCGGAATTGGAATGGGTCATGCTCGATTCGACCGTCGTGCGGGCGCACCAGCATTCGGCCGGCCAAAAAAAAGTGACCCCGAAACCGAGTGCCTTGGCCGCAGCCGCGGGGGTATCGGCACCAAGATTCACGCCTGCACCGAGGCTTTAGGCAACGCCGTGCGCCTGATTGCCACCGGCGGACAGGCCGGCGACTGCCCGCAAACCCAGCTCCTGCTGGCTGGCCTGCAACCGGGCAAGGTGGTGGCCGATACCGCCTATGACAGCGATGAAAACCGCGCTTACTGTGCCCAGCACCACATCGAAGCCGTTATTCCCAGCCACCCCAATCGGGTGAAACCCCTCGATATGGACGCGGAAACCTATCGGGACCGCAACAAAATCGAGCGCTTTTTCGGCCGCCTTAAGCAGTACCGGCGCTTAGCCACACGCTACGAAAAAACCGTCGTTTCTTTCCTGGCCTTCTGGCACATTGGGGCAATGTTAGATTGGCTTAGATAAATAAACTTGACTCTAATTGTCCTCACGCTCTAGTAGCAGCGCACACCGGCCGGCAGTGAGTTGGCGAAGCATGAAAGAGTGGCGGGTAATTAGGATGGGGCCGCAAGCTAGCCCGCAGCTTTTTGCCCCACCTATCGGCTGCGTTTGCGCAGGGTGAAGGGTTGGGCTAAGCAGCAGTTTTCATCACCAACTTATTGATAACAGCCCAGTTAACTACCCATTCATTTGCGCGAAGCGGGCATCCAGCTCGGCGCGCGTGGCCTGCCGGATGCTCTCCGACGTGCCAAAACCTACTTCTTCTTCGCCGGCCGCGAGGCGGGCCACGATGCTATCGGCAAACTCATCGACGGGCACGGCCCAGGTGTGTAGGCCCGGCCCGCCGAGGTCGGTATTAACGGCGGGCGGCACTATTTCGAGCACCCGCACGCTGGTACCGGCCAGCTGCCGCCGCAGCGACAGCGTGAACGAATGCAGCGCTGCCTTGGTGGCGCTGTAGATGGGTGCGGCCGCCATCGGCGCAAACGCCAGGCCCGACGACACGTTGATGATGGCCGCCGCCGCCCGCTGGCGCAGGTGCGGCAGCAACAGCGCCGCCAGGTGCACGGGGGCCTCCAGGTTGATGGCGATTTCCTGGCGCTGCTGCTCCCAGGCGGCGAGGTCGGCGGGCAGGTCGGCCACCTGGAAGCGGTTTTGGATGCCCGCGTTGTTGAGCAACACGTTGAGGGCCGGAAAATCGGCAACTACGCGCCGGGCCAGCTCGGCGCGGTCGGCGGCCAGGGCCAGGTCGCAGGCGTAGTAGTGTAGGCCAGGCACTTGCTGCTGAGCTGCTTGCAGCTTATCGACCCGCCGCCCGCAAATGACAACCTGGCTGCCCGCCGCCGCAAAGCGCTTGGCCAGCGCCAGGCCAATGCCAGTGGCCCCACCCGTGAGCAAAATGGTGTTTTGGGAAAGATTCATGGGGAAAAGAAAGGAGAAAGGACTGCGCAAACCCGGCCGCAAGTGGGCCACCGCGAGCCGGTTATCTTTGCCAGGTGGAGAATAAACTAACCTACCGCATCGGGCCAGCCACCCCGGCCGACGTGCCTACCCTGGCCGATGTCATCAACCGGGCCTACCGCAGCGAGGCCGCCCACGCTGGCTGGACCACCGAGGGCCACCTGCTCGAAGGCCCCCGCATCGACGAAGCCACGCTGCACGAACTGCTGACCGCCCCCCACGCCACCCTGCTCAAGGCCGAAACGGCCGCTGGCTACCTAGCCGGCTGCGTGTACGTTGAGCAACAGAACAAGTCTTTGTACTTCAGCATGTTGGCAGTAGCCCCCCAGGCGCAGGCGCACGGCCTGGGCCGGCAGCTACTCGGGGCCGTAGAGGCGTACGCCCAGCGCGAACGATGCAACCACATCAAAATGAGCGTATTGGCGGGGCGCGCTGAGCTACTGGCCTGGTACGAGCGCCGGGGCTACCAGCGCACCGGCGTAAGCGAGCCGTTTCCGGATACTACGCGCTTTGGCCGCCCCCGCCAGCTCTTGACGTTGCTGACGCTGGAAAAGGCATTGAGCAGCAAATAGTTATTGCCCTCCATGGGGCACCCCACCCCCTCCAGAAGGTAACAACTATTTGCTAATCAAGCTGTTGTAATAACGCCAACAGCTCGTGCTGAGTGGCCTGGGTGCGGTCGTGCGCGTACCAGGCGTGCAGCTCGCGAATGAAGTCGTCGTGGGCCATGCCTTCGGCTTTCAGCTTGATTATGAGGGCCTGAGCTTCGGCGGGGCGGGGCCCCCAGTGGGTAACTTCGGTGAGGGTGTCGGCGCGCAATACTACCAGCTTGGGGATGCTGCGGCTGCCGTTGGTGTGGTAGCGGTCGGCGAGGTCGAGGTTATCGTCGCGCAGCAGGTAGGCGGTGCGCAGGTGGCCGGCGCTGGCCTGGGCCAGGGCCTCGAACACGGGCACTTGCTGGGCGGCGTCGCCGCACCAGCCTTCGGTGATAATCAGCCAGATGTAGTTTTGGCGCAGGCCCGTGGCGGCGGCTACCAGCTCGGGCAGGAGCTTCACGGTTTTGTCGAGGCGGCTCATGCGCTGCACGTTGAGCACGGTGTAGTCGGTGAGCTCCGCCGACTGCTCGGGGCCGGTGGTGCGGCCCTGGGCCAGCGCCTCGTCGATGAGCTGGCGATAACTAGCGTAGGAGTAGGCGGTGGCCAAGCGCTCGGGGCTGATGACCGGCGCAGAAGAAGTAGGGGACATGAGAAATTGGCTAGCGGAAACGTAGGTAGTAACAACAAAGCAGGGCAGTTGGCGGCGGGCATAGGGTCTAGCTTTGCGGCATGTCCAAACTCCTGCTGCCTGCTGTACTGCTACTGGCCCTAGCCGGTTGCCAGTCGGCCACCGCCCCTGCCACTGCCACCGATGCCACGCTGGCTGAGGCCACCGCCCCCGCGGCCGCTACCGACCCGGCTGCCACCCCAGGCGCGGCCACCGCCGAGGCGGCCCGCGCCGCCGTGGGCCGCTTCGTGCAAGCGCTGCCCAACGCCGCCCGCTACGTGCCCGACTCGGCCAGCGTGGCGGACGTGGGCACGCATTGGCAGGTGCTGGTGCCCCGCACCGACTGGGCCCAGCGAATGCCCAGCAAGGCGGCTTTTGAGGTAGATAAGGCTACCGGCGCGGTCACGACCCGGCCCGTGAAATAGGGGCCGCCGCACCCCGGGGCGCCGCGCAGCCGTATGCTACCGGTAAACTTCCTCCCCTATTCGATGAACCAAGTAGCGGCCGGCGTATTTCAGTTGCGCATCAAGCGTTTTGTAAACGTGTATTTTATCGAAACCGGCACCCCCGACGAGTGGGTGCTGCTCGACACGGGCCTGCCGGGCTCAGAGCAAGAAATTCGGGCGGCGGCCGAACAATTGTTTGGGCCAGGGGCCAAGCCGCAGTGCATCCTCCTCACCCACGGCCACCTCGACCACATGGGCGCGGCCCTGGCGCTGGCCACTGCCTGGGGCGTGCCCGTGGTGGTGCACCCGCTCGAAATGCCGTACGTGACGCAGCAGGCGCTGTACCCGCCCAGCGACCCCACCGTGGGCGGCTCGCTGGCGTTCATGAGCCGGTTTTTTCCTACCCAACTACCTAATCTAAAGGATGTTGTGGAGGCACTGCCGCTCGGCGATGAGCACCCACCCTACCTGGCGCAGTGGCGCTGGCTGCACGTGCCGGGCCACGCGCCGGGCCAGATTGCCCTGTTTCGGGAGGCCGACCACACGCTGCTCGCCGGTGATGCCTTTGCCACTACCAACCACGAGTCGCTGCCGGCCGTGCTGCTGGGGATTCCGAAAATCAGCGTGGCCGGCCCGCCCTTCAACTATGACTGGGCGCAGTGCCGGGCCTCGGTGCAGGCACTGGCGGCCCTGGAGCCCCGCCACATTGGCTGCGGCCACGGCCCGGTAATGACCGGCCTGCAAGCCATGCTTGACCTGCAACACCTCGCCAACGACTACCCGCTGCCCGCCCAGGGCCGCTACCTGCACGAGCCCGCCCGCACCGACGCCAGCGGCGTAGAACACCTGCCGCCACCCGTGGAGGACAAATTGCCCAAGCAAGCCGCCGCCATTGGCGTGGGCCTGCTACTGGCCGGCGCGGGCTGGCTGCTGGTGGGTGGCCGCCGCAAAAAACGCAAAAAAGCCAAGCCCCAGCGCCCCGGACACTACGCCTAGCGCTCGGCGCTATTTTTGCCGGTGGGGCGGGTGGGCGAGGCTGCTACGGCGCTTACCCACCCGCCCCACCGCTTTTTTGGCTTGCCCATGACGACTCGCTACTTACTGGCCACCTTGCTGTTAGCCGCGCCGGCTGCGCCCCTGCCGGCGGCGTTTTACGCCACCTATACCTACACGGCCTACACCGTGCACGACCTCACCACCGGCGAGCCGCCCACCCGCGTGCCCGGCGTGGGCGGCACCCTGGCCCTGCACGCCGACGGCACCTACGACAAGCGCCTGCGCCTGCTGCTGGGCGACAGCGGCCCACGCTTTTTTACGCAGCACGGCCAGTTTACGACCGTGGGCGACAGCATTATTTTCCGCTTCACCGACCCCAAGGGCAGCGACGTGCAGCGCGGCACGTTTCGCTACGCGCCCAAAACGCGCCGGCTCGTTATCACCCTTGCTGGCTACCCGCCCGGCAACAAGGGCGTGTATGAGCTGGTGGCCACCGCGCCGCCCACCGCGCCGCCCACCGCGCCGCCCACTGGGCGCTAGCGCCGGCCGGGTTGCCACCCCCCGGTCGGGCGTAGTAACTTGCGCCCGCATTCAACTCCTCTTCCCCACCCGGCCCCCGAGTTGATAATTGATAACTGTTAACTGATAATTGAAAAGATGGGACGCGCATTTGAATTCCGGAAAGGCCGCAAAATGAAGCGCTGGGACCGGATGTCGAAAGACTTTACCCGCATCGGCAAGGAAATCGTGATGGCCGTGAAAGAAGGCGGCCCCAACCCCGACTCCAATGCCCGCCTGCGCACCGCCATCCAAAACGGCAAGGGCGTAAACATGCCTAAGGACCGCGTGGAAGCCGCAATCAAGCGCGCCAGCAGCCGCGAGGAAAAAGACTACCAAGAGGTTGTGTATGAGGGCTATGGCCCCCACGGCGTGGCCATTGTGGTCGAAACCGCCACCGACAACCCCACCCGCACCGTGAGCAACGTGCGCCTGTATTTCAACCGCAACAGCGGCGCGCTGGGCACGGCCGGCAGCAGCGACTACACCTTCACCCGCAAGGGCGTGTTCAAGCTGGCCGCCGAAGGGCTGGACCGCGACGAGCTGGAGCTGGAGCTGATTGACGTGGGCGCCGAGGACGTGTACGAAACCACCGAGGAGGACGAGCACAGCCACGAGCACAAGTACATGGTTATCGAGACGGCTTTTACCGATTTTGGCCAGATGCAGAAAGCACTGGATACCAAGGGCGTAAACATCGTGAGCGCCACCCTGCAACGCGTGCCCAACACCACGGTTTCGCTCAACGACGAGCAGGCTGAGGAAGTAGAAAAGCTGATTGACAAGCTCGAGGAGGACGAGGACGTGCAGGCCGTGTACCACACGATGGGGTAAAGTAGCGCGGACTTTTAGTCCGCGAGCCAATACGTTTTGCACGCGCGGACTAAAAGTCCGCGCTACCGCAAACGCCGCTCGTCTTGCCGACGGGCGGCGTTTTGTCGTTTCTTGCGATTCCTTATGAAAATTCTCCGTCTCCTTCCCTGCCTGCTGCCCTTCGCGGCGCTGGCCCAGCCCTCCAACCCGCAGCCCACGCCCGACCCCGCCATTCAGCGCCTCGTGAGCCAGGTATCGGCCAAAATGCTGGAGGCCGACGTGCGCAAGCTCGTCAGCTACGGCACCCGCCACACCCTGAGCGACACCCAAAGCAAGAAGCGCGGCATCGGCGCGGCGCGGCAGTACGTGTTCGACGAGTTTAAGAAGTACAGCAAGGCCGGCGGCGGCCGCATGACCGTGGAGATGGATACGTTCACGCTCAAGGCTGATGGCAAGCGCGTTGACAAAACCACCCTCATGGCCAACGTGCTGGCCACCATCCCCGGCACCGACCCCACCGACACGCGCATTTACCTGATGAGCGGCCACATCGACTCGCGGGTGACCGACGTGATGAACCGCACCGCCGACGCGCCCGGCGCCAACGACGACGCCAGCGGCGTGGCCGCCGTGATGGAAGTGGCCCGCGTGCTGGCCGGCCAGAAGTTTCCGTGCACCATCAAGCTGGTGGCCGTGCAGGGCGAAGAGCAGGGCCTGCTGGGCGCGACCCACCTGGCCGAGCGCGCCAAAAAAGAGGGCTGGAACTTGGTGGCCATGCTCAACAACGACATCGTGGGCAACTCCAAAGGCCACGACCCCGAAATCACCGATTCGCTGCACCTGCGCGTGTTCAGCGAGGGCGTGCCGGCCAACGAAACGCCCGAGCAGGCGCGCACCCGCCGCCAGCTCAGCAGTGAGAACGACGCGCCCAGCCGCCAGCTGGCCCGCTACGCCCAAAACGCTGCCCGCCAGTACGTGAGTGCCGGCGGCTACGCGGTGCTACTGGAGTACCGGCCCGACCGCTTCCTGCGCGGCGGCGACCACACGCCCTTCAACCAGCAGGGCTACGCGGCCGTGCGCTTCACCGAAACCAACGAAAATTTCAACCACCAGCACCAGGACCTGCGCACCGAAAACGGCACTGTTTTCGGCGACCTGCCCGAGTTTATGGACTACCGCTACCTGCGCCGCACCACCCAGGTAAACCTGGCTACCCTCGCCAGCCTGGCCCTGGCCCCCGCCGCCCCGCTCAAGGTGGAGGTGCTCACCGCCCAGCTCACCAACCGCACCGAGCTGCGCTGGCAGGCCCCGCAGGGCGGCCCAGCCCCGGCCGGCTACGTGGTGCTGGTGCGCGAAACCAGCGCCCCGCAGTGGCAGCAGCGCTTCCCCATCAACGGCCTCACCGCCAACCTCAACCTCAGCAAGGACAACTACATTTTCGGCGTGGTGAGCGTGGATGCGCAAGGGCACGAGAGCGTGGCCGTGCTGCCAGTGGTGGGGCGATAGGTTAAAAAAGATTAAATATTTTCTACTGAAATGCTTTAATACTGATAGTCAAACGGCTGGGACACTGAAAACAAAGTGCTGCTTTATTTTCAGTGTCCCAGCCGTTTGACTAAGTGGAAAGTTGTGTTAGAGGTAGACTACTTTTGAGTCAACGCACGGGAAACACCTCGCCAACGCGGTTGCCTATAAACGGCGAACCCCCGGCTGCTGGTAGCAACCGAGGGTTCAAGAAGTGGGTGTGCTAACACCTTACTTCTCATTCAAATAGATAAGGTTCGTGCGAAAACGGAAGTCAAAATCAAGCTTGACATCCGCATACCGCCTGAGATAGCTAAATGGCTGTTTTGGTTTCTGATGAGCGGTGGTGCTGTAACGGCAGCCGCCCATTGGGTTAGGTAGGGGAAGGGGGTAGACCGTAAGGCTTACCCCCCTTGTTTTTTGTTGACCTGAAATTTCTACAAATCCAGAACATTCAACGCAAATGCGGCACCGTAAGTTTGACAGTACCGCCCAACTTGTACTCACATCGGCCTGCACAACTTAATAGAACAGTCAGACAGTATATTATGGCTCAGGATACCAGCCTCCAACGCTTCCTCGACGCCCAGGCCACGGCCTACCCGCAAGCGCTGACCGAAATGGAGGCCGGCCGCAAGCGCAGCCACTGGATGTGGTTTATTTTTCCCCAAATTCAGGGTCTGGGGTTTAGCTCAACTTCCCAGTATTACGCCATCCGCGACCGGGCCGAGGCGGTGGCCTACGCGGAGCACCCGGTGCTGGGCGGGCGGCTGATGGAGATAAGTACGGCGCTACTAGGGTTGGCCGGCAGCGACGCCAACCGCATTTTTGGCGACCCCGACGACTTGAAGCTAAAATCATCCATGACGCTGTTTGCGGCCTTGCCCAGCGCTAGTCCTGTTTTTGAGGCGGTGCTGGCGAAGTTTTTCCAGGGCGGGCGCGATGCCAAAACGCTGCGGCTACTGGGGCCGCAGCCCTGAGCCAGCACGGGCGGCGCGGCAAACTGTAATATTCTCACGCCGGGCGCGATACATTCGCCAAACCTTTAACCCCCTGCCTCCATGCTGTACCTCCCGTTTATTGTCGTTGTTGTGGTGCTGCTGGCCCTGAGCCTGCGCATTGCCCAGGAATACGAGCGCGCCATTGTGTTTCGGCTGGGGCGCTACACGGGCACGCGGGGGCCGGGGCTGTACTGGCTGGTACCGTTTATCGAGCGCCAGCAAACCATTGATATGCGCACCAAAACGGTGGAGCTGGAGCAGCAGGAAACCATCACCAAGGACAGCGTAACCATCAAGGTGAATGCCGTGCTGTGGTTCAGGGTCATTAACCCGGCCGATGCCGTGATTAAGGTGGCCAATTTCAACCAGGCTGTATACCAGCTTTCGGTAACGGCGCTGCGCAATATTATTGGCCAAAACCAGCTCGATGAAGTGCTGCGCGAGCGCGCCCACATCAACGGCGCGCTGCTGCAAATAGTGGATGCCGCCACCGAGGCCTGGGGCGTGAAGATTGAGCTGGTCGAAATCAAGGATGTGGAAATTCCCGAATCCATGCAGCGCGCAATGGCCCGCGAGGCCGAGGCCATTCGCGAAAAGCGCGCCCGCATCATCAAGGCCGAGGCCGAGCTGGAGGCCAGCCTGAAGCTCACGCAGGGCGCGCTCGAAATGGAGAAAAGCCCCATTGCCCTGGAGCTGCGCCGCATGCAGATGCTCTCGGAAATCGGCATCGACAACAATACCACCACCGTGGTGCTCATCCCCTCCGAATTTACGCAGGCGGCCAAGAGCTTTTCGCAAATGGTGCAGCAGCAGGGCGAAAAGCCGGCCTAAACCTGGCGGCCTGAACCCGGTGGGCGGAGCCGCCGGCGAACAAGTGCGTCAGTCCTACGTTCTTACGTGGGCGCGGCGGTGGCCGCGTTTTGCCGCCCCTTGCCATGAAAATATTGCTCACCGGAGCCACCGGCTACATTGGCCAACGCCTGCTGCCCGTGCTCACCGCCGCGGGCCACGAGGTAACCTGCCTGGTGCGCGACGCCCGCCGCTTTGCCCTGCCCGACACGCTGCCCGAAGCCCAGCGCCCGCAGGTGCACGTGGCGCAGGCCGACCTACTGCGGCCCGATTCGCTGGCCGGCCTGCCCCTCGACATCGACGCCGCCTACTACCTGGTGCACTCGATGAGCGGGCATGGCGAAGACTTTTTTCAGCTGGAACAGGCTTCGGCCCAGAATTTTACCACTTACCTCGACCGCACCACGACCCGGCAGGTCATCTACCTCTCGGGCATCGCCAACGACCACGACCTGAGCGTGCACCTGCGCTCGCGCGAGGCGGTGGAGGCGGTGCTGGGCCGCGCGCGTACGGCCCGGCTCACGGTGCTGCGGGCCAGCATTATTATTGGGTCGGGGTCGGCATCGTTCGAGATTATCCGCGACATTGTGGAGAAGCTGCCCGTGATGGTGACGCCGCGCTGGCTCAACTCGCGCTGCCAGCCGCTGGGCGTGCGCGACGTGATGTTTTACCTCACGGCCGTGCTCGGCAACCCTGCCTGCCTGGGCCAAAGCTTCGACCTGGGTGGGCCCGACGTGCTGACCTACAAGGAGATGCTGCTCGGCCTGGCTGCCCAGCGCGGCTACAAGCGCTGGATAGTAACGGTACCCGTGCTCACGCCGCGGCTGTCGTCGTGGTGGCTGTACCTGGTCACCAGCACGTCGTTTTCACTGGCCCAAAGCCTGGTCGAAAGCCTCAAGAACGACACCGTAGTGGACCCCGCGCGTAGCATCGCCCGCGTGGTGCCGCACACCTGCATGAGCTACCGCGAGGCGCTGGCGCTGGCCTTCCGGCGCATCGAGCAAAACGAGGTGGTGAGCAGTTGGAGCGACGCCATGAGCAGCGGCACCCTGCGCCAAGACTACATGAACGCCATCCAGATTCCCAAAAACGGGATGTTTTTTGACCGGCAGCGACGCAGCTTTACCCGGCCGGTGGCCGAGGTGCTGGAGAATATCTGGCGCATCGGGGGCGAGCGCGGCTGGTACAAAACCGACTGGCTCTGGCGCATCCGGGGGCTGATGGACAAGCTGGTGGGCGGCGTGGGCCTGCGCCGGGGCCGCCGCTCGCCCAACCACCTGCGGGCCGGCGACCCGCTCGATTTCTGGCGCGTGCTGGTGGCCGACCGCGCCACCAAGCGCCTGCTGCTGTACGCCGAAATGAAGCTGCCCGGCGAGGCCTGGCTCCAGTTTCGCATCGTGGACAACCCCGACGGCACCCACGCCCTGGAGCAGCTGGCCGCCTACCGCCCCCAGGGCCTGGCGGGCCGGCTATACTGGTATGCGGTGCTACCGTTTCACGGCATTATTTTCAAAGGCATGGTGCAGAATTTGCTCGAATACCCAGCCACAAATACTTAATAATCAATCACTTATATTTTATTACCGTACCGTAGCTCGTAGCGCTACCGGGCGCACTACGGAGCCGGCCCGCGCAGCAGCACAAGCACAACAAAAGCGTAATTCCTACCAAACCAATGCGTTATAAGCCAGCAATGGCTTTGTGAAAATCCTTTTCAGCACCCCTGTTTTATGCTTCGGTGCGGGGCACTGGCCACGCCTGCGACAGCCACGTGCCACTGCTCTAGTCTAGGGGCGGCATCGCGCCGGGCGTCAGCTTCGTGCCACACACCATCATCGACAATGCCCCCACGGCGGCCATGCTGGTGCACAGCAAGTTGCCCCGCGCCCGCACCGGCCAGCCCATTGTGGAGGGGCTGAGCCCCGCCGGGGCCGCCGGCCGGCCGGGGCTGCCGGAACTAGGACGGCATGTTTTTTTAAAGCATAAATTATTAATAGTCAATATGATACTCTTGCTACTCACCAAAATGCGAGGCTAGTATTTTATCGTAGAGGCGCTCCATGCTTCCCGCATGGTATTCGTCCTTTAACGAGATAAGCCCCAGGAGCCGTAGCGGGTCTGACGCAATAAAAATCTCACCGTCTTTGCTAGCTTCCCAGTCAAAGCCTTCAGCATTCTCAAGTAGCTGAATCGCATAGCCCAGCTTACCGATGGTTGAAAGTGCGGGATTGTAGGTATTCATTGAGTCAGTTAGCTTCATACGGGTCGTGGCGGCCGGGCAGGCTCAAGGGCGTGGGGAAGACGTGCTGGGCGATAAGCTGACGGCCGCGCGGGCTCCCTAACGCCGACCAGCGCGGGGCGTGGTTTCAGGTGCCTTAGCGGCCGCTGGCAAAAGGGTTTTTTATGATAACTAGTTGGTTATCATATATTTATAAGCCATTCAGGCTAATGCTATTCACCCAGGCCGAATCGGCGTACGCGGCGGTGGGCATGGCGGCGCTTAGTAGTACCGGGCGGCTTTCTGGCGTGGGCTGGTAACGAAAAGTCACCGGGTACGAGCGCGTAAACGTTTCTTTGGTCAGTACCGGGGTGCTGTCGATTTTGCCGGGGCCAAACGCGCGGCGCAGTTCCCCCAGCCGCAGCAGCCGGTCGGGGTTGGGCCGCGACCTATCCAAAGCCGGGTGGGACCCCGGCGGCCGAAACGGCATCCAAACAAACACGAAGTCCAGGGTTTTATCGGGCATTAAGGTGCTCTCTACCAAGCAGCCAGGCAGGCTTAGGTAGAAATGGCTGGTGGCGCTGAAGTGGAGCAGCGAATCGGCGTAGCGGGGCGCATCGGCCGCCCTGAACTGGGTGCCTTGCGCCAGCTCATCCGCAAAGTGGCGCGTTACGCGCAGCACCGTTGGTACCAGCTTAGCTGGCAGGCCCCCAGGGGCGGGGGCCGATTCTGTTGCGGGCGCGCCGTGGCAGCCAGCCAGCAGCAGCCAGCCTCCCACTACCCAGCGGCCAGCTAGCGGGTACTTGCGCAGCAACGGGGAATCCGCCCGGAGGCTAGTTACTTGATTCATAGTCTATTGCATTATAAAAAGCCAGTCTTACCCGGCGTGCTGCTGAATTTTGCGGAGATACCGAAGCCTGTGGCCTTGGAACGGGCAAATAACGGTGGCAGGTGCCACTACGCAGCCCACCGGCGCAGTGGCGGAGCCTAACAAAGCTTGACTACGGCCATTTCATTTCTCCCTGGGCAACTCTTGGGGCGCGGCGCACATCTGCTGGCCGGGTGCCCCGCACTGGCGGGGCGCAACGACGCAATTTGGTAATGCAGCAAGGTGGGGGCCGGTGTAACGTTTGGGCCAGCGCCAGGTACTCGCAGTGAATCAGGGGCTTGAAAGGCTGCCTGGCCGACCTTATTCAAAAAAAGTTTCAACTTAAAATGCCTTTCTGAGCGCTGAAAACGCAGATTATGAAAAATAATTGAAACAGTACTATGCGAAACAAAGTACCTGTTGTAAGTTTGTTCTATCAAAAGCCAAGTACCACCTCACTACCCACAACCTGGCCGCGCCTAGCTGCGGCGCGCCGGGGGTAGCTGCTGGCCGCCAACCGGGCGGCTGGTTCGCCCCGGCCTAGCGGCCGGGTCTTTCGACCAGCCCGCTGGTCAGCCCACTTTTTCGCCCCGGTGCACCTGCCTGCCCTTGCACCGGGCACCGACTCCTCTCCCCCACCGGAACTGCGGCCGGCTGGGAACGGAATCGCCATGCCTAAACCGAACGCTTCTTTTCGCGCCACCGCCATGCATTACTCTCTGAACATCAACTCGCTACCCGTTGCCGCCAGCATTGGCCTGCTCTTGACGCTGCCCCTGGCCGGCCGCGCCCAAACGGGCCCGGCGGCTACGCTTACCAGCCGCGCCACCGTCAGCGGCACCGCCGTAGATGGCGGCGCCAAGGCCGAACCGCTGGCCTTTGCCACGGTGCTGCTGCGCCGCACCGGGGCCGGCGACACCAGCCTGGTAGCCAGCGGCCAAACCACGCTGGCCGGCACGTTTGAGCTGCCCCAGGTACCGGCCGGTGCCTACCGGCTGCGGGTGCTGGCGCTGGGCTACCAGCCGCTGCTGCGCGCCGTGCAAGTGCCCGTGAGCCAGGCAGTTGTGGCCCTGGGTAATTTAAAGCTGCGGCCGGCCACCCAGCAGCTGGGCGAGGTGACCGTGACGGGCCAGAAGGCCGTGGTGCAGCAGGAGCTGGGCAAAACGATTATCAACGTGGAGAAGGACCTGAGCAGCGTGGGCGGCACGGCCGTGAACGTGCTCGAAAACGTGCCCTCGGTGGCCGTAGATGCCAGTGGCACCGTGAGCCTGCGCGGCTCCAGCAACCTTACCATTCTTATTGATGGCAAGCCCGCCGGCACCAGCAACGGCGGGCCGGGGCCGCGGCTAGACCAGATTCCGGCCTCGCAAATATCCCAGATAGAGGTGATGACCAACCCCTCGGCCAAGTACGATGCCAGCGGGGCGGGCGTCATCAACATCATCACCAAAAAGAACAAGAAGGAGGGCTGGAACGGCCAGGCCGCCCTGGTAGTGGGCTCCCGCGAGAAATACGCCCCCAGCCTCAGCCTGAGCCGGCACCACCATAAGGCCACCTGGAACCTGGGCTACGACGGCCGCGACCAGACCTACCGCAGCCGCAGCACCAGCGCCCAAACCGCCCAGCTGCCCGACGGCGGCGCGCTGTTTACGACACAGGCGGGCCAGGGCAGCCAGCGCAACCAGAACCACGACTTCAGCCTGGGCCTGACCTACGACCTGAACCCGGAGCAGACCCTGAGCCTGAACGTGAACCCGCAGTACCAGCGCGAGCGCGAAACCATCAATCAGACCCTGACCCAGCAGCCGGCGGGCGCGCCTGCCCCCGTGGTGCAGCAGGGTCGGCAAACGTCCGACGTGCAGGTGAAAGTGCTGGAAACCTCAGCCGATTACCGCCGCACCTGGGAGGCGCACCAGGGCCGCGAGCTAACCGCCAGCGGCGGGGCGGTGCTCATTGATGCCACCGTGCCGGTGGCCCAGGCGCTGAGTGGCTCGGGGCTGGGTGGCTTCCGGCAAGACCAGGCGGTGCAGGCCCAGATTTATTTTGGGCAGATTGACTATACCCTGCCCAGCGCCGACAGCAAGGGCAAGCTCGAAACCGGCCTCAAAATGCAGGCCAGCCACAACACCGGCAGCACCACGCTGCTGGCACCCACCGCCGACAGCAACGGGGAGTATCGGCGCGACCCGAACCGCTCGTTTGACTACCAATTCAACCAGGTGCTGCCGGCCGCCTACGCTACGTATGCGCGGCAGCTGGCCCACGGCTGGAGCGCGCAGGGCGGGGTGCGCAGCGAGGCCACGTTTATCAACGGCAGCCTCACTGATGGCCGGGCCAGCGTTAACCGGCAGTACCTCAGCTTTTTCCCTTCGGCTACCGTGGCGAAGGAGCTAGCCAAGGAGCCCGGCCAGAGCCGCCTGCAATTCAGCTACGCCCGGCGGCTGAACCGGCCCGATTTTATGCAGCAATTGCCCTTGCAGCTCTACCAGGACCCGCGCGCGTACCGCCAGGGCAACCCCGGCCTGCTGCCCGAATTCAGCCATAACATCGAGCTGGGCCACCAGCTGAATTTGAAGAACGGGGCCAGCATCACGAGCACCGTGTTTGCGCGCTTCACGCAGCAGGCCATCCAGCGCCTGCGCTTCGTGGATACCCTGGCCACGCGCACGGCCGGCGTGGGGGTGGTCACGGCCGAAACGTTCCGCAACCTGGGCAACACCACCAGCCTGGGCCTCGAAATGACCTGGGCCCAACCCCTCACCAAGTGGTGGCGCGTGTCGGCCAGCGGCTCCCTCTACCGCTCCCAGATTGCCGCCAACGCGGCCAACGCGGCCAACCGCGCGGCCCTGGCCGGCACCGCCCGCCTGGCCAACAGCTTCACGCCCCGCAAGGGCCTCGATGTGCAACTAACTGGCAACGTGCGCTCTACGGTACTCACCGCCCAGGGCCGCCAGCTGCCCACCGGCGGCCTCGACCTGGCCCTGCGCCAGCGCCTGTTCAGCGAGCGCGCCGCCCTCACGCTGCGCGTATCCGACCTGCTCAACACCCAGGTGCGCCGCACCGAGCTGGCCACGCCCGAGCTGCAAACCTCGCTCTACAACAAGTATGAAACGCGCGTGGCCTGGCTGGGCTTCACCTGGTACATCGGGGCCACCAAGGCCAAGGAAGGCCGCATCGACAATGCCCCGAGCGGCGGCGGCGGCTTCGGCGGCTAGGTTTTCGATGAATAACGGAGCAAACCATACCGTGCTGCTTGCTCCTTGCTAAGTACCCTTTGCTTTTTTCACTCTTTTCTCCCAATCGCATGAAAACTGTTGCTTTGTTGCTCGCCGTGGCCCTGTCGCCCCTCGCCGTTTTTGCCCAAGCAAGTGCGCCATCTGCTCCTTATGCTCAGGTCGTTAGCTACCGTGCGGCGGCGCTGGCACCGGCCTACTACACCCGCAGTGTGGCCGGCGGGGGTAGCATCACCTACTTCGGCGCGGTGTGCTCGCACGATGCCACCGATGCCCAGTTTGCCCAGCTGCGGCAGGCGTTTGCCGCTTGCCAGCCCACGGTCGTTTTTTACGAGCACCCCGATTGTGGCGTTGATAGCACTGAGGCGGCCACCATCGCGCAGTTTGGCGACGCCGGCTACGCCCGCTACCTGGCTCGGCAGCACCGCGTAGCCACCGCCCGCCTCGACGACCCACTGGCCGAGTATGCCTACCTGCAAGCCCACATTGCCCCCGAGCGCCTCAAACTGTACTACCTGCTGCGCGAAACCCAGCGCTACCAGGTGCGCACCAACGCTTCGGCAGCCCAGACCAGGCAAGCCATGCGGCAGCTGCTGGCCAATAGCGCGCAGTTTTTGCCCGGCACGGCGCAAGTTATTCGCAACGAGGCCGAGCTGGCCGCTACCTACCGCCAGTATTTCGCCAGCAGCCCCAAGTGGTGGCAGGCCCCGGCCGACTGGTTTGCGCCCCAAGCCGCAGCCAGCTCCCCCCACGCCCTGTTGCGCGAGCTGAGCACGGCCGTGCTGGCCTACCGCGAGCAGCAGGTGTATAGCAAGGTGCTGGCCCGCGCCCAGGCCGGTGCGCGGGTGCTGGTAGTGATGAGCCGCGCCGACCTACCCGCCACGCCCCCCACCCTGGCCCGCAACTAACGGCGCACACGCACCGCCTGGCTGGTCGTGCCCCGGTTCGCCGGCGCAATTATCCTAAAACCTTGATAAACAACACTTAGCTTACAACAACCCGAGATACAGCATCCTGTTTGCACTCGCTGCCTGGCGCGAAACCTTATAGGGCAGCGGGCGCGGGCGGGGTGTTGTGTTTTGAGTGTTCAGGAATAGACAAAATTTAGTACTTAACTGGTAATGAATTTGCGCAGCTGGA
The DNA here is from genome assembly GCF_030063445.1 of Hymenobacter sp. H14-R3. Taxonomy (GTDB): domain Bacteria; phylum Bacteroidota; class Bacteroidia; order Cytophagales; family Hymenobacteraceae; genus Hymenobacter. Next base: position 99,844 of record NZ_JASITD010000009.1, on the reverse strand, counting down.
GATTTACTTACCGTTCCATTCTTTCACCCTTTCCTGCGCACGCCCAACTCGTTATGTTGCACCGTTCTACCCTCGCCCTCGCTGCCCTGCTGGGTATCGGTACCCTCACCACCTCGGCCCAAACCCTGAATACCGCCAAGCTCGACAGCCTGCTCAACTCGCTGGCAGCCAACAACAAGCTGATGGGCAGCCTGGCCCTGGCGCACGAGGGCAAGGTGGTATACAGCCACGCCTTTGGCGCGGCCCGGGTCACTGGCACCACCCAAACCCCAGCCACGGCCGCCACCCGCTACCGCATCGGCTCCATCACGAAGGTGTTCACGGGCGTGCTCATTTTTCAGCTTATCGAGGAGAAAAAGCTAACGCTGGATACCAAGCTGGCAACCTTCTTCCCGCAGATTCCGAATGCGGCTACCATCACCATCGACCAACTGCTGAGCCACCACAGCGGCATCCACAACTTTACCAACGACCCGGCTTTTGGGGGCTACATGACCCAGCCCAAAACCCAGGCCGAGATGCTGGCCATTATGGCCCAGCCGGCTCCCGACTTTGCCCCCGGCACTAAGGGCGCGTACAGCAACTCCAACTTCGTGCTGCTGGGCTACATCGTGGAGAAGCTTACCAAAATGCCCTACGCCCAGGCCTTGCAAAAGCGCATCGTGGCCCGGGCCGGCCTGAAGGCCACCTACTACGGCGGCAAAATAGCGGCCCAAAAACAGGAGGCTCACTCCTACAAGCCCACGCCCACCGGCTGGCAGCCCGACGCGGAAAGCGACATGAGCATCCCCGGCGGCGCGGGGGCCATCGTAGCCACGCCCACCGACCTCACCCGCTTTATGGAGGCGCTATTTGGTGGTAAGCTGCTTGCGGCCAGCAGCCTGGCAGCCATGCAGGAAGTGCGCGACGGCTACGGCCGGGCCTTGTTTGTGGCGCCCTTCAACGAGAAAACTATGTACTGGCACAACGGCGGCATCGACAGCTTTCGGGCCACGGCCAACTACCTGCCCGCCGATAAGCTGGCCGTGGCCCTGTGCAGCAACGGCGGCACCTACCCCATCAACGACGTGGCGGCGGCGGCCCTCACCATTTACTTCAACAAGCCCTACCAGCTGCCCAACTTTGCGGCCACCGGCTACGTGCCCGCCCCCGCCGACCTCTACCGCTACGCCGGCACCTACGCCAGCCCGCAGCTACCCCTTAAAATCACGATGACCAGAGCCGGCAACAGTCTGCAATCGCAGGCTGCCGGCCAGAGCGCGTTTCCGCTGGAGCCAGTGGGCGCCGGCGTGTTCAAGTTTGAGCAGGCGGGTATTGTGGTCGAGTTTGCCGCCGACAAGCCAACATTTACGCTCAAGCAAGGTGGTGGTAGCTACGTGTTTACGAAAGAGTAATGTGGGGTAAGCTTTAGCTTGCCGCCAGCACGCGCAGCCTACAACGGCAAGCTAAAGCTTACCCTACATTATCACCTCCTGAAAGTCAGGCCCAGAAAATACTCCCTATCCACGGAGTGCGTCACGGGCAGGTGGGCTCCGAAGTCAACTTGCAGGTTATCAGTTACATCGAACTGCGGGCCCACGTTAATGGAGCTGCGCCACGAGGCCTGGCGCACGTCCCAGTAGCCCACCAGCTCCACAAAGGCCTGCACTAGCTTATTAAACTGATAATCAGTGGTTAGCGTGGGCGTGAGCTGCAAGTAGTGCTGGCTTTGCTCGCGGTCGAAGAAGTAGTTGGCGGCCACCTGCCCGCCCGCGCTCCAGGCTTTGGTAAACTGGTACACCACGGGCAGGGCCAGGCCGGGCTCGTAGCCACCGTCGCCCACCGCGCCGCCGCTGGGCAGCTGCACGTAGCCAATGAGGCCCAGGGCCCAGCGGCTGTTGTCGTCGCCCACCAGGGTGTGCTTCAGGCGCAGCGTTACGTCGCCGATGCCGCGCGTGCGCTGGTCCTGGCTGGGGTCGGTATCGTCGGTGTTATACGAGTAGGTGTACGAGTCGAGGGCCACCTGAAAATCGGTGCGGTTGGTGAGGCCGATTTTAGCCAGGAAGTGGTTGGCGTACCAGTCGTGGCCGTGGGCCGGGCCCTCGCGGCGCATCAGCAGGCGCAGCGCGTCGGTTTCGTACTGAAAGTGGCCGGCATCTACCGAGTACGGGCTTTCGGTGATGCCGGGGCGGTCGGGCACCAGGGGGCGCATGTACTTGCGCGGCGTGGGGTTAAACAGGTTAAACTGCTCTTTATCAATAGCAACAGTGTCATTGAGAGGTGCTTGCGCGGCGGCGGGCCGGGCGCAGGCCAGCGCCAGCGCCAGTGCCAGAGAATAATAGAAAAAACGCATGAGCAAATGGAATAAGCGGAGGCCCGCATACGCAAAGACTGCGCCGATGGCCATGCCCGCGGCGCAATTGCCCATTGGCAAGCAAACGGGTACCGGGATACCCCCGGCGGCGGGCCTTTCGCCCGCAAGGCCCTTCTTCATCAGTTGCTCATGCAGCTTCTTTCCTTGTCTGCGTCTTATTCCTGGCCCGCATCAGCCGGCGCGGCGCGGTTGCTCACGGCCTGCGGCAACAAACCCGACGGCACGCCCGATGGCACAGCCCCCCGCCAGAGCCGAAGCCGGCCGCCGCCAAGCCGCCGCTGCCGACAGCGCCCGCCGCTCCCACAGCGCCATTGGCATGCCCAAGGGCACCGGGGTAAACGCCGTAGCCAGCGGAACCCGGGCGGGCACGCCGGCGGCCAGCATGCCGCGGTAGCCAGCCGCCCCGGTGCCCGGGCCACCACCTTACCTTTGTGCCGACATGGAAAAACCCAGCATTCCGCAAGGCACCCGCGATTTTGGCCCCGCCCAGGTGGCGCGCCGCCAGCACATTTTCAACGTTATCCGCCGCACGTTCGAAACGTTTGGCTACGCCCCGCTCGAAACCCCGACGCTCGAAAACCTGTCGGTGCTCACTGGCAAGTACGGCGACGAGGGCGACCAGCTACTCTTTAAAGTCCTCAACTCGGGCAACTTCCTGGTGAAGGAGCGCCGCGGCGAAATCACGCCCCTCGTCACGGCCGAAGACCTCGACGCCGGCCCCAAAGCCGTGCTGCCCAAAATTGCCGAGAAGGGCCTGCGCTACGACCTCACCGTGCCCTTTGCCCGCTACGTGGCCATGAACCGCGGCACGCTCACCTTCCCCTTCCGGCGCTACCAGATGCAGCCCGTGTGGCGCGCCGACAAGCCCCAGCGCGGCCGCTACCGCGAGTTTTACCAGTGCGATGCCGATGTGGTGGGCACCAATTCGCTGCTCTGCGAGGCCGAGATTGTGCTTATGATGGCGCAGGTGCTCAACGGCTTGGGCCTGGAAGATTTCACCATCAAAATCAACCACCGCGGGGTGCTGCGCAACATTTACCAGGCGCTGGGCGGCGAGGGCAAGGAAACCGACCTGTTCGTGGCCATCGACAAGCTCGACAAAATAGGGCCCGATGGCGTGCGTAAGGAGCTGCTGGCCAAAGGCTTCCAGGATGCGACCATCGACACGCTGTTTGCCCTGCTGGGCGTGCAGGGCGACTACCCCGAAAAGCTGGAGCGCCTGATGGTGGGCTTCGTAACGGCCGGCGTGGAGCCCGACGGCCTGCGCCCCACGGCCGCCAGCAACGACGAAGATGCGGATGCCGCCTACTACCGCGGCCTCAACGAGCTGGCCGAGGTGCGCGACCTGCTGCAAGCCAGCGGTTTCCGGCAGTTTGACCGGCTGGAGTTTGACCCCACCCTGGCCCGCGGCCTGAGCTACTACACGGGCTGCATTTTTGAGGTCAAAATCAACAACGTGGCCATGGGCAGCGTGAGCGGCGGCGGCCGCTACGACAACCTCACCGGCGCGTTTGGCCTGCCCGGCGTGAGCGGCGTGGGCTTCTCGTTTGGCGTCGACCGCCTCTACGACTGCCTCGAAAGCCTGGCGCTATTCACCGAAACCGGCGAAACGCCCACCCGCGTGCTGCTCACCCACTTCGATGTGGCCAGCGGCCGCGCCGCCCTGCCCCTGCTGGCCGAGCTGCGCGCCGCCGGCATCCCGGCCGAGCTCTACCCCGATGCCAGCAAGCTGCAAAAGCAGTTCAAGTACGCCGATGCCAAGGGCATTCCGCTGGTGCTGGTACTGGGCCCCGAGGAGCTGGCCGCTGGCGTGGCGAAGATTAAAATAATGAAAACCGGCGAGGAGAAAACGCTGGCAATCAGTGAAGTAGTGAGCGCGCTCACGGTGTAAGCCTCTCCCAAAAATGCACTGACCAGTCAGGGGTCGGTGCTTTTTTTGGTAGGCCTGCTGGTGGTTGCTATAGGTGCCGGGCCCGGTGCGCGCCCTCGCTCCTAGAGGCTCACCAAGGGGCCGCCCGCGCCCGCCCACCGCTACACGCACGCCATTGATAGCTAAGCCGTTAGCGGGTAGCTGCGCTGGCAACGGGTAGCTTTTACTACCACCAGCGCGGCCCTTGGTGCTGCGCGAAAACGAATGGAGCTGGCGCAACAAGTAGAAGAACCTGAGCCAGCTGGCATCGCTACCCCGCACACAGGCCACGGGCTGCTGCCATAATGCGGGCGCGCTCGTGGGCGGCGGGCAGGTCGGCGGGGCCGGTAGCGGCGGTAGTATCCAGGGTGGAGGGCAGGGTACCGAAGCGGCAGAAAAAGGACAGGCTTTGATACCCGTTTGGCGGGTTCCGCTTGCGGGCTACCTGCCGGCGGGCGGGCGGGCGGGTCCAGGTTTCGGGGTGGGCCATTACGCCCATTATTTTCACGCATAGCTCCGGGCTGGTTGGCGCGGGCGCCGCTTGGGTAGTCGCGCAGGCATCGTGCACGACTGCGCTTACTTTGTGGCCGATGCTCTCTCTTCCAAAATACAGCTGGCTGCTCGTGCTCTTCCTCTGGGGCGGCACCTTCGCTAGCCTGGCCACGCCCATTGTGCACATCCGCTTGCGGGTAGAGCCGGGTACTCATTCCTTCACCTGCCACTACCAATTCACGCTGCCCGCCTCAGATACAACCTCCGTGGTACGGCTAAACCTGAACCACGCGCTCAACTTGCAGCGCGTGCACAGTACCGGGGCGTTGCAGCAGCGGGTCAGCACCGTTACGTACGTGGGCGATACGGTGCACCAGGTACAGGTGCGCTACGGCCCGCACCGGCGGCGGCGGCAAATTGAGCTCGTTTACTCGGGCACGATGGCCAAGGGGGAATTCACGGACCAAGTAGCCGTTTTTAGTGGCCACGGCAATTGGCTGCCCTTCCGGCCCTACGCCGAATATGAGCTGGTGGCGTACGAGCTGGTGGTGCAGGCCCCCGCCGCCTACCAGGTGCGCAGCACCACTGCGGCCGTGCGGCAGCGGCCCGGCGAGTGGGTGTTTCACGGCACCACCAGCCACATTGAGCCCACTGCTTTCGTGGCGCAGCACTTTTACCAAGCCACGTCGGCCACGGCCCCGCCCATCGCGCTGGTGAAGGCGGGCGCGCCCCTGGCCCGGCCCGATACGGTACTGCTGCACCGGGCCGAGGCCATTGTGGCGTTTTATAACCGCACCATCGGCCGGCAAGCGCCCGTGGGGCGGTTCACCATTCTCCTGCCCGGCACCAACAGCGGGGCCTACGGCCTGCTCGACGATGCCACCGTTATTACCTACTCCACTTTCGACGTCACCAGCCAGGAAGACTTGCTGATTCTGGCCCACGAGATAAGCCATAAGTGGTGGGCCTACGGCTCGTTTCACGATGAGAACGGCTGGCTCAGCGAAGCCTTTGCCACCTATTCCAGCCTCTTGTACCTGCAAGCCAGCGGCGACGAAGCCGGGTACCGGGCTGAGCTGGCCCGCCTGGCGGCCTCGGCGGCCGGCACGCCCCCACTCTGGGGGTTCGACCGCTACCAGCACCCGTTTGCTATGTACCGGCGGGTTATCTACAACAAGGGCACCGGTATTCTGGCCGCTTTGCACCAGCACGTTGGTACTGAGCAGTTTATGACCATCTTGGCCCAAACAGCCGCGCAGCAGACGAGCACGACCACGGGCTTTCTCGCCACGGTAGCGCAAGTGGCGGGCCCAGGAGCCCACGCGTGGCTGCTGGCCGAGCTAAAGCGCTAACAGCACGATGAGTACGGTCAGTGTGCTGTTTTAAGGCAGTAGCGCAGCTTTTGCAGCTGGCACGCCCTGTGCAGCCCAAAGCCCCCAACCGGCCGGGTAGCCAACACCGTAGCCCGGCGGGCTACTTTTGCGGCCTATGCCCCTCCTCTCCCCCGCCCACGCGCTTACCCTGCCCGAGCTGGCCGCTGCCTTGCAAAGCCGCGATGCGCTCACGCTGCCCACCGAGGCCGTGGCCCGTATGCAGGCCTGCTACGACTACCTGCACCACCGCCTGGCCGCCGCGCCCGACCAGCTCCTTGCTGACATCAACACGGGCCTTAACCCCCCACATAATACTGTTATTCAGCAAGATGAGCAAGCTCAGCTGCAAGTAAACCTGCTAATGTCGCACGCCTGCGGCACCGGGGCCGAGGTGCCCACTGCCCTTGTGCGCCGCATGCTGCTGCTAAAAGTGCAGGGCCTGAGCTATGGCCACAGCGGCGTGGCCGTGGCCACGGCCAAGCGCCTACTCGACTACTTCAACCGCGACGTGTGGCCCGTGGTGTACGAGCACGGGGGCCCGGCTCCCCTGGCTCACCTGTGCCTGCCGCTGCTGGGCCTGGGCGAAGTCAGCTACCAGGGTTACCGCCTGGCCGCCAGCGACGTCAACAGCCTCTTCGGCTGGGAGCCGCTGCCGTTGCAGGCCCACGAAGCCGCGGCGCTGCTCGGCGGCACCCAGTTTGCGCTGGCCTACGCCACCGAGGCCTTGGAGCGCACTCAGCACCTGCTCAACGCGGCCGACGTAATCGGGGCGCTCTCGACGGCGGCGTTTGGGGGGCACGCGCAGCCATTTGCCGAAAGCTTGCAGCGCCTGCGGCCGCACGCCGGGCAAGCGCTGGTGGCCGCGCGGCTGCACGGGCTGCTGGCTGGCTCCGAACTGCCAGCCCCGAGCGACCGTGAGACCGAACCGGACCCCTACTCCTTCCGGTGCCAGCCGCAGGTGCACGGGGCCAGCCGCGACGCGGTGGCCTACGTGGCCCAAACCATCGAAACCGAGTGCAACTCGGTAACGGACAGCCTCAGCATCTTCCCCGACGAGGACCTTGTTCTGACGGGGGGCAACTTTCACGGGCAGCCCCTGGCGTTGGTGCTCAGCCATTTGTCATTGGCCGTGGCCGAGCTGGGCAGCATCTCGGAGCGCCGTACCGCCCAGCTTGTTTCGGGGCAGCGCGGGCTGCCGGCCGGCCTGGTGGCCGAGCCGGGCCTGCACGCGGGCCTGGCAATGCCGCACCGTACCGCCGCCGGCCTCGTGAGCCAGAACCAGCAGCTGTGCACCCCCGCCAGTGCCGTCAGCTTCGCGGACGGTGGTGGCCCGGCCGACTATGTAAGCATGGCGGCCAACGCCGCCACCCAGGCCCGCCGGGTGGTCGACAACGCGGAGCAAATCCTGGGCATCGAGCTGCTAACTGCCGTGCAGGCGTTGGACCTGCGCCGCGCCGCCGAAACGGGCGCGACGGGCCGCAGCCCGGCCCTGGAGGCCGTGGCCGCCGCCTTCCGCGAGGTGGTTACCTTCGTGCCGCGCGACCGGGTACTCTCCCCCGACCTGCACCGCGCCGCCCGCTTCGTGCGGGAGTACGCCTGGCAGTAGGGCCGCCGCCTACCTTGCCGGCAGCCGGGGCAATGCAAGTTGAGCTGCTTCCCACGTTTGCTAAGCTTACTTACGTTTGACTTTTACCGGTTTACCACAGCAAGTCGGAAACTCTGCATGAAATTTTTATCGCTGCCCCTGCTCCTGTGCTGGTTGCTGGCCCTGCTACCGGCGGCCCCGGCCCGGGCGCAGTGCACCATCAGTAGCCCCCCCGCGGGCTGCGCTAACCCCTTCACGGCCACCGATGTGCAGTCGGGCCAGGAAGTGCAGGCCCTCTGCGTGGGCCGGCCGGTGCGGTTCACGCCCGCTTGCGGCCGGGTGGTACCAGCCAACCTGCTTTATTATAATGCGTTGCCCGGCACCAACAGCCAGCCGCCCAACTGTGACCCAGCCCCAGGCAAGCTTCCCAACGACACCTATACGCCCACGGTAGCCGGCACGTTTACCATTCTGGAGCTTAGCAACACTTCGGTGAGCGGGGGTACGGGCACGGTTTACATACGTAATTTTCAGGTAGTTGCGGCCCCCGCGCCGGGCTTCACGCTGGCCAGCTGCCTGAACAACACCGTGGCCCTGACCCTGGCCGCCAGCGGCTACGACCAATATTTTGCCCAGGTCGGCGGCGGTGGCGCGCTCATCGGGCCGCTGGCGGCGGGCAGCACCACTACGCTTCCGGCCGCCGCCGGCAGCAGCATTACTGTTATCGGCCGCTACCTCACCAACAATTTGTGCAGCGGCCAGGCCACCCAAACGGTGCCCGCCCTGGCCGCGCCCCAAACGCCCACGCTCGGCCGCCTCACGGTGCAGGGCGCGCTACCGGGCAGCATTGCGCTCGATATCAGTAACTTACCCGCGGGTTACCTCTACGACGTGCAGCGCGCCGATGCCAGCAGCCCCGGCGGGTTTCGGCGGGTGCAGACTGCCCTGGCGGGCAGCGGCACCCTCACGCTCGCCGGGGCCCCGGCGGGCCAGTACCGCCTGGGCCGGCGCGACGTGTGCCGCACCGATTCGGCGTTTTCGGCGCTGGTGCCTACCATCGCGCTCAGCGCCGCCTCGCTCAACAACGTCAATAACCTGACCTGGCAAACGGCCGGCCCCGTGGCCGGCTACACCGTGCTGCGCGATGGCACCGCGCTGGCCACCCTGCCCGCCACGGCCACCAGCTACGCCGATGCGGCCGTGGCCTGCGGCACTCGCTACGCCTACCGCCTGCAAGCCGCCGGGGCAGGGGGCAGCCATTCGGTATCGGCCACGGTGGCGGTGGCTACCGTGTCGACCCTTGCCCCGCCCGCGCCGCTGCTCAACGCCAGCTTCGACCTGGCTAATCGCTTCACGCTCACGGCCACGCAAGCCAATGGCGTGGCCCTGCCGGCCGGCGGCCAGCTGCTGTACAGCCGCCAGGGCGGGCCGGGCGCGCTCGACTTTGCGGCCGTGCCCACCGCTACCGACACCCTGCGCGACCCCGCCACCCTGGCCGCCCTGCTGGCCGCGCCGCCCTGCTACACCGCCCGCCTGCTCGACGTTTGTGGCAACACCTCGGCCGCCAGCCAGCCCACCTGCCCCAGCCTGCTGGCGGTGGCCGCCGCCGACCCCGATGGCCTCACGGCGCAGCTTAGCTGGTCGGCCTTCCGGGGGCCGGGCAGCCCGGCGGCGGGCGTTAGCTACCGCGTGCTCACCCTGGCCGCCGATGGTACGGTGCTGGCTACCTCGGGCGCGCTCACCGGCCTCACCTACCTCGACCCCGCCCCGCCCACCAACCGCCAGATTCTGCGCTACCGGGTGCAGGCCAGCGGCGCGGGGCTGCCGGCCGGCGCGGTCAGCTACTCCAACGTGGCCAGCCTCACGCGCCGGCCGCTGCTGGTGGTGCCCAACGCCTTCACGCCCAACGGCGACGGTCTCAACGATGTGCTGGAGCTAAAAGGCCGCTACCTAACTGGCTTCATTTTCGTAGTAATCAACCGCGACGGCCAGGAAGTATTCCGGGCCACCGACCGCGGCCAAACCTGGGACGGTACCATTCGGGGCCACGCCCCCATTAGCTCGGCCTACGTGTGGCGGCTCACGCTGCGCGACGAGGCCGGGCAGGATTTCAGCCAGACTGGTACCGTAACTATTTTAAGATAAGACGTTTAAACTAATAGTAATGAACTAGCAGGAACGTCATGCTGAGCGCAGGGCAGCATCTCGCTCGCAACGCTAACCCCAATCGTTCGATGATGCGAGCGCGATGCTGCCCTGCGTTCAGCATGACGTTCTTCTTTACTCAATTATCAACACTCAACCGACCACCAACACCTGCCCCATGCCCGATTCCCAATTTGCCGCTACGTACCACTTAGGTCAGTACCAGCCAGCCATCGACGCCAAAGTTGCCGACCTCAACGCCCACGATTTCACCACCCGCTTCTGGCAGAAAGACGCCACCCTGTGGACTCAGGACGCCGCGGCCCAGCAGAGCATCCGCAGCTTTATGGGCTGGCTCGACACGCCCGAGGTGATGACCAAGGCCGTGGCCGAAATCAAGCAGTTTGTGCACGACGTGAAAGCCGCTGGTTTTCAGCACGTAGTAGTGATGGGCATGGGCGGCAGCACCATGGCCCCCATCGTGTTTCAGCGCTCGTTTGACCAGGCCGCGGGGGGCCTGCCGCTCTCCATTCTCGATACCACCGACCCCGGCGCCGTAGCCGCCCTCGAGGCCACGCTGCCCCTGGCGCACACCCTGTTTGTGGTGGCCAGCAAGTCGGGCACTACGGCCGAGCCGCTGGCCTTCGGCGATTATTTCTACGACAAGGTAAAGGCCATTAAGGGCGACCAGGCGGGCGAGAACTTCGTGGCCATCACCGACCCGGGCTCCAAATTCGTGACCCAGGCCACGGCCGATGGCTTCCGCCACATCTTCTTGAATTTCAGTGAGGTAGGCGGCCGTTTTTCGGCTCTCACCTACTTCGGCCTGGTGCCGGCCGCCCTCTACGGCATCGACATTGAGGCCCTGCTGCACGGCGCAGTGGAGATGATGACGGCCTGCGGCGGGCAGGGCGCGGTAGCCAACAACCCCGGCCTGCTGCTGGGCACGGCCATCGGCTACCTGGCCACCCAGGGCCGCGACAAGCTCACCTTCCTCACCCCCGACACCCTCAGCAGCCTGGGTCTGTGGCTGGAGCAGCTGCTGGCCGAAAGCACTGGTAAAGAGGGCAAAGGCATCCTACCCGTGGCCGGCGAGCCCCTGGGCCGTCCCGACGAGTACGGCACCGACCGCGTGTTTGTGTACGTGGGCTACGACGACTTCCCCGACCAGGCCAACCGCGACAAGCTCAAGGCCCTGGAGGCGGCCGGCCACCCGGTCATCCTCATTCACCTTGGCAAGGCGCTGGATTTGGGCCGCGAGTTCTACCGCTGGGAAATTGCAGTGGCCGTATCAGGCATCATTCTGGCTATCAATCCTTTCGACCAGCCCAACGTGCAGGCCGCCAAAACGGCCACCGACAAGCTGATGAAGGAAGTGACCGAGAAGGGCCAGCTGCCCAGCGCCGGCCAGCCCACCGCCGCCGCCGATGGCATCAGCTACTACAGCCCCGCGGGCGGCACCGATGCGGCCAGCGTGCTACTGCATTTTTTCCAGCAGGCTAAGCCCGGCAACTTTATGACCCTGCAAGCCTACCTGCACGAGTCGGACAAGCTGGACGCCGACCTGGCCGAGTTCCGCCAGCAAGTGCAGGATAAGCTGCGCCTGGCCACTACCTCGGGCTACGGCCCGCGCTTCCTGCACTCGACCGGCCAGTACCACAAGGGCGGCCCCAACGTGGGCCTGTTTGTGCAGTTCACCGCCGACCACCCGCAGGACCTGGCCCTGCCCGGCCGCACCTATACCTTCGGCACCTTTGAGAACGCCCAGGCCCAGGGCGACTTGCAAGCCCTGCGCGACAACGACCGCCGGGCCCTGCACATTCACCTCGGCTCCCACCCCGAGCAGGCCCTTCTCATCGTGCTGGCCGCCCTCAAAACGGCCCTGTCGAAGCTGGGTTAATTATCAATTAATCAGCTAATTACATTTTCCAAAAAGCCCGCCTTGTCTACGCAGGGTGGGCTTCTTTATAGTTACTCAAACAGGGCTTACTCAGAGAGTTAACTCAGCGGGAAAGCTACCTTGCGTAAGTCCTGTCAAATAGGATTTGCCGGCAGCCCACCAGCCTGGGTTTGAACTAAATTTGCCTGCCTGGGTTGCCCCTGGCAGCCGCCCGCCCACTTGGGCCGGGGCCGGCGCAATCCTTTTTCAACCACTTTCCGGCCCGCCGGAAACTACTATTTTTACGACTATGGCATTCGACATGATGGGCATGATGGGTAAAGTGAAGGAGCTGCAAGACAAGATGCAGTCCGCCCAGGCGCAGCTTCAGCACATTACCGCCACCGGCGAGGCGGGCGGCGGCCTGGTAAAAGCCACCGTCAACGGCCACCGCACCCTGGTGAAGCTCGAAATCGACCCCTCGCTGCTCACGCCCGAAGACCGCGAAATGCTGCCCGACCTCGTGATTGCGGCCGTGAACAAGGCCTCGGAAGCCGCCGCCGAGCAGGCGCGCCAAGAGCTTCAGCGCCAGACCAGTGGCCTGATGCCCAACATTCCTGGCCTCGACCTGAGCAACTTTGGCAGCTGAGAATTTGGATTTAGAATTGGGAAGGAGGAAGGAGGAATTACCCCCGGGAAATATTTCGGGAAATTCCTCCTTCCTCCTTCCCAATTCCCAAGCAGGCTCCGCGTCCGATGTGGCCATTGTAATTCTTAACTACAACGGCGAGCACTTTCTGCGGCAGTTTTTGCCCGGTGTGCTGGCCCACGCGGCCGGAGCCCGCGTGGTAGTGGCCGACAATGCCTCTACCGACGACTCGGTGCCGCTGCTGCGCCACGGCTTCCCAGCAGTGGAATTGCTGCTGTTTGACGAAAACCTGGGCTTTTGCGAAGGCTACAACCAAGCGCTGGCCCGGCTGGACTACCCATTTTTTGTGCTGCTCAACTCTGATGTGGACGTGCAGCCCGGCTGGCTGCCGCCCCTGCGCGCGCTGCTGCTAGCCAACCCCCGCATTGCCGCCGTGCAGCCCAAGATACTGGCCCACAGCGACCCCACGCTGTTTGAGCACGCGGGCGGCGGCGGCGGCTACCTCGACCGGCTGGCGTACCCCTTTTGCCGGGGCCGCCTCTTCGACACCCTCGAAACCGACCGCGGCCAGTACGACGACCCGCGCCCCGTGGCCTGGGCCAGCGGGGCCTGCTGCCTGGTGCGGGCCAGCGCCTGGCGCGAGCTGGGTGGCCTGGAGCCCGCCTTTTTTGCCCACATGGAGGAAATCGACTTCTGCTGGCGCGCCCAGAATGCGGGCCACGAAATATGGTACCACGGCGGGGCCCGCGTGCACCACGTGGGCGGCGGCACCCTCCCCAAAGCCAGCCCCCGCAAAACCTACCTCAACTTTCGCAACGGGCTGGCGCTGCTATATAAGAACTCGGCTCCCAGCGAGTTAGCCAGCGCCTTTGCGCTGCGCCTGCTGCTCGACTGGGTAGCGGCCCTGCGCTTTTTGCTGGCTGGCAACTGGCCCGAGGCGCAGGCCGTGGGCCGGGCGCATTGGCACTTTTTCCAGAAGCTGGGCTACTGGCGGCAGCGCCGCCTCCTGACCCGGCCGCGCCTGCTGGTGCGGCAACGTGCCGGCACCTACGCGGGCAGCCTGGTGTGGGCGTATTTTGCGCAGAGTAAGAAAAAATTCTCGCAATTGGGAATTAGAAATTAAAAATGAAGAATTAAAGATGGGCCACTCAATACCTCAATAAGCGAGATTTGAGCGGCCCATCTTTAATTCTTCATTTTTAATTTCTAATTCCACTACAAATCCCAGACGGTGCTGCGCTGCTGGCGCCAGGCGCGGCGGATATTCATCCAGAAAACCCCGGCGAAATATAACACGATGGGCGAGCCAAACGTGAAGAACGAGGCGTAGACGAACGAGAGCCGGATGCTGCGCGTGCTGAAGCCCCAGCGCTGCCCCAGGGCCGAGCACAGCCCAAAAGACTGCGCTTCGATGAAGTCAGTAAAGCGGTTCATAGAGGAGGGTTTAGGCGATGCGGTGCAACTTTGCCGGGCCAAGATACAACTTAACCAGCGGCAAACGTTAGGCTACGTCTTACGTTAAGGCGCGGGCCGGGTTGTTGCCCGGCTTCCGCTAGCTGCCGTCAACTTTTTTCGATTTGCGTTCATACTCAACAAGTAAGCTCCACTGGGCGAGCCTGCTCCTGGCCCTGCTGCTCACCGGCTGCTCACCCCTCCCCAAGATGCTGCAAGTGGCCGAAAACGGCCGCCGCGTTACCGTGGAGCCCGCTCCGCTCACGGCCGTGGGCGAGGCCGTGCCCTTCGAGGCCACCGCCCGCGTGGCGGGCAAGCACCTGCACAAGGGGGCCGTGTACGAGGTACTGCTCACCTACAAATACGACCACGACCTGCGCCTCGACACGGTGGGCCGCCTCTCGTTTGCCTCCAGCGAATTCACCTACGATGACTCGGTGAAGGGCCGGCTGGTGAGCCGCCGACGCTTCACCATTGCCAACACGCCGCAGCGCTCGCCGGGCCAGCTCATGGCCCGCGGCCAGGTGCGCGAGCTAAAACCCCACGGCAAGGTGCTGACCGCCAAAACGGAGACCCTGGTGGCCCGCGGCATTGCCGACCCGGCTCGCCGCGTGGTCATCGAGGATACGCTGCTGGCGCTGCTGCCCGAGTCGGCCAGCAACGTGATGAGCGGCACCCGCACGCTGCCGCTTTTCTTCGACCAGGGCCAGTGGTTTATCCGCTCGCACTTGGGCACCAACATTGCGGCGCTCGAAGACCTCATCGACCAGAACCAGCACACCCAGCGGGTGCTCATCGCGGCCGGCCACTCGCCCGACTCTACCGATGCCCACCAGCCGGCGCTGGCCAGCAAGCGCGTCAAAATGCTGCTTTACTACTACAAGCAGCGCGTGAAAGGTTTTTCGTATCTTAATAGCGTAGAGAACATTAAGTTTGATACTCTGGCTTACCGCAACAGCTGGGAGTTGCTGCTCAACCAGGTGCAGAACTCGGTGCTGAAGCCCGCGCAGCAAGACTCGGTGGTGAGCATCATCAACGACACGCGCGGCACGTTTGCCCAGAAGGAAAAGGCGCTGCACAAGCTCAGCTACTTCGATTATCTGGAGGATTATATCTATCCGGTGCTGCGCTGGGGCACGGTGGCTGTGACCTACACCGCCGCGCCGCGCTACGACTCGGAGGTGTACATTTTGAGCAAGAAAATCCTGGAAAAGGAAGCCGCCCTCGACGTCCTCACGCCCGAGGAGCTGCGCTACTCAGCCACCCTCACGCCCTTGCTGGCCGAGAAGCAGCGCATTTATGAACTGTCTGCCGCCAGCACCGCCCGCTGGGAGGCGTTTTACAACCTGGGCACCGTGCTGGCCCTGCGCGCCGAAAAAGAGTCGAGCCTGAAAGTGCAGCAGAACTACTACCACCGGGCGGCCGTCAACTTCACGCTGGCCGCCCACCGCCACCCCACGGCCGAGCTGTTTTACCGCGCTGCCTCGGCCCACCACCACGCCCAGGAGCGCCTGGAGGCCCTGCAAGACTACGACTACGCCATTAAGCTGGGGGGGCCGCGCGCCATTCTGCGCAAGGTTTTTTCGGATAAGGCGGCCCTCGAAATTCAAGTGGGCCAGCCCGAGCAGGCGCTCACCAGCCTGCGCCTGGCCGGCCCCAGCTACCAGAACTACCTGAACCAGGGCCTGGTGCTGGTACAAAGCGGGGCCTACGACGCGGCCGCCGCCCAGTATCGCCTGGCTCTCGACCTACGCCCCCAGGCCGCCGCCCCGCACTACGGCCTGGCCGTGGCCGCCGCCCGCCGCCACGACCAAGCTACGTTGGCCGCCGAGCTGCGCCAGGCCGTGCAGTTCAACCGCGACCTCGCCACCCAGGCCACCGAAGACCTGGAGTTTCAGAACTACGTGCAGGGCCAGGCGTTTCGGGAAGCGCTGAAGTAAGTTGCCCGGTCGGCCGGCTGCGCCGGCGGACCGGGGCGCGTAACCCCACCCTGAAAACTGCTTTATTTTATGAGAGCTGCCTTATTTGCCGATGTGCACGGCAAGCTGCTACTGCCCTTCAAGCTAGCAGACCTTTACCAGCGGGAAACCGGCCACAAGCTCGACGTTATCTTGCAGTGCGGTGATTTGGGGGCCTACCCCCGGCTGGAAACGCTTGATAAGGCTACGCTGCGCCATGCCGCCCGCGACCGCGATGAGCTGGGCTTTCACGACGACTTTGCAGCCGACAAGCCCGCCATCCGGCATTTTCTGGAGGAGCTGGGCCTGCGCATGCTCTGCGTGCGGGGCAACCACGAAGACCACGACTACCTCGACCAGCTGGAAGCCCAACACCCTGAGGCGCCACTGTTTCCGATTGATGCGTACGAGCGGGTGTGGGTGTGCAAAACCGGCTGGCCGCAGCACTACCGCACCGGGCACGAGGAGCTGACTTTTGTGGGCATCGGGCGCATCGGCGACCGCAAGGGCCGCCGCGACAAGCGCTTTATTCAGGAGTACGAGCAGAAAGCCCTGCGGCGGCTGCACAAAACCAAGCAGCTGTTCGACGTGCTGCTCACCCACGATAAAGACGATGCCAGCCAACGCGGCTACGGCATGGCCGATATTCAGCAACTACTTGACGAAGTGGTGTTTACGTATCATTTTCACGGCCACACGGGCGAGCCCTTTCAACTCACTCCAAACAGCAACGGCCTCACAACGACGGTCAAAATCAAGGAGCTAGAGTTTGGGCCCAGCGGCGTGCTGCCCGCCGGCTGCATGGTGGTGCTTGAAAAGCTAGGCGAGGTGCTCACCTTGAATGTGGTACCTGCCAGCCTCACTAATAAGCTCACCAAGCACAACTGGCACTCGGCCTAGGGCGGCAGGGCTGCTAGCCCAAGCTCAACGCCGCCAAACCATTCGGGGAGCCTTACATAGGAACCCTTTTACTTCTGAGCCAGATAAAAAAGGACAGCGTGCCGAACGCGGCGCAGATAGGGCGAGCCCAGATAAGCTGGGTTTAACCCGCCCGGTGGCAATAACAGGGGGCCGCCGGGCAAATTTCTGGCTTTGTTACCCGCGCCCGTGCCTTAACTTTACCACGTTAACTTATTCTAAGAGATGCGTACCATTCAATTCCGCGAGGCCCTGCGTGAGGCCATGAACGAAGAAATGCGCCGCGACCCCTCCGTTTTTCTGATGGGCGAGGAAGTGGCCGAATACAACGGGGCCTACAAGGTGAGCCAGGGCATGCTCGACGAGTTTGGCCCTGAGCGCGTGATTGATACGCCGATTGCCGAGCTGGGCTTTGCCGGCATCGGGGTGGGCGCGGCCGCCAACGGCCTCAAGCCGATTATCGAGTTTATGACCTTCAACTTCTCGTTGGTGGCCATCGACCAAGTGATTAACTCGGCGGCTAAAATCCACTCGATGTCGGGCGGGCAGTACTCCTGCCCCATCGTGTTTCGCGGGCCCACCGGCAACGCCGGCATGCTGTCGTCGCAGCACTCGCAAAACTTCGAGAACTGGTTTGCTAACTGCCCCGGCCTCAAGGTAGTAGTACCCTCCAACCCCTACGACGCCAAGGGCTTGCTGAAAGCCTCCATCCGCGACCCCGACCCGGTTATTTTCATGGAGTCGGAGCTGATGTACGGCGATAAGGGCGAGGTGCCGGAAGAGGAATACATCCTCGAAATCGGCAAGGCCAACATCGTGCGCGAAGGCAAGGATGTAACGCTGGTGAGCTTCGGCAAAATGATGAAGCTGCTCTACACCGCCGCCGATGAGCTAGCCAAGGAAGGCATCTCGGCCGAGGTAATCGACCTGCGCTCGGTGCGCCCCATCGATTACGATACGCTCATCAACTCGGTGAAGAAAACCAACCGCCTGGTGGTTATCGAAGAGGCCTGGCCGTTGGCTAGCATCTCGGGCGAGCTGGCCTACATGGTGCAGCGCCGCGCCTTCGACTACCTCGACGCGCCGGTTATCCGCATCACCTGCGCCGATGTGCCCCTGCCCTACGCCCCCACCCTCATCGAAGCGTCGCTACCCAACGTGGCCCGCATCCTGAAAGCCGTGAAAGAAGTAACCTACGCCAAGGCGTAGGGTAAGACGGGGTGGTACTCCGTTTGTCGTTGCCCGATTTGCGCTGATGACAAACGGAGTACCACCCCGTTTTACAATCGTAAAAGGCCCCGTTGCATGGTGCAGCGGGGCCTTTTATATTTTCCACAATCATCAGCTAATCAGCATCTTGTGCATTATCCTCGCCAGCTGTTTTAGCAGCGGCCTTCTTAGTAGCGCCGGCTTTGGCGGCGGCCGAATGCTGGGTTTTGCTGGCGGCGTCGCTCACTTTATCGGCGGCCTTCTTAACGGTACCGGCCACTTTGGCGGTGGTGCTGGTGGCGGGCTTTTTGGCGGCGGCGGGCTTGGCAGGAGCAGCTTTGGCGGCGGGCTTCGCGGCGGCGGCTTTGGGCTTGCTGGCGGCGGCCGCTTTCTTGCCGTCCGCGTTGAGGCCTACGCGGCTTTTGAGGTCTTCGGTGAGGCCTTTGAACTGCTTTTCGAGGTCGGCGCGCTTGCTTTCGCTGTTTTTGAGCAGGTCGTCCACTATCTTTTTGCCCTCCTGCTCCGAGAGCTTGCTTTCTTTCACCAGCTTTTCGATGGCGGTTTGCATGGCCTTGTTACCCTGCGAGAGAAAGCCCACGCCGGTGTTGATGAATTTCTTAAACAGGTCGTCCATGAGTGAAAAGAAAGTGAAGGGAGGGGAAGTTGAAGAAGTTGAAACTGACTGCGTTGGCCCGAGCAACTAGTATGCAAGCCGACTACTTGCCGCAAACCTACGCTTGCTGCTCCGCATAACCAGTCCGGGCGCGCAATATAGGTAGCTGGCAGGCTATTATACGTGCTTACTCCGCAGCTTGTGGCCCCGGTAACCCTTGATGGCCAGCGGTATCCAGCCCAGCACCGGAATAAAATAGGCCAGCACCAAGGGGTTGCGCCACAGCAGCTTCCAGAACGTGCCGGGCCGGTCGAGCTGCATGTCGAAGTCGCGCTCGCCGTTGGTGACGTAGCGGCGCTCGAACTCGGCGAAGGCGGCGGGCCAGGCAAAAGGCAGGAAGAACGGGAAGTAGCGGCGGTTTTCCTTCATGCGCTGCCACAGCTCGCGCCACTGGTAGGGGTGCTGGCCGTGGGCTAGCACAGCGGCGTCCATTTCTGCCTGCATCAATTGGCGCACTTGCTCGCTTAGGGCCAGGTACTCTTCGCGGGTCAGCTCGTCGTGCTTTTTAGTGGTGAGGGTGCTGGGTCGGATGCGGGTGCCCATTACGAAGGTGAGCTTGGCGGGCAGGGCCAGGTAAAAAATCCAGGGCTGCACCACCATCAGCAGCAGCAGCAGCGTGATGGGCAAAAACGGGATGCCGATTTTCTTCACCAGTCGGTTTATCCAGTCGAAGCTGTAGGCGTAGGGGTTGAGGTACTCGCCGTTGATACAGTAGAAGGGGATGATGTCGGTGCTGTGCAGCAGGCTCATGCGCAACATGCTGGTAGCCAGGCGCTGAAGCTGGTACTTGCGGTTGAAGCCCTTGCCAATGCCGGCCACGCCCTCGGGGTACAGCATCAGGTTGAGCTCCTGGTAGTACATCATGGTTTCGAAGTTGAGCGTGGTAGCGTCCACGCTGCCGCACTTCTTCCAAAAGTCCTTCACCAGGTAGGGGTTCATCAGCGTGGTGGCCGAGAGCATGGGGGCCGAGAGCGGCCGCGGCAGGTCGCGCAGCGAGCCGGTGCGGCTCAGCAAATGGCGCCACAGGTGCGAGAGCGAAATAATGGCATCCCAGGGGAAGGCCATGCCCGAGTGGTTGGACGCAAAAATGAGGGGCCGGTCGGGATTATTGCGCTGCGGAAAATCATCGAAGCCCACCAGCTCCGTTCTAAACCAAACTCTGTCAAGCAGCTGCAACAAATTCTCGTCCAGCGTCTGCGTAAATTCCTCCCGAAAATAATCGCGGTAGATGTGCTGATTGGCCCGAATATCGGGCGGCGGCAGCGTGGCAGAATCGGTGGCGGCGGCGGGCATAAAGCGGGAATTGAGCGGCCGCGAAAGATAGGGGCAACGTAGGGGGCAAAAAGTACGGAATTCAGGGCTTGAAGCACCTTTTTACCCCGCCGCCGCCCAGCTTATATCTGGCGCTTGAGCTTTACGCTAACGGGGTGCAGCTCGCCATCGGCCCGGCGCAGCACCAGGTACAGCACGCGGCCGTTTTGCGAGTGCAGCATGTGGTTGAGGTCGGTCATGGACAGGAAGGAAGTCGGAATGAAGTTGATACTGACCAGCTCCTCGCCTTCGGCCACGCCGCCGGTAGCGGCCGGCGAGCCGGGCACCACGCGCAGCACCTGGTACTGGCGGTAGTTGGGGCCGGTGGCCAGCAGGTCGAGGCCGCACATATCGTGCTCAAACGGCTCGCTGAGCGCCGTGGTAGGGCGCAGCAGCAGCCGGCTGTGGGGGTAGTCGATAACGGTAGTGAAGCGCTTGAGCACCTCGTAGCCGAGGCTGCCGTGGCGGGCGCGCTCGGTACCCGAGAGGCGGTTGTGCACCTGGCTCGAATCGGGAAAGGAGGTGAGCACCTGGGGCAGGTTGTAGCGCCCCAGCTGCACGGCCGCCACCCGCCCCAGCGAGCCGCTGATGAGCCCCGTGAGGCCCCGCCCCAGGTCGGTGCGCAGGCGCAGCTCGGGCAGCCGCAGGCGCTGGTCGGCAGAGGTTTCGAGGCTGAGGGCGTGGCCGGCCCCAGTATCGAGCAGCAGGCGCAGGGCCAGGGGCGGGACATCGGGGGCCGCATTCAGCTGTTGCACGCCCACCGAGAGGTAGGCCTTGTCGTGGTCGAACACCAGCGGCAGGCTGGCCCAGCGGCGGCCCTTGGGGGCTTTGTAGCGGGCGGGGTCGGCGAGTATTAGCTGGTGCTGGTCGGAGTGAATGATGACCACGAACGAGCGAAACAAAGCGGACCCCATAATGCCGTGGATGGGCATGCCCACGTAGCCCGATAGGTCGAGCACGTCGCTGCTGAGCACCAGCCAGCTCATGCCGGCCGCCTCAGCTCCTGGCAGGGTTACGCGCACGTTGGTGGCCTCGTAGGCGCGCAGGCCGCTATCGGTTCCGCCCACGCCCATCATGCGGTATTCTTCGCCGCGGCTCAAGTGCAGCTGGCTCGCTACCTGGGGGTCGGTAATGAGGCTGGTGCCCACGCCCGTATCGAGCAGAAAATTATACGGCCCTTGCCCATTGAGGCGGGCCGCTACGATAACCAGGTTGCGCTGCGCAAGGTAGGCGAAGCGCGTTTGGTGCCGGCCGCGGTGAGTGAGGGCGAAGGTGGGTGCCGGGCCCACTGCTACCTGCGCACTGGCCGGGCCAAGGCTAGGTAGCCCCACCAGCAACGCTAGTAGCAGCCCGCCCAACCGGCGCCAACCAAACCAGAAGCACGCGCGCATAACACTTAATACAGTTAGCCAGAGAAAAGCTAAATATACAACGAGTTACGGGCGCAGGCAAGGGGTATTTTGGGGAGTTCGCGGGGCGGGGCACCGCCAGCATTGCGGCCTGGCTTTGCCCGGTCTAGGGCTGGTCCCAGTGGCCAGCGGGGTCGTAGTGCAAGGCCCCGGCCTGGATGGTGAGTGGGGCCGCCAGGTTGTTGTGATAGAGCTGGCCGGTGCCCAGGCCTTGGGCAAAGCCAGCCACGTCGTACTCACCCGCGAGCTGGGCCACGGCGTTGAGGCCGATGTTTGATTCCAGGGCCGAGGTTATCCACCAGGCAATGCCGCGGGCCTCAGCCAGGGCTATCCAGCGGCGGGTGGCGGCGTGGCCGCCCAGCAGCGTGGGCTTGAGCACGAGGTAGGGCGGGCGCACGGCATCCAGCAAAGCTTCCTGCCGGGCGGGGTCGGTGAGGCCAATCAGCTCCTCGTCGAGCGCCACCGGAATGGGCGACGCGCGGCACAGCGCCGCCAGCGCCGGCCACTGCCCGGCCGCAAGGGGCTGCTCAATGGAGTGAATACCAAACTCGGCCAGCGCCGCCAGCTTGGCCGGGGCGTCGGCGGGCGCGAAGGCCCCGTTGGCATCCACGCGCAGCAGCAACTGGTCAGGACTAGCTTCGGCTCTTATTTCGGCCAATAAGGCCAGTTCCGTGGCAAAGTCGAGGCTACCGATTTTCACTTTCAGGCAGGCGTAGCCAGCAGCCAGCTTCTGGCGAATCTGCTCACGCATGAAGGCGGCATCGCCCATCCACACCAGGCCATTGATGGGCAGGCTGGCGCGCCCCTGGCTAAAGCTGTTGGCATAGAGCTGGTGCCGCCCCCCACCGGCCAGGTCGAGGGCCGCCGTTTCGAGGGCGAAGCGCAAAGCCGGCAGGGAAGCCGGCACCAGGGCGGCCGCTTCCTCGGCCGTGAGGGACTGCTGCTGAGCTTGATTGAACTGCTGGCAAAATTCCTGCACAACATTCTCAAAGTCAATACTATAATCAGGGCTGAGCCCCGCCAACGGGGCGGCCTCGCCCCAGCCCGTGCTACCAGGCCGTTGCGCATCGCGCAGGGCCAGGTAGTGGGCTACGTGCTCGGTGAGCGCGCCGCGCGAGGTGCGCGCCGGGAAGTTGAAGTGCAGCGCCCGCCGCTGGTACGTAAGAGTAAGCATAGGGGCAAAGGTGCGGCACAAAAGCGCTTACGCGGCGTCGGCAGATGGCTTTCTGGGGCCGCGGCGGCTTATCTGGCCACCTTTGCGGCCGGCCGCGCGGGCCTCCTCCGTCGAGAAACGGTGGCCCCGGCCACTCTCGTGCGAGGCCCGGCCGCCTTCGCTGGCAATGCGGCGCTGCTGCTCGGGCGACATGGCGGCGAAGCCCCGGCGGCTTTTTTCACCCACGCGCCGGGCGGGGCGCTTGGCTGGCTTGGAAGAAGAAGCTGAATCGTGCTGGTTGGAATTGACACCAATCGTAGGCATAATAGAAGAAATTAACGGAAATAGGTAAGGGAAATCTGGTCGCTGCCGGGCAGCTATTGCTATTGGCTCTGGCAAACTGAAACAGGCGGCGGTAAATTCCTTAAATCCAGAATTTTCTTGGCTATTTTAAGGAATCTGCGGCCGCATCCAAATTGCGCGGCCCTGGTGCAACCCTGAGCCCGGTGGCGCGGTTAAGCGGGTGGTTTAGTTGCCTACCTATTCGCGTTTCTATGTCTGCTGCATCCTCTTTACCCTCTGCCGCCTCAGCGGCTACGCTGACGCCCCCCCATTTGCCGGCGCACTACCAGGCCGTGCGGGCGCAGTCGGTGGCGCTGGTGCAGCCGCTGCTGCCCGAAGACACCGTGGTGCAGCCCAACCTCGACGTGAGCCCGCCCAAGTGGCACCTGGCCCACACCACCTGGTTTTGGGAAACGATGCTACTCCAGCCGTTTTTGCCGGGCTACCGAGTGTACAACGACCAGTACGCCTACCTCTTCAATTCCTACTATAACTCGCTGGGCTCCAGGGTAAACCGCGCCGACCGGGGCACGCTCTCGCGCCCGCCCCTGGCCGATGTGTACCGCTACCGCACCTACATAGACGAGCACATGGCCACCCTGCTCGGCCAGCTGGGCGAGCTGCCCGCCGCCGCCACTGAGCTGGTCGAGCTAGGCCTGCACCACGAGCAGCAGCACCAGGAGCTACTGGCCACCGATATCAAGTACATCCTCAGTACCAACCCCTTGGCCCCAGCTTACCTGAGCAGTGAGCAACTGGCAGGTGGCCAGGCGCAGGTGTCGGCCACTGATTTTGCCTCACCTGGCGCGGCAGCGCGACCAGCGGCCTGGCTGCCGGTACCGGGCGGCATCTACTCCGTTGGCCACCAAGCCGAGGGCTTTTCCTTTGACAACGAGCTGCCGGTGCACGAGGTGCTGGTAGCGCCGTTTGAACTGCAAAACCGACTCGTGACCAACGCCGAGTTTCTGCAATTTATGGAGGCGGGCGGCTACCGGCAGTTCCAGTTTTGGCTGGGCGAGGGCTGGGATTTGGTCAACCGCGAGGGCTGGGCGGCCCCACTCTACTGGTCGCAAAACGCGGCGGGCCAGTGGCAGCGCTACGGCCCCACCGGCCTGGAGCCGCTGAACCCGGCCGCGCCGGTATCGCACATCAGCTTCTACGAGGCCGATGCCTACGCCCAGTGGGCCGGGGCGCGCCTGCCCACCGAGGCCGAATGGGAAATTGCCGCCCGCCACTTCAAAGCCACACCCCAAGGGGGCAACTGGCTCGAAACCAATCACTTCGACCCGCAGCCAGTAGCCCCCGACGCCGACCCCACCGCCTGCCACCAGCTGCTGGGCGACTGCTGGGAGTGGACCTATTCGGCCTATCACCCCTACCCCGGCTACCAGCGCGCCGCCGGGGCGCTGGGCGAGTACAACGGCAAGTTTATGCTCAACCAGCTCGTGCTGCGCGGCGGCTCGTGCGCCACGCCCGAGAGCCACATCCGCCTCACCTACCGCAACTTCTTCCACGCCGATAAGCGCTGGCAGTTCACCGGCCTGCGCCTGGCGCGGTAGGTTTTCCTGATAAAAAAAGACCCCTGTGATGCTGAGCTTGCGAAGCATCTTATCACGCCAGAACCAATCGTTCAAATGTGATAGGATGCTTCGCAAGCTCAGCATCACAGGGGTCTTTTGGTTATACCCTTATCAACTAGTTACTTAGCTGTTCTCCGGCGTCAGCCATTTTTCGAGGCGCAGGGGCTGGTAGGCGGCCATGGCATCGAGCAAAGCGGCGGCATTAACGTTTTGCAGCACCTGGCCGCGGTTTTCCTGCCGCAGGAAAGCCTCGCCGCTCATGTGGTCGAGCAGCGCCAGCAGCGAGTCGTAGAAACCCTGGGTGTTGAGCAGGGCCACGGGCTTGCCGTGCAGGCCGAGCTGGCCCCAGGTCAGCACTTCAAACAGCTCTTCGAGGGTACCAAAGCCGCCGGGCATGGCCACGAAGCCATCGGCCAAATCGGCCATGAGCAGCTTGCGCTGGTGCATAGTATCGACCACGTGCAGCTCGGTGCAGCCCTTGTGCGCCAGCTCCTTATCGGCCAAGAAGCCGGGAATGACGCCGATAACCCGGCCGCCTTCGGCCAGCACGGCATCGGCGATGGTGCCCATGAGGCCCACGCAACCGCCGCCGTACACGAGCGTGAGGCCACGGCGGGCCAGCTCGCGGCCCATTTCCTGGGCTTGCTGGGTATAAATTTCCTGGTTGCCGCTGCTAGAGCCGCAGTATACTGCTACGCTTTTCATAAAGGGAAAGTAGCGCGAAGCTTCTGCCTCGCGTGTCGCCGCAACGCGGCGAAGGTGGAAGTGCGCCGTCTGACCAGATTCGGGGACAGGCGGCTACCTACGTGGGTTATTCGCCGCGCTGCGGCGGTGCACGAAGCGGAAGCTTCGCGCTACATGCGCTCGGGCACGTCGATACCGAGCAGGCCGAGGCTAATTTTGATGGTTTCGGCCGTCTTGGCCGAGAGCGCCACGCGGAAGGCTTTTTTCAGCGGGTCGATTTCGGCAAAAATCGGCACTTCGGTGTAGAAGCGGTTGTAGCTCTTAGCCACGTCGTAGGCGTACTGGGCCACCACGGCGGGCGAGAGCGTGCGGGCGGCCTCGGCCACCACGCCCGCGTAGCCGGCCAGCTGCTGAATCAGCTCTTGCTCAGTAGCTTGCAGCTCGGTTAGCTGGCTGAAATCAGTGGTTTCGGCCACGCCCTGGGCCACGGCCTTGCGGCGAATAGACGAGATGCGGGCGTAGCTGTACTGAATAAACGGCCCCGTATCGCCCTCCAGCCGCACCGACTCTTCGGGGTTGAACAACATGCGCTTCTTGGGGTCTACTTTGAGCAGGTAGTACTTGAGCGCGCCCAGGCCCAGCGTGTGGTAGAGCTGGGTTAGCTCTTCGTCGCCCAGGCCTTCGGTTTTGCCCTTTTCAAGGGTGGCGGCCTTAGCGGCTTCCTCCACTTCGAGCACCAGCTCGTCGGCATCGACCACGGTGCCTTCGCGGCTTTTCATCTTGCCTGAAGGCAAATCCACCATGCCGTAACTGAGGTGGTGAATGGCGGCGGCGTAGGGCTTGCCCAGCTTTTTGAGGGTGGCTTGCAGCACCTGCATGTGGTAGTTCTGCTCGTCGGCAATGACGTAGATGCTGCTATCGTAGCCAAAATCCTGGTACTTGAGCTCGGCCGTACCCAGGTCCTGGGTGATGTAGACGCTCGTACCGTCGGCGCGCAGCAGCAGCTTTTCGTCGAGGCCTTCGGCCTGTAAATCAACCCATACCGAGCCGTTTTCCTTTTTGAAGAACACGCCTTTTTGCAGGCCTTCCTCCACGCGCTCCTTGCCCAGCAGGTAGGTGCCCGACTCGTAGTAAAACTTGTCGAAATCGACGCCGATATTCTGGTACGTGGCGTTGAAGCCGTCGTAAACCCAGCCGTTCATGCGGTGCCAGAGGGCCATTACTTCCTCGTCGCCGGCCTCCCAGGCTTGCAGCATCTGCTGCGCTTCGAGCATCAGAGGGGCCTGCTTTTTAGCGATGTCGTTAGCTACGCCTTCGGCCTCCAACTGCTTGATTTCCTCGCGGTAGTGCTTCTCGAAGAGCACGTAGTACTTGCCAGCCAGGTGGTCGCCCTTGAGGCCCGCGCTCTCGGGCGTGGCCCCCGCGCCGTAGCGCTGGTAGGCAATCATCGACTTGCAAATGTGGATGCCGCGGTCGTTCACCAGGTTGGCCTTAGTAACGGTGGCCCCGGTAGCCTTCAGAATCTCGGCCACACTGTAGCCCAGGAAGTTATTGCGCAAGTGGCCCAGGTGCAGGGGCTTGTTGGTGTTGGGCGACGAGTACTCGACCACCACGCGCTGCGGGCCGCCAGTGGGCACGGGCGTGCCGGCCGGGGTAGCCAGCAGCGCGCCAAAAACCTGGAGCCACTCGGCATCGGCGATTTCGAGGTTCAGGAAGCCTTTTACCACGTTGTAGCCGCGCACGGCAGGCACGTGGGCCTTCAGCCACTCGCCCAGGGCCTGGCCGATTTGCTCGGGGCCTTTGCCAAACGCCTTGGTGAGCGGAAACGTGACGAGGGTGAAGCT
This sequence comes from Hymenobacter sp. H14-R3, assembly GCF_030063445.1. Classification (GTDB taxonomy): domain Bacteria; phylum Bacteroidota; class Bacteroidia; order Cytophagales; family Hymenobacteraceae; genus Hymenobacter. The sequence continues at coordinate 72,926 of NZ_JASITD010000009.1, read as the reverse complement.
GCCGGCAAAGTCCTTGCGCGTGGGTTGCAGCACGAGGCTGGCGGCAGGAATATCCTGGTTGAATACGGCCTGCGCGGCGGCTTGCAGGGCAGTTTTTAGGGTTTGTTCTAGCTGTTGCACGCCGGCAAAGGTACGGCAGGCAGGTAGCGCAGGCGCGGTAGCCTTGCGCTGGTTTTGGGCGGCCAACCCCTTCCCCCTCCCCAGCCGGCGCGGGCCCTGCGCCGGCACGGCAACCAGGTAAAACGGGCTTATGGATGCGCTATCTGTGCATTTTCTCCTAAATATTAGGACCTAAGAAAATTCCCCAATAGTACAATTACAAAAATGTGTCAGCTACATGAAACTCCTAGCTTAGCTTTGTGGCATAATCGTATGCTTTATTTTAAAATATTTGACAGTCAGTTCTTTATGTTTTATAAAACATCGTAGAGAAAATTGGATTTGGGAAACATAAATCATAAAATTATTTTTTATACTCTAAAAATACTATTTCATTTTCCATTATTCGCCTGCAACATATTTTTTCCACCAACTAACTCAGTACCATGAATACATGCTTACCCCTCTGCAAAAAAGTAGCGGGTCGTCTCAGTAAGGCCGGCCGCGCGCTAGCGCTGCTGGCAGCCATGGGGCTGCCAACCTTGGCTCCGGCCCAGACGATTATTTTTCCACGGAAAGCCCCTTTTGACGGCATCAATCCTAGCGACTTTACCCTGGGAGGCAATGCGTTCCTGACGGCAACGGGTAATTCGGCAGCCAACGGCACGCCCAGTGGCACTCCTATCGATGCCACCGGCAAGGGCGTTTTGCGCCTGACGAACGCGGTGCTAGAGCAGGCGGGCTACGCCATCGACAATAACACGTTTGCTACGCCCAACGGCTTCAGCATCTCGTTCGAATTCTTCTCTTATGGAACCACTACCGATGAGCCGGCCGACGGATTCACTATTTTTCTGGTAGATGGGGCGGGCACCGAGCCGACCAACGGCTTCAAAATTGGTGGTTTTGGAGGGTCGCTGGGCTATGCCCAGCGCCAGACGAGCCCCACCGTAACTGAGCCAGGCGTTACCAAAGGCTACCTGGGCATCGGCATCGACGAATACGGCAACTTTGGCATTGCCTCGGAAGGCAAAAGCGGCGGCTACCCCGGTCAGACCGCGCTTTTGAAGAATGCCGTAACCCTGCGCGGCCCCTACAACAGCGCCGACCCCACCCGCTACACCGGCTACGCTTACCTGACCGGCAGCAATTCGCTGCCATTCGACTTGGCCGTGGGAACTTCCAAAACCAACAAGGGCAGCCGCATTGTAGAACCCACCGATGCCGGCTACCGCAAGGCGTATATCAACGTTATTCCGGTTGTCACGAACGGCGTTACCACCTATAGAATTACGGTTCGCATCCAGAACGGGCAAAGCGTTGCCACGGCTGTTAACAACTTTACGATTGTGAGCCCGCCTTCTACGCTGCGCGTGGGCTTTGGTGCCTCGACGGGCGGTAGAAATGGCATTCACGAGATTCGGGGCCTGGAAATTGTGAAGGCCCCCATTGCCGTGGATGACAACGCGCAGACCCGGTACAATCAACCCACTACTATTGGCGTCCTCGATAACGACCTGGACGGCGACGGCGCGGCCATTGACCCCGCTACAGTAGACTTGAACCCCAACACGGTACCGCGCGAGGTTTCTTACACGGTAGATGGAAAGGGCACGTTTAGCGTGGATGACAAAGGAGTGGTCACGTTTACACCGTCGGGTACTTTCTCCGGCGTGGTTTCGACTCCTTACACGATTCGGAACTTTAACAGTGACCTTTCTAACCCCGGCACCATTAACGTAACCGTGACTGGGGCTGACGTGCAAACCGTAATGAGCGGCTCGGCCACGGTAAACCCCGGCACGACGACTTCTTACTCGGTAACGACGACCAACAACGGCGTAGAAACAGCCACCAACATCATTCCGACGCTAACGCTGCCGGCTACCGGCGCTACCTACGTTTCGGGCGGCACCCAGAGCGGTAGCACGGTTTCGTTTCCGCAGGTAACGCTCGCAGCCGGGCAATCGGTAACCAACAGTGTTATCATTACCTGGCTCACCGCCGACAGCTACGTGCTAACTTCCAATTATGCCTACCCCAGCGGCGCAGTGGTGCCCGATGCGGTAGCCGCCAACAACTCCTCGACGCTGACCGTGACTGTGCAGGGCTCGGCCAATATTGCGGGCGTGTGCGCCGTGCCGGGCAAGGACGGGCCGATGACGCTAACTGCTACCAGCCAGCCGAATGTGTACTACCCCGGCATAACGGCCGCCAGTGGTAGCAAGACGATTACCGTGGGCACCACGCCGACCGGCAATACCGCTACCCCCATTGCGGCCGGTGATATGCTGCTGATTATGCAGATGCAGGGCGCAACGATGAGCACGGTCAACAATAATACTTATGGAACGGTGAGTGGTACTCCCACGGCCGGCACCTACGAATATGCCGTGGCGGCCAGCTCGGTAGATGGCAGCGGCAATCTGACGCTGGCTGCGAAGCTTACCAGCACCTACACGGCTAACGCTACTGGCAATACTTTCCAAGTCATCCGCATTCCGCAGTACTCCGCCCTCACGCTTTCGGGCACGGTAACAGGCACGGCCTGGGATGGCTCGACGGGTGGTGTACTCGCGCTGGAAGTAGCGGGCGCTACTACTTTTAATACGGGAGCTGGCTTGAATATGGATGGTAAAGGCTTCCGAGGAGGGGCAGCAGTGAAGAACACTAGCAATGGGCCCAATACTGATTACGTATCTACAGCTTCAGCCTCTCATTCTTCAAAAGGAGAAAGCATAGGTGGTTCTCCTTTTCAGGTTTATAGCAACAGTGTAGCTAGTAGTGGTGGGCCTCAAACCTATCAGGATTATGCTGGTGGCAGCTATGCTCGTGGCCAGGCTACTACGGGAGGCGGAGGTGGCAACCGTGTTGGAGGCTATGCCCCAGGCGGCGGGGGTGGTGCTAATGGTGGCACTGGCGGGCAAGGGCAGGGTGATGGGAATGGCACAAATGTTACCACCTCTTTAGGTGGAGATGGGGGTGTTGCTACATCATCCGTCACACCAGCATCCCTCTACCTAGGTGGTGGTGGTGGTGCTGGCGTAAATAATACAAACACCTTCTTGCCATCAGGTGGGGGTACGGGTGGAGGCATTATCATCCTCCGCACCGGGACCGCTAGCGGCACTGCTACTGTTTCAGCAAGCGGCTTTTCTGGCCAAGCCATTATAACCGGTGGCGGTGGCGGCGGCGGCGCTGGCGGCACAGTGGTGCTAAAAGCTGCCAGCCTAACCACGTTAACTGCAAATGCCAGTGGTGGTGATGGTGGCGATAGCAACAGCAATGGCAACGGCGGCGGCGGCGGCGGCGGCGCAGTATTCAGCAGTAGTGCTTTAAAGAGTACGGCTGTTGTTACGGCTGGTGCCAATGGTACGGGTGCAACCGAAGGCATTAGGAACGCAAACACCACCATCGGCGGCGACTGCTTACCAACCCTCACCACTGCCTTGCGCACCACGCTTCCCAACGTGACGCGGTCGAGTACTATGCAGACTGCCTACGTATACACCGTTTCTAATACCGGCGGCGGTATCACCGGCCTAATCGCTTCGCCCGACTTGGCGAAAGTGGGTGGCACTGGCCTATTTACCTACGCCAGCATGTCGTCGTCGGCCGTAATTCAGGCCGCCGACGGTACTAGTAAGACTCTGGTGGCGGGTACCGACTACACTGTGACCGGCACCAACAAGCCCACCTTTACCCTGACGCCTACCCTAGTAGTGCCCTCGGGGGCTAGCGTGGTGTTTACATTCGCAGCCAACATCGCTGCTACGGCGGTAACTGGCACGGCCTACGGCTCCAACGCGGCGACCAGCTACCTCAATCCACAGCGCACATCCCTGGCCACCACCACTGCCGCCCCCGCTTACACCAGCACCGGCACCAGTGCCGATGCGGTAACCATCGTGGCCCCGCTGCCCGTGCAGCTCACTAAATTCGTGGCTACGACTAGCGGCTCCGATGCCGTTCTGAGCTGGGCTACTGCCACGGAAGTGAACAACCACCACTTCGAGGTAGAGCGCTCGCTGGATGCCACGCACTTCACGAGCATCGCTACGGTGGCGGGCCGGGGCACCACCATGCAGGCCGCCAGCTACCAGTATACCGATGCCGGAGCCAGCGCCCGCACCACGGGCGTGCTCTACTACCGCCTGCGGCAGGTAGACACGGATGGCCAGTCGGCCCTGAGCCCGGTGCAGGCAGTGCGCTTCCGGCACTCGGCTGGCACGTTGGTAACCGTATTCCCGAACCCAACCACGGGCATGGCTACGCTTGACCTCAGCAGCCTGCCAGCTGGCACCTACACCGTGCAGATACTCGAAGCTACGGGCCGCTTGGTACGGCAATACACCTGCCCGGCCGGGTTGCAGCCGCTGGCGGTAGAAAGCTTACCCACCGGCACTTACTTCGTGAAGGTACAAGGTGCAGATACCGTCGCCGTGCTGCCTCTCATCCGGCAATAGCCAGTGGCACCGGACAAAAAAACTCCTGGCCTCGGCCGGGAGTTTTTTTTTGCCCGGTGCCGAGGTAGTGTGCACGCTGCGAGGCCGCGCGTTGAGCAATACGCAACGACCCACGCGCGGGCTCGCAGCGTGCACGCTACCTACCGGGCTACCGCTTCGAGCTGCAAGCGGCGCTCGATGGCGGCGGTGGCTTTTTCCAGGATGTTGAAGGCGTTTTTGGCCATCGTGTTTTCGTGGTCGAGCGTGGGGTTGATTTCAACCATTTCGAAGCACACTACCCGGTCGTTTTCGAGCAAGTCCTGGCACAGGTTTTCAGCTTCCGACAGGTACAGGCCCTTCTCTACCGGCGTGCCGGTGCCCTTGCTGAATTCCGAATCGAGGCTGTCCACGTCGAAAGAAATGTAGAGGATGTCGCAGGTGCTCAGGTACTCGTGAATCTCGCGGGTGAGCTGGCGCGAGCCTTTGGCCTGAATCTCATCCAGCTTTATCCACTTGATACCCAAGCGCTCAATCACGGCTTTTTCTTCCTCCTCGGTGTCGCGCACGGCCACGTACACCAGGTGCTCGGGGCGCAGCTTGGGGCCAGGCTCGGCCAGGTTTTGGAGGCGGCGCCAGAAAAACTCGGTGTCGGCGTCGGGCTGGTTGCGCTGGCAGGGCCGGTTGTCTTCGCCCAAGGCGGCGGCCAGCGGCATGCCGTGCACGTTGCCGCTGGGCGTGGTGTAGGGCGAGTGAATATCGGCGTGCGCGTCTATCCAAATGACACCCAGCGTTTTATGCGGATACGCCGCCTTAATGCCGGCAATGGTGGCATTGGCGCTGCTGTGGTCGCCGGCCAGCACCAGCGGAAACTCGCCGAAGCGCAGCGTCTGTTCCACGGCGTTGGCAATGCCCTTTTGCACGGTGTAAATGGCGTCGATGTGCTTGGCGTGCGCAAAATGGTTTTTGTCGAACAGCACGTGGTTGAGGTCCTGCGTGACCACGGCGTTGTAGCGCCGGAAATAGTCGGAGCCCTTGTTGAGGCAGGCCACGCGCAGGGCGTCGGGGCCCATGCTGGCGCCGCGGGTGCCGGCCCCTAGCTCGGAGCGGACTTCAATCAATTTAATGCGTTTCATGGGGTGGGAAATTAGGGAGTGGACATAAGTGGGCTGCATCGTGACGCGAGCCCCTTTAGTGGCCCGCGCGCGCTGCCTTGCGGCGCGGAGCGCCGTAGCCATGTCGCTAATTCCTTCACCGAAACCCGATGCAGGGAGCCGCTCGTTTGCGGCCCCGGGCGGTACTTTTGAGCCGCCCGCCGTAAAGGTCGGAAAAAATCGTTCGTTTTTGAAAATCGCCCGTCATTGCGAGCACAACGCAGTGGAGCGTGGCAATCTTTCCTGGTCGTCTTCGGTATCTAGTTAGTAACCCGACCGTGAAGGAAAGATTGCCGCGCTCCACTGCGTTGCGCTCGCGATGACGGGCGATTATAACACCCAGCTACTAACTTAAATGGATACCTACCAGGACCTCATTACCCAAACTTTCGATTTTCCGAACGCCGATTTTCAGGTGCGCGACAACGAGCTGTTTTTCCACGACATCGACCTGATGGCGCTGGTTAAAAAGCACGGTACCCCGCTGCGGCTCACTTACCTGCCCAAAATCAGCTCCCAGATTCAGCGGGCCAAAAAGTGGTTTGCCGACGGCATTGCCGAAACCGGCTACACCGGCTCGTATTCCTACGCCTACTGCACCAAGTCGTCGCACTTCCGCTTCGTGCTCGACGAAGCGCTCAAGAACGACGTGCACCTCGAAACCTCGTCGTGGTTCGACATCAGCATCATCCGCTCGCTGTACGGGCAGGGCAAGCTCAACAAGGATAAGTACATCATTTGCAACGGGTTCAAGAACGACGAGTACAAGCGCGACATCACGGCGCTGCTCAACGACGGCTTTGCCAACTGCCTGCCCATTCTCGATTCGCCCAACGAAATTGACTACTACGCAGCCCACGTCAATGCCGAAACCAAGGTGAAAATGGGCCTGCGCCTGGCCTCCGACGAGGAGCCGCGGTTCCAGTTCTACACCTCGCGCCTGGGCGTGCGCTACGCCGATGCGGTGCCCATCTACGAGCAAAAAATCAAGGACGACCCGCGCTTTGAGCTCACTATGCTGCATTATTTCATCAGCACGGGCATCAAGGACACATCGTACTACTGGTCGGAACTGTCGCGCTTCATTCACAAGTACTGCGAGCTGCGCAAAATCTGCCCCACGCTGCAAACTATCGACATTGGCGGCGGCCTGCCCATCCAAACCAGCATTCAGCTGGAGTACGACTACCCGTACATGATTGCCGAGATTATGCGCACCATCCAGCGCATTTGCGCCGAGGAGGGCGTGCCGGAGCCCAATATTTTCACCGAGTTCGGCATTTTTACGGTGGGCGAAAGCGGGGCCACGATTTACTCCATTCTCGACGAGAAGTTGCAGAACGACAAGGAGTTGTGGTACATGATTGATGGCTCGTTCATCACCAACCTGCCCGATACCTGGGCCCTCAACCAGCGCTTCATCATGCTGGCCCTCAACGGCTGGAGCCGCCCCTACCACAAAATTCAGCTCGGCGGCCTCACCTGCGACTCGCAGGACTACTACAACTCGGAAAAGCACATCTACCAGACGTTCTTGCCGCAGCTGCAAACCCCTCGCAACCAGCCAGTTACGGACGAGCCCATCTACGTGGGCTTCTTCCACACCGGCGCCTACCAGGAAAGCCTGAGCGGCTACGGCGGCATCAAGCACTGCCTCATTCCGGCCCCCAAGCACGTTATTCTCGACCGCACCGCCGACGGCACGCTCACCGACACCGTGTTTGCGCCCAAGCAGGAGGCCGCCAGCATGCTGAAAATACTGGGCTACAGCGAATAATAACGCGCGTTCGTAGAAGGCTGGCAGGGTAATGAAGCACTATTCTCAGAAACCCGGCCGCCCCGTAACCAGCTATGTGTCACCGGCTCTTATCTTTGAAGCCTAACCGCGCCTCCTTAAATCTTACCGTTTTATGAAAAAGCTCCTTCTCCTCGCCATTGGGGCCGCCACCCTCGGCCTCGGCGCCTGCAACAAGCAGACGTGCCCCGCCTACACCTCGACCAAGCAGGCCGCTACGCCCCTCTCGGCCAGCACGGCCACGGCCATCGAGCGCCAGTAGGTTTCGAGCCGGCTTTTTATCGGGAGCGCCCGGTCTGCACTTGCGTGCGGGCCGGGCGCTTTTGGCGTTGGGGCAAACTGGCGGCGCAGCCCGCGGCGGCACCGCGCCGGGCTTGCCCGGCCGGCCGCCGGATGATTTTTGCAAGCTTTCTAAAAATTGTTATTGCTCATTTTTCAGTGCATTGGCTTTCAATATCTTAGTAAGAATAAAACCTAACGTTTTACTTATTTCGCGTATGAAAACCAATTTAGCAGAGACTGTTAAGTTCTGCTTTACCGAATCAGTAATCAGCCAGCTGGCCAATACGTTAGGTGAATCTGACGAGCGGGTGAAGACCGGGCTGGCCCATGCCGTGCCGCTGGTGCTCAACGCCATTTTGCAACAGGCTGAGCAAGAGCAGAATCCGGCCGCGCTGCTGCAACGCGCCCGCGAAGTGGATGCCACCAATGCCCCCGCGCAGTTTACCAACCTGGCCGATGCCAGTTGGTATGAGCAGGGCGGCATTATCCTGGTCGAGCTGCTGGGCAGCACCTACGGCCCTACCAAGAGCCAAATAGCCCACGAATCGGGCCTGCTGCCGCCCGATGCCGAGCGGCTGCTGCAACTCGCGGCCACCAGCGTGTTTGGGGTGGTGGGGCGTTTTGCCGCCGAGAATAGCCTGACGCCCAGCACGTTCATCCAGTGGCTGCGCTGGCAGAAAGCGGATATCAGCGCGGCCATGCTGCCCACGCTGAAACCGCTGAATACCGCGGCCCCGGCCGCGCGGCCCCTGGCCACGGTGGCCCCGCGTACGCTGGCCCCTACCCCACCGCGCGCGCTCCCGGCCCTCGACCGGCCCATGGCCCTGGGCGTAGCGCCCGACGCGGCCCCGGCCGGTAGCCCCGCCCTGCGCTGGCAGTGGGGACTACTGCTGCTGCTGGCCGTGGGCATGGGGTACTTTTTTGGGTACGGCCGGCAGCGGCCAGCGCCGGAGGCAGCCTTGGCCCCAGCCGCGTGGCCGGGCCCCACGGCCGCTGCGGCCAAAGCCCCGGCGAGCGCCGCCGCGGGCCGCTACGACCAAAACCGCGATACGTACATCTACGACACGGGGCAGCCCACCGTGCTGACCCTGGCCGATGGCAAAACCCAGAAAGTGGGGGCCAACTCGACCGAAAACCGCTTGTACACCTTTCTAGCCACGCCCACGGTGCTGGTAGACTCGGTGAACCGCACCAAGGGCTGGATTAATTTTGACCGCGTGTACTTCGAAACCGGCCAGGCCACCCTCACGCCCGAGTCGGCGCAGCAACTGCAAAACGTGGCCGATATTATCAAGACCTTCCCAAAGGCGATGGTCAAAATCGGGGGCTACACCGATAGCTCCGGGGTGGCCGCACACAATTATAAGCTCAGCGAAGAGCGCGCCAAAACGGCCATGTTCACGCTGAGCACCATGGGCCTGCCCGCGCAGAATATCCAGTTCAAAGGCTATGGCCCTCAGCACTTTATTGTGTCCAATAACACGCCCCAGGGCCGGGCGCTCAATCGCCGCATCAGCATTCGGGTGGTTAAAAAGTAGCGGGTAGTTGCGCCGCGCAACTACTTGGCGCAAGCGCCTGGTCTGCATTTTTGCGGGCCGGGCGCTTTGGTTATGCGCCCGGCCCCACTCCCATGCTACCTGACCTTACCTCGGACTTCAACGAATTGGTAAAAGACATTTTGTGGCCCGCGTTTAAAAAGCTGGGCTACAAGAAGTCGGGCAATAACTTTCGCTACGTTGATGCGGATGGCTGGGGCAAAATAGTGCAATTTGAAAAGGCTTCGTACAACTCAGCAACGGAACTGTCCTTCGTCATCAACGTCGGCCTCTACCTGCTGGATTACGACTATTATTTGTGCGGCGAAACGTCGGGGAAAAGGTTTACAGAGCCCGCCTGCGTAGTGCGCAAGCGAATTAGTACGCTCACCGGCAACTCCCCTACTGGGTGGTTTGTGCTTACGAGCATTTCAGATAAATATTTATTGTTCAGCCAGTTGCAAACAAAATTCACTCAGCAAATCTACCCCTATCTAGCGGCCGTAAAAGATAAAAAAGCTATTTACGCCATCCTACTGGCCGGCCATCGCGCCGATTTCCCATCCGTGCAAATTGAAACGCTTTATCGGGCGGGCTATCAAGAAGCGGCGCGCGAGCTATTCAGCAGTGAGTTTGCATATTCAAGCACCAACAAATACTACCACGCCACCTTGCTTAAGCTGGCGGCGCGGTTGGGCTTGCCCGCCGCGTTGTGGACCGCTGAGGGGCCGCAGTAGCTATTAGCGCACGCTGTCCTTACTGCCCCGGTTTAGCTGGTCCAGCAGGTTATCGGCCGAGATTGTGTCGACGGCCTCGGCGCGGCGGCGCGGCTCGTACTCGGTGTAGCACACGTACTTGCGGTTGATTTTGGTGGGCGGCTTGGGGAAGGGGCCGTAGTCGTAGCCCAGGCTTTTATCCTTGTAGATGCTCTCCATGTAGCGGCCGAAAATGGGCAGCGCCATGCGGCCGCCCTCGCCCTGCTGCGAGCGGAAAAAGTGGATACTGCGGTCTTCGCCGCCCACCCACACGCCCGAAACCAGGTCTTTGGTGAGGCCCATGTACCAGCCGTCGGAGTAGTTGGAGGTGGTGCCGGTTTTGCCGCCAATCTGGTTGTTTTTGCGCCACAGGTCTTGAAAATCCCAGAGACCCTGCGAGGTGCCGCCGGGCTCCTCCATGCCGCCGCGCAGCATGTAGGTCATCAGCCAGGCCGTTTCGGGCGAGATGGCACGCTTCTGCACGGGGTCAAACTGCTGAATGACGTTGCCGTTGCGGTCCTCGATGCGCGTAATCAGGCGCGGCTCGGAGCGGAAGCCGTTGTTCATAAACGTGGAGTAGGCGTCCACCATCTCGTACACGCTCACGTCGCCGGCCGAGCCCAGGCCGATGCTGGGCACCGCCAGCAACGGGCTGGTAATGCCCACTTTATGCGCGTATTCGGCTACCCGGCCCCAGCCCACTTTCTCGGTCAGCTGGGCCGTTACGGAGTTTACCGAGCGGGCCATGGCCGAGCGCAGCGTCATGTTGGTGCCCGTGTATTCGCGGGTCACGTTGTCGGGCTGCCACTGCATGGGCTTGCCGTTTTCGACGTAGTTAATCGTCACGCGCTGGTCGCGGATGCGGTCGCAGGGCGAGTAGCCGTTGGCGAGGGCCGTGAGGTACACGAAGGGCTTGAACGTGGAGCCCGCCTGGCGCTTGCCCTGCTTCACGTGGTCGTACTGAAAAAAGCGGTAGTCGAGCCCGCCCACCCAGGCCTTGATGGAGCCCGTGAAGGGGTCCATGGTCATCATGCCGGCTTGCAAAAAGTGCTTGTAGTAGGCCAGCGAATCGAGCGGCGACATCACCAGGGTGGTATCGCCATCGTCTTTTTTCCAGGTAAATACCTTCATCGGGCGCTTGGCGTGCAGGGCTGAGTCGAGGCGGGCGGGCTGGCCCTGGTAGCGGGCGGCGAGGCTCTTGTAGCTCTCGGTGCGCCGCATCTGGTTTTCGATGAAGTTGGGGATTTCGTTGCCGTCCTCGTCCACCCAGGGGTTCTGGTTGCGGTTGCGCCAGAAATTATCGAACTGCTGCTGCAACGCCTTCATGCGCTGGTGCACGGCCTGCTCGGCGTGGTCCTGCATGCGCGAGTCGATGCTGGTGTAGATGCGCAGGCCGTCGCGGTACATGTCGTAGCCGTGGGCCTCGCACCAATGATTCACGGCCTGGCCGATGGCCCCGCGGAAATACGTATCGGGCCCGTCGATATGCTTTTCTACCTGGTAATCAAGCACAATGGGCTCGGCTTGCAGCGCGGCTACCTCGGCGGGCTTGAGCGCGCCGGCCTGGCCCAGGCGCTGGAGCACCACGTTGCGGCGGCGGCGCGAGGCCGCCGGGTGAAACTTCGGGTTGAAGGCGGTGGGGTTATTGAGCAGCCCCACCAGCGTGGCCGCCTGCACGGCCGTGAGGCTATCGGGCGAGGTGCTGAAAAACGTTTTGGCCGCCACCTTAATGCCGAAGGCGTTGGAGCCGTACTCGACGGTATTGAGGTACATGCGCAGGATTTCGCGCTTGGTGTAGCGGCGCTCCAGTTCCACAGCCGTTATCCACTCCTTGGTTTTGGCCACCACCGTGCCCACGCCGGGTATGTGGCTGAGGGCACCCCGGTTTTCGGCCCGGCGGGTTTTGTATAAATTCTTGGCCAGCTGCTGGCTGATGGTGGAACCGCCGCGCTTATCGCCGCGCAGGCCGTAGTAGACGGAGGCCGCCAGCGAGGGCGCATCAATGCCCGAGTGGTCGTAGTAGCGGGCGTCTTCGGTGGCTACCAGGGCCTTCACCAGCCAGGGCGACATCTGGCTGAGGCGCACCGGCGAACGGTTTTCGCGGAAGTAACGGCCAATGAGCACGCCATCGGAGGTGAACAGCTGCGAGGCCTGCTCCACCTTGGGGTTTTCGAGCTCTTCGAGGCTCGGCGACTTACCAAACAGGAACAGGAAGTTACTACGCACCAGTAGCGGGTAAGCCAGGAAAAAGCCGATACCGATGAAGAAGAGCGTCCAGGCTACGCGCACCAGGCGGCGGGTGCCGCGGCCGGGCCGCTTGCGGGCGGCCGCGCCGGGGCGGCCAGGCGGGGAATTGGGAGCAGCAAGCGGCAGTTTTTCGTCGGCCATGAACGGCAGGTACAGAAGCGGGGAACGGCAAAGATACCTGCCAGGCCCAACGCTACGCCGCCCGCAACAGTGCCCGGCGCAATCCGCGCCGGGCGCGGTAGCGCCGGTAGCCGATTTCGAGCAGCGCAGCCAGCGTAAAGGTGAGCCCCAGGCCGTAGCTCCACTTCACGTAGCGCAGCTGCCGGGCCGTGGGCGCATCGTAGGCCTGGAAGTAGAGGCTCAGGCCCCACAGCTCATCAATGAGCGTGAAACCCCACACCAGCGCGGCCCCCCGCTGCCCCACGCGGCCCAGCACCAGCACCCAGCGAAAGGCGTAGAGCACCAGCCCCGGCACCGCCGCCAGCGCCAGCACGGGCTGGGCCAGCAGCAGCGGCACGCCCAGCAGCACAATGGTGAGGGTTTCTTTGGCGAGCTGCGCGGCGGCCAGCCCCCGGCCCAATGGCGAGAGCAGCTTGGGCTTGGGCAAGGACGAGGTAGTGGGTCGGGTCATAGCGTAACGCGTTGGCGATAGCCAAGTTAGGCGCTAGCGCCGCAGCACCAGGCCCTTAGCTCGACACTGCCAGGTGAGGCCAATGATTATCAGTCCTTTAAGCGAATCGAGCAGCAGGTTATCGGGCCGCCCGAAGGCCACGTAAATGCCAATGCCGATGCCTACCCACCACAGCCCCAGCAGGTAGCACAGCCCCGCGTAGCCGGGCCGCCCCTGCTGCACCCGCGCAAAAGCCAGCCCCGCCACCAGCGTCACAAACAGCAGAAACCACCCCGTGAGGTAGCCCAGAAACGCCGTGTCGGGCCCGTATTTCACACCAAACTTGGCCAGCGTGAAAGCCGGGGCGAAGAAAGCGCCGCCGGTGAGAATCAATTCCAGCACGGTGGCAACGGCAAGCACGAGGAGCAGCAGGGTTCGGGGCATGGCGCAAGATATAACAGGACTTACGACCGGCTACTGTCACGCTTTCTATTGGGCAGTCAATACCTAACGCCACTTCAAAAGCGCCAGAACTCACTGTTGGAGGACCCATCATCCAGCAGGATAGCCAGGTAAATCAGGCTAAACAGAATATGCCGACCCACACAAATGCACAACAATAGTCCCTGGCCCACTTGCCCCGCTGTGCTATTGGCTTTGGCAGCGCCAATGGGCAGCGACGTCTAAAAAACCAACCGGTATTCACAAACAGCAGCCACAGCCAAGGCACTACTATGCTAGACCCTGGCAACCAGGTAATTAGCCAGCTCATTGGAAAAAGCAGCAGCATCAACGGTAGTAGGCCGGGCAGCAGCAATATGCGCAAAGAGACATCGCCGACTGACTGCACTGGCGCTACAACGCGCCTCATTGGGCGGCGCGCAGCTGCTGGCTGGGCCACTGCCACGCCCCTACCGGGCCCACCGGCACCGCCGGCCCCACTGGCTGCCCGCCGCGCACGGCAATGAGGCCATCGGCGCGCTGCATGCGCTCGGTGCGGGCATACTCGGCCGCAATAGCCGCGCAGAAGCTGAACAGGCCGTAGCCGCCGGCTTTGAGGGCGCTGCGGCTGGTGGCGTAGGCGGCCAGGGCCGCGCCGGCCATGAGGCCCCGGTAGACCTGGCGGCGCAGCCAGCCACCCGCGCCGCCCCGCGCCGCCGCCAGGTGCCGCAGCGCGAAGCACTGAAAATTGAGGTGCATCTCCTCGTCCAGCATAATGCGCCGGCATATTTGCTGAAGCAGCCCCGAATACGTGGCGCTGAACAGCGCCCGGTAGTACACGGCGGCCACCACCTCGGCCACCAGCAGCACCCGCAGCGTGTGCTCCAGGCCCAGCACGCGGCGCAGGCCCCGAAACACGCTGTCGAGCCAGTGGCCGCGCAGGCGCGCAATGCCCTGCTGGTCGAGAAACCGCCCCAGCACCGCTGCGTGGGTCTGCTCTTCCTTGATAAACAGGCGCATAGCGGCCGTGTACTCGTCGTCGCCCAGCTGCTTGGCGCGGGCGTAGAGGTAGTGCCCCTCCGAGCTTTCGCCCCGCTGAAAGGTTTGGAGCGAGGCCCGCACGGCGCGCAGCTCGCTGGCCGTGAGCTGGTGCGGGTCGTCCCAGGCGAGGTCGGCATAATGGCCCTGGTTGGCCTGGAAGTAGGTTTTGAAATCGGTGAAAGTCATGATTTTAGGCTCTTAAGTCAATGGCGGGATGAATTGGCGCAGGCTGGCGAGGTCTTGCGAAGCGTAATCGGTTAAATTCCAGTGCACTAGGCAGGGCGCGCGGCGCCCACTTTGGTAATGCCGCCACAGCGCGGGCCACCGCTCGGGGGTGAGCACCAGCAGCAGTGACAGCGCCAGGCTGGCCAGCGACCAGTCACCGTTGCCCAGCATAAATGCTTTCAGGTTTAACTCCTCGTCGGGCGTCATGGCGTAGCCCAGCAGCACGTGTTTGAGGTCGTGGTTTTCGTAGCCCGGAATGAGTTGCAGGCGGTGCGCGGCCAGCAGGTCGGCCACGGCCCGGCCCACCGTGCCCACGGGTAGGCCCTGCAAAAACGCTTGCTGCGCCCGCGGGCTAGCCGTGCCATAGCGGAAGCAGAACGCCGGGATGAGCATCCAGCTGAACAGGCGTTCGATAAGCTGGCGCACCAGCCGCTGGTAGCCATTCGGCGGCGCGGGAATGATAAAGGGCGACATAGCGGGCGAAAAATTAGCCTAAGCGACTTAGGGTTAAGCAGTTTGTTTGGTAGCTCAGAAAGGATAGTTGGCTTAGCAGCCAGTATTAGCGGGGCTGCGCATCACCCAAAGAATGGCTCACCTGAAGTGGATGGCTCAACCGAGCCGGCGCGCAGCAGCACCCAGCCTATCAGGAGTAAGGGACTCAGCAGGCCAGCCACCTGAAACAGCGTGAGGGCCACCAGCCACAGATTGGCGGCCAGCCGGGTCCAGGAAAAATCGTGGTGCTGCTCATCGTGCCGGATTATCGCCCGGCCGCCGGCCACGGCCCGCCGCCAGATAAGGACATGCGCCACGCAAAAGCCAACGGGCATCAGGAAAGCCAAAAGGCCACCGGCTACCTGGCGCAACATGTTGTCAATCAGCAGGTAGCCTAGCCACCAGGCTCCCAGGCTGGCCCCCGTCCAGCAGAGGCTGCTGCGCAGCCACTCGCGGGTGGTACCGGGGCGGGCGAAAGGATTATTCATGGCCATTACCTAGCTCATCGAAGGCCAGGGTAGCCGCGCCTGTGCGGCTCTGCCAGTTGCGCCGCGCGTACTCGGCTCGAAACCCGCTCAGGCGCTCGCGCAGCTTGGCATGAGCCGCTTCGGGGGTAATGGCGTGGAAATAGCCATCCGGCCCTTCTTCCACCAGTTCCTTGGCGCGGTCGAGGAGGGCCTCCCGCGCGGCTACCACCGGCAGCACGCGGGGCGGCATGGTGAGCAAAAAGCCGATATCGAGGCGCGGAAAGCGCGCTTGCAGGTTGTACTCGGCAATCCAGATTTCCCAGTTGCCGGCCGCCAGTAGCAGCAGCACCGCGTAGGCCGCCCACGAGTTGAGCCGCACCAGGCTGAAAGCCGAGCGCTGCTGCCAGATTTTGAGCAGCACCGTGCCCAGCCCAAACAGCGTCAGAAATAGGAAGCCGTAGACGCCGATGCGCTTGTAAGCCAGGCCAGTGTATGCAATGTAGTAGTAGTTGCGCAGCCCCACCGACACGGCCAGCACCACGTTTTGCACCACCCACAGCGTGGCGCCCCAGCGCAGCGCCGGCAGCCCGCGCTGGTAAAAATTGAGGTTGCGCCGAAAAAACCACAGCATAATACCGACCGCCAGCAAGATGCTGAAAATCAGCACGTACGTGCCCTCGTGCACAAACTGCGTGAGGTCGAAGCCCGGCGCGGGCGCGAAGCCAAACCATAGCCAATTGATATCCACCGCGTTCACCACCAGCAGCAGGGCGTTGAGCAGGCCAAAGCTGACCACGGCCGCCAGCCACTCCTTGCGCAGGTCGAGCGGCCCCCGGGCGGAGTGCCCAAAGTGGGGCTGCCGCACCCCAAACGAGGCCACCCGGTCGCGCTGCCGCCGCACCAGCTCACCGAAGCGCGACTCCTGGTCCAGGAAAAAATGCACCGGCACCGCCACCAGCGCGCCCGCCGCCGCCACCCCGCACAGCAGCAAAAACAGCAGGTGTGGCACCGAAACCGCGGCCAGCAGCTCCCCCAACCAGTTACCCAGCACTGCCCAGAGCCGCGCGCTCAGCGCCCCGTATTGGGGGTTGGCCACCGCAAACAGGGTTTGGAAAACAACCAGCGCCAGCAAAGGCAGCCCCAGCAACCGGCCGTAGAACCAGCCCCGCCGCAGCTTGCCATCGAGGCCCTTTGGGGCCCGTAAGCTACTGACTACCAACGCCACCGCTGGCAGCATGCCCACCAGCCCCGTGCCCACCGCCGACCCCACCAGCCGCAGCGCCGGCTGGTTCACCAGCCCCACCAGCAGCAAGCCCGAAGCCAGCGCCGCCCACCCGGCCGCGGCCGAGCCGTACCAGGCCACCAGCCCGCCACTGACCAGGCAGCCCACCACCGCCACCCAAAAACCGGCCGTGCGCCGCACCGGCGCGTAGCCGGGCAACAAAGCCAAGTGCGCCCCCACCAGGAAAATCATGTACACCAGCACGTTAATCCCCGCTTGCTCGTGCCAGAACAGGTAATCGCCCAGCGCTGTAGCTACCACCAGCAAGCTGGCCAGGCGGGTCGAAATAGCGTGGGTAGGGGCCGGGGCCACCTGGCTTTTAGTAGGCCAAAAATACGTTGTGTTCATTTGTAAAGAACTTTGTATTGCAAAGTGATAGGAGCTAAAAAAAGCCACGCTGGCCTGTGGTATTTTGTAGATGAGGCGCTGCACGCGGCGCGCCGGGCCCCGGCCCTACCCGCGCAGCAGCTTCTCCAGCGCCGCCAGGTGCTCCTGAAAGGCTAATTTGCCCTCGGCGGTAGCGTTGTAGGTGGTATTGGGCTTTTTGCCGATAAACTGCTTGCTAACCAGCACGTAACCGGCTTTTTCGAGCGCCGCTACGTGTGAGGCCAGGTTGCCATCGGTGAGGTCGAGGCTTTCCTTTAAGTCGTTGAAGCTCACCGACTCATTGGCCAGCAGCACAGCCATTACCCCGAGGCGCACGCGGTGGTCGAAGGCTTTGTTGAGGGTGTGGATGGCGTACTTCACGGGGCCGTAAAGTTCGTGCTACTTGCGCGCTCGTAGCGGTTATACATCAGCAGGCCGTAGCCAATGTGCCCCAGCCCAAAACCCGCCCCGAAGAGCAGCAGGCCGTAGCTGGGTAGCAGCAGGCCCACCAGCCCCAGCGCCACCAGCGTGAGGCCCAGGTACTTAATCTCATCCAGGGTGTACTTGCTGCCGTTGAGCAGGGCCAGGCCGTAGAACACCAGCAGGCCGGGCACCACCAGTTCGGGGGCACCGCTCACAAATAATTTCAGGCAAAACAGCCCACCCGCCACCAGCGGCAGGGCCAGGGCCAGGGCCAGCCGCCGGGCCGGGGCCGTCCACATCGAGCGCAGGCCGTCGCGCCGGGTGCGGCGCAGCGTGAAGAACGCCGCCACCAGCAGCGCCGCCACTATCATGGCCACCGCCAGGCCCAATAAAAACGGCAGCGCCGCCAGCCGCTCGCCCGCCGAGGTTCCAAATAGCCGCAGGTAGCCCTGCTCGCCGTATTCCTGCTGCAAGTAGGCATGCCCGATGGCCGTGCCCGCCAGCGCCACCACGCCCGCCCCCACCCCACTCAGCCCACTGAGCGAAATGAAGCGCGAGCTACGCTCCATAATGGCGCGAATTTCGGTGAGCTGGGCCAGGGGGTCTTGGGCGGCGGGCTTCATGTGGCGGGGTGAAGTACTTTGTATTGCAAAGCTAATACGAAAGAGCCGTACGTTTGTGTCAACTACAGATACTTTTTTTATGAGTGCCTATCACCCTTCCTTTTCGTTCAGCCGAGCCGGCATGCTTTGGCTTTCTACCCTCGGCCTGGGTGGCCTATTCATTTTGTTAGATATGATACACTCAGTAAGTACAAGCAAACCGGCTGATTTATTGACTATTATCATCCTACTCGGAGGAAGTGCAGGATTTTTTTTCGTGGCCGCCATTCTCTCTTCCCCAGCTTTACTCCTCCTTCCCTTTTGCATTCATCTGGCACTCAGCTTACCCACTCACACTTGGCGGCGCGTTGGCTTGCTGCTGGTAGTAGTGGGTTTTGTTAGCCTATCCAGCTACTTGGGCATTTGGCTTGGCCTCATTGCCACGAGTAATACTGTATGGCTAGTAGGTCTTCCTTACTTGTTGGCTGGGCTTTTATCAGCGGGCCGGCTTTATCGAAGCTGGCTTGCGCCAGCAACTGCCTCTTAACCAATTATGTTACTTAACCCAAGTTGCGAGGTATGCTCCCCGGTCGGCCGGTTAGCGCCGGCGGACCGGCAACGCGGCTCTACAAGCTGAAACTTGCCAGCGCGGCGCGCTAGTCCGCAACTTGGGTTACTTGGCAAACGCTACCAAGTATCTACCCAACCCCTATTCAAATGCCTCCTTGTTAGCCTTACGTAGCTATTCCAGGCTCGGTCAGTAGTTATAGGGTATTTGCCGAGTATGGGTGAGGTGCACCGGAAACTGGTACGTCTTTTGGCTAACCATTCGTGCCGAACGCTTTCGGTGGCCATCAGCCGTTAACTAGCCTGCCACATTGGCCTGGCTTCTTCAGTTGTTTTCAGCTTCTTCTTTGTCATGAAAAATCGCTTCTTCCTCTGCCTGGCGCTTGGTAGCCTTTCGCTCACTGCCCACGCGCAGTTCAAGCTGCCCAGCAGCATCGGCGGCTTCAAGCTACCCACGCCCAAAGCAACGACTACCACCACCCCAAGCACCCCCGGCGTGGCCGGCCTCACCAACACCGAGGCGGCCAACGGCCTCAAGGAGGCGCTCATCCAGGGCATTTCGAAAGGCTCAGACCAGGCTTCGCAAACCGATGGCTTCAATCTGAACCGGCTCATCCGCATTCCCTTCCCGCCCGATGCCCAGCGCATGGCTACCACCCTGCGCAGCATCGGCTTAGGCAGCCAGGTCGATAAATTTGAGCTTTCGCTGAACCGCGGGGCCGAAGATGCCGCTAAGAGCGCCAAACCTATCTTCATTAACGCCATTAAGAGCTTGACATTCAGTGATGTGTGGAACATCCTCACCGGCCAGAAGGATGCCGCCACCCAGTACCTCAAGCGCACCACCACCTCGCAGCTCACCACGGCCTTCATGCCCATCATGCAGCAGAGCCTCGACAAGGTGGATGCTACTAAGTATTATACCTCGCTTTCAACTACTTACAACCGATTGCCGCTCGTAACGCCGGTGCAAACCGACCTCCAGCAGTACGCCACCGGCAAGGCCATCGACGGCTTATTCACGCTCATTGCGAAGGAAGAGGCCGATATTCGGGAAAACCCGGTGGCCCGCACTACCTCGCTGCTGAAAAAGGTGTTCGGTATCGGGGGCAAATAAGTGTGCGGTAAGCTTTAGCTTGCCGTTTGATAGTCCGAGAGCTTTTTATCAGCAGCAAGTGTGTGGTAAGCTTTAGCTTGCCGTTTAACCCATTGCCTTGCTACCGGTGGCAAGCTAAAGCTTACCCTACATTCTGTTGAAACTACGCCTGCATTTATTTGAATTTGAGGACTTGCCGTGGTTTCCGGCCACCATCCGAGCCGGGATGATGGACTACCTGCGCTTTATGATTTCGTGGCTGGGCACCTACCGGCCCGTGGCCCCGCTACTGGCCGAGGGCCTGCGCCGCACCGGCCAAACCCACCTGCTGGAGCTGGGCGCGGGCGCGGGCGGCGGCTCCGAAACCGTGCTGGCCGCCCTGCGTGCGCAGCAGGTGCCCCGCGCTACCATCCTGCTCACCGACCTCTACCCCCAGCCCACCGCCTGGGCCGACGTGGCCCGGCGTACCGGCGGGGCCATTCGGGGCCACGCGGCGGCCGTCGATGCGCTGGCCGTGCCGGACGACCTGCCGGGGTTTCGGGTCATTTTTTCGGCCTTTCATCACTTTGCGCCGCCCCAGGCCGAGGCGCTGCTGCGCAATGCCATGGCCGGCGGCCAGGGCGTGGGCGTGTTTGAGGGCGCGGCCAAGAGCTGGCTCGAAATTGGGCTGGCCCTCACGGTGCTGCCGGTGGCGCAGCTGCTGCTCACGCCTTTCTTCCGGCCGTTTCGACTTAGCCGATTGGTATTCACGTATTTAGTACCCATTATACCGCTGGCTACCATGTGGGATGGCACGGTATCCATCCTGCGCATGTATCCGCCGGCGGCGCTGCTGGCCCTGGCCCAGCGGGCCGACCCAGCCGGGCGCTACCACTGGCAGGCTGGGCAGCTGCGCCACTGGTGGGGCCCGCGCGTGACGTACCTGGTGGGTTGGCCCACCCCGCCCGCCGCCTAGCGGCGCTACCTTCGCCTCATGTTGCCGCCCGCCTACCGCCGAGCCTTTGCGCTGCTCCGCCTGCCTTTTTCGCTGTTTCTAATGCCCATCTTCTGGTTCGGCCTCAGCGCATTGCGCGAGCCGTTTAGCTGGGGGCGGGCGGCGGCGGCCTTCGCCATTCTGCACCTGCTGGTGTACCCGGCTTCCAACGGCTACAACTCCTATTATGATAAGGATGAGGGCAGTATCGGGGGCCTGAAAGCGCCGCCGGCTGTTACGCCCGAGCTGCTACACTTGGTTTGGCTGTTCGAAACGCTGGCGCTGCTGGCGTCGCTGCTACTGGGCTGGCCGTTTGCGGCCATGGTGGTAGTGTATATTCTCATCTCGCGGGCGTACAGCTACGAGGGCATTCGCCTCAAAAAATACCCACTGCTGAGCACGGCCGTAGTAGTAGTATTCCAGGGTGGGTTCACGTTTTTGATGGCGCAGGTGGGCGCGGGTGCTTCGCAGCCCCAGCTCGTTGAGCCGACTAATCTACTACTGGCGCTAGTGAGCACGCTATTTCTATGCGGCTCCTACCCACTCACCCAAATATATCAGCACCAAGAAGATGCGCAGCGCGGCGACCGCACCCTAAGCCTGCGGCTGGGCATCCGGGGCACGTTCGTGTTTGCGGCGGGCGGGCTGCTGGCGGGCGCGCTCACCATGGGCGCGGCCTACTGGCTGCGCGGAGAAATCCAAAACCTGCTCATTTTTTTGGTGGCTACCGGGCCGGTGGTGGCGCTGTTCACGCGCTGGGCCTGGCTGGCGTGGCACAACCCGGCGCTGGCCAACTTCGAGTGGACCATGCGTATGAACAAGGTGTCGTCGGTGTGCCTGAGTCTCGCGTTCGTGGTCATATTAGCGCTGCGTGGCTAGCGCCTGGACAGGCGGCTAAAAGCTATTTCAACCTCATACTCAATATCCTGCACGATAAGGAGCCGCTCTTCCTGAATGGCCGCCTGGTAGGCCAATGCGGTCGTGGTTTCGGCCGAAACCTCCCAGCGGGCCAGCGCGGTCAGGGTTTCGATACGCTGCAAGGAGAGGTCAATGCGGGCATTAATGGCTGCCCACAGGGCCGGGGCTTCGGTAGGCAGGGCCAGCAGCTCCAGGTCGAGCAGGCGCATGGTAAGGCTGGCCATGCGCTGCAATACTAATTGCTCGTCGGCCTTAAACGTGCGCGGCTTTTTATCGAGCACGCATAATGAGCCAATGGGCTGCCCATCAGTAGTTTGAATGGGATGGCTGGCGTAGAATGCGATATCCTGCTGCGCTTCCAGGCTTATCCATTCGCAGGGCTGAATGCGCAGGTCAGAGAATACAGTAGTAGTATCCGGCCGGTAAACTGCCACGGCACAAATGCAATCTTTGCGCGCCAGGCGGGTGGCCAACCCGGAGGAATCAACGTTGCCCGGGTAAATTACCTCCTCTGCATCCACCAACGACACTTGGGCCATAGGGGTAGCAAAAAGCATGGCCACCAGTTGGGCTATCTGTTCAAATACCTCGTTTCGAATACCTTGCAGTGCCTTGTAAGGTTGCAAGGCTTGCAGGCGCATGGCTTCTTGCGCAGCAGATATGGGAAGAGCAGCAGACATCAGGAAGAGCAGTTAAAACGAGAAACGGGCCAAATGCCACCCACTTGCGAAGGTAGCATTTGACCCGTCAAATCAGCCGTAAATGGCCTTACTTAACCATTCATAGCTAACAAGAATTCTTCGTTGTCCTTAGTGCCTTTCATGCGGTCCTTCAAGAATTCCATGGCTTCGGTGGCGCTCATGTCGGTCATGAATTTGCGTAGCACCCACACGCGGCTCAGCTCGTCGCGGCTCATCAGCAGGTCTTCGCGGCGAGTGCCGGAAGCCGGAATATCGATGGCCGGGAACACGCGCTTGTTGGCCAGCTTGCGGTCCAGTTGCAATTCCATGTTGCCGGTGCCTTTGAATTCTTCGAAGATAACCTCGTCCATCTTCGAGCCGGTTTCGATGAGCGCCGTAGCGATAATTGTCAGGGAACCAGGGCCTTCGATGTTACGGGCGGCGCCGAAGAAGCGCTTGGGCTTTTGCAGGGCACCGGCATCAATACCACCCGACAAGATGCGCGAGCTGCTGGGCTGCACCGTGTTGTAGGCCCGCGCCAGGCGAGTAATCGAGTCGAGCAGAATCACCACGTCGTGGCCGCACTCCACGAGGCGGCGGGCCTTGTCGAGGGCCAGCTCCGCGATTTTCACGTGGCGGTCAGCCATCTCGTCAAAGGTCGACGACAGCACTTCGGCCTTCACGGAGCGGGCCATATCGGTTACTTCTTCGGGGCGCTCATCAATCAGCAGGATGATGAGATATACCTCGGGGTGATTTTCCGAAATCGCGTTGGCAATTTCCTGCAAGAGCACCGTTTTACCCGTCTTGGGCTGGGCTACGATGAGGCCGCGCTGGCCCTTGCCGATGGGGGCAAACAGGTCGAGCACGCGGGTGCTCACCTGGCTGGGCTTGGTCGAAAGCTTCAGCTTTTCATCGGCAAACAGCGGCGTTAAGTGGCTGAATGGCACGCGGTCGCGTACTTCTTCCACGGTGCGGCCGTTGATGCTGTCCACGTTCACGAGGGCAAAATACTTCTCGCTTTCGCGGGGCGGGCGCATGGTGCAACTCACCGTGTCGCCGGCCTTGAGGCCAAACTGCCGCACCTGCTGCGGCGATACATAAATATCGTCGGGCGAACTGAGGTAGTTGTAATACGGCGAGCGCAGGAAGCCGTAGCCGCCATCGGCCATTAGCTCCATAGTGCCCGAGCCGGGCACCACCAGGTCGAGCTCGGGGGCGCGGGGCGGGCGCTGCGGCTGCGGCTGGCGCTGGCCTTCGTCGCGGCGCTCCTGGGCAGGGGCGTTGACCGCAGCGGACTGGCCGCCAGCTACTTGCTCGCCGGCGGGCTGGCCGTCGGTGCCGGTGCGCTGGCGCTCTTCGCGGCGCTGCTGGCGCTGGGCATCGCGCTGGGCGTAGCGCTCCTCGCGGCTAAGGCGGGGCTGGTCGGTAGCGCCGGAGCCGTTTACGGGGCGTGCTTCGCGGGGCGGCTGGTCGTTGCTGTAGCGGGTTTGGGCGCTGCCGTCGCGCGAGTCACGGTTTTCGGTGCGCGGCTGGTCGTTGCGGCGCTGGTTGTTTTCGCGGGGCTCGCGGCCGTCCCGGTTTTCGCGGTCGAAGCGCTGCTCGCGGGTTTCGCGGCGGTCGGCGTAAGAGCCAGCACTCGCGTCGGCCTCGGGCTGCGGCGTGTCGTCGGACGAAGCTACCGACTGGGGTTCCGCAGCGGGTTCACCGGTTTCGCTGGCGGCGGCCGCCTGGCCGGGCTCGCGGCGGGGCAGCGGCCGGCCGGCGCGGTCCACGCGCTCGCGCCGCTCGCGGCGGAAGGGCGCGCTTTCGCCGGCCGAGTGCGTTTCGGCGGTGGGGTTGGTGGAGGTGGGCGGCACGGTGGCTTCCTCATCGGCTACCGACACAGTGGCCAGGTTTTGCTCATCGGCCTCTACTTTTTCGTAGCGCGTGGGCTGCGGGTGCTCTTCGGCGGCCGGCTGGGGAGCGGCTACTTCGCCAATAACTTCCTGAGGGGCACTGACTTCGTGGACAATCGCTTCGGGAGCAGCTACCGCGGCCGGAGCCGTACCAGCCACATCACTGAACGGCTGCTCGGCGGTGCTGGCGGCGGGCCGGCGGCGGCCGGCTCCACCCCGCGCCCCGCGGGCGGGGGCGGCTTCGGGCGCAGCGGCAGCAGCCGGCGCAGGGGTAACCTCAGCAATCGGCGCGGGCGCGGCGGCAACGGCCGGGGCAGCCTCCGCAGCTGGCGCGGCTTCGACGGCGGGCGCTTGCGGCGCGGCAACCGCGGGGGCAGTCGGCTTTTTGCCGGGGAGCTGCTCGGCGGGCAGGGTGGCCTGGTGGTCCAGGATTTTATAGATAAGGTCCTGCTTGCTCAGGCGCTTGAAGTTGCCGACGCTTAGCTGCTCGGCAATTTCCTTGAGGTCGGACAACAGCCGGTCCTTCAGCTCGTTAAGGGTATACATAGAATAGGGAGGGAGGGGAAATCAGAACGGGGCCGGCCCGCTGCTCAGTAATAAAGGGCGGCCTGCAAGGCCATGCGCCGCCGACCCGGCCCCAGGGGCAAGGAACCAACAACACGAAGCGCCAAAGCGCCACATAACCAACAAAGCGGCAGGCAACAGACAGGAAATGAGTGAGGTGTGAGAAGGGTAGCCGGCAGCTCCACCAAAAGCAACCCGATTGAGCCAGCTACACAGCGAACAAGCCCGGTAGGCTGGCCCGGCCGGCCCCGTGGGCCGGCTTGCTGCTGCAATATTAAGTCATTACGAGCAAATCGCCAATGGGTTTGAAAGAATCGGGGGTTTGCCAGGAGGAATCTGGAATAGAACTAACGGCTTGTCAATTCTCCCTTCTTCCGGCCAAACTTCTCCTTCTTTTTTTTTAGAAAACTACCTTTGCCCCACTATGCTGCAAATTTCTGTATTAAAAGAGCAGACCGCCCGCGTGCTGGCCGGCCTTGCCAAGCGCAATTTTAAAACGGCCGAGGCCGACGTGCAGGCTATTCTGGTCCTCGACCAGCGCCGCCGCGCCCTCCAAACCCAGCACGACGCCGCCCAGGCCGAGGCCAACGAGCTGGCTCGCCAGATTGGCGGTCTCCTGAAAGCCGGCGACAAAGCCGGGGCCGAGGCCCTGAAAGTGCGCACCGGCGAGCTTAAAATTCAAGTAAAAGCCCACGCCGACGAGCTGGCCGAGGCCGAAAAGCAGCAAACCCAGCTGCTCTACAAACTCCCCAATGTGCCGCACGAAAGTGTGCCCGCCGGCCACTCGGCCGACGACAACGAGGTAGTGCGCGAGGGCGGCACCAAGCCCGAGCTACCCGCCGGCGCGCAGCCCCACTGGGAGCTGATTAAGAAATATGATATCGTTGATTTTGAGCTGGGTATCAAAATTACCGGCGCGGGCTTTCCGGTGTATAAGGGCCAGGGCGCACGCCTGCAGCGGGCGTTGATTAACTTTTTTCTCGACCAGGCCCGCGACGCGGGCTACACCGAGGTGCAGGTGCCCATCTTGGTGAACGAGGCTAGCGGCTACGGCACCGGCCAACTGCCTGACAAAGAGGGCCAGATGTACCACGATGCGCAGGACAATCTCTACCTGATTCCGACCTCGGAGGTGCCCATTACCAACCTCTACCGCGACGAGATTATCGCCGCCGACAAACTACCCGTGCGCAACACCGCCTACACGCCCTGCTTTCGGCGCGAGGCCGGCTCGTGGGGCGCCGATGTGCGCGGCCTCAACCGCCTGCACCAGTTCGACAAAGTGGAAATTGTGCAAATCACCCAGCCCGAAAACTCCTACGCGGCCCACGCGGCCATGGTGGCCCACGTCGAAAACCTGTTGCAGCTGCTGGGCCTCCCCTACCGCGTGCTGCGCCTGTGCGGCGGCGACATGGGCTTCACCTCGGCCCTCACCTACGACCTGGAGGTGTGGAGCGCCGCGCAGGGCCGCTGGCTCGAAGTGTCGTCGGTGTCCAACTTTGAGACGTTTCAGGCCAACCGCCTCAAGTGCCGCTACCGGGGCGAAGGCGGCAAAACCCAGCTGCTGCACACGCTCAACGGCTCGGCGCTTGCGTTGCCGCGCATTGTGGCCGCTTTGCTCGAAAATAACCAGACGCCCGAGGGCATCCGGCTGCCGGAGGTGCTGCACAGCTACTGTGGCTTTGGGGTTATCAAGTAGCCTTTTATTAAACTTTACCAGGAATCAGTATACTGGTAATTTCTTTTTTTCGATTCAGCAAATTCTTCTTTAAACACAATTTTTATTCATGTATAAACACTAAAAATCGCAATTTTTAGTGTTTATACATGAAATTTTGGTATCTTTTTTCTTTTTAAAGCTAAATAGCTAGGAGTTGTATTTGTCGGGTGTAGCTTGGAATCATCAACCACTGCACTTGCACTATTATGACAAACCTTACTCGCCTCCGCACTACTTTTCTGGCTTTTATCGCTGGGTTGTTCTGCTGCTTCGCAGCGCAGGCCCAGGATGGGATGAATACCGTCATTATCTCCACCGACGGGGGCATGAGCCTGGCCGCCAACACTGACTTGAGCGCCAGCCCGGCTATGTCGTCTAAGGTATTGAAAATGAACCTGCCACCGGCTCCGGAAACAAACGCCTATTTCTACGACGACTCGCGCAAGGACCTGCACCAGTCCCTGGATTGGATGTTGGAAACCAACGCCGAATCGCCCACCTACTGGAATCTCTACACCGAGGCCCGCATTCGCCTCAAACTGAAAGACTACGCCGGAGCCCGCAGCGCAGCTGAAAAAGCTTACGGCCTGTCGCTCAAGCATATGCCAGCCAGCCAGGAATACGTAATGCTTTGCGCGGCTGTGGTAGCCAAGGCCCACGAGCTAGCCAAGAAGTAGCCGTGAGCTGAAGTAGCCTCCACGCTACGAAAAAGTAAGGAAGCCCGCCCACCCGGCGGGCTTCCTTACTTTTGGGCCGGCAAACACGCGCCGCCCTTTTTCCGTTTGGTGATTATGAACAACGTTGCAATGCACTTCAGCGCCGCCCTGGCGCTCACTACTACCCTGCTGGCGGCCCCCACCGCGCAGGCCCAGATTGCCACCCCGCAGCCCAGCCCCAAAAGCACCGTGATGCAGCGCGTGGGCCTCACCGACGTCACCATCACCTATTCGCGGCCCAGCGTGAAAGGCCGCACCATTTTTGGTGGCGACAAGGCCGTGCTGCCCGCCGGCAAGCGCTGGCGCACGGGTGCCAACGCCACCACGAGCATCAAGTTTTCGGACGATGTGACCGTAGAGGGCAAGAAGGTACCGGCCGGCGAGTACGGCATCTACACCATTCCGGGTGCTACCGAATGGACGGTGGTACTCAACAAGAACCTCAAGCAAGGCGCTGATGTTGACGGCTTTAAGGACGACCAAGACGTGGCCCGCTTCACCATTAAGCCCTATAAGCTGGCCAGTAAGGTGGAGACGTTCACCATCACGTTCTCGGACCTGACGCCCGCTACCGCCAACGTGGCATTTGACTGGGACATGACGGGCGCGAAGTTCAAAATCATGAGCGACGTGGACGGCAAGGTAATGGCCCAGATTGACGAAAAGGTCATCAAAAGCGCCACGCCCGCGGCCAACGACCTGGCCGCCGCGGCCGTGTATTATTACGACAACGGCAAGGATATGAAGCAGGCCCTGACCTGGATTCAGAAGGCCAACGCCACCGACCCCAAGTTCTGGAACGTAAATACGGAGGCCAAAATCCGCCTCAAAATGAAGGACTACAAAGGCGCGATGGCGGCCGCCGAGCAGTCGAAAAAGCTGGCAATGGCCGCCACGCCGCCTAATGCCGACTACGCCAAGATGAACGATGAATTGGTGATGGAAGCCAAGAAAATGGGTAAGTAATGTGCGGTAAGCTTTAGCTTGCCGAATAGTTTTTTGCTCACCAAAAAGCCCCGCTGCCTGATTGGCAGCGGGGCTTTTTGGTGCATGTAGGGTAAGCTTTAGCTTGCCGGCGTGCGCGCCGCCCGCGCCGGCAAGCTAAAGCTTACCCTACCTCATAACACCTTCACTACCAGCTGCGAAGCGTGGGCGGGGTTGTGGTACAGCTTGTGCGTAGCGGCCTGAAAATCAGTCTCATTGGCCTCATAAATGTTCGGCACATACTTCTGCGGGTTTCTATCCACCAGTGGAAACCAGGTGCTTTGCACCTGCACCATGAGGCGGTGGCCCTTGCGAAAGGTGTGCATCACGTCCTGCACGGTGAAGGGTACGGCCGTTACCTCATTGGCTACGAAGGGCTTGGGCGTGGTGAAGCTCTCGCGGAATCGGCCGCGCATCACCTCGGAGCGCACCATTTGCTGGTAGCCGCCGAGGTGCACGCCGGGCGCGGTGCGCGGGTTGTCGGGTGTGTCGTTGGGGTACACGTCGATGATTTTTACCACCCAGTCGGCGTCGGTGCCGGTGGTGGCCACTTGCAGCTTGGCCTCGATGGGGCCGGCCAGGGTCATATCCTCCTCCAGGGGCGGGGTTTGGTAGGTGAGCACGTCGGGGCGGCGGCTGGCAAAGCACTGGTCATCAGTCATGTACTCGCGGGTCATGCCCACGTTGGTAGCCTCGGTGAAGGGCACTGGGTGGGCGGGGTCGCTGAGAAACTGGTCGAACTCGAAGTTGACGCCGGCCATGCGGCGCTCGTTGTCGCCGCTGGTGGGCGGGGTAAACGTGAGGCCGCCGGCCTGCCGGAAGTACAGCGTTTTGGCCTGGGCCTGCTTAGGTGGCCAGGCGTCGAAGGTGCGCCAGCGGTTGGTGCCGCCCTCAAACACGGTGGCCTCGGGCAGGTCGGAGCCGGGCTTGGCGGCTTTCAGGTACGACTTGAAAAAGGGGGCCTCCACGTTTTCCTGGTACCACAGCGAGGGCGAGGGGCCGTAGGCCACGTTGCCCACCATTTCGCCGGTGCCGCGCGCCCAGCCACCGTGCACCCAGGGGCCCATCACGAGGCGGTTGGGCAGGCCGGGGTTTTTCTGCTCGATGGTTTTATAGGTGTTGAGGGCACCAAACAGGTCCTCGGCGTCGTTGAAGCCGCCCACGGTGAGCACGGCCGCCTTGATATCGTGCAGGTGCGGCCGCAGGTTGCGGGCCTGCCAAAAGGCATCGTAATCAGGGTGTTGCATAAGCTGATTCCAAAACGCCACCTTGCCATTGTAGTACTGGTCGTTGGCATTTTTGAGTGGACCCAGCTTCAGAAAAAAGTCGTAGCCATCGGGGGTGCCGTGCTTGACGCCAGGGTTGCCCACGGCCGTGGGCTGGGGCCGCGCCTGCCCAAAGCTGTACAAAAAGTTGAAGGCGTGGGGCAAAAAGAACGCCCCGTTGTGGTGAAAATCATCCCAGAACCAGTCGGCAATCGGGGCCTGGGGCGAGGCGGCTTTCAGGGCCGGGTGGCGGCTCAGCAAGCCCGCCGAGGTGTAGAAACCGGGGTACGAGATGCCCCACTGGCCCACGCGGCCGTTGCTTTTGGGGCCATGCCTGAGCAGGTACTCGATGGTATCGTAGGTGTCGGTGCCCTCGTCGGTGTCGTTTTTGGTGGCGTGCTTCTCCAGCGCGGGGCGCATGTCGAGAAACTCGCCTTCGGACATATACCGGCCCCTAACATCCTGATAAGCAAAAATATACCCCTCGCGCATCATCAGGCTATTAGGGCCAAGGCTGGCCTTGTACTTGGTGGCCGGGTACGGCCCAATGGCGTAGGGCGTGCGGTTGAGCAGGATGGGGTAGCGCACCTGGCCGGCATCCTTGGGCGCGTACACGATGGTGTAGAGCTTCACGCCGTCGCGCATGGGCACCTGGTAGGTCGTTTTGGTATAGTGCTGCTGAATGTAGAGCGTGTCGGCGGCCAGCTGGGCTTTATTTTCCGCATCGGTAACCGACTGCGTGGCGGGTGGCAGGGCAAGCTGGGCGCGGGCGGCGGGCGCCACCAGCAGGCCTAAGGTGAGCAGGAAAGCAGCGGGCAGAAGTTTTTTCATAGCAGCAAAGTAGCGCGAACTTTCCAGTTCGTGCGCGAGCGCAGCGAGCATCCGGAACCGCTCGGCGCGAACGGCGATGCTCGCTGCGCTCGCGCACGAACTGGAAAGTTCGCGCTACGCTACCCCAATGCCTTGTTGAGGGCAATAATGGCGTTTTTATAGTCTTCGCGCGCCAGGATAAACTGGATGTTCACCTTGCGTAGCGCGAAGCCCGCGCTGCGGATATTGATGCCCGCTTCGGCCAGCGCACCGGCGGCGCGGGCCAGCAGGCCGGGCTGGTCGATGTTGGAACCGATGAGGCAAACCATCGACGAATTTTCGACGGTTATTTTCTCATACTTGGCTTCCAACTCCTTGATAAGCTGCGGCTTCAAGTCCTTTTTCCAGATGAGCAGCGAGATGCTGTTGGCGCTGGTAGCCTTGAAGATGTAGCTGATATTGAGGTCGAAAAACGCCTGCATGAGGTGCAGGTCGAAGCCAGCGGTGCCCACCATAAGGGGGTCGTAGATGTCAATCATCACCACTTTATCGGTGCCCGTGATGACCTCCACGTGCTTGTGGTCGGCCACAAAATCGCGGGTGATGAGCGTGCCGGGGTGCTCGGGGTCGAAGGTGTTTTTAATGCGTAAGTCTATCGCGTTGATTTCCAAAGGCTTGGAAGCCTTCGGGTGAATCGCCTCCATGCCTACGTCGGCGAGCTGGTCGGCCACGTCGTAGTTGGTGAAGCACACGGGGTGGCACTGGTCCACGCCCACCAGGTTAGGGTCGGCCGAGCAGAGGTGGTATTCCTTGTGAATGATGGCCTCCTGGGGCCGCACCGCCACGGCTATCTTGCTGAAGGTCACCTCCGAATAGCCCCGGTCGAACTCGCGCATAATGCCCTCCGTGCCCTTGGTGTAGCCGGTGGCAATGCAGATGGTGCGGGCAAAGTCGATGCCCGCAAAAGCCTGCCTGATGCGCTCGTCAATGGTGAGGGGCTGGGCATCGCTGAAGCCGCTGAGGTCAACCAAAGTGGCATTTAACCCCTTGTTTTGCAGTATGTTAACAGAGTTGAAGGCCGAGTGCGCCTCCCCGATGCTGGCCAGGATTTCGCGGGCCGCCTGCAAGATATTGTAGCTGTTGACGTAGCCCGAGGCCAGCACGTTGGTGAGGCTGGCGAGGTAGGTTTGGGCCTGGCCCAGGCGCTCATCCACGAAGGCGTTGGCCGCGGCCAGGTCGAGGCCCAGCGGGGCGTAGGTTTTGTTGAGCTCCTTGAGCTTGCCGGCCACGTCATGCAGGGCGGCCCCAAACTCCTGGTTTTCGCTGATGCGGTGGTACACGCCAGGCGCGCCGGTTTTCTTGTTTTCCAGCAGCCAGTTGGTAACGCCGGCGTAGGCCGACACCACAAAAATGCGGTTGTAGAGAGCGGCGCCCGCGCGGTGGTGGAAGATGATGTTCTGGAGAACATCGGCGAAGGCGGTCATGGAGGTGCCGCCGATTTTTTCTACTGTGAGCATGATAGCCCCACCCCCCGGCCCCCTCCCCTACGGGGGAGGGGGAGCCACGGCAGCGTGGATGAAATAAGGGTGAATAACAAACAAGCCGATTGAGTGATACTCAACCGGCTTGCAAAGTAAAAGCGAAACCCACGAAACGCACTATTTGGCGTGAAGTCGTGGCTCCCCCTCTCCCGCAGGGGAGGGGGTTGGGGGGTGGGGCTGTGACTCCACCAAATTGGCCAAAATGCGGAACGCCCCCGGCACACCGGCCGGCAACTCACGAAACAGCGACAAGCCGGTGTAGATGTAGCGGCCCTTGCCGTACGGAGCCACCAGAATGGCGCTTTGCTTATCGGCCTCGCCGGGGTCGTGGCTGGCGATAACCGCTTGGTAATGAGTATCCCAGGCCGAGGGGTAGTACAGGCCCTGCTCCTGCACCCAGCCGGTAGCAAAGTCGGCGGGCGTGAGCTTGTTGGGGGTATTGAGCACCGGGGCGCTGGGGGTGAGAAAGGTAACGGGCGTGTTCTCCACCGTTACGCGGTCGTTGGAGAGCGTGAGGGGGTACGGGCCAATCTGGGGCAGGATGGTGCCGCGGTTCACCACGTATTGCACCAGCATGGTGCCGCCGTTTTCAACGTATTTCAGCAGCTCGGGCTGGTGGGTTTTGAGTTGCTCCAAGGTGTTGTAGGCGCGCACGCCGAGCACCACGGCATCGTAGCGGGCGAGGTGCGCGGCGGTGAGGTCGGTGGCGGGGTTGAGCAGGGTCACGGCGTAGCCGAGCTGGCGCAGGGCCTCGGGCACCTCATCGCCGGCGCCCATGAGGTAGCCAATAGTTTTGGTGTGGCCGCGCGCCACGTTGAGCTTTACCAGCGGGGCCGTGGCCTCGGGAAAGAGCGTTTGGGTCGGAATGTGCGGGTAGATTATCTGCTGAATGCCCCGGCTGTATTTATCGGTGCCCACGGTAGCCACAGCGCGCAGCTCACTTTTGCCCTCGGCCGCGCTGGCCAGCGGGCGCAACATAAAGTTGACAGTCTGCTCGTCGTCCTTGTTTTGGAGGTTAAAGGCCACCGTGGCCGGCTCGGCCTGCCAGCCGCTGGGTACCTGCAAGGCCAGCGACCCGGCTACCCCGGCCTGGCCGGCGCGCAGCGTCACGGGCACTTGCTTGGGCTGCTGGTCGGCAAAGACGTAGGCGCGGGCGGGCGGGATGTTGACCATTACTGGCGGCACTATCACCAAGGGCTGATAGAGCTCGCCCAGCACGGGGTCGGTGTGCTTGTATTGAACGGGGACGGTGATGGATTTAAAGCGATTCTCTCCAACTGCGTAGCGGAAAGTAGCAGTAGCAACCGGGCCATTTTCGGGTTGGCCACGCACAAAATGCGTAATGCTAAGATAGTCTGACTCAGGTTCCGTAAACTTATACATCCCTACTGAACCTGGTTCGCGCAGCCAGTAAGGTTGCGAGATAAGGACGTTGTTGAATCCCTTGAGTGGAATTATGCCAGTTGCGTGTTTACCGGTGCTCAGCTCGGCGGCTTGCTTGGGGTCAAGGCCTTCACCATCAAGCGTGATGGTGGTCGCATCCCCAATGAAGTGCATTCTGGCCAGCCTGACTTGCTCTAGCTTTATAGGCAGGCCTGACCGATTAAGAATGTCGTAGGTAACGGTTGCCTCGCCACCACTGGTCAGCGTAGGTTCGCTGACGGTTGCTTCGGCATAAATACCCACACAGGCTTGCGTCAGCACGGATTCTTCCTCCAACTTCTCACGAATCCAGAAGTAGTCTTTGTTCCCTATCATCAGCGACGCAAGGCCCTGAAAGACCTTTTCCAACCCCGCCACGCTGGCGCTTGGGTTGCTCGCATCATATTTCCGAATCACCTCCTCCACCATTTTGCCAACAGCCGCGCCGCCCGGCACGCGGTCCCAGGTCTGGTCGATGCCTTCGAATAAATCCGCTTTGGCGGGGGTGCCTTTCACAAACTGGAAGTACTCGATGGCCTCGCCGCGCTGGGCGGCCGCGCCGAAACCCTGGCTACGGTGGCTGGAGCGCGAGCGGGCCGCGATTTCGCCGTAGCTCTGGCCCAGCAGCGGGTTGTAGCCGCCGGCGTCGAGCTTGAGGTAGCCGTCCATGTTTTCGCCGGGCTTCACGAAGTAGCTGCCGGTGTTCCAGTACAGGCGCTTGGGCTGCCAGGCTTGCACGTATTTGAGCTGCTCGGGGAAGCGCTTGGGGTCGCCGGCGGCGTCGAAGGCCTCGGCGGCCAGGATGGCGCTGGCCTGGTGGTGGCCGTGGCCGGCGCGGGCATCGGGTGGGAAGCGGGTGATGAGCACATCGGGTCGGCGCTGGCGGATAACCCACACCATATCGCTGAGCACCTGCTCCTTATCCCAGATGGTGAAGGTTTCGGCCGAGGTCTTGCTGAAGCCGAAGTCGTTGGCGCGGGTGAAATACTGGTGCGCGCCGTCGATGCGGCGGGCCGCCAGCAGCTCCTGCGTGCGGATTACGCCGAGCTGCTCGCGCAGTTCGGGGCCAATGAGGTCCTGGCCGCCGTCGCCGCGGGTGCAGCTGAGGTAGCTGGTTTCGAGCTGGCGGCCGTTGGCGAAGTAGGCCAGCAGGCGGGTGTTTTCGTCGTCGGGGTGAGCGGCGATGTACATCACCGAGCCCAGCACGTTGAGCTTTTTCAACCCCAGCAGAATTTCGGAGGAGGTGTAGGTTTTGGGCGCTTGGGCGTGGGCAGTGAGCAGCGCGCAATGCGCAAGAAGCAGCGCCAAAGCCAGGCGGAGAGCGGGGCGTAAGGAAAGGGGCATAGAAGGCAAACCGGTTTGGGCCGTGAAGTTACCGGGAGCCGGCAATTGGCCCAGGTCCGCCGGCAATTGGCCCAGGTCCGCCGGCAAAGCCGGCCGACCGGTTGTCGCGTGAACGAGGCAGGAACGACACCTGCACGACACCCGCACAACTGGCCACGCGGCGCATACTTCAACCAGTCAGCCGGCTTCGCCGGCGGACCGGAGCACCTAGCCCAGGTCAGCTTTTTTAATTTAATTAATTGGCAATCAATTACTTATTACCATAATATTCCTATCGCTTACCCGACGGGGGCGAGCGGCGCCGCTTAAGGATGGGCTGGCTTCGGGCGCTGCCAGGCCGCGCGCGGGCGGCAGCGGGGGTATTTTGGTGGGCTCGGGGGTAGAGCCGAGCGGGCAGTTGGCCGGCACCTGAGTGCTAGCGGGAGCATAAGCGGCGCAGTAGCCAGCCGCCCAGCAGTTGCCGCAGCCCCCGGTGGGGCGGGGGGGCACAACTACCTCAGGAGAAGATACTATACTAGCGTAGGACATATAAGCAGAAAAGAGAGGGCAGAGCCGGCCGCAGGACATTAGTCGGTGCCTTACCTACTCCCAGGTCCTTAATTTGGATTTTTACTATTCTCCCCCTTAGGCCAACACTGACTTTTTGTGGCTGAACCAGATGATTTTCTTGGCCTATATGAAAAAAATACACTAGCCCGGCTTAATTAACTTGCTCAAGCCTGTTAAACGAATCATTATTTTATTGTACTATCACCAGAAATCACGTAATCATGTAAAGCAAAAAACCGTGGTACTACCCAAGGGCAGCACCACGGTTTTCAAGAGAAGGCTGGGCCTTCGGGGCGCTGGCCTAGCGGCGGCCAGCGTGCCGGGAGCCCGAGCCAGGGGTGAGCGGGCAGGCGGGCGGAGGCTGGACAAAGCTATTGGGCGCAAAGCCGGCGCAGTACCCGGCCGCCCAGCAGCCAACGCAGCCTCCAGCCAGAAATGGCGTTTCCAGCTGGCCTTCCGCTCGCGGAGCGGTGGTTGTCGTGTAGTTCATAGCAGTCAGAAATAAGAGAGTGAGTGTATTATCGACCCGCTGGGCCCGGCGTATGGAGAATCTCCACCCGGCCAGGCCGCCCAGACCGACAGCTTTTAAATATCGCCGCCCGCCCCATTCTTTACCCCAGGCGCTAAGTAGATGGCCCGTCTGGCTTACCGAACGGGCCGCCTGGCCGGCCGAGCAAAAACCTCAATTTGACGCCGGGCGCGGCCCCGGCCGGTTGCCAGCGGCCGTATCTTTGGGTAGTATGCTACCCTCTCCCCTACCGGCTGCGCCCCCGCGGGCGGCCCCGGTTTCGACCCTCTCCTTCTTGGCCGATGTGGCCCGCGAGCTGCTGGCCACCCACGATGCCGAGGCCCTGGCCGACCTTGTGGTGATTGTGCCCACGCGCCGCGCCGTGGTGTACCTCAAAAACGAGCTGGCCCTGGCCACGCCCGAGGGCCAGGCGCTGTGGTCGCCGCGCATTGCGGCCATGGAAGACTACCTCGTGGAGCGCGCCGGCGTGCAGGTGGAGGAGCCCATTGCCCTGCAACTGCTGCTATTTGACATCTTTAAGGAGATTGACCCCGACTTGCAGTTTGACCACTTTGTGGGCTGGGGCGGGCTGCTGCTGCAAGACTTTTCGGCCCTCGACCAGCACCTGGCCGATACCAAGGCCATTTTTACTTACCTGGCCGAGGCCAAGGCCCTGGAGCGCTGGCAGCTCGACCCCGAGCTGAAAACCACGGGCCTCGACCGCTACTTTGGCTTCTGGGGGCAGCTGCACCGGGTGTATCTGCGCTTCAAAAAACTGCTTAAGCAGCAGCACCTTGCCTACCCGGGCCTGGCCTACCGCCGCGCCGTGCAGCGCCTGCGCGCCGAGCTGGCCGACGTGCAAAAGCCCCTGCCCGCTCCCCACGTATTTGTGGGGTTGGGCGGCCTCAGCCTGGCCGAGGAAACGTTTATCACGCTGCTGCGCAAGGTGGGCCGGGCCGATATTTATTTCGACGGCGACCCGTTTTACCTCGAAGCCGACACGCCCAACCGCGCCGGGCAGGCGCTGCGCGGCTACTGGAAAAAGTGGGACCTGCCCCGCGATACCTTCACCTACCAGGAGCACCTGCGCGAGCGGCCCCACCACCTGCGCATGCTGGGCGTGGCCAATGCCAGCATGCAGGGCAAGCTGGCCGGCCAGCTCCTGGCCGAGGCCCGGCAACTGAACCCCACCGCCACCGTGGCCGTGGTGCTGCCCGACGAAACCCTGCTGCTGCCCGTGCTCCACGGCCTGCCGCCCGCCGAGCTGGTGCCCGATTTTAACGTGACTATGGGCCTTAGCTTCCAGAGCACGGCGCTGTTCAACCTCGTCGATTTGCTGTTTGAGGTGCACCTCACTGGCATTCGGGAGGGCGAACCAGGGCCCGATTATGGCGTGCCCAAGTACCACCACCTGGCCGTGAGCAAGCTGCTGGCGCACCCGTTTTTGCGCCGCTACCAGCAGTGGCAGGATGCCCAGCCCGACCAGCCGCAGTACCACAAGCTGCTCGACAATATTTGCAGCGAGATTGTGAAGCGCCACCTGGTGCTGCTGCCCGCCACCGACCTGCTGCGCCTGGGCCACGGCCACCCGCTCATGGAGGCGCTGTTTAAAACCTGGGACAACTGCGACCAGATTATAACCGCCTGCTACACAATCATTGAGCTGCTCAAGCAGGTGTACGACCACGCCCACGAGGGCATGGAAACCGAGTATCTGTACCTGTTTTATACGCTGGTGCGGCAGCTCGACTCGGCCTTCAGCAGCCGGGCGCAGCGGCTGAGCGTGCGCTCGTTTCGGCGGTTTTTGTATGACCAGATGCGGCGCACGCGCCTGCCCTTTGCCGGCGAGCCGCTGGCCCAGGTGCAGCTGATGGGCCTGCTCGAAACCCGGGCCCTGGATTTCGACCACGTTATCATCCTGAGCTGCAACGAGAACACGCTGCCGCCGCCCAAGCGCCAGAATTCGCTGTTTCCGTACGATGTGCTGGCCGAGTTCCGGCTGCCCACCTACGCCGACGCGGAGGCCAACGCGGCCTACAACTTCTGGCGGCTGTTGCAGCGCGCCGGGCGCGTCGATTTGGTGCACGTGCTGCCCGGGGCCGAGGGCGTGCGCACCGGCGAGCGCAGCCGGTTTCTGCGCCAGCTGGAGTTTGACCTGGCCCCCCAAAACCCGCGGCTGGTGCTGGAAGACCAGACGGTGGAAGTGCTTATTAAGGAGGAATCAAGCATTGCGAATGAAGAATTGGGAATAAAGAAGGAGGCATCAACCACTGATACTTCTTCCTACTTTATTCCCAATTCACACTTAACCAATGACTTAGTCTTGGTCAAGGATGAGGCCATGCTCACCGGCCTGCGGGGCGTGCTAGAGCGTGGCCTCTCCCCTTCGGCCCTCAATGAATACCTGGGCTGCTCGCTCAAATTCTACTTCTCGCGCCTAGCCAAGTTTCAGGAGAACGACGAGGTGGAGGAGGCGCTCGGGGCCGATGGCTTTGGCACCGTGGTGCACGATGCGCTGGAGCAGCTGCTTAAGCCGTTTGAGGAAGAAGACCGCGAGCTCACGGCCGCCGACCTGCCCGCCATCATCCAAAAAGTGCCCGCCGAGGTGCACCGCCAGCTGCGCCAGGAGGGCGAGGAGCGCCAGGCTCGCCCCGACGATGGCCTCAACCACGTGCTGGGCCAGGTGGCTACCCGGCTCATTCGCAAATACTTAGAAAGCCTGCCCGGCCAGCCGGGCCTGCTGCCGCTGCGCATTGCCTCGCAAGAAAAGCCGATGGCCGCCACCGTGTTTGTGGACTTGCCGGGCCGCGCCACCCGGCTGCCCGTGCGCGTGCTGGGCCGCGCCGACCGCATCGACGCGCTGCCCGACGGCCGCCGCCGGGTGGTAGACTACAAAACCGGCCTCGTGGAGCGCCGCGAGCTCAACCTGCGCGGCACCCAGAAGCCCCTCAACGCCCCCGACACCGTGGCGCGCCTGCTCACCGAGTCGAGCAGCGGGGCCGACAAGGTGCGGCAGCTCTGGCTCTACCGCTTCATGCTGGAAAGCGACGAAACCCACCCCGCGCCGCCCAATTCGGAGGCCGCGATTATGTCGCTGCGCAAAATTGACGAGGGCCTGCTCAGCGCCCCGCTCGACTTCATCACCGAAGGCACCGGCGAGCCCAACTTCCTCAAAGCCAGCGCCGAGCTCATCGGC
Source organism: Hymenobacter sp. H14-R3 (assembly GCF_030063445.1). GTDB lineage: Bacteria > Bacteroidota > Bacteroidia > Cytophagales > Hymenobacteraceae > Hymenobacter. The sequence continues at coordinate 33,917 of NZ_JASITD010000009.1, read as the reverse complement.
CGCCTGGCCCTGCGCATGCTGGACCCCGCCGAGCCCATCCGCAAAACCGACGACCTGGCCAAGTGCGAGTATTGCCCCTACCGGGGCATTTGCGCACGCTGATTTTTCAAGCATCAGGTAGCAGGTAGCAGTTGGCCTGACGCAAAAAGGCTCGTCATTGCGCGCGCAACGCAGTGGAGCGCGGCAATCTTTCCTTCACGTTATAGTTACTAATCCAGTGAAGCGAACGACCAGGAAAGATTGCCGCGCTCCACTGCGTTGCACTCGCAATGACGAGCCTTTTTGCCCAAGTCTCACAAGTAGCATCTGGCTGAATTAGGGCGTAACCTCGTAGGTACTGGGTAGTTGGCCCAGGTGCTTACCGGCGGCGGGGCAGCAATTGCCGGTCAACCGCAAATGCCGCCCGGCTTGATAATTGATGCGTGCTACCGGATATTTGAAAAGCTATGCAGAAAAGCCTCGTTCACCGTCTGCTCAACCCCTTGTTACTGTGGCGCTTGCGCCACGTGAGTGAGCGCGTGTACGTGGTATGGCTGGCGGGGCTGGTGGGCGTGCTGGCCGGCCTGGCGGCGGTGGCACTCAAAACGGCGGTGCACTGGCAGCAGGCCCAGCTGGCCGCGGCCGTGACGGAGCCCAACCGGGTGTTTGCGCTTTCTATTTACCCCGTTATTGGCATCACGCTTACCGTGCTGGTTACCAAGTACTTGCTGGGGGGCGAGCTGGGCCGGGGCATTGGCCCCATTATTTACAACACGGCCCGCGAAAACGCCATTGTGCCGCGCTCCAAGCTGTATTCGCAGCTCATCACGGCGTTTCTAACGGTATCGTTTGGCGGGTCGGCGGGCACCGAGGCCCCTATTTCGGTAACGGGCGCGGCCATTGGCTCCAACGCGGCGCGGGTGCTGCGGGCGGGCCGGCGGCGGCGGCGGCTGCTCACGGGCTGCGGGGCGGCGGCGGGCATTGCGGCCATCTTCAACGCGCCCATTGCGGGGGTGCTGTTTGCGGTGGAAAGCATTTTGCTGGAGCTGCCGGCGCAGTATTTTATTCCGCTGCTCATTTCGTCGGCTACGGCCACGGTAGTGTCGAAGGCCCTGTACGCGGGCCAGCCGTTTGCGCTCATCACCAACTCGTGGGTGGTCGATACGGTGCCGTTTTACCTGGTACTGGGGTTGCTCATGGCCCTGCTCTCGGTGTACATGATTCGGATGTACCACTGGTTTGACCACTTTTGGGCGCGCTGGCCGGGGCTGCGCTGGCAGAAGGTGCTGGCCGGCGGCACGGCGCTGGGCACGCTCATTTTCCTGTTTCCGCCGCTCTACGGCGAGGGCTACACCACGGTGGTGGAAAAGCTACTGGCCGGCGACGCGCAAAGCCTCACCGACGGCAGCCTGTTCTCCGTGTATGGCGATAACAACGTGTGGCTGCTGCTGATTCTGGTGTTTTTTACCATGCTCATGAAAGTGGTGGCCACCAGCGTCACGGTGGGCGCGGGCGGCAACGGCGGCATGTTTGGCTCGTCGCTGGTGGCGGGCGCGCTGGGCGGCTTCCTGTTTGCGCGCCTCGTGAACATGACCGGGCTGGTGGCCATTCCGGAGGTGCATTTTGTGGTGCTGGGCATGGCCGGGGTGCTGGCGGGCGTGGTGCACGCGCCGCTCACGGCCATTTTTCTCATTGCCGAAATCACGGGCGGCTACGCGCTATTCGTGCCGCTAATGTTCGTTACGAGCTTTTCCTACCTCATTACCAAGCACTTCGAGCCCTACTCGGTGTACACGCGCAAGCTCACGCTGAAGGGCGTGGACGTGTACGCCAACCGCGACCGCGACCTGCTCTCGCGCCTCGACCTGCACCGCCTGCTCGATACCGACTTCCTGACTCTGCGGCCCAATGCCACGCTCGGCGAGCTGGTCGATGTGTTTCGCCACGCCCACCGCAACGTGTTTCCGGTGGTGGGCAAAACCGGGCTCCTGCGCGGCATCATCAGCCTCGACATGGTGCGCGACACGCTCTTCGACGACGCGCACTACACCACCATCAAACTCAGTGAGTTGATGCAGAAGCCCGCGGCCGTTATCAGCCCCACCGACAGCGTAGAGCACTGCCTCGACCTGCTGGAGCGCACCGATAGCACCTCGCTGCCCGTGTGCGATGAAGAGGGCAACTACCTGGGCTTCATTGTAAAAGCCGCCATATTAGCCCGTTATCGCCGCGAGCTGATTGAGGAAGGCCAAGCGTAGGGTAATGGGCAATGGGCAGAACCTAATCGTCGGTCATTGCGCGCGCAATGACCGACGATTGGAATCAAAACTCAATCGCCGCCGTCTGGCGCTGGTGGCTGACTATCAGCCCTATCATCATCAGCACGCTGGTGAGCAGGATAACCACGAAGAGGATATTCTCGCTCACGTCACCGAGGATGTGGTGGGTCGGAATGCTGTAGAAAAGCAGCACCGTAATCAGCCCTTTGGGGGCGATAAACAGCTCGGGCATAAGGTCGGTTTTGGCCACGAAGCGCAGGTAGAGGTAGCGCAGCGCCGTGAGCACGGCCACTATCAGCACGCCCTGCTCCAGCAGCTGCCAACTCATGAGGTTGGCCAGGGTGATGGAGTAGCCGAAGAGCAGAAAAAAGAACGTGCGGATGAGAAATGCCGACTCGGCCGTGATGTTCTTGAGTTGGTGCAGGTCGGGGGCCAGGTCTTCGGCCGTGAAACCGCGCCAGCCGGTGCGCAGCCGCAGCCAGCCCAGGAGCAGGTCGGCGTTGTTCACGGCCAGGCCAAAGGCCAGCACCAGCAGCAGCGACGAGAGATGCAGCTGCTTGGCCAGGCTGTACATTAATACCAGGAAGGCGAAGAGCAGGAAGAACTTGACGTGCTCGCGCAGGCGGCCCAGTAAGAAGCTCAGCACCACGGTACTTACAATGGCTACCAACAGAATTAATATCACGCCCCGGCCGAAGGTGAGCAAGCCCTGGCCCTGGTAAAAGTCCTCCTGGTCCACAAAATTGAACAACATGATGCCCAGGATGTCCGAAAACGTGCTTTCGTAGACAATAAACTCCTGCTTGTCGCCGGTGAGGCCGGCCACGCTCGGGATGGCGATGGCGCTGCTGATAACCACCAGCGGCACGGCATTGAGCAGGCTGGTTTGCCAGCTGGCACCCAGCCACAGGTGCAGCAGCCCGCCAATGGCGGCCGCCTGGGCCAGTAGCATAAGGGCCGCCGCAAAGAACGAGCGCCGGATAAGCGGCACCTTATCGCGGCTCAGGCGCAGGTCGAGCGCACCCTCCAACACAATCATTATCAAGCCAATAATACCAAATATCTCCAGCAGCGTTTTGGGCACCCGGAAGTCTACGCCCTGGTACCCGGCCCACTGCCGCAGGCCAATGCCGGTGAGCAGCAGCAGCAGCACCGAGGGCACCCGCGTGGCCCGCGAGGCCAGGTTGAACAGGTAGGATAAAATAACGGCCAGGCTCAGGCCAATCAGGATACTATAGGAACTCATGGCCCCAACGTACGGCCGGCCCCGGCAAGCCGTTGCCCTGGCAGAACGAAGTAGCGGCCCAGACCGCCGCCGACCGCCCCAAACCAAGTACGCGTATTTTTGCGCCATGTCCTCCCCTATTCCCGCGCATTTGGCCAGCGCCCCGGCCCCGCTGGTGGCCGTGGTGGGCGGCGGCCCGGCCGGCCTGCTGGCCGCCCAGCGCCTGGCCGAGGCCGGCTACCGGGTGCGCGTGTTTGAGCAAAAAGCCACGGTGGGCCGCAAGTTTCTGGTGGCCGGCCACGGCGGCTTCAACCTCACCAATGGCGAAGACGCGGCCGCCTTTGCCGGGCGCTACGGCGCGGCCGGCGCGCTTTTTCAGGGGGTATTGGCCCACTTCTCGCCCGCCGACCTGCGCCAGTGGGCCGCCGGCCTGGGCATTGCCACCTTCGTGGGCAGCAGCGGGCGCGTGTTTCCGGAGGCGCAGCACACGCCCGCCGACCTGCTGCGCGCCTGGCTGCGCCGCCTGGCCGAGCTGGGCGTTGAGCTGCATACCCGCCACCGCTGGCTGGGCTTTGCGGGCGAAACCGGCCTGCACTTTTCAGACGAAAAAACCGGCCAGGAATTTACCCTGGCGCCCGCCGCCACCGTGCTGGCCCTGGGCGGCGCCAGCTGGCCCCAAACCGGCTCCGATGGCCACTGGACGCCGCTATTGGCCGCCATCGGTGTGCCCAGCCAGCCCTGGCTGCCCGCCAACTGCGGGGCCGAGGTGGCGTGGTCGGCCTTTTTTAAGGACAAAGTGGGCCGCGCGCCCCTCAAAAACATTGCCCTCAGCTGCGGTGACCACACGGTGCGCGGCGAAGTCATGCTCACCGACTACGGCCTGGAGGGCACACCCGTGTATGCCCTCACGCCGCAGGTGCGGGCCGCGCTGGCAGCGGGCGGCCCCGCTACCTTCAGCCTGAACCTAAAGCCCGACCTGGCCCCGGCCGAAGTGGCGCAGCGGCTGGCGCGGCGGCGGCCGGGCACCTCGCTGCCGGCATTTCTGGCCAGCGCATTTCACCTGAAGCCCCCCGTGCCCACGCTGCTACGCGAACTGGCCGGGCCAGCGGCCGACCTCACCGGCAGCCTTACGGCGCTGCCCATCCCGGTAAAGGGCCTGCGGCCCCTGGCCGAGGCCATTTCCTCGGCGGGCGGCGTGCCATTTAGTGAAGTGGATGAGCACCTGATGCTGCGCCGCCGCCCCGGCACCTTCGTGGCCGGCGAAATGCTGGACTGGGAAGCCCCCACCGGCGGCTACCTGCTGCAAGGCTGCTTCAGCACCGGCGCCTGGGCGGCGGGGGGCGTGGCGCGGCTGCTGGCGGGCTAGCCCGGCGGCTACGGAAACTCCGCTACCCGTTCCTGCACGTAGTCATACAGGGTTTCGAGCAGCAGCGGGCGGCTTTGGTCGAAGCCTTGCTCGGCAGCCCGAAACGCCGGGTCTTTGGCAATTCGGGCCTTCATCCGCAAAGCTTGCGGCAGGTTTTTAGCTTTAGAAGAGGCTCGAAAGTGCTCTTGAAGATGGCGGGCCGTGCGGAGGTAACCGGCTACCACGGGCAGTTGCAGCTGCTGCTCTATCACGGTGGCTATTTCCGCCAGCCAAAAGTCCAGGGCATAGTCAAACCCCTCGTAGTCTTCGTATTCAAACCACTCATTTAGTGCCACCACGCAGTAGTGCGGCGGGCTTAGGGTAGCGGTGAGGCGGCCCAACGGCAGCCAGTGCCCACCCATATAGCCTGGCTCGTACCTGATGGGCGTGGCGTGGGCAACCTCCCTGCATAAATGGGGCAGGGCTTCGGCCTTGCGGGTGGCGTAGCGTTGCAGCACCAGCTCGGTGGCTGTGTGTTGCTCCCGCGCTACTTCGTTCAGCACGCGGTCTAAGTCGTAGTGCAGCCGCAGGAGCTTTTCGAGCGCGGCGGCGGCGGATATGCCCGTTTTATCTTGAATTTGCTGGCAGTAAGCTGTTTGCACTTGCTGCACCGCCTGGTCAAGGTTGCCCGCTACGGCAGTCAGCACTTGCAGGGCTTCTAGCAACCCAACGGGAATACGCTGCCGCAACAGTCGGGCCGCGGCTAAGTACTGCTTACTCATGCGGGAACACTCTTACCCTGAAATAACTGCTTGCGCGGGCCAACTAGCGCGAAACAACTCGGCTTTAAATGTAAGTGCTTTATAAGCAGTTAATTATCTAACTATAAAAGCTTGGCTTACGTCCGCTCTACCTTTTTCCCCTCGGCTTCCTTCAGAATCTGGCGGGCTTCGCGCAGCAGCTGGCGGCCAGGGTCCAGCTCGTCGCGGGCGATGAGGGCGAACAGTAGCAGAAACGACACGATGGGCAGCAGCCAGCCCAGCGCAAACCACAGCCAGAACGAGCGCCCGCGCGAAGCGGCGCAGTAGCCCGTCATAATGGGAATAAAAGACAGTGCCACCACCATCACCAAGAGCATGTCGACGAAGAGCATAAGCAGGGCAGCTGAGAGGAGAGGGTCGCGGTGGCACGCGCACGCGCGCGTTGGCCACCCGAAGGTACGAACAAGAATACGTAAAATGTGGTGCCTTTGCCGTGAAAACGTTACTATTAGCTCCGTTTCTACGTATGGGCAAAAAGCCAGTGCCGTCTGCGTATGCGTGGGTGGCCCTTCCGGCCCTGGCGGCCATCGCCCCATCGCCCCCCGACTGCCACCTATGTGGGAACACCAAAGCTTGTTTCGCGTTTCGGCTCAGTTATTTGCCGAAGGTATTTTTAATTTGCTCGACCGCAATTTGCGGCCTGAGGTTTTTTTGTTGGGCCTGGCATCGGGCCGGGAGGAAGACGACCCGCAGAGCGTGGTAGTGGAGCCCACCAGCCTGCGCTACACCCCGGCCGAGTTTGGCAGCATCAAAACGCTGGCCGCCGCCTTTGAGGCCAGCGACCTGAGCCCGCGCGACAACGTGTACCACCTGCACCCGCAGGACCACGACCGCATGGAGAAGCAGCACTGGTACGAGCTGGTGTGCAAGGCCACCGACCAGGTGCTGCAAGAGATAGTGGCCAAGCGCGGCGAAAAGCGCCGCTGCTTTTGCAGCACGCCCCTCAGCCTCAATGGCTACCTGGTGGTGGTGGTGATGCAGCTCTCGGCCGACACCTACGACTCGTACTACACGCTGCCTGGCAAGCCCGGGCCCAACCGGCCCTCGTCGCTGCCCCACGCGGCGGTGCTGGAGTTTTTGCACGAGTGCACCCGCGCCCTGCGCGAGGCCGACACCGCCGACAACGAGCAGCCGGTGCTGGACCGCGACTACAACGAGGTGTTGCGCGGCGCGGGCCGCCGCCTGATGCTGCGCATTTCGCCCGGCAATGCCCACGGCCTGTATGATGCCTGCCTGGGCGTGGCGGCCCTGCGCCACGAGGGCGACGAGGGCCGCGGCACCATGCTGCTGGGCCGCCGCCAGCACGCGGCCATTACGCCGGTGCTGACCCTGGAAACCCCCGTGCCCCTGCGCGACCACCGCTCCATTCGCAAGCTGCTGGAGCTCACGGAGGGCGCCACGGGCCTGGTATCAGACGCGTCGCACGTGTTTGGCCTGGGCCACTCCGTGGAGGCCCACTCGCCGCAGTACGAGCCCCTGGCCACGGTGCACTTTACCAACCACTACGGCTGGGAATTGCGCCACGCCGGCCACACCCTCATGCGGGTGGTGAGCAACACGCCGCGCCTGCCCCAGGGCAAGGTGCAGGCCGACAACTTCGCCCGGGTTATCCGGCAGGTGTTTCCCGAAACCACGCCCGAGGGCGGCGAGTACCTCTGGGAATTAGCTCTGGAGGCCTCCAACCAAAGCCACGGCACCATGCTGTGCATCACGGCGGGGGCCAAGCCCGAGGCCGAGCGCATGCGCCGCCAGTGCTTCCGGGTGGTGCCCCGGCCCATGACGGCCCCGGTGCTGCGCCAGGCCAGCAGCATCGATGGGGCGGTGCTCATTGAGCCCAGCGGGGTGTGCCACGCCATTGGGGTTATTCTCGATGGGCAGGCCACCGAAAAGGGCGACAGCAGCCGCGGGGCGCGCTACAACTCGGCCGTGCGTTACGTCAGCTCGTCGCCCTACCCCTGCCTGGCCATTGTGGTGAGCGAAGACGGCTGGATTGACTTGCTGCCCTCGGTGGTGGTGAAATAAGTAGTTGATAATGGGTAACGCAGGCAGGATGCGCCGACGGTTTTGGTCGTCGGCGCATCCTGCCTGCGCGCAAAAACGGCCAACCGGGCTTTTCTTTACGGGCAAAGAACAGATTGCTTAGTACCTACTGCCCATTATCCATTACTTACTACCCATTACCCCCTGCCCATGATACTAATTGCCGACGGCGGCTCGACCAAAACCAGCTGGTGCCAGCTCTCCGACGCGGGCCAACGCGTGTATTTCAACACGGAAGGCTACAACCCGGATTTTGTTGATACGCAGACCATTATCGCTTCACTCGATAAGAACCTGCCCGACACGCTGCCCCGCGCCGAGGTGCGCGAAATTTACTTCTACGGCGCGGGCGTGTCCAGCCCCGCCAAGGCCGAAACCGTGGCCGCCGCCATGCGGGAGGTGTTTACCGGGGCCAATAAGGTGGAGGTGACCGAAGACCTGCTGGCCGCCGCGCGCGCGTTGCTGGGCCACGCGCCTGGTTTCGCGGCCATTCTGGGCACGGGTACCAATTCGTGCATCTACGACGGCCAGAAAATCACGTATAATGTCGATTCGCTGGGCTACTTTTTGGGTGATGAAGGCAGCGGCTCCTTTCTGGGCAAGCGCCTGCTGCGCGACTACATGCGCGACCTGCTGCCCGATGGCTTGCAGGAAGCCCTGAAGGAAGAGTACCACCTGGGCCACCGCAACGACATCATCGACCGGCTCTACAACCAGCCGCTGCCCAACCGCTTTCTGGCCAGCTTCGCCAAGTTTGCCTACGACCACAACAACGTGAGCTACTGCCGCCAGATTGTGGTGGAGGCCTTTGAGGCGTTCTTCCAGAATATTGTTGTTCATTATCCTGATTATCAGAATTATACCTTCAACTGCATTGGCTCGGTGGGGTATAATTTCCGCGATGCGCTCACGCAGGTGGCCAACGCCCACGGCATGCAGGTAGGCAAGATTATTCGCTCGCCTATCGATGATTTGGTGAGCTTCCACGAGGGCTAAGCCCATTCGCTCCCGCCTGTTTTGAATGGAGAACAGAACGTCATGCTGAGCTTGCCGAAGCATCTCACTCGCATCGTTAGGGTTAGTGACCCAGCGGCGCGAGCGAGATGCTTCGGCAAGCTCAGCATGACGTTCTTTTTTACGCGTTATCGCTACTGATTGCCTTATGCTCCGCCGCTGCTTTACCTTATTAAGCACCTTACTCACTCTTTCGGCCAGCGCCCAAACCACCGAAAAACCGCCCCAGGGCGACGTGTTTGTGGATAAGCAGGGCGTGCTGCGCTGGCAAAAAACCAAGCGCGAGGTGGCGCTGTTCGGCGTGAACTACACCGCGCCGTTTGCCTACTCGTACCGGGCACTGGGCCTGGTGGGGGCCAGCCGCGAGAAGGCCATCGACCAGGACGTGTACCACCTGAGCCGCCTGGGGCTCGATGCGTTTCGGCTGCACGTGTGGGACATCGAGATTACCGATACGCTCGGCAACTTGCAGCAAAACGACCACCTGCGGCTGCTCGACTACCTGATTACCAAGCTCAAAGCGCGGGGCATCAAGATTATTCTCACGCCCATTGCCTACTGGGGCAACGCCTACCCCGAGCCTACCAACACCGGCCCGGGCTTTTCGAGCATCTACGACAAGGGCCAGGCCTACACCAACCCGCGGGCCATACGGGCGCAGGAAAACTACCTGGGGCAGTTTCTCAACCACCGCAATCCCTACACCGGCCTGCTCAATCGGCAGGACCCCGATATTATTGCCTACGAGGTGTGCAACGAGCCCAACTACCACCTGCCGCTGGCCCCAGTCACGCGCTTTGCCAACCGCCTGGTGGCCGCCATGCGCGCCACGGGCTACGGCAAGCCCATTTTCTACAACATTGCCGAAAGCCCGGTGGTGAAGGATGCCATTCTGGATGCTAACGTGCAGGGCCTCAGCTTTCAGTGGTACCCCGAGAGCCTGGTGAGTGGCCACGAGCTGCGCGGCAATTTTCTGCCCTACGTGGACCAGTACCCGCTGCCCTACGTCGGCGACAAGCGCTTTGCTACCCGCGCCAAAATGGTGTACGAGTTTGAGTCGGCCGACGTGTTGCAGCCCATCATGTACCCCAGCATGGCGCGCAGCTTCCGGGCGGCGGGCTTCCAGTGGGCCACCCAGTTTGCCTACGACCCGATGGGCATCGCCTTTGCCAATACCGAGTACCAGACGCATTACCTAAACCTGGCCTACACGCCGGCCAAGGCCCTTAGTATGCTGGTAGCCAGCAAGGTGTTTCACGGCATGGCGCGCGGGCAGGCCGTGCCGCGCTACCCCGCCGACTCGGTGGTGGGCCCGGCCTTGGTGAGCTACCGCCGGCAGCTGAGCCAGTGGAACACGCCGGCCGAATTTTATTATACCAGCAACACAAGCGATAATCCGGTGCGGCCCGCGGCGCTGCGGCACGTGGCGGGCGTGGGCTCATCCAAAGTGGTGCAGTACGGGGGCAGCGGTGCGTACTTCCTCGACCAGCTCGCCCCCGGCGTGTGGCGGCTGGAAGTAATGCCCGACGCCGTACCCGTGAGCGACCCGTTTGCCCCCGCCTCGCTGCGCAAGGCCGTCACCCGCATCGAGTGGAATGCCCAGCCGCTGGCCATCGCGCTGGCCGACTTAGGCGCTGATTTCCAACTCAAAGGCCTCAACGAAGGCAACGCTGTGCAGAACCAGGCCCGCGCCGGCCGCCTCGTCGTGCGGCCCGGGGCCTACCTGCTCACCCGGCCCCGCCGCGACGCCCGCGCCTACACCGCCCAAACCCTGGACGGCCCGCGCCGCCTGGGCGAGTTTGTGGCCCCGCCCGCCACGGTGGGCCCGCCCCAGGTGCGCCACCAGCCGGTGGCCCAGGCCACGGCCGGGCAGCCGCTCCCCATTACGGCCACGGTGGCCGGCGCGGGCCCGCAGGACAGCGTGCTGCTGGTGGCCCAGCACTACTACGGCCCCACCCGCACGCTGCCCATGCAGCCGCTGGGCGCCAATACCTTCACGGCCAGCGTCCCGGCGGCCCTCACCTACCCCGGCCTGCTGCGCTACTGGGTGGTGCTGAAACGGGCCGGCCAGCCGGCGCTCACCTTCCCCGGTGGCCAGCCGGGCGCGCCCCGCGACTGGGATTTTTACGCCGGGGCCGCGCCCTGGCAGGTGCCGCTGGTGGGCGCCACCGCGCCGCTGCCCCTCTTCGAGGCCCGCCCCGACCACGAGGCTGTGGAGGCCAAAGGCCTTGCAGACGGCGCTTACACCGACTACGCCACCACCGGCGGCGCGCTGGCCCTGCGCCTGGTAGTGGCCCCACCCAAGGCGGGCCAGCCCGCCCCGGCGGCCGGCCCCGCCGCCGCGCTGCGCGCCTACCTGGGCGCCAAGACGGCCGGTCGCGCGGCCGACCTGGGTAATTTCAAAGAGCTGGTTATCAAGGTTTCCAGCAACCAGCCGGCGGCTACCCAGCTGCGCGTGGTGCTGGTAACCCGCGATGCCGTGGCCTACGAAGCCGCCGTGCCGCTGGTGGCGGGCACCACCGAGGCGCGGGTACCCCTGAGCGCCCTGCGGCCCGCGCCGCTGCTGCTCACGCCCCGCCCCTACCCCGGGTTTTTACCGCTCACTTATGTTCCGGCCAATAGCCCGGCCTTTAAACTGGCTAATGTGGAGGTGCTGCAAGTAATTGTGGCTCAGTTGCTTGTCCTCAGCGAGCCGCTGCGGGTGGACCTGGAATCGGTGGCCTTGCAGTAGGCACGCGCCATGGCGCGTTTGGGCGTTCGGTGCGTTCGGGTCGTATCTCAAATTTACTTAGCCAACCCATAGCAGCGAGAACGTACCATGGCGCGCGCCTGCGTTTTCCTCACATTCCTTCCCTTTCTATCTATGCCAAATTTTACGCGCCTGGCGGCCTTAGTGCTGCTCGTGCTTACCGGCTGGCACCCGGCCGCCGCCCAAGCTACCCCGGCTTTCGCCAAGGGGGCCGACGTTAGCTGGGTGACCGAGATGGAGGCCACCAACTACAACTTCATCAACAAGGCCGGCGCGCAGCAAGACCTGTTTGCGCTGCTCAAGAATGATTATGCGCTGAATACCATTCGGTTGCGGGTGTGGGTGAACCCGCCCGGCGGGTATAACAACGCGGCCGATGTGCTGGCCAAGGCCAAGCGCGCCCAGGCCCAGGGCCAGCGCTTGCTTATCGACTTTCACTACAGCGACACCTTTGCCGACCCCGGCCAACAAACCAAGCCCGTAGCCTGGCAGAGCTACACGGTGGCCCAACTCCGGCAGGCCGTGTACGACCACACCGCCAATGTTCTCAACTTATTGAAAATCAATAATATAACTCCCGATTGGGTGCAGGTGGGCAACGAAACCAACGACGGCATGCTCTGGCCCGAAGGCCGGCTAACCGTGAACGGCTTCGCCAACTTCGCGTCGTTCATTGACCAGGGCTACGCGGCCGTGAAGGCGGTGAGCCCCACCAGCAAGGTTATTGTGCACTTCGCCAATGGCCAGGACAACGGGGCCTTCCGCTACTACTTCGATGGCTTGCTGGCCAACAGCGCCCGCTGGGACGTAATGGGCCTCTCGCTTTACCCCGACGGGGCTACCTGGCCCACCTTCACCACCTGGACCCGGGTGCAGGTGCCCGGCGTAGTCATCACCAACGGCCAGTGCGAAATCGGCCTGCGCTCCGATGCCGCCGCCGGCAACTATTGCAGCCTCGACGGCGCGGTGGTGGTCCTCACCAGCGCCCTGGCCACCACCACCACCGCGCCGGCCAATGCGGCCGCCATGCAGCTGTTTCCGAACCCCGCTACGGCCGGCCCCCTGGCCCTGAGCTACTCGCTGGCGCAGCCCGCGGCCGTGCGCGTAACCCTGCATAGCCCCACCGGCCAGCGCCTGCGCACCCTGGCCGAGGTGCCATTGGCCCCGGCCGGCACCCACACGCTGACGCTCGGCACGCTGGGCAGCCTGCCCGCCGGCGTGTACCTGGTGCAGCTCACCGCAGGCGGGGTCACGAGCAGCCAACGCCTGGTCGTTCCGTAAGCGCGGCCGGCTTTTTCGGCACAAAAAAGGGTCCCCGCTGCCAGTGCAGCGGGGACCCTTTTTCTTTTAACAACAAGCTGATTTACAGCACGGATACTTTGCTGGTCGATACTTTATCGCCCACCTGCACGCGCACCAAGTAGGTGCCGGCGGCCAGCGACGCGGCATTCACCGAAGCAGTCTGGGTACCGACCTGCTTGAGGCCGTTTTCGAGGGTGCGCACCGTGCGGCCCAGCAGGTCGGTGAGCACAATGTTGACGTCGCTGGCGCGCTCGGTTACCTGGTAGGTAACGGTCGAGGCATTTTGCACGGGGTTGGGGTACACGCCCAGGGCCAGCGCGGCGGCATCAGCGGCTTTGGTAGCCAGCACGCCGGCACCCACCTGGTAGCTCAGCACCTGCTTACCCGAAATGGTAGTGAAATCCTGGTCAGCGGCCAGGTCCATAGCTTGCCCGGTAATCGCGGGGAAGGTATCCGAAGTAAAGAGGCCGCCGTCGTTCACGTATGCAAAAAACATGTCGATGCGCGGGGCAGTGGCCGTGAGGCCCAAAGCCACCAGGTCAAACTCAAACTCCACGGCCGAGTTGGCGGTGTTGGCTGCCAGGCTAGCCGAGGGCAGGTACGCCACGCGGGTACCCTGCAATGGGCCCGTGGCGGCCGAAGCGGTAAGCGCCGCGCCAGTTTTGGCAGCACCACCCTGGTAGGCATCGGGCACGCTGGTAGCGCCCGTGGGCGGGTTGCCGGTGGTGTAGTCGGCGTAGCTGAAGTAGGCGCTGCTGGTAATATCCTTGTCAAACGTCAGACGGATGCCGTAGTCCACTTCAAAGTCCATCGTGGGCTTTTGCTTGAGGGGGCTGGTGCCAGCGTCGCCGCCGGCCAGCTTGGTACCAGCGGCCACGCCCGTTATGCCGGGCACGTTCAGGTAGCCTATAATGGCTGGGTACGAGGTGCTTTGCTCATACGAGCCCACTACGGCCACGTAGAGCTTGGTTGCCGAGGCACCCACATACAGCGTTTTCAGGCCGTGGTCGGCTACTGAGTGGGTACCCCCATAGGAGCTGACCAGCTGATACTTACCCTGGGTAGTGGTGGTGGCTATTTCCGTTGCGTCGACTTTGCCATCGAGCGTGATTTGCGCCTGGGCGCTGAGCGAGGCGGCTGCCAACGTACCGGCAGCCGCAAGAGTAAATAGTTTTTTCATGGTAACGAAAAAAAGGTGGGAAAGTGGAAAAAGACGCCGGCCGGCACCAGCCGACCAGCAAAACAAACATACTGATAAATTTATGATAATCAGATGATTATCATAAAAAATTACTGTCTTTATTGTCTTAGGTACTCTTGGTATCCGCGGTCCCCAAAGCGCGGGTTGGCTTCGGGGGCCGCGGATGCCGGGAGCTGGCTATTGTACCAGCAGGCGGGCCGTTTGGGCCTGGTCGCCGGCTTGCAGGCGCACCAGGTATACGCCGGGCGCGAGGCCTTGCAGCGACAGCGCTTGCGACTGCCCCCCGGCGGCCTGACGGGCCGGGGCCAGCTGGCGCACGGTTTGGCCCAGCAGGTTTTGCACGGCCAGGGTGGCTGTGGTGGCCGCGGGCAGCTCATACACGATGGTGGTGAGGTCGCTGGCCGGGTTGGGGGCCACGCTCAGCTTGAAAGCGGCCGTTTGCTGGGGGCGGGTGGCGAGGGTGGTGCCGGCGGGCACGGTGAGTTTCTTGCTCGTGTACACGGCGTATTGGCCGGGCTGCAAGGCCATGCTCATGCTGGTAGTGGCTACTGCCAGCTGCTCGCCGGTGAGGTAGTTATACCAGGTGCCGGCCTGCGGAAAGGTGATGGTAGCCGTTTTGGCCACCACGTCGAAGTTGCCCAGCGTCACCACGCTCAAGTCGCTACCAGTCAGGCTGATGGTTTTCACGGCCCCGGTCAGGTTCTGCACGTAGGCGGTGGGCGCGGCAAATACCGGCTGCTGCTTGAGGGCCGCCAGGGCGCGGTAGGTGTCGTAGAGGTGGCGGCGGTTGGCGTCCTGATAGTAGTTCCAGAGAATCGGCTTGTTGCCGGTGCGCCCGTTCTGGTTGATGCTGATGTCGTAGCCGACTTCTTCAAACTGCCAAATCAGGCGCGGGCCGGGCTGGGTAAAGAACAGGGCCGCGGCCATTTCCTCGCGCTTGAGGGCGGTGGGCAGGTCTTTGGCCGAGTAGCCAGTGGCGGGGTCGGAGTTGCCAGAGGTGAGGTCTCTAAACACGGGTCGTTCCTCATCGTGGCTATCCATGTAGGTCACCAGGTTGGGCTTGCTCCAACCCCGTGCAGGGGCGTAGCCTCCACTCAGGTCCCAGCCCGAGTTCAAGCCCATGCTGGCCTGCTGGTAATTGTAGCTCATATTGCCCCACAGCATCAAGCCCATATTTTGCAGTACCACTTCCTCCGAGTTGTCGGCAAAGTGCTCCAGAATGGGGTACATGGTGGGGTCGGTAGCCACCATGGTGTTGTAGTAATCCTGCCAGATATTGATGCGCGACTGGTCGTACTGGCCCCACAGGCCCACGTTGGCGCCCGAGTTTGTCTGGGTAAAGCCCTTGCTCAGGTCAAAGCGATAGCCATCGATGTGGTACTCCTGGAGCCAGAACTTCATCACGTTTTTGGCGAAGTACTTGGTGTATAAGCTCTCGTGGTTCAGGTCGTTATATACGTTGTACGGGTGCGTGGCCGTCACGTTAAACCACGGGTTGTCGGCCGTGGGGCCGCTGTTCACGTTGCCGTAGAGCTGCACCATTGGGCTGTTGCCGGTCGAATGATTGAGCACCATGTCCACAATAATGGCGATGCCGCGCTTGTGGCACTCGTCGATGAAGGCTTTCAGGTTAGCCTTGGTGCCGTAATATTTGTCGGGCGCGAAGTAAAAATCGGGGCTGTAGCCCCAGTTCTCGTTGCCGTCAAACTCGTTGATGGGCATCAGCTCAATGGCGTTCACGCCCAGACGCTGGATGTAGCTGAGCGTGTCGCGCAGGGTTTGGTAGTCGTGGGCCAGCACGAAGTCACGCACCAGCAACTCGTAGATTACCAGGTTAGTACGTGCTGGGCGCTGAAAGCTCGTGTTCTGCCACACGTAGGGCGTCTGGCCGGTTTGCAGCACCGACACCAGGCCCGTAGTACTACCCGTGGGGTAGGCCTTCAGGTTGGGGTAGGTGGCAGCCGGAATAAACTTATCATTGTCCGAATCAAGGATTTTCTCGCAGTAGGGGTCGGCAATGCGCAGCTGCCCATCTACCAAAAACTGGTAGGCATACTCCTGGCCCGGCGTGAGGCCGTCGATTTGCACCCACCAGCGGCCGGTGGCGGGGTCGGTATCCACGGTGGCCGTCTTTTTCAGCAGGCCGGCGGCGTTCGTCTGCCAGTTGTTGAATTCGCCGAGCACGTACACGAAGCTCTTCTTCGGGGCCGTCAGGCTCAGGATAACCGACGTGCCGTTGGCCAGGTACGTGATACCGTCGGGCTTGGCCCCGGCCGGCAGCTCGGCCGTAGTTACGGCGGGCGGCACAATAACCGTGGTAGTGGCCGTGGCGGTGGTAGTACCATCGTTGCCGTTGAGTACCAGCGTGTTCACGCCCAGCTGGCTCACGGTTACGTTGGCCGCGAGGGTGGTGGCGTTGGTTTGCTGCGCCACCTGGGTGCCGTTGAGCGTGAGCGTGAGCGTGGCCGGGGCCGTAGCCGTGGCGGCCACCGCTACCGACGCGCCCACGGCTACCAGCGTGCCGCTGGCGGGGCTGGTGAAGGCCACTTGCAGGCCCGCGCCCACAAAAATGTCGCTGTTGCCGGTGCCCTTACCCTCGGGCGTGCCGGTGGCACCGCGAAACACCATGCCCAGCTTTTGCAGCACCTCGCCCGAGGCCGCAAAGCCGGGGTAAAAGGTGCGCGGCGTGAAGCTGATACTATACTTGTGGTTGCCCAGCGACGTCATTTTTTCGGCCGCAATGGGGTTGTTGAACGCGTTGACGTTCTGGTTGACCAGGTAGCGCCAGTTGCTGGGCGAAGTACTCAGGTTGGTGATAACGCCGGTGTAGATGTACACATCACCGGTGTAGGTGGCCAGGCCCGCGCTGCCCAGCGTGGCATCAAACGTGAGCGTAATCGGCGTATTATCAGTGAAATAAGCTGGGCTGACGGTAACCGGTGACTGGGCCCAGACCGCCGGGGCCAGGCCCATCAGCAGGAGCACCGCCAAGAGTAAACGCCCCAAGAGTTGAGGTTTTTTCATAAAATGGGTGGGGAAAGATTCGGAAGCCAAGTGAGTGAGTACTACCTCAGTCGTTCGGCATTCAGCTAAGATACAACACGTAGCGAGCCATTTTGCGCAGTTTCACGCGCATTTCACGGGCCTGCGCTGCAAACGTTTGCGCTCCAAAAACCCCCTTTTTAGCCGCGTTTTTTACCTCGCTTGCCCACCAAGCCTACCTTTACCAGCTAATTCGCGTATTCCTTACGCAGGCTAGCGGCAACCGGCGGGCCGCCGCCCCGGCCCCACTCGCCGGGCCGCTGGCCTGCCCTGGTCCGCAGCCCCCGCACCCGCCAGCCAATTGCTGGCCGGGCACCGACCCAAAATTGCATTTTTATGAACGTAGGAGATAGAGTACGGCTGCTCATGGGCACCGAAGAAGGCATCATTACCCGCGTGCTCGACAGCGAGCTGGTAGAAGTGGCCATCGACAACGACTTTACCATTCCGGTGCTGCTGCGCGAGCTCGTGCCCGTAGCCGCCGAGGAGGGCCAGGCCTTCCGCCGGCCCGCCCCCGAAATAACCCGCCCCACCACCGGCAGCAAAAAGAACAAGCCCACTGGCGGCCAGCCTAAGGCCCTGCGCCTGGGCAGCGGGGTTGCCATGCCACCCGCCGCCGCCCCGGCCAGGGCGCAGCCCGCCGGTCCCAGCGCCGGCATGCCCGCCGCCCGCCCAGCCAGCGCCACCCCGCCCCCACCCGCCGCCAAAGGCCTGTTTCTGGCCCTGGTGCACCAGGCCCCCGAGCTGCTGGCCCTGCACCTGCTCAATAATACCGAGGCCGAGGTGGTGTTTACCTACGGCGAGGAGCGCCAGGGCAAGTACCGCGCCCTGACCGCCGACAAGCTCAAGGCCAAGGCCGCCAGCGCCGCGCTGGCCCACCTGCACCTCAAGGATTTTGAGCAGTGGCCCGCCGTGGTGTTTCAGCTGCTGAGCTTTAAGCTGAACGCCGACACGGCCTACGACCTGCTCACCAAGCGCCAGTCGTTCAAGGCCAGCACGTTTTACACCAGCCGCCGGCCCGCGCCGGTTATTGGCAAAGAGGCGTACTTGTTTCAGCTTGATGAGCGCCCCGCGCCCGCCCTCAACCCCGAGAAGCTGGCCCAGGCCGAGGCATCGCTCGAAGCCGCATTTGAAGCCGCCGCCAACCCCGCGCCCAAGCTCGATACCAAGCAGGCCAGCGTGCTGCAACAGGCCCTGGCCGGCGACAAGCCCCTGGCCGTGCCCGCGGCTATTGCGCCCGCCCCGCCCAAGCCCGCCGCCGCCCTGGTGGCCCCGCCCCACGAGTTTGACCTGCACCTCGAAGCCCTGCGCCCCGAGGGGGCCGAGGGCCTCAGCAACACGGCCATGCTGCGCCTCCAGCTCGATGCCTTTGAGGATGCGCTGAGCCGCGCCCTGGCCACCAACATGCACGAAATCATCTTCATCCACGGGGCGGGCAATGGCGTGCTGCGCAAGGAAATTCACCGCCAGCTGAGCCGCAACAAGGACATCAAGTTCTTCGAAGAGGCGCAGAAAGAGAAGTTTGGCTACGGTGCTACGCTGGTGCGGCTGAAGTAGGCCCGGCCAAAAAGCTTGCTTTCTGCCGGCACGCCTCGCCGGCCAGCCCCCCTGACCCTTCCCACCCATGAACGCACGATTTTCGATACTGGCCACTGGCTTGTTGACCGCGGCCTCGGCTACGGTCGGTTGGGCACAGCACCACCCGGGGGTGTATACCAGCAGCCAGGAATACGTGCACAACCAGCCGGCACACCCGGGCACCGTGGGCGCGCTGGCTGCTTCACTGGCTTACCTGGAAGTGGTAAATGCGCACACGCACGCGGTGCATCGCGTGCCCCTAACCAGCGTGTGGGGCTACGCCGATGCCAAAGGCCAGGGGTTTCGCCTGGTTGAGCGCAAGGCGTATGCTGTTCATCACCAGCAAGATAACCTCGTAACGTATAGCCGCCAGCGGGCCATTCAGCACAGCCGCTCGAAGCACATCGTAACCGAGCACTTTTACAGCCAGACCCTGGATGGTAAGCTGCTCCCGCTTACCAAGCGCGCACTCAAGCAGCAGCAGGCCGCCAGGTAAGGTGCCGTAAACCACCTGCAAAACCCAACCAGCCTGCCGCGCCTCAACAGGGTGCGGCAGGCTGACTTTTGACCGGTGCGCCGGCCGGGCGCGGCGCTCACCGCCAAGCCAGTTGGCGGCGGGCCGGCCTCACCTTCTTTCTCCATCCCATGTACGACCTCATCGGCGACATTCACGGCCACGCCGATGAACTGCGCGCCTTGTTGCACCACCTCGGCTACCGCCCCGACGCTAGTGGCGTGCCGCGCCACCCGGCCGGGCGGCAGGTAATCTTCCTGGGCGACTACATCGACCGGGGCCCAAAAATCCGCGAGACGTTGCAGCTCGTGCGCAGCATGGTGGCGAGTAGCGCGGCGCTGGCCATCCTGGGCAACCACGAGTATAACGCGCTGGCTTTCTGGCAAAAAGACCCGGCCGGGGGCTACCTGCGGCCGCACCGGCCCTGGCACATCATGCAGCACCTGCGCACCATTGAGGAGTTTTGCACGCCCGAGCTGCACCGCGAATGGCAGGGCCACCTGGCCTGGTTTCGCACGCTGCCGCTGGCCCTGGAGCTACCCGGCCTGCGGGCCGTGCACGCCTGCTGGGAGCCCCGGCACCTCGCCTACCTGCGCCAGGAGCTGCCCGGCCTGCGCCTCACGCCCGCGTTTATGCTGCGGGCCAGCCGGCGTGGCAGCCCCGAGTACGAGGCTACCGAAGTAACGCTGAAAGGCCGCGAAGTAGCTTTACCCGAAGGCATTAGCTTTCACGACAAGGACGGCCACCAGCGCTACCTCATGCGCGTGCGCTGGTGGCAAAACCCCGCCGCCGCCGCCGCCTACCGCGACTATTACCTCGAAGACCTGCCCGAGTTGCAAAACCAGCCCGTGAACGCCACCAGCCTCGACCCCTGGCATTACCAGGACGAAAAGCCCGTGTTTTTTGGCCACTACTGGCTGCGCGGCGAGCCCCGGATTCTCCAGCCCTACGCCGTGTGCCTCGATTACAGCGTGGCCAAGGGCGGCCAGCTCATCGGCTACCGCTGGGACGGCGAGCAGGTGCTCAGCGCCGCTAAGCTGGTGTGGGCACCCAGAGCTAACTAATTACTAGTAAACGCGTTAACTCTACCTCTTGCCCCGCCACCGCCTTGCGCTGGGGGCAACGGCCCCCGGCGTGCGCCGCACGCTGGGAGCCACCACGGTGACCTGTTGCTGGTCAGAGTTGAGCTTGGGGCCGGGGTGCGCTGCACCACCACGTGCGCAGCCGGCTTTCGTACGTAGAGAGCGTTGGTTTGAGGCCACGGTGGGCGGCGAAACGCGGCGGATACTGCGGCCCGGCGACTCGCTCTGCGCCCCACCCCCAACGTGCCGCACGGCGTGGTAGCCCGGCAGGCTAGCGTGCTGCTCAACTCGTTCAGCCCCGTGCGCGAGGACTTTTTGTAAGGATTTTTGGGAGGCGATGCTCCGCTAGCCCAGCAGCCGCTGCACATCGGCCAGCCACAGGGCCAGCAGCTCCAGCTCTTGTTGGCTCACAATACCCGCGGCGGCCAGCGCGGCGTAGGCGCGACGCAGGTTTTGGGCCACGGGCACGGCCGGGTCAATGGCGCGCGTCACGGCCGCCACCACGCGGTGCGGATGCAGGTAGCCCGGAATTTCGTCCTCAAAATCCTTCACATAATCATGCGGATTGCGCACTTGCCGCACGGTGGCTTCGGTGAAGCCCAGCCGGTAGCCGTGCGCCCACATAATGGGCTGCGCCACCAGGCCCCGCAAAATATCGGTGAACCGAAACGTGACGTAGGCCGGCAAGTACAGCAGGGCAAACAGCTCGCGCCGAATGGCCGTATTCTGCGAATTGAACGGGCAGAGCGTGCCTTCGGGCAGCACAATGGGCGGGCGCTTATCGAAGAAAACCTCGGTGTTATCGGTCAGGCGATAGATGGCGTCCACGTCGGGGTCGCCGTCGGCCAGCGCCTGCCACACACCTATTTTGCTGGGCTGGCGGCGCAGGTCGGCGGCCCGCAGGTTGTGCGCGGCCTCCCGGATAAGGTCGAGCGGGTAGCCCCGCGGCCAAATGTGGTGCGTGGTAAAGCTCTTGTAGATGTTGACGAACCCCCGGCCGGCCGGCGCAGTGGCAAACTCGCCCGCCAGCGCCGGAAACGCCCAGCCGGCGTAGGGAATATTATCGTCGTCGGTATCGATAATCACCCCGGCCCCTTGCTGCATGGCGAGCAGGTAGCCCACCATTTTGCGGCCGTAGTGGTTATAGGGCAGCTTGGTGGTGAGCCGAAACCCCTGGGCCTCCTGGTCGCGCACCGATAAATACGTGACGTTGGGAAAATGCCAGTCGGGCGGCGTTTTTTGGTCGCCCACCACTAGCAGCTGGTACGCCGGCAGGGCCGCAAACTTGGCTACCGCTTCGGTGGGCGCAAAAATGGAGGTGATAACAATCGTTGGTTTGGAGCTCATGCACAAACAGGCAGGAAAGCGCGGGCCAGCCGAGGGCCGCACGTACCAGGTTGATTTAGTGGCCACTAAGTTAAATACTGCCACGCAAGCTGGTCGTTGCGGTAGTTGCCCTGGCTAGCCTCCGGCAACCGCCAGCCGGCTCGGTACCAGTGCGGCAGGTACTGGAAGGTACTGCCGGCCCACTTTGGCCGCTCGCCAACGCGCCCTGTCAACGCGCCTGAGCCACGCGGGACCGGCTCGTTTTACGGGGCCCGCGCCTGGGCACCAGGCCCGCCTGCTGCGTCAGCCAGCTGCTCAGCAGCCGCAGCTCGGCGGGCGCGAAGGTTTCGGGATTCTCAAACAGCGACTTTTCCTGCCCCGGCGCGTTGGTTTGGAAAAAGTGGTTCACCAGCGGTATTTCCTGCGTGGTTACGTGCGGGTTGCCGGCCAGCTTGAGCTGGGCGCGCAGGGCCGGCAGCTGGGTGGCGGCGGGCGTTTCGGCGTCCAGGGTGCCGGTGAGGGCCAGCACGGGCATCCGCATCTTGCGCAGGTAGGGCGTGGGGTCCTGGGCCAGAATATCGTGCGTGGTGGGCTCCAGGTACGACGATGCGTACATAGTGGCCTCCTCGGCGCTCACGCCCAGCGCGGGCGCTTCCTGCTGCATCTGGGCTAGGGCGGCGGCGCTATCGGGCAGGGTGGCAGCAATGGTAATCAGGCGGTTGTGCAGGGTCACGTATTTCTCCACGCCGGGCCGGTCGGCGGGGCTAGCCGCCGCCAGCCGACCCTGAAAATTGGCCTGCATGCGCGCCTGGTAAATGCCGGCCAGCGGCTGGCCAATGCCGCCCAGCAGCACCACCCCGGCCAGGGTGGGGTCTTGGGCAGCCACCCGCGCGGCCTCCAGCGCGCCCTGGCTGTGGCCGACAACGTACACCTTGCCCACGCGCAGGCGCGGGTCGGTGCGCAGGGCGCGCACGGCCGCGGCAGCATCGCGGGCAAAATCGGCAGTGCCCGCCGTGGCGTAGCGGCCGGTAGAGGCCCCCACCCCGCGCTCGTCGTAGCGCAGCACAATAAAGCCCTGCCGGGCAAGCGCATCGGCCGGCACCAGCAGCGACTGGTGGCCAAACTCTTCGCCGTCGCGGTTGTGCGGCCCCGAACCCGAAATAAACACCACCGCCGGCCCCCGCAAGCCCGGCGGGGCCGAAACGGTGCCCGCCAGCGTAACGCCCGCCGCGCCCCCGGCAAATGCGATGGGCAACTCGCGGTAGGGCAGCGGCCGCCTGGGTGCCTGGGCGCGGGCGGGCAGCAGCTGCGCCAGCCGGGCCGGCGCCACCGGGCTCAGGCGCAGTGGCAGCCGCTGGCCGGCGGTGAGCAGGTAGCCGGCCAGGCCCAGGGTATCGGCCGTGAGGCGCGCCCGGTAGCTACCCGGCAAGCCACTCATTACCAGGTTTATACTATCGCCTTCGGGGGTAAGCCGGTCTACCTGCACCCCGTGCAGCCCGAGGCTGGGCAGCGCCACTGTGGCCTTGCCCGCCCCCGGCTGGTGCAGCGCATCGAAGTTGACCAGCACCAGCGCCGGGGTACCGTAGCTGGTAACTGTGCCCGCCCACGTGCCGCGGAGTTGCGGCGGGGCCTGCTGCGCCTGGGCCCCGCCGGCCAGCGCCAGGCCCAGCAACGTACCCACCCACCGCCGGCCACTGGTATATATCGCGTTCAATTGCTTCATGCGGCCAAAATAAGTGATTATTATGACATAGTGCATATTATCTTATCTTACTGCCTATCTTACTCACCCCGGCCGCCCGCGCCCGCGGCGCGCGCCCTACCTTTGCCCCGCAGTGAGCCACCCCACCGCCGCGCCCAACGCAAATGCGGGCGGGGAGGAAAGTCCGGGCCACGCAGGGCGCCCTGCTACCTAACGGGTAGGACTGGCCAATCGGGCCAGGACAGCCAGTGCCACAGAAAATAACCGCCAAACGGTAAGGGAGTAAATGAGTAATTGGGTAAAGTATTCAAACGAGTACCTTACTCAATTACTCATTTACTCATTTACCGAACTGGTAAGGGTGAAAAGGTGCGGTAAGAGCGCACCAGCGGCTGGGTAACCACGCCGGCTGGGTAAACCTCAGGGGTTGCAAGACCAAATAAGCGAACACGTCGGCCGCCTTCGAGCGGGCGGCACCGGGCGGCCCGCTCGGGTTCGCGGGTAGGTCGCTGGAGCCCGTCGGCGACGACGGGCCTAGATAAATGGTGGGGCCGCCCCGAAGGACACTTCGGGGCGGACAGAACCCGGCTTATCGGCTCACTGCGTAATTTAGGCGGCTGCTTTCGCAAGGAGGCAGCCGCCTTTTTTGTGCGGTAAGCTTTAGCTTGCCGTTGGTCAGAACCGTATTCCTATCTCTTGTCTTGCTCACGGCAAGCTAAAGCTTACCGCACTTTCCTATGCCCCGCATTCTCATCATCGACGACGAAAAGGCTATTCGCCACACCCTCAAGGAGATACTAGAGTTTGAGGACTACACCGTGGACCAGGCCGAGGATGGCCCGGCGGGGCTCGACCTGCTCATTCAGCAGAAGTACGACGTGGTGCTCTGCGACATCAAGATGCCCAAAATGGACGGCCTCGAAGTGCTGGAGCGCGCCCGCACCCTGGCCCCCGACGCGGCCTTCATCATGGTGTCGGCCCATGGCAACATCGAAACCGCCGTGGAGGCCACCAAAAAGGGCGCGTTCGACTTCCTCTCGAAGCCACCCGACCTCAACCGCCTGCTCGTAACCGTACGCAATGCCCTGGACCGCAGCAAGTTGGTGACCGAAACCAAGACGCTCAAGAAGAAGCTCGCTACGGCCGGCAAAACCGGCTCCGACATGGTGGGCGGCTCGACCACGCTGGGCGCCGTGCGCAAGGCCATCGAAAAAGTAGCCCCCACCGATGCCCGCGTGCTCATCACCGGCCCCAACGGCGCGGGCAAGGAAATGGTGGCCCGGCAGCTGCACCAGCTCAGCCCCCGCGCCAACGGCCCCATGGTGGAGGTGAACTGCGCCGCCATTCCGAGCGAACTAATTGAAAGCGAGTTGTTTGGCCACGAAAAGGGCTCTTTCACTTCGGCCGTGAAGCAGCGCATCGGTAAGTTTGAGCAGGCCGACGGCGGCACGCTTTTTCTGGATGAAATCGGCGACATGAGCCTCTCGGCCCAGGCCAAGGTGCTGCGCGCTTTGCAGGAAAGCAAAATCACCCGCGTGGGCGGCGAAAAGGAGATTTCGGTGAACGTGCGCGTGGTGGCCGCTACCAACAAAAACCTGCTGCAGGAAATCGCCGATAAGAATTTTCGGGAGGATTTATACCACCGCCTCAGCGTCATTCTCATCCAGGTGCCCTCCCTCAACGAGCGCCGCGAGGACATCCCGGAGCTGGTGCAGAAGTTCTTGCAGGACATCGCCGCCGACTACGGCAACAAGCCCAAGAAAATCTCGGCCGACGCCCTCAAGTACCTGCAAGGGCTCGACTGGCGCGGCAACATCCGCGAACTGCGCAACGTGGTGGAGCGGTTGGTTATTATGAGCGACGCTACTATTGAAGAAGCTGATGCTAAGGCTTTTGCGGGGAAATAAGCGAGTGTGCGGTAAGCTTTAGCTTGCCGAATTAACGGTGCTGACAAGCGAGTGTGCGGTAAGCTTTAGCTTGCTGGGTTTATAGCACCTGGCTGCTACCACGGCAAGCTAAAGCTTACCGCACACTCACTTATACCAACTGGCTGCACCCGCGAATGTCCGAGTTATCCAACCGGCCCAGCACCTCAAACGCGCCGCCGGGGTGCCGCCGCGCCAGGTCCTTGGTCTCGATAAAAGCGCAGCTGTCCACGTTGGCCAGGTCGATAACGTTGATGGCCCCCTCGGCGCGGGTGGCCGATACGGAGAATGGGTCGGCGGCGTCGCGCAGCAGCACGCGCATTTGGGGCGGGCAGTAGAACAAGCCCTCGCCCGGCGAGTAGGCTTGGCTCAGCAGTTCGGTCATGCCGTACTCGGAGTGAATGGGCGCGGGGCCGAAGGCGGCCTGCAATTCCTGGTGCAGCTCCTCCCGAATCATCTCGCGGCGGCGGCCCTTCATGCCGCCCGTTTCGAGCACCGTGAGGCCGTGCAGCTCGGGCGCACCGGGGTACTCGGCGGCCAGGTCGAGCAGCGCGTAGGTGACGCCGAAAAGCATGACGCAGCGGCCGGGCTGGCGCTTGGCTTCGGCCAGGGCCTGAATGAGCCCGGCGTGGTCGCGCAAGAAGAAAGCCGGCTGCGCCTGCCCCGAGCGCTGGGCAAAATCGGCCACCATGGCCACCAGCGACGACTCGCCCTGCTCCAGGTACGAGGGCAGCAGGGCCAGGAATATCCAGTTGGTGAGGGGCCCGTAGGCGGCCTCGAAGATGCTGGCCGCGTTGGCGCGGTACAGCGCCGGGTCGCGCACGAGGTGCTGGCTGCGCTGCTGCAACGTGGTGCCGCTGCTACGGAAGGTTTCCTGCGGCTGCCAGTCGGCGGGCTCGGTGCGCACCTGCTGGGTTTTGAAGAATTCGATGGGCAGAAACGGGATGTCCTCCAGCTTATCCACCGCGCGCAGGTCGCGGCCCAGGCCGGCCAGGTAGGCGCGGTAGGGCGGGCAGTGCGCGGCCTGGTGCCGAAACAGGTGCAGCGCAACGGCCTCAAACACCGAGGGCGCCAGGGTGGTGAGGGCCTGATAGTCAGGGCCGAGGAAGGCGGTGCGGAAACTCATAACAAGCGGCGGGGGTTGGGCAAAAAGCGGGCTGGGGCAGCGGGCCGCTTACATTTACGGCTCACAACAAACCAAGCGCCCGTGCGTTGGCCGGGCAGGCTGGTTTGCGGAGTGAGCCAGGCATCTTTTTTTGCGTTTGCGTATGAATTTGTTTCGACTATCAGCGGTAATTGGCGGGTTGGGCCTGTTGGCGGGCGGCCTGAGCGGGTGCCTGAAAGCACCGGAATATCCTACTACGCCCTCCATCAGCTTCAATCGCATAGAAGCGCGGCGCACCAACTTCGCCAACCCGCAGCAGCAACCGATTGA
Organism: Hymenobacter sp. H14-R3; assembly: GCF_030063445.1. Lineage (GTDB taxonomy): Bacteria > Bacteroidota > Bacteroidia > Cytophagales > Hymenobacteraceae > Hymenobacter. The sequence goes on along the minus strand of NZ_JASITD010000009.1, from coordinate 7,358 downwards.
TTCGGTACTCATTACCATCAATTTTCAGGATGGCGACGGCGACCTGGGCCTTACGGAAGCGGAGAGTAAAGTAGCGCCCTACGCCTTCCCGGCGCTATTCAACAACAACTACTTCGTCGAGCCCTTCATCAAGGACCGGACGGGCCGTTACGTGTCTACGGTGTCGCTGGGCCTCACCACGACGGGGGCCTACAACGGCCGCTTCGACCACCCCTCCCCCCTCACCGATGGCAAAGCCGCGCCCCTCAAAGGCACGCTTACCCGCACCATCGGCTTCGGCTACGGCGACGTGTTTACCGCGGGCCAGGTGGTGCGCTTCGACGTAAGCATCGCCGACCGCGCCTTGAATCTTAGCAACGTTATTCGCACCGATAGCATCGTAATTGCCAAGCGGTAAGGTAGTTACAGATTAAAGGGGGATTATTTAGAACGTCATGCTGAACGCAGTGAAGCATCTCGCTCACGCCGTTGGATTAGTAATCCGAATGGCGTGAGTGAGATGCTTCACTGCGTTCAGCATGACGTTCTAATAATTTGTTAGTCAGTTACTTAATAAATAGCCGGAAACTTGGCCGGGTCGGTTTCGCGCAGCAGCTCGTACACTGTGTCGAACACGTCCTCCACGTTGGGCTTGGAGAAGTAGTCGCCGTCGGAGCCGTAGGGCGGGCGGTGCGGGTGGGCGGCCAGGCAGCGCGGGGCCGAGTCGAGCAGCTTGTAGGCTTGCTGGCCGTCGAGTACCTGCTGCATCATGTAGGCGGTGGCCCCGCCGGGCACGTCCTCATCGGCGAAGAGCACGCGGCCGGTTTTGCGCAGGCTATCGGCAATCAGCTGGTCGGTATCGAAGGGCAGAAGCGTCTGCACGTCAATTACTTCGGCCAAAATACCAACTTCCGCCAGCTGCTTGGCGGCGTCCATCACGATGCGGCACATCGAGCCGTAGGTAACGATGGTAATGTCGGTGCCGGCGCGCAGCACCTCAGGCTGGCCCAGGGGCAGCGTGAATTCGCCCACGTTGGACGGCAGCTTTTCCTTGAGGCGGTAGCCGTTGAGGCACTCGATTACGATGGCCGGCTCGTCGCTGCGCAGCAGCGTGTTGTAGAAGCCCGCCGCCTGCGTCATATCGCGCGGCACGCACAGGTGCATACCCCGGATGGCCCCCAGTATCATTTGGATGGGCGAGCCCGAGTGCCAGATGCCCTCCAGGCGGTGACCGCGGGTGCGCACAATGAGCGGCGACTTCTGCCCGCCCTTGGTGCGGTATTGCAAGCAGGCCACATCGTCGCTCAATATCTGGATGGCATAGAGCAGGTAATCAAGGTATTGAATCTCAGTAATCGGCCGCAGGCCGCGCAGCGCCGCCCCAATACCTTGCCCGATAATGGTACACTCGCGGATGCCGGTATCAGTCACGCGCAGCGCGCCAAACTTCTCCTGCAAGCCCGCAAAGGCCTGGTTTACATCGCCAATATGCCCCACGTCCTCGCCGATGGCAAAGATGCGCGGGTCGCGCTCGAAGTTGGCCGTGAAGCAGGCTTGCAGCACCTCGCGGCCGTCCACCAGCGGCGCATCGGCGGCGAATGCTACCGGCACTTCCTCGATATTGCCCACGGCCTCCTCGCTCTGGCTGAAGAGGTAGGAGTTGTAGCGGTCGGCGTTTTCGGCCTCGCACTGCTCCAGCAGGCTTTGGGCGGCGCGGCGGCCGGCGCTCTGGCGGTTGCCGCGCACCTGGCGCAGCGCCTTGCGCAGAGTGCGCACAATATCGGCCCGAATGGGGGTTACGTTGGTTTTCAGGCCGTTAACCAACTCAGCCAGCTGGTTTTCGGTACCGGTTTCGGCCACCATTTTGTTGAGTATTACCAGGGCATCTTCGCGCTCCTGCTGAATGGGGTCGAAAAACGCCGACCACGCCGTGGTGCGCGCCTGCTTGACAACGGCGGCGGCCGTTTTCTCAATCTGGGCCAGCTCGTCTTCGCTGGCCACGCCCTCGGTGAGCAGGTATTCGCGCAGCTTGGTGAGGCAGTCGTGCTCCTCCTCCCAGCTGAGGCGGGTTTTGGGCTTGTAGCGCTCGTGCGAGCCGCTGGTGCTGTGGCCCTGCGGCTGCGTGAGCTCCGTCACGTGGATGAGCACGGGCACGTGCTGGGCGCGGCACACGGCGGCGGCGCGCTGGTAGGTATCGACCAGGGCCGGGTAGTCCCAGCCGCGCACCACGAATATCTCGAAGCCGTCCTGGCCCTCGCCATCGCGCTGGAAGCCCGCCAGAATGGCCGAAATACTCTGCTTAGTGGTCTGGTATTCAGCCGGCACCGAGATACCGTAGTGGTCGTCCCACACCGACATCAGCAGCGGAATCTGCAACACGCCCGCGGCGTTGATGGCCTCAAAAAACACGCCTTCCGAGGTGCTGGCGTTGCCGATGGTGCCGAAAGCCACCTCGTTGCCATTCACCGAGAAATCGGTAAACTGGTGCAGCTCAGGGTTTTGGCGATAGAGCTTGCTGGCGTAGGCCAGGCCCACGAGGCGGGGCATCTGGCCGCCGGTGGGCGAGATGTCGGCCGACGAGTTTTTGGTCGACGTCTGGGGCTTGAACTGACCATCATCGTCGAGCAGGCGGGTGCCGAAGTGGCCGTTCATGGCGCGGCCGGCGGTGCTGGGCTCGGCCTCGGGGTCGGCGTGGGCGTAGAGCTGGGCAAAGTATTGCTGCCAGGTAAGCTCGCCCACGGCCACCATAAAGGTTTGGTCGCGGTAGTAGCCGGCGCGGAAATCACCGGCCTTAAAGGCCCGGGCCATCGCGAGTTGCGGCAATTCTTTGCCATCGCCAAAAATGCCAAACTTGGCTTTGCCCATGAACACCTCGCGGCGGCCGGCCAGCGAGGCGTGACGGCTTTCCCAGGCCAGGCGGTAGTCGTCGAGCAGCTCGGCTTTGGTGAGGGAGGGGTGCACCGAAGCGTCGGCGGGAGCCAGCAGCGTATCAGACATAAGAGCGGGATAAGTAGTGGAGGGGGTGGGAATGGGGGAGTGCGATGCCGCAAATTTACGAAAGCGGGCGGGGGCAAGCTGTATATTTGCTCGTCCGGGCGGCGGCCGGGGGTTAACTTATTGTTAGTCTACACTTTTACCCAGGGTTGCCCCTGGCTTTTTCGCTATGCGCTTCCTCTCTACCCTCGCTTTGAGCCTCACCCTGGGCCTGCTATCACTGGCTGCCCACGCGCAGGGCGTGCTCACCTTCGAAAGCACCGACCACGACTTCGGCAAGGTGCCCGAGGGCAATATGGCCACCTACGAATTTAAATTTAAAAACACGGGTAATCAGCCCATTGTCATTGCCAACGCCCAGGCCAGCTGCGGCTGCACCACCCCCGAGTGGACCAAAGCCCCGGTAATGCCCGGCAAGTCGGGCGTCATCAAGGCGGTGTATAACAGCGCGGGCCGCCCCGGCGTTTTTGCCAAAACGGTAACCGTGATGAGCAATGCCACCGAAGGCAGCAAAGTACTCAGCCTCAGAGGCTTGGTGCTGACTAAGGAGGAGCTTCGGGCCACCCTCACGCCGGGCCAGCTGGCCGCCTCGCCCCGCCTGGTGCTGGAAAAACCGGGCTACGACTTTGGCCGCATTGAGGCCGGCACCCAGCCAGTGGCGCGCATCGGCGTGCGCAACGCGGGCGCCAAAGACCTGGTGCTGAGCACTATCTCCTCCAACTGCTACTGCGTGGGCTACCGCACGGCCCCGGCCCCCATCAAGCCCGGCCAAAGTGCCGTGGTAGAGCTGGTATATGCGCAACGCACCGTGGGCACGGCCGCCGAGGTGGTCACGCTGGCCTCCAACGACCTGCACGGCGACACCAAGCTCACGCTGAAGGCCAACGTGGTGAAAGACCTGGTGCCCACCAGTATGGTGAAGGAAAGCGGCTCGTCGGTGCCGTTTAAATAATCTGATTATCAACTAAGCTCCCGGTTCTGGTCGGCAAATTCTTAAATTATAGAATATATTTTTTAAATCTATTTTTTCCTTGCCTTACTTAAGACAAAAATTTATGAACCAGAACTTTGCCTTTTACCTGGCAGCGGCTGTCTTGCTCGTGGGCTGTCGGCACCGTAACACCGACCCGGCTCCAACGCCCGCCTCTGGGCTGCTGGGTACCCGCTGGGCGCTGGTGCAGGTGGAGGCGATACCCGTAGCGGTTTCGAGCTATTCTTATGACTATAATTCGTATATCCAGTTCGGAGCGGTCGGTAATCAACTGCTAGGCTTGGCGACGTGCGATGCCATTCAGGGGCAATTCGCACTGGGCACCGGCGCGCAGCAACTCACCATTAGTCGGCTTACTACGACGAAAGGCAGCTGCACAAGCCCTAACGTGGCCGACCGCTACCTGGCTGCGCTCCCACAGACCAGCCGCTACGCAATTAGCCACGATACACTCCGACTCTACGCTCCCCAAGTGGCAAAACCCCGGTTAATTTTCGTAGTAACTCCTTAGAAGTCAAAAATTTATTTATTACGTCTTTGCAGACCCAGTGGCAAGTCCGAAATCACCTTAAAAAAGTTCTGCCAGCGTGGCAGGACTTTTTTTTGGCTTGTTTCTTGACCAATGTAGGTACATTATTCTTGCACTTAACGTACCCTTTTTCTTATGGAACCTACCGCTTTGACCTCCTCCGCCACAATACCCTACGCTGTGCCCGCCGGCACGAGCATCGGCCACATTCACTTGCAGGTTGCCGACATACCGCGGGCGCTGGCGTTCTACCACGGCCTGCTGGGCTTTGAGGTGATGCTGGATATGGGCTCGGCCGTGTTTCTGTCGGCCGATGGCTACCACCACCACATTGGGCTCAATACCTGGCACAGCCAGGGTGGCCGGCCGGCGCAGCGCGAGGGCGTGGCGGGCCTCTACCACGCCGCCATTTTGTACCGCGACCGGGCCGGGCTGGCTGCCGTGGTGAAGCGCTTGCTGGCGGCCGGCTACCCGCTGAGCGGGGCCTCCGACCACGGCGTGAGCGAAGCTATTTACCTCAACGACCCCGACGGCAACGGCCTGGAACTGTACTGGGACCGCCCCCGCGCCGAGTGGCCCACCACGCCCGATGGCCAGCTTACCATGTATACGCGGGCGCTCGATATGCGGGGGCTGCTCGCCCAGTAAAGCACATTAGCTAATAAGCAGTAAGTGAATTGGTTGTCACATAATATGTGTGATAACCAATTCACTTACTGCTTATTCGAGCTTACTACAACTCCTTAATAATGCGCTACTTGCCACTTTAGCGTGGCATTCCCGGCCAGCCGCACTAGGTAGGTACCTGCCGCCAGCGCGTGCAGGTCGAGGGTAGCAACCCGGCCACCTTGGGCCGGTTGCGTCGCCACTATTTTACCCAGCAAGTCAGTTACCACGAGCTGGTATTCGCCACTGGATAGCGTGCTCAGGTCTAGCGAAGTATAGTCGGCCGTGGGGTTGGGATAGGCCGGCTGATGCATGGCCTGGGCCGCTAGGCGCACTACGCGCAGGGGGCTATACGTGTCTTTACCATCGGTATCTACCTGGCGTAGGCGGTAGTAGAGTAAGCTGGCCGCACGGGCTACCACATCGGTGTAGCTGTAGCCTTGGGCTTTGGTTGTAGTCCCGTGACCGTCTACCTTACTTAGCGCCTCAAAATCCCGACCGTTGAAGCTCCGCTGCACCTCGAAGTACTCATTGTTCAGCTCAGTAGCGGTGGCCCAGGTGAGCAGCACGTCCACGCCGCTAGCCTGGGCATCGAAGCGCGTTAGCGTTACGGGCAAGGGCAGCAGGTTAGGAGGTATAGTATTAGGAATCAAATTGATACCAGCTTCCGAAGTACCGTACTCCGCTTTGTAAGCCAGCGAGTTGATGGGGTCTGTCGTCAGCAGCGCCGGCGAAATACTGGCTGTTAGCACCGTAATATCGGCGGCGAAAGAACCGGTTTTATCCGTCGTTAGCGTGCCGATGTAGGTACTCGGCTCTCCGTGCGGAAAGCTTTGGCCATCGCCGGCCGTAATCTCCCCGTTCTGGTTGGTATCGGTCGTGTTGTCACCCCGGTAAAACTCTACTTCCGTGTTAGCGAAGCGCGATTGGTTGGCAAATTTCCCCACGAAGCCCTCCACGTGCAGCGTCGTGTAGAGGCCGCTGGTCTTCACGTTTTTACTCGTAATGATGGGGTAGTTCATGCCCCCATTGGCCTTGTTAGCATTCACGGTACCGTCGTTGGGCGTCACGCCGTCGCCTTGGCCGTAGGCACTATTGCCACCCACGTAGTACGTGATGGGAGTGTAGTCGATAGCAATCAGGCCCTGGCCACCCGTGGTACCATCGCCGTTGCCATAAATGGAGTTTTGAGTGACGCGCACGTTACGCTGCCCATAGTTGATAACCACCGCCGACGACTGGTTGGTGGCAATAATATTGTTGCTGATTACGTCAGTGTTCGTACTCAGTACCAGTTTAGTAGCCGGGTTACTACGCTGCAGGTAGTGCATACCCGAGCCTTCGAGGCGCGTAGCAGGCCCACCCTTGCCATTATTGGTAATAGTATTACCCGTGATACTATTATTGCTAAGGTGCCCGATTTCCAGCTGAATACCGCTGCTGTTGGCATTCGCAATCAGGTTGTTGCTAATGGTAACCGGCCCGGTGGCACCGGCCGACTGGTCGCCCAGGGTAATATTATCGCCCCCGGCCGTGATGCGGCCATTCTGCTGAAACTCATTACCAGTGATGGTGTAGCCGCTACCCGCCTCCGCGCTGCCCGAGTAGTTGATACCCGAGCTGCCGCAATTCATAATCAGGCTGTTCCGCACCGTACCCGAGAGGTTGCTCAAGACTACGCCCACGCCGTTGGTGGGGTTGGCAGCGGGGGTGGTTATGCCGAAGGCCGTGATGCCGATACCGCACTGCTCTAGCAGCAGATTGACACCCGAGTTGGCGCGCAACATGGAGTTATTACCGCCCCCGCCGTGCAGTACTAGCCCACGCACCACACAATTATCGGCGGCAATAGTCAGCACGTCGGCGTTGGCTATCGAAAGCTCTACTTCGGGCCCGCTCAGTTGGTTGAGCGCCGTGGCGGCCGTGCCTACGGTGCCGCCCGTACCTAGCACCGCTGTGTTCGAATCAAAAAGTATAGTCTGCGTAGTGCCATCGATGGCAGTGGCCGCGTGCGTAATAGCTGGCAGTGTGGTACTGAGCACGATGAGCGCCCGGCTAATAGTAGTATTCGCGCACTCTACCCTACTAAACTTTAGGGCATAAAAAACGGGGCAGTCCGACCTTTGGGGTTCCTACACACCATTGTCCGTTCTGCCCCGTGAAGCAAGGCCTCATTGCCAAAATTACGACGCTTTTGCG
>NZ_JASITD010000090.1 GCF_030063445.1 Hymenobacter sp. H14-R3 | reverse complement strand
CCAACCTGCGCCGCCGCCTGGCCCTGCTCTACCCCGGCCGCCACGCCCTGGAAGTCCGCAACGACGGCACCGAGCACTACACGCGCCTGGAGCTAGATTTGGGACCGGTCTAGCCCGGGCTGATGGTGAAAAAGCCGGTAGCCCGCCCCCGACGCCTCCCGCCTAACTACTTTCTCCCCAAAAATGCTCCGTTGCATCGCCGTTGATGACGAGCCTGCCGCTACCCGGCTGCTGGCCGCCTACATCCAGAAAGTGCCGACGCTCACGCTGGTGGGCACCACCACCAGCCCGCTGGAGGCCCTGCAATGGGTGCAAGAGGGCCGCGTCGATTTGGTGTTTCTCGACATTCAGATGCCCGAGCTCACGGGCTTGCAGTTCCTGAAAATCTGCGGCCGGCAGTGCCGGGTCGTCCTCACCACCGCCTACCCCGAGTACGCCCTTGACGGCTACGAGCACGACGTGGTGGACTACCTGCTTAAGCCCGTGGCCTTCGACCGCTTTTTGCGCGCCGTGCAAAAGGCCCAGGCGGGG
>NZ_JASITD010000008.1 GCF_030063445.1 Hymenobacter sp. H14-R3 | reverse complement strand
CGCCTTGGGCACGTGGACGGGCAAATGAGGGGACAACCGCGCCCAAAGCGTGTCCGAAATGCGAAATTCTTGAACTGTAGCCATACCCCTAAAATACAACTGATTTTTCCCTATTCGGATAGCCTCTAAGTGACAAGCGGGCGCTTACTTCGCGCCATGCATATCGTCTCCGTTAATACAGCCCTGCCGCAAGACTTGTTGTGGCAAGGCAAAACCGTACGCACCAGCATTTTCAAGCAGCCCCTAGCGGGCCCGGTAGCCGTACTCGCCGAGCACCTGGCCGGCGACGGCCAAGCCGACCTGCGCGTGCACGGCGGCCCCGACAAAGCGGTGTACGCCTATCCGCAGGAGCACTGGGCCTACTGGCGGCAGTTGCTGCCCGCCGCCCAGCTGGTGCCCGGTGCCTTCGGCGAAAACCTGACCACGCGGGGCTTGCTCGAAACGCAGGTGCGTGTGGGCGACTGCTTCCAACTGGGCACGGCCGTGCTGATGGCCGTGCAGCCCCGCCGGCCCTGCTTCAAGTTGGGCATTCGCCTGGCGCGGCCGGGCATCGTGCACGAATTCGAGCTGGCGCGCCGTAGCGGCATCTATTTTCGGGTGCAGCAGCCGGGCACGTTGCAGGCGGGCGACGCTATTACGCTGGTGCAGGCCTCGCCCTACGCGGCTACTATCCAGGATATGGTTGATTGCCTCGCGCCGGGCCCGCACGATTTGGAGAAGGTGCGGGCGCTGCTGGCAATACCTTACTTATCAGCATCTTGGCGTGAGCGGCTGACTGCCCTGCTGGCCAAGCCTATTTTGATATAAAATGCTAACTATTCATCTAGTGATTTTGCCCTGAATAGCTAAGTGCGTTTGGCGATGTTAGAGATAATTAGGCGTATTAAAAAATATGCGCCAAAAGCTAAACTACCGTACATGATGACGGAACCTAGCCATAAACTGCGTGAATCAGGCTGCACTATTTCAATTCCATCAATTGTTACAGGCTTCGCTACCACTCTACCATCTGCGTAGGTTACGGTCAGCCCACTTTTTGCGAATAGAAGCTCCGAATATGCCCATAGGCGTACCTCTCGCGATTCTGTAGCTGCCAAATCTCCCAGTGATAGGTTGCCGACGGACGTCCCTGCATGTAGGCTGCCACCGCTATCAGTAAACTCATAATAGGCATTGGCACCATGAATGAGGTGGAGCTGAGAGAAAGTCTTTTCGCCCTCGTTCTTAATCACTAGAGTAGACAGAAAATGGTGCATACTAGCGAACTCCGTCACTGGTTGGATACCATCGCTGGCCGTGGGCATACCGTAGATATATAAGGAGTCTGGCAATAATACACGCTCTTTGGGACTGACCCTTGTTCGTAGGGATTTGTACCGTTCCCCAATCAATGCGTCGCGCTTAGCGAGTCTAAGTGACCTTTATTGACCAACTTGCTAGGCAGTGCAAACCGCCCTTCTTGGTAGGTGGCACTCAAGCCACTGATTGGCTCTTGTCGAGATCCGTAAATAGTATAGATAGTCCCAGCCACCGTAGTGAGTACGCCTATAATAGCAAAAATCAAATTTAGTCCTTTAGCGAAACCTGTATCAGACCACGAAACTTTAGGCGTTACTGTTTCTTTCTCATCTTCCTCTTCCATTTTTAGGCTATGATTGTAAGTAACTGAGAAGCGTATTACCTAGGTTGACAAAAGATAGGTGTGCATGTTTGCTTGTGACCTAAGTACTTGTATACTCCCTTAACAAATAGGCAAACTCCTTTTGAAAACAAGCCGGTTAAAATCAGAGATATTGTAAGCCTGATATGACAATTGTTTCCCCAGTTAAAGCAGTTGGTTACTACTGCCCCAGCAGCTGCCCCGCCGCCGCCCACGGCGTGAGCTGCCCCGCCGCCACCGCCGCCCGCACGCCCGGCAGCGCCCCTTGCACGCCCGCCCGGCCGTAGAACTGCGCCTCCAGGGCCTGGCGTACGGCCTCGTCGAGCCATTGGAGCTGCTGCTGGGCGCGGCGCTGCTGCCAGTAGCCGCTGGCCTGGGTTTGGGCGGCGTACTGCTCAATTAATTCCCAGGCTTCGGGCAGGCCCGCGCCGCTCACGGCCGAGCAGGTGCGCACGGGCACCGTCCAGCCCGAGGCGGCGGCCGGGAAGAGGTGCAGCGCGCCCTCGTAGTCGCGGGCGGCGCGGCGGGCAGCCTGCTCATTGCCAGCGTCAGCCTTGGTAATGAGCAGGGCATCAGCCATTTCCATGATGCCGCGCTTCACGCCTTGCAACTCGTCGCCGGCCCCGGCCAGCATCAGCAGCAGGAAAAAATCGACCAGGCCATGCACCGCTATTTCGCTCTGGCCCACGCCCACGGTTTCGACAAAGATGACGTCGTAGCCGGCCGCCTCGCACAGCAGCAGGGCCTCGCGGGTGGCGCGGGCCACGCCGCCCAGGCTGCCGCTGGCCGGCGAGGGCCGGATGAACGCCCGCGGGTGCAGCGTGAGCTGCGGCATGCGGGTTTTATCGCCCAAAATGCTGCCGCCGCCGCGGGGCGAGCTGGGGTCCACGGCCAGCACGGCCAGCTTCTTACCCAGCTTCTCGACCAAGTACAGGCCCAATGCCTCAATAAACGTGCTTTTGCCCACGCCCGGCACGCCCGTGATGCCCAGCCGCAGCGCGCCGCCGGTGCGGGGCAATACCGCTTGCAGCACCTGCTGCGCCAGCGCCTGGTGCGCGGGCAACGTGCTTTCTACTAGGGTGATGGCGCGGGCCAGGGTGCCGCGCTGGCCGGCGGCGAGGCCCTGGGCATAGTCGGCGGCGGAGAGAATGGGAGCAGGCACGGCCGCAAAATACGCATCCGGCCGCTGGGGCAGCCTCCGCGCCGGCCGGGCAGCTGGTTCTTTGCTGGGCGGGGTGGCCCGGCGCACCTAGCCATTTTTTGGTATGAATAGCAGATTAACTTGCCTCATTGGCCGAATACCCCCGCCGGCCCGCTACCCCGGGGCCGTAGTTTTGCGGGTAGTACGCCCGCGCTTCCGGCGTTGCCTTCGTCTATGAAAACCTGTCTTTCCTGGCTGCCCGCCGCCTTGGGCCTGCTGGCCGCCACGCCCGCGCTGGCCCAAAATGAGCTGAGCAACTTCTCGGCCACCGGCCGCGGGGGCGTGGTCAACACGTTTGCCCCCGACTACCAAGCGCTGGGCATCAACCCCGCCAACCTGGGCCGGCAGGGCAACAGCCTCATTTCCTTCACAATAGGGGAGGTGGGCGCGGGCGCGGGCTCGCAGTCGCTGACCAACAGCCAGTTCAAGAAGCTGCTATTTCACGCCAACGACGCGCTCACGGCCGCCGAGCGCACCGCGTTGGTGGCCAACCTCACTAGTAATAACGCGCTCAACATCAATGCCGATGCCACGGCCTTCGGCCTGGCCGTGACCCTGCCGCCGGGCCTGGGTGGCCTGGCCGTGTCGGTGCGCCAGCGCCTGAGCGGCCACGTGGCCCTCAACCAAAATAGCGCCGACATCATCGTGAATGGCCAACAGGCGGCCATCGTGCAGCAGTACTACGACGCGGCGGGCACCCCGCGCGGCGGCACCCCGCCGCCGCTGCTCTCGGCCGCACTCGACGGTACGCAGCTGCAACTAGCGCTCACCAACGAGTTTAATATTGGCTACGGGGTGGAAGTGTTTAACGTGCCGGGCGTTATCAAGCTTACCGCCGGGGCGGGCTACCGCTACATCCAGGGCATTGGGGTGGCCGACGTGCGCATCGGGGGCGGCAGCCTTTCGGCGTATTCGTCGCTCTCGCCGGTGTTCGATATCAATTACGGCAGCCTGGCCAGCAGCCCCACCTTCAACTACCAGAACGGCAGCGGGTTGCAGCCCGTGGGCCACGGCAATGGCTTCGACCTGGGCCTGGCGGCCGAGGTGGGCAAGGTTATCCGCCTGGGCGCGTCGGTTACCGACCTGGGCTCCATGACCTGGACCGGCAACGTCATCACGGCTACCGACCAAAGCCTGACGTTTCCGCAGTACAGCGGCCTCGCCACCTACGACGTGGTGCAAAACATTGTGAACCAGTTTGGCGACAGCGGCAAAACGCTCTTCACCTACCAAACGGCCCAGGAGCGCCGCGCCGACTTGCCCGCCAAGCTGCGCCTGGGCGGCGGCGTGCGCATCTCCGAGCTGTTTGAAGCCGGCCTCGACGTGACGGTGCCGCTCAATAAAGTGGCTGGTAACCTGCCCACTACGTTCATCGGCGCGGGCCTCGACTTTAAGCCCGTGCGCTGGGTACGCCTGAGCACCGGCGTGAGCGGCGGCGCGGGCTACAGCCTGAGCGTGCCGCTGGGCGTCACCTTCGTAACACCCGTGTGGGAAGCCGGCCTCAGCACCCGCAGCGTGGCGGGCTACTTCACCGAGAACAACCCGTATTCCTCGGTAGCGCTTGGTTTTCTGCGCTTTAAGATTGGCAAAAGATAAGTTTAGTGAGTACAAAAGCAGTTAGCCATAAACAAGCGGGCCCCTTGCACATTTCGCGCAAGGGGCCCGCTTGTTTATGGCTAACTGCTTTTATGTCAGTTATTTCACGTCGACTACTTCCACATCGAAGGTGATAACTGCGTTGGCCGGGATGGAGCCCGAGCCCGAGGCCCCATAGGCCAACGCCGAGGGGATGAGCAACGTGGCTTTCTCGCCCTTGCGCATCAGGCTGATGCCTTCATCGAAGCCAGGAATTACCTGCTTGGGCATGGCTCCTACCACAAACGTAAACGGCACATTGTTGGCCTTGGTGGCGTCGAACACCGTGCCGTTCAGCAACTTACCAGTGTAGAGTACCGAGATGGTTTTGCCCGCGGCGGCCGGCACGCCGGTGGGGTTGCTGACGGTGGGCACGAAGTACAGGCCCGAGGTCTGCTTCTGGGCGGTGGTGATGTTGTTCTTGGCCAGGTAGCGGACGATGAGGTTATCGTCGGGCACGGCGAAGCTCGTGTTGATGTCCGTCAGCTCCACCTCGAAGCTGATAACGGCGTTGGCCGGAATGCTGGGGGCGGCGCCGCTCGGGCCGTAGGCCAGCCCCGACGGGATGAGGAACACGGCCTTGTCGCCCTTGTGCATGAGCGAAATGCCTTCCTCCAGGCCCGGAATTATCCGGTTGACTCCCAGGATGAAGCTCAACGGCGTGTTGTCGCGCTGCGACGTAGCGTCGAACACGGTGCCATTGAGCAGCTTGCCCGTGTAGAGGATGGATACTATTTGGTTGGCCGTGGGTTTCGGCGCGGCAGCGTTGGTCGTTACGGGAATGTAGTACAGGCCCGAAGGCTGCTTCTGCGCGGTAGTTATCGCGTTGTCGGCCAGGTACTTTTTAATGGCGGCATCGTCCACGGTGGTGTAGTCGGTCGTGGTTTCGTTGTCCTTTTTACAAGCCGTAGTGAGCAGGCCCGCCGTTAGCAACCACATCAGCACCACGGGCAGCCGGCGCAATTTTCCCGAAAAAAATGATTTCATAAATTGGTTTTTGTGCAAAAATAACCCCGCCGCCTCATACCTGGGAGCCGGCCCGGCCAATAAAGGTTGCGTGGGCCGGGCAAACTACGCCCCGACACCACCCGCTAAGGCTCCACCACGAAGCCCGGCAGCCCGAGTTTGCTGCGCCGCCCGCCCAGCTTGAGGCCATCGTCGACGTAGCCGCAGGCCGCGCCGCTGGTGTTGGGCTGCTCAATCACGCCCAGGAAGGAATTGTCCTCGCGGGCCACGTAGATTTTGCCGTCGGGCCCGCGTTGCAAAGCCCCGATTTTGTGGTTGGAGGAGTGGCCCACCGGCACGGCAACCTTGGTTTTGAGGTCGAATTGCAGTATCTGGGTTTCGCTCATGCCGGCGGCTACTTTCTTATCCTTGGTGTCGCCGTTGCAGGTGCCGTAGAGCAGGCGGCCATCGGGCGAAAACTCGACGCCGTAGGCTTCCTGGTAGGGCCCGAAGCTGCGCGGGTTGCTCACCTTGCCAGTGTTGCGGTCAAAGTCATAGACTTCAAACTTGTTGTTTTCGCGCCACAGAGCGGCGGCCAGCTTGGTGCCATCGGGCGAAAACTTGAGCGCCCCAATGGCGTTGCGGCCGGGCCCGGCGTTCATGCTGCCCACGTTGCTGAGAATGGGCTTGCCGGCCTGCACGCCCTCGGCCGTGACGAGGTAGCTCACGAAGGCGTTGGAGTTCCAGCGGTGGGCCACCACCCACACGTCGCGGCCGTTGGGGTGGCGCACGGCGGCCAGCTTCTCGGCTACCGGCGTGAGTAGCAGGAGGTTGGCACGGGGCACGTCGCCGAGGCCTTCGGCGCGGGTCATGTCGACCACCGAGTAGCGCAGGCCGTCGGGGCTGCCCTGCGGAGCCACCGTGAAAATGTAGAAGATGTTGCCCGAGCCGGGGTCGGGCACGATGAGGGCCGATTGCGTGCTACTGCCGCTGCCCAGGAGGCGGCGGCCGCCCGGCATGGGCTGGTGCTGGCGGTTCCACACGGTTTGGCCGTCGGTGTAAAACAGCAGCTCACCGCGCTTGGTGGTGGCCACGGCGCAGCCTTCGTAGGTGGTCATGGCCCCGTCGAGCAGCGGCGTGGGCGCGCCGTTGGCGAAGCTCAGCCCGGCCTGGCGGCCAAAGTACCACAAGTCGGTAGGCCGCTGGGCGCTAGTGGGTTGGGTAAAAAAGGCGAAAACGAAAAGGGCAAGAAGGAGCCGGCGCATGGGCAAAGTAGGGAAGGATGAGTACCCGCTTCAACGAAAAAACCGTGCCGGGTGGTGTGCCGGGCCGTAGCGCGAACTTTCCAGTTCGTGCGCGCAGCGAGCATCCGGGACCGGCTGCCGACCTACGCAAGCTGCTCGCTGCGCTCGCGCACGAACTGGAAAGCTCGCGCTACAACCCGGCGGCGCATTTCGTATCTTTGTAGGCGTTTATGACCCCTTTCCGGCCGCTTATTTTCAAGCTCACCCCACCCTGAATACCGGCCAGAAACCCTGTTGCCGCCGCTTCCCAGCCGAAGCGTGCGGCTTTTCTTTTGCCTATACCTCAGCTTTTTATGCAGTTTTCGCTTTCTTATTTCAGTCAGTACAAAGTCAACGTTAAAGACGAAGTGCTGGCGGGCCTCACCACGGCGCTGGCCCTGGTGCCGGAGGTGGTGGCCTTCGCACTGCTGGCCCACATCAGCCCGCTGGTGGGCATCGGCTCGGCCTTTGTTATCTGTCTTATTACCAGCGTGTTTGGCGGTAGGCCGGGCATGATATCGGGCGCGGCCGGCTCGGTGGCGGTGGTTATTGTGAGCCTGGTGGCCCAGCGGGGCATCGAGTACCTTTTTCCGGCCGTGGTGCTGATGGGCGTTATCCAGGTGGTTATTGGGCTGCTGCGCTTCGGTAAGTTTATCCGGCTGGTGCCGCAACCGGTAGTCTACGGCTTTGTTAATGGCTTGGCCGTCATCATCTTCATGGCGCAGCTAGAGCAGTTTAAGGTGCGCGATGCGGCCGGCGCCATGCACTGGCTCGCGGGCCCGGCGCTGCTGTTGATGGCGGGCCTGGTGGCCCTGACGATGGCCATCGTGTACGTGTTGCCCAAACTGACCAAGGCCGTGCCGGCTTCGCTGGTGGCTATTATCGTGGTGTCGGCGCTCGTTATTGGCGGCGGGCTGCAAACCAAGTCGGTGGGCGACATCGCCTCCATTGCGGGCGGGCTGCCCGTGCCGCACCTGCCGCAGGTGCCCTACACCTGGCACACGCTGGGGGTGGTGCTGCCCTATGCCTTCATCATGGCGCTGGTGGGCCTCACCGAAAGCCTGCTCACCCTCACCGTGGTCGATGAAATGACCGATACCCGCGGCCGCGGCAATCAGGATTGCGTGGCCCAGGGCCTGGCCAACGTTGCCTCGGGCCTCACGGGCGGCATGGGTGGCTGCGCCATGATTGGCCAAACGATGGTGAATCTCGAATCGCGCGGGCGCGGGCGGCTCTCGGGCGTGGTGGCGGCGCTGGCGCTGGCGGGCTTCGTGGTGGCCGGTTCAGGGCTCATCGAGCGGCTGCCGCTGGCGGCGCTGGTGGGTGTGATGTTTATGGTGGTTATCGGCACGTTTGAGTGGGCCAGCTTGCGCATTTTGCGCCGCATGCCGCTGCCCGATGTGCTGGTAATGCTGCTCGTGACGCTCGTAACGGCCATTTCGCAAAACCTGGCCCTGGCCGTGCTACTGGGCGTGGTAGTGTCGGCCCTCAATTTTGCCTGGGCAAATGCGCAGCGCATCCGGGCGCGCCATCACCTCGACGCGGCCGGCGTGAAGCACTACGAGCTCTACGGCCCGCTGTTTTTTGGCTCGGTGCAGGCTTTCGGCGAAAAGTTTGACGTGGCCCACGACCCCGCCGAGGTGGTGCTCGACTTCCGCGAGAGTCGCGTGGCCGATATGTCGGCCCTCGACGCCCTGCACAAACTCACCGAGCGCTACGCCCGCGCCGGCAAAACCCTGCACCTGCGCCACCTCAGCCCCGATTGCCGCAAGCTGCTGGGCAACGCCGGTGCCATTATCGACGTCAATATTCAGGAAGACCCTACCTACCTGGTATCGGGGGCTAATACAGCGTATTAGTTGGGTTATTAAGTAATTGATTTTTAGTAAGTTATCAAAAACATCATCAATGCGGGTCAGCTGCCAACGTGTGGTGCGTTTCAAAGTAAGCGTAGCCCGGCACCAGCCCTCGCCAAAAAGCGGCATTTGGGTTGACCGCGCGCTGCCGCAACTCGCTATCTACCAACGGAAACGGGAAAATATGCACCGCCAGGCTGGCCTGCCCGGCCGCCCGCGCTGCCACGGCCAGCAGATACACCTCGTCGATGCCCGCGTCGGTGAGGGGCAGGCAGCCCACCGTCACGTTGGAGCCGTGCAGGAAGATATCGCCGCCGGGGTCGCCCAGGCCGATGGCCAGCAGGTCGTCGGACGTGGGGTAGTCGAGGCCCAGCGCGAGGTGAAAGGCGCTCCTTGGCTGGAAGCGGTCGATGGTGTAAAAGCCTTCAGGCACCTGCCCGTCGCCGGCCTGGCGCTTGGGCCCCAGCGAGCCCGAAACAGCCGCCAGCGGGTAGCCGCCCAGCAGTCGGAATGCCGCCTCGCCGTGGTTGCGGGCCCACACTTCCAGCGTCCGGCTGGTTTTGATGAGTCGAAAAAATACCTCCAGCCGGGCCGGGTCGAGGTGCTGAGCTTGCAGGCGGCTGGCCAGCGCGGGCCAGCAGCGCGCGTAGGCCACCCACACCCGCGGAAAGGTCAACTGCTGGGGCCAGCAGTCGGCCGTGGCGGGCGGCAGGCCCGGCTGGGCGCAGGCCGGGCCCAGTAAGCCCAGCAGTAGGCAAGCCGTTAACAGTGCGCGCATAAGCGTAAAATAGGGTTGAGCCTGCCCAACGTTTCGGGGGCGGCCGGCAGTATAAGCCCCGCGCATTCGCCCCCGCGCCCCGCATCTTTGTGGTCTATGAACCCCGCTACTCTCTTTCATTTCCTCGAAAACCTGGCTCAGCACAACGAGCGCGACTGGTTTCAGGCCCACAAAGAAACCTTCGACCAGCTCCGGGCCGATTTTGAGCAGGACGTGGCCTACTGGCTGCGCGAGCTAACCCAGGACGAGCCCGCCCTGGCCGGCCTGGAGCCCAAAAAGTGCATCTTCCGCATCTACCGCGATGTGCGTTTTTCCAAGGTGAAGGTGCCGTACAAAACGCACTTATCGGCCTACTTTGCCGTGGGCGGCAAGCAAAGCGAGGGACCGGGCCGCTACATCCAGGTGGGCCCCCACGGCCAGACGCTGGTGGCCGGCGGCATCTACGAGCCTACCAAGGAGCAGCTAGCCGCCATCCGCCAGGAAATCGACTACGCGGCCGAAGACCTGCACGCGCTGCTGGCTACGCCCACCGCCCGGCAGCTCTTCCCGCAGGGTATGGGCGGCGCGCAACTCAAGAAAATGCCGGCTGGCTACGAAGCCACCCACCCCGAGGCCAACTGGCTGCGCCACAAGAGCTTCCTGCTCAGCCACCCGCTGCCCGATGCCGAGGTGCGCTCGCTCAGCCCCGACGCTTTTCGGGCGCAGGTGCTGGCCGCGCTGCGCGGCCTGGGTCCGTTTTGCGACTGGCTGACCGCCGCCACGGCCAAAGAGTAAGCTGCCTGTTTGTTAGAAATTCAACACTTCCTCTTCGTGGCCGCTGCGCAGCAACGCGCTGATTTTCTTACCGTTGCCCTCGGCGTTTACAATGTTCATCTGGTCGGAGAACAACTCCAGCAGCATGTCTTGCTGAATAAGCAGCTCCTTGGTGGGGCGGGGCAGCGGCACTTTGGCGTAGAGCCAGTAGGCATCTTTTTCGGGTTGCAGGCCCAGAAACTGCACGTCGAGCGGGCGGCGCGGCTGGCGCGGGGCGGCCGGCAGGCTCAGCTTCAGGTGCTGGTGCAGATAGAGTTCGGCCAGGGGCAGCGCGCCCGGCGAGCGCAGGTCCACGGCCTTGGCCTGGCCCTGCGAAAGCGCCCGGCTGAAGTCGTCGGTAAACACCTTCAGGGCTAGCTCTACCTGCTGCTTTTGGGGGTTGAGCTTGAGCTCCAGAATGCTGGTGTGGTAGGCGTGGCGGGTGCCCGCCGCGCCCGGCAGCCCCAGTAGCACGAGGGAAAGGAGAAGAATGCGCCGCATAATGATAGGGAAAAACGAAGCCAGAAACCAGTCGTCCTTGCGAGCGCAACGAAGTGAAGCGCGGCAATCTTTCCTTTTCCGTGGGGTTAGTGCCCCCGACGTGAAGGAAAGATTGCCGCGCTCCACTTCGTTGCGCTCGCAAGGGCGATTAAAAAAGTTTCATAACCTGCTTAATGACAATAACATAGGCCATAAGCGCCAGAATCAGCATAGTGCCCACGCGCTGGGCACCTTCCAGAAACTTCTCCGACGGTTTGCGGCGCAGAATCATCTCGTAGAGCAGAAACAGCACGTGGCCGCCATCAAGAGCCGGAATGGGCAGCAGGTTCATGAAGGCCAGCACCATGCTCAGCGTGCCCACCAGGCTCCAGAAGTGGGGCCAGTTCCAGACGCCGCCAAACTGCTGGGCAATCTCCACCGGGCCGCCCAGGCTTTCCGACGCCGACGCTTCGCGCTTCAAAATCTTGCCAAACGCCTTGGCTTGCAGCGTAATAACGCTGAAGGCCTGCTTGGTGCCCTGCGGTACCGACTCGCCCAGGCCATAGTAGCGGGTGCTGAAATTGAGCTCCGGCTTGGGGCGCACACCGATTTTGCCGGCGGCGCTCACGGCCACGGGCAGCGCCAGCGACTGGCCATCGCGGGTTACCGTGATGGGAATGGTCTGGCCCTTGTAGCGGGGCAGCGTGCGCAGCAACTCGTCGTAGTACCGGATGGGCGTGCTGCCAATCTGGGTGATACGGTCGCCCACCTTAATGCCCGCTTTGGCAGCGGGGTTGCCGGCCACTACCTCGGCCAGGGTAAAGGGCGAGCGGGCCTCCACGAAGAGGCTGTCGCCCTGCTTGTTGAGGCGGTCGAAGAAGTTCTTGGGCAGTTTGGGCAGGTCGATGAGCTGGCCGCCGCGCTCCACGGTGTAGTAGGTCTCGTTGTTGAGCAGCACGTTGGGGTCGTACACCTCGTTGAACTCGGTGAAGGGCCGGCCGTTGATTTTCACCACTTGGTCGCCATCGCGGAAGCCGATGTCGCGGCCCAACTTGCTGGTAACCACGCCGTAGCGCGCCTCAGTGGCGGGCAGGTAGCTTTCGCCCAGCTTGTAGGTGAGGGCCGAGAAAATGACGATGCCCGTAATCACGTTCATGATGATGCCGCCCAGCATTACCAGCAGGCGCTGCCAAGCGGGCTTGGCCCGAAACTCGTCGGGCTGCGGCGGGCCGGCCAGCGCGTCGGCGTCCTGCGTCTCATCCACCATGCCGTGGATGGCCACGTAGCCACCCAGCGGAAACCAGCCGATACCATACTCCGTGTCGCCTACTTTCTTCTTGAGCAGGCTGAAATTCCAGACGTGCGGCAGCGGAAACAGGAAGTCAAAAAAGATGTAAAACTTCGTGACTTTAATCTTAAAAAGCTTGGCGAAGGCAAAGTGCCCAAATTCGTGCAAGCCAACCAACAGCGAAAGGCCCAGCACCAGCTGGCCAATCATAATGAGAATTTCCAAAAGAGAATGTTACGTTAAGCTGTCATCCTGAGCTTGCGAAGGACCTTATCACGCTCGCGCCGGTTGGGAAGGGTAATTCTGACGAAAGCAGCCGTGATAAGATGCTTCCTTCGTCAGCAGAACAATGATTGTTAGAGCAAACTGGTTGCTACGCGCCGCGCTTCGGCATCGGTGGCCGCATAGTCGGCCAAAGTTGGGTCTGCAAGATACGGTACCCTTTGCAGGCAGTCGGCCACCACATCGGCCATGCCCAGAAAGCTTACCTGGTCTTGCAAAAATGCGGCCACCGCTACCTCGTTGGCCGCGTTGAGTACGCAAGCAGCGGTGCCGCCGCGCTGCATGGCCGCGTAGGCCAGCGGCAGGTGGCGAAACGTGGCCAGGTCGGGGGCCTCGAAGGTGAGGGTGGGGTAGTTGAGAAACGAAAACCGCGGAAAATCATTCCGCAGCCGCTGCGGGTAGCCCAGCGCGTACTGAATGGGCAGCTTCATATCGGGCAGACCCAGCTGCGCTTTCAGCGAGCCGTCCTCAAACTGTACTAGCGAGTGCACGATGCTTTGGGGGTGCACCACCACGTCAACTTGGTCGTTGCGCAGGTTGAAAAGCCACTTAGCCTCAATCACTTCCAGGCCCTTGTTCATGAGCGTGGCCGAGTCGATGGTGATTTTGGCCCCCATCGTCCAGTTAGGGTGCTTCAGCGCCTGGGCCTTGGTAATGTGCGCCAGCTCGGCGGTGCTGCGCCCCCGAAACGGCCCGCCCGAAGCCGTAAGAATCACCTTTTCGATGGGGTTCTGCGCCTCGCCTGCTAGGCACTGAAAGATGGCCGAGTGCTCCGAATCGACGGGTAGCAGCGGCACGCCGTACTCCTGTACCAGCTTGGTTATCAGCTCACCGGCTACTACCAGCGTTTCCTTGTTGGCCAGCGCAATGGCCTTGCCCGCCCGAATGGCGGCCACCGTGGGCGCGAGGCCTGCGTAGCCCACCAGCGCCGTGAGCACCACGACCACATCAGGCCGCTGCACCACCTCGGTGAGGGCGGCCGCGCCGGCCAGCACCTGGGTTTCGGGCTGGCCAGCCAGGGCGGCCTTCACCTCTTGGTAAAATTCGTCGTTGATGACCACGGCGGCCGGCCGAAACTCCTGCGCCTGCTGCACCAGCAGCTGCCACTGCCGTCCCGCCGTGAGCACCGCCACCCGAAACCGGCCGCGCTGCTCGCGCACCACGTCCAGCGCCTGCGTGCCAATGGAGCCCGTGGAGCCCAGCAGCGCCAAGCCTTTAGGAGAAGATGTTATCGAAAAAGAATCCACCAGATAAGTAGGGTTGGGAATAGAAGCTCAAAGGTAAGGGGAGCACCGCGGGGCCTAAGCTCCGCCTTATCCATTTTGCCCGGCGGCCCGTAAAGTTTGGGGTAGCAGCACTGCTACGTTTTCCTTTTCTACGCTCCTTTTAGATATGTCTGTTAAACTCAAACCGCTCGACCGACAGGTCATCGTTATTACCGGCGCTACCAGCGGCATTGGCCTGGCCACGGCCCGCGCCGCCGCCAAGGCCGGGGCCCGCCTCGTGCTGGCCGCCCGCTCGCAAGCCGACCTCGATACCGTGGCCCGCCACATTGGCGGCAATATTGCCACCGTGGCTGCTGACGTGGCTGACCCCGACGCCGTGCGCCGCATCCACGAGGCCGCCCACGCCAACTTCGGGGGCTTCGACACCTGGGTCAATAATGCCGGCGTTGGCATGTGGGGCAAGCTGGAGCAAGGCAACCTCGAAGACTTTAAGCGCTTGTACGACACCAACTTCTGGGGCGTCGTTAATGGTTCGCTCGAAGCCATTAAGCACCTCAAAAAGCACGGCGGCGCGCTCATCAACCTCGGCAGTGTGGTATCGGATGTGGCGGTGCCCATTCAGGGCATGTACGCCTCCAGCAAACACGCCGTGAAGGGCTTCACCGATGCGCTGCGCATTGAGTTGGCCGATGAAAAAGCCCCCGTGTCGGTAACGCTCATCAAGCCGGCCGCCATCAATACGCCCTTCCCCGAGCACGCCCGCAACTACCTGCCCGAAAAGCCGAAGCTGCCTCAGCCGGTGTATGCCCCCGAGGAAGTGGCCAACGCCATTCTGCACGCCGCCGTGAACCCCATGCGCGACGTATTTGTGGGCGGCGGCGGCAAAATCATGAGTAGCATCAACAAATACGCCCCCGGCATAATGGACTGGGTAGAAGCCAAAACCGGCGTGGCCCAGCAGAAGCAGGCAGGCACCAAAGCCGTGAACCCCGCCGGCTCGCTGTACCGCCCCAGCGGCCCACGCGCTAAAGCGCGCGGCAACAACCCCGGCCACGTAATGGAAACCAGCCTCTACACCCGCGCCCGCCTAAACCCGGTAGTGGCCGGCGTGGTGGCAGCTACCACACTGGCCACCACTATCGCCCTGTTCATGGGTAAAAAGTCGCCAACTGTCAAGCCAGCGGCGTTCAACGGGCCGCTGGTGCCCGCCACCGATGAATAAATAACGCGAGGTTTCGCGAAGTAAAAAGAGGTTTCGCAAGGGGAAGGAACAAGCTGTTCTCTTACCTTGCGAAACCTCTTTTTACTTCGCGAAACCTCGCGCTTTCTACGTTAGCTTATCCAGCGCGGTGCGCAAGCGCGGCAACGCGGCCTCAATAGAAGCCTGCGACTCGGCCCCCACCGACAGCCGGAACCACGGCTCCGACGCCTCCGCCCCAAAGGCGCTGAACGGCACCACCGCCAGCCCGGCTTCGGTGAGCAGATAGGAGGTAATTTCCTTGGTGGTAGCCAGCACCTCGCCGGCCGCCGTAGTGCGGCCCAGTACATCGATTTTGGCGGTGAGGTAGATGGCTCCCGCCGGCACAATGGCATCCACGGGGTAACCGCGTGCGCCCAGGTCTTTCAGGCCACGGTATGCCGCGTCGAGGCTGCCTTGCAGGCCCGCCTTCAACTCGGCCAGGAAGGTATCGACGGCCGCCGTCTGGGGTAGCAGAGCGGCCGTGGCTACTTGCTCGGCCTTGGGGGCCCAGGCCCCAACGTGGCCTAATAGACCTTTCATCTTGTCAATCACCTGCTTGGGCCCAAAGGCGTAGCCCACGCGCACGCCGGTAGCGGCAAAGCACTTCGAAATACCGTCGATGTACACCACGTAGTCGCGCAGGGCGGGCCGCAGGCTCACGGGGTCGAAGTGCTGGGTCTGACCGAAGGTTAGGAGCCAGTAAATCTGGTCGTACAGAATGTAGAGCGGCTTCTCGTCGGGGCCGCGGCGCTGGTTTTCGGCTAGCACTAGGTCGCAGATTTCTTCCAGGCCTTCCTTCGTAAATACCGTGCCCGTGGGGTTGAGCGGCGAGCACAGCGCCAGCAGCGTAGCGCCGGCCAGCTGCGGGGCCAACTCGTCGGCAGTAGGCATAAAGTCGTTTTCGGGCTGGGTGGGCACGGTCACCTGCTGCGCTCCCGAGAGGTGGCAGTAGTGGGTGTTGTTCCACGACGGCACCGGGAATACCACGCGGTCGCCGGGGTCCACCAGGGCCAGGTAAGCGGCGTAAATAAGCGGGCGCGAGCCCCCGGCCACCAGAAACTCGTCGACGGGCGAGTAGTTGAGGCCTAGGCGTTTGCGTAGAAAGTCGGCCGCAGCCTGGCGCATGTCGGCGGTGCCGGCGGCGGGCGGGTAGTTGGTCTGCCCGGCCTGGTAGGCGGCAATTACCCCATCGCGCAGCTCGGCCGGAATGGGAAACAGCTTGGGGTCAAAATCACCAATGGTAAGGTTGCAGATGGTTTCGCCCTGGCGAATCTGCTCGCTCACGGCATTGCCAATCTTAATAATTTCGGAGCCGCTCATCTGGTCGGCCAGCCGGGAAATACGCATAGGATAGGAGGTAGGGAGAGAGCACTAAAGACTCTCAAAGGTATCAATTGTTGCAAGAGCGGCGCTTTACCAAGGCAGGCGTAGCGCACCATTAGCGCGGTTTCCAGGTCCCTTGTCCGCGCTAATACGCCAAAGCAGGCCACAAAAAAACCGGCCTTCCCGCGAAGGGAAGGCCGGCACACTCTTTATGGCTAAGGAAAGCGCAGCTTACGCGGCTACTTTGGGAATCACGTTCAGACGGCGCTCTTTGATACGAGCAGCTTTGCCCGACAGGCCACGCAGGTAGAACAGACGAGCACGACGCACCTTACCGCGACGGATTACCTCAATTTTGTCGATGTTAGGCGACAGCAGCGGGAAAATCCGCTCGGTACCAATCTGGTTCGAGATTTTGCGAACGGTGAAAGTCTCCCCGTTGCTGCTGGGGTTGCGACGCTGGAGAACCACGCCCTGGAACTGCTGAATGCGCTCCTTGTTACCCTCACGGATTTTCACGTGGACGATAATGGTGTCACCGGCTGCAAACTTGGGAAAGCTGGCGCGGCGCTCCTGGCCTTCGGCATTGATAAAGTCGAGTAGTACGCTCATGGCGAAAAAAAGAATTACGAAGTAGGCAGCGCCGCTGCCCGCTGGTTGGTATTTTGCGAAACGGAGCGCAAAGATAGAAAATTAAGCGCAGAAAAGCAAGTGCTGGGTCGTTAATTAACTGGCAGCGGCTTGATTAATGCAACAAATCGGGCCTTTTGGCCTGGGTGTGGGCTAGCGCCTGCTCGTGGCGCCACTCCTCAATCTTGGGCGTGTTGCCCGAAAGAAGAATGTCGGGCACGGCTAGCCCGCGCCATTCGGCCGGCCGGGTGTACACGGGAGGAGCCAGAAGGTCGTCTTGGAAAGAGTCGGAGAGGGCTGATTCTTCGTTGCCCAGCACGCCGGGCAACAGTCTTACCACGGCATCGACCAGCACGGCCGCGCCCAACTCACCCCCACTCATTACGAAATCACCGAGGCTGATTTCGTGCGTAACGTATTGGTCGCGAATGCGTTGGTCCACACCCTTATAGTGGCCGCACAGCAGGATAATGTTGCCCAGCAGCGAAAGTCGGTTGGCCAGCGGTTGGCGTAGCACCTCGCCGTCGGGCGTGAGGTAGATGATGGCATCGTAAGTCCGTTGGGCCTGCAACTCATCAATCCAGGCCGCAATGGGCTCCACGCGCAGCACCATGCCCGCCCCGCCCCCAAACACGTAGTCATCAAGCTGGCCATGCTTGTTAATCGCATAGTCGCGCAAGTTGTGCACGTGGATGGCGGCCAAACCCTTATCCTGCGCCCGCTTCACAATGGAATGGGCAAACGGGCTTTCGAGCAGCGCCGGCTGGCAGGTGAGAATGTCTATACGCACCGCGGATTTACGGATTTAACGGGTTTCACAGATACGCCTGCTGCGCAGGCTGGCTAGCTTTGGGGCTAGTCGGCGTTCGGGTTTTTGTGTGCGCCGGGGTTCATGTAGATGTCCAGCAAGCCGTCGGGCATGTTGACAAACAGCTGCTTTTTCTCCATGTCGGCGTGGCTCACCAGCTCATCCACCACGGGCAGCAGCACTTCCTGGCCTTGGTAGCGCATGGCCAGCACATCCTGCTGCGGAAATTCGTAGAAGTTCTCTACTAGGCCCAGCGCGCCTTCTTTCTCGTCAATTACTTGAAAGCCAATGACATCGTGAAAGTAGAACTGCGCTTCGCCGAGTGCCGGCAGCTCGCTTAGCGGCAGCCAGAGCTTGGACCCGCGCAACGGCTCGGCCTCCTCAATGCGCTCGATGCCCCGCAGCTTGAGCAGCACGCGCTGGCCCGCTTGCGGGTTCACGCGCTCTATCTGGTAGGCGGTGAGCTTGGTAGGGGTGGCGGCCAGGGCCAGGAACACGGTTTTGAGCCGGTCGTAGGTCGAGGCGTCGTCCACGTCCAGCTGCGTTACCATCTGGCCTTTCAGGCCGTGCGGCTTCACTATAAAGCCAAGCTCAAAGCATTCGTCGAGCGTCATGCGCGGGGAGGAATAGGGGCAGTAAAAAAGTGGGTACGCCGACCTAAACACGAACGTCATGCCGGGCAGCGCACGGCATGACGTTCGTGTTCAATAAGTTAGCAAGCCAGGGCTAGCAAGCCTATGCGGCGGCTTCGGCCGAAGTTTCGGCGGTTTCCGTCGTTTCCTCAGTAGTCTCTTCAGCAGCAGGGGCAGCGGGCGTAGCGGCGGCCAGAGCAGCAGCTTGCTTCTGCGCCAAGGCGGCGGTGCGGGCTTCCTTCACTTTGGTTTCGGCAGCTAGGGCGTTAACGCGGGCTTCAGCTTTCGTGTCGGTGAGGCCAGTCTTCTTGGCTTCGATTTTGTTGTTCTTCTCGTCCAACCACGTCTGGTAGCGCTGGTCAGCAACTTCCTGGGTCAGCGCACCTTTAACTACACCCAGCTGGAGGTGACGACGCAGCAATACGCCACGGTAGGCGAGCATAGCGCGGACGGTTTCAGTAGGCTGAGCACCGGTCATTACCCAGTAGAAAGCGCGGTCGCTGTCGTAGGTAATGGTAGCGGGGTTGGTGTTGGGGTTGTAGGTACCAAGCTTCTCGATGAAGCGGCCATCGCGGGGAGCGCGGGCGTCGGCTACTACGATGTCGTAAGTTGCGGCCTTCTTGCGGCCACGGCGGGCGAGGCGGATTTTAACTGCCATAAACCTTGGGGGTTGTGCGATGCATCTCGTGCATCTGGGTGAGATTGTTTTCCCTGTTTGGGGCCGCAAAGGTACGGAGAATCAGGGCAATAAAAAAGGCCGAAGTGAAACTTCGACCTTTTTATGTAGGGTAAGCTTTAGCTTGTCGTCGTGCGCCTAAGCGGCCTGCGCCAGCTTTTTGACTCGCTGCTTGGGCTGCACGTTCTTGCGCTTTATCTTAATAATACGGGCTTTGTCCAACGTCCAGATAGCCACGTAAGTAGGGTCAAATTCCCACCACTTTACACCGAAGTTTACGCGCATCGGCAGCTTGTGGTGGTTGTTCTGAAATAGCTCACCAAAGGCCAGGAAATCCAGGGCCAGCGTGTTCTTGCTCTTGTCGTTGTTATCGAAGTTCTGGTAGCCGTATTTGTGGCCGCCCCAGTTTACGATAGCGCCGTGAATCGGGCCCATCAGGAAGTGAATGGGGAGCAGCAGATACTGCCACCAGGCGGTAGCAAAGCCGATGTAGAACAGCACGTAGGCCGTGCCCCAGCCCAGGCGCGAGTACACGGTGCCACCAAAAGCCTCCAGGGCTTTCCACTGCGGGATATCCCCATCGAAGCGCTCGGCCAGCTCATGCTTGTCGTTGAGCACATCGTTGTAGATGTTCTTGGTCTTCCACATCATGTCGAACGCGTTGTTCGAGAAGTGGGGCGAGTGCGGGTCCAGCTCCGTGTCGGAGTAGGCGTGGTGCATGCGGTGCAGCAGCGCATAGGCCCGCGGCGACAGGAAGGAGCTGCCCTGGCAGACATACGTGAACAAGTAGAAGAAGCGCTCCCAGAACTTGTTCATGGTGAACATTTTATGCGCCGCGTAGCGGTGCAGATAAAACGTCTGCGTGAACAGCGATAAGTAATAATGGGCAACGAAGAAAACCAGGATGGCCATTCGATAATGAAAAAGGTGTGAGGTTGGCGCCGCCCGCACAAGTTATTCCTGCGGGGCTTAGTTCACCGTTAAGACAAAATTACGGCCGTTGTTTAGCCGAAATAGCCCCACTCCTTCACAATGCCATAATGTTACACCCTTAGTCAGGGAGCGAATTGATGAATGAGTGAATGAGTGATTTTTTCTCCTGCCTGCATCCTTCGCCCCCTTACTCATTGACTTGCCTACGCAGTATAAAAAGCCCGCGCTGCGTCCCAGTGCGGGGCGTCGGGAAGAGGCGCTACAAATTTCATAGCTTCCTTGGTCACTGGGTGTTGCAGCTCCAGCTGCCGGGCGTGCAGGGCGATGCTCACGTCGGGCAGGGGGTTGAGGAAGCCGTACTTCACGTCGCCCACAATGGGCGTGTGCAGGCCCGTGGCGAGCTGCACCCGAATCTGGTGCGGCCGGCCGGTTATGGGGTTGATTTTTAGTAGATAGCGGTTGGCAGCGGGGCCCAGCAGCTCGTAGTTTAGTTCGGAGCGCTGGCCTTGGCCGTGCTTGTCGGTGTAGGCCTTGGTTACGTTGCGCATGGGGTCTTTTACCAGCCAGTGCACCAGCTTGCCGTGCTCGGGCACGGGTGGCTTGCCGGTGAGCGCCCAGTAGGTTTTGGTCATCTGGCTGTCGCGGAACATCTCGTTGAGCCGACTCAGGGCCTTGCTGGTTTTGGCCAGAATAACGATGCCCGATACCGGCCGGTCGATGCGGTGGGCCACGCCTACAAAGGCCGCACCAGGCTTCTTGTACTTGAATTTCAGGTATTCCTCGGCCTTTTTAGAGAGAGGCTCGTCGCCGGTGGCGTCGCCCTGCACCAGGATGCCGGCAGGCTTATTAATCACCAGCAGGTGATTGTCTTCGAAAATAATTTCCTGGCCTTCGGCCCACAGGTTCGGACGGTTCACGCGGTAGTAGGGCCGCAGCGCGGGCTGCGGAAAAGATAGTTCTGGTCACCAAAAAAGAAGCGGCAGCCCACCCGCGCTAGCGCGGGCTTGTGTAATTAATAACCCAACCGAGTGGCTTGCCGCCGGCGAAGGTACGGCGGGCGCGGTTTCTGGAGTTAGGGTATCGTGGATGCTGCGGGTCCGCGCGTAAGAGCGTTATTCAACGATAATACGCGCGGACCCGCAGCGTCCGCGTTACCCCCAACCAGCTAATAGCCCTCCTCCTTGCTCGGAAATTCGCGGCTTTTCACGTCGGCTACGTAGTGCTGCACGGCCTCCGTCATAATATCGTGGAGCTCGGCGTAGCGGCGCAGAAAGCGTGGCTTGAATTCCTTGGTGATGCCCAGCACGTCGTGCACCACCAGCACCTGGCCATCTACGTCGGGCCCGGCGCCGATGCCAATGACCGGGATGGTTAGCTCCTCGGCCACGCGCTTGGCCAGGGAAGCGGGTATTTTTTCGAGTACCAGGCCAAAGCAGCCGATTTCCTGGAGCAAGTGGGCATCTTCGATAAGTTTCTGGGCCTCAGATTCTTCTTTGGCCCGCACGTTATAAGTGCCAAACTTATAGATGCTTTGGGGCGTGAGGCCGAGGTGGCCCATCACCGGGATGCCGGCCGTGAGAATGCGCGTGATGCTGTCCTTAATCTCGGCCCCGCCTTCGAGCTTAATGCCGTGGCCGCCGCTCTCCTTCATAATGCGGATGGCCGAGCGCAGGGCCTCCGACGAGTTGCCTTGGTAGGAGCCGAACGGCATATCGACCACCACAAAGGCGCGCTTCACGGCCCGCACCACGCTCTGGGCGTGGTAAATCATCTGGTCGAGGGTGATGGGCAGGGTGGTTTCGTGGCCCGCCATCACGTTGGAAGCCGAGTCGCCCACGAGCAGCACATCTACCCCGGCGCCGTCCAGAATCTGGGCCATCGAGAAGTCGTAGGCCGTGAGCATGGAGATTTTTTCGCCTCGCTGCTTCATGGCCAGCATCTGGTGGGTGGTAACTAATTTGACTTCTTTATGCTGTGACATGGGGGGCGGGTAAGGGTCTTTGGGGCCGCAAAGCTGGCGACAATTTCGGAAATATGCCGACATTGGGAACGCCAAGCACTGGATTGGCGTAAAGACTAGGGGGCCGCTACCGCGCACGCTTCTGGTTTTGTTCTTCACTATTTGCTATTGATGAATTCCCTAACTCTCTGGTTGACGAGCTTAACGCTGCTGGCGACCCCAGCGGCCGCCCAAACTACCGCCGAGCTGCGGGGCCACCTCACCAACACGGGAACCGAGAAATTACTACTCAGATGGTGGAGCCAGCCCCTGGCCACCCACGAGCAGCAACGGGCCGTGCACGTAGCGCCCAACGGGGACTTCACAATGCAGGTACCACTCACGCAGCCCACGCTGGCCCAGCTCAGCTACGGCGATGAGGAACTGACGGTGTTTCTGGAGCCGGGTGACGTGCTGGCGCTGCACGGCGATGCGCCGGAGCTCACCACCACCATCAGGTTTGACTCGGGTGACGGGGCCGCGCACCGGCCCGCCGCCGCCGCCAACAACTACTTGCAGGAATTCAGCCGGAAATTCGGTAGCAACGATGCCTTTCAGGTATTACCTGATAATATTTCGTTGCCGGAGAAAGGCTTTCTGACGTTTCTTGATTATCGCCGCGACCACGAGCAGACGCTGTTGAAGCAGGCTGGCCGCCGCGGCAGTTTCACGCCCGCTTTCCAAGCCTACGCCGAGGCAGATATCGCCTATACCTACGCCGAGGACCGCCTCACCTACGCCGACCTGCGCGAGCAGACCGTAGTGAGCCAGCCCCGCCCGGAGCTATCGACCAACTACTACGATTTTTTGCAGCAGCCCGGCCTGCTGCCCGGCAACGAGCTGGCCGTGCCCAGCCCGCACTACCAGGACTTTCTGCTGGATTACGTGCATTACCAGGCCCGCACCACAGGCCACCAGCCTACCAATCCCGATTACTTCCCCACGTGCTATAGCCTGGCTGACAAGCTGTTGAGTGCCCAGGCGCGGCCCGTGGTGCTGGGCCGCATTGTGCTCGAAACCATTCGGCAGGGCCACGTGGCGCACGCCCAGGCCATGCTCAGCAGCTACGAAGCCTCGGGCCGGGCCCCGGCGGGCTGGGTAGCCCAGCTGCGCACCGATTTGGCTGACCACCAGTCGTTTGCCATCGGTAGCGTGGCCCCCCCCGTTGCGATGCGCACCGTAGATGGTCGCAAGCTGTCGCTGGCCGACTACCGGGGCAAGCTAGTGTACCTGATGTTTTGGGATAGCCGATTTCCGGCCGGCCAGCGGGAAATTCCGCACCTGAAAGAAATAACGGCTGCCGTAGCGGGCCAGCCCATTGTGGTAGTAATGGTGGCGCTGGACGAGTCGCTCACCCACTGGCAGCAAACGGTAGCCTGCGCCATGCCCGCCCTCACCGGCGTGCAGGTGAGCGTGCCGCCCGGCCGCCGCGAGGCCTTGCGCCAAGCCTATAGCATCGAGCGCCTGCCCAGCGCCGTGCTCATTGCCGAAGACGGTACCTTGCTAGACCTGCACCCGCGCAGCCTCAGCAGCCGGGCCCTGCAAGACGACCTGAAGGCCGCTGTGGGCCGCGCGGCCGCTTACCGCGCCGTGACCCTTAATAAACTGTAAGATAAGAATTTACATAAAAAAGCCCCGCGTACTGATTAATCGGTACGCGGGGCTTTTCTCTTGGGCTAATCAGGTAAAACAGCCTGCCTGCTATTGCCGGGGCACGCGCAGGGTTTCGCCCACGCGCAGGGTGGGGGCGGGCCGCTCATTGTGAGCTAGCAGAGCCGCTACGGTGCAGTTGTAGCGGCGCGAGATGCTGTAGAACGTGTCGCCAGTCGCTACCGTGTAGCTGCCGTTGCTGCTGGCGCTGACCACTAAGTCGGGCTCGGCAGCAGGTGGGCTGAGGTGCAGCGCCTGGCCGGCCCGCAGCGGGGCCACGGGCGAGATATTGTTCCAAGCGGCCAGCTCGGTGGGGCGCACGCCCACGCGGCGAGCCAGGGCATATAGGGTTTCGCCGGGGGCCACCAGGTATGGATGGCTAAAATCGGGAGAGGGGGCCGCCAGGGGCCGTACTGGCCGCACGGGCACCGGGGCCACTACTACCGGCCGCGTTGGGGCCGGCACATCCTCCGCGACTATTGCCGGGCTAGGCGCGGGCAGGGGCTGCACCGGCGGGCCTGGTACCTCGGTAGGCAAGTCGTTGATGGAAGCCAACTCCTCCTCGTCATTATCCGGCGCGGGCAGGGGTTGCGCAGGAGCGGGCGTAGCGGGGGCCAGCACCAGCGGGGGCCGCACGGCTACCGGGCGGCTACCGGGCACGGCTTGGTATTCGGCCGCCACGTTGCGGGGGCGGCTGTGGCTGAGCCACAGCACTAAGCCGGGCCTTATGGCTTCCTCGTTTGGCAGGTGGTTGTAGAGGCGCAGGGCGCGGCGCAATACGCCATAGTGCTGGGCTACGGCGGCCAGCGTTTGGCCGGGAGCTACTACGTGGTAGTCTTCATCGGCCGATTCTTTTTTACGTTGAAAAAAGTAAGGCTCATTGACAGTAAGTGGTTCGTCATCAGCCAGTTCGTTTACCTTTAGAAAGAAGCCCAGGCTGGCCCCACCGCGCTCGGCCAGGGCGGCCGGGGTTTCGTTGGGTCGGGCCAGCAGGGCCCGTATACCATTGATGCGCAAGTAGTTGGGGGCAGGGAGCGCCGCCGTTGGAATGACTAGGGCGGGCATGGTCGCCAGGGGCAGCGCGCCGGCCAGCGGCACCAGCAGCGTGTATGCGCGGCCATCCTGGGGCACGGCCCGGGCCAGCAGCCAGGGGTTGAGCTGGGCCACGGCGGCAGGGTCGGCGGCGTAGGAGGCGGCTTGCTGGGCCAGGCTTTGGCCGGGGGCGGCGGGCACCTCACGCCAGGGCACGAAGGGCACCGCGTGCTGGGCGCAGGCGGGCTCAAAAACCAGCTTCTGGGCCACAAAATCGAGTAAGTACTGGTTGGTGCGGCCCGTAAACGCCATTTGGGTGGCGTCGGCGTCGCGGGGCTGCACGTAGGGCCGCACGCCGCCGAGGCCGGTTTGGTAGCTGAGCAGGGCGTTGGCCCAGTTGTGCAGCGTGGCGTTGTTGCGCACTAGGTAGCGGGCGGCAGCGCGGGTACTGGCCGTGAGGTGGCGGCGCTCGTCGATGCTGCCGTTCACGGTGAGGCCCAGGCTGAGGGCCGTTTCGCGCTTGAGCTGCCAGTAGCCCACGGCCCCGTGGTTGCTTTCGGCGTTGCCCTGCAAGGCGCTTTCCTGGAGCACCAGGTACCGAAAATCGGCCGGCACACCTTCTTCGGCCAGCACCTGGTCGATGAGCGGAAACGCGGCTTCGGCCAGGGCTACGCGGGCCTCCAGCGAGGCGGTGTGGCGGCACAGGCTGTTCACCTTGGCCTGCACCAACTGGCGGGCATTGGCGTCGAGCGTCAGGTGCAGGCCCGCCAGGTCGAGGGTAGCTGGTACGGTAGGCGGGGGCATGGCCAGCGCCGGGCGGCTGGCCAGCCCCAGCAGCAAAGCCGGGAAAAGTTTTTTCATAACAATGTGTCAGTCAACAGCTCGCCCCATCTACTGCTGGCAAGTTAGGCAGAAAAGGTGAACGGTGGGGGGATACCTAGCACCGGTATTACCCGCCGGGAGGGCCGCCAAAGCCCCCGCCGCCCGGCTGCCCGCCGCCGGACCGGCCGTTGGAGCCGCCGCGGCCGCCGCGCTCGGGCGGGCCTTCCGGCAGGGCCGCCATATTAGCTGAGCGGATGTTATACGTGAACAAGAGCATGAGGTATTGCTGGAGCACGGTGGTTTGCACATCTTCGTAATACGCCACGTTTACGTTGCGCTGGATGGCCCGGTTCTGCTTGAGAATATCAAAGGCGTAGAGCTTGATTTCGCCGCGCTGGCCTGGGAATAGCTTCTTGCCGATGGAGGCGTTCCACAGCACGTAGTTCTGGTTATAGGCGCTGCTGAGGCCGCGGTAGAGCTGGTGGGCCACGTCGGTCTGAAACGAGATGCCCGGCCCCACTATCCAGCTAAATTTTAGGCGCGTGAGCTGGCTGAAGTAATTGTTATTCAATTGCTTGCTGAGTGTGTTGCGCACGTAGCTCTGCGTCGAGTTGGAGGAGAGCGTAAAGTCCAGGCTGGGGCTCACGTTGCTGCTCAGCACCAGGCCGCCGGTGAGGGCCGGGGTGCGGGCGTAGTTGAGCGCATTGTTCACAATGCCAGGGTTTTGGCTGAAGCTACCGCCCAGGCTCGCGTTGAAATTCGACTTGATGGCCGTGAGCGGCCGGCCGTAGTTGGCCAGCGCCCGCACGGTGTACTGCGCCCGCAAGTTGGTCGATTGCGTGAGCTGCGCCCCGGCTGGCAGCGCTACGCCGATGGTCTGGTCGTTGAGGATGGGCCGCACCGTGGTGTCGCGCACGGCCACCAACGTGCTATTGGCAATGGGATTCTGGGTGTAGCTGCCCGCGAGCAGGGCGAAGAAATTGCTGTTTTTATCGGCGCGGGCCGCTGTGTAGCGGGCCACCAGGTTGTGGGCGTATTCCTGCTTGAGGTTGGGGTTGCCGATGATGAGCTGCAACGGGTTGGAGTTGTTGACCACGGCCTGCAACTGGCTCAGGCTGGGGGCGTTGGTGCTGGTGCGGTAAAACAGCCGCACGTTGTGCGAGCGGTCGGGCCGCCACGTGAGGTTGGCCTGGGGCAGCACGTTCCAGAACGTGTAATCGACCGGGCCGGGGCGCGGAAACGTCTGGTCGCCCTGCAGCCGCGCCACCTGCGCGCTGGCCCCTACCGAGGCCTGAATGGTGCGCGTGTTGTAGCGGTAGCTCAGCCCGCCGCCCTGCGTGAGGTAGTAGTTGTTGAACACGTTGCTCAGCGCCGAATCGAGCCGCGTGTAGCCCTGGTCGCCGGCGTTGAAGTTGTTGGTGAGCTTGTTGGAGTTGTTGGGCGCGTAGCTGAGCGCGTAGTTGGCTTGCAGCTGGGCGTGCTGGCCCACCGGCTCGGTGTAGGCCAGGTTGCCGGCCATGGTGCCGCTCTTCTGGGTCAGTACCGACTGCTGGTTGAGGTTGGTGCCGGTGCCGCCCACGCGGGTAGTGTTCAGCACCGACGTGCCGTTGCGCGCGTTGTACGAGCCGTTGAGGCTGAGTGAGAGCGTGCGGCCCGCCTTGTGCCCCACCTTGCGGCGCAGCAGCAGGTCGCCGCCCGGGTTAATAGCCTCGTTGTTAGAGTTATATCGCGTATTAATCTGGCTCTGCGGCATGCCCTCGCGGGCCGTGATACCGGCCAGCGTCTGGCTGGCATCGTTTTGCTGCCACGAAATGCGGGGCCGAAACAGTACCGACGTAGCAGAGTCGATTTTATGGTCGAGCCGGAAATTGGCGCGGTGGTTGGTGTTGGTGCTGCCCGAAAGCGAGTTTTCGGTATACGTCGTATTGCTTTGGCCTGGTAGCACGTACTGGCGCAACGTATTGCTATTGAGGGTGTTATTGGAATGATTGAAGAAGTAGCTACCCGTCAGCTCGGTTTTCCTATTCCAGCTATTGGAGTAGTTGAGGCCCGCCGCCGTGGTCTTGCTGATGCCGCCGTTCTGGCTCACCAAAAAGTCGCCGGCGTTGCCTCCCGAGCCGCCGCCGCCACCCCGGCCGCCGCGCCCGCCATCCCCACCGCCGCCGGGGGCTGAGTTGCCGATAACGCCCAGCAGGTCGTCGGTGCCGAAATTTTGCTCGTTCACATTGTTGCTCTGGGCCAGCACCGTGGTGCGCCGGTTGCCGTGGAAGTCGTTGAGGTTCAGGCTGGCCCGGTAGCGGGCGGGGCCCGCGCCCACCACCGCCCGCCCAAACTGCCCGTTGCGAAAGGCCGGCTTGGTGATGATGTTCAGCGTTTTCTGCGTGTTGCCGTCGTTGAAGCCCGAGAAGCGACTTTGCTCGCTCTGCTGGTCAAAAATCTCGACCCGGTCAATGGCATCGGCGGGCAGGTTTTTGAGCACCGCGTCGGGGTCGGTACCAAAGAACGGCTTGCCATCCACGAGCACCTGCTGCACGGTTTCGCCCTGCGCCTGGGTTTTGCCCGAGGCATCGACCGAGATGCCCGGCATCTTAGCGATGAGGTCGCCGGCCGTGGCATCGGGGTTGGTTTTGAAGGCTTTCGCGTTGAGGCTGGTGGTGTCGCCGCGCTGCACCACTTGCACCTGCTCGCCGGTTACGACCACCGTTTTGAGGGCGATGCCGCCCGTTTGGAGCGCCACCGTGCCCAGCACCACGGGCGCGCCGCCGGTGGGCACCGTCACGGGCTGGCGCTGGTCCTGGTAGCCAATGTAGGAGGCCACGAACACGTAGCGGCCGGGGGCCACGCCCGAAATCTCGAAGCCGCCATCGGGGCCCACGGCGGTGCCGGTACGCACCGAATCGGGTAGGTGCACGAGCACCGCGTTGGCCCCGATGAGCGGGCTCTGGTCCTTGCCATCGAGCACCTTGCCGCGCACGGCGCTTTGCGCAAACGCGCTGGTTGTCAGCAGTAACGCCGGGCCAATCAGGAGTAGAGAACGCATAAAAGTCAGATTGATAGGAGCTTATAGTTTACGCAGCAGCAGCAGGCCGTCGCGCACCGGCAGCAGTAGCGGCACCACGCGCGGGTCGTGGCGCAGCTGCTCATTAAAGGCGCGCACGGCACGGGTGTCGTGGTCGTTGGCTTTGAGTAGGTAGGTAGCCAGTGCCTTGCCGCCCCACAGCACATTGTCCACGATAAGCAAGCCACCCGGCCGCACCTGCTCGATTACAAGCTCAAAATACCGACCGTTATGGAGCTTGTCGGCGTCAATAAAGACCAAGTCCCACACTTCGCCGACCAAGCCCGCCAAAACATCGCGCGCATCGCCGATGTGCAGGCTTACCCGCGCCGTGAGGCCCGCCGCGGCCACGTAGCGCCGGATGCGGCTTTCGCGCTCGGGGTTGATTTCGATGGTGTGCAGATGCCCGCCCTCGGCTAGTCCTTCAGCCAAGCACAGCGTAGCATAGCCCGTAAACGTGCCGATTTCCAATATCTTACGCGGCTTAACAAGGTGCGAAAGCATGCTCAGCAGCCGGCCCTGCCAGTGGCCGGTGGCCATGCGCGGCATCAGCAGCTGCAAGTGGGTTTCGCGCCAAAGCTGGTGCAACAGCGTCGGCTCGGGGCCCGAGTGCTGGTCGGCGTATTCTTGTATCGCGTTGTCAATCATCGGAATAAGCTACTAGCTAAGGGTAAAATGGCTCCAGCCGGAAACGGTACACGCGGTAGCCCGACTTGCCGGCTACGTGCTCGTGCGCCACCACGCGCCACAGCCCTTCGTAGCGAAACTGCCAAGCCGCGCCCGCGCTGGCTACCCGCCGAAAAACGCGCACCGGCCGGCCGGTTTCCTGGCTGCGGGCCAGCGCCCGGTTGCGGTGGTTGAACTCCTGGTCGGTTACCTGGCGGCCGGTCTGGCCGTTGCGCCCGCCGTGGCCCGCGTACCAGAAGTAGTCCTCATGAATCTCATCGTCCTCGTACTGGTCGGCCAGGATGATGCTTTCGGCGCCGTGGGCCACGGTGGCGCACACGCCCGCCCGCGGCGGCCGGTGCTGCCCGCGTAGTGACAAGTCGAGGCGCGAGGCAAATAAGTCGCCTGGCCGGGCCTGGCCAACGTGGCCGAAAGTGGAAATGGGCATGGCGGCGCTAGGCTAGCTCGCCGGCCTGCGGCTCGTAGAAATGCGCCCGGTGATACGCCAGAAACTCGGGTGCCACTGCGTGCTGCGGGTGCCGCCGCAATTGGCCGGGCAGGCCGAGCAGGGCGCCATTATCGGCCACGCCAAAGCTGCCCAGGTCAAAAAGCACGTGGTGGTTGGGGCAGAGGCACAGCACGTTGGCCAGTACATCGGGCCCGTGGTGCGGCGCGCCCAGCGGCCGAATGTGCGCCGCCTCGGCATACGGCCCCGCCGGGCTGGCCAGCCGCTCGCTGCACACCTGGCAGTGGTAGTCGTGCAGCGCTTTCACCTGGCGCGTCACGGCCGTGTCGCGCACCAGGCGCAGCGTAGTAGCCAGCCGGCGCGGCGCGGGGCCGTAGGCGGGCGCGGGTTCCTGGGCAGTAAAGAGGTCGGCCGCCGGGGCCGCCACGTGCGGCTCCACGTCCCAGGCTACCAGCTCTTCGAGCCGGAAGCGCCAGACGCGGTGGCCCGATTTGCCGGTTTCGGCCCAGTAGCTGGCAATGCGGTAGAGGCCCGCGTAGCGGTAAAACGTGCGGCCGGCTTCCGTCACCTTACGCGTCACGCGCACGGGCAGGCCGGTGAGCACGTTGCGGGCCAGCTCGCGGTTGGCCCCGGTCAGGGTTTGGTCGGCTACCTGCTGCTGGCTTTCGGCGCTGCGCCCGCCCCGGCCGGTGTAAATAATGACCGCGCCTAAGTCTTCATCGTCCTCGTAGCCGCCCGAGAGCACGATGCTCTCGGCCCCCTCGCCCTGCCGTGCGCTGATGCCGGCCTGCGTTTGGCGGTGCACGCCCGCGCCCCACAGCTCCAGGCGGTTGGCAAACTCGTGGCCCAGTGCAATGCCCGGCACCGGGCCAAAAACGGACGCAGACTTAGCCATGCAGCTGCTATTTCTCGGGTACGTACTGCAAAATGCTGAGGTTGTCCTCGGTCAGCACTTCGTTGGCCAGCTCGCGCAATTCGCGGGCCGTTACGCGCTCGATTTTACCAAAAATCTCGCTCAGTGGCTCCACGCGGCCCAGGTCGAGGGTGCTTTTGCCCAGCAGCTGCATCAGGCCCGAGTTACTTTCTTCGCTCATGGCGAGCTGGCCCATGAGCTGGTTTTTGGCTACGTGTAATTGACTGGTGGTTAACTCTTTATCGCGCAGCAGTTTCAGCTCTTTCTGCACCAAGCCCAGCGTGCGGTTGAGCTGCTTGGCCTCGGTGCCGAAGTAAATGCCGAACAAGCCGGTGTCGGTGTAGGGCGAATACGAGCTGTCGATGGTGTACACGAGGCCGTACTTTTCGCGCACGGCCAGGTTGAGGCGCGAGTTCATGCCGGGGCCGCCCAGGATGTTATTGAGCATGAAAAACGGCACCCGGCGCTCGTCGGTTAGCGGGTAGGCGGGGCCGCCCACCAGACAGTGCGCCTGCGAGATGGGCCGCGACTCGGTGCGGTCGCGGCGCACGTAGCCGCCAAACGGCAGCCGCTCGCGCGGCCCCAGCCGGGCCGGAATGGGCGCCAGAAACCGGTCGGCCAGCCGCTTCACTTCCTTGAACGGCAGGTTGCTCACCGAGCTGAAAATCAGCCGGTCGGTGCGCACGTTCTCGTCGTAAAAGGTGTGAAAATCAGCCGTTTGAAAGCCGCTCACGCTCTCGCGGGTACCCAGGATGTTGATGCCCAGCGGGTGCTCGCCGTATATCACGGCGTCGAAGTCGTCGATGATGGCGTCTTCGGGCGCATCCTGGTACATGCTCATCTCTTCCAGAATCACGCCGCGCTCTTTCTCTACTTCCTTCTCCGGAAATAACGAGTTGAAGGTGAGGTCGGTAAGCAGCTCAAACGCCCGCTCGAAGTGGGTGCTGAGCAGCGTGGCGTAGAAGCAGATTTTCTCCTTGGTGGTGTAGGCGTTCAGCTCGCCGCCCACGGTTTCGAGGCGGTTGAGGATGTGAAACGACTTGCGCTTGCTGGTGCCCTTAAAGGCCATGTGTTCCCAAAAGTGGGCTAGGCCCTGCTGATGGGCCTGCTCATCGCGTGAGCCGATATCGAGCAAAAAGCCGCAGTGCGCAATCTTGGTGTGCGGCACTTCTTTGTGCAGAAGCCGGATGCCGTTGGGATATTCGAATTGGTGGTAATCAGACATGGATGCTATAACCGGCGAAAGCAACAAAGTTCGGGTAGTAGCGCGGACTTTTAGTTCGCAAGTAGCAGACGTACCGGCCCGCGGACTAAAAGTCCGCGCTACCGCGCCAGTTTCTCGGCCCGAAACAGGTCGTCGGCCGCTTGCAACAGCTTGGCCCGCAGCGGCGGGTTGTAGCCGGGGTGCGCCGCCAGAAACCCGCGCACCGTGGCCGCCGCCGTGGCCGACTGGTAGCTGCCCAGCGTGCCTTGCAGCCAGCCGGCCGGAAAAAAGATATCGCCCGTCTGCTGAATTTCCTCCAGCAAATCGAGGCTGGCCGGCAGGTATTTTTCGGAGGTAGCCTGGCGCAACGGGTGGTGTAGGTAGCCGAGGGCGGCCTGCACCCAGGCCTCCTTCTCGCGGTTTTTCTCGTCTTTGAGCGAGGCAAAAAACGCGTCGCGGGTTGCTACCTCGGGCGAGAGGGCCGGCATCATAAATTGCAGCCGCTGGCGGCGGTCCACGTTGGTGATGCGCGCAAGCTGCTGCGGCAGAATGGGTTGCGCCGTAGGGTAGTCGCGCACGGCCAGCGCCAGGGCCAGGGCGGTGTAGTCATCTTCGGTCAGCTTGACCAGGCCGGGGGCTTTTTGGCCGCGCCAAATGCGGTAGAGGCGCTGCTGGGCCGCCAGGGTTAGGGCAATGCTTTGGTAGGCTTTGAAATACAGCTTCTGCTCGCCGGGTTTTGCCTGCGCCTGCATGGCTAGCCAGAGGGCTTTTTCCAGGTCCGGGGCCAGGGCATCGCGCTCGGCCGGCTTCAGAAATTGCCAAAAAATAGCGCTCATCTGGCCCGTGAGCAGCTTGATATTGAGGTCGTTGGTTTCGTGGGCCGTTTGGGCGAGGTAGCGGTCGAGCAGTAGGCGCGGCGCGAGGCCCCGGCCGCTCAGCATGTTCTCGTAGAGGGCGATGTAGGTGCTGGCGCGGGCCACCGGGTCGGGGAGGCTGGCCAGGTGGTCGGCCGCCTGCGGGGCCACCGGAAACACGCCGTAGCCGAGGCCCTGCGCGTTGAGCAGCACGTAGCTGGGCACACCTTTGCCAGCGGGCAGCGCCACGCGCACTTCGCGCTGGCTCATGTTCACGGGCAGCGCCACGGGGCCGCTGGGGTACACGGCCAGCACCTCAAACTGCTGGGGCCACAGGCGGTCGGAGCCATCCTCAGCGTGCTGACTGATAATGAGTTGCGCGGGCTGACCGGCGGGTGTTTGCAGCGTGTAGTCGAATACCGGGCGGCCGGGCTGGTTCACCCACACCTGGTTCCAGGCGGCGAGGTCGGCGGGCGTGTGGGCATCGAGAATGGCGATGAGGTCGAGCCAGGTGGCGTTGCCGTGGGCGTATTTTTTGAGATATTCCCGAACGCCTTCCTGAAACGGCTGCTCGCCCATCAGCCGCTCCAGCTGCCGCATCATAATGGGGGCTTTGTGGTAAATGATGCCGCCGTAGAGCGAGCCCGCGTTCTGCAAATTCTCCAGCGGCTGCCGGATGGGGTTGGCCCCGGCGGTACGGTCCACGGCGTAGGCGGCAGGGTAGTGGTCGGTCACGAACTTGAGCAGCTGCGCCGGGCCGGCGGCGGCCTCGGGGTTCATCTTATCGGCCATGAAATTGGCGAATACCTCCTTCATCCACACGTCGTTGAACCACTGCATCGTTACGAGGTCGCCAAACCACATGTGGGCCGTTTCGTGGCCGATGAGGTTTTGGCGGGCCAGCAGCTGGTCCTTAGTCGCGCCCTCGTCCAAAAACAGGCTAGCGGCCTTGTAATCAATATTCCCCACGTGCTCCATGCCGCCGTACTGAAAGTCGGGAATGGCCGTAAAGTCAAATTTCTGAAACGGGTAGGGGATGCCCGTGTACTGCTCCAGAAAGCTCAGCGCCTCGCCGTGCAACCGGAAAATGGTGGGCATACTAAGACGGATTTTGGTCGAGTCGGTTTCGCGGTGCAAGAAGCTCATCGGCCGGCCATTCACCCGCTGGCTCACCCGCGTAAACTTGCCCGCCGCGAATGAAAACAGGTAAGTGCTAATGGAATCGGATGGGGCGAAAGCGTAGCTTTTCACGCCAGGTTTTACGTCGTCGGCCGTGGGGGGCGAGGTTTCGCGCAACGGCCCATTGGCCACGGCCTCCCAGGTGCCGGGCACGTCCAGCGCCAGCGTGATAGTCGCCTTCAGATTGGGCTGGTCGAACACCGGCACCACCGTGCGGGCACGGTCGGGCACGAGCAGCGTGTAGAGGTAGTCGGCGTTGCGGTTGAGCGATAAGTCGCCGGCTGTGAGAATAATACCAATTACATTGTCGCCCGTGCGCAATGCGCTGGCCGGTAGGACTAAGTGCTCCTGGCGGTAGTCGATTACGGCCGGTTGGCCGTTGATAGTGAGGCTGCGCAACTGACTGGCCTGCCCCTTGAAATCGAGCTGCACCGGGGTGCGGTTATCGCGCAGCCGGAAGCGGATGGTTTCCTCGGCGCGCACCGGGTCGGCCTTGCTGGCGGGCACGGCCAGCCGCAATTCGTAGGCCACGCGGCTGATGGTTTGCTTGCGAAACTCGGCCAGCTCGCGGCTCACGCCGGTCACCACGGGTGGCACGCTGGGGGTAGTGGCGGCGGTGGCAGCAGTGGGGTAAGTGGCACGCTGGCAGGCAGCGGCCAGCAACAGGCCGCCGAGCACCCCATATTTACGGTAGTTCACGGACATAGCAAGCGTGACAAACGACAAACAATTTCCTCAAAACTAAGCCGCGACCCGCATGGCTGACTCTTCACCGCCTATGCGCCTCTATCCGCTCGGCGATGCAGCCGTGGTGCTGGAGTTTGGCCAGGCCATTGACCCGGCCACGCACCGGCTCATCCAGGCATTTGCCCAGGTGCTTGACCAGCAGCCCTTTGCCGGCCTACGCGAGTACGTGCCGGCCTTCACCACCCTCACCGTTTACTACGACCCGTGGGCGCTGCACCTTGGCGAAATTCTACCCTACGACCAGGTAGCCAGCTACTTGCAACGCCTGTTGCCGGTTGCCCATGACGCCGCCGCCAGCTACGAGCCCGGTCCGCTGGTCGAGATTCCGGTGTGCTACGGCGGCGAGTTCGGGCCCGACCTCGACCTAGTGGCTAGCCATGCGCAACTTGCAGTGGATGAAGTAATTGTCTTGCATTCAGCGCCCGAGTATCTGGTGCACATGGTGGGCTTTGCACCTGGCTTTCCTTACCTCGGCGGGCTCGATGCGCGGCTGGCTACCCCGCGCCGCGCCCAGCCCCGGCCGCTGGTACCGGCGGGCGCGGTAGGCATCGCGGGCGTGCAAACGGGCGTGTACTCGCTGCCCACGCCGGGCGGCTGGCAGCTCATCGGGCGCACGCCGCTGCGGTTGTTTGATGCGAACCGAGCCCAGCCCAGCCTGCTGCAAGCCGGCGACCGGCTGCGCTTCGTGCCCATTTCAATAGCCGAGTTTCAGCGCCTGAGCCATGAGCATTAGCGTGCTAAAGCCCGGCCTGCTCACCACCGTGCAGGACCTGGGCCGCCCCGGCTACCAAAAAACCGGCCTCGTGGTGAGCGGCGCGCTTGATGCCACGGCCCTGCGCACCGCCAACCTGCTGGTGGGCAACCCCGAAACCGCCGCCGGCCTCGAATGCACCCTGCGCGGCCCCACGCTGCGCTTCGAAACCGATGCGCTGC
The DNA here is from genome assembly GCF_030063445.1 of Hymenobacter sp. H14-R3. GTDB lineage: Bacteria > Bacteroidota > Bacteroidia > Cytophagales > Hymenobacteraceae > Hymenobacter. The sequence goes on along the minus strand of NZ_JASITD010000008.1, from coordinate 155,581 downwards.
TGGCGCTCACCGGGGCCGACCTGGCGGCTACCATCGGCGGCGAGCCGGTGCCGTTGGGGCGGCCGGTGGCGGTGCGCGCCGGTGCGGTACTGGCCTTTGGCGCATCCAAAACAAGCGGTCGGGCCTGGCTGGCTGTGGCGGGCGGCGTGGCCGTGCCGCTGGTGCTGGGCAGCCGCGCCACCTACCTGCGCGCCGCGCTGGGCTGGCTGGCCGGCCGGGCCTTGCAGGCTGGCGACGTGCTGCCGGTGGGGGAGTGGCCGGTTGCCGCGCGGCGCTTATTTGATGCCATAAAACTCAATGAATCAGAAGATTGGGCCGCTGCCAAGTGGTATGTAGCCGCTATAGGAACAGCTTGCCCCGGCAAGCCGCTGGTAGCGCGTGCATTGCCAGGGCCTGAGTACGAGCAGTTTGCGCCGGCCAGCCAGCGGGCTTTCTGGACTGAAAATTTCACCGTAACTACCGAGGTCGACCGCATGGGCTGCCGGCTCAGCGGGCCGCTGCTGGCGCGCACCACGGCCACCGAATTGCTATCGAGCGCCGTCACGTTTGGCACGGTTCAGGTGCCGGCCGGCGGCCAGCCCATTGTGCTACTGGCCGACCGCCAGACCACCGGCGGCTACCCCCGGCTGGCCCAGGTCATCACCGCCGACCTCGGCCGGCTGGCCCAGGCACTGCCAGGCACGCTGCTGCGCTTCCAGCCGGTAGCGTTGGCCGAAGCGCAGGCGCTGTACCTTGCGCAGGAGCAGCGCCTGCGGGCCCTGGCGCGGGCTGTTTACCTGAAATCTCTCTTATGAACGCGAGTACTACCGTTGATTTAAACTGCGACATGGGCGAAAGCTTCGGTGCCTGGACCCTGGGCCAGGACGCCGAGCTCATGCCCCTGCTCACGTCGGCCAACGTGGCCTGCGGCTTCCACGCCGGCGACCCCAGCGTGATGCGCCAAACCGTGCGCCGAGCGCTGGCGGCCGGCGTGGCCATCGGGGCGCACCCCGGCCTGCCCGATTTAGTGGGTTTCGGCCGCCGCAATATGGATATTTCGGCCGAGGAAGCGTTTGATATGACCGTGTACCAGCTCGGGGCGCTGGCCGCCGTGGTGCGCGCCGAGGGCGGCCAGCTGCACCACCTCAAGCCCCACGGCGCGCTCTACAACATGGCCGCCACCAACGCCGCCCTGGCCGAGGCCATCGCCGAAGCCCTCTATAAAGTGCAGCCCGAGCTGATGCTCTACGGCCTGGCCGGCTCGGAGCTGACCAAGGCCGGCGAAAAAATCGGCCTCCGCACCGCCCACGAAGTCTTCGCCGACCGCACCTACCAGCCCAACGGCACGCTCACGCCGCGCCGCCAGCCCGACGCCCTCATCACCAGTTCAGAAGTTGCCATTGCCCAGGTACTACGCATGGTGCAGGGCGGCTGGGTCCGCACGCAGCAGGGCACGGAAGTAGCCATTCGGGCCGATACGGTGTGCCTGCACGGCGACGGCGCGCACGCCCTGGAATTTGCCCGGCAGCTGCGCACGGCCCTGGCCGGGGCCGGCGTGGTGGTGCAGATTCCCGGCCCCGCGCCGGCCACCCCTTCGCCCAGCGGCCGATGAAGCCGAAGTTTCGCGCCTTCGGCGGGGCCAGCCTGGGCGCCGCCTTCTTGATGGCCAACTCGTCCATCGGCCCGGGGTTTTTGACTCAGACCACCGTGTTTACCCAGCAGCTGCTCACCAGCTTCGGGTTTGTCATCCTCGTGTCAGTGGTGCTCGATGTGGGCGCGCAGCTCAATACCTGGCGCATCCTCACGGTGAGCGAGTTGCGGGCCCAGGACCTGGCCAATAAGCTGCTGCCGGGGCTGGGCTACTTCCTGGCGGCGATGGTCATTCTGGGGGGCTTTGCGTTTAATATCGGCAATATTGCCGGCTGCGGGCTGGGGCTGAACGTGCTCACTGGCCTTTCTTACGAGCAGGGTGCCATCATCAGCTGCGGGGTGGCACTAGTGCTGTTTTGGGTGCGCGAAGTGGGTAAGATGCTCGACGGCTTCACCAAGATTCTGGGCACGGTCAAGATTTTGCTCACGCTGGGTATTGCCTTCAGCGCGCACCCGCCGCTGCTGCAAGCGCTGCACCACACGCTGCTGCCCGCCAAGGTGAGCGCGGCGGCCATTGTCACCATCGTGGGCGGCACGGTGGGCGGCTACATCACGTTTTCGGGCGCGCACCGCCTGCTCGATGCCGGCATCAAAGGGCTTGACAACCAAGCGGTAGTCACGCGCAGCGCCGTGAGCGGCATCGTTATTTCCACCTTCATGCGGTTCGTACTGTTCCTGGCCATTGTGGGCGTGCTGAGCCAAGGCGCTGCGCTGGAGGCCGATAACCCGGCGGCGGGCGTATTCCGCGCGGCGGCGGGCGAGGTGGGTTTCCGCGTGTTCGGCATCATTTTGTGGAGCGCCGCCATCTCCTCGGTGGTGGGCGCAGCCTACACGTCAGTATCGTTTTTCAAAACGTTTCACCCGGTGTTTGAGCGCCACGAGCGGGCCTGCATTTCGATATTCATCGTGTTGTCAACCAGCATCTTCGTGCTCGTGGGCAAGCCCACGCAGCTGCTCCTGTTTGCCGGCGCGCTCAACGGCCTGATACTGCCCATCGCCCTCGGTATTATCCTCGTGGCCGCCACCAGCCGCCGCCTCATGGGCACCTACCACCACCCCCGCTGGATGCTGGTGGCCGGCTGGGTCGTAGTGGCCATCATGGGCAGCCTCAGCCTGCGCGTAGTGTGGGAGCAGCTCAATATAGCGTAAGCTTCAGCTTGCGAGCGAGCGCAGCGAGCATAGTCGTTCGCGCCGTGCGGTCCCGTCTGCTCGCTACGCTCGCTCGCAAGCTGAAGCTTACGCTACCTCGCTTTGCGTCACGCCCGCGCCTCGGCCAGCGCCGCTAGCAGCTGCGGTGCCTCAATTTCCAGCGCGCAGCGAAAATGCCCCAGTGGGCACCGGGCGTGCCCATGCAGCCCGCACGGCCGGCACGCTAGCGGCCCCGGATGCTCCACCACTCGCGAAAACGTGCTCAGCGGCCCAAACCCAAACCGGGGCACCGTGGAGCAAAAAATGGCGCACACCGGCGCATCCACCGCCGAGCACAGGTGCAGCGGAGCCGAGTCGTTGACATAATTTAAAACGGCCCCGCGCATGAGCGCCGCCGAGGCCAGCAACGATAATTTACCCGATAAATTAACCAGGCCCGGCCGGCCCGCCGCCCGCGCCAGCCTCTCGCAGGCGGCCGTGTCGGGCGGGCCGCCCAGCAAGTACACCGGCAACTCGGGCGGCAGCGCGGCCAGTAATTCCAGCCATTTTTCTTCTGGATACTGCTTGGTGAACCAGACCGAAGTAGGCGCGAGGCAGAGGTACTCGCCCACGGCCGCGTAGGGCGCGGCGGCGACTTCATCGGCCAGGGTAGGGTATATTTTTAAGTTGGAAGTTGGAAGTTGGAATGAGGAATTATTTGGCAGGGAATTAGCCGGAATTAATTCCTTCTCCCTCTTTCCAAACCCCGAATTAAGCAACCGAAGGTTGCGTTCCACCTCGTGCGTGCCGTCGCCGATAACGTGCGGCACGCGCCGCGTAAAAAAGCGGCTAAAAGGGTTTTCCGCAAAGCCTACCCGCTCGGCCGCACCCGAAAACGCCGTGAGGAACCCCGTGCTGGCAAAGCGCTGCAACGTAACCACCCGGCCGTATTTCGCCTGCCGAATTTGCGATAATAATTTCAGTAAATTCGGGTACTTTTTATTCTTTTTGTCCCAGATTAATACCCGCCGAATGTGCGGATTATTTGCCAGCAAGCCCTCGTTGCCGCGCCGCACCAGCACGTCGAGCGGCGCAGCGGGCTCGTGCAGCGCCAAGTATTCGACCAGCGCCGTGGCCAGGATAACGTCGCCGATAAAAGCGGTTTGGATGAGCAGCGTGGGGAGCGGAGGTGCAGACATAAGCAGGCCCCAAAGGTAGGCTTGGGCCGAAAACCAGCGCGGTTTCCTAGGCAGTTATGCGTTTACGGAATGTCATATTTAATATCCGACTCATTGTGCGTGTAGAAGTACGCGTAGTTAGCGCACATCTGCTCCCAGCCGGTTTCGGTCGCAAACTTTTCGTGCACCACGTCTTCCCAGGCTAGGCGCATTTGGCGGGCGCACACGAGCGGCCGTACTTGGCCAATACCCGTACCCAAACCCGGAATGGCGACGGTTTGAATTTTGCTGCTAACTAGTTCACCAGTAGCTAGCTTACCGTAGCGCAAAAGCACCAGAATGGCTTTCATGGCCTGATACACATTAGGGCCGCGCGTGATGGTCATGGGCGTGCGCATAGTAGGCGCGGCAATCAAGTAGGGGAAGGCCGGGCTACCGGTGGGCAATACTTCGGCCTGCCCAACCAATAATTCCCCGTAGTGCTTTTCGCGGATGAGGCGTTGCAAGTCCTTCTCCAAATGCCAGCCCAGGTGCTTGGAAATGGCGAAATCCAGGCCGCCATTCATGTAGCCGAAGCTGTTGGCGGGGCTGACTAGCGCATCGGCCGGGTAATCGAAAATAGAGCCGCACCGGATGGTAACCTGCGGCACATCGGCAAATACTTGCTCCCAGGCCGTGACTACGTCCTGGTTGGTGTCAATTAAATTGAGGTGCATGAAGAGGTGTTAGGCCCGCAAGGTACTGACTATCATCAACAACCACTAAAAAAGCGGCCCGCTGGCAATTGCCAGCGGGCCGCTTTTTTATAAACGCAAGGGCTGAAATGACTACGCGGCCGGGGCGGCGCTCATCTTATCCAAGGCATCCATTACCTCTTTCACGTGGCCGCGCGAGGTTTCGAGCATCGCCTTTTCTTCGTCGTTGAGCTGCAATTCAATCACGCGCTCCACGCCGTTTTTGCCCAGGATAACCGGGGCACCAAGGTACACGCCGTTGATGCCGTACTCGCCTTGCAGCTCCAGGCACACCGGAAACACGCGGCGCTGGTCGCGCACGATGGCTTCCACCATTTGGGCCGCGGCCGCGCCGGGCGCGTACCAGGCTGAGGTGCCCATGAGCTTCACCAGCTCGCCGCCACCCGACTTAGTGCGCTCGATGATAGCGTCAAGCTTCGCTTTGTCAATGAGTTCGGTCACCGGGATGCCGCCCACGGTGGTGTAGCGGGGCAGGGGCACCATGGTGTCGCCGTGGCCACCCATGAGCACCGCCTGAATGTCTTTGGGGCTCACGTTGAGGGCCTCGGCCAAAAAGGCGCGGTAGCGGGCCGTGTCGAGGATGCCGGCCATGCCGAACACCTTTTCGCGGGGCAGCTTGGCGGTGAGGTGCGCCTGGTAGGTCATCACGTCGAGCGGGTTGCTCACGATGATGATAATGGCGTTCGGCGAGTGCTTTACCACCTGCTCAGTCACTGACTTCACGATGCCGGCGTTGGTGGCAATCAGGTCGTCGCGGCTCATGCCGGGCTTACGGGGCAGGCCCGAGGTGATAACCACTACCTCCGAGCCCGCAGTGCGGGCGTAGTCGTTGGTAACGCCCACCGTGCGGGTGTCGTAGCCAATAATCGGCGATTTCTGCCAGATATCGAGCGCCTTACCTTCGGCGAAGCCTTCCTTAATGTCAACTAAAACAACTTCATTGGCAATTTCACGGGTGGCGAGCACATCGGCGCAGGTAGCGCCCACGTTGCCAGCTCCAACTACGGTGACTTTCATGGGAATTAATGAATGGTAGGGGGGAACAAAGCCAGCAAGTCTGGCTTGGTAAAAGTACGCCCGAAAGCTGCGTGGCAATGCGCCTTTGCGTTGTACGGGGGCCGGTAGGGGCGCGTCGCACGCGCCCGGCCAGATAGGAGCAAGATGCTGACAACTCCGCAACAGCGTAACCGAACGCCTGTGGGCGCGTGCGACGCGCCCCTACAGCGACAGCCGCACCAAGGCTAGCACCTGGGCCGGCCGCAGCTGGTAGGTGCTTTGAGCCAGCACAAACTGGCTCACGTAGCTGTACTGGTACTGCCGGGTGTCGAAAATATTGTTCCAGCGCAGCTCTAAATCAATTTTGCGGGCCGTGGGCAGCGTGTAGCGGTAGGTGAGGTCGGCAAATACGGCGCGTACCGGGTCGGCCGGCCCCCGGCTGGCGTAGTAGTCGGCGGCGGCCGTGAGGGCGTGGCGGCCCACCGGAAAGATGCTGGCGCTGGCGTGGTGGGCTTGCAGCAGGGCCAGCGGTTGGGCGGGTGCGCCTTCCACGGTGCTGCGCAGGGCGGTGAGCGTGGCGCTGTAATCGAGGCTGCCCCAGTCGAAGGCCGATACGCTGGTTTTGAAGGTGGCCGTGGCCGAGCGGCTGGTGGTTTGGGCCAGCGTGCCATTGAGCACCTGCGGCTGGCGGCTGCGGCTGGCCGACAGGTTAAGACTGAAATTGGTTTTCCAGGGGCTCACAAACTTGCTGACGTTGCCAAACACCGCGTGGCTCACGCGGCGGCTGTCCTGGTCGAGCGCCACCGTGGTGAGGGCCCCGCTGGCATCTACCCGGCTGCTGTACAGGCGGTTGCTAAGCGTAGTGGAAAACGAATAATTGGTGCTGAAAAACAGCGACTTGAGCGGATTCTTGAAATACAGCCCCGCGTTGTAGCTCTGTCCGATGCTGCGCGGCAGCGGCGCGTCGTTGCGCTGCAAGGTGCGGTAATCGCGCAGAATGTAGGCGTAGTTGAGCTGCGAAATATCGCCAAAGCCATTGCGCAGGCCCGCGCCCGCCGAGGCGTACCACAGCGCCCCCAGGTCGCGGCGGGCGCTGAGGCGGGGCTCGGCCACCAGCACGCGCAGGCGCTGCCCGGCGGCCAGCGCGTCGTCGTGAGCCTGGAAGTCGTAGTAGCTCACCGGCAGGTCGAGGGTGGCGTTCCACAGGTCGCTTTTGTAGCCTAGGCCGGGCTGCAGGTAGGCGCGGGTGCGGGCCCAGGCCAGGTCGTTGCGCAGGGGCAGGCCCGCCGTGGCGGGCTCGGGCGCGGTTTCCAGGGCCGAAGTCAGGCGCTGAATCTCGGTTGAGAAGCCGGCCGTGCCCGAGTAGGCCCAGTGCCCGCGGCTGGCGGTGAGCCCCAGCGAGTTACTTGTAAAAAACGACCCCAGCCGCACCTGCTGCCGGGTGGTATCGGTGGCCGCGCCGCCCGTGAGGGCCTGGGCAAACACGCTGGGGCTCACCGCCAGCCGCTGCGGCGAGTTGGTGTAAAATACCAGCGACGACGCCTGCAAAATCTTGCCCGTGCCCAGCGGCCGCACCAGCCCCAGCCGGTTGGTAGCCGCCAAAAACGGGTTGCGCGCCGCCTGCGTAATGCGCGCCCCGCTCTCGGCCCGGTAAATGTCGCTGGTCTGCGAATCCCAACTGCCCTGCAGATTCAAGGTATTTTTGAGGTAGTAGTCCTTGATATTTTTGATGAACGCCAGGTCCGTTTGCAACGTATTGAAATACAACCTGTTATATTTATCTTCCGTAATTTTAACCGTTTGATTATCAGGTAAATAATTGAACGTCTGCGAGCTGCCGCGCTGCGTTTGCACATCGTGCAGGTACGAGGCATTCACCCGCAGCTGGTTTTCCTTGCTAATGGTGACCAGGTGGTTGGCGCTCAGCAGGTGCACCCGGTTGAAGAGGTAGCGGCTGGCGGCCACCGGCGGCTGGCCCAGGCCCTGGATGTGGGTGAGGTCGGGCTTCTGGTTGCTGCTCTCGCTTTGCTGCTGCAAGTCGGCCATTGTCAGGGGCTTGAGCTCGGCGGCCACGTCCTGGCCGGTGTTGTTGCCCTGGTAGGTATCGATGAGCTGCTGCTTTTTGGTAAACAGCATCGGCGACACGTTGGCGCTCCACAGCGCCGAAGTGGGCGACGGCACCAGCCCCGCGCCCAGCCGCGCCTGCCCGGTGGCGGTTATCTTACTCTTTAGCTTGATGTTGAGCGCCGCATTGTCGGGGTGTACCAGCTTGTCGAGCGCACGGATGGGCTGGTGGTTTTCGAGCACCTGCACGCTCTGCACGGCCCCGCTGGGCAGGTTGTCGCTGGCCAGGTTGTAGCGGCTCTCCAGCAAATCCTGCCCGTTGATGTAAAACTTGCTGATGGGCCGCCCCTCGTAGGAAATCTGCCCGTCGCTGGCCACCTCAATGCCCGGCATCTTCTTGAGCACGTCCGAAATCACGCGGTCCTGCTTGCTGGCAAAGGCATCGACTTTGTAGCTGAGCGTGTCGCCCTGCCGCGTGATGGGCGCACCCTGCACCACCACCTCCTTGAGCGCGGTGGTGCTCTCCGCCATTTTGATGGCCACCGGCTGGCTGCGGTTCACCAGCCGGATAAGCTGCTCGGCGTAGCCCAGGGCGCGGGCCGAGAGGCGCAGCGAGTCGCTGGCCGGCGTGGGGGGTAAGGTCAGCTGAAACCCGCCATCGGCCCCCGAGATGACGAAGGCCGAGGCGGGCGGCTGGGTCTTGGTTTCGGCTTCTAGCAAGATGCCTTCCAGCGGCTGGCCGGCGGCGTTGCGGGCGGTGCCAGTGAGGATAGTTTGGGCATGAGCTGGTATTGATATACTCAGCAAAAAAATAGCATAGGTGACCGAACGTTGAATAAGCTTACAATTCAACCAAGTTAATCGCGGCACAATGCGGTATTTAATACTTCAACTCGATTGGATTATTTGAACGTTTTATCTTTTCTGTTAGATGGGCTCTAACTAAATCCGGGTTCTTAAATGTAACACCAGATTGAGATGCTAGATTAACAGCGTTTTCACGAGTTGATTTCACAGCCTCAAAAAATAGGCGCTTAGTAGTACTCATAGTCAACTGCGTAGGCAAGCCAATGGAATAAAGCCTTGTCGGCTTTTCTAAGCCAATTAATTCAAACGTGTAACTATTAGTCACATCGCTTATTTTAATAATAAGTCCTGGCAGACCACTGAATTTATATGGACCTTCGCTGACCGGAATTTCTCTTGTAAACCATGCCTCATACTGCCGACCTGCAAAATAAGTAGTAGCTTTTTGGCATTTATAGTCGCCTACTTTCGCAGTAGTTGCAAACAGTTGCCAAGTCAAGGGGTATTTGACCTCTTCATACTTATAGTGCTCCCGCATAATGTCGTCATAGACAACGCACTGCTTATTACTAAAAAATTTGTACACCGAATAGTTGAACTTACGGCTAGGGGCTCTAAGCATTGCGCTTATAGAGCGTCCGATATCTTCATTATTTATCCCATTTGCGTCACCCTTAGCCAAGATGGCAGCTTTGATTGAATCTCTAGCTTGAGGTACACTCTTAAATTCAGAAAATTCACCTGCAACAAGTAGTTGCATTTTTTCTGTTAAGGTATTGGGGCTAGTAGAATCCGGTCTGAATATGAGGCGGTAAGTACATGCCAGTTTGACATTCGCACCAGTAGCACTTTGCATGGGTTGCCCAACGCCGTTTCTAATTACACATACCCAAGCAAAAAATATAAGCAACTTAGTCATGATTTCCTAATTGATTATTAACGAGGTTAATTATAACTCAAAACCAGAAGAATAAAGATAATAAACAAAAAATGTTTACATTCCCTATTCTTCTGGTTTGTTATTGATTACCCTATGCAAATAAGATTGTCCCAGCCATCAGCAATAGCAAGAATATCTTGTATTGAGTTACCGCAGCAAGTCATTTCTATATCACACGAAAGGCAAACACCGACACAACCATAACCTGAGCGCTTATACAACAACTGGGTTATGGATTTGATATTTTGCCGACCAAGCTGAACAGTGGTGGAACTAGAAGCTGCATTTCTATTAGCAGGCGTACCAGCTGCCATGCTAACGAGCGAAGTACTGCCCAATAAGGCAGCCATTAAAAAAAGCTTTTTCATAAAAAAACAGAGAAAAATTCCCGGCTCCGCTGACCCCCGGAACCATGTGAGGCTGCCCTCCCGATAAAGCCCAGGTGCAGAACCTTGTTGGGCCATCGCATACGAAATGGGGAGCCAACCCGGTAGTGGCTTGCCGGCACCGGGCCACGTCAGCTAATGCATTGAGCAAGAGACTGCGTGGCGACCGATGACGGCTGTAAAACTTCGGAAAAAAAAAATAGACTTCCTAATTTCTAGTGTTAAAATATAGTGCCACTGTTGATAAGAGGCTGATAAACAATGAAATTATTTTCACTCATGTGCAATTGCTTGATTGAAAAATTACCAAAATACTTGAATGCTAAGAACGGTAAAACTACTTTAATTCCAGGGGGTTAGTCTTGCGCTTGGCGCGGTTGCGGGCCTTGACCTTGGCGGTTTCGGTTTGCTCGGGGGTGCCGAAGCGAATGTTGCCGTTGGCCAGTATTTGCTCGAAGGCCGTGCGCTCGTAGTCGGCCTTGCCGCGCACGAAGTCGGCCTTGGTGATGAGCTTGGCGTCGGCTTCGGGTGGGGCAATGGCTACCGGGGCACCCAGCTGGCGCAGCCGGGTGAGCCCGAAGGTGAGCTGGCCGCGCGTGTCGGTCACTTACTGGGCGTTTTCGTGGGTGAAGGGCGTTGCGTTGGCCACTGCCAGCAGCGAATCGGCTGCCTGCTCGCCCCGGCTCTGGAATTTTGACAGCGTTTTGCCCAGCAGCAGATAGAAAATATCCGAGCGCCTGGCTGGGTTGGTCGAGTCGGGCTGGTAGGTGAGGCGATAGGTGCCGACCAACGCGGCCGGCTCGGGGGCCAGCGTCGGGGTTTGGGCGGCGGCCTGGTAGCCAGCTAAGCCCACCAGAATCAGGGATAAAAAAGAGCCGCGCATACACTGCTGGTTATTGGGCCAGCAATATACACGCGGCTGGAAAACGAACCGCTTAAATAAGTAATCGCTGTTATTTACAGGCGCTGCACGGCCACCACCCGCGCCGTAGTTTCTTCCACCTTAAAGCGGTCATCGACGCGGAAGCCCACCACCCAGCAGATTTTGCCGTCGGCGGCGGTCAGCACGCGCACCTCGTCCTTTAGGTTGAGAGGTACTTTTTGGTCGATGAGAAAGTCGCTGAGGTGCTTCTTGCCCTTCATGCCCAGGGGCATAAACCAGTCGCCCTCGCGCCAGCGGCGCAGCGTGAGCGGGAAGCTCAACTTGTCCACATCCAGGGCGGCGGTGCTGCGCGAGCGCGGAATTTCGTAGCCAGCCCCCTCGTGGTAGGTAGCGCGTAGGCGCAGGCCATCGGCCAGTAAATCTTCTTGGTTTTCAGCTAGTTGGAAGGTGCCGTACTGCGCCAGGCGGCGCGGGGTAATCACGAGTTGGTCTCGGTCCTTCACCAGCCGGTGGGTGGGCGAGTCAAACTGCTTGCCCGACAAGCCCGTGAAGCTGGCCGCGATTTCCTTGCTCACCACCCACGAAAAGCCGAAGGGCCGCAGCATCTCGTGCAGCACCAGCGTGGTAGCGGCCGTGTTTTGGAGCAGCGCAATGCTGAAATACACGGCCTCGGGTGCGTCGCGGCGGGCCTGGGCGGCGGTGTCGGCCACGTAGCGGCGCACTATTTCTTCGGCCCCGCCTACGCGCTCGGCACTGGCGGCCAGGGTGTTATCCAGGTTGGGGTTGATGTCGCGCAGCACGGGCAGCACCTCCAGGCGCAGGCGGTTGCGCTGGTACACGGGGCTGTCGTTGCTGGCATCTTCGCGCCAGATGAGGCGGTTGGTGGCGATGTAGTCGTAGATATCGTCCTTCTCGCAGGCCAGCATGGGGCGCACCACAAAGTCATTTTTGGCCCGAATGCCGTGCAGCCCCGCCAGGCCGGTGCCGTGGGTGAGGTTGAGCAGCATGGTTTCGGCGGCGTCGCGGCGGTGGTGGGCGGTGGCCACGGCGGCGTACTCATTGGTGGCCCGCACCTGCTCAAACCAGCGGTAGCGCAGCAGCCGGGCCGCCATTTGGGTGGAAATGCCCTCGCGCTCGGCAAAGGCCTTGGTCTGGAAATACTCGGCGAAATAGGGTACCTCGTACTGTTTGGCCAGCTTGCGCACGAACTGCTCGTCGGCGTCGGCCTCTTCGCCGCGTAGGCCGAAATGGCCGTGCGCCACGGCCAGCGACACGCCCAGCCGGTGCAGCACGTCGAGCAGCACCACCGAGTCGAGGCCGCCGCTCACGGCCACCAGCACGGTATCGGTTTCGAGGTTAAAAAGGGTATTATCAGTAATGAATTGGCGAATCTGGTCGAGCATGGCGAAAGAGTGAAGCAGCCGGCCAAACCGGCTGGGGAGGCTGCAAAGTTCGCGCTATAACCTAGCCGGCAGCGCAGGCAGCGAACGCAACCGCGCAAAAAGGCCCGCCCGTCGCCGCCGCCCGGCAGCAAAAGAGGGGCTCGGGCCACCCGCCCGCCCCGCCGGGCACTAGGTTGCCCCGATGCGCGTTAGGCCCCGCCACCCGCCGTAACTTTGGCCCGAATGCCGCTTCTCCGTTTTTTCTTAGCTCTCCTGCTTTTGCTGCCACTGGGCGCGCTCTACGCCCAAAATCGGCCCGCTACTGCGCCCCGGCCCGCCGGCCCCGGTCCTCAGCCCGTGAAGGGCACGCCCGTAGAGCTGCTGCCCGGTACCGGTGAGCTGCGCGGTGGCGATTATAATGGGGTGAAAATCAGGAAGTTGCTGGGTAACGTGTCGTTCAGGCAACAGGATGTGCTGCTGTACTGCGACTCGGCCTACCAGTACCTGGAACGTAATGAGATTGAGGCGTTTAGCAACGTGCGCATTGTGCAGAGCGACACCATGACCATCACCGGCGACCACGGTTTCTATGATGGCAACAAGCGCACCGCCCGCATGACCGGTAAGCAGGTGGTGATGCACGACCCGCGCATGACGCTCACCACCACGGCCCTCGACTACGACCTGAACCGCAAAACGGCCTTCTACACTGTGGGCGGCCACCTCGTAGACCCCAAAAATACCCTCGACAGCCAGCAGGGCTTTTACGATACTAATAGCAAAGTCTTTGTTTTTAAGCGCGATGTGCACCTGGTTTCGCTCGACGAAACCGGCCAGCCCACCGACCTGCGCAACGACACGCTCACGTTTAATACTATCAGCAAAATCGCGTACTTCAATGGGCCGACCCGCATCAAGAGCGCGCAGGGCGACTTGTACGCCGAAAAAGGTACCTATAATACGGTAACGCGCATCTCTAACTTTGCCGAAAAAGCCCAAATAGAAACGCCCGGCTACCTGCTCGGCGGCGACGTGCTGGTGTATGACCAGGTGAAGCTCTACGGCGTGGCTACGGGCCACGTTTCGCTCATTTCCAAGAAGGATAACCTCGTGCTGCGCGGCGAGCAGGGCCGCTACTGGCGGGCGCTGGGCCGCACCAAGCTCTTCGGGGCGCGGCCGGTGATGCGCAACATTTCGGGCAAAGACACGCTCTACATGGCTGCCGACACGCTGCTGAGCGTGGAAGCCCGGCCCAACCGCGCCGTGCAGCGCCCTATCCTCTACGCCTGGCCTAAAGTGCAGATTTTCAGGGGCAAGATGCAGGGACGCTGCGACTCGCTCACCTACGACCGCCAGGACAGCATCATCTATCTCAACCGCGACCCGGTGGTGTGGCAGGCTCACAACCAGCTTACCTCCGATTCGATGAACCTGCGCTTCAAGCACGGCCAGCTCGACCGGGCCAACTTGTTCAGCAATGCCTTTGCTATTCAGGAAGATACCGTGCAGAACTACAACCAGGTGAAGGGCCGCAACATGATAGCCTACTTCCAGCGCGGCCAAATGGCCCGTATCGATGTGCTGGGCAACGCCGAAAGCCTCTACTTTACCCTCGATGGCGATACGGTGCTCAGCGGCATGAACAAGTCGGTGTCGGCCACCATGACGCTGCGCTTCGTCGACAACAAAATCAAGCAGCTCACCTGGCTCACCAACCCCGAGGCCAGCTACATACCGGTGCACGAGCTACTGGCTGAAAATAAGGAGCTTAAGGCCTTCCGGTGGCGGCCTGCCGAGCGGCCCACGCGCCGCCAGGTTTTCGGCAAGCACTTCGCCAGCGACCTCAAGCAAGCCAAACCCAAGCCGAAAGCCAAGACCAAGACTAAAACCAAGGCGAAAGTCCGGTCTAAAGCCAAGCCGGCTACTCCGCCCGCCAAACCAGCTACCCCCACGGCCGCGCCTCGGCCCCCGGTTACGGCGGTGCCGGCGGCGGTCCGCCCGGCCACCGCTGCAACCCCGCGCTAGGCCCGCGGCTCTTAGCAGGGCCGAGCTCCCGGTGGGCCGGCTGCCGTTTTACTAGTACCTTTGCCCTTTATATGCGATTCTCCCGTTTGATTACTGCGGCCCTGCTAACCGGCACCCTCTCGCTAGGGGCCTGCACGGGCTATCAGAAACTGCTCAAAAGCGGTAACGTAAATGAAAAATACGAGGCCGCTATCAAGTATTACGATAAAGGTGACTTCTTTCGTTCGGGCACGCTGCTGGAGGAACTGATTCCGCTGCTTAAGGGCCGCCCCGAGGCCGAGAAAGCGCAGTTTTACTTCGCCAACACCAACTACCAGCAGCGCAACTACGTGCTGAGCGCGTACTATTTCAAGCAGTTTATCGACACCTACCCCAACTCGCCGCTGGTGGAGGAGGCGTCGTTTTTGCGCGCCAAGTCGCTGTACCGCGACTCGCCGGGCTACGAACTGGACCAGACCAACACCATCACGGCGGTCGAAACCATCCAGGATTTCCTGAATACCTACGCCACGAGCCAGTTCCGCACAGAGGCCGAAAGCATGTCGCAGGAATTACAGAAGAAGCTGGAAAACAAGGCTTTCCAGAGTGCTAAGCTCTACTACGCACTGCGCTACAACCAGGCGGCCGTTACGTCGCTCGGCAACTTTACCACCCAGTATCCGGGTTCGGTGTACAGCGAGCAGGCCGATTACATTCGGTTGCAAGCGCAGTACGCCTGGGCCAAGGAAAGCGTAGAGGCCAAGCAACGCGAGCGGTTCACCGATGCGGTAGCCATTTACCAGCACTTCATCGATACCTATCCGCAGAGCAAAAATATCCGCCTGGCCCAATCCATGTACGATGACAGCCGCGCTGAGCTTGAACGCCTCAAAAGCGTGCCCGAAGCCAACGATGCCGCCGCTAAAAACTAATTTACTGGCTGCCAGTTGCTAGCCGATAGTCAGGGGCCTTGTGCCGAATGACTTACTGCTCGCCAACCGGCCGCTACCACCGCCTACCTGATACCCCAGCAACCCATGAAGACCCCCGCTTCCGCCTCCATCGTCACCCGCAACCTGGCCGACATCACGACTTCGAATAACAACGTGTACGAGGCTATCTCCATCATCTCGAAGCGCGCCAACCAACTGTCGGTGAAGCTGAAAGAGGAGCTGACCGACCGCCTCGCCGAGTTTGCCACCACTGTTGACAACCTCGAAGAAGTATTCGAAAACCGCGAGCAGATTGAAATCAGCAAGCAGTATGAGCGCCAGCCCAAGCCCACTAGCCAGGCTATTGAGGAATTCATCGCCGGCGAGCTACACTATGAAACGCCCGAGGCGGCGCCCGTAATTATCCCCCGCGAGTTATTCTAAGGCAATCGTAACTTGTTGATTGTTAATTAGTTAACTAAATGACTGCCAACCAACAAGTTGCAAGCAGTAGCCCATCAGCGCCGCTGCAAAGCCGCCGCCTGCTGCTAGGCGTGAGCGGCAGCATTGCCGCCTACAAAGCCGCGCCGCTGGTGCGGCTGCTGGTGCAGGCCGGGGCCGAGGTGCAGGTTATCCTCACCGAAGCCGCCGCCGCCTTCGTTACGCCCCTCACCCTGGGCACCCTCTCCAAAAAGCCCGTCCTGACGGGCTTTTTGCGTGATGCGGCCAGTGGGCAATGGCACAACCACGTAGAGCTGGGCCTCTGGGCCGAAGCCTATGTCATTGCCCCAGCTAGTGCCAACACATTGGGGCAGTTAGCTAATGGTTTGTGCCCTAATTTGTTGAGCGCTGTGTATTTATCGGCGCGGTGCCCGGTGTTTCTGGCCCCGGCCATGGACCTAGATATGTACGCCCACCCGGCCGTGCAGCAGAATATGCAGCGGCTGCGCTCGTTTGGCAACCACGTATTCGACTCGCCCAGCGGCGCGCTGGCCAGCGGCCTCAGCGGCCCCGGCCGCATGCTGGAGCCCGAGCAGATTGTGGCCGAGTTGGAGAAGTTTTTTGTAGGGTAAGCTTTAGCTTGCCACATTTCCTCAGCCAAAAAGGCAAGCTAAAGCTTACCCTACATTTCATGCGCGTTCTCCTCACCGCCGGCCCCACCTACGAACCTCTCGACCCGGTACGCTTCCTGGGCAACCGCTCGACTGGCAAAATGGGCTACGCCCTGGCCGAAGCCTTTGCCGCCACCGGCGCAGCCGTAACGTTGGTGAGCGGCCCCACGGCGCTGCCCTCGCCCAGTAACCCGCTCATTACCACGGTGCACGTCGAAACGGCCCAGCAGATGTACGAGGCGGCCGCGCTGGCCACGCCGCTGGCCGATGTGTGGGTGTTTGCCGCCGCCGTGGCTGACTACCGGCCGGCCACTGTGGCCGCCGAAAAAATCAAGAAAGCGGGCGAAACGCTCACCCTGGAGCTGGTGAAGAACGTGGACATTGCCGCCACGCTCGGCCAAAGCAAGCGGGCTGAACAATTTGCCGTTGGTTTTGCGTTGGAAACTACCAACGAGCTGGCGCATGCCCAGGACAAGCTGCGTCGCAAAAACTTCGACCTGGTGGTGCTCAACTCGTTGCGCGATGCCGGGGCGGGCTTCGGCCACGATACCAACAAGGTGACCGTGCTCGACCGGGCCGGGGAGGTGCTTAACTTTGAATTACAAGCCAAAACCGAACTGGCCCGCACGCTGGTATCGCTTATTCTGACCCGTTTTTCTGCTGTGTATGCGTAAGTTGTTGGTGCTGTTATCGTTGCTGGTTGGGGTGGCGGCTACGCATAGCGCCCAGGCGCAAGAGCTTAATGCGCAGGTAGTTATCTCGCTGGAAAACGTGACGATTACCGACCCCACGCTCGTGGCGCAGCTGCAAAAGGACATGACGGCCTACCTAAATACGCGCACCTGGACGCGGCAGACCTACCGGCCCGAGGAGCGCATCAAGCTGCGCCTATTTGTGGGCATCACGGGCATTCCGCAGAACGGCACGTACCAGAGCACCATGCGTCTCATTGCCACCCGGCCCGTGTACGGCACTGGCTACGAAACCAACTTGCTAAGCATCAACGACCGGAGCTTTAATTTCAACTATACCCCGCAGACGCCGCTCGATTTTTCGCCCAGCAACTTTGTGGGCAATTTATCGTCGCTGCTGGCCTTTTACGCCTACCTGGCGATTGGTAGCGACCAGGATTCGTTTGCTAAGTTCGGGGGCACTACGTACTACGACCAGGCGCGGGTGATTATGCAATACTCTAGCAGCCAAACGATTACCAATGAGTCGGATGGTGGCTGGACCGATGCTAGCCCCCGTAACCGCTACTGGCTGCTCAATAACCTCACCGACCCGCAGCTGGAAGCCTTCCGCACCGGCCTGTATGCCTACTACCGGCAGGGTATGGATATTTTTATTGAGAAGCCCGACGAGGCGCGCACCTCCATTTTGGCGGCGCTCACGGGTATTCAAAAAGCAAATACCGTGCGCCCCAATACGTTGTTCCTGCGCGCTTTCTTCGATGCCAAGGCCGACGAGATTACCAATATCTTCCGCACCAGCACCGACATTCAGCAGAAGCAGCAGCTACTCACGCTGCTCACCGATGTAGACCCCGGTAACCTGGCCAAGTACCAAACAATTAATCGCTGATTTAGACAGATTTCGCTGATTTCACTGATTCGGGCGCCAGCAATTAGCGATGCATGGGGGCAGAAGCACGGAAAATAAATTAATCAAGGTGGGTTTGCTCTACCGGGCTTACCCGAACCCGTTCGTCCTTGCGAGCGCAACGCAGTGGAGCGCGGCAATCTTTCCTTCACGCTGGGGTTACTAACCAGCTTATGCGAACGACCAAGGAAAGATTGCCGCGCTCCACTGCGTTGCGCTCGCAAGGACGGGCGGGTTCGGTAGAGCTAAAAAAGCAAAACAAAAAGAAAGCTATAACGCGCCGATAGAATCAGCGAAATCAGCGCAATCTGTTTAAATCAGCGATTTATGTTAGTCGATTTACGTATTCAGAATTACGCTCTGATTGAGCAATTAGAGATGCGGCCGTCGCCGCTGCTCAACATTATTACCGGCGAAACGGGGGCGGGCAAATCCATTATGCTGGGAGCCATTGGGCTATTACTCGGCAACCGGGCCGATTCGCGGATGCTCTTCCATACCGAGCGTAAGTGCGTGATTGAGGGGCAGTTCGACATTACGAATTACCAGTTGCAGGATATTTTTGAGTCGGAAGACCTGGACTATGATACGCAGTGCATTTTGCGGCGCGAGATTAGTCCCGCGGGCAAGTCGCGGGCGTTTGTGAACGACACGCCGGTGACGCTGGACGCGCTGCGTAAGATTGGCGCCAACCTAATGGACATTCACTCGCAGCACGATACGCTGCTGCTGGGCGATGGCGTGTTTCAGCTTAACCTGCTCGACCTCTACGCTAACCTTGTGCCCACCCGCACGCAGTATGGCAGCGCCTACCGCCAGTACCGCCGCCTCGAAACCGACCTCCGGGCGCTGGAAGACCAGGCCGTGCAGGCCAGCAAGGAATTGGATTACAACAGCTTTCTGTTGAGTGAGTTAGAAGAAGCCAGCCTCGACAAAGAGGACCAAGAAGCCCTGGAGCAAGAGGTGAAGCAGTTGGAGCACGCCGAGGAAATAAAGTACAAGCTGAGCCAGGCGCTGCACGGCCTGCGCGACAGCGAGAGCTGCGCCACCGGCACCATGAAGGACGCCTCCACGCTGCTGGGGCAGGTGGGGGGCTACTCCGAGCACTTCCGCGAGCTGCGCCAGCGCCTGGAAAGCTGCCTGATTGAGCTGCACGATATTGCCGACGAGGTCGAAACTGCCGAGCGCCGCACCGAGGGCGACCCCGCCCGTGCCGAGGAGCTGCAAGCGCGCCTCACGGTGCTCTACAACTTGCAGCGCAAGCACCAGCGCCGCGACGTGCCCGGCTTGCTCGAAACCCGCGAAACGCTGCGCCAGAAAGTGGGCTCGGTGCTGAACCTGGACAAGGAAATTACGCGCCTGCGCAAAGATTCGGACGCGGCCCTCAAGCAGGCCACCACCCAGGCATCCAAGCTTTCGGACAGCCGCCGCAAGGCTTTCCCCAAGTTTGAGAAGGAGTTGAGCGCGCTGCTGGCCGACCTGGGCATGCCCCACGCCCGCATTGTGGTGGAGCACAAAACCGGCCCGCTGGCCGCCAGCGGCTCCGATGTGGTGAGCATCCTGTTCACGGCCAACAAGGGCGCGCAGCCCCAAACGCTGAGCAAGGCCGCTTCGGGCGGCGAGTTTTCGCGCTTGATGCTGTGCATCAAGTACATGCTGGCAGATAAAACGGCGCTGCCCACGATTGTGTTTGATGAAATCGACACCGGTATCAGCGGCGAGATTGCGGTGAAGGTGGGCCGCATGATGCAGCAGATGGCGCACAAGCACCAACTGGTGGCCATTTCGCACCTGCCGCAAATGGCGGCAGCCGGCGATACCCACTACTTTGTGTACAAGGAAGACCGCGCCGACCGCACCGTGAGCCGCATCCGGCAGCTGAGCCCGGAGGACCGCATCAAGGAAATTGCGCACATGATTGCTGGAGCCAAGCCCAGCGAAAATGCCCTGCAAAGCGCCCGCGAGCTGCTGGCGCTGCGCGGCGAAGTTCTAGCGGAATAAAAGAAGCTTTGACCAGAGTTGTATAGAAGAAGTTTTGTACTAGATTTGCCTCAACTACTTCACCAACTCTTTTCCACATGAAGCTACTTTTAATTCGAGCGTTTCTATTTTCCTGCCTGCTCAGTAATCTTGCTGCAATGCTCATCCGACCAAAGTAAGGGAGTTGTTCCGGTGCAGCTATCCGCTCAGGCGATAGTCGCTGATACCTCCTTCCTACGTATCGTTACGCTGACCTCCGACATGCGAGACGTGCTCTATAATAACCTGCGCGATGCCCATAGCGAACCAAAGCGGATAGCAATGAGCAAACGGGTTAGCCTGCTGCTGAGCCGTAATGATAAGGATAGCCTGGTACTGGCTATCAAGCTTCTAAGCTTTAAGGACGTGAATCAGTACCTTGTTCACCTGAGCCAGTTTACGAGTGCAAAAGGAAAACTGGCCAAGTCAGGGATATTTTTAGAGAGGCTTCCCTTATCTGTTTTGACCGAAGCGCCGCAGTTAGCTTCTAATAAACTGGGACGCAAATACCCGGTAATTTTTGCTCATCAACCGCTAGCGGCAAAGCAAACGGCCAAAACACTTCGCAATGGTGATATATGCTCTGATTGCCACTACAACAACTGTGATGAATGTGGCCCTAGCATGAATAATGAAGAGGCTTATAATGATGGTACTAATGGTCCTTGGTACTCTTGTAGGCAAAATGCCGAAGTTAAGAGGCAGAGCGATAAAAATGTAGCTACGTCAGAAATGATAGCAGGTCTACTTGGTTGCGGCTGGTCGGCTGGTGAAGTAGCTACATATACTACTGGAATAGCCATCGAAACCGGACCTTTTGCTCCGGTAATTGGCGGTGGCGTGGGGGGTATTTACGCTACTGGATGTGCTGGCCTGTAATTTATAGGTTCTCATCTTCGCTCAATGGAATTGAGGCTGATTACCAATCCGCATTGGCAGGATGCCGCAACTAGCTATGTACTATTCAAGAAACTTTTATTCGTTTGCGTCCGTGCAGCTCTTTTGTGTCATGCTAGTAATGAACGCATCCTGGCAGCACTTTAGACACCAACATTTCGCTCTTCCAATAATGATTTTAGCATTTGGTGTGCAAATGAATGTAATAAACCGAGGGTTAAAATCCTTTAAGGAGGGGCATTATCTTAATGCTTGGTTATTTTCAGTGCTTGTGCCATTTGGTATCGCCTCGATAATGTACTGGGCAGTTTGGTATTCGGCTCATGTTGTAGGAGAAAAATTTCAATTAGTTTTTTTCTAGCCTTGTAGTGCGAACGTAAGAGGAACAATCTTTACACTTGAGGCAGACCGAACAGATGAACTAAAGCGGGACGGGCTATTTCCGGCCCGCTTTTCTTTAGTTATTTCGGCCAGCCAGTGAGGTTGTTTATAAAACCAGCACAATGAAAAAAATAGTTTACCGGCTGCCTCACACAGGCGCTCTGGAGCCTGGGCACTGGCTGACCCTGGCCACGCGCGGTGACTTGCTGGATAAGTGGAAAAAAGGCTTCGCTAGCCCCCTGGCCTGCCGGCAGGCGTTTCTCGCCAACCACGATGCCGCCCTGACTGCCGCCAAGGTTTCGCTAGGCTACAGGTTGCTAGTGAGTTGCCTGGCAATAGGGACGGTGCAATGGACGATAAAGCGAACGGAGCAGGGACGACTTGTACTCGAAAGACAGAAGGATTCACTGACGCAGGTGGTTGCTGCTACTGCACTGCTAGGGGCATTCATGGTACTGCAAGGTTACCAGTACCACTTGGATACGCAGGTTATAGAGTCTAGCTATCAAGTAGATTTGCATAAGTGCCGATAAGGCATTTTGCTTGAAGGCTTGCCGACGAATTTAAGTAGGAAAGCCGGGGTGCAGCCGGCATCCGGCTAAAGAGGCGGCCGCAAATCCGTAACTTGCGGCCTTATTTCTGGGTGCTGCCTGGGGGTCCTCCATAGCAGTTCACCATTTCACCATTTCACTGCATGTCCTCCAACCTCCTCGCCGGCAAAGTCGGCATTATCTCCGGCGCGCTCAATTCCCAATCCATTGCCTGGAAAGTAGCCCAGAAGGCCCACGAGCAGGGTGCCCGCATTGTGCTCACCAACGCTCCGCTGGCCATGCGCATGGGCGAAATAAAGGCGCTGGCCGCCGAGATTGACGCGCCCATCATTCCGGCCGACGCCACGTCGATGGAAGAGCTGGGCACGCTGTTTACGGAGGCGCAGGCGCACTTTGGGGGCAAAATCGACTTCCTGCTGCACTCCATTGGCATGAGCGCCAACATCCGCAAGGGCAAGAGCTACGGCGACCTCGACTACAAGTTTTTCCAGCAGACGCTCGACGTGTCGGCGCTGTCGCTGCACAAGATGCTGGCCGTGGCCGAAAAGCAGGATGCCTTCAACGAGTGGGGTAGCGTGGTAGCCCTCAGCTACATAGCTGCCCAGCGCGCGTTCCTCGACTACACTGATATGGCGCAGGCCAAGGCGGTGCTCGAAAGCATTGCCCGCAGCTACGGCCAGCGCCTGGGCCACCTCAAAAAGGTGCGCGTGAACACCATTTCGCAGTCGCCCACCAAAACCACGGCGGGCACCGGCATTGCGGGCTTCAACGCGTTTTATGAGTACGCCCAGAAAATGTCGCCCCTCGGCAACGCGCCCGCCGAGGCCTGCGCTGACTACTGCGTATCGCTGTTTTCGGACTTCACGCGCTACGTAACCATGCAAAACCTGATGCACGACGGCGGTTTCAGCAGCACCGGCATCTCGCAGGTGCTGGCCGATATGATGGAGAAGGCGGGGGAGTAAATCCCGTTGCCCGAATTCGGTATGAACAGAGAAAGCCTGGCTAATTTAGTCAGGCTTTTTCTGTTTAGCGGGATGTTTTCTTGAATCAAATAAGTCTTATGCAATGACGGACGACTTTGCATGCCTTTGACGCACTACTTAGCATCGGGCACTGACAGCAACTCACCCAGCGGGAGCGGGTCGCCAAAAACGGGCGCGCCGTCAGCGGCGAAGGTGAAGGGCTGCATGCGCGGGGTACGGGCGCGGCCGCAACCCTGGCCCGGCTCGGCGTTGGCGTGGTAGAGAATCCAGTGCTGCTTGCCGTTGGGCGAGTCGAAGAAGCTGTTGTGGCCCGCCGCGTAGGTGCCCTGCACGTTTTGGGCGCGGAACACGGGCTGCGGCTCCTTATGCCAGGAAGCGGGGTTGAGCAGGTCGGCCCCCGGCTCGGCCCAGACCAGGCCCAGGGCGTAAAAATCGGTCCAGCAGCCGCTGGCCGAATACACTACGTTGACCCGGCCGTTGGGGCTGGCCAAGAACTGCGGGCCTTCGTTGACGAGCACCATCGCTGGCTCGCCGGGCGCGAAGCGAGGCAGCAGGCCATGCTGCTCCCAGCCAAAGCGCGGGTCGGAGATGCGCACGCGCGGGCCGCTGATGGTCCAGGGGTTGCTGAGGCGAGCCAGGTAAATGTCCTGGCGGCCGTTCTCATCACCCTCCCAGCCCGACCACAGGGCGTAGAGCCGGCCCTGGCTTTCGAAGACCGAGCCGTCGATGGCCCACTTGTTGCCGGGCGTTTTGAGTTCGCCTTTTAGCGTCCACTTGCCCGTAGTAGGGTCGGGGGCG
Organism: Hymenobacter sp. H14-R3; assembly: GCF_030063445.1. Lineage (GTDB taxonomy): Bacteria > Bacteroidota > Bacteroidia > Cytophagales > Hymenobacteraceae > Hymenobacter. The sequence continues at coordinate 132,151 of NZ_JASITD010000008.1, read as the reverse complement.
GGGTTTTCGAGCACGTAGAGGCGGTGGTCGTTGTTGCTGCCCCCGTCGGCGGCGAAGTACACGTACCACTTACCGGCCAGAAAATGCAGCTCGGGGGCCCAGATTTCCTTGGAGTAGGGGCCCGTGGCGGGCGGCGTCCAGATAACGGTTTTGGTGGCCTGCCCAAGCTGCGCGAGGCTCGCCGTTTTCCAGATGCTGAGGTCGCGGCCCGTGGTATGCATGTAGTAGTAGCTGCCCGCGTGGTAGATGGCCCATGGGTCGGCCCCGGCGGGCAGCAGCGGGTTGGTGAACGTGGGCTGGCCGCAGGCGGGGCCGCTGGCTAGGAGCAGCAGGAGCAGTAAGCGTAAAAAGCGCATCAGGGGGAGGATGATTCAGGGGGTAATATAAGGTCTATCAGAACGTCGTGCCGACCGCAGGGAAGCATCTCGCTCGCATCGTTGAGCGATTGAGTTAGTACCACACGTGAGGTGCTTCCCCGCGGTCGGCATGACATTCTGGCAACTTCCTGAACGGGTTGAAAACGAAGAAAGCCAGGTCCTGCGACCTGGCTTTCTTCGTTTTCAACTCAAAGGTACTAGGCCGGTACGGGCGCGCCCGGGGCGTCGCCTTGGGGCTGCGGCTCGTCGGGTTTAGGACCGCCGTGCTCCTCGTCGGGCTTGTAGTTTTTCTCCAGCTCAGCCAGCTTTTCTTTGCCGTAGGCGAAGCGCGTGATGATGACGTAGAGCACCGGCACGATGAAAATGCCCATGCCCGTAGCCGACAGCATGCCGCCGAGCACCGTCCAGCCCAGCGTCTGGCGGCTTTGGGCCCCCGCGCCGGAAGCGAACACCAGCGGCAGAATACCCAGGATAAACGCCAGCGAGGTCATGATAATGGGGCGCAGGCGCTGGCGCACGGCTTCGAGCGTGGCATCGACCAGCGGCATGCCCTTATCTACGCGCTCCTTGGCAAACTCGACAATCAGAATGGCGTTCTTGGCCGAGAGGCCGATGAGCGTAATCATCCCGATTTGGGCGTACACGTTGTTGGTGAGCTTGGGTAGGAAAATGAGCGCCAGGATGGCCCCAAAAATACCCACCGGCACGGCCAGCAGCACCGAGAACGGCACCGACCAACTTTCATACAGCGCGGCCAGAAAGAGGAACACGAAGATGATGGACAGCGCGAAGATGTAAATCGTTTGGCCGCCGGCCAGCAATTCTTCGCGGCTCAAACCCGAAAACTCGAAGCCATAGCCCTGGGGCAGAATCTGCGCGGCGGTTTCCTGGAGGGCCTTAATGGCGTCGCCCGAGCTGTAGCCGGGGGCCGGGTTGCCGTTGATTTCGGCCGCCCGAAACAGGTTGTAGTGCGAGATGAGCGGGGCCGTTTCGGTGCGCTTGTACGTGGTGAGCGTGCTCAGCGGCACCATGCCGCCAGCGGCGTTGCGCACGTAGTACTGGCCCAGGTCGGAGATATCGCCGCGGTACGACGAGTCGGCCTGCGCCACTACGCGGAACGTGCGGCCATAGAGCGTGAAGTCGTTGACGTAGGCGCTGCCCAGGTAGGTGCGCAGCGCGTTGCCAATTTCCGTGATGGATACGCCCAGCTTCTTGGCCTTCAGGCGGTCGATTTCGAGCTTATAGCCCGGCGTGTTGGCGGTGAAAAACGAGAAACCCGACGCGATTTCGGGCCGCTTGCGAATGGCCCCCAGAAATTTTTGCAGGTTGGCATCAAATGCCTGAATATCGCCCCCGGCTTCGCGTTCCTGAAAAATGAACGAGAAGCCGCCCGTGTTACCCAGGCCTGGAATGGCCGGCGGCGAAATAACCACCGTCGTAGCCTCCTTAAAGCGCGCCATGCGCTGCTGCACGCTGGCCATGAGGCCAGTTAGCTGCAGTTCTTTGGCCTTGCGGTCCTCCCAGGGCTGGAGCTGGCAGAAAATGGTGCCGGAGTTCGATTTGGAGGAGAAGTTAACGGCGTTGAGGCCGCCCAGCGCCGCGTAGTGCGCGATGCCTTTGGTCTTGCTCAGTTCCTTCATCATCTCTTGCAGCGTGGCCACGGTGCGGCCCGTGGAGGCACCTTCGGGCAGGTTGAAGGTGATGATAATGCGGCCTTCATCCTCGGTGGGCAGGAAGCCGCTGGGCTTGCTGCGGAACAGCAACCCGGCCCCCACCAAAATGCAAAGCAGGATAATCACCACGAAGCGCGAGTGCTTGATGCCGCGCTGCACCCCGTTGCCATACTTCTCGGTAACGCGGCCAAACCAGTCGTTGAATTTCTTGAAACCTTTGTTTAGCAGGCCTTTAGGCTCGCCATGCTCGCCTTCCTCGTGCGGCTTGAGGAGCAGCACGCACAGGGCCGGCGTGAGTGACAAAGCCACGAAGGCCGAAATCAGCACCGAGATGGCGATGGTGATGGCAAACTGCTGATACAGCCGCCCCGTGATGCCCGGAATGAAGCCCACCGGCACAAACACCGCCGCCAAAATGAGGGCAATGGCAATAACCGGGGCCGATATCTCGCGCATGGCCTCCAGGGTGGCATCCAGGGGGCTCATCTTGCGCTCGTTCATGTTCACTTCCACGGCCTCCACCACCACAATGGCGTCATCGACCACAATACCAATGGCGAGCACGAAACCAAAGAGCGTCAGCGTGTTAATGGTAAAGCCCAGCGGAATAAAGAAGATAAATGTGCCGATAATGGACACCGGAATGGCGAGTACCGGGATGAGCGTGGAGCGCCAGCTTTGCAGAAACACGAACACCACGATGATAACCAGCAGCAGGGCCTCGCCCAGCGTTTCGACCACCTCCTTAATGGACACCTTCACCACGCTCGCCGCCTCAAAGGGCACGATGTAGTCGAGGTCGGCCGGGAACTGCTTCTTCAGCTGGTTCATGGTGGCCAGCACGTTGTCGTAGGTAGCCAGGGCATTGGCGCCAGGTGCCTGGTACACAAGTAGGTAGGAGGCGCGCTTGCCATCCACAAACGAGTTGTTGGCGTAGTTGAACTTGCCCAACTCAATGCGCGACACGTCCTTGAGATACACCAGCGAGCCGTCGGTGGGCCGGGTTTTCACGATGACGTTGCCAAACTGCTCAATGGTGGCCAGGCGGCCCTGCACCGTGACGATGTACTCGAACGACTGCCCTTTTTGGGCGGGCGGCGCACCAATGGAGCCGGCCGCAATCTGGGCATTCTGCTCGGCCAGGGCGGCCGAAATGTCGGCCGCCGTCACGCCCAGCTGGGCCAGCTTATCGGGCTTGAGCCAGATGCGCATCGAGAAGTCATCGGCCCGGCTCACAATGTCGCCCACGCCCTTGGTCCGCAGCAGCGCGTCCTTGATAAACACGTTGGCGTAGTTGTCGAGAAAGGTGGTGCTGTGGCTGCCCTTGGGCGCGTACATGGCCACGAGCATCAAGATGCTGGGGTTTCGCTTGCGCACCGTAAGGCCCAGGCGCTGAACTTCTTGCGGAAGGGTAGGGGTGGCAATGCCCACCCGGTTCTGCACGTCGAGGGCGGCAATGTTGATGTCGGTGCCCACCTCAAAGTTCACCGTCATGCTCATCTGCCCGTTGCTGGTGCTGTTGCTTTGCAGATAGGTCATGCCGGGGGTACCGTTCACCTGCACTTCCACGGGCGTGGCCACGGTTTGCTCCACGGTTTGGGCGTCGGCCCCGATGTAGCTACCCGTTACCGACACCGTGGGCGGCGTGATTTCGGGGTACTGCCCGATGGGCAGGTTCAGCATGGCCAGCACGCCCACCAGCACGATTACCAGCGAGGCAACAATGGCAGTGACGGGCCGGCGAATAAAGGTTTCTGCAATCATTGTTTTAAGCTGTTAGCTGATAGCTGTTAGCCGATAGCTTTTGTAAGAAGCTAGCAGAGAGGAGCTAACAGCTAACAGCTATCAGCTAACAGCCAATATTATTTGGCAGCCGGCGGCCCGGCCGGGGCCGCCACTGCTGCACCGGGGGCGCTCACCTGAATTTTGCCGCCGTCGCGCAGCTTCTGCACGCCTTCGGTCACGATTTTATCCCCGTTTTTGATACCGCTGAGAATCACAATATCATCGCGCAGGCGCGGGCCGAGCTGCACCTTGCGCTGCTTGGCGCTGTCGCCGAGGGCCACATACACGAAGTTCTCGCCCATCTGCTCCACAATGGCTTTGTTGGGAATGACGAGGCGGCTGCCCGACTGCGTATTCAGCACCTTGAGCACGCCGCTGAGGCCATCCTTGAGCTGGCGCTGGGGGTTGGCAAACTGCACGCGTACCGTGATGGTACCAGTCTGGGCATCCACGGCCCGGTCGATGGTCTGGATTTTGCCCGGCTGCTTGTAGGCCTGGCCACTGGGCAGCACGAAGCGCAGCACGGAGTCGCTCACCGCGCCTTTTTGGTCTTGCAGCGTAATAAAGCGCTGAATGTTAGTCTCATTCACCGCAAAGTCCACCGCAATCGGGTTCTCGCTCGAAATCGTGTTGAGCAGCGTGGTACCCGCGCTCACCTGTGCCCCCAGCCGCACCTGCGAAATGCCGATGCGCCCCGCAAACGGCGCTTTGATGGTGGCAAAGCCCAGGTTGGTGCGCGCAATAGTAACGGCCGCCTGCGCCGCCGCCACCTGCGCCGAGGCGGTGCTGGCGGTGGTGCTGGCGTTTTCGGCCAGCTGGCGCGCCACGGCATCCTGCTGAAGCAGGCGCTGGTAGCGCACCTGGTTTACCTGGGCATTCTGGGCCGAGGCCTGCGCGCTGCGCAGGTTGGCCAGCGCCTGCTGGTAGGCGCCCTCAAACTGGCGCTTGTCAATCTCGTACAGCACCTTGCCGGCCGGCACCAGCTCGCCTTCCTGGAAATTGAGGCTCGTGATAAAGCCCGTCACCTGCGAGCGCAGCTCCACGGTTTTGAGGGCCACTACCGTGGCGGGGTACTGGTCGTAGTACACGGCGGGGGTCGTGCTGGCCGTTACCACGCTCACGGGGGTGGGCGGGGGGGCAGCGTTTTTCTTTTCTTCTTTTTTGCCGCACGCGGTGCTGGCTAGCAGGCCCGCAATGGCACACAGCGCCAGGTAGTTGGTCTTCATTTATAGGAAGCGGAAATTAATAAGAAGTGGGCAGTACGCCCTGCGTGCGCAGCAACTCGACCTTGCTGGTCAAAACCTGAAACAAGGCGCTGTAGTAGTTGAGCTGCGAGGTGCGGAGTGTGGTTTGGGCCACCAGCAAGTCGAGGTAAGCCTTAATGCCTTCGCGGTATTGGATATCCACCACGGTGTACACTTGGCGCGAGAGGTCGAGGTTTTCGCGGCTCTGCACGTAGGCTTCGTAGTAGCCTTTGTAGTTGGCCAGCGCGGTGGCATACTCGGTGGTTACCTGGTTGCGGGTGCCGAGCAGGTCTTCATCCACGCGCTGGTCTTGCAGGCGGGCCAGGCGCAGATTCTGGGTGCGCCGGAAGCCCGTGAACAGCGGCAGCGCCACCTGCATGCCCGCGTACGAGTTGGGGAAGCGTTTCTGATATTGGTCGCTCACGGCATTGGCCTGGTACACCGAGTTGTAGTTGCCAAAGGCCGACAGCGCCGGCAAAAAGCCCAGCCGGTAATAATCGACCGTCGTGCCTTGCAACGACTTCTGGGTCAGTACCTGTTGGTACTCAATGCGATTGGTGGGGTCGAGCTGGGCCAGCGTATCTACTACAGCCTCGCGCTCCAGTTGCAGCGTATCGTACTTAAGCTGCACGAGCCGGGTGGCCGGCAGTCCCATCAGCTGCTGTAAATAGGCGGTGTTGGAGTTCACGGCTTCCAGCGACTGCTTGCGGCTGGCCTTCGAGTTATTGAGGGAAATCTGGGCCTGTAAAAAGTCGGTTTTGTCCACAATGCCCGCGTCGTAGCGGTTGCGGGCATCCACGAAGTTGCGCGTGAGGCGGCGGATATCCGCATCAAACACGGCCGCCTGGCGCTGCGATAGCAACACGCTGTAAAACGCTTTGCTCACGTCCGACACGGTCGCAATCTTATTGTTAATCGTGTTCTGGCCCGCCGCCAGCCGGTTAAGGGGCGCTTGGCGGGCGGCCAGGCGCACATCGTTATTATAGATAACCTGCGTGCCGGCCACGCCCAGGGTCGTCACGTTTTTCACGCCCAGCTGGCGCGGCGTGGAGATACCCGTGGTAGGGTCAGGAAAAACGGTAAACGGCAGCCCAAAATAGTGCTGGCCCACGGCCGTGGCATTCACCTGCGGCAGCCAAGCCGACAGCGACACGCGGTTGCCGGCATCGGCAATGCCCTCGTCGAGGCGGGCCTGGCGCACCAGCGGCTGGTAGGCCAGCGCGTAGCCCAGGCACTGCTGAAGGGTGAGCGGCCCGGCCGGCGGCGGGGGTGGGGCAGGCAATTGGCGCTGGCCCCAAGCCAAGCCCGGCCCCAGTAGCAGGCACGTCAAAAAGGTCCGAAAAAGACCTCGTGCGGTGCAGGATAAAATCTTCATAAGAAACTTCAACCGAGTGAGTACGGCAAAGGTTATTGGCGGTTGGTTACCTGCTCGCGGCAACCGGCCAATCTCGCCAAACGGATAAATGGCCCGCGGGTTGAGGGCCGCGCGAAACGCTTGCTAGCTGCCCAGGCGAACGGCAGGTAGTTAAGGTATTTTCATAAAATATTTATAATGAGACCTTTGCAAGATTTAACTTTGTGTACTTAGGGCGCAGCGGCCGAGCGTAATTAGGTAGCCGGGCGGTAGATTGACAGGCATGGTCGCGGTTTTGCGGCTTGCCGTTGCGTGGCGTGCCCGGCCGCCATACGCAACGCCCGCGCCGCAGCTGGTGTCCTTCTCTTTGCAGCACCATTGCCTTTTGTCAAACCAACCCGCATTTCTGGATGCAAAAAACTTTCCTTACCCTCGTTGCCGCTAGCCTGTTGGCCGCTCCCGCCCTGGCCCAAGCGCCCGCCGGCGCCAGCCAAACCCCCGACAAGCTGGACGCCGCCGCGCTAGCCAAAATCAAGGACGAAGGCCTCAACCGCTCCAAGGTAATGGAAACGGCCTTCTACCTCACCGACGTGTGTGGCCCGCGCCTGGCCGGCTCCGAGGGCCTGGCCCGCGCCAACGCCTGGACCAAAAAGCGCCTCACCGACTACGGCCTGGCCAATGCCAACGTGGAAGCCTGGGGCGATTTCGGCCGCGGCTGGGATATCGACAAGAGTTACGTGGCCATGACGGCCCCTTACTACCACGCCCTCATTGGCGTGCCCAAGGCCTGGACGCCCAGCACCGCCGGCAGCCTGCGCAAGCCGGTTATCTACGTGAATGCCAAGGAGGAAGCTGACCTGGCCAAGTACCAGGGCCAGCTGCGCGATAAAATAGTGGTGCTGCCCGTGGCCACGCCACCCACCCCCAACTTCGAGCCCGACGCCAAGCGCCTGAGCGCCGAAGACCTGCAAAAGCTGGCCGACGCGCCCGCTGGCGGCGGGGCCCCCACCGCCGCCAACCGCCCCGCCGAAGCCAACCCCGAGGCCCGCCGCGCCGCCCTGCTGGCCGCCCGCGCCCTGCGCCAGAAGCTGAACGATATGCTGCTGGCCGAAGGCGCGGCTGCCGTGCTCAGCCCCGGCCGCGGCTCCGACGGCACCGTGTTCACCACCAACGGCGCGCCCTACGCCGCCGATGCCAAGCCGGTATTGCCCGAGCTGGAAATGTCGAGCGAGGACCAGCTGCGCCTTATTCGCCTCGTGGAGGCTGGTATTCCGGTCGAAGTAGAGCTGGAAACCAAAACCCGTTTCCAGACCCAGGACCTCAAGGGCTATAACGTGGTGGCCGAAATTCCCGGCACCGATAAGAAGCTGAAAAGTGAGGTCGTCATGCTCGGTGGCCACCTCGACTCGTGGCACGCCGCCACCGGCGCCACCGACAACGCCGCCGGCGTAGCCGTGATGATGGAGGCCGTGCGCATTCTGAAAGCCAGCGGCCTCAAGCCGCGCCGCACCATCCGCATTGCCCTGTGGGGCGAGGAGGAGGAGGGCCTGCACGGCTCGCGCAACTACGTAAAAAACCACTTCGCCGACCCTGCCACCATGCTGCTCAAGCCCGACCACGAGAAGCTGTCGGCTTACTTCAACCTCGACAATGGGGCGGGTAAAATCCGGGGTATCTACGCCCAGGGCAACGAGGCCGTGAAGCCCATTTTCACCACCTGGCTCGCCCCTTTCGCCGATATGGGCGCTACCACCGTCACCTCGCGCAACACCGGCAGCACCGACCACGTGGCCTTCGACGCGGTGGGCCTGCCCGGCTTCCAGTTCATCCAGGATGGCCTCGATTACTTCGCCCGCACCCACCACTCCAACCAGGACACCTACGACCGCCTCGTGGCCGACGACCTCAAGCAGGCCTCGGTAGTAGTGGCCTCCTTCGTGTACAACGCCGCCATGCGCGACCAGAAGCTGCCCCGCAAGCCGCTGCCCGCCGCCGCAAAGCCGCAGTAGGTGCCTGCGCAAAGGCCCCGCGTAAAATAGCGCAAGGTCTCGCCAGGTTAAAAGAGGTTTCGCAAAGTACGTCGACTCAAAAAAGAGCCTCACCTGCCCTTGCGAAACCTCTTTTAACCTGGCGAGACCTTGCGCTATTACCCCAGCTTCGCCTTAAATAGCCGCAGCGTGCGTTCCCAGGCCAGTTTAGCCGCCTCGGCGTTGTAGCGGGCGGGCGAAGTGTCGTTATTAAAGGCATGGTTAACCCCCTCGTACACAAAAAGCTCGTAGGGCGTGTGGGCGGCTTTCAGTGCCGCTTCGTAGGCCGGGATGCTGGCGTTGATGCGCTGGTCGAGGCCGCCGTAGTGCAGCATAATGTTGGCTTTAATCTGGGGCACGTCCTCGGCTTTGGGCTGCTGGCCATAATAGGCCACGGCGGCGTCGAGCTTGGGGTCGTGCACCGCCAGCTGGTTGGCGAGCCCGCCGCCCCAGCAGAAGCCCACGCAGCCAGTGCGGCCGTTGCAATCGGGCCGGGCGCGCAGGTAGGTGAGGGCGGCGAGGTAGTTGTTCAGGTTTTTGGTCGCGTCGAGCTGGCCAATTAGCTCGCGGCCCTTGTCCTCATCGGCCGGCGTGCCCCCGGCTACCGACAGCGCATCGACGCCCAGCGCCAGGTAGCCCACCTGCGCCACCCGCCGCGTAACATCTTGAATATGAGGCGTAAGACCTCGGTTTTCGTGAGCTACTATTACCGCGCCGCGTTTTTTCCTGCCCTTGGGGTGCACCAGGTAGCCGCTCATGGTGGCTCCGTCGCCGGGCCAGGTCACGGTTTCCTCCACCAGGTCGTTGGCAAGCGGCTGCACGGTGGCGGCCTGGGCGTAGCCCGGCTCCAGCACCGAAAGGGCCGTGGTGGCCAGCGCCACCGTGCCGGCCAGCGTCAGCAGCCGGTCCAGAAATTCCTTGCGCGACAGCGGGCGGTGCGTGTACTCGTCGAAGAGATTGATAATGCGCTGGTCCATAGGGCGGGGGAGGTAAGGGCCGCAAGGTATTGCCAGCCTGGTTATTTCGGCCCCCGCGTCGTCTTAAGGGTCTGGAAATAAGCCGCCGACAGCCGCAGCCGGCTCCCGTACCAGCTGAATAATTCGCCATCCACAATCTGAATTTCCGCCGCCGGGCAAATTTCCTGAAACTCAGCAACGTGCTTTGCGCCAAAGGGATAAGGTTCCGATGATAGCAGGATGCGCGCGGGCGCGGCGGCGCGCAATTGCTCCGCCGTTATTTCCGGGTAGCGGCCTAGGCCAGCGAATACGTTGCGAAAACCGGCCCGGCCCAGCATATCGTCGATAAACGTACCGCTGGCTGCTACCATGTACGGCTTGCGCCAAATGAGATAGGCCGCCGTTGCCGTGGCCTCAACTGATTGAAGCGCAGTGAAGGAAGCAGCAATTTCGACAGCGAGTACTTCGCCGCGCGCTTTTTCGCCCGTACTAAAAGCCACTCGCTTAATCATATCCAGCGCCTGCGGCAGCGTGCTGATATCGCTCAGCCACACGGGATAGGTCGCCGCTAATTGCTCAATACCAGCCTGGTAGTTTTCCTCTTTATTACCAATCAATAAATCGGGTTTCAGCGCCGCTATTTTCTCGAAGTCAAAATTCTTGGTGCCCCCGATTATCACCGCATTGTGCCGCGCCTCGGGCGGGTGAGTGCAGAATTTGGTAACCCCCACTACCCGGCTTCCTAAACCCAAGTCAAATAATAACTCGGTTTGCGAGGGCACCAGCGACACGATGCGCTGCGGGGGAAATGGCACCGCCACGCGGCGGCCCAGCTGGTCGGTAACGGTGAGCGGGAGCGAAAGGGGTAAATCCATAAAAAAAATCATCCTGAGCTTGCGAAGGACCTTTTACGTCAGCACGATGGCCATGATGCAAAAGGTCCTTCGCAAGCCCAGGATGACAGGACAACTAGCTGCTACGGATTAGCTGAAATACCGGAAATCCTGCCCGTCCTCAATGCGCAGCAGCGTCTCGTAAATGAGGCGCGTCACGCTGTCCACGTCGTCCTTGTGCACGGTTTCGACGGTGGTGTGCATATACTTGAGCGGCAGCGAGATAAGGGCCGAAGCCACGCCCGAGCCCGAGTAGGCAAAGGCGTCGGTATCGGTGCCAGTGGCGCGGGTAGCGGCGGCGCGCTGGAAGGGGATATCCGTTTCCTTGGCGGTCGTAATAATTAAATCGCGCAGGTTATTCTGCACGGCCGGGCCGTAGGTAATTACCGGACCTTTGCCGCAGAAAATATCGCCGCTGGTTTTCTTCTCGTACATCGGCGACTGCGTGTCGTGCGTCACGTCGGTAATAATGGCCACGTCGGGGGCAATGCGGTGGGCCACCATTTCGGCCCCGCGCAGGCCAATTTCCTCTTGCACCGCGTTCACGATGTAAAGGCCGAAGGGTAGCTTTTTGCCGTTCTCCTTCAGCATGCGGGCCACTTCGGCCACCATGAAGCCGCCCACGCGGTTGTCGAGGGCGCGGCCCACGTAGTACTTGTCGTTGAGCACGGTAAACTCGTCCTCAAACGTGACCACGCAGCCCACGTGAATGCCCAGCTCAGCCACCTCATCGGCCGACGAGGCGCCGCAATCCAGAAATATGGTTTCGATGGTGGGCGCTTTGTCCTGCTCCACCTTGCGCACGTGAATGGCCGGCCAGCCAAAAATGCCCTTTACCACGCCTTTTTCGCCGTAGATATTCACCCGCTTGCTGGGTGCTACCAGGGCATCGGAGCCGCCGTTGCGGCGCAGGTACAGGTAGCCTTCCTTGGTGATGTAATTAACGAAATACGAAATCTCATCGGCGTGCGCCTCGATAACAACTTTGTATTTCGCCTCGGGGTTGATTACGCCCACTACGGTGCCGTAGGTATCAACAAAATACTCGTCGATGTAGGGCTTGATATACTCCAGCCACAGTTTCTGGCCTTCTTTCTCAAAGCCGGTGGGGGAGGAGTTGTTGAGGTATTTTTCGAGAAATTCGAACGATTCGGGACGCATAAATAGAAAGTGAGATTTAACGCGAAGTTTCGCGAAGTTGGGCGCGAAGTTTTGCAAAGCCGGCTTTACTATACTTCGCGCTCAACTTTGCGAAACTTCGCGTTAAAAAATTATAGCGGGATATTTCCGTGCTTCTTACGCGGTAAAGTATCTACTTTGTTTTCCAGCATTTTAAAGGCGCGAATTAATTTCTGCCGGGTTTGCGAAGGCAGAATTACCTCATCGACAAAGCCCCGGTGGGCGGCGCGGTAGGGCGTGGCGAATTTGGCCTGGTACTCGTCCACCTTCTCCTGCAATTTGGCCTCCGGGTTTTCGGCCGCCGCGATTTCACGCTTGAAAATGATTTCGGCCGCGCCCTTGGCGCCCATTACCGCGATTTCGGCGGTGGGCCAGGCAAAGTTGAGGTCGGCCCCGATGTGCTTGCTGTTCATCACGTCGTATGCCCCGCCGTAGGCCTTGCGGGTAATCACGGTGATGCGCGGCACGGTGGCTTCGCAAAAAGCGTAGAGCAGTTTTGCCCCGTTGGTGATGATGCCGCGCCACTCCTGGTCGGTGCCGGGCAGAAAGCCGGGCACGTCCTCGAGCACCAGCAGCGGGATATTAAACGAGTCGCAGAAACGTACGAAGCGGGCGGCCTTGGTGCTGGCATTGATGTCGAGCACGCCGGCCAGCACGGCCGGCTGGTTGCCCACAATGCCGATGCTGCGGCCCGCCAGCCGCGCAAAGCCCACCACAATATTCTCGGCAAAGTTCTGGTGCACCTCCATAAACGAGTCCGCATCAATCAGACCCTCAATAACTTCTCGAATGTCGTAGGGCTGGTTGGCGTTGGCCGGAATGAGGGTGTCGAGCGCGGGGCGGCGCTCGTCCTGGTCTGCCTCGTAGGCCACGGCGGGGGCGGTTTCCTCGCAATTTTGGGGCATGTAGCTCAGCAACTGCTTGAGCTGCTGAATAATAACTACCTCGTTGGCCGCCGTGAAGTGCGTTACGCCGCTCTTGGTGCTGTGGGTGCTGGCCCCGCCCAGTTCCTCGCTGGTTACGTTTTCGTGGGTCACGGTTTTCACCACGTTGGGGCCGGTCACGAACATATAGCTCGTGTTTTCGACCATCAAAATGAAGTCCGTAATGGCTGGCGAGTACACCGCGCCGCCCGCGCACGGCCCCATAATGGCCGAAAGCTGCGGCACCACACCGCTGGCCAGTGTATTCTTATAGAAGATGTCGGCGTAGCCACCGAGGCTCACCACGCCCTCCTGAATGCGCGCGCCGCCCGAGTCGTTGAGGCCGATAACGGGCGCGCCGTTCTTCATGGCCAGGTCCATTATTTTGACGATTTTCTCGGCGTGCGTCTCGCTCAGCGAGCCGCCAAACACTGTGAAATCCTGCGAGAAAACGTACACTAGGCGGCCGTGCACGGTGCCGTAGCCCGTTACCACGCCGTCGCCGAGGTAGTATTCTTTATCGAGCCCAAAGTCTTTGGAGCGGTGCATCACAAACTTGCCGATTTCCTCGAACGAGCCCTCATCGAGCAGTAAATCAAGGCGTTCGCGGGCGGTAAGCTTGCCTTTTTTATGCTGGGCGTCGATGCGGGCCTGGCCACCGCCGAGAAGGGCTTCCTGGTTTTTGGCGGCCAGTAACTCGGTGGCAGAGGCGGCGGGATGGGTGGCTACGTGGGGGTCGGCCATTGGGGGAGGGCGGGTGGGTAAGGTAACGGGGGCGTAAAGCCCAAAGATAGGCGGCGGGTAGCGCGGACTTTCAGTCCGCGAGGCAGCGTCAATAAGAAGTAGAATAATTGCCGATGGACGTGCGGACTAAAAGTCCGCGCTACGAGCTGGCAGGTGGCGCATCCAGCGTGCGCCACAAGTACTTGCAGGCCAGCGACCGATAAGGCCGCCAGGGTTCAGCCAATACTACCATGCGCTTTTGCAGGGCGCGGCCGGTTTCTTCCAGCCCATAGAGCTTGCGCATGGCGTTTTGAATGCCCAGGTCGCCTTCGCTGAACACGTCGGGCTGGTCGAGGGCAAACATCTGTAGCATCTGGGCGGTCCAGCGGCCCACGCCTTTGATGGCGGTGAGGTGCGTGGTGAAGGCCTCCGATTCGAGCTGGCTAAGGTGCTCGTAATCAAGTAATCCGCGTTCCTGGTATTCGGCAATGGCCTGGAGGTAGCCGGCCTTTTGGCGCGACAGGCCGGCCTCACGCAACTCGTCCTCGCTCATGCGCAGCACCTCGCGCGGCTCGGGGTAGCCGTCGGGCCGAAACAGCGCCGTGAAGCGCCGCCAGATGGCCGCCGCCGCCTTAGTCGAAATCTGCTGGCTCACAATGGCGCGCAGCAGCGCCAGGTACAGGTCTTCGTGGGCGGCGGGGCGCACCGGGCCGGCCGCGGCGGCAATGGCCCGGGCCAGTACGGGGTCGGCCTGGCGCAGGTGGGCGAGGCCGGCGGCGTGCCAGTGCGGCTCGGGTTCAGGGGGCAAAGAATCAGGCATAAAGCAAGGTTATTCAATGTCACGCTCGTGGGTCGGTACCGCAATAGTTTCCAGCACTTGCCCGGTTTCACTCAGCCGCAGGGCCGTGAGCCGTGAGCCACCAGCCGCCCCCGTATCGAGGTAGATGACGTGGGCCACGGAGTCGGTTTCGGGCTGGCCGCTGTCAGTGGGGGTATGTCCAACTACTTGTAGCTGACCAGTGTTGCGGAGCGGGCCGCGTCGCCACAGTACACCGTCGGTGTCGTTTGGGTCGAGCGGGTCCGCTACATCAGCAAAGCCAGCGTGCGAAAAAAGCACGTAGTCATTTTGCCAATGCAGGGGCCGGGCGGCCAGCCAGGCAGCGTGCGGGGCCAGTAGCTGCCGGTGCGCCTGGTACTGTTGCATTGTGGCCCGGCCGCCCCAGCCCAGCCAGGATTTATACGGCCCATCGGCCCCCAGGTGCTTGGCCATGGCCCAGTCGTGGTTGCCCTTCAGAAACACCGTTTTATCGGGAAAATCCTGGCTGAGCTGGCGGCACAGCTCCACGGTTTGGGGCGAGTAGCGGCCCCGGTCCACGAGGTCGCCGAGCTGCACGAGTATTTCCTCGGCCGGCCGCCAGTGCGTGAGCAGCTCGCGTAAGGTGTGCAGGCAGCCGTGGACGTCGGCAATTACAAAGAAATTCATACGCAATTTTTAACAGCCATTACTGCCAGGAGGTGCCCAAAAAAGCGGTTTAACCAGCTCAAAAGGCTCGATACTAACACCTAATTCGCCAGCTCCGGCAGGGCGGCCACTACGCGGGCCAGCATGGCGTCGTCTACGTCGAGGTGCGTCACGAAGCGTACCCAGCTGCCGCCAAAGCCGCTGGCTTTGATGCCCTGCGCTTCGAGGCGGGCCAGGCAATCGGCCACCGTGAGGCGGCTTTCGTCGAGCCGAAAAATCAGCAGGTTGGTTTCGGGCGCCAGTATTTCGGCCACGTAGGGCAGTGGGCGCAGCGCTTCGGCCAGCGCGGCGGCGCGGCGGTGGTCGTCCGCCAGGCGCGCCACGTTGTTTTCTAAAGCGTATAGCCCGGCCGCGGCCAGGTAGCCCGCCTGCCGCCAGCCGCCGCCCATGAGCTTGCGCAGGCGCTTGCACTGCTGAATAAAATCAGCCGACCCTAACAAAACGGACCCAACCGGCGTGCCGAGGCCCTTGCTCAGGCACACCGAAATAGAATCGAAAAGCCGGCCGTAGTCCTCGCTGCGCTGCCCGGTAGCCACCAGCGCGTTAAAAATGCGCGCCCCATCCAGGTGCAGCGCCAGGCCCTGCTTTTTGGTAAAGGCGGCAATTTCTTCCAGCTCGTTCCAGGCGTAGCAGCTGCCGCCGCCCCGGTTGTGGGTGTTTTCGAGGCACACGAGGCGGGTAGTGGGGTAGTGCACGTTGTTGGCGGGCCGAATGGCCGCCTCAATCTGGCTGGCCGTGAGGCGACCGCGGTCGCCGGGCAGCAGCGCCACCGAGGCGCGGGCGTGGTGCGCAATGCCGCCCACTTCCCACAGGTACACGTGGGCCGTGGCTTCGCAAACGACTTCCGACAGCGGCGGGCAGTGCGCCTGAATGGCAATTTGGTTGGTCATGGTGCCAGAGGGGCAAAAAAGGCCGGCTGCCATGCCGAAGCGGGCGGCCAGGCTTTCTTCGAGCTGGCGCACGGTGGGGTCTTCCTCATATACATCGTCGCCGACGGGCGCGGCGTGCATGGCGGCCAGCATGGCGGGGGTGGGGCGCGTTACGGTGTCGGAGCGCAGGTCAATAATAGAGGCCATGTAAGCAATTGTCAGTTAAGTAGTTGGGCAGAATAAAAGTGCTAGTGCATTATTCGTAATGACCTGTTAATCAGAATAAGAGCCATCAGCCATCAGCTAATAGCTAACAGCCCACCACGTAGCTAATAGCTAACAGCTTGAAATAAGGTTTGGGATTTCAAAAGTAAAGCCTTATTTTTGCACCTCATTTGCCGGAACTCCCCCCAGAACTCTAATTGCCCCGAATATCATGTCTGTTACCCGTCTGAAGCGTAAGCACCGCAAAAACATCGCACGTGCCAACAATGAAGTGCGCAAAATCAAGAACTTGCTGCGCACGCCCGTGCTGAAGAACGTGGACCTGGACGAGCTGAAGTCGCGCTTCGCTGAGTCGACCCCCACTGTGGAGGCCGACGAAAAAAAAAAGCCTAGTGTAAAGCAAGAGGCTGCCGAGCCGAAGGCCGAAGGCTTGCTCGCTAAGGCTGCCGCTGTCGCCACTGCTGCTGCCGATAAGGTAAAGCACCTGGCAGCCGACGCTGCTGATGCCGTAACCCACAACAGCCTCGTGGAAAAAGCAACCGAAGCCGTGCAGGAAGCCGCCCACAACCTGGTTGAAGGTGCCAAGCACGTGCTCGAAACCAAAAGCCCCGAAGAAAACCAGGCTACGGAAGCCAACCAGACCGGCACCGTAGGTTTCGACGCCGCTGAGGCCGTAACCAAGCCGGTAACCGGAGAAGGCCAGGCCGGTGAGCACCCCAAGCCCGAAATCGCGCTGTAAACCAGCCGGTTAAGTAGATTTTCTAAAACCAGAAAGCCCTCAGCTAGTCCAGCTGAGGGCTTTCTGGTTTTAGCAGTAGCCAGCGCGCCAAAGCGCGGCTCACCCGGCGGGCACATCCAGCAGGGCCGTGCGCGGGCCCAGCTCCACGGCCTGCATCTCCACCACCTTGCCCTTGTCAATGCCAAAGCGCAGCAGCGTGCGCACCTTGTGAAAGCCGTGCCGCCCAGCTGCGCCAGGGTTCAGGGCCAGCAGCCCGAGCTTAGAGTCGGGCATGACGCGCAAAATGTGCGAGTGGCCGCACACAAACAGGCCCGGCCGCGCCTGGGCCAGCAGCTGCCGGGCGGCCGGCGCGTAGTGCCCTGGGTAACCCCCAATGTGCGTCATGAGCACCGGCAAGCCCTCCACGCTGAAGGTTTGCACCAGCGGCTCGGTGCAGCGAATATCGGTGCCGTCGATGTTGCCATACACGCCCCGAAAAACCGGGGCCAGGGCCGCCAGCCGCAGTACCAGCTCCGAGGAGCCAAAGTCGCCCGCGTGCCAAATCTCGTCGGCGCCGCGCAGGTGGTGCGCGATGCGGGCATCAAAATAACTGTGGGTATCGGAGAGGAGAGCAATGCGCGTCATAGGTAGCAAAGATGCAGCTTAAGCGCGGCGCGCGCCAAAAAACTGGCTAGCCCGTATCTTGTGGCGCGCTCCACCGTATGGGGCATCCTATTGGTTTGGGCAGTTGCCCAGTTGCGCCGCTTCTTTTTTGACTTACTTCCGATGAACGTCTTCATCAACGATGTGCCGCTGATTATTAAAAAGGTCAGTGACAAGGTGTACAAGCACAAATACGACCTCGTGCTCGGGGCCGATGACGAGTTTACGAGCAAAGACCTCGTGGGCGATGTGCTGGTACGCGACGCTACGGCTGCTTTTCTCGACCGCCTGCTCCGCCTGATGGAGGTGAAAAAGCTGAAGAAGCTGAAAACACTCACCATGATGGCCCGCAAAAAGAAAAATCTTATTCTGCACCTAAAAGACCAGTTTAAGATTGCGAAAGCGGCCGGCGGCCTGGTAGTAAAGGATGGCCAAGTGCTCATGATTTACCGCCTTGGCAAGTGGGACCTGCCCAAGGGCAAGCTCAAGAGCGACGAAGATGTGGCCCTCGGAGCCATTCGGGAGGTCGAGGAAGAGTGCAATATCAAGGTGGTGCTGGGCGAGGAGCTGCCCAGCACGTGGCACTCCTACGCCTACAAAGGCAACAAGATGCTGAAGAAAACCAGCTGGTACGTAATGCAGTGCCTCGACGACTCCGTTATGCGCCCGCAAACCGAAGAATACATCGAAGAAGTGCGCTGGATGTCGCCCCAGGATGCCTTGGCTCGTTTGGAAGAATCCTACGCATCCATTACCTTAGTGGTGCGCCATTACCTGAGTGAAATGGCTGGCAAGCCGGCTAAGGCTACCACCGATTAATGCAAAACAGGCCCTCGTCTCCTACGCTGGTTAACTACCTGGCCGGGCTGCTCCTGGCGGGTAGCAGCTGGCTGATTGGCTGTTCGGGCACCCACGAGTCGGGGCAGGCCATTGCTACGCCCGCGCCGCACTTGGTGAACATTGCGCCAGTTGCCAACGTGCCTGCCCTGCTGGGGGTATCTATTGATGGGCTGTCCAGGCGCCTGGGTCCCGCCCGGTCCCTCCCACCTGGTTTCGCCAACCCCCTGCAAGTGCTGGCGGGTACGCCTGGTTCGGACCGGCAGGATTCCCTGACGTCCTTTCGCACGGGTGGCCTCACCGTATTGGCTAGCTACGATGCGCGCACCCGGCGGGTAAGCGACTTGCTGCTGCTCGGCCACCGCGAGGACAGCCTCATGGCCCAGGGTACCCTCCGGACCAATGCCCGCAATTACCTCGTGATGCCAGTTTTTCGGGCTAATAAGCCGGGCCACCTCATTGGCCTGCGCATTGTGGCAGTGAACTAACGTAGTAAAGCACAATACATTGATTATCAACACGTTGTGAAAAAGCCTCTTTCATTGCCATCAAGGCAATGAAAGAGGCTTTTTCAGTCTGGGTGCTACCGGCGTCGCGGTAGGCTTAGGCTTCTACCGCCACCGTGGGGGCTCCGGCCATTATTTCGGCGCTGGCCGAGTTGGCGTACTTCTCAAAGTTGCGTACGAACTTTTCGGCTAGCTCGGTGGCCGTTTGGTCGTAGGCGGCTTTGTCGGCCCAGGTGTTGCGCGGGTCCAGGATTTCGCTGGGCACGCCCGGTACGGCCCCCGGTACGGCCACGCCAAAAACGGGGTGCTGCTTGAAATTCACCTCGTTGAGCACGCCTGAGAGGGCAGCCGTAATCATGGTGCGGGTGTAGGCGAGCTTCATGCGCGAGCCAGTGCCATAGGCGCCACCCGTCCAGCCCGTGTTGATGAGCCACACGTTGATGTCGGGGTTTTCGTCCATCTTCTGGCCCAGCATCTCGGCGTAGCGGGTGGGGTGCAACGGCAGGAAAACCTGCCCGAAGCACGCCGAAAACGTGGTTTGCGGCTCCGTAATGCCCATTTCGGTACCCGCTACCTTCGCCGTGTAGCCCGACATGAAGTGGTACATGGCGCGGCTCTTATCGAGCCGGCTGATGGGTGGCAGTACCCCAAAGGCATCGGCGGTGAGGAAGAAAATATTCTTCGGCGTGCCGGCCACTGAGGGCTCTATCGCATTGGGGATGTAGTTGATAGGGTAGGCGGTGCGCGTGTTTTCGGTTACGCTCTTGTTGGCGTAGTCCACGGTGTGGGTGCCGGGCACGAAGCGCGTATTCTCCACGATAGACCCAAAGCGAATGGCATCCCAGATTTCGGGCTCCTTCTGCTGACTCAGGTCGATAACCTTGGCGTAGCAGCCGCCCTCAAAGTTGAAGATGTTGCCCTCGGGCGTCCAGCCGTGTTCGTCGTCGCCCACGAGGCCGCGGTTGGGGTCGGTCGAGAGCGTGGTTTTGCCCGTGCCCGAAAGGCCGAAGAAAATGGCAGTGTCGCCGTCCGCGCCCACGTTGGCCGAGCAGTGCATGGGCAGCGTGTGGTGCTGGTGGGGCAGCAGGTAGTTGAGCACGCCAAAGATGCCCTTCTTCATCTCGCCCGCGTAGCCCGTGCCGCCAATCAGAATCAGCTTGCGGGTGAAGTCGATGATGGCGAAGTTCTTCTGGCGGGTGCCGTCTACGGCTGGGTCGGCCTCAAAGCCGGGTGCGCAAATGATGCTGAAATCGGGTGCCCAGGACGTGTCGGCCCCGGCCGCCGGGCGCAGGAACATGTTGTAGCAGAACAAGTTGTGCCACGCCAGCTCATTCACCATGCGCAGCTTAAGCTGGTACTCGGGGTTGGCCCCGGCGTAGCCTTCGCGCACAAATACTTCTTTATCAGCCAGGTAGGCCACCATCTTCTGGTGCAGCTGCTCAAACTTGGCCGGCTCGAAGGGAATGTTGATATCACCCCACCACACACTCTCGGCCGTGCCAGCATCTTTCACCAGGAAGCGGTCCTTGGGCGAGCGGCCCGTGAACTGGCCGGTGTCGGCCATAAGCGCGCCCGTGTCGGTGAGGGTGCCTTCCTGGCGGCGCAAAGCGTGCTCAACCAGCGCGGCGGGCGTGAGATTGAGGTGGGCCCGAGCTGGGGCCTGCGCAAAGCCCAAGGGTGCTAAACGAACGGCGAGAGCTTGTAGGTCAGCCATATAAAGAAGCAAAAAGGAATGAAAAGCGAGTAGAAAAGTAGCTGAAAATCGGGCGGACTGCGGGTGTAGCTAGCCGGTTTTGGCGGTGCCAACAAGCTGCGGGCCCCGCGCAGTACAATGGGCTTTGTGACCTTGCTTGACCATTGCCTGCGCAAGGTACGGATGGAAATTTAATTCTAGCGAAAATTCGCTGGAATATACTATTCGCTGGTGGATAAGTGCTTCCATTTAGTTAGCTGGAAAGCGCGTTAGCCCGGCATTACCCCAAAGTTTTCTTAGCTTTACCCACCCCCAGCCCGTCGCGGCGGGGGGCATTTCCTTTTCTTTTCCCTTTACTCCTTCGTTTACTGCATGCAACCTGCTACCGCCAGCCTGCACCCGCATCCGCCTACGCCGGCCTCGGGCAGCCACCCGCGCGGCCTCTACCTCCTGTTTGCCACCGAAATGTGGGAGCGCTTCAGTTACTACGGCATGCGCGCCGTGCTGGTGCTGTTTCTCATCGACGCAATGCGGATGGACAAGGCCTTCGCATCAAAGTTTTACGGTGGTTACACTAGCCTCATCTACTTAACGCCCCTTATTGGGGCATACATCTCGGACCGGTACTGGGGCAACCGGCGCTCTATCCTCACCGGTGGCTTGCTCATGGCTCTGGGGCAACTCACGCTCTTTGCAGCAGCCAGCAGCTACGGCGGTGTTCAGGACCACCCCCTTAGCCACTGGCTGCTGTACCTGGGCCTGGGGGCTATGATTGTAGGCAACGGGTTTTTCAAACCCAATATTTCCTCGATGGTGGGCTCGCTCTATGCGCCGGGCGACAAGCGCAAGGATGCGGCCTACACCATCTTCTACATGGGTATCAACCTGGGCTCACTCATCGGTAACACCATTACCAGCCTCTTGGGCGATACCGGCCGCTCCCAGGATTTTCGCTGGGCTTTCCTGGCCTGCGGCATTGCCATGACGTTCGGCACACTTGTTTTCAATTGGGGTAAAGGCAAATACCTGCATACCCCGGAGGGCCAGCAGGTAGGCCTCACGCCCACTCATTCTACCACGGTTAAAGGTATTTTTGCCCTTTTGCCGGTGTTGCTGGTGTTGGTACTGGGTATCCTGTACCTCGACTCGGCCAAGTTCCCCACCATTGCCCCGCTGCTGCTCGTTGCGGTGATAGGCATCGCCATTATGATTTTCAGCGACAAGTCGTTGTCAAAAGCGGATATTCAAGGGGTAATCGTCATTTTCGTAGTATCGTTCTTCGTGGTGTTTTTCTGGGCTGCCTTCGAGCAGGCTCCGGCCTCGCTCACCTTCTTCGCCAAAGAGAATATGGACCGCACGCTGTTTGGCATTACCCTGCCACCCAGCATCTTCCAAAACCTGAATGCCTTTTTCGTTATTGCCGGAGCCCCCGTCATGGCCTTGCTTTGGACGGCCCTTGGCCGGCGTGGCAACGAGCCCCCTTCCCCCGTAAAAATGGCTATTGGCTTGGTGCTACTAGCCTTGGGCTATCTGGTTATGTGCTTCGGAGTGAAGGACTTGCAGCCGGGTGTTAAGGTCAGCATGTTCTTCTTGGTAGCACTTTATTTCTTTCACTCCATTGGCGAGCTCTGCCTGTCGCCCATTGGCTTGTCGTTGGTTAATAAGCTTGCCCCGGTCAAGTTCGCCTCGCTGCTAATGGGCGTGTGGTTTTTGGCCAATGCCGCTGCCAACTACCTGGCGGGCTACATGAGCAGCCTCTATCCCGACCCCCAGTCGAAAGCTCCGGCCCCGGTGTTGTTCGGCTACCAAATCAGCAACCTTTACGACTTCTTCATGGTCTTCGTCGTGTCGGCCTCAGTAGCCGCCGCTATCTTACTCGTTATCAGCCCAAAACTGGTAAATATCATGAAGGCCCGCGAAGCCGAAGCCGTCGTCTAACGCCAGCCATCACCCCACAAAAAAGCCCCGTAGCGCAACGCGCTGCGGGGCTTTTCTTAATTATTCAATCCAACCAAACCTAAACAAAAGTCGCTAATCAGCCGTGTGAGCGGCGTATCTGCGAAATCAGTTAAATCCGTTTGAATCTGCGGTCTACATCATGCCGCCCATGCCACCCATACCGCCCATGCCACCATCACCGTGGCCGGCACCGCCGTCCTTAGGCTCAGGCTCATCCGAAATAACGGCTTCGGTCGTCAGCAGCAAGCCAGCGATAGAAGCAGCGTTCTCCAGGGCCAAACGGGTTACTTTGGTCGGGTCGATGATACCAGCGGCCGTCAGGTTCTCGTAGCGGTCCTCGCGGGCGTTGTAGCCAAAGTCGCCTTTGCCATCGCGCACCTTCTGCACTACTACCGAGCCTTCGCCACCAGCGTTCTGCACGATGGTGCGCAGGGGAGCCTCCAAGGCCGTACGGATGATGTTCACACCGGTCCGCTCGTCGCCGTTTAGGGTAGTAACAGCATCGAGAGCTTCAATAGCGCGCACCAGGGCTACGCCACCGCCGGGTACCACGCCTTCCTCAACGGCGGCGCGGGTAGCGTGCAGGGCATCGTCAACGCGGTCTTTTTTCTCCTTCATTTCTACCTCGGTGCTGGCACCAATGTAGAGGATGGCTACGCCACCGCTCAGCTTAGCCAAGCGCTCCTGTAGCTTCTCCTTGTCGTAGTCGGAGGTAGTGGTTTCCATCTGCGCCTTAATCTGGTTAATGCGCGAGGTAATGTCCTCTTTCTGGCCCTTGCCATTGACAATCGTGGTGTTGTCTTTGTCAATGATGATTTTCTCAGCCGTGCCGAGGTAATCCAAGGTAGCGTTCTCCAACTTGTAGCCGCGCTCTTCCGAAATCACCGTACCGCCCGTGAGGGTGGCAATGTCTTCCAGCATGGCCTTGCGACGGTCGCCGAAGCCAGGAGCCTTTACAGCCGCAATTTTCAGCGAGCCGCGCAGCTTGTTTACTACCAGGGTAGCAAGTGCCTCGCCATCAACATCTTCCGAGATAATAAGTAGGGGCTTGCCAGTCTGAAGCACTTGCTCCAACACGGGCAGCAGCTCCTTCATGGTGCTTACTTTCTTGTCGTAGATGAGGATATAAGGGTTCTCGAACTCCGTCTCCATCTTCTCGGGGTTGGTCACGAAGTAGGGCGACAGGTAGCCGCGGTCAAACTGCATGCCTTCTACCGTTTTCACTTCGGTTTCGGTGCCACGAGCTTCTTCCACCGTGATAACACCTTCTTTACCAACTTTATCCATGGCATCGGCAATCATTTTTCCGATTTCCGCGTCGTTGTTGGCCGAGATGGTGCCAACCTGCGCAATCTCCGCGCTGTTGGCAATCGGCTTCGACTGGGCCTTCAGGTTGGCCACCACGGCGATTACCGCCTTGTCGATGCCGCGCTTCAAATCCATCGGGTTAGCGCCAGCGGCTACGTTCTTCGAGCCAGCGGTGTAGATGGCCTGGGCCAATACCGTAGCCGTAGTAGTGCCGTCGCCAGCCTGGTCGGCTGTTTTCGAAGCTACTTCTTTCACTAGCTGAGCACCCATGTTCTCGATGGGGTCGCGCAGCTCGATTTCTTTGGCAACCGTTACGCCGTCCTTCGTGATAGAAGGAGCACCGAACTTCTTGTCAATGATGACGTTACGGCCTTTAGGTCCGAGGGTTACTTTAACGGCATTCGCCAGTTTATCCACGCCGCGCTTCAAGCGGTCGCGGCCTTCGGTATCAAATTGAATGTTCTTAGCCATTGTGGTGGGCAAGTTATAATAGTAGGAAGATGGGGCGCCGGGAGGGCGGTAGGCTAAAGAACGGCCAGAATGTCTTTCTCCTGCATGATGAGGTAGTCCTCGCCGTCCAGGGTGATTTCGGTGCCAGTCCACTTGCCGTACAACACTTGGTCGCCGGTCTTTACCTGGGGTTTGATGAGGCTGCCGCTATCAGCGGTGCGGCCTTCGCCTACGGCTACTACTTCGCCACGCTGGGGCTTCTCCTTGGCAGTGTCGGGGATGATAATGCCAGACTTGGTGGTGGCTTCGGCGGCGGCGGCTTTGATGACCACGCGGTCGGCCAGCGGTTTAATGCTCAGTGCCATTGGTTGAAATGGGAAAATGGATGTTTTGGGTAATACGAAGTAAGGAACTCCTGCCGCGGCGATGGACACGAAATGTGCCAACCCCCTAAACCTGACAGAATGTGCGCCCGCACTAGCCGGATTGGCAGACGAGGTTACTGGTCGCTGTCGAATAAGGGCAGGCTAGCTACAAAGCAAAAAAGCCAGTGGCCCCGCTCAAAGAGGAGGCAACTGGCTTTAGATCTAGCTTGAACGGACGCTAAATTACTTGGCAGGCTGGGGAGCCGGAGCTGGCACAGCAGAAGGCTGCGTAGCCGGGGCAGCCGGGGCCGTGCTGGCACCAGCTTTCTGCGCGGCTTGCTGGTTGACGCTGCGCACGGGGCCGTTGCTGCCGCCGCCAATCATGTGGGTAGCTAGGGTCAAAACAATGACACCCACGGCAAGGCCCCAGGTGAGCTTTTCGAGCAGGTCGCCGGTGCGCTTTACGCCCATGAGGTTGGCAGCGCCACCCGCGCCAAACTGGCTGCTGAGGCCGCCCCCCTTGGGGTTTTGGGCGAGCACAACAATGGCCAGGAAGAAACAAACAACCAGGATGATGGCAACTAAGGCGATGTACATGTAAAAAAGTAAAAGCTACGCCGACGGGCGCAAAGATTCAATTTGGGCTGCAAAGTACGCCATTTTTTCTGGGTGTTTCACCATAAGACGCTCATAAACTGCGATGGCGCGGTCAGTTTTGCCCTGGCGGACCAATATTTTGGCCAGGCTCTCGGAGGCCAAGTCGGATTCGGCGCGGGTACTGCGTACCGAAAGGTCGGCCTGGGCCTCGGGCTCGGGGGCGGTAAGTGAGGGTGGCTGGCGGCGGCGGGTAGTGGCCGGGGCGCGTTGCAAAAAACTGTCAATCAGACTGATAGTGTTGGGCTTGGGCTCACTGGCTCGCTGGTGCGTGGCTAGGTGGGCCAGCAATAGTGCATCGGGCGCAAAAAACTCGCCGGCCGGGGGCAGGCTGGTGCCGGGCAGCAGCTCGGCACCAGCGGTGGCTACCAGGCAAAAACCCAGGCGGCTACCTTCTTCGGGCGCGTAGCTCACCTCCTTTAGCCCCCGAAAAACGGGCAACTGGGGGGTAACGGGCGCGGCCGTCTTATCAGTAGGCGCAATAATTTCCGCCAGTTCCGGCAGGCGGTAGGCCGTGATTTCGGCGGGTTCCTGCTCGGCCAGGCCAAACTCGAAGCGGGCCGCCGCCGCCCCGGCCGGCGGCCGGATCGGCGGGGCCTGCACGGGCAGCTCTTCTTCTGGCTCTGGCGCTTCTTTGGCCGCCGCAACTTTCTCGGCGGGCACTTCGGCCGCGAGCAGTGGAGGCAGCTCGGGCTGCTCGGCTGCGGTAGGCAACTCGGCCTCTGGGAGAGAAGTTGACGCGGGCAACTCGGTTGCAGTGGCTACTTCGGGCTGGGGCTCGGGCAAAGAATCGGGCTCGGGCAGCGCAGTGGCGGCTGGTAGCTCAACCTGATGACCGGTTACTGACTCGGATAGCTCGGCTGCGGTAAGTAGCTCAGCCTCAAGAGCAGCAACGGGTTCGGTTAGCTTGGGTGCGGCTGGTGATTCAACCTCAAGGGCAGCAACGGGCCCGGGCAGCTCCGTTGCAGCTGAAGCCTCGGCCTCGGGAAGAACGGCGGTGGGCTCTACCTGGCCCATAACCTGGCCGGGTTTGTCTTCTAGAGGAGCTACTGTTTGCCGCTCAGCTTTATATGTCTCAGCTAATGCAGCGGGCCCTACTTCATCGGCTACGAAAGCCGGCGTGGGGAAGGGAGCCGGAACCGCCACGTTGGTCTCGGCGGCTACCAGTGCAACGGGCGCGGCAGCCAGCACAGGCAGCTCGATGAGCTGGCGCAGCTGCGACCGGTCGGCGGCGTAGGTGGCGGCGCGGCGCAGGCGCTGGCCGGCCAGCATGGAGCCCTGGTCGTGGGCCGCTTTGGCCAGCAGCAAGTGGGCGGTTTGGCAGTAGGGGAAGGCCTCGGCCAGCTGCTCCAGCGCGCGCACGTCGGCCCCATTGAGGGCCGTGGGGTGGGCTAAGAGTTGCAGGAGGGTGGCACGCGTCACGGTGGGGCGGTAGGAGGTAAGCGGGAAGAAGTAGGAGCCGGGCAAGTTACACAGGATAGCGAAAGCGCCGAAAGGCAAGCTAACCAGCAAAAAGCCGGCGCACGCTGAGTAAGGTGTAAATCAGGCGTTTCCCTTCTCCATAATTTAGTGTGCGGCTTGCCGGCTAGCTGCGTTACCAGTTAGCAACCGATTTGTTGAACATGTCGCTGATGATGTTGCGCGTGATTTCGCGCACCGAAGCGAGGTCGTTGTTCACGGCCGCAATGTCCTGGGTCGAGGCAAAATCCTTCTGGCTCTGGAAGGTTTGCTCAAAATCCTGCTTGTTATCCTTGGTGTTGGTGAAGCGCAGTTGCACCTGAATGGTGAGGCGGTTGGCCCCGGCCGATGGCACGCCGCCGGCCTGCTGAATGGCGGCCGGTGCAAAATCGTAGGCCACAATGGTGCCGTCAAATTGCAGGTCGCCATCGCGCGGCACCAGCTTGAGGGTGGTATTGCGCTGGAAATAGTCCTTGATATCCTCCGTAAAGCGCTGCGCCAGGTAGGCGGGGGCGTTGGGCGCGGTGTTCTGGAAGGTTTGGATGGAAATTGTCTTGACCGTGGGGTCGATGTTGGTGCCGTTGAACGAGTAGATGCCGCAGCTGCCCAGCAGCAGCACGGGGAGCGCCAGCAGTGCCAGCGCCCGGCGGCGCGGCACCTTAAGCCGATTCGAGGTCATATTGCTTGAGCTTGCGGTAGAGGGTGCGCTCCGAGATGCCCAGGTCCTGGGCGGCGTACTTGCGCTTGTTGTGGTGTTTCTTCAACGCCTTGAGAATCATCTCTTTCTCCACGGCATCGAGCGAAAGCGTTTCCTCCTCCGTTTCATGCGAGATGTCCTCCGTCTGGTCAACGTCCTCTTCGTCGGCATAATTGCCTGGGCCCATATCTACGCGCAGCGGCGCAGTGGGGCTGGCGGGCAGGTAGTAGCCATTGGGGGCTTCGGGCGCGCCGTCGGGGTTGGGGTAGGGCGCCGACTCGCTTAAGTTATTGAACAAGTGGCTGTTCTGGCGCAGCAGCTCCTGGGTGTCGGCGGCGGCGGCGGGGCGGTTGCCGGTGGCCAGCTCCAGCACCACCTTCTTGAGGTCGGTCATGTCGCGGCGCATGTCGAATAGCAGCCGGTATAGGATGTCGCGCTCCGAGTACGAGCCGAAATCGCCGCCCGCGCCGTGGCCGGGTACCAGCGCCGGCAGCAGCGAGGTTTGGGCGGCGGGCAGGTAGGTGGTAAGGCGCGCGGCATCAACCTCGCGCTCCATCTCCAACACCGAAATTTGCTCGGCTAAGTTCTTGAGCTGGCGGATGTTACCCGGGAAGCGAAACCGCGTGAGCAGCCGTACCGCATCGGGCGTAAGGCTGATGGGCTTCACGCGGTGCTTCTCCGAAAAATCGGCTGTGAACTTTCTGAACAGCAAGTAGATATCGTCGCCCCGGTCGCGCAGCGGCGGCACCGTAATGGGCACCGTGTTGAGGCGGTAATACAGGTCCTCCCGAAACTTGCCAGCCTGCACGCGGTCGAGCAGGTTCACGTTGGTGGCGGCCACTACGCGCACGTCGGTTTTCTGCACCTTGCTGCTGCCCACGCGAATAAACTCGCCGTTTTCGAGCACGCGCAGCAGGCGGGCCTGGGTGCCAAGCGGCATTTCGGCAATCTCATCCAGGAAGATGGTGCCGCCATCGGTGACCTCAAAGTAGCCTTTGCGCGCCTCGTTGGCCCCCGTGAAAGCGCCTTTTTCGTGGCCGAACAGCTCCGAATCAATGGTGCCCTCCGGGATGGCGCCGCAGTTGATGGCAATGAACTGCCCATGCTTGCGAGGCGAAAGGGCGTGGATAATCTTGGAAAAAGACTCCTTGCCCGACCCGCTTTCGCCGGTGATGAGCACAGTCATGTCCGTAGGCGCAACCTGCGTGGCCACCTGAATGGCGTAGTTCAGCGCTGGCGCATTGCCAATAATGGCAAAACGCTGCTTGATGGATTGGATTTCTTGGTTTGTCATTGGTTAGACCAAGCCTAATTGGCTCGGTCCGAAGAGGTTATTTTTTAGGAAAGTTCATGCGCCACAACAAGCAAACAACCAGAAACGCGACGAAACCACCCCCCAGCAGCAGGAGGAATTATCAGATAAGCAGACCAGATTCAGGAGCCATCTTGATGATTTGTGTTTAACTGATTTATACGGCGTTGCCAATCAAGGAGCCACCCGTATTGGTATGTACCAATACGTTAACGTAATCGCCCTTCTGGAAATTACCCTTTGGAAAAATGACCACCTGGCTCTGACTGTTGCGGCCGCTGAGGTCGTCTTTCGAGCGCTTTGAGAAGTTCTCGACCAGCACTTGGTGCACGCGGCCCACGCCGCGCTCAAGGCGGGCGCGGCTGTGCGCCTGTTGGCGGTCGATTATTTCCTGGAGGCGGCGCTTCTTAGTTTCCAGCGGGATATCGTCTTCGAGCTTGCGGGCGGCCAGGGTGCCGGGGCGCTCCGAGTAGAAGAACATGTAGGCCATGTCGTACTGCACGTGGTCGATGAGGCTGAGCGTGTCCTGGTGTTCCTCCTCGGTTTCGGAGCAGAAGCCGGCAATCATGTCGGTCGAGATGGCGCAATCGTCGCCGAGGATACGGCGTACGGCAGCCACGCGGTCCTCGTACCAGGCGCGGTCGTAGGTGCGGTTCATAAGCTCCAGCACGCGCGAATTGCCGCTTTGGGCGGGCAGGTGCAGATACTTGCAGATGTTGTCGTAGCGCGCCATGGTGTGCAGCACTTCGTCGGTAATATCCTTGGGGTGCGAGGTAGAGAAGCGCACCCGCAACGCGGGGCTGATGAGCGCCACGCGCTCCAGCAGCTGGGCAAAGTTGACGCGCTCAGTGCCGTCTTCGCTGGCCCATTTGTAGCTGTCCACGTTCTGGCCGAGGAGAGTAACTTCCTTGTAGCCAGCGGCTATTAGGTCGCGGGCTTCCTGCACAATGCTCATAGCATCGCGGCTGCGCTCGCGGCCGCGGGTGAAGGGTACCACGCAGAATGAGCACATGTTGTCGCAGCCGCGCATGATGCTGATGAAGGCCGACACGCCGTTGGAGTTCAGGCGCACGGGCGTGATGTCGGCGTAGGTTTCCTCGCGGCTCAGCAGCACGTTCACCGCCTTTTGGCCACTATCGACCTGGGCGATGAGCTGCGGCAGGTCGCGGTAGGCGTCGGGGCCGACCACGAGGTCCACGATTTTTTCTTCTTCTAAGAATTTGCTTTTCAGGCGCTCGGCCATGCAGCCGAGCACGCCCACCAGCATGCCAGGGCGGCGCTTTTTGTGCGAGTTGATTTGCCGCAGGCGCATGCGCACCGTCTGCTCGGCCTTCTCGCGGATGGAGCAGGTGTTGAGCAGTACGAGGTCGGCGGTGGCCAAGTCCTCGGTGGTGTCGAAGCCCTCACCGGCCAGAATACTGGATACGATTTCGGAGTCCGAGAAATTCATTTGGCAGCCGTAGCTCTCGATGTAAAGCTTGCGCGCGCCGCCGGTGCCGGTGGCGGCACTCACGCGCACATCAAAGGGCAGGGCGGCCGCTTCGGTGGCGGGCGCTTTATCGAGAAAATCTAACGTAATGAGCGGTTGGGACATAGCAGGCAAGGAGCCGCGGCTTACCACCGGGCAGGTAACAAATATACTGATGGAGTCCGGAAAATGACAGAATGGCAGTTTTCAATAAGTAATTTGAATATTACGCAAAAACGTCCGTCATTGCGAGCGTAACGAAGTGGAGCGTGGCAATCGCACCTGCACGACGACGTTGTAGTGCGATTGCTTCGCGCTGCTCGCAATGACGGACGTTTCTATAATTGTTTACTGCTCCTTGATAACTGTAGCAAGCGCCTCCAGCATGCCTTGGGCTTTGAGCAGGCACTCGGCGTACTCCTGCTCGGGCACCGAGTCATAGGTGATGGCCGAGCCGACTTGCAGGCTGAGGTAGCCGGTATCGGCGCGATATTGGAGGCTGCGAATCACGACGTTAAACTCGAACTCACCGCCCGGCTCGGGCCACACGAAGCCAAAGCTGCCGCTGTAAAGGCCGCGCCGGCTAACCTCGTACTGCTCAATAAGTTGCATAGCCCTGATTTTGGGCGCGCCCGTCATGGAGCCCATTGGGAAGGTGGCGCGCAGGATATCGGCCAGGTTTACATTGGGCCGCAGTTCGGCTTCTACAGTCGAAATTAATTGCCAGACGTGCTTAAAGCCGTAGGTGCCGAATAGCTCAGGTACTGCTACCGTGCCGGGTAACGCAATGCGGGCCAGGTCGTTGCGCACGAGGTCCACTATCATCAGGTTTTCGGCGCGCTCCTTTTCGTCGTACAGCAGGGCCAGGCGCTGGGCTTCGTCCTCGGCCGGCGTAGCGCCGCGCCGCCGGGTGCCTTTAATAGGCTGCGACATGATAACTGGCTCGTAATGCTCCAAGAACAGCTCGGGCGAGGCGCACAGCAAATAGTGGTCGTGGTAGCGCAAGAAACCCGCATAAGGTGCGGGCGAGGCCTCATTGAGCCGCCAAAACGTGGCTACGGGGTCCAGCGCGACACCTTCGGCGTAAAACTCCTGGCAGAGGTTCAGTTCATACACCTCGCCGTTGAGAATGTCCTCGCGCACATCGGCCACGGCTTGCAAATAGTCAGCGCGGGGCATACGAGCGCGCAGCGGCGGCACGGCAGGCGGCGGCAGCGCGGGTACTTCGGTTGCCAGGATGGCGGCCAGCACGTCGGTTACGGCCCCCTGAATTACCACCGCGTCGTGCTGCCAGTATAGGCACGTTTCGGGCAGGAAGAAATGCAGAGCGGGCCAGGCCAGCCCCGAGAAGTTGGCGCTGCTTAGTACTTCTATCTCATTCTTAACATCATACGTGATGAAGCCGCAGCGCGGGGGCTGGTGGGGTGGGCCGTTCAGGTAGGCCGGCAGCGCGGCCAGCGTGCCGGGCGCATCCAGCGCGGCCGAGGCCACGGCCAGTAGCCGCGAAAAGGTGCCGGCGGCCGACTGCTGCAAGTCGTTCGGCTCAAAATAGGCGCAGTGCACAAAGCCGGCGGCCCACTGCAAGGCGCGGGCGCGGAAGTTGGCGGGGAGGTCGGCGAGCGGGATGGTCAGCATAAAAGTGCTGCTACAACCCGCGCAGGGCCAACTTGGCTTTTTGGTCGGTGCTGTTTTTGTATTCGTGCTCCGGAAAGGCCATGGCTTGCTCAAAATAGGCTTTGGCCGCCGGGCGCTGGCCAGCAGCTAGCGCTAGGTAGCCCAGCTGCAAGGCAGCCTGCGGGGCAAAGTAGTAGGCCGGCTGGCCCAGCGCCGCCGCGCGCCGCAGCGTGCGCAGGTAGTCGGCGCGGGCCGAGTCGGGGCGGGCGAGGCCTTGCCACACGCGGGCGCGGCGGTAGGGAGCTTCAAGCTGGTCGCGCACGGGCATGGCGGTGGTGAGCCGAAATTGCTGCAACGTGCTCAGTGCCTGTACATAATAGCCGCCATCGGTGAGCAGGCGGGCGCGGGTGAGGGTAGCATTAAGCGGCTGCGCGTCGTGGTAAAAGCGTTGGGCGTACTTATCCTCCTCGATGGTGAGCGGGCCGGCCCAGTTGATTTGCTGGCGGCAGGCCTCGGTGGTGGCGACCGGCGCGCCGCCCAGCCAGGCGGCCAGGTAGAGCTTAAAGGCGGCATCCTTGCGGTAGTATTCGCCCTGAAAATCGCGTAGGAACTGCTGGTTTTCGGCGGTAGAACCAGCATAGTCACCGCGGTAGAGTAATAAGTCGGCCACCAGGTGGTGCAGGTAGGCCAGGGGCAGGTAGGCCGGGCCAGTGGGCCGGGCGCGGTAGGCGGCCAGGGCCTCGTCGCCGTGGTGCTGGCGCTTATACAGGCTGATAACCAGGTAGCTAAAGAGCAGGTTGTCGGGCTGCTCGCGGGCCAGCTGGCTGGCTACGGCTAGGCTTTCCTCCCCCTTCTTATAATACGCCTCCCGGATGAGGGCCAGCAGAATCCGGCTTTCGGGCTGAAAGTCGTGGGCCTGGGCGGCGGCCAAACTCAGGTTGCGCAGGCCTTCTTCCACGCTGCCGCGCAGGCCCAGTAGCCGCAAAAACCAGTGGTAGCCCTCGGGCAGCGAGCCAATGCCGAACTGACACAGCCCCAGCGTTTTACGAATAGGTAAATACGCTGGGTAGCGCTGGGCGGCGGCTTGCGCCAGCAGGACCGTTTGGCGCAGGTTCCAGGCCCCACGCACCTCGTGGTGAAATACGAGTTGCGCCAGCGCTTGGTGCAGGCGGATTTCCACCAGAGTGTAGTCGCGCAGCGCGCCGGGCGGGGCGGCATCCAGGGCGGCCAGCCGCGCACTCTGGGCGGCTACGGTGGGCTCGTAGCGGCGGGCATCCTGGCTAATGAGCAGTTCCACAAAATCGGCACAGTCGGCCACCAGCAGGGTGCTGGGGGCGCGGGCGGGCTCGGCGGCCAGCAGCTGGCGGCAGGTTCCCACTTTGAGCTTCAGCAGCTCGGCGTAGGCGCGGCTGGCGGCGGCGGAGAGGGCAGGCGTGGCGTCGGGAAGCTCCCGCTGAGGTGCACTCAGGGAAGCGCCGCGTGCCGCTGCCGTGGCCAGCAGCCCCACTACCGCGCTCAGCGTACCTCGGCGAATTCTTCTGCGCACCTCTGCGGTAACTTCCAGCACGACCTAAAAAGCTATAAAAAAAAGGAACGACCGCAGCCGTTCCTTTCTCTCAAATTCAAAACTAACGGGATTAAACGTTCACCGCGGCGCGGCCTTCCACATCGGCCAAAATACGGCCGCAGTGCTCGCACACGATGATTTTCTTGTGCGAAATAATGTCGGCCTGGCGTTGCGGGGGCACCGTGTTGAAGCAGCCACCGCAGGCGTCGCGGCGCACCAGCACTACCGCCAGGCGGTTGCGCATGTTGCCCCGAATGCGGTCGTAGGCCGTCAGCAGGCGGGCTTCCACCGGCTGCACGGCGCTCTCGCGCTCCGTTACGAGCTGCTTTTCCTCGGCTTCATTCTCGGCCACGATGGTGTCGAGCTCGCTTTTCTTGGTGTCGAGGTCTTTGCGACGCTCGTCGAGGCGCAGGCGCGTTACGTTGGCTTCGGTGTTGCGCTGGTCGATGAGGTACTGGGCCTCCTTGATTTTCTTGTCCGAAATCTGAATTTCGAGGCGTTGCAGCTCCACTTCCTTGGCAATTGCCTCGTACTCGCGGTTGTTGCGCACGTTGGTTTGCTGCTCTTCGTAGCGCTTGATGAGGCCTTCGGCCTCTTTGGTAGCGGCTTTGCGCTGCTTGATTTGGTCTTGCAGGCCGCCGATTTCCTCGTCAAAACGCTTCACGCGGGCTTCGTAGCCAGCGATTTCATCTTCGAGGTCGCGCACTTCCTCTGGCAGGTCACCGCGCACGCGGCGAATTTCATCTAGTTGTGAATCAATGCGTTGCAGGTTGAGCAAAGCCTCAAGCTTGGCGGAAATGGGCGCGTCGGCCGGATTTGCCACGGCGGCAGAATTAGCAGTCATACTGAACGGGATTCGTGGGGGTTTCAGCGAATAAGACCGCAAAAGTACGACCGAACGCCGCCAGCAGCAAATCTCGGAAAATCTCACCCGTAAATTGCTCGCTCTCAAAGTGGCCCACATCGCAGAGTAGCAGCCGGCCCTCGGGCGCAAAAAACTCGTGGTACTTCACGTCGCCCGTCACGTAGGCGTCGGCCCCGGCGGCCACGGCCGCGCCGGTGAGGAAGCTGCCCGCGCCGCCGCACAGCGCCACCTTTTTAATATCCTGCTCGAAGGCCGTGTGGCGCACCACGGGCACGCCCAGCGCCGTTTTGAGCAGTTGGCGAAAGGCGGCCGGACTGAGGGCCTCGGGCAACTCGCCCACCATGCCCGCGCCCACGTCCTGGTGCTGGTTTTGGAGGGTAACCAGCTCATAGGCAACTTCTTCGTAAGGGTGCGCCTGACGCAGCGCCGCCAGCACGGCGGCCTGCCGGTGCAGTGGCAGCAGTACGTCAAGGCGGGTTTCGGCCACGGTTTCGGGCTGGTGAGCCGCGCCGATGGCGGGCCGGGTGCCCGCGCCCGGCGTGAAGGTGCCCAGGCCATCTTGGCGGAAGCTGCACTCCTTATAGTCGCCCACCTGGCCCGCGCCAGCGGCGTACAAGGCTTGCAACACCTTGTCGGTAAGCTGGTTAGCCTGGTCCTCGGGCCGGTTAGGCACGTAGGTGGTGAGGCGGGCCAGGGTGCCGGTTTTGGGAGCCAGAATGCGCGTGTTCACGAGGCCCAGCTTCTCGGCCAGCTTGGCGTTCACGCCCTGGCGCACGTTGTCGAGGTTGGTGTGGGCGGCGTAGATGGCCACGTCGGCCTTGAGGGCCGCCATGATGGTTTGCTCTACCAAACCCTTGCCCGTGAGGCGCTTGAGGGGCTTGAAAATAACCGGGTGGTGGCACAGCACCACGTTGCAGCCGCGCCGGGCGGCCTCGGCCACCACGGCGGGCGTGCAGTCGAGGGCGATGAGCACGCCGGTTATTGCGGCTTCGGGCAGGCCGCATTGCAGGCCGGCATTGTCATAGCTTTCCTGGTAGGCGAGGGGCGCGGCGGCTTCGATGAGCTGGGCCAGGTCTTTTACAGTTATCATTTATCGGTTAGCAATTATCAATTGGGAGGGGGTAAGTTGTTGAAAAACAGCGTGGTATGTCATGATGAATGTAGGGAAGCATCTCGCGTAGCATGGTAGCCTACTCGTTCAGCAATGCGAGCGAGATGCTTCCCTGCGTTCAGTATGACGTTCAGATAATGCTGACTGTTAAGTACTAACTGATAAGCCCGCCCAGCACCTCCACGTACTTCGCTACGTTCTCAGCCAGCGCCTTGCGGCGGTATTGCATGAGGTAGCGCGGGTGGTCGAGGATTTCGAGGTGGTCGAAAAGGCCCAGCTCGTCGTTGAGCTTGCGCAGGAATTCGCCGTTGCGGCGGCCCAGGCTCACGGCTACGTCGCGGCGCAGGTCGAGCTGCGTTACCTGCTCGGTGAGCGACAGGCGCATGTCGGCCCACAGGGATTTGGTGAGGGCTGGCGCGTCGTAGTAATTGTAGTTTTTGCCGGCGTGCGTGAGTTCCAGCGGATAAACCGAGCTGAGGAAAAAATGCTGGTAAAACTCGGCGGGGCCGCCCAGCGCCGTAATAAATTCATAGACGAACTCGCTCGACAGCTCGCGGCGCTGCTTGGGCAGGCTGTGGGCGATGCCGCAGATGCTGGTGAGCGCCACCGGGTCAGTGAAGGCCACGCCGGTGCGGCCCCCGCCAAAGCGGCCGGGATTGATGCCGAAGATGCCCACCCGCTGGTTACTACCTGAATAATAGCGGTTTGCAAATTCGCTGAGGATGGTGCGCACGGCTGGGTCGTGGAACGCGTTGCGCACTTCGACCGCGCCCGGCAGCGGCGCGGTGGGCACTGGAAACGTGGAAAGTACTTGAAGCAGGCGGGTAGGAAAGTGGGGCATGGCGCAAAGGTGGGGGCCGCGGCCGACCTTTGCCGGATGCTTCCTCCCTGGCCGGCCTGGCTGCTGCTCCCGTTTTCGTGGCTCTACGCCGCCGTGCTGGCGGTGCGCAACTGGCTCTACGACCGCGGCTGGAAGCAGTCGGCCGCTGGCTGGGTGCCCCTACTCAACGTGGGCAACCTGCGGGTGGGTGGCACCGGCAAAACGCCCCATGTGGCCTGGCTCGTGGAAGAGCTGTTGCGCCAGGGCCAACGCCCGGCCATCCTGAGCCGCGGCTACGGCCGCCAAACTACCGGCCCGCGCCTAGCCACGCGTACCGACTCGGCGGCCACCGTGGGCGACGAGTCGTGGCAGTATTTTGGGCAGTTTGGCCCGCTGGGCGTGCCGGTGGCCGTGGCCGAAAACCGCCAGCTGGGCCTCGATTTACTGCGTCGGCAGCACCCCGCCCTCACGTGCGTGGTCCTCGACGATGCCTACCAGCACCGGCGTGTGCGCCCCGCGCTCAACATCCTGCTCACCGAGCTGGCCCGGCCGTTTTACCACGACTTTGTGCTGCCCGCCGGCCGCCTGCGCGAAGCCCGCGCCGGGGCCGCCCGCGCCGACGTGATTATCGTGACTAAGTGCCCGCCCGACCTATCGGCCGCGGCGCAGGCCGCCGCCGCCGCGCAGGTGCGGCGCTACGCCCGGGCCGGGGTGCCGGTGCTGTTTTCGGCCTATGCGTATGGGGAGGCAGAAAACTTGAAAATAAATAACTTATTGACTGATAATAGGTTAGAAAGTAAGCCGATGCTGCGGCCCGGGCCAGGGCCGGCGCTGCTGCTCACGGGCATTGCGCAGCCTGGCCCGCTGCGCGAGTACCTGGAGGGCCTGGGCTACCGCATCCGGCACCACGCGGCGCTGCCCGACCACCACGCCTTTCGGCCCGCCGACCTGGCGGCGCTGGCGGCGCACTGGCAGCCGGGCTGGCCTATTTTTACGACTGAAAAGGATGCTACCCGCCTGGCCGACCCGGCGCTGTGGGCCGGGCAGGCCGGCTTGGCCCGACATAGCTATACCATTCCGGTGCGCGTGGCGTTGCTGGGGAGTGGGGCGGCGCGGCTGGCCGCGGCGGTGGCGGCCGCTACCGGCCCGGCCGGGCGCTAGTACCTTTAAGGGATGAAAAGGGCGCCCCCTTTTCAAAATGAGCGTTTTTATCCTGCATGGTTTCTCCTACACACGCGGCGGCCCGCCGGCTTCTTTTCCTGCTGACGCTGCTGCTGGGCGGCACCCTGGCCAGCCACGCGCAGATTGTCGATGACTCGACCAAGGTGCTTTACGGCCCCAAAACTACCCGCGTTATTTACGAGGCCGAGATACTGCGCGACTCGGTGAGCGGCACGCCCATCGACACGGCGCTCACGCACTGGCCGCAGGCGCGGTTTTGGGCCCACGACACCACGTTTCAGCAAGACCTGGGCATTATGGCCTCGGCCTCGCGCCCGCTGCTTTATCAGCCTAATTACCAGCTGGGTACGCGTTTCGGGCGCAATGCCTTCGACCGCAACACCCGCGAGGGCAGCGAGGTGCCATACTACGACAGCCGCTCGCCGTACTCGTTTTTTCGCTACATACAGGGCTCTTCGGGCGAGCAGGTGTTTGAAATCAGCTATTCGCGCTCGCTGAAGAAAAATTTCAGCATTGGTATTGATTATGAGCGCATTGCCGGCAACCAGGTGCTGGCCGTGAACACCACCCAGTGGCAGACGGAGCACAACAACTTTACGGTGTATGGCCGCTATCAGAATGACGATGGCCGCTACCACCTGCTGGCCAACTACACCGCCAGCCGGCAGCGCACCCGCGAGCTGGGCGGCATCTGGCCCACCAGCACCGAGAGTCTAAGTG
This sequence comes from Hymenobacter sp. H14-R3, assembly GCF_030063445.1. Classification (GTDB taxonomy): domain Bacteria; phylum Bacteroidota; class Bacteroidia; order Cytophagales; family Hymenobacteraceae; genus Hymenobacter. The sequence goes on along the minus strand of NZ_JASITD010000008.1, from coordinate 94,434 downwards.
AGTTAAAAGGGGATAATAGCTTTTTCAAATACGACCGCGAGCGGGTGTACCTCTCGCCGGGCGTCAACATCGACGACCGCGACCAGTTTCACCTGTTGCAGACCTACCGGCTGCTGCAAAAGGGCTTCACGGCTTACCACGTGCTCGATGTTCGGCGGCAGTATAACGGCTACACTGACAATGCGTTACCTCGCGAAGCCAACACGGGCCTGCTACTGTTCTACCCCCGCGCCAGCTCCTTCCCCAACACGGGTACGCTGCGCAATACCGTGGCCACCGACGACCGCGCGCTGTACCGGCAAATCGAGAATACCTTCGGCCTGCTGGGGCGCACCGCCCGCATCGAGTACAATGTGTATGCGCGCTACCGCAACGCCTGGTTTTCGCAGCTTACCACGCCGCTCGGGCTCTCGGGCGCGGGGCTGCGGCTGGTGTCGGTGGGCAGCGCCCCGGCCGATACGACGGTGGAAGCGCATTACTTTGGGCAGCTCTTTGTGGGCGGCACGGCCTCGTTTAATTACCGCAGCATCTACGCCGTGGAGGTGGCCGGCGAGTATTTGCCTTATGACAATGGCACGGTGAAAGTGCTGGGCGTGAGCGCCGAATACTGGCTGCGCGGCCGCATTCGCACCGGCCCGCTTTCGGCCGAACTGCTGCTGAACTCGTATTCGCCCACGCTCACGCAGCGCGTATTCAACGGCAACAACTACGCTTGGAGCAACCTCGCTGACCGCAACCAGAAGGAGTGGAAGAGTAGCTTCGGCAATACTACTACCCAGCAGCTTACCGTGCGCCTCAAGCAGCGCCTGCCGCTGCTCGCCGACCACTCCATTGAGCTAAGCGGCGCGGGCACGCGCATTGCGGGGCTCGTGTTCTACAACCAGCAAGGCGTGCCGGAACAGCTTTCTGGCGCTACTACCAAGCTGCTGCTCATTGGCTTTGCCCGCCACCGCTTCCGGGTGGGCAGCGTATATTTTGACAACCAGGGCACCTATACGCAGGGCGGCAACGACGCGGGCCTGCGCATTCCGGCGCTCGTAACCGAGTCGCGGGTGTATTACCAGCGGCGGGTTTTTGGCCGCGCGCTGTTTGCGCAGGTGGGGGCTGAGCTCTACTACCAGTCGAAGTTCCGGGCCTACGACTACGCCCCCAGCACCCAGCAGTTTTACGTGCAGGACGGCTTTACCATCGGCAACTATGCAGTGGCCAACGCCTTCGTGGCGGCCGATATCAGCTCGGCCTCCATCTTCCTGAAAGTGGCCTACCTCAACCAGGGCCTGGGCCGCGACGGCTACTTCACCACGCCCTACTACACCGGCTACGCCCGCCGCTTCCAGTTTGGCGTGCGCTGGCGCTTCTTCAGCTAGTAGCACCGCAGATTTAACGGATTTCGCAGATACGCCGCTAAAGCGCCTGACTACGCTAGATTAACCCAATGCCCGTAAGAAGGGTTAATTATATGATTACCATAACCTAACTAGTAGAAGTAGGTTGCTCTAAAAAACAGGGCCAACCAGTACCCACAAGCGCAATCAGCCGCTTTAGCGGCGTATCTGCGAAATCCGTTAAATCTGTTTGAATCTGCGGTGAAAACTATATTGAAACTCAAGCTTAATTCCGACCCGCGCTGGGCGGACCTGGCCAGCAAGAACCTCGAAGAAATCCTGGTAGACCATGCTTACTGTGAGCAAAAAGCCGCCAGTACCGGCATCTCGCTCATCGTGCACTACCCCGAAAAAGACCGCCTGGTAGATGAGCTCACCGCCCTGGTGGCCGAGGAATGGGAGCACTTCGACCGCGTGGTAAAAGAGCTGCGCAAGCGAGGGTTGGCCCTGGGCCGCCCGCGGCGCGACGAGTACGTGGTGCAGCTTATGGCGCACGTGCGCAAGGGCGGCCCCCGCGAGCGCCAGCTCATGGACCAGCTCTTGGTGTCGTCGCTGATAGAGGCGCGCTCCTGCGAGCGCTTCAAGCTGCTGTGGCTGCATTTGCAGGACCGCGACCCCGAGCTCAGCCAGTTTTACTACGAGCTGATGGCCAGCGAGGCCGGCCACTTCGTGAGCTACGTGGACCTGGCCAAGGAATACTGCAACCACGCCGAGGTCGACGCCCGCCTGCAGGAGCTGCTGCTGCTGGAAGGCGAAATTGTGGTGAACCTGCCCGTGCGCAACGACCGCATGCACTAGTAGGGGCGCGTCGCACGCGCCCGTCGTTGAACGGCCGCCCGCATCGCCCACGCCCACCGCCAAACGGCCGCCGGCATCGCCCGCGCCCTTCAGTAAAACGATAACTTACGTAACCGGGGAACTCCCGAAGCCGGGCGCGTGCGACGCGCCCCTACGACATGACAATCTTTGAAATACCTGGCCTGGCGGCCCTGCCCACCGTGGCGCAGCAGCTCGCCACGGCCCTTGCCGAGTCGGGCCAAACGGTGGTGGCTTTTGAGGGCGAGATGGGGGCCGGCAAAACCACGTTTATTCGGGCCCTGTGCGCCGAATTGGGGGTGGAGGACGACGTGAGCAGCCCCACGTTCGCCCTGGTCAATGAGTACCGCGACGGCCGGGGGCAGCCCATTTACCACTTCGATTTTTACCGCATCGATTCGGAAGACGAAGCGGCCCGCATGGGGGTAGCTGAGTACTTCGATTCGGGGTATCTTTGCTTAGTCGAGTGGCCGGGCCGCGTGGCCGGCCTGCTACCCTCGCAGCGACTGCTGGTGGAGCTGACCGTAACCGGCTCAGAATCAAGAGAAATTCAATTATCAATTATCAATTAACAAGTATCAGATGGTTAGTGAGCAAGTAGTCAGTGGGGGAGTATTATTCTGTAATGCGCTCACCAGCTGATAGTTGTTTATTAATAACTGATAATTGAAAAAATTATGGCTGAACAGCTACCCTCCGGCTTTGGTGCGCTGGCCACGAGCCGCGCCTACTTCACCCAGGAGTCGATGCTGGCCGTGGAAACGCGCAAGCGCAAACTTTTCATCGGCCTGCCCAAGGAAACGTCGCTTCAGGAAAACCGGCTGGGCCTCACGCCCGAGGCCGTGCTGCACCTCGTAAACGAGGGCCACGAAGTGATGCTGGAAAGTGGGGCCGGCGAGCCCAGCAAGTACTCCGACCACGACTATTCGGAGGCCGGCGCCACCATCGCCTACTCCACGGAGGAGGTGTACAAAGCCGATATCATCCTGAAAGTGGCCCCGCCCACGCTGGACGAAATTGAGCTGATGCGCCCCGGCCAAACGCTCATCTCGGCCCTGCAAATGGGCACCATGACGCCCGAGTTTCTCAACGCCCTTGCTCGCAAGAAGGTGAATGCCATTGGCTTCGAGCTGATAAAGGACCCCAGCGGGGCCCGCCCGGTGGTGCGCGCCATGAGCGAAATTGCGGGCTCCACCGTGATGCTGGTGGCGGCCGAGTACCTGGCCCGCTCCAACGAAGGCAAGGGCATTATTCTGGGTGGTATTACGGGCGTGCCGCCGTCGCAGGTCGTCATTTTGGGGGCGGGCACGGTGGCTGAGTACGCCGCCCGCGCCGCGCTGGGCCTGGGTGCCGAGGTGAAAGTATTTGATAATCACCTCTATAAGCTGCGCCGCCTCAAACACAACCTGGGCGCGCAGCTTTACACCAGCACCCTCGATACGTTTGCCCTGAGCCAGCAGATTCGGCGGGCCGACGTGGTTATTGGCGCGCTGGCCGTAGAGGAGGGGCGCATCCCGTTTATGGTGCCCGAGCAGATGGTGGCCAGCATGGCGGCCGGCTCCATCATCATCGACATCAGCATTGACCAGGGCGGCTGCTTCGAAACCAGCGAGCTGACCAGCCACAGCAAGCCCGTGTTTCGCAAGTACGACGTAGTGCACTACTGCGTGCCCAACATCGCCTCGCGGGTGCCCCGCACGGCCACCAATGCCCTCAGCAACATCTTCACGCCCATTCTGCAAGACATTAGCCAGCAGGGCGGTATCAACGAAGCGCTGTTTACGAATGAGCACTTCCGTAGCGGCGTGTACATCTACAAAGGCTCGCTCACGAATGCGGCCATTGCCAAGAAATTCAACATGCGCTACAAGGAGCTGGGCCTGCTCATTGCGGTGCGCAACTAGGTTTTTCGCACTGAGTTAAAGAGAGGAAAGGGGAGTTTTACGGAAGAAATACCTCCGTGAAACTCCCCTTTCCTCTCTTTAACTCAGTGCGAAAACTATTCTACCAGCAGCACGCGCCACGCCTCGGCCACGCGGCCTTCGGCCAGCCACTGGCGGGCCAACAGCGTGAGTTGCTGCTGCTGCTCGGTGGCATCGTCGCGGTGCTTATTGAGCAGGTAGGCCACCATGGGTTCGGCTTTGGCTTCTTTAATTTGGGCGGGGGTGGGCAGGGCGGCGCGCTCCACGTTGGCGAGCTTGGCCAGGTCGTTGCCGGTGAGGATGCTGCTTTCGCGGATGTGGGCGGGCAGCTCGTCGAAGCCGATGCCCAACTGGCGGTTGGGGCGGCCCACGGTGAAGAGGTTCTCGGGGCGCAGGCGGCTGTACCAGTCGCCACCCAGGCGCGATACGGCCTCGAACTTGAGCGGGTCGATGCCGGGCTTGCCTTCCAGCAAAACAGCCTCTCGAAAGTGGGCCTGCACCACGCGGCACAGCACCAGGTTGCCGTGGCCCGGGCCATCGCCGAGGGCGATAATCTGCTCGACCACGCACTCGAAGGCGGCCGGGCACTCGGCCACCCGCGACGGCCGCACCTGGTTTGACTTAGCCTCGGTAAGGCCGGCCTTGGTGAACTCATTGACGCCGGCCGGGTACTCGGCGCTGGCCAGCGAAAGCTGCTCTACCAGCGCGTAATCGCAGATGTTGATGACGACTTCGGGTACCTCGCGCACGTTGCGCAGGGTATCTTTTTCGGAGTTGTCGCGGCCCCGGCTGGTGGGCGAAAACGCCAGCATGGGCGGGTCCATGCTCACGATGGTGAAGAAGCTGTACGGGCTTAGGTTCACCTTGCCCGCAGCCGAGATGGTGCTGGCAAACGCGATGGGCCGCGGGGCCACCGCGCCGATGAGGTACTGGTAAAAATCGGCGGGTGAAAGGTCGGCAGGGGAGATGGCGCGGGGGGTAGGGGTGGGCATGGGGCAGGGTTTTGGTGGGCCAAAGCTACGGCCGGGGCCTAGGTGGTGGGCACCCGGCCGACCCACACCCAGCCCACCTGCACCACCAAGCAGTCGTTGCCATCGGTAAACTTGGCTCGCCAGTGGTTCCGGCGCGAATCCCATTTGCCCAACTCGGCAAACTCATCCGGCGTGAATACATCTACTTCCGCGTGGGCGGTCCAGGTTAAGTCAGCTACGCCGGGTAAGTCTTGATATTCAATGGGTAAGGGAATGGGTTGGGCTTCTTTGAAGCAATGCGCATAGTATAGTCTGCGCTCCTCAATCGCCGTCACTACCTGCGACAGTCCAAAGCGAATATCATACAACCAAATGGCGAGATATAAGTCAGGATAAAGTGGCACAAGCTGCTCCCGCCACTGCTGCAAATCGGTGAGTAGCCGGGTGGCCCACAGGCGGCGAAAAGCCAGCGGCGGCCGGCCATGTACCGTCCAGGGAGCCAGGCCAAGCTGGTCGTAGTCGTAGTTATACTCCGCCAGATAGGCTAAATCGGGGGCTGTTGGTACGGTGGCCCGCTGCTGGTGCCGCCGCCAGTGGCGGCGTAGGCCACGAACGCGTTTCTTGCTCACGGTCAAAAGTAGGTAATTGCCTGGGTCAAAGATGGCAAGGAGACTGTTTCTTGCTAAACCGCTATACATTTGCCCGTTACCCGCTGCCTCGCCCTCACCGCCCATTCCCACCCGTGCCATGTCTGCTCCTGCCTGCCCCAAATGCGACTCGAAGGAAGCCACCAAGAGCGGCGTAATCAATGAGCGTCAGCGCTTTCGCTGCAAGGCGTGCGGCTACCACTACACGGTGGCCAAGGTGGGCCGCGAGGTAAACCCGTACTACGTGGTGAAGGCCTTGCAGCTCTACATTGAGGGCGTGAGCTACCGCGAAATTGAGCGGTTGCTGGGCGTGAGCCACGTATCGGTGATGAACTGGGTGAAGAAATACGGCGTGAAGGCCCCGCGCCAAACCGATTACCACCCTACGTATAAGATACTCAACCAAAAGGAGTTAGCTGAGTTCTTTCAGAAGCCGGAAAACCTCAAAAGCGCCGGCCTGGTGGTAACCGAGTTGGGCGATAAGTACATGATGATACGCTGGGAGCGGTTCCGGGCCGGGTAGGACGGCCCAGCTATAGCCCGGTTTGCGCTTGTTTTTTACCTTTTACTTCGCTTGTATGCACGCTCCTGATTCCTTGCCCACGCCGGCTGGCCGGCCCACGGCGGGCCTGCTCAGCGCCGTCGTCATCGTGGCGTCGCTGGGTTATTTTGTCGATATCTACGACCTGGTGCTGTTCAGCATTATTCGGGTTAAAAGCCTGAATGGCTTAGGGATAACCGACCCCGCCGCCGTAACCGACCAGGGCCTGTACCTGCTGAGTATGCAGATGTGGGGCATGCTGCTGGGCGGCATTTTGTGGGGCGTACTGGGCGATAAGCGCGGGCGGCTGTCGGTGCTGTTTGGCTCCATTCTGCTCTATTCGCTGGCCAATATTGCCAACGGCTTCGTGCAAACGGTGCCGCAGTATGCCTGGCTGCGCCTGATTGCGGGCGTGGGCCTGGCCGGCGAGCTGGGCGCGGGCATCACGCTGGTGGCCGAGAGCCTGCCCAAGGAAAAGCGCGGCTACGGCACCATGATTGTGGCCTCGGTGGGCGTGAGCGGGGCCATGGTGGCCTACCTGGTGGGGCAGCAGTTTGGCTGGCGCAATGCCTATTTTATCGGTGGCGGGCTGGGCCTGGGGCTGCTGGCGCTGCGGGCCAGCGTGTTCGAGTCGGGCATGTTTGAGCAAACCAAGCGCGCCGACGTGGCCCGCGGCAACTTCCTGAGCCTATTCACCAACGGCCCCCGGTTTTATAAGTACCTGCGCTGCCTGCTGGTGGGCGCGCCGTTCTGGTACCTGGTGGGCATTCTGATTACGCTGGCGCCCGAGTTTGGCCAGCAGTTTGGCCTGCAAGGGCCGGTAACGGGCGGGCTGAGCATTTTTTGGTGCTACTTCGGCCTCACGCTCGGCGACATTACCAGCGGTAGCGTGAGCCAGCTCATCAAGAGCCGCAACCGCACGCTGCAAATTTTTATTGCCGCCACGGCCCTCATGGTGGGCGTGTACCTGTTTGGGCTGCACGGGGCCACGCCCACGGCGTTTTATACGGTGTGCTTTTTGGTGGGCTTCGCCGGGGGTTTCTGGGCGCTGTTTGTGACGGTGGCGGCCGAGCAGTTTGGCACCAACCTGCGCTCCACGGTGGCCACCACGGCCCCCAATTTTGCGCGCGGAGCCACGGTGCTCATCGCGCCCACCTACCAGGCCCTCAAGGCGCAGCCGGCGCTGGGCATGGTGGGGGCCGCCGCCCTCATTGGGGCGGTGCTGCTGGGCCTGGCCTTTTTCAGCGCCAGCACCCTGCCCGAAACCTACGCCAAGGACCTCGACTACGTGGAGTAGCCCGGCCCGCCGCCCGCTTGCCCAGGGGCAACCTCCGTTGGGGGCTGCCCCTTTTTATGCGCCTAACTGGGGATGAGTAGGTTAGGAAAAAGGATTTATCGCTAAACTGATATAGGTTTGCTCATTTACTATCGTTGGGCTGGCCGTGTTTTTGAAACGAGGCTGGCGGAGCACAAAACGACTAAAATCATTGAGTTGGCTTTGTAGTGAATAGTATCTGCTGTAGCAAGGGGCCAGCTAGTGGTTGAAAAACTTTGGCCCGTACTTCCACTTTTTTGTGGTTAGCTAGCTGATTATCAGTTTTAAACACTATAAATAGCTCGCAGGCCCGAAAGCTATAAAAAGTTAGCAAAACGACCACGCCCCCACACCAACTACCCGCCCGGCAATGCTACTTAGCCGAACCAAACTGCGGCGAGGTGCTCTTTGCCGCGCACTACTCGCCACCTCTTCCCACCATTCCTTTCTTCTTTATGCGAACTAATCGCTACACGTTGGCCCTCAGTGGGTTGTTGCTGGCCGGCGCGGGGTCGGCGTTTGGGCAGGTAGCCCCGCCCGCCACGGGCACGTCGCCGCCGCCGGCTGCGCCGGCCGCGCCGCCTACCCCGGTAGCCCCCGCCAAATCGGCCGCCTACGGGCCGGGCATGAAGGTCAACCTCTCGCCCGACGGCTCCAAGTACCTGCGCTTCCTGCTCTGGACGCAGGTATACGCCCGCTACAACGAGAACAACACCAACACGCTACGCGGTCCCAACAACCCCAAATCGAGCCAGCTCGACTTTGGCCTGCGCCGCTCGCGCATGGTGATAATGGCTCAGCTCAGCCCCCGGTTTCTGGTGTACACGCACCTGGGCATCAATAACCAGAACGCGGTGAGCGGCGGCGTATCGCCGGGAGTTGATGGCAAGAAGCCGCAGTTCTTCATTCACGAAGCCGTGACGGAGTACAAGGTCAACAAATACCTCAACCTGGGGGCGGGCCTGCACTACTACAACGGCATTTCGCGCCTCACCAACGCCAGCACTACGAGCATCCTGACGATGGATTTGCCGCTCACCAACTTCCCCACCATCGACGCCATCGACCAGTTTGCGCGCTGGATTGGGGTGTATGCCAAGGGCCGGGTTGGTAAGTTCGACTACCGCTTGTCGATGAGCGACCCCTTTCTCACCAACCTGCCCACCAACCCCAACTACGTGGTGGGCGGCGTGCAAACCGGCAACCCGCTGGGCTTGGGCGTGAACTCGACTGTGGGCGGCGTAACCACCAACCGCGGTACCAACGCCGCGCAGTACAACCCCCAAAACGACGGGCACGTGTACCAGGGCTACTTCACCTACAACTTCCTGGAGCCCGAGGCCAACCTGCTGCCCTACACGCAAGGTACTTACTTGGGTACCAAGCGGGTATTGAGCATTGGGGCGGGCTTTATGTACAATCAGAACGGTATGTACTCGCGCGCTACCAATAGCGCGGTGAACTTGGCCAGCCTCACGCCGGGCTCCGACCTCTACGCCGCCGTGCCCACCGATAAGCACGATATCAAGCTCTTCGGGGCCGATGTGTTCTACGATGCGCCGCTCGACACGGCCTCGCGCACGGCCCTCACCTTCTACGGCGTGTACTATAACTACAACTTCGGGCCAAACTACGTGCGCTTTGTGGGGGCCGAAAACCCCGGCTACGGCGGCGTGGCCACCCGCGGCAACGCCGTGCCGCAGTCGGGCACCGGCGGGTCGGTGTATGGGCAGCTGGGCTTCCTTATGCCGAAGAACACGCTGGGCAAAAAGGTGCGCCTCCAGCCCTACGTGGCCTACCTGCACAGCAACTACGAGGGCCTGCGCACCTCCGATGGCAACATCAAGGGGGTGAACGTGTACGACCTCGGAGCCAACGTGCTCATCGACGGCCACAACGCCAAGGTGACGCTCAACTACCGCGCCCGCCCCGATTTCACCAGCATCAACGACGTGAAATACCGCCCCGAAGTGACGCTGCAAACGCAGGTGTTCTTGTAAGGATTGTCACTGCTATTACGCAGCTGAGCCGTTCTGCCGGGCGCCTCATCCCCTAGCCCCCTCTCCGAAAAGGAGAGGGGGAACCACTACTGATTTTTAGATAGTTAAGATTAGAAGCTAGTTCTTTCTCTCTTTTTCGGAGAGGGGGCTAGGGGGTGAGGCGCCCGGCAGAACGACCCGACTGCGTAACAGCAGTTAGTTACAGAACACCACTCATTGAGCGAACTAAATTCTATTTCCCACCCATCCCTTATGAATCCAACCCCCACCTCCGCCTACGCGGCCGACCTGGATGCGCCGGCCGAGCACGACAACAACCAGGTCGATTCCAAAACCATCTGGCAGGTCATCACGGCCTCCTCGGTGGGCACGGTCATCGAGTGGTACGACTTCTACATTTTTGGCTCGCTGGCGGCCATTATCGGGCCGGTGCTGTTTGGGCAGTCCGGCGACCTTACCAAGTCGTTGCTGGGGGCGCTGGCCATCTTTGGGGCGGGCTTCGTGGTGCGGCCGTTCGGGGCCGTGTTCTTCGGCCGCATCGGCGACATGGTGGGGCGCAAGTACACGTTTCTGGTTACGCTGCTCATCATGGGCGGGGCCACGTTCCTGACGGGCCTCGTGCCGAGCTACGATACCATCGGCGTCGCCGCCCCCATTATCGTCGTGATTCTGCGCTTGTTGCAGGGCCTGGCGCTGGGCGGCGAGTACGGCGGCGCGGCCACCTACGTGGCCGAGTATGCCCCCGATGCCAAGCGCGGCTACTACACCAGCTTTATCCAGATTACGGCCACGGGCGGCCTCATCCTCAGTATTCTGGTGATTGTGATAACCCGCAAAACGATGGGCGAAGTCGCCTTCAAGGAGTGGGGCTGGCGCTTGCCGTTCCTGCTCTCGGGCCTGCTGGTTATTGCCTCGTACTACATCCGCAAGAAGCTGCACGAGTCGCCGCTGTTTGCCAAGGCCAAGGCCAGCGGCACCACCAGCAAAAGCCCGCTGCGCGACTCGTTTGTGAACCCCGTGAACCGCCGCCTGGTGCTCATCGCTTTGTTTGGCGTGACGATGGGCCAGGGGGTTATCTTCTACACCTCGCAGTTTCAGGCGTATTCCTTCATGAATAGTACGCTCAAGCTGGATATTGTGGATTCGAGCACCATTCTGGTCATCGCCATGGTGCTGGCCACGCCGCTGTTCATCTACTTTGGCTCGCTTTCCGACCGCATCGGGCGCAAGCGCATCATTATGACGGGTATGATTTGCGGGGCGCTCTTCACCATTCCGCTCTTCTACGGCATCAAGGCCTACGCCGGGCCGCTCAGCGAAATCACGCCCGCCACCGTGGATGCCGCCGGCAAGGCCGTGCCCGCCGTGATGAAGGCCCTGGCCCCCAACGTGCCCATGATGACGCTGCTCACCTTCCTGCTGGTGCTGTTCGTGACGATGGTGTACGGCCCCATTGCCGCCTACCTCGTCGAGCTGTTCCCGACCAGCGTGCGCTATACGTCGCTTTCGGTGCCGTATCATATTGGTAATGGGGTGTTTGGCGGCTTCGTGCCGCTCATTGCCACCTCCATTGGCGTGTGGGCGGCGGCCGAGCCGGCGGGGTCCTTCGCCAAAGAGCACAGCAGTCTGCTGGGCCTAGTTTACCCGGTGGTCATCGCCCTCATCTGCTTCTTCGTGGGCATGGCGTTGGTGAAAGACAACCGCAACGTGAAGCTGATGGATAGCTAATAACTACTTGAACGCCAGCTAAAAACCCGTCAGGCAGCCCGCCGGGCGGGTTTTTATGTTAGCGCCCCCAGCGCTCATTGCCGCTCCATGAAGCCAAACCCTTCCCCCCCCAACAGCCAGCAGCGGGGCCCGCGCCTACTCTTCGTGGCGGTGCTCTTCGCGGTGCTGCTCAATTACCCGCTGCTGGCCGCGTTTGACCACGACGGCCGCGTGGCCGGCGTGCCAGTGCTCTACCTCTACGTGCTCGTAACATGGCTGCTGCTGATAGCGATAACGGCCTGGCTGGCAAGGTCATCAAGGAGTGAATGAATCAGTTGCGAATGAATCAGTTGCGAACGAGTGATTCTTTGCTTTCGCGCTCAATGTCACGTAGCTGCTCTTATTCGTTCGCAATTGATTCGTTTATTCATAACTAACTCATTGATAAATAATTAACTTCTTAGTAATTCATTCATTCACTCACTCACAATTGAATAAGCTGCTCGTCATCACGTTCTCGTTTGGCTACCTGGCCCTGCTTTTCGGCGTTGCGACGGCCGCCGAGCGGCGGTCGGCGGCGCGCAAGAGCCTGGTGGCCAACCCCTATGTGTATGCCCTGAGCATGGCTGTGTACTGCACGGCCTGGGCGTATTATGGGTCGGTGGGGCGGGCAGCGCACCAGGGGCTGAGTTTCGTGGGTATTTACCTGGGGCCGGGGCTGCTGGCCCCGGCGTGGTGGCTGGTGCTGCGCAAGATAATCAGGGTGTGCCGGCAGCAGCGGCTCACCTCCATTGCCGATTTTATTTCGGCCCGCTACGGCAAAAGTGCTTCGCTGGGCGCGCTGGTTACGGGCGTGTGCGTGCTGGGTGTGGTGCCCTATATTTCGTTGCAAATCAAGGCGATAGCAACGTCGTTTGTGATTCTGACGGGCGGCAGCCAGGGCAGCGGCCCTACGGGGCCGGCGCTGTTTACGGCTGGCATATTGGCGGTGTTCACCATCCTGTTTGGGGTGCGCTCGGTGGAGGCTACCGAGCGCCACGAGGGCGTGGTGCTGGCCGTGGCCCTGGAGAGCCTGGTGAAGCTGCTGGCGTTTTTGCTGCTGGGTGGCTTCGTCACGTTCGGGCTGTTTGGGGGTTTCGCCGACTTGTTCAACCAGGCGGCGGCGGTGCCGGCGCTGCGGCAGCTGTTCACCTTTCGGGGGGCGGGCACCAGCGGGGCCGAGTGGCTCACGCTGCTGGTGCTCAGCATGTCGGCGGTGCTGCTGCTGCCGCGCCAGTTTCAGGTGGCGGTGGTCGAGAACGTGGATGAGAACCACCTGCGCAAGGCCATGTGGCTATTTCCACTCTACCTGCTCATTATCAACGTGTTTGTGTTGCCCATTGCCTTCGGCGGCCTGCTAAAGCTGGGCGGCCGGGGCCTCGACGCCGACACCTTCGTGCTGGCGTTGCCGCTGGCCACCGGGCACTCGTGGCTGGCGCTGCTCACCTACCTGGGCGGGCTCTCGGCGGCCAGCAGCATGATTATTGTCGAAACCATTGCCCTAAGCGTGATGATGAGCAACCACCTGCTCATGCCCGTGCTGGTGCGCCTGCCCACCGCCCGGCCCGAGGCCCAGCGGCGCTGGTTTGCCTACCTGGGCCGGGTGGCCCTCACCAGCCGCCGGCTGGCCGTGCTGCTGGTGCTGGCCCTGGCTTACGGCTACTACGCGGGGGTGGGCCGGCAGCTGCCGCTGGTGAACACCGGCCTGGTGTCGTTTGCGGCGGTGGCGCAGTTTCTGCCCGCCGTGCTGGGCGGCCTCTACTGGAAGGGCGGCACCCGGCGCGGGGCCACGCTGGGCCTGCTGGCGGGGTTCGGCATCTGGTTTTTTACGCTGGTGCTGCCTACGCTAGTGGGGCCGGGCCGCCTGCCCGAAACTATTCTGACCCACGGGGTAGGGGGCTTGGCCTGGCTGCGGCCGGGCGCGCTGCTGGGCCTCGACGGGCTCGACTACCTCTCGCACGGCTTGTTTTGGAGCTGGTTTTTCAACATCGGCCTCTATCTGGGGCTGTCGCTGGCCATGCCACCCACCGCCCTGGAGCTGCGCCAGGCCGATGTATTCGTGGATGTGTTTCGTCGCCGCAGCTTGGCCGAGGAAATTGCCGGCTGGCAGGGCCGCACCCCCCTGCCCGACGTGCGCGCCCTGCTGCTCGGCTTCCTGGGAAAAAAGCGCACCAACCAGGCCCTACGCGCCTTCGCCGAACGCTTCCCCGACGCCTTGCCCGCTGGCAACCACCAGTCAGTAAGTAGCAAGGACCCCGAAAATTCACCCCTTCACTCCTTCACTCCCTCCCCAATTCACCAACTCACTCCTTCACCCCTTCACTCCCTGCCCACCGCCGACCCGCGCCTGCTCACCTACGCCGAAAAGCTGCTGGCCGGCAGCCTCGGCCCGGCCAGTGCGCGGCTGCTGCTGGCGTCGGTGGCGGGGGCCGAAAAAATCAGCTACGACAACGTGGTGGGTATTCTCAAGGAGAGCCAGCAGCTGCTGGAAGCCAACCGCCAGCTGCAAAAGCAGAGCCGCCAGCTGCAACGCCTCACCGACGAGCTGCGCCAAGCCTACCAGCAGCTGCAAGCTCTTGACCAGCAGAAGGATGAGTTTCTCTACACCGTAACGCACGAGCTGCGCACGCCGCTCACCAGCATCCGGGCCTTGGCCGAGATTTTGGCCGATAACCCCGAGCTGGAGGTGGAGGAGCGCGAGCGCTTTCAGCTCACCATTGGCCGCGAGGCCGAGCGCCTTACGCGTCTTATTTCGTTAGTGCTTGATTTAGAGCAGTTTGAAAGTGGGCAGGCCAGCCTCGACCGCACGCCCCTGGTGCTGGCCGACGTGGTGCACGAAGCCGCCGAGGCCGTGGCCCAGCTGGCCCGCGAGCGCGGCACCGAGCTGCGCGTGGAGGTGCCGCCCAACCTGCCACTGCTGCCCGCCGACCGCGACCGCCTCATGCAGGTGCTCATCAACCTGCTCTCCAACGCCATAAAGGCCACGCTGCCCGGCCGCCCCGGCCGCATTGCGGTGCTGGCCTGGCCCGCCGCCGACGCCCTGCTGCTGTGCGTGGAAGACAATGGCAAGGGCATTGCCCTGGCCGAGCAGCACCAGATATTCGACAAGTTTTTTCAGGCCCGCAACCAGCACATGCGCAAGCCCGAAGGCTCGGGCCTGGGCCTGGCCATTACCAAAAAAATAGTGGAGCTGCACCAGGGCCGCATCTGGGTCGAAAGCGCCCCCGAGCAGGGCGCTCGTTTCTTTATCGAGCTGCCGCTAACGGTGCCCGCGCGGGCGGCAGCTCCCTTTATTTCTTCCTTTTCGCTATGAGTGCGCCGGCTATCTTACTGGTTGATGATGAGCCTAATATCGTCATGTCTTTGGAGTTCTTAATGCGCAAGAACGGCTACCAGGTCGGCATTGCCCGCAACGGCACCGAGGCCCTGGCCGCCCTGGCCGAAACGCCCTACGACCTGGTGCTGCTCGACGTGATGATGCCCGACGTGGATGGCTACCAGGTGTGCCGCCAGCTGCGCCTGAACCCAGCCCGCGCCGCCACCAAAGTCATCTTCCTCTCGGCCAAAAGCCAACCCGCCGACGTGCAAAAAGGCTACGAAGCCGGTGCCGACCTCTACGTGCCCAAGCCCTTCAGCACCCGCCAGCTTATGCAAAAAGTGCGCGAGCTTTTGGGAAATGGTGAATGAATGAGTTGTGAATGAGTGAATTGTAAGCAAAATAAAGAATCGCTATTAATTCACTTCACCTCTTACAACTAATAATTCACTCACTCACAACTCACTCATTCACAACTAATAATTCACTCACTTTCTCATTTACCGTATGTCCGCCATTCGCACCCGTAATCTCGAAGAATACCAGGCTGATTACCAGCATTCTGTGGATGACCCCGATGCTTTTTGGGCCGCCGTGGCCGAGCCCTTCACCTGGCGCAAGAAGTGGGATACCGTGCGCGGCGGCGAGTTTTCGCCGGCCGGCACCAGCACCTGGTACGCCGGGGCCACGCTCAACGTCACCGAGAATTGCCTCGACCGCCACCTGGAGCAGCGGGCCAACAAGCTGGCCATCATCTTTGAGCCCAACGACCCCAAAACCCGCCACCTGCGCCTCACCTACCGCGAGCTGCACGTGCAGGTGTGCCAGTTTGCCAACGTGCTGAAAAAGAACGGGGTGCAGAAGGGCGACCGCGTGGTGCTCTACCTGCCCATGATACCGCTGCTGGCCATTGCGGTGCTGGCCTGCGCCCGCATCGGGGCCGTGCACGGGGTCATATTTGCCGGTTTTTCGGCCATCGCCATCGCCGACCGCGTCAACGACGCCCAGGCTACCTGCGTGCTTACCTCCGACGGCCTCAACCGCGGGGCCAAGCAGATTCCGGTCAAAAGCGTGGTGGACGAAGCCCTGGTCAACTGCCCCAGCGTGCAGCGCGTGCTTGTGGTGGAGCATACTGGCTGGCCCGTCGATATGCAGGATGGCCGCGACGTGTGGTACCACGACGAAGTGAAGGACGTGGAAAAGGACTGCCCCGCCGAGCCCATGGCCGCCGAAGACCCCCTTTTCATCCTCTACACCAGCGGCAGCACCGGCAAGCCCAAGGGCGTGGTGCACAGCCAGGCCGGCTACATGGTGTGGGCCGATTACACATTCCGCAACGTGTTTCAGATAGAGGAAAACGATGTGTTCTGGTGCACCGCCGACATTGGCTGGGTTACGGGCCACACCTACGGCCTCTATGGCCCGCTGCTGGCCGGCGGCACCACGCTGCTGTTTGAGGGCGTGCCCACGTTCCCATCGGCTGGCCGATTTTGGGAAGTAATTGATAAGCATCACGTTACGGTTTTTTATACCGCGCCCACGGCTATCCGTTCGCTCATGGCCACGCCGCTGGATAACGTGCTGAGCTACTCGCTCAGCAGCCTGCGCGTGCTGGGCTCGGTGGGTGAGCCCATCAACGAGGAGGCCTGGCACTGGTACCACCAGCACGTGGGCAAGGGCCGCTGCCCCCTGGTAGACACCTGGTGGCAAACCGAAACCGGCGGCATCATGCTTTCGGCCATGGCCGGCATCACGCCCAGCGTGCCCGCCCGCGCCGGCCTGCCGCTGCCCGGTGTGCAGCCCGTGCTGCTCAATCAGGACGGCACCGAGATTGAGGGCAACAACCAGGAGGGCTACTTGGCCATTAAGGCCAGCTGGCCCGGGGTAATCCGCACTACCTGGGGCGACCACGAGCGCGCCCAACAAACGTATTTTCAGCCCTATCCCGGCTACTATTTCACCGGCGACGGCGCCCGGCGCGACGAAAACGGCCTCTACCGCATTATTGGCCGCGTCGATGACGTGATTAACGTGAGTGGCCACCGCTTCGGCACCGCCGAAATCGAAAACGCCATCAACCAGAGCGACTACGTGGTGGAAAGCGCCGTGGTGGGCTACCCCCACGATGTAAAAGGCCAGGGCATCTACGCCTACGTCATCTGCCGCGCCGGCGTGCCCACCACCGACCTCGAAGTGCAAGTGGCCGAAGCCAGCATCATTGAAGCCGTGGTAGCCGCCATTGGCCGCATTGCCAAGCCCGATAAAATACAGCTGGTGAGCGGCTTACCTAAAACCCGCTCGGGCAAAATCATGCGCCGTATTCTGCGTAAAGTAGCCGAGGGCGAAACCACCAACCTCGGCGACGTAACTACCCTGCTCGACCCGCTCATCGTGGACGAGATTTTGGTGGGGCGGAAGTAAGTCAGCAATTTAAATTATGTTATATTTGGATAAAAGCCCCGCGCCAGCAATGGCGTGGGGCTTTTAAGTGGTAAAGAAGTTCGTCCTGCTGCCGTTGCTGGCGTTATCTCCGCCCATTAGTTAAGCCATGACAGCCAACGCATTACTTGCTGAGCTTACAGAAAGCTTTCAACACGAGCTTTTTCCCGGCGATAAGCACATCGTTGCTAATAATGAGCCGGGCTACGATTTTGAGTCGCTGCAAATCAGGGATTCTTTCAAGGAGTATACCTGGCAAACATTACCCGCCGCTTTGATGCGCTATGAGCAAGATAGCTTTTTCTTGCTCAGCCCCGCCGGCTTTAAGTACTACCTGCCGGCTTATCTGTGCTATGCCGTGCGCGCATACACTGAGGCCACCAGCATTCCCGACAGCCTCATCTTCGCCCTCACGCTGCCCGCCGAAGTAGCGGAAGTGCTGGCGGCGCACCCAGGCACACCCCCGCAGCTAGGCGAAGGTGTGCCTGAGATTAAGTGGGAAAATTACCCGGCCGCACTGCAGCGCCAAGCGCACTACCACCTCAGCCGCTACCAACAGTTTAATGCCACGCAGGGCCGCGCCCTCTATCACTTCCTGGCCTACATGCGGGCCGAGCACGGCAGCGAATACTGGCGAGATGAGCCGGAAATAGCCATTGCGCGGTACTGGGGCCGGTTTGCCTAGCGAAGATGGAGGCAGGTAGCCGCCGGGTACCCAGCGCTATTCCGCCGCGGGCAGCACCGTGCCGCGCACCTCGCCCAGCCCAATGCGCACGCCCTCCCGCTCGGCATAGCCGCGCAAAATCACCGTGTCGCCGTCGCGCAGGAAGCCCAGCTGTAAGCCGCCGGGCAGGTTGAGCGGCTGGGTACCGCGCTGCGTCATTTCCAGCAGCGAGCCCAGTGCGCCGGGCGTGGGGCCGCTGATGGTGCCCGAGGCGTAGATATCGCCTGCGTCGAGGGGGCAGCCGTTGCTGGCGTGGTGGGTCAGCTGCTGGGCCATGCTCCAGTAGAGGTGGCGCGTGTTGGAATGGCTGATTACCAGCGGCTCCGTCGTGGCCCCGGCCGGCTGAATCAATACGTCGAGCTGAATATCAAAGTGCTGATTATCAGTATTTTGCAAATAGGTGAGGGGCTGCGGCGCCTGCGCCGGGCCAGCCACCCGGAAAGGTTCCAGCGCGTCGAGCGTCACCACCCAGGGCGACACGCTGCTGGCGAAGTTCTTGCCCAAAAATGGCCCCAGCGGCTGGTATTCCCAGCTTTGAATATCGCGGGCGCTCCAGTCATTGAACAGCACGAGCCCGAAAATGTGGTCCTCGGCCTGCGCCAGCGGTACGGTATTGCCCTGCGCCGTGCCCTGGCCCACAATAAAGGCCATTTCCAGCTCAAAATCAAGCTGTTGGGTGGGGCCAAAAACCGGCTCGTCCTGGCCGGCGGGCCGGTACTGGCCCTGCGGCCGCTTAATGCTGGTGCCACTCACCACGATGGAATTGGCGCGGCCGTGGTAGGCAATTGGCAGGTGCCGCCAGTTGGGCAGCAGCGGGTTATCGGGCCGAAACATAACGCCCACATTCATAGCGTGTTCCAGGCTGCTGTAAAAATCGACGTAGCTGGTGGGCTTCACGGGGCGTAGCAGGGTCACGTCGCGCTGGCGCAGCAGGCAAGTGCTGATGGCCAGCTCGTTGTCGCGCAGGGAGGGGTTGTCGTGGCGCAGCAGCTCGCTCACGCGCTCGCGCACGGCCTGCCACGCCGGCCGGCCCAACCGCAAAAACGCGTTGAGCGAGCGCCGCCGAAACACCTTGGGCATGGCCGCGCCCAGCGCCGGCACGTCGTCGCCAATGGCCTCAAAGTAGCCCAGCTGCGCGCAAGCGTACAGGTCGAGGGCGTAGCCACCGATGGCCACTGCCAAGCGCGGCCCCCACTCGGGCACCTCCATCACCCCAAACGGCAGGTTCTGAATCGGAAAATCGTCGGTGGGCCGGATATCAATCCAAGAGCGCAGGCTGGGGTCGTTGGCGGGCGAGGCGGGCATAGGTCGGAAAGGCGGGGTATGGGAAGGCAAAAATAAAAATCGTCTGTCGAGCTGGATTTACGAAACAGCTTATCGCGTCAGAACGGGTCGTTCGGCGGGGATAAGCTGCTTCGTAAACTCAGCATAACAGACGATTACGCAAGTACTTGCTACGGAATGGGCGCGCCTAGCGGGCCTCCACGGCCGTGATTTCGGGCACGGCTTTGCGCACCGAGTCTTCGAGGCCGGCGCGCGTCATCGGCGACATGGGGCAGGCGCCGCAGGCACCTTCCCACTCCAGCTTCAGCACGCCTTCGGGGGTGATTTCGGCCACGCGCACGTTGCCGCCATCGGTGGCCAGGTAGGGCCGCAGGGTGTCAAGAGCTTGCTCAACGCGGGACAAAACAGAATCCATAGTTTTGATAATGAGGAATGAAGAAGGAGGGGCTAGGAAGTAGGGGGGAAGCAGTTGCAACAGCAATTCTTCCTTTCTCCTTCCTAACGCTTCATTTCAACGATAGTAGTCTTGGGCGCAACGTTGTTGCGGATACTTATCTGGCGGGCCAGGTTCTCGGCCAGCTGGCGGAATGTGTCAGCTGCTGGCGAATTTACGTCGGCCAGCACGGCGGGGAGGCCGGCGTCGCCGGCTTCGCGCACGGCCTGAATCAGCGGCAGCTGCCCTAGCAAGGGCACCTCGTGCTTATCAGCTAAACGCTGCCCACCACCTTCACCAAATATAAAGTACTTGCTGTCAGGTAGTTCGGCGGGCGTAAACCAAGCCATATTTTCGATAATACCCAGCACCGGCACGTTGATTTGGGGCTGGCGAAACATTTGCAGGCCCTTCTGCGCATCCATGAGCGCTACCGGCTGCGGAGTGGTCACGATGATGGCCCCGGTCACGGGTACGGTCTGCACCATGGTGAGGTGAATGTCGGAAGTGCCGGGCGGCAGGTCGAGCAGCAGGTAGTCCAGGTCGCCCCATTCTACTTCCGTAATAAATTGCTTGAGCGCCGACGAGGCCATGGGCCCGCGCCACACAATGGCGTTTTCGCCGGGGGCCAGGAAGCCAATGCTCATCAGCTTCACCCCGTACTGCACGATGGGCTGAATAAAGTTCTTGCCGTTTTCGCCCTGAAACACGTGCGGCCGGGCGTCTTCCACGCCGAACATAGTGGGCATGCTGGGCCCCGAAATATCGGCGTCGATGAGGCCCACCTTGGCCCCCGTGGCAGCCAGGGCCACGGCCAGGTTGGCGGCCACCGTGCTCTTGCCCACGCCACCCTTGCCCGAGGCAATGGCGATGATATTCTTCACGCCGGGCAAAATAGTGTTGTTGCTGCGCATGGTAGTCACGCGCGAAGTCATCATGATAACTACCTCAGCCTCTTTGTCAACCATCGTGTGCACGGCCCGCTCGCAGGCATCGTGGATGAGCTGCTTGAGCGGGCAGGCGGGCGTAGTGAGCACCACCGTGAACGACACCACGCGGCCTTCGACCCGGATGTCTTCCACCATGTTGAGGGTAATCAAATCCTGGCCCAGGTCGGGCTCTTCCACGAAGCTCAAAGCGTGGCGAACGGCGTCTATTGTTATCTCAGGCATAGGCAAATGCGCCGCAACGGGCGTAGCTGCAAAGATAACCCGCCGGGCGGGGTGGGGGTTTCAAATGGGGCAGGCTCCGTAATCAGGGCGATTGTCGCCAGTGCCTCTTTTCAAGATTCCGAACGTTCTCAGCGTTTTTTAAAAGTAGTAAATAATCAGCTAGTGCAGGCAGCTCATTATCAGTAAGTTCACCCAGATAAGGCTTGATATAAATAGCGTTGCCATAGTTCTGGCTCACCTTCTCGGGGGTATCGTCCACGATGAGGGTTCTCTTTAAATCGTACCCCCGCCGCGCGACCTTCTTGAGTCGCTTCGCAAATTCGTACTTGCGGCTGTAGTCCAAGCTATAAAAGCCCTCCTCCTCTACTTCAGCCACGGTAAACCGTGTGCAACGAGAGCGACCCCAGACGAAAGCCGGCGTTAGACTGCCCGGAAACAGCTGCTTTACAACTGCTTGCACATAGTCGTCACTGGCAGACGACCACACGGCCAGCGTGAAGTGAACGGCGCACTGCGTCAAAAATTCCGTTAGGCCGGGGCGCTTATAAACGAAGTACTGATAAACCTGGAAATCAAAATCAGCCCGGATTTTCTCAGCCGTCGCGTGAATCAACGTTTCATCGAGGTCCAGGATGAGTAAGGGTTTATCTGGCATAAGCTCTAGGATATAGCTGCTACCCCAACTCCTCCAGCACCTTCTCTACCCAGCCTTTACCCCACTCGGCCAGCTCGGTTTCGCTCCACAGCTGCGGGTAAAAAATGCGGCGCTGGAACTTGGGCGGCAGGTAGTTGCGCCAGTTGGTGCCACCGGTGGCGGGCACGTCGGTGGGGTCGCGCTGCAGGTAGCGCACCGCCGACTTGTAGTGCATGAGCGGCCAGTTGACGTTCACGTTCACGTCGAGCTGCTTGAGGGCGCGCAACAGGCGCGGGTGGGTGCGGTCGGGCGCGGGTAGGCGCTGCACCACGGCCCAGGCGTTGCGGTGCTGGTAGTGGCGGGCGTGGGCCACGAGCTGGCCGGTATACTTGCGCTCAAACTCCAACAGGGTCAAGGCTTTAGCCCCGGTTTCTTCCACGGTAGCGCCGGCCTGCCAGTAGATGCAGCCCATAAACTCCTCGTGAGTGGGCGCGTCGCCGAGCAGGCGGCGCTTCTCGGCGGGTACCAGGTTTTCGAGGGCGGTACTGGCAATTTCGATGAAGCGGTACTGCACGCTCTGGAAGCCCGAGGCGGGCATCAGGCTCATCCGAAATTGCAGAAACTGCTCCTTCTCCATGCCGTCCACCATCACGCTAAACGAGTCGATGAGGTTTTCGAAGTAGCGGTTCACGCGGCCCAGGCGCAGCACCACTTCGCCCAGCGTGGGCGCCTGCAACTCGCCCAGCTGCTCGTACTCCTGCAGGCAGAGCTTAAAGTATAACTCCGTGATTTGGTGATAGATAATAAATATCTTCTCGTCCGGAAACTTGGTGAGTGGGCGTTGCAGGCTCAGCAGCGTGTCCAGCTCAATGTAGTCCCAGTAGTTGATGTAGTCGGCGTGGTAGAGGCCTTCGAGGTAGGCGGCCAGGTCCTGGCCATCGGGGGCGTAGCGGGCCTGCAGGCGGCGCAGCTGGGCCAGCACGGCGGGCGAAAACTCGGCCTCGGGAGGGAGTGGAGATACAGGCAAAGGAGCCATCGGCAGGGGAGTGGTGAGGAGCGCAAATATCGGCAGCGCCCGGCGGGGGTGGGCAATGGCCCCTTGCCCGCTACTTTTGGGGAGCAATCTATCCTTGCGAGCGCAACGCAGTGGAGCGCGGCAATCTTTCCTTCCCGCAAGGATTACTAACTCAAGTGAAGCGAACGACAAGGAAGGATTGCCGCGCTCCACCGCGTTGCGCTCGCAAGGACAACCGGCTTTTAGTGTATTAATTAAGTAAAAACAAGTGGCCGAAAAATCCAGTATTTTTGATATGATTGGGCCCGTGATGATTGGGCCCAGCTCGTCGCACACTGCCGGGGTGGTGCGCATTGCGCGGGCGGCCATCCGCATCTTGGGTGCGGTGCCTACCGAGGCAGTTATCACGTTCTACAATTCGTTTGCCCGCACCTACGAGGGGCACGGCTCCGACCGCGCCATTGTGGCCGGGCTGCTGGGCTACGCCCCCGATGATACCCGCATTCGCACCGCTTTCGAGCACGCCGCCGAGGCCGGGCTGCGCTACACGTTTCAGAGCGTGGGCAACGCCTCCACGCTGCACCCCAACACCATTAAGGTTAACCTAACCGGCCCCGATGGCTACCAGGTAGAGGTAATCGGCCAGAGCCGGGGCGGCGGCGTTATTCGCATTGTGGAGGTCGATGGCTTTGGCTGCGACTTCTCGGGCGGCCTGCACACGCTCATCGTCGATGCCAAGGATGTGCCGGGCTCCATTGCGTTCATCGCCTCCGTTATTGCCCACGACGATTGCAACATTGCCACCATGTTTGTGTCGCGCAAGGGCCGCAACGAGGCCGCCCGGCAATTTATTGAGATGGATAGCCCAATTAAAGACCTGACTTTGGCGTACTTGCGGCACCTAAGCTGGGTGCAGCGCATCACGTACATTCCAACCCTTGAATAGTAAGGAGCTGTTTCTGCCTGATAATCAAGGTGAAAAAAGAATGAGAGCGCGTAATGTTGTGGGCCGGTCTGCGATGCACCCCGCACTGCTACCGCCCGCCGCCGCCGCGCGCGACCTAAAAATATCTGCCGGGCCGCCACATTTCTTTGCCGGGCGGCATCCACTACGAAAATCCTAGCCCTTTCCCAACCTATGACTGCACCAAGTACTCACCGGCTGTGCGCGGCCCTGGGGCTGGCGGGTTTGCTGGCCGCCGGGCCCCTGGCGGCCCAAACCACCCAGCCCGAGCGCCCGGCCTCGCCTCCGGCGGCGGCGCTGCCCTCGGCAGCGGCGGCCACCGGCCCCTGGACCTTGCAACGCGCCATCGACTATGCCCTGGCGCATAACCTGAGCGTGCGCCTCAACCAGCTCACGGCCCAGAGCAACGCCCAGGTGCTGCGCCAAAGCAAGGCTGCGCTGCTGCCCACCGTGAACCTGAACGCCACCCAAGGCTGGAACTACGGCACCTACGTGAACCCGGTAACCTCGCAGTTTCAGAACGCTACCACGCGCTCCAATAACTTTGCGGCGCAAGGCCAACTGGTTATTTTTCAGGGTTTTGTGCTGCGTAATACGATTAAGCGCAACGACCTCGACTACGAGGCCAGCATGCAGGATATTGAGAAGGCGCGCAACGACCTGAGCCTTAACGTGGCCTCGCAGTTTTTGCAGTTGGTGCTGGCCCAGGAGCTGGTACGGGCCAATACCTTCTACGTGGAGCGCGACCAGCAGCAGATTGCCCGCACCAAGCTGCTGCTCAAAGCTGGCAGCATCCCTGAAAGCACCCTGCTCGACAGCCAAAGCCAGCTTGCTACCGACGAGCTGAACGTGATAACGTCGCAAAACCAGGTCAGCCTGGCCCGCCTGGCGCTGCTCCAGTTGCTAAATATTGACCCCGCTACGGCCCAGGGCTTCGAGATTAACGTGCCCCCGCTGCCCGACCCCGACCAGGAAGACCCCTTGCAGCTGGACCTGAACGCGGTGTACCAGACGGCCGCCAGCACCAGGCCCGAAATTCAGGCCGCCGACCTGCGCGTGCGCAGCGCCCGCCGTAGCGTAGACATTGCCCGCGGTAGTTACTATCCGCGCCTGTTTCTCAACGGCTCGCTGTCTACGCTCTACTCATCGGCCGGTGTGTCGCGCAAGCTTACTGGTGACTCCACAACCAGATATTTGCCAGTGTTGCAGCGGGCCGCCGATGGCACTATTAATCCCGCGCCCTTTGTAGCTTTTGCGGGCAAGCAGCCCAATTTTGAAGAACTGCCACCGCGCTTTTTCGGCCAGCTGGGCAGCAACTACGGCAAGGCCATTCAGTTTGTCCTCTCGGTGCCCATTCTCAACGGCTTGCAGGTGCGCACCAACGTGCAGCGCGCTATCATCAACGAGCAGTCCAACGCCGTGCGCGCCGAGCAGGCCCGCCTCACGCTGCGCCAAAGCATTGAGCAGGCCTACGCCGACGCCCGCGCCGCCCAGCTGCAATACGCGGCAGCCACGCGCCAGGTCACGGCCCTCACGCTCACGCAGCGCAACTCGGAAATTCGTTTCAACAACGGCCTGCTCAACGGCACGGAGTTTAACATTGCCAAAAACAACCTGAATTTCGCCGTTTCCAACCAGCTTCAGGCCAAGTACACCTTCATTTTCCGCCGCAAGGTGCTCGACTTTTACCAAGGCAAGCCGCTGGCGCTGTGAGTTGTAGGTAAGTGAGTAAATGGGTAAGTGGGTAGACGAGTTTGTGCCTGATTGGCTTGCTCGTTTGCCCATCCGCCACGTTGCTCACCTACTCATCTGCTCACTTACTCACTTACCTATTGAACTAAATGAAAAACAACCGATTACTCATTATTCTGGCGGTTCTGGTGGTTGTGCTCATCGGCGGCTATACGGTAGCAAAAAAACAGGGTTGGATTGGCAAGCCCACCGGTATGGAGGTAACGGCCGCCACCGCCGGCCCGGCCACTATTGTGGAGAAAGTCAGCGCCTCGGGCAAGGTGCAGCCTGAAACGGAGGTCAAAATTTCGCCCGATGTATCGGGCGAAATCATCGAGCTGTATGTGCACGAGGGCGACTCGGTGAAGAAAGGCCAGCTGCTGCTGCGCATCCGGCCCGATAATTACGTGGCCATGGTGAGCCAGCAATCGGCTGCCGTAGGCACCCAGCGCGCCAACGTGGGCCAAGCCGAGGCCCAGCTGCAACAGCAAACCGCCAATGCCAAGCAAACCGAGCTCACCTACCGCCGCCAGGCCTCGCTGTTTAAGCAGAAGGTGATTTCGCAGTCGGACTATGAAGCCGCGCAGGCCGCCTACAACGCCTCGCAGGAGCAGCTAAAAGCCATTCGGGCGCAGATTACGGCCGCCCAGAGCACCGTGCGCAGCGCCCAGGCCGGCTTGCAGGAAGCCCAGAAAAACCTCAACAAAACCACCATCTACGCCCCCGTGAGCGGCACCGTGAGCAAGCTCAACGTGAAGAAGGGCGAGCGCGTGGTGGGCACCACCCAAATGGCGGGCACCGAAATCATGCGCATTGCCAACCTCAACAATATGGAGGTGCGGGTAAGTGTAAATGAGAACGATATCATCCGGGTGCAACTCGGCGACTCGGCCGAGGTGGAGGTCGATTCCTACACCACTCAGAACGAGAAGTTCCGCGGCATCGTAACGGCCATTGCCAACACGGCCAAGGACGCCCTCACGGCCGAAGCCGTCACCGAGTTTGAGGTGCGCGTGCGCCTGCTGCCCGATAGCTACCGCCACCTCGTCAAAATTGGCCCCAAGGGCCGCGCCACCGTGCCGTTCCGGCCCGGCATGACGGCCTCGGTCGACATCATTGCCGAGCGCAAAAGCGGCGTGCTGAGCGTGCCGCTGGCCGCCGTAACCACCCGCTCTGACTCGGCCGCCACCAAAGCGGCCCAAGATGGCGCCGGTGGTAACGACCAGGGCAAAGCCGCCGCCGTAGACCAGACCAAGATTGCCCCCAAGGCGGAAATCAAAGAAGTGGTGTTCGTGATAAAAGACGGTAAGGCCGTGCTCACGCCCGTAAAAACCGGCATCAGCGACTTCCAGAACATTGAAATCGTGAGTGGCCTTGCGGCCGGCACTCAGGTAGCCAGCGGCCCCTTCCGCGCCGTGTCGAAGACGCTGAAAGACGGGGCCATGGTGGTGGTGAAAGACGCGGGCAGCCTCAGCAAGGAGGCGCTGGCCGACCCTAAATAAAATGCTGTTTCAGGTAACTTACTGTTAAAGTGAGTATTACATGAATTATTGCTGGCTTACCCAACGGGCGAACGCAAGTTCGCCCGTTTTCTTTGTGGGCTATGGCATCATTTACGCACCCTTGGCGCACTGCACTATTAGCTACGGGCCTGCTGGCGGGGGCTGGCTCAGCGGCCCACGCGCAGCAAACCGCCCCCCCCGCCGACACGGCAACGCACAAGTACCAAACGATTCCTGACGCGCCGCGCGCGCCCTGGTATCGCAGCAAGGTGGTGCGCGCCAGCGTAGTGCCGGCCGCGCTCATCGGCTACGGCATCAGCGTAGTTGATAACCACGGGTTTTATTCGTCCTATGATGCCCGGCGCGATATTCAGCGCAATTTCCCGAACTTCAACAACCACCTCGATGACTACTTGCAGTGGGCACCCTACCTGGAGCTTGGCGCGGTGCTGGCCTTTGGCGTGGAGGGCCGCAACGACCGCAAAAACCTGGCCCTCATCCTGGCCAAGTCGGAAGCCCTGATGCTGGGCTCGGTGTATATTATTAAGGTCAGCACCAACCATTTGCGGCCTGATGGGTCGGATTTTCGCTCGTTTCCGTCGGGCCACACGGCGCAGGCGTTTTTGGCGGCCAGCATCGTGCACACCGAGCTGCGCGACAAAAGCCAGTGGTACGGCGTGGGTGCTTATGCCCTGGCCACCAGCGTGGGCGCGTTCCGCATGCTGAATAACAAGCACTGGGAGGCCGACGTGTTTACCGGCGCGGGCGTAGGTATTCTCTCCGCCCACCTGGCCTACCTCTCGCACCGCCACCGCTGGGGCCGCCACCCCGCCGACCGGCCAGGCGTGGGTATGCACCTGCCCCCACCCGCCAAGAGCGAGTGGCAGTTCAGCCCCACCATGCTGCCCGGCGGCGCGCTGGGGGCGTATGTGAGCTGGCGGGCTAAGTAGCGCGAAGCTTCCGCTTCGTGCGCGAGCGCAGCGAGCAGGCGGGGCCGGGCCGGGCGGTGCGAATGACGATGCTCGCGCACGAAGCGGAGGCTTCGCGCTACTTTCTACCCGAACACCTTGACTTTCTCGCCTTTATGCTTGGTGCGCACGTACTGCCGGATAATCTGCTGCACATCTTTGTTATCGGCATAGTGCTTCACTGCGTCGCGGAAATCGGCTAGCTTGCGCGCCGTGAACGTTTCATCGACGTAGCCGAAGCCCACGTAGCGGCCGTTTTCAATCACTACCAGCGACTGCTCAGTGGCGCGGCGGCCGGTGCCGATGACCACGAACGACTCGTGCTCGTAGGTGATGCTGTCGATGGCCGCGTCTACGCGCTGGTTATAGCTTTCGGGTGGCTCCTGGCCCACGCAGGCCCCCTGGCACTGGTGCACCTGGTAGGCAAAGCACGAGCTTTCGGTTTTGTACAGGCCGCATAGCTTTTGGCAGAGGTTGTATTTTGCAACCTTGTGATACAGAAAGCCTTGCGCCTTGTACTGATTGCCAAGCGCGATAATGGGAATCTCCAAGTTGCGGGCATCGGCGCGGCCGTAGTAGAGGCGCTTGTAGCCGTCGTCGTCGGTTTTGAGGTAGATGCCCGCCGGAAATACCGAGCGTCGCTGGGCCCGGTTGTAGGCCGGCTTCAGCTGCTTGATGAGGTGCGACTCGTATAGCAGCGCCACCAGTTCCGAGCCGGTGAGCTCGTAGGTGATATCGGCGATGGAGTTCTTGAAATCCAGGCTCTTGCGCGATTTTACATCTACCGCAAAGTGCTGCTGAATGCGCTTGTAGATGTTGATGCTCTTGCCCACGTAAATAACCTCGCCGGCCTCGTTGTGGAAGTAGTACACGCCCGTTTCCTGGGGCAGCGCGGCCACTTTCTCGGGCGTGATGAGCGGGGGCAGCAAGGCCGTTTTAATAGCCTGGGCCATGGCGGCCACGCGGCGGGGGCTGGGCTTTTTGGAGGTTACGCCCTCGGTCGTAACGGGGGCGCGGCCAGCGGGGGCCAG
This sequence comes from Hymenobacter sp. H14-R3, assembly GCF_030063445.1. GTDB lineage: Bacteria > Bacteroidota > Bacteroidia > Cytophagales > Hymenobacteraceae > Hymenobacter. The sequence goes on along the minus strand of NZ_JASITD010000008.1, from coordinate 65,878 downwards.
GGCATCTACCTGCGCCAGGGCGTCGGCGGCGTTGGCCTCGGCGTCACTTTCCTGGGTGATGCGCAGCAGGCGGTCGAAGAGGATAGCCGTCGCCTCAGCGTCGCCGGCGGCGCGGTGCCGGCCTTCGAGCGGAATGCCGATATTCTGGCACAGCTTACCCAGGCTGTAGCTCGGCTGGCCGGGTATCAGCGAGCGGCTGAGGCGCACGGTGCACAGCGTTTTGCGCGAGTAGTTATAGCCCAGGTCAGCAAATTCTTTCTTGAGAAAGGAGTAGTCGAACCGCACGTTGTGCGCGACAAACACGCAGCCTTCGGTCATCTCCACCACCTTGCGGGCCACTTCGTGGAAGCGCGGCGCATCGGCCACCATGTCGTTGGTGATGCCCGTGAGCTGGGTGATGAAGGGCGGAATGGCCCGGCCGGGGTTTACGAGCGTGGTATAAGAGTCAACCACCCGCTGGCCGTCGTGCACAAAGATGGCCAGTTCCGTAATGCGGTCGTTGGCAGGCTGGCCGCCGGTGGTTTCAAGGTCAATGATGGCGTACAAAGGCGCGGGAGTAGAAGGGCGAGCAGTGCTAACAAAGTTAGGGCCACCGTTAGTTGCCCAGCGAACATGAAAAAGCCCGTCGGAATGCTCCGGCGGGCTTTCTCTACCAGTTTATGTTTGGTGCTCAACGAGTAATCACTAACCGCTAAGCACTAAAAACTACCTACTTGGCCTTGTTCATTGCCAGCCAGTTCTTGGCTTGCAGAATGGCATCGTGCTGCTGCTGGAATACCGACTTGGCCCCGGCTGGTACGTCGGCCGAGCCCAGTACGGTTTCGTAGGCTTTGAGGGCGGTAGCCTCGCCGGTTTCGGCAGCGTCGAGCACGGCCGAGTCGCTTTGGCCCGTAATGACCGATTTGATGTTAATCCAACCACGATGCACGGCGGCGGCGGCATCGGTGGCTACGCTTTCAATGGTGTTTTCTTCTTTAGCCTCAATGCCATACTGCTTGGCAAAGCCTTCGAGGTCGGCTACAAAGCCGGCGCGCTGCTGCGAGAACTCGCTCAGCTTGGCTTTGGTGGTAGCGTCTTTTACTTCTTCGGCGGCCTCCTGGTAGCCTTTCACCGAGGTGCGGTTGAGGTTGATGATATCGGTGAGGGCGCGGGAGATGGTTTCGTTAGCCATGGTTTTTTGTAGAATGTGGAGTAGAATGGAAGGCCGTAGCGCAGTGGCTGCGGCTGCTTCCTTTTACGGGAGCAAGTAGGGGCAGGGTTACACTGGCCCAGCCCGGCTCCACTTACCGGTAGCGGGTGCTGGGCACGGGCGGCAGCTGCGGCTCGGGGGCCAGCGGGGGGCGCTTGCCGCGCACCTTGTCCAGCAGCTTGGTTAGGAAGCCGCGGTCGTCGCTGGGGTCTTTTTTCGATGCCTCGCCGTCGCCCACGTCGCCGAGCAGGAAGCCCCAGGGCTCGGTTTCTTTGTTGGCATCGAGCACCACTTTGATAACCGCCGACAGCGGCACGCTCAGAATCATGCCCGGTGTGCCCCAAAGCTGGGCCCCCAGGATAAGGGCAATAATAGCCGTGAGCGGGTTGAGGCTCACCTTGGAAGCCGTAATGAGCGGAGCCAGAATGTTATCCGAGATAAACTGCACCAGCATAAACACGCCCACCACCAGCAGCCCGTGCGTGAGCGAGCCCGTTTCCACGTACGTAATCAGGGCCGGAATAATGGACCCCACAATGATGCCAACGTAGGGCACCACGGCCAGCACCGAGGCAAAAATGGCGAAGAAAATGGCGTACTTCACGCCCAGGGCCAGCAGGCCGACGGCATTCATAATAGACACCACCACGATAACCGTGAACAGGCCCGACATGTAGCCCTGCACCACGTTCTGGATATTATCGACGGTGTGCAGCACCACCGTGCGCTTGTCGGGCTCCACGAAGCGAAACATGAACTGCCGCAGGTGGTCGCGGTAATAGAGGAAGCAGAAAATGTAGATGGGCACCAGCGTGACGGTGCTTAGCACGCCCAGCGTGGTGTTGAGCGTCGAGCCCAGGTACTTGCTCGATTGCGCCTGAATGGCCGTCAGCGACGAGTCAATTACCTGGTCGTGGCTCATGGGCTGAAAATGAAACCGCTGGCTCAGAGCCTGCTGCTGCTGGTCGAAGAGCACCACCAGCTTGCTCTGAATGAGGGGCAGCTCACCCCGCAGCCCGATTATCTGCGAGCCGAAAAACGTAAATAGGCCCGCCAGCGCCAGCGCTACCAGCAGAATGGCCGTCGCAATGGCCAGCATACGCGGCCAGCGCCATTTTTCGAGCCGCGTCACGAGCGGCATCAGCAGCAGCGACAGTAGGATGGCGTAGATGAGCGGTAGCAGCAGGTCGTCGAGCTTATGCAGCACGAATACCAGCAGCGACAGCCCGATGAGCAGGAAGGTGTAGTGCACCACCGCCGATTGCTTCACCTGGGCCGGGGCATGATTAGCCGTGGCGGAAGGGATATTGCGCGGGGCATTGAATTGATTAGCAGGGGGAAGCATTGGGTAGAGTTGGGGAGAATGAAGCAGGGAATGGGAGTTGAGCCGGCGCGCTGAACCCCGGTTGGGGAGTGGCTGTTAGCTAATAAAGTTGGCGAAAAAAGCTAAGCTAGCTGGCGGGCCGATAGTGACCCGACGCTATTTCTGCCGTTATTTTACTGGCTTAATGCGCCTTCTACGGAAACTAATCATATGAGTGCTACCCAACCTGCCGCCCCCGCCCATAATTACAACGAAGACAGTATTCGCTCGCTCGACTGGCGCGAGCACATTCGCCTGCGGCCGGGTATGTACATCGGTAAGCTGGGCGACGGCTCGGCCTACGACGACGGCATCTATGTGCTCGTTAAAGAGGTGATTGACAACTGTATAGATGAGCACGTGATGGGCTACGGCCGCACCATCGAAATCAAGATTTCGGAGAGCCGGGTGCAGGTGCGTGACTACGGCCGGGGTATTCCGCTGGGCAAAGTGGTGGACGTGGTGAGCAAAATCAACACCGGCGGCAAGTACGACAGCAAGGTTTTTCAGAAGTCGGTGGGTCTCAACGGCGTGGGTACCAAGGCCGTTAATGCCCTCAGCAGCAGCTTTGTAGTGCAGAGCGTGCGCGAGGGCACCATGAAGGCGGCGGAGTTTTCGCAGGGGCAGCTGGTGAATGACCCGGCCCCCACCAAAACCAGCCAGCGCAACGGCACGCTCATCACCTTCCAGCCCGACGAGACCATTTTCAAGAATTACCGCTTCATCCCGGAGTACCTCGAAAACCAGATTCGCTACTACTGCTACCTCAACGCTGGCCTGGCCATCTACTTCAACGGCCAGAAGTTCGTGTCAGATAACGGCTTACGTGACCTGCTGGAGCATAAAACCGACCCCGACAGCCTGCGCTACCCCATTATTCAGCTGAAGGGCGAGGACATCGAAATTGCCCTCACCCACGGCAACGACTACGGTGAGGAGTACTATTCGTTTGTGAACGGCCAGTATACCACGCAGGGTGGCACGCACTTAGCCGCGTTCCGCGAAGCCGTGGTGAAGACCGTGCGCGAATTTTATAAGAAGGAATTTGACGCGGCCGACATCCGGGGCTCCATCATCGGGGCCATTTCCATCCGGGTGCAGGAGCCCGTGTTTGAGAGCCAGACCAAGACCAAGCTGGGTAGCATCAACATGGGCCCCGACGGCCCCACGGTGCGCGGCTTCATCCTCGATTTTGTCAAGGAAAACCTCGATAACTATCTGCACAAGAACCCTTTGGTGGCCGAGGGTCTGCTCAAGCGCATTATGCAGAGCGAGCGGGAGCGCAAGGACATGGCCGGCGTGAAAAAGCTGGCCAACCAGCGCGCCAAAAAGGCCAACCTGCACAATCGTAAACTACGGGATTGCCGCTTCCACCTGGGCGAAAATGCCAAGGACGGGGCCGAAAAGGAGCCCCTCACCACGCTCTTCATCACGGAGGGCGACTCGGCCAGCGGCAGCATCACCAAGAGCCGCAACGTGGAGCTGGAAGCCGTGTTTAGCCTGCGCGGCAAGCCACTCAACTGCTTCGGCCTCAAGAAGAAGATTGTGTACGAGAACGAGGAGTTTAACCTGCTTCAGCACGCGCTCAACATTGAGGAAGGCCTCGAAGGCCTGCGCTACAACCGCGTGGTAGTGGCCACCGACGCCGACGTGGACGGCATGCACATTCGGCTGCTGCTGCTCACGTTCTTCCTCCAGTTTTTCCCCGACCTAGTGCGCAACGGCCACGTGTACATCCTGGAAACGCCGCTGTTTCGGGTGCGCAACAAGAAGGAAACCATTTACTGCTACAACGAGAGCGAAAAGCAGGACGCCATGCGCAAACTGGGCCGCAACCCCGAGGTGACGCGCTTTAAGGGCCTGGGCGAAATCTCGCCCGACGAGTTTGGCAAGTTCATCGGCGAAAACATCAAGCTGGAGCCGGTCATTCTGCAATCGGACCGCAGCATTCAGCAGGTGCTGGCCTATTACATGGGTAAGAATACGCCCGCCCGCCAGGAGTTTATCATTGATAACCTGCGCCTGGAAAAAGACCTGGTGACCAGCGACGTGCTGCCGGTACCCGAGATTGCCTTGGCGTAGTCGACGAGTAAACAAAAGACCCGGCTGAGCTAGTTCAGCCGGGTCTTTTGTTTGGTTAATATCCGGCTAGTGGTTCACCACGTCGTTTCTCATGGCGTCAACCAGAATCGCAAATTCCTTTTTCTCAGTAGCCCCAATCTTATTGGTAGCCAATGAGTTATCTAGTAATGCGCGCCAGGCATTGTACTCAGCATTGGTTACCTTCATGTTGGTATGGGCTACCAGCATCGATTGGCCCTTGTACTTGATGGGGCCGCCGGTAATATCCGTAAACTGGTCTACCACGTTGTTGCGCAGGCGCTGCAAGCGGGTGGGGTCGGTGGCTGGCTGCCCGTTCTGGCTGCCAATGGCATCGAGCATTGGCTTGTGCGAGCGCACCATAACCGAAGACGCCTGACCGGCTTCGGCCCCTACGTTGGCCACCAGCTGGTCGGTCACGCTTTCGATGCCGGTTTTGCCGCCCATGCGGTCGTAGAGGGAAGTTGGCGCGGCGGAGTCTTTTGAGCCGCAGGCTGTGGTGAGCAAAGCAAGGCCCAGCACGAAAGCGCTGGCAACAGGGAGTTGAGGTTTGAACATAAAAAAAGGTGAAGGGGGAAAGGGGGTAAAAAAGCAGGACGTGGCCACTACCGGCCAGCCCGGCCCGGCCGGTAGTGGAAATGTCCCTGGCTGATAGATGGGTGGTAGTGCGGCTAGCCAGCGCTAAGCCGATACAAAAAACCGGCGCAGATTGAGCGTAAACCGAACCTGGTCCAGCAAGGCGATGTAGCCGGCCGGCACCGGGCACTGGCGCACGGCGGGGGCCGCCGCCGGGGCGGGCGGGTTGGTTATTACGCGGGCCCCGTGGCGGCCCACAGCCTGGTAAAGGGCTGGCAGGGAAGCCTCGCCGGGGTGGTAGACAAAGGCCACGCAATTGGTGCGGGGGCTCACGGAACAGGCCGATACGCCCGGCTCGGTGGCCAGCTGGATAGCCAGTGCCTGGGCCGCAGCCGGGCCGGCCAGCGGGGCCAATTGCCAAACCGTCATTTCAACGGGCCGCACGAAGTGGTGCATCTCAGGTGCTTCCCAATTGGCCCACAGTAGAATGGCTACGAAGGGCAAAGCCCAACTGTAGCGGAGAAAGCGAATGCGCAAAGTAGGCAGGTTTTTCGGGGGCAAAACGGCATAGCGTTGGGCATGATATACTAATTATCAGCTGCTGCCTAATACGCCGCAAGATATGGGCGAGCAGGAGGCAGGCGCAACAGCCAAGCACCACAAACTAGCCGAGTGGTTATTATTCCTCGCTCAATTCCGGTATCGACTGAGTTAATCTAGTGGGGCGCAGTGGCCGCATCCGGCATAAATTACCAAAGGCCTTAGCCTGGCAGACAACTAGGGTAGCAGCAGCTTAACCTTACAGGCTAATGAAATTAGCCAGGTCGGCGGGGCTGCTGGCTAAAAACGCTGGGAACTTTTGGCCGTGCACAAAGCTTGCAGAAATGGTGCTTTGCCCCAATTTTTACGGTACTTTTGACGGCAATTCGCCGGTTTTAAGATTCTTTTCTGTGGCTATTTCTGATACTCCTTCCTTCGACGACCCCAAACCTGACTACCTGACACCGGGTGATTCGCTGGATTTTGACCTGAGTGCCGCCCGCCCGGGCCTGGGCGCGGCCGATGCAACCCCGGCCGCCGACGCAACGCACTCGCTGCCTGGGGAAACCAGCGAGCAGGCCGCCGCCGCCGCAGTGGTGGCTGATGAAGCCGAGCCCAACTCGCCCGGCGAAGCGGCCGAAGAGGAAATGGCAGCAACGGTAGAGGAAGAAGCCAAATTTGCCCCCGGCGAGGTGATTCACGACGTGAACAACGTGCGCGGCATGTACCAGAACTGGTTTCTGGACTACGCCAGCTACGTGATTCTGGAACGCGCCGTGCCCGCCGTGGAAGACGGCCTCAAGCCCGTGCAGCGCCGCATCTTGCACGCGATGAACGAGATGGACGATGGCCGCTTCAACAAGGTGGCCAACGTGATTGGGCAAACCATGCAGTACCACCCCCACGGCGACGCCAGCATCGGCGACGCCATGGTGAACCTGGGCCAGAAGGATTTGCTGATTGAAACCCAGGGCAACTGGGGCAACGTGGCCACCGGCGACTCGGCCGCCGCGCCGCGCTACATCGAGGCCCGCCTCAGCAAGTTTGCCCTCGAAGTGGTGTTCAACCCCGACATCACCGACTGGCAGATGAGCTACGACGGCCGCAAGCGCGAGCCCACTACGCTGCCCGTGAAGTTCCCGCTGCTGCTGGCGCAAGGCGTGGAAGGCATTGCCGTGGGCCTGAGCACCAAGATTATGCCCCACAACTTCCGCGAGCTGTGCCAGGCCAGCATTGCGGTGCTGAAAGGACGTGATTTTCAGCTGTTTCCCGACTTCCCGACCGGCGGCCTGGCCGACATCAGCAACTACCAGAACGGGCAGCGGGGCGGCAAAATCCGGCTGCGGGCCACCATCGAGAAGATTGATAAGACGCTGCTCATCATCCGCGATATTCCGTACGGTACCACCACTACGGCGCTGATGGAGAGCATTGTGAAGGCCAGCGAAGCCAACAAAATCAAGATTAAGAAGGTGGTGGACAACACCGCCGCCGAGGTCGAGATTCAGGTGCAGCTGCCGCCCGGCATCAGCCCCGACCTCACCATCGACGCGCTCTACGCCTTCACGGACTGCGAAATCTCGATTTCGCCCAACACCTGCGTCATTATTGACGACAAGCCGCGCTTCGTGGGTGTGGAGGACATGCTGCGCCTGAGCACCGGCAAAACCGCCCGCCTGCTGGAGCGCGAGCTCGAAATCAGGCAGCGGGAGCTGCAAGAGAAGTGGCACTCGGCCTCGCTGGAAAAGATTTTTATCGAGAACCGCATCTACCGCAAAATTGAGGAGTGCGAAACCTGGGAGCAGATTCTGGAAACCATCGACGCGGGCCTCAAGAAATTTGTGCGCGTAGAAGGCGAGCGCCTGAAAACCAACGATGTACGCTTGGTGCTGCGCCGCCCCATCAGTGAGGACGACGTGACGCGCCTCACCGAAATCCGCATCAAGCGCATCTCGAAATATGATGGCTTCAAGGCCGAGGAGTACATTCAGAAGCTCGACGTGGAGCTGGCCGAAGTGGCTGACCACCTGGCGCACCTCACGCGCTACGCGGTGGCCTACTTCGAAAACCTGCTGAAAAAATACGGGACCACCCGCGAGCGCAAAACGCAGCTGCGTACCTTCGATATCGTGACGGCTCAGAAGGTTGCGGTGGCCAACCAAAAGCTTTACGTGAATCGCCAGGACGGCTTCGTGGGCTACGGCCTGAAGAAAGACGAGTTTGTGTGCGACTGCTCGGACCTGGACGACATCATCGCCATTCGGCGCGATGGCACGTTTGTGGTGACGCGCATTGCCGAGAAAACCTTCGTGGGCAAGGACATTCTGCAAGTCGGCGTGTACAACAAGAACGACGACCGGCTGGTGTACAACATGGTGTACGTGGACGGCGCGAGCGGCATCAGCTTTGCCAAGCGCTTCCTGGTGTCGGGCATCACGCGCGACAAGGTGTACGACCTCACAAAGGGCACCAAGGGCACCAAAACGCTGTACCTCACGGCCAATCCCAACTCGGAAAGCGAGACGGTGACCATCCAGCTCGCCGATAAAGCCCCGGCGCGCGTCAAGCAGTTTGAGTTTGACTTTGCCGAACTGGCCATTAAGGGCAAGGGCTCGATGGGCAACATCGTGACCAAGCAGCTGATTAAGAAGATAACCCAGAAGTCGGTGGGCGACAGCACTTTGGGTGGCCGCGAAGTGTTTTTCGACAGCGTGGTGGGCAAGCTCAACCACGCCGGCCACGGCCGCTACCTGGGCGCATTCGATACCGAGCACGTGGTGCTGGTAGTGTACCGCGACGGCTCGTATGAGCTCACGCCGCCCTCGCCCGCCACGCATTTCGACGTGCCCAACATCGTGCTGCTGCGCAAGCTGGAGCCCGATACCGTGGTGAGCGCCGCCTACCTCGATGGCGAGTCTAAGCTGCACTACGTCAAGCGGTTCCACATCGAAACCACGACGATGGAAAAGCGCTTCCTGTTCATTTCGGAAAGCAAGGGCTCTAAGTTATTGGCTGCTACCACCTTTGCCGAGCCGGAGGTAGAAGTAACGCTGCAACGCGACAAAAAAGCCGATAAGGAAAAGGAAAAGCTGCGCCTCGACCAGTTCATCGAGGTAAAGGGCTGGAAGGCAATGGGTAACAAGCTTAACTACTTCAAAATCCACGGCCTGGCTCTGCTCACCGACGAAGGCCCCGAGCCCGTGCGCCGCGAAGCCAAGCGCCGCGGCACCCCCAAGCCCGAAGGCGATGCCGAAGCTCCCGAGCCGGCCGAAACCCTGCCTCCCGCCGACGTAAAAGTTACCGACGAGGAAGTGGCGCAGTCGCAGGCGCTGTTGCGGCGGCCCAAAGCCCAGCTGCCGCTGTTTTAGCTACCCGCCGCCGGGCGCCTCAGGGCCTGGCGGCGGCGCTTGGTTGCCGCTCGTTGTTTATATAAAATATTGATTTATAAGTAGTTAAACAAAGCCTCCCTTTCCCGGCCTGCAAAGCTGGGAAAGGGAGGCTTTGTGCTTAGAGGCTAGCCGAACGGGGATTAAGTGAGTTGGGGTTATTGGGCGGCTTTGTAAAGGCGGCCACTTTGGGATGCGTGGGGCGGTGGTGGGCAGGGGAGAGGCACAAAGGCATTTGCTACGCCTGCTTTTATTATTCGACATTGCGCAGCTGGGCGAAATCAAATGGACATTATCTTTTCGCAACCCTTTGTTAGTCAAAATAATGGGTCCTTTAAAGCCGGTACTATCAGCTGGCGGCTAAAACTAACAGCATGCTACTTAACTGGCCAATAATTGATTGGAATAAGGAATAGAAAACGGCATGCTTGTGGGCCTGGCTACGAAGCCAATGCGGGTAATTACCAATTAATAAAAATGATTGATTGGCTGCTAATGGAATTAAGCCGTTTATTTGTCTTACCAATACTCTTTTTTTCTTCTCTTAATAATGGCCATCGACCTCATCCAACTTCAGCAAGTACTCGACAGCGCCCAGCAAGCCGACGCCCTCAAAGGCGAGGTAAAGCGGGCGCTGCGCAAAGTTTCTACCCTGCTACAAAACCTGCAAAGTGCTGTAGAAGAGACGGAAGCGCTGCTAAGCCCCGGCTATACGCCGGTAGCGAAGGTGCGCAAGGCCCAGGCTCCCCGCGCCGCAACCGTTACGGATGCCGACGCTCCTTTTGGCCGTAAGAAAGACGGTTCGCCAAAAAGCAAGCCCGGCCGCACCAAGCTATAAAGCCTGGTAACAACAGCCATTTTCGGGTTGCCGAATAGCTGCTAAGCAAAAAAAATCCCCTCGGTGCGGAGGGGATTTTTTTGTTTTTTCTAAACCTTGGTAAAGTAGCTGATTAAGGAATCGGGTAAAGCCAGCTGGCCACCCGCATACCTATTGAACAGCATTATGTAGTAATTCGCGGATTGCTAATTGGACAATGCTACCAGAACCGATTGGTGCAGACTACCTGCGCTTTTTTCTTGAGGCGCAGGCCCAGCAGCACTTCGTGGCTGCCGCCGTGGTAGCCGGCCAGCTCTGAGAGGCCCGCATCGTAGGAGTAGCCCAGCGTGAACTGCTCGTAGCTGACGCCCGCCATGGCCACCACCGCGTCGAAGGCGCGCCACGAGGCCCCGAACCACAGCAGGTCGCGGTACTTGAGCTTGGCGTTGACGTCGAGCGAGAGCGGGGCCGGGCTCACGGCCTTCAGCAGCACCGACGGTACCACTGACCAGTCTTCGCTGAGCGGCACGCGCACCCCGGCCGTGGCAAAGTAGTGGCGCGCCAGCCTGTTGCCGGGCGCGCCCACGCCCAGCTGCCCGGGCCCGTACGAAAAGTCGAGCTTGTTGCCCAGTAGCTGCGCCCCCGACACCCCCACGTAGAAATTGTCGCTGTACAGCCACAGGCCCACCGAAGCATCGAATACCCGCGAGGCGGCGCTTGCCCCCACCGTGGTGGGGTCGAAGAAGCGTAGCTGTGCGCCATCGACGGCAAACTGCTGCATACCCACCGACGCCCCCAGGGCCAGCCGGATGTCGCGCGTCAGCACCAGGTTGTAGGCGTACGAGCCGTAGGCGCTGGTGCGGCTGGTGGGCCCGGTCACGTCGCTATACACGAGGCCACCCACCGCGTGAAACGGCCGCCGCCGGTCGTGAATAGTGCGCTTGGGCGTGCTGCGCCACTTGCCCAGTGAGGTGCTGATGCTGGCGTAGTACGTCTTGGGAGCCCCCTCCAGCCCCACCCACTGCGTGCGGTAGCTGAACTTGACGTCAATGTAGTCCTCCACGCCCGTGGCGCCAGGGTTGAGGAGGTAATTGTTGTTCATGTACTGGCTGTACTGCGCCTGCTGCTGGGCCAGGGCCGGCACGGTGGCGAGGAATAGCAGCGAAAGCAGCAGCGGTAATATTCTTTTCATAGTGGGTAGGTGGCTTTTTAGCGGTTAGCTAGTGGCTGTTGGCTATTATTTTGATTAACAAGAGATTATGAGTAAGGCAAGGTTGGCCTGCTCTCGCCTCATGGCTTGCTTGGCGATGTGAAGCAGCTAGCTAAAAGCTACCAGCTAAAAAAATCAGTACAGAATCGTGAGCGACCCGCTGTACGAGCGGCCCAGCGGGCCCTTCGTGACGACGACGTAGTAGTAGGTGCCCACTGGGGCGGGCTGGCCGTTGATGTCGCCGCGCCACTCATTGGCCCGGCCGTAGTTGTTGACCGAGAAAATGCGGTTGCCCCAGCGGTTGAACACGCTCACGGTATTGTCGGGGAACTGCTCGATGAACTCAATCTGCCAGGTGTCGTCGCGGCCATCGCCGTTGGGCGTGAAGGCGTTGGGAATGCGGATGGGCGGGCGCACGGTCACGGTTACCTGGTCGGAGCTGGCGCAGCCGCCGGCCCCGGCCGAGAGGGTGTAGGTAGTAGTAACCAGGGGCGCCGCCGTGGGCCGCAGCGGGTTGTTGGAAGGGAACGTCAGCCCCAGGGTGGGCGACCACGTCACGGGGTAGGTGCCATCGGCGGTGCCTTCCAGTATCACCGAAGAGCCTTCCAGAATCTCCTGGTCGGGGCCGGCATTCACCACCACCGGCGGCTGAATGCGCACCACCACGCCGTTGGATACTACAGTTACGGGCTGTCCGCAGGCGTTGGTGGTGCTTAGGCGCAGCGTTACGGTCTGGCCCGCGCGCAGCGTAGTGCTGGTGAAAACCGGGCCCGTGGCCCCGTTCACGTCGCTACCGTTTACCTGCCACTGGTAGGTGGGGGAGGGGCCGGCCTCCGTTACGCTGGCAATGCTGAAAGTGAGCGGCTCGCCCAGGCACACCGGCCCACTCGGCTGCACCGCAATGGCCAGCGTGGGCAGCGGCGTGGGCGTGCGCGCAACGGTCACCGTGGCCGTGGCCAGGCCCGTGCTGCACAGCCCCACCGTGGGCGTGACCTCTACCCGCACCAGGTCGCCGGTTACCAGCGTGCTGCTGGTGAAGGTGGGCCCGGTGGCCACGGCCACGTTGTTCACAAACCATTGGAAAGTAGGCGCAGCGCCCACGTTGGTAGTTACGGCCGTGAAGGTGAGGGCCGTACCGGGGCACTGCACCGGCGGCGTGGCCAGGCTCACGGTGGGCGTAATGGCGGGCGCTACCCGCACCGCCACCACGTTGGAAACCCGGGTGGCGCAGGTGCCGGTGCCCGCCGTTACCCGGCGGCGGAAGTAGGTAGTAGCCGTGAGCACACCGGGCGCGTAGTTCGCGCCAGTCGCGCCGGAAATGGCCGTCCAGGTCGAGTTATCAGCCGAAGCTTCCCATTGGTAAGCAAATGTGCCGGTGCCGCCGCTGGGCCCGCCGGTGCTGGTGAGCGGGGCCGGGGCCGTACCCGTGCAAATGTCCTGGTCGGCCGCAATGCTGCCAGCCAGTAGTTCGGGCAATACCGTAATGGTGAGGGAAGGCGAGAACTCGGGCCCGCAGGGGCCCGCCGTTACCCGCCGGCGGAAGTAGGTGGTAGCCGTGAGCGGCCCAGACGCATACTCCAAGCCGGTAGCGCCGCCGATGGCCGTCCAGGTCGAGTTATTCGGCGACGATTCCCACTGGTAAGCATACGCGCCATTGCCGCCGCTAGCCGGCGCCGTGTTGGTGAGTCGGGCGGGGGCCTCGCCAGTGCATATGGTCTGGTCGGCGGCGATGGTGCCGGCCGCCAGGGCCGGGGCCACGGTGATGGTCACCACATTAGAGAAAGCCGGGGCGCAGGCCGTGCCCGAATTTGCCCGGCGGCGGAAGTACGTGGTAGCCGTGAGCGCACCGGGCGCGTACGTCGCGCCGGTAGCGCCGCCGATGGCTGCCCAGGTCGAGTTATCCGGCGAGGATTCCCACTGGTAGTCAATAGTACCGGTGCCGCCCGTAGCCGGCGCGCCACTGGTGAGTACCGCTGCCGTGCCCCCTGCGCAAAGGGTCTGGCTGGCGGCAATGCTGCCACCCGTCAGGGCCGGCACTATGTTGACGGTCACCACATTGGAAGGCGTGGTGGTGCAGCCGCCCGAGAGCACCTGCCGCCGGAAGTAGGTAGTAGCCGTGAGCGCGCCGGGCGCATACTCCGCGCCGGTAGCGCCACCGATGGCCGTCCAGGTCACATTATCAGTGGAAGATTCCCATTGGTAGGCATAAGTGCCATTGCCACCAGTGGCGGCCGCGCTGCTCGTGAGCGGCGCAACGGGGCTGCCCGCGCACACGGTTTGGTCGGCGGCGATGCTGCCCGCGGTCAGGGCCGGTAGCACCGTAAGGGTAACGGCGGGCGCGTATTCCGGGCCGCAAGCGCCCGACATTACCCGCCGGCGGAAGTACGTGGTGACCGTGAGCGCGCCGGGCGCATACTCCGCGCCGGTGGCGCCGGCAATGGCCGTCCAGGTGGTGTTATCCAGCGAAGATTCCCACTGGTACGTGAACGTGCCGGTGCCGCCGCCGGCCGCCGCCGTGCTGGTGAGCGGGGCGGGCGTAGCGCCGGGGCACAGGCTCTGGCTGGCGGCAATGGTTCCGGCCGTGAGGGCCGGGGCCACGGTGATGGTCACTGCGTTGGAGAAAGCCGGGGCGCAGGCCGTGCCCGAGCTCGCCTGGCGGCGGAAGTAGGTGGTAGCAGTGAGCGGGCCGGGCGCGTAGGTGGCCGCGGTGGCCCCGGCAATGTTCGCCCAGGTATTGCCATCCGGCGAGGACTGCCACTGGTAGGTGACGGTGCCGGTGCCCCCGCCAGCCTCGGTGGCGCTGGTGAGCGGGGCCGGCGTGCCTCCGGCGCACACGGCCTGGTCGGCGGCGATGGTACCGGCCGTGAGGGCGGGCACTACCGTTATCCGTACCGAAGCGGAGGGCGTGTTGCAGGGCCCGGAGATTACCTGGCGGCGGAAGTACGTGGTAACCGTGAGCGGGCCGGGCGAGTAGGTTTCGGCGGTGGCCACCGCAATGGCCGTCCAAGTCACATTATCCGGTGACGATTCCCACTGGTAGGTAAACGTGCCGCTGCCGCCCGTGGCCGGGGTGCTGCTCGTGAGCGGCGCAAAGGGGCTGCCCGCGCACACGGTCTGGTCGGCGGCGATGGTGCCGGCCAGCACGGCCGGCAGCACCGTGATGGCTACCGAAGCGGTAGAGCTGGGGGTGCAGTAAGGGCCCGACTGGTTGGGCAGCAGCAGCTGCGCGCGCCGCTTGAAATAGGTGGTGCCAACCGGCAGATTGCCCGGCGGCGCGTAGCTAGGGCCCGTAGCCCCACTGATATCCGTAAAAGTGACATTATCCGTTGAGGATTGCCACTGGTAAACGAGCGGCAGGCCGGCATCGCCCGAGGCGTTGGCGGTGCTGGTAAGCGGGGCCGGCGCGGTGCCGAAGCACAGCGTCTGGGGGGCCGCGATGCTACCCGGCTCGGGTAGGTTGGGCACCCGAAAAAGGGACTTGGATTCGCGGCAAAAGCAGTTAGTGGTGATGCGCAACGTCACTGGGTAGTCGCCGGGCGTAGCATAAGTGTGCGTCGGGTTTTCCTCCGTAGACTTGGTGCCATCGCCAAAATCCCAGGCGTAGGTCTTCCCGTCAAAGTCAATGGGCGGGGACATAAATTTCACCTGCCGACACCCAACCAGCTCAGCGCTAGGGCCTACCCGCAACAAAGAGCTTTGGTTGAAATTGACCAGGCCCAGGCCGCTGCGGCGGCGGCCCAGCGTCAGGCTGTCGTCGGCGTAGCGGGCCTTGGCACCCAGCGAGTCGGGGTAGGCGACGAAGCCCAGGGCCGGCTGGTTTTCGCGGGCCACGTAAATCTTGCCATCGGGCGCGGCTTGCAGCGAACCCAGGTTCACCGGGGTTTTTTGCTTGAGCGGAATATCCTGCTTGTTGACCGGTCCCTGGCCGCTGATATTGAATTGCAGCAGCTTGGGCGGGTTCATCACCGTAGCGTAGAGCTTGCCGCCGGCCGAAAAATCGACCCCGTAGTACTTGCCCTCGCCTTTGTCAACAATGTACGGAACCTGCGGGTTGGCGCTCACGATGCCCGTGCCGGTATCAAACCCAAATAGCTCGACGGTGCTGCTGCTGTCGCCCAGCACCTCGCTGTAGCGGGCCACGGCCAGCCGCTGGCCGTCGGGCGTCACCTTCATCTGCCCGCGGTAGCCCATCGGCGATGCGCTCGGCGCGTGCAGCGAGCCCACTACCGAGACAATCGGGATGCTGTCGACGCCAGTAGTGCGCACGCGGTAGGCCAGGAAGGCGTCGCCGCGGTTGGCATAGCCGGTTTTGGCCATGCCCCAGCCGTGCACGATAATCCAGATGTCGCAGCCGTTCTTGTGAAACACGCCCGTCATTTTCTCGGCGGTACCCTGGGTGAGCTGCTTGTTTTTGGTGGCGGCCGTCACCGTGCCATTATTATTAGGCCCACCAGCGGGAATGATAATCTCCGAGTAGCTCAGGCCCTTGGGGCCGCCCGCCGCGTCCTGCGTGAAGATGAGGTAGCGCGTTTCCGCCATCGGCATCCCTACGGGCGGGCTGCCGGGCCTCCGGATGGGCAGGGGCCCGTCGGTGCTCAGCCGGTTGCCGCCCATGCCCGTGCCATTGGTCATGATGCTGCCGTTGCCGTTCCAAATGGTGTCGCCGTTGCTGTAGAAAAGGATTTTGCCGTTGCCGTCCGACATTACCCCCGCGCCGGCGGGGGCCGTCATCTGGCCATCAGTGAGCACCTTGGGCGGGATGGAGTCGGTAGCCTGGTTGAAGTCGAGCCCCGCCTTATAGCCGAAATACCAGGTGTTGGCAAACTTCTCATCCTGGCTGCACTCGGGGGGCGCTGTGCCCTGCGCGCGGGCCGTAGTAGCCGCGCCGCCCAGCAGCAGCAGCAGCGCGAGCAGCCAGCCGGCCGCGGGCCGGCGGCTGGCGCGGGCCGGCGGGCCGCACCGCGTCGGCCGGGAAAAAGGGTGGGTGGCAGAGCAGAAAGAACGTGGTAACGCTGCGGGCATAGCGGGGCAGGTAAGTGGGCAGACGGGGAAGTAGTTACTCCGCAAGGAAAGTACTACTGCGCCCTTAAGAAACGAAGCTTGAGGGTTGGCTATTGCCTAAAAAGCGCTGTCAGCCCGTCTCAGTAAAGCTACGCATGGCTAGCCGGGTTTATGCAAGTCAATGTCCGAATAGTGCTAAAAAAATACCGGCCGTTGCCTGCTGCGGATTAGCTTAACCCAGTCGGTATCCCGAAGGAGCCCCTATTTTGCTCATTTCAGCACGTTACGAAGTTAAAATAAATTGTAATTTACTAATAATAAGCAAGTTGGTGAATATTTTCTATTTCCTGATGAAGTGCCGGGCGGCGAGGGGGCCACTGGGCGCGGTGCGCGGCCTGGCTGGCCGCCCCAGGCTGTTATCTTGGCCCCAAACTTTTTCCGCCCGTCATTATGCTGAAAACACTGCTCGCCGTTGTGCTCCTGCACGTACTTTCCCTAGTGGGCCGCCCCGCGGCCGCGCAAACCAGCCCCGCCGCTCCGCTGCGGGTGGGCGTAGCGGGCCTCACCCACACGCACGTGCACGGGCTGCTGGGGCGCGCGCAGCGCGGCGACATCGTGATTGTGGGCATCGCCGAGCCCAACCGCGCCCTGGCCGAACGCTTCACCAAAGAGCACGGCCTGCCCATGAGCTTGGTGTATTCATCCCTGGCCGAGATGCTGGCCAAAACCAAGCCGCAGGCCGTCACGGCGTTTGGCAGCATCTACGAGCACCTGGCCGTGGTGCAGGCCTGCGCGCCCAAGGGCATCCACGTGATGGTGGAAAAGCCGCTGGCCGTGAGCCTCGACCACGCCCGCCAGATGGCGGCCCTGGCCCAGCAGTACCACATTCACCTGCTCACCAACTACGAAACCACCTGGTACGGCTCCAACCGGCGCGCCTACCAGCTGGTGCAGGAGCACGCCCTAGGCGATATCCGCAAAATGGTGGCCCACGATGGCCACCAGGGCCCCCAGGAAATTGGGGTAAATCAGGAGTTTCTGGCCTGGCTCACCGACCCCGTGCAAAACGGCGGCGGGGCGCTGCCCGATTTTGGCTGCTACGGCGCCGACCTTATGACGTGGCTCATGCACGGCGAGCGGCCTATCTCCGTGACGGCCAGCGCCCTGCACATCAAGCCCACTATTTACCCCAAGGTCGAGGATGATGTTACCATCCTGCTCACCTACCCCAAGGCTCAGGGCATCATCGAGGCTTCCTGGAACTGGCCCTACGCCCGCAAAGACCTGGAAGTGTACGGCCAAACCGGCTCGGTAGTGGCCCTCGACCGCGACCACGTGCGGGTGCGTCGCACCGAAAAAGACACCGCCCAGGACCAGACCGTGCCGCCCCCGCCCGCGCCCTACGACGAACCCTTTGCCTACCTGGCGGCCGTGGTGCGGGGCACCGCCCCGGAGGACGTACTCTCGTCGCTGGCCACCAATATGCTGGTCGTCGAGATTCTGGACGCCGCCCGGCAGTCGGCCAAAGAGGGCAAAACGGTGCTGCTGCCCCGCTAGCCCGGCACCACCCGGCGCACTTACTCGCCGGGGTAGCGCAGGCCGATTTGCCGGCGCACGGCGTCGAGCTGCTGCATCAGCTGGAGGCTGAACGCCAGGGGCAGCAGCGGGCTTTCGGCCAGGCCTTGGGCGAGGCACTGCTGCACATGGGCCGCTTCGAGGTGGTAGCCCAGGCCCGGCGTAGGCGATGGAAATACCTGCGGCTCTTCCCCAGTGAGCTGCACCTGGACGCCCGTGGGCGCGTGAAAACGCCCCAGCAGTTGCAGCTTGCCCTTGGTGCCGTAGAGCACGCACCGGTTGTCGGTGTCGGCGGCGATGGTGGAAAAAAGGCTGGCCGTGGCCCCGCTGGGGTAGGCCAGCGACACGGCGCAGTTGAGGTCGACCCCCGTGGGCGCGGGCGTGGCCACGGCCCCCACCGCATGCGGCACGCCCAAAAAAAGCTGACTGATAAAGAGCGGATAAACCCCAATATCCAGCAGCGAGCCGCCGGCCAGCGCGGGGTCAAACAGGCGGCTCGCGGGCTGGTACGGCGTGGCAAAGCCGAAGTCGGCCACCAGGTGCTTTACCTCGCCGATGTGGCCGGCCGCTACCAGCGCCAGCGCCTGGGCCACGGCCGGGAAAAAGCGCGTCCAGAAGGCTTCCATCAGAAACACGCCCCCGGCCTGGGCCACCGCAATCATTTCCTGCGCCTGGCCAGCGTTTTGGGCAAATGCCTTTTCGCACAGCACGGGCAGGCCCGCCCGCAGGCACAGCAGCGCGTGGGCGTGGTGCTCCGAGTGTGGCGTGGCAATATAAACTGCGTCGATATCAGGCACGGCCAGCAGCTCTTCGTAGCTGCCCACGGCGTGGGCCGCCCCAAAATCAGCCGCAAATGCCTGTGCCTTACTTAAGCTGCGCGAGGCCACCGCGTGCAAGCGGGCCTGCGGCACCAGCGCCAAATCCTGGGCAAACTTGCGGGCAATCTTGCCCGGACCCAGAATGGCCCAATTGAAGGTACGCATAGTATTGATAATTAATGTATTATGAAATAATGCAAACGACTGGGCGCATGCTTATGGACAAAAATAAGCCGCGGCTTACCACGTAGGCGGGGCGTATGGGGCGAGCTGCCGGGCCTGAGCCGGGCCGGTAGTTAGCTGCACCATAGCCAGCGCGTAATTTTGGGCTGCTCTTCAGTAACTGATTTCGCCGCCGGCCGCGTTATCCGCTCAGCTGGCGGCGCTGCCGCTGCCGGCCCCTTTTTATTCATGCCCCGTCCTCGCCTTTCTTTTGTGCTGCTGGCCGCGCTGGCTGCCGGGGCGGCGGGTGGCCCGCGGGCGGCGTGGGCCCAAAAAACTACTACTTCGCAGGCCTCGCTGCCCGCCATGCCCGCCGCCGCCGAGCTGGGTACCCGGCCCAAATCCGCGGCCAATGCCTCGCAGGCGCCCGACTCGGTGGCCCTGCGCCGGCACCTCACCCAGGCCACGGCGCTACAGGGCCAGTTCAAGGATTCGGAGGCGCTGGCCCAGTACCAGGCCACGCTCAAAATTCAGCCCCAGCACTACGAAAGCCTGTGGCGCGCCGCCGTGCTGAGCGTGATTATCGGCAACCGCTACTCCGACGAAACCCGCAAGAAAGCCTATTTCGAGGCCGCCCACCAGTATGCCGAGCGGGCGCTGGCCATGCAGGCCGAGGGCGGCGAAAGCAACTACGCCATGGCCCTGGCCCTGTTTAGCGAGGCCGGCCTCACCAGCGCCCGCGACCGCCTGCGGCTCTTCAAGGAACTGCGCCCGCACGTGTACCTGGCCGCCGAGCGCCGCCCCGACCTGCCCGAGGCCTGGCAGCTGCTGGGCCGCTGGTACTACCGCGTGGCCCACTACAACGTGCTCGAAAAAACGTTTTCGCGCATTTTTCTGGGCGGCTATCCGCAGGGCGCCACGTCGAAAAAAGCCATTGATGCGCTCGAAAAAGCTCACCAGCTCGACCCCGCCCGCATTCAGTACTACTACGACCTGGCCCGCATGTACAAGTACCAGGGCCGCCGCCGCCAGGCTGTGGCCCTGCTGCAAGAAGCCATCCGCCTGCCCACCTACACGAGCGAGGAGCTGACCATGAACCGCTTGTGCCAGCAGATGCTGCTGCCCCTGCTGCGCGCCAAAGCCCGCCGCGACCGCCAGCACGCCAAATGGTACAAGCAGCTGCGGCCCGGCACCGGCGCGGCCGGGCCGCAAACCACTAGGTAATAAGCCCCCCGCCCCTGCTGCGCGCCATGCTCCCCGGTCCGTCGGCGCTAGCCGGCCGACCGGTTAACGTTGCAGCAAAACCGGCTCAATGGGCTACCATCAAGGCACGGCGCTCACACCCGAAGCTTGTTGACGTTGCCGCTAAGCGCCAGCGGGCCGGGGCAGGTAGGTGAGATGCAAAAAGGGCCCCGACTACTGAAGTAGTCGGGGCCCTTTTTGCATCTGCTTGACTTAAAGTCTATTATGCTGTAGCCAGCTCATTGGCCGCTACTTGGTTGGCCTCGTGCTGCGAGTCGTCGTACTGGCTGGGCTCGGCAGCTGCGGTAGCGTCGTCCGCAAGGGCTTCAGCCTCCGTGCCGTAGATGTGGGCCAGGCGGTTCATTTCGCCCTCGCTGTTCACGTGCAGGTCTTTGAGCACGCCATCGGCAATGTCATACACGAGGCCGTGCAGGCGGGGCGGGTTGTCGCCGCGCATGGCGTTCTGGATGATGTTGGTTTTGGCCAGGTTACGCACCTGCTCGGTCACGTTGAGCTCCACGAGGCGGCGCATGCGCTGCGCACTGTCCTGGATGCGCAGCAGCTCGGTTTCGTGCAGGCGCACTACGTCGCGGATGTTTACCAACCAGTTGTCAATCAGGCCATACTGCTTGTTGCTGGCGGCCGCCGCCACGCCGCCGCAGCCGTAGTGGCCCACCACCATAATGTCCTGCACACCCAGCACTTCCACTGCATATTGCAGCACGCTGAGCAGGTTCATATCGTTGGGTACCACCATGTTGGCAATGTTGCGGTGCACAAACATCTCGCCCGGCCCGGTGCCCGTGATGCCCGAGGCCGGCACTCGCGAATCGGAGCAGCCAATGAACAGGTAGCGCGGCTGCTGGCCGTTGGCCAGGCGCTGAAAAAACTCGGGGTCGGTGGCTTTTTTATCGGCCACCCAGTAGCGGTTGTTGGCTAAGATTTCCTGCACGCCGCCCGAGTGGTTGGCAGCTTGGTTGTTGGTTGAAGGAGCGCTCATAAATTAAATAAGGATGAGAAGCAGAAAGCGTGAAAAGACAGCGGGAGGTTTGAGTATTGAGGCAAAACTAAACTGACAATTAACTTTGCATAACTTACTGATAATCAAAGATAAAGGTAATATATTGCTACCTAGTGGCCCAGCAGGGCTACCGGCGCAATGCCCCGCAGCTCCAGGTCGATGCCCCGGGCCGGGGCCGCCTGCCGGAAGGCCTCAATGGCCTCCAGCACGTCGTGGTCGATAACGTCGGAGCGGGTGCCGTCGAGCAGCACGCGGCTGCCGGTGGGCAGCTGCTCCAGGGTGGTCACGATGCTGGCTTTGTTGAGAAACGACACGTGCTCGGGCAGGTGCAGGTGCAGCAGGGCACCTGCTGCTTCCTCCTCCTCACCGGCCGCGCTGTTGCGCCGCAGGTACGAGCCGGCCTTGGCATTGTCCTTCAAGATGAAGAAGAAGCCGATAACCAGCCCGATGCTCACGCCCTTGAGCAAATCGGTGAAGAGCACGGCCACAATGGTGATGATAAACGGCCCAAACTGCGCCCAGCCCAGCCGCCACTGCTGCCGGTAGAGCGCCGGCTTGGTCAGCTTGAAGCCCACCAGCAGCAGCACCGCCGCCAGCGCCGCCAGCGGAATCAAATTCAGTACCGAGCCTAGAAATAACAGGCTCGTTAGCAGTAGAATACCGTGGATGAAAGCCGCGAGCTTGCTCCGGCCGCCGGCCGCAATATTGGCCGACGAGCGCACGATAACCGCCGTGAGGGGCAGCCCGCCCAGCAGGCCGCTCACCAGGTTGCCGGCCCCCTGGGCCATCAGCTCGCGGTTGGTGGGGGTGTGGCGCTTCTGGGGGTCGAGGTTGTCCACGGCTTCCACGCTCAGCAGCGTTTCGAGCGAGGCCACGATGGCAATGGTAAAGGCCACGCCGTAGGTGGCGGGGTTGCGCAGGGCGTTAAAATCCGGAAACGTCATGACCCCCGCGAGCTGGCCCAGCGACGACAGCACCGGCAGCTTCACCAGGTGCTCGGGGCGCACCTGCCAGTCTGGGGCCGCAGTGCGCAGCAGCTGGTTGAGGCCCACCGCCACCAGCACCGCCACCAGCGCGCCCGGCACCAGCCGCGCCCAGGGCTGCCGGCGCACGGGCGCCGTATCCCAGAGCAGCAGCAGGCCCAGCGATACCGCGCCCACTAGCACTGAGCCGGGGCTCAGGCCCTTGGCCGCCGCGCCAATGGCCGAGAAGGTGTTCAGGCCATTGAACTGCAAAAAATCCATGTCCTCGAAGTAGTCCGTGTCAGCCCCTAGAAAGTGGGGTATCTGCTTCATTATCAAAATGATACCAATGGCTGCCAACATGCCCCGAATAACGGCCGCCGGAAAATACAGCGCAATAATGCCCGCCCGCGCCACGCCCAGCAGCAGCTGGATAACGCCCGCCACCACCGTGGCCGCCAGCACCGCCGGCCACGAGCCCAGCGTAGCAATGGCCGATAGCATAATTACTGTGAGGCCCGCCGCCGGCCCGCTCACGCTCACCGCCGAGCCGCTGAGCACGCTCACCAGCAGCCCCCCCACAATGCCCGATATCAGCCCCGCCAGCAGCGGCGCACCCGACGCCAGCGAAATGCCCAGGCACAGCGGCAGCGCCACCAAAAACACCACCAGCCCTGCCGGCGCATCCTGCCCGATGGTGCTAAATAATCCCGCCGCGGGCGCAGGAGGTGGCGTGGGCATAGGCGGGGAGGGAGCAATCCTCGCGATGGGCACAACGGGCGTACCGGTGCGCGCGGGGAAAGAACTTACTTGGGACATAAAAGGGATAAAATAGAGTTGCAGAAGCCCCGGCTCACGTGTGCAAAATGCACGGGCCAAGGCTTGCTTCTACAAGATTACCGCCGCCTGATTAAAATGAAGTTAAAGTGAAGTTAAAAGGAAATTAAAGCGAAATAAATCAGCTTAAACTACTGATAGTAAATTACTTATGAATCAAATAAAATCACTTGTTTAACGTGTTTTTCCTTGCGGGGGCGTGGGGAGCACGGGCGCAGACTGGGGCCGCGACTGCTTTTTAGGCCCCGGTAATGGTAGGCCATTCCAGCCGCACCTGGGTGCCCTGGCCGGGCTCGCTGGCCACGCGCACCACACCGCCGTGCAGGGCCATTATCTGGGCCGTGAGGGGTAGCCCAATGCCGTGGCCCGGCAGCCCCCGCACCGAGGCCGCCCGAAAAAACGGCACAAACACCTGCTCCAGGTCGGCGGGGCTAAGGCCGGCGCCGTAGTCCTGCACCAGCAGGCGCAGGCGGCCGGCCAGGGGCAGCAGCGTGGCCAGCACCGGCGCGGTGGCCCCGGCCGAGTACTTGCAGGCATTGTCGAGCACATTGAGAATGGCGGCCAGCAGCAGCGCCTCGTTGCCGCGCACATCGGGCATGCTTTCGTCACCCAGCTCTAAATCGACGCGGCAGGTGGGGTAGCGGCGCAGTATCTGCTCGTGGGCTTGTAGCAGCAGCTCATCTACCCGCACGGGGGCCATGGTTACCTGCGAGGCATCGCCCGAGGCGCGGGCTATTTGCAGCAGGCCGTTGGTGAGGCTGCTGAGCTGGCGGGCCGCGTCGAGGGTGCTTTGCAGGGTGCGGCGGTAGTCGGCGGTCGGGCGCTCGGCGGGTAGCAGCGCCACTTCCAGCTCGCCAATGAGGGCGGTGAGGGGCGTGCGCAGCTCGTGCGAGGCATCGCGCACAAAGGTGCGCTGCCCCACAAACGCCGATTCGAGTCGGTCGAGCAGGCGGTTGAAGCGCTGCCCCAGGTGGCCCAGCTCATCGGCCTGGCCCTGAGCCTGGGTGAGGCGGTGGCTGAGGTCGGTAGCCGTAATACCATCGACCTCGCTCACCATGCGGCGCAGGGGGCGCAGGGCCTGCCCGGCCAGCAGCCAGGCCCCCACGCTCATTACCAGGCCCGCCGCCAGCAGGCCCCCCGCCAGCACTTGGCGCAGGCCGTGCAGCTGGCGGCGGCCGTCCTCATCCACGGACGCGGCCACTACCACCAGCGGGCCCAGGCGCGCATCGTGGTAGAGCAGGCCCACCGTTTCGTGGTAGTTGGCCTCGGGCTCCAGCACGGCGCGGCCCTGGCGGCGCACCTCGGCCAGCCAAGCGGCGGGCAGGGTGGTAGTGGGTGGGCGCTGGCCCTCCCGGAATACCAGCTGGCCGGCCGCATTGTACACCCGGCCTTCCTCGGCGGGCAGCGTGCGGTAGAGCTGGCGCAAATATTGCCGGTACGAGGCCTGGTGGTCGGCATCGGGCCGCGCCTGGCCATCGGCATAGGCATGGCCCACCACCATCGCCCGCTTAAACAGGCTTTGCGTAAATTCTTCGTGCCGAGCCCGTTGCGTCACAAAATAAATGGCCAGTGCAAACAGCACCAGCGTAATTACCAGAATGGCCCCAAACTGGGCCGCCAGCCGCAGGCGAATGGACATCTTTTTAATTAGCAGTTAACAGGCAACGGGGGGCTTTGCCTGGTGAATCGGTTGGTCGGGAGCGAAAAGAACGTCATTCACCCCCTCCCCGAATCACCCATTTATTCGCAGCGCGTAGCCCATGCCCACCAGCGTATGAATAAGCTTGGGCTCGAAGCCCTTATCCAGCTTCTTGCGTAAAAAATTGATATACACGTCGATAACGTTGGAGCCGGTATCAAAGCTCAAGTCCCAGACGTGCTCCAGCAAATCGGCGCGGCTCACCACGTGGCCTTGGTGGCGCAGCAGGTATTCGAGCAGGGCAAACTCGCGGGCCGTGAGCTGCACGGGCTGGCCGGCGCGCTCCACGCGCTTGGTGGCGGGGTCGAGGCTGAGGTCGGCCAGGCGCAGCACGGCGGCGGGGGCGGGGGCTTCGGTGCGCCGCCGCACCAAGGCCCGGATGCGGGCCAGCAACTCGCTGAAAGAAAAGGGCTTAACCAAATAATCGTCGGCTCCAGCGTCGAGGCCCCGGATTTTATCATCCGTCTCGCCCAGCGCCGTAAGCATGAGAATGGGCACGCCGGGGTCGTGGGCGCGCACCTGGCGGCACACCTCCAGGCCGCTGAGGCCGGGCAGCATCTGGTCCAGAATCAGGCAGTCGTACTGCGTGCTTTGGGCGCGGTGCAGGCCCAGCAGGCCATCGGCGGCCAGGTCCACGGTGTAGTCCTGCTCAGTGAGGCCCTGGTGCAGGAATGCGGCCACCGAGGGCTCGTCTTCGACAAGGAGAATTTTCATAAGGCTAACAGGATGAGGCCAAAGCTAAAACAGCGGCCGGGTGGGAGCGGGGCTGCGCCCGCGCCGGCCACCCGGCCGCTCTGCGGGTGGCCAGTCTGCAAAAGTCCTTCAGCCGGGCCCAACTTCGGGCAAACTGCCGGTCGCTCCTCCGCCGGCGCTACTTTTGCGGGCGTGTTTACCCTGCCGCCTTGCCTGCTCATGTCCCGTCGGCTGCTTCCGGCCCTGGCCCTGCTGGCGGCCTGCCAGGGCGCTCCCACCGAGCGCCCCGATACCCTCGTGAACCTGGCCACCGTGCAAAGCGGCCCCCGCGTGCAGGCCGATGAGCTCGACGGCGCTATCCGGCAGCAGCCCGACAACACCGACTTGCTGGCCCGCCGCGCCACCCTGCGCCTGGCGGCCGGCCAGCCCATTGCCGCCCTGCACGATGTTGAAACCGCTCTGGCCGCCGACGACCAGAACGGCGACCTCTACTTCCTGCAAGCCCGCGCCCTGCGTGCCCTCGGCCGCCTTACCCAAGCCCTGGCCGCCGCCCGCCGCGCCGCCGACAATGGCTTCAACTCGCCCGAGTTGCCGCTGCTCGAAGGCGAAACCCACTTGGCCGCTCGCCAGTACGACGCCGCCCTCACCAGCCTCGACCGCACCCTGCGCCTCGACCCCGACCAGCCGGCCGCGCTATTTTATAAAGGCCTCGCCTACGCCGCCACCGCCGACACCGCCCAAGCCCTCGACTACCTGCAAGCGGCCCACGCCCGCGACCCCCGCCAGACCGAAATCCTGCACCAGCTGGCCTTTTTGCTCAATGCCTACCGCGTGCCCGAGGAGGCCGCCACCTACGCCGCTCAGGGCCTGCGCCTCGACTCAGCCTCCGGCACGCTGCACTACGACTACGGCCGGCAGCTCGAATTGTTGGGCCGCCCCGACAGCGCCCTGCGCTACTACCGCCGCGCCCTGGCCCTCGATACCACTCAGTACCGCGCCGACTACCGCCTGGCCCTGGCGGCCAGCGCCCACGGCCAGCGCCCGGCCAGCGTTATCCCGCACTTGCAGCGGGCCCTGCGCCGCAACCCCCGCCTGCCCGGGGCCCGCATAGTGCTGGCCGAAGCCCTCGAAGCCCAGCACCGCGTGCCCGAAGCCCTGCGCCAGTTCCGGCTGCTGGTGGCCGAAAACCCGGGTAACCAGCACTGGACGTATAAAGTGTGGAAAACCGGCGAGCAGGCCCGCCTGCTACTGCCCGACAGCCTGCGCCCGGCGCGGACGTACTACTCGCGCCCGGCCACCGTGGCCCCGCTAGTGCGCCCCCAACCCATCGAGCAGCTCAAGCCGCGCTAGCAGCGAAGGAGTAAGGCAGTAATCTGAAGCCAGGAACGACCCCGCCCGGGGTTCCCTTACTCATTTACTCTCCTTACTCATTTACTATTACCGTAACTTGCGCCTGCTTTGCGCTCACCGCAAGCAATAGCCGACCTAGTTATGCTCCAAATTACTCTCCCCGACGGCTCCGTTCGTCCGGTCGAAGCCGGCTCTACGGGCTACGACCTGGCAGCCAGCATCAGCGAAGGCCTCGCCCGCAATGCCCTGGCTGTCAAAGTAAACGGCGAAATCCGCGACCTGCACCGCCCCCTCACCGAAGATGCGGCCCTCGAAATTCTCACCTGGAACGACGCCGGCGGCAAGCAGGCCTACTGGCACTCCTCGGCCCACCTGATGGCTGAAGCCTTGGAGGTGCTCTACCCCGGCGTGAAGCTGGCCATCGGCCCGGCCATAGAAAACGGCTTCTACTACGACGTGGACCTCGGCGAAGGCCGTACCATTTCGAGCGACGACTTCCCCGCCATCGAGAAGAAAATGCTCGAGTTGGCCAAGAACAAAAGTAAGTTCGAGCGCCGCGAAGTAGGTAAGGCTGAGGCCATTGCCTACTTCACCGAAAAGCAGGACCCCTACAAGCTAGAGCTGCTCGAAAACCTAGCCGATGGCAGCATCACGTTCTATTCGCAGGGCAACTTCACCGACCTCTGCCGCGGCCCGCACATTCCCGATACGGGCACCATCAAGGCGGCCAAAATCATGAACGTGGCCGGCGCCTACTGGCGCGGCGACGAGAAAAACAAGCAGCTCACCCGCCTCTACGGCATCACCTTCCCCAAGGCCAAGGACCTCACTGAGTACCTCGAAAAGCTCGAAGAAGCCAAGCGCCGCGACCACCGCAAGCTGGGCAAGGAGTTGGAGCTTTTCGCCTTCTCCGAGAAGGTAGGTGCCGGCTTGCCGCTGTGGCTGCCCAAGGGTACCGCCCTGCGTGAGAACTTAGAGCAATTTCTGCGCAAAGCCCAAGTAAAGGCTGGTTATCAGCCGGTTGTGACGCCGCATATCGGGGCTAAGGAGCTGTACGTAACCAGCGGCCACTACGAAAAGTACGGGGCCGATTCCTTCCAGCCCATCAAGACGCCCAACCCCGGCGAGGAGTTTTTCCTCAAGCCGATGAACTGCCCGCACCACTGCGAAATCTACCGCACCAAGCCCCGCAGCTACCGCGACCTGCCCGTGCGCCTCGCCGAGTTTGGCACCGTGTACCGCTACGAGCAGTCGGGCGAGCTGCACGGCCTCACCCGCGTGCGCGGCTTCACCCAGGACGATGCCCACATCTTTTGCCGCCCCGACCAGGTAGTGGAAGAGTTCAAGAAAGTAGTGGACCTGGTGCTCTACGTGTTCAAAGCCCTGGGCTTCACCGAGTTCACTGCCCAGATTTCGCTGCGCGACCCGGAGAACAAGACCAAGTACATTGGCACCGACGAGAACTGGGCCATTGCCGAAAGCGCCATTATCCAGGCGGCGGCCGAAAAGGGCCTCACCACCGTTACCGAGCTGGGCGAGGCGGCCTTCTACGGCCCCAAGCTCGACTTTATGGTGCGCGATGCCCTGGGCCGCCGCTGGCAGCTAGGCACGGTTCAGGTAGATTATAACCTACCCGAACGCTTTGACCTAGAGTACGTTGCGTCCGATAATACTAAGCAGCGCCCCGTCATGATTCACCGGGCCCCGTTTGGCTCGTTGGAGCGGTTCGTGGCCGTGCTCATCGAGCACACCGCCGGCAATTTCCCGCTCTGGCTCTCACCCGAGCAGTTCATTGTGCTGCCCATCTCCGATAAGTTTGCCGACTACGCCTACGAAGTCAAAGGCCGCCTCGAAGCCGCCGGCCTGCGCGGCACCGTTGATGCCCGCGACGAGCGCATCGGCCGTAAAATACGCGATGCCGAAATCGCCAAAACGCCTTACCTACTGGTAGTTGGCGAAAAAGAAGTGCAGGATGGTATCGTGAGCGTGCGCCGCCACGGCGAAGGTGACCTGGGCTCCATGCCCATCGACAGCTTCATCCAGACCGTCAACAGCCAGATAGCCGAGGCCATGGGGTAGTGGTTAGCAGGTAATGGGCCGTGATAAAGGGGTAAGAGCAGCCAGTAACAGGCGCAGCAATACCCCGCCATCACGGCTCATTATGCATTAATTCACCCTTTCATTTTGATTTCCCAGTAAAAAGTCGGATATTTGCCCCCCGAACGACTGGTCTTCGCGGCCCGCCGTTCGTTGCCTTTCAATAATTACCGCCACACTTTAGCAGGAGGACTTTAGTCATAGCTACCCCTAATCGTCGGTACGTGCCCCGCCAGCAGGTGGAGGAGCCGTTCAAAATCAATCAGAAAATCACCGCCCGCGAGGTTCGCCTGGTGGGAGATAACGTCGAGCAGGGTATTTACCCTACCGACCAGGCCCGCAAAATGGCCCAGGACCAAAACCTGGACTTGGTGGAGATTTCTCCCACGGCCGTGCCGCCCGTTTGCCGCGTCATCGACTACTCGAAATTTAAGTACGAGCAGAAGAAGAAAACCCGCGAGCTGAAGGCCAAGCAGACCAAAGTGGTGCTCAAGGAAATCCGTTTCGGCCCCAACACTGATGACCACGACTTCGACTTCAAACTCAAGCACGCGCAGGAGTTTTTGAAAGAAGGCGCCAAAATCAAGGCGTACGTTCACTTTGTGGGTCGTAGCATCGTTTTCAAGGAGCGTGGTGAAATCTTGCTGCTCAAATTTGCTCAGGCCCTAGAGGAGCTGGCCAAAGTAGAGCAGCTCCCCAAGCTGGAAGGCAAGCGCATGTTCCTCTACTTGGCCCCTAAGGCCGCCGTAGTGGCCAAAGCTGCCCCCAAGCCGGCCGCTCCCGAAAAAGACAAAGCGCCCAAGGCTCCCAAAGAAGCAGCCAAGCCTGCTCCGGAGCCCGCCGCCACCCCCGAATAGCTCAACCCCGTTTGTTGATGGCTGCCGCTGCCGGGCGAGTAACCCGTTCAGCGTCAGTACCTAACAATCAATAATCAACCACAACCATGCCTAAAGTAAAAACCAAGTCAGGTGCCAAAAAGCGTTTCAAGCTGACCGGTACCGGCAAAGTGAAGCGTAAGCACGCCTTCAAGTCGCACATTCTGACTAAGAAGAGCACTAAGCGTAAGCGCGCCCTCACCCGTAGCGGCCTAGTTAGCTCGGCCGACATGAACCGGGTAAGCCAGATGCTTAACATCTGATTTAGGCTTAAGACACAGGGACGCAAAATCGCCTTTTCTAGAAGTGCGTAGCTTACTCCTCGGGTCTTAATTCGCTAGTTTAAATTTTATCACCAGGTTTCCGGCTGCCTCACAAGATTCCGCCAACGCGGAGCGCCGGCTACCAAAAATAACTTAGGTTATGCCAAGAAGTGTAAACCATGTGGCCTCGCGCCACCGCCGCAAAAAAATAATGCGTCTTGCCAAAGGCTATTATGGCCGCCGCAAGAATGTATGGACCGTTGCGAAAAACGCTGTAGAAAAGGGCTTGCTCTATGCCTACCGCGACCGCAAGGTGAAGAAGCGCGAGTTCCGCTCGCTCTGGATTCAGCGTATCAACGCTGGTGCCCGTGAGCATGGCCTGTCATACTCGCAGCTGATGGGCGGCCTGAAAAAGGCTGGCATCGAGCTCAACCGTAAAGTACTGGCTGACCTCGCCCTGAACCACCCCGCCGCCTTCGCTGGCATCGTGGAGAAAGCGAAGTAAAGCACTGCTCCATTCTGATGGAGTAACTACCTAATCCTAAAAAAGCGCCTGCCTCATTGAAGAGGAAGGCGCTTTTTGCGTTTGTTTGACTGCTCTAGGTAGCTACAAGTATGGCAATTATACTCAGTGGGGCGCGTTCTACCACGTGACAGCGGCAGCACCAACCAAGAAATGCTTTTCAAAATTTCAACCTGGCTTTTGCGAGCAGTGAAGAGCAAGGTGACGGCCGTAAGCGTGCTCGTGGTGGCGGTGAGCAACTCCAGCGGCCAACTGAGGGCCGAAGCCACCAGCAGCGTTGCCGCCATGACCTAGGTGTCTGCCAGGGCTGCCTGGCCGCCGCTTTAGAGAGGTGGCATTTCAATATTTTGCTCAATACCCTTGTTCGACTCCGATTTTTTGCGGGCGCAATAGCAAGGAATAAGTAGCCACAATAGAAAAAGCCGCTGGTAGCAGAATGCGGTAGCCAGAGTAGTAGTGGCGGCATATGCGCGGCATAAATAATCAGGTTGACTGGGTTAGCACTAAAGGCGCAGATGGACAGGTGCGGGAGTGGGTTTTTAACTTGGCAGCTTGTACGGCGCTAGCTAGGGCAGGCGTGAGAAGCCAGAGAAACTAGGAGTAGCAGCGAGCCACTCACCGCCCAAACATACTCTGGTACGTTCAGTGGCCAAATGATAATCAGCATAATGGAGAGCGCCGGATAACCCAGATAATGATTCTGTTTATTTGCACCTCGTCGATACTCGCAGGCGAACTTCAGGT
Organism: Hymenobacter sp. H14-R3; assembly: GCF_030063445.1. Classification (GTDB taxonomy): domain Bacteria; phylum Bacteroidota; class Bacteroidia; order Cytophagales; family Hymenobacteraceae; genus Hymenobacter. The sequence goes on along the minus strand of NZ_JASITD010000008.1, from coordinate 34,835 downwards.
GAAATGGGTTAGCATTGCGGCTGGGTCCAAGTTGGGTACCCAGAAGCCCTTTTTCTTTCTAAGTCTTAGTGCTGTTAGTGTCGTTATCTGCTTTCGGCTTACGTTGCGTTAGGAGGTGCTGTACTGCTACTGCGGTTATTCACTGCCTTCCGGTTACGGCTGGCAAGTTGCTGTGGTAGCTGCGCGTGCGTAGCGCTACCTCCGTGCCTGTGGGCACCTCACCTGGCTAGGCTGGTGACGCTACCCATTTTGGCTAGCGCGGTGCACAGGTACGCGTCATAATGCTTGGGCAGTTCCCGCCTGGTAACGTGACACTAGAGCAGTTCCCAAGTCGGTGTATAGTGCGGGCTGCCGGCTTTTCGCTGGCTGTCCGCTCGTAGCTAGAACGAGCGGCGCGGACGACGAGCGAAAAGCTGGCTGTCCGCCCCAGCCAATCTGCACACTGAATTGGAAACTGCGCTAACCTTTCCCGAGTGCAGCCCCGTGGGTCTCAATCTGTTGCGCCGTAGCCCCAGTAGGGGAGGGTAGTGCGTACCTTCGCACCCCCGAATACTCCATCCTTACCCACGACAATGCCAGATTACCCTGTAAATAAAAAAAGCACCTACGCAACAAGATGCGTAAGTGCTTCATTTACAAGTAGCGGGAACGAGAGTTGAACTCGTGACCTCAGGGTTATGAATCCTGTGCTCTAACCAACTGAGCTATCCCGCCGGGTCTGTTTGGGAGTGCAAAGGTAGTAAAAAACTGCCTTGCTGCAAATATTCTTGCAAAAAATGTTGTTTTCCTGCTCGTGGAGCCGCTTTCGCTAGCGGCTGGCGCGGGCTCATCTATTTACTTGCTTATGGCCGTGCCCACTGCCAGCGCCAAGCGTCGCTTCGAGATGGAATACTCGATAAACGCCTCACCTAAAATACTTTTCCCCTATATCGCCTCGGCCTCGGGCCTCTCGCAGTGGTTTTGTGACGATGTGCGCCTCGACCCCGACCACCGCTTGGATATGGTGTGGGACAAGCAAAGTCATTTTGCTGAAATTGCTACCCAGCGCCCCGGCCGCAGCATCCGCTACGTGTTTTTAGATGAGCAGAAGCGCCCGCTGCTCGATGCCAATTACCTCGATTTCACGCTGGAGTCGTCGCGCATCACCGATGAAGTATTTTTGCGCGTCACCGACTACTCCGACCACTCCGACCTTCAGGAGCACCAGGAGCTGTGGGAGGGCCTTGTAGGCAAGCTGCGCGAGCAGGTAGGCGGTTAGGCAGCCACTGGTACACGCGGCCTGCACTAGAAGCCAAAAGCATGCGTTGAGGTCCGTGAGAAGGTTCGCCTACGCCTAGTCCATCGTTGTTGTGAAAAAATTAGATAAGCTCATTCTAAAGGCCTTTGCCGGGCCCTTCCTGCTCACGTTTGCGGTAGTGGAATTCATTTTTCTCACCCAAATGCTGCTCAAGTACCTGGATGATATTGTAGGTAAAGATTTGGGTATCAGTGTAATACTGCAATTGCTGTTCTTTCTCAGCGTCACCATTGTGCCCATTTCGTTGCCGCTGGCCGTGCTGCTGTCGTCGCTGATGACCTACGGCAACCTGGGCGAGCACCACGAGCTAACGGCCATTAAAGCTTCGGGCATTGCCCTCACGCGCATTCTGCGGCCGGTGTGGCTGGTGAGCTTGGTGCTGGCTTTCACGGCCTTCTGGTTCAACCAGCGCATTGTGCCCAAGGCTAACCTGAGCGCCTACAGCCTGCTTTGGGACGTGCGTCAGAAAAAGCTGGCGCTGGATATCCGGCCTGGGGTTTTCTACAACGGTATTCCTGGCTACACCATCAAGGTAGACCGCAAGGTGGGCCCCAACAAGGATATCCTGATGGGGATTATGATATATAACCACACGCAGAAGTCGGGCAATTCCATGGTAATGCTCGCCGACTCGGGCCGCATGTTTACCCGGTTTGATGGGCAGTACCTTGGGTTCGAGCTGTTTAGAGGCCATCAATATATCGAGCAGCCTGATGAGCAGAACCGCTCGGCATCTTCCTTCATTCGGCAGGCTTTCAAGCGCAACATGATAACCTTCTCCTTGTCATCATTTAATCTGAATGAGACGAAGAAGGAGCTGTTTCAGACCAACCGCATGATGCTCAATATTCCGCAACTGGTGCACGGGTCCGATTCCATTCAGCGCACGCTGGCTCGCGAGCGTAAAACTTTGCCCGCCCGCCTCAGTGGCTACTACGCCTACCTGCGCCTCGACTCTACGGGCCGCGCCCAGAACCGCAAGCTGGCCCGCTTGCAGGTGCCGCCCGCCCGGCTGGGCACGCTCACCGCCACGCAAGTAGAGCAGGCCCTCAACCGGGCGCGCAACGTCAACTCGTTCGTTACCTCCACCTCGCAGCGGCTTTATGAGATTGCCCGCGACTCGGCCGAGTTTCGCATCGAAGTCTACCGTAAATACACGCAGTCGATGGCCGTGCTGCTCATGTTCCTCATTGGCGCACCGCTGGGGGCCATTATCAAGAAGGGTGGGCTAGGGGTGCCCATTCTGGTATCCATCCTGTTCTTCATTGTGTTCTACGTGTTCGACACCATGGGCTCGAAATACGGGCGCGACTTTGTGCTGCCCGTGGGCGTGGGCATGTGGATGTCGAATGCCGTGCTGCTGCCGTTCGGCTTATTCTTCCTCTATCAGGCGTATAATGACTCGGGGCTGCTGGAAACGGATTTCTGGCGGCGGTTAGCTCAGCGGCTGCCCCGCTTTCCGCGACTGCGGCGGCTGGCTATGTCAACTCCCGAGCAAGGCTAGGTTTTGTGGGCAAAAGCCCGTACCTTTGCACCCGCCCCGAGTTATGGGGCACGCATTTTCTCTTATTTTTTAATCAAAGACGGGTTCTCCCTATCTGCCGATGAAACTCTCGACCGAGGCCAAACAGGCCATCTTCGAAAAAAACAGCCTTCAGAAAGTAACTACCGATACCGGTTCGGCCGAGTCGCAAATTGCTTTGTTCACGCACCGCATTCAGCACCTCACCGAGCACCTGAAAGTGAACAAGAAAGACCACAGCACCCGCCTGGGCCTGCTGAAGCTGGTAGGTAAGCGCCGCCGGATGCTGGACTTCCTCCAGCACCGCGAAATTAACCGCTACCGCGCGATTATCAAGGAGTTGGGCATCCGTAAGTAAGCCCATCTGCTAAGAGTAGGGAGCCTTCCAAGTGAGGGTTCCCTACTCTTTTTTTTGCCCATTGTCTGCTTAAGACATGAGACGCCCGGCCCGCCCGGCGCACAAGCTTCGGCTTGTTGCCGGTAGGGCCGCAGCGGGGTGCCCGTACAACTTCTCATGTCCCGTGTCTCACGTCTTTCGTCTATATCCTACACATGCCCGCTCCCCACGCGATTACTAAAACCCTGGCGCTGCCCGACGGCCGCGTTATCTCCATTGAAACCGGCAAGCTGGCCAAATTCGCCGATGGTGCCGTAGTGGTTCGCCTCGGCGATACCATGCTGCTGGCCACGGTAGTATCGGCTCCCAGCCAGCGCGACGGCGTTGACTTCCTGCCGCTATCAGTTGATTACCAGGAGAAATTCGGCTCGGCCGGTAAAATCCCCGGCTCGTTTCAGCGCCGCGAAGGTCGCCTGAGCGACTACGAAATCCTGGTTTGCCGCCTTGTGGACCGCATCCTGCGGCCCATGTTCCCCAAGGACTACCACTACGAGGTGCAGGTAATGATTACCCTCATCTCGGCTGATAAAGAAGTGCAGCCCGACGCGCTGGCCGCGCTGGCCGCCTCGGCTGCTCTGTCGATTTCGGATATCCCGTTCGCTGGTCCAATTTCGGAAGTGCGCGTGGCCCGCATCGACGGTCAGTTCCAGATTAACCCGAAGACTTCCGACCTGGCCCGCGCCGATATGGACCTGATGGTGGGCGCTACCGCCGACTCTGTGGCTATGGTGGAAGGTGCCATGAAGGAAGTGAGCGAAGAAGAGATGGTAGCCGCCATCGCCTTCGGCCACGAAGCCATCAAGGCCCAGTGCCAGATGCAAAAGGAACTAGCTGAGGCAGTGGGCCGTACGCCCGAGTCGCAGCCCCGTGAGTACCCCAAGTACGAGGAAAACGAGACGCTGAAGAAACTCATCAGCGATGGCGTGTACCAGGGTGCCTACGACGTAGCCCGCACTGGTAACGCCAGCAAGGGTGGCCGTAAGGAGGGCTTCTCGGCCGTTAAGAAGGCGTTCTTGGATAAGCTGATGGCGGAGCAGCCGGAGTTGGATACCAAGCTGTTCAGCCGCTACTACTCGTCGGCTGAGAAGAAGGCTATCCGTGACATGATGGTGAAGGAACGCGTGCGCCTCGACGGCCGTCAGCTCACCGAAATCCGTCCTATCTGGTCGGAAATCAACTACTTGCCCGGTGCTCATGGCTCAGCCATCTTCACCCGCGGCGAAACCCAAAGCCTGACCACGGCCACGCTCGGCACCAAGCTTGATGAGCAGATTGTGGACCAGCCGCTGGCCAAGGGATACTCGAAGTTCATGTTGCACTACAACTTCCCCGGTTTCTCGACCGGTGAGGTGAAGCCAAACCGCGGCGCTGGCCGCCGCGAAATCGGCCACGGCAACCTGGCCCTGCGCTCGCTGCGCCAGGTGCTACCCCCGGACGATGAAAACCCCTACACCATCCGCATCGTGTCGGACATTCTGGAGTCGAATGGCTCCAGCTCGATGGCTACGGTGTGCGCTGGCTCGCTAGCGCTGATGGATGCCGGTGTGAAGATTACGGCCGCTGTGGCCGGCATCGCCATGGGCCTCGTGCAGGACAAGGAAACCGGCGAGTACGCCGTTCTTTCGGATATCCTGGGTGATGAGGACCACCTCGGCGACATGGACTTTAAGGTAACCGGCACGGAAAAAGGCATTTGCGCCTGCCAGATGGATATCAAAATCCAGGGCCTGAGCAATGAGATTCTGACTGCCGCGCTGCACCAGGCCCGCGAAGGCCGCCTGCATATTCTGCGCGAGATGGCCAAGACCATCTCGGCCCCGGCCGCCGAGCTGAAGGCTCACACGCCGCGCTCGCACAAGATGCTGATTGACAAAGAGTTCATCGGTGCCATCATTGGGCCGGGCGGTAAGGTTATCCAGCAGATTCAGAAGGATACCAACGCCACGGTTATCATCGAGGAGAAGGACGAGAAGGGCCACGTAAGCATCTACGCCTCGAACCAGACGGACATGCAGGGTGCCATCGACCGCATCCGGGCCATCGCGGCGCAACCCGAAATAGGCGAAACCTACAAAGGCAAGGTGCGCAGCATTCAGCCTTACGGAGCGTTTGTGGAGATTATGCCGGGTAAAGACGGCCTGCTGCACATTTCGGAAGTTACCCACGAGCGTATTGCCTCGCTCGAAGGTGTGCTCGAAGTGGGCCAGGAAATCGACGTGAAACTGGTGGACATTGACAAGAAAACCGGCAAATACCGCCTGTCGCGCAAAGTGCTGCTCGAAAAGCAGGCGTAGTTTTTGTGTAGGAAAGAAGCGGGTTGACCAGCACTTTCAGAGTGGCCGGTCAACCCGCTTACCTGCACAGTAAGATGGCCCAAAAGAACTTTCGCTCGTATAGCATTGTTGTTTTCGGTTGATACGGTGCAAGCCTACTCAAGCAATTATTTCCGATTAACTTCTTTAGAATTACCTAGTTAGCGCCGTTACCGATGAGACAGCTAAAAATCAGCAAGCAGATTACCAACCGCGAAAGCCAGTCGCTGGATAAATATCTCCAGGAGATTGGCAAAGTGGACCTGCTGACGCCCGACGAGGAGGTGACGCTGGCGCAGCGCATTCGCGACGGGGACCAGAAAGCGCTGGAAAAGCTAACCAAAGCCAACCTGCGTTTCGTGGTGTCGGTAGCAAAACAATATCAGAACCAGGGTCTTAGCCTGGGTGACCTTATCAATGAGGGCAACCTGGGGCTTATTAAAGCCGCTAAGCGCTTTGACGAAACCCGTGGCTTTAAATTTATCTCGTACGCCGTTTGGTGGATTCGCCAGAGTATTCTGCAAGCCTTGGCTGAGCAGAGCCGTATTGTGCGTTTGCCCCTGAACCGGGTGGGCTCGCTGAACAAAATCAGCAAGTCGTTTTCGGAGCTGGAGCAGAAGTTTGAGCGTGAGCCCTCGCCCGAGGAAATTGCCGAGGTGCTGGAGTTGACGACCTCCGAGGTAGTGGATACCCTGAAGATTTCGGGTCGCCATGTATCGGTAGATGCCCCGTTTGTACAGGGCGAAGAAAACCGCTTGCTCGACGTGCTCGAAAACGAGGACGAAGAGACGCCCGACTCGGGTCTGATGAACGACTCGTTGCGCAAGGAAGTGCAGCGCGCCCTCTCGACCCTGACCAAGCGCGAGGCCGACGTTATTACGCTCTATTTCGGGCTGAATGGCGAGGCAGCACTGACGCTGGAAGAGATTGGCGAGAAGTTTAACCTGACCCGCGAGCGCGTGCGTCAGATAAAGGAGAAGGCCATCCGCCGCTTGCGCCACACCTCGCGCTCGAAGGCGCTGAAGCCTTATTTGGGGTAATTTCTACGTAAATTTGTTGACTGAAAACCCCGGCTGCAAGGTTGGGGTTTTTTGTAGGGTAAGCTTTAGCTTGCCGTGCCAGGATTCATTGAAAATATAAAACGGCGAGCTAAAACTTGCCCTACACATGGAACATATTCATTGCCTGATTATTGGTTCGGGTCCGGCGGGTTACACGGCCGCCATCTATGCGGCACGGGCGGGCTTGCAGCCCGTTATGTACATGGGTTTGCAGCCCGGCGGGCAGCTCACCATCACCAACGACGTAGAGAATTTTCCGGGATACCCCGATGGCGTAATGGGCCCGGAGATGATGGAAGACCTCAAAAAGCAGGCGGAGCGCTTCGGTACTGACATTCGCTACGGCATTGCCACGAAGGTTGACTTTTCGGGTGCTCCGCACAAAATCACGATTGACGAAACGGTGGAGTTGACGGCCGATTCGGTTATCATTGCCACCGGTGCGTCGGCCAAGTGGCTGGGCATTCCCTCGGAGGCCCGCCTGAACGGCTCGGGCGTGTCGGCCTGCGCTGTGTGCGACGGGTTCTTCTACCGCGGCAAAGAAGTAGCCATTGTGGGCGCTGGTGATACCGCCGCCGAGGAGGCCAACTACCTCGCCAATCTGTGCTCGAAAGTATACATGCTGGTGCGCAAGGATGCCATGCGCGCTTCCAAAATCATGCAGAAGCGTGTGTTGGATAACCCCAAGATTGAGGTGCTGTTTGACACGGCGACCGACGAAATCCTGGGTGAGCACGCCGTGGAAGCGGTGCGGGTAAAAAACCTGGTGACACACGAAACCCGCGAGATTCCCGTTCACGGGTTCTTCGTGGCAATCGGCCACGAGCCTAACTCCAAGATTTTCCAGGATTACCTGCACCACGACGAGCAGGGCTACCTCAAAACGCTGCCCGGTACGTCCAAAACCAACGTGGATGGCGTGTTTGCCTGCGGCGATGTGCAGGACTTCACCTACCGGCAGGCCGTGACGGCGGCGGGCACGGGCTGCATGGCGGCCCTCGATGCCGAGCGCTACTTGGCGGGCCTGCACAGCTAGGCACTATTTGCGAATGCAGCCAACCACCAGGGCCCGGCGACTTTCTACTTCTATACTCCACCGCAGTGGCTCGCGAACCGGGCCACTGCGGTCATTTTAGGCTTCATTTGATTTTCCAAAAGCTTTTTTATCGCTTGCCCGCGCTGTTGCTGCTCTTGGCTTTTTGGCTGGGTGCAGCAGCACCTGCGCAAGCCCAACGGCGCAAGAAGACGCCCGCTCCCAAGGCACGGGCGGGCACGCCGCGCAACCGCGACTTTTTCCGTCGCCGCACGCCTACCATGCGCTACGTGAGGCCTGATACCACCTCCATTGTAGAGACGGAGGAAATGCCCGATGCTAAGTCGGACGCCGCTAAGTCGGTGCTCAATCTCTCGCGTAAGCTCAGCATTGTGAGCGAGGACACTACTTCGCTCAATGAGGGCGGCCAGGAGATTGTGGAGATGTCGGACGAGGTACTCATCGACTCGTCATGGGTGAAGGTGGCGGGCTACTACTCTATCTGGGATACGCACAACATCAACCCCTACCGGGTGGACGGCCGCCGCATTCGCGATACGCTTACGCTGCGCCTCACCGAACCCGAGCGGCAGCGCTTTTCCAAGATGCCGCTCTCTAAAACACCGATTACTTCGGGCTTTACCTTTCGGTGGGGGCGCTGGCATTTTGGGGTTGACCTGGACCTGGAAACCGGCGACTCGGTGCGCGCCGCCTTTGATGGCGTTATCCGCATCAGCAAGTGGGATGGCGGTGGCTACGGTAATTATCTGCTTGTGCGCCACTATAATGGCCTCGAAACCCTCTACGGACACTTGAGCAAGCCGCTGGTGGCGGTGGGCACTTTTGTGCGCGCCGGGCAGGTGATTGGGTTGGGCGGCAGCACGGGCCGCAGCACGGGGTCGCACCTGCATTTTGAGGTGCGCTATGAGGGTAATCCGATTAATCCTACTTATGTATATAATTTCCCCGGCTATGAGCTGCGGGGTGATACGTTTACGATTACTGCGGCGCTTTTTAATTATTACAACCAGGCCGTCCGGCGCGGGCACAGCCACCGGAGTGAGCCCACGGCCGCGCGCCAGGTAGCAACCCATAAGATTCGCTCGGGTGACACGCTTTCGGAGATTGCCGACCGCTACGGCGTGCGCGTAAGCACCCTCAAGCGCCTCAATCCCAGTCTGCGCGGCAAGCTCCAACCCGGTAAGAAGCTGCGCGTTAAATAGAACCGCAGATTCAAACGGATTTCGCAGATACGCCGCTGACGCGGCTGGCTATGCGACTTTTGATAGTTTTCGAAAGCAGGATGTTGCCCTTTTTAGGAGTTCTTCATGTTTTATAATATTGCGTATAGCGTAGCCGGCCGCGTCAGCGGCGTATCTGTTTCATTCGTTAAATCTGTTTAAATCTGTGGTTAAATTAGCTATTTTGGCTCTGGGTGCGCACCCAGATGATGTGGAGATGTCGTGCTCGGGCACGTTGCTGGCGGCGGTGGCGGCGGGCAAGCGCGTGGGCATTGTGGATTTTACGCGGGGCGAGTTGGGTACGCGTGGCACGCCAGAGACGCGGGCCGAAGAGTCGGCGGCGGCTAGCAAGATTTTGCAGCTGAGTGCGCGCGAGAACCTGGGCCTGCCCGACGGCTTTTTTAAGAACGACCGGGAGCATCAGCTGCCGCTCATCGCCGCCATTCGGCGCTACCGGCCCGAAACGGTGCTTTGCAACGCCATTACCGACCGGCACCCCGACCACGGGCGCGGCGCGCAGTTGGCTACTGATGCGTGCTTTCTGAGCGGCCTGCGCATGATTGAGACGCTGGGCGAAGACGGCCAGCCGCAGGCCCCGTGGCGGCCCAAAAACGTGTACTACTACATCCAGGACCGGCAGATTCCGGCCGATTTTGTGGTGGACATTACGCCGTACTGGGCCGGCAAATGGGCGAGCATCAATGCCTACGGCACGCAGTTTTTCAACAAGAACGCCGACCCTACGGCGCCGGGCACCTACCTCTCGGGGCAAACGTTTGCGCACTTTATGGAAGCGCGGGCGCGCGAGTTTGGGCACCTGATAGGGGTGGAGTTTGGCGAAGGCTACACGGTGCAGCGGCCAATTGGCGTGAAGGAATTGAGTGACTTGATTTAGCGTAGCTTTTAGATTGGGTTCTGGTCCGGTTGGCTAGCACCGGCGGACCGGACACCAAACAGAGAGGCGGGCAGACCGGAGGTTTTTCTCTGGTCTGCCCGCCTCTCTGTTTGGGTAGTTAGGTTGGCCACACGGCCCGGCAGGGTGCGCAGGTGGCCAGCAGCTGGGATATTTGCTTAGTGCTGCTATGCTTGGTTGAGCGAAGCGCACCGACGCGGCCAGGCACCCTGCCTCAACGCCAAAAGACGACTTGGTGCAACATCATTCCGGCTGGCCGGTCTCATGGCTAGATGCGCAACCTGCCCACCTCCTCCGTTACCGACCAGCAGCTTGTGGCGCAGGTGCTGGGGGGCAATACGGCGGCTTTCGGGCAAATTGTGCAGCGCACGGAAGGGCTGGTAACGCAGCTGGTATTCAAGATGATACGGCATCCTGCCGACCGCCCCGATATCGCGCAGGAGGTTTACCTAAAGGTTTTCAAGAATCTGGCCGGGTTTAAGTTTCAGGCCAAACTCTCTACCTGGGTCGGCCAGATTACCTACAATACCTGCCTCCATTACCTGGAAAAGAAGCAGCTGGTGCTGGTAGATGCCGCCGAGCCCGCGCCAGATGCGGCCCTTGAAGAGGGCCGTCGGGCCCCGCCCCCGTTGGTCGCCGGGCCGGACTCTGACCCCGAAACGGCCCTTTTTGGCCATGACCTGGCCGGTATCCTGGGCACGGCCATTGAGCAGCTGCCCCCACTTTACCGCACCCTGATTTCTTTATATCACCAGCAGGAACTGAGCTACGAGGAAATAGGCCACATAACTTCCCTGCCGGACGGGACCGTGAAAAATTACCTCTTTCGGGCGCGGAAACTGTTAAAGCAACATCTCCTGGCCAGTTACCAACGCGACGACCTATGACGAGCCCCCACCTTTCTGAACGCGCCCTCCAGGAGGCCGCCGAACCTTGCGCGCTACTGGCCGCCCCCGAGGCGGCCCACCTGCGCGGCTGCCGCTTGTGCCAGGGCCGGGTTGCTACTTACCAGCACCTGTTTGCGGCCGCGGCCTGCCTGGCGCCCCCAGCTTTTGCGTTCGACCTCACGGCCAGCGTGTTGGCGCAGCTGCCCCGGCCCCGGCCCGGTTTTTCGTGGGGGCTCAGTGTGGTAGCCGCTCTCGTGCTGGGGGTGGTAGCTGCGTTCCTGGCTCTGTTTGGGGGAGCGCTGAGGCAGGCTTTGCAGGCCTTGCCTGCTGGGCTGGGAACCGGGCTGGCGGTAGTAGCGGGCTTTCTGGTGGTGGGGCAATGCCTAGAGCTGCTGGCCCGGCACCGCCGGCAAATGAGTTTGCTGGCTTTTTCGTAATCTTTTTGCAACCCGAACGGCTCCGGCCGGTCTCATGCGGTACACCCCCCGGCCCTGCTTATGAAAGGTTTTTTGCTGCTCCTGCTTTTCTGCCTGACTGCCGGGGGGGCCTCGGCCCAAACTGCCCCAGCCCTGGACTACGGCGCGTTGCAGCCCCTCGCGCAGCGGGTTTTTTTGCCAGCATTTGGCCTGTATTTGCTCTGTAATTTTGTGCTGGCCACTATAAAGCTGGTGCTGAGCTACTTGCTAAAGAGACAAATTGTGGCGGCCTCCGTTTCGGAAAGCATTGTTGAGCGCCTGCTGCCCGGCCCGCAGGATGAGCAAAACAAGGTAGTGAAGTGGGTTGCACTGCTCCTGAGTACTGGCGCGGGGCTGCTGATAAGCAGCTGGTACCTGCCCCTGGATATTCATTCCGTGGTTATCCTGCTGTTTAGTACGGCTTTAGGCTTTCTGGCCTATTACCTCTATCTGCGTCGCCAAGCGAGGTAAGCACGCACTACGCCCGGCCCTTTCTCCGCGTTTTAGCTGTCATTTTAACTCCCAACTCCTATGAATCAACGGGTATCTTCGGCTCAATCTGCTAGGTATTGCCTGGTAGCTTGCATGACAATTAATATTGTTAGACAGGTAGTTATGAAACATGTTGCGAACCCAGCGGCCTGGCTGGGGCGGCTTTCCGGACGGTTGGTAGCGGCGCGGCAGCTTTGGGGGCTCGTGCTACTCGTGGCTGGCCTGTTGCCTGGCCCGCTGGCTGCCCAGGCCTTGGGCGGAGTATCTGGCACGCTGCTGGACCAGGGCACGCGCCAACCGCTCCCGTTTGCCAGCGTTTTGCTGTTGCGGCTGCCGGACTCGACCTGGGTAGCCAATGCCCAAACGGCGGAAAATGGAAGTTTTACGCTGGTTAACGTCAAGCCGGGCCGTTACCTGTTGCGGGCCGAAGCGCTGGGTTATCGGCCCGCCCGCCGGCTCACCACGCTGGCCGTGGCTACCCCGGTGGTGCGCCTGGGCGAGTGGCTGGTGGCCCCGGCGGCCGTGCAGCTTGGCGGCGTGGTGGTGCAGGGCGAAAAGGAGATGCTGGTCGATGACTTGGATAAAAAAGTCATTAACGTAGCTAAAGACCTGAACAGCGCGGGCGGCACGGCGGCCGAGGTGCTGCAAAAAGTGCCGTCTGTGGCCGTGGATGAGAACGGGCAGGTGAGCCTGCGGGGCAGCACGGGCGTTACGCTCTACCTCGATGGCAAGCCCGCGCCCAGCAGCCTGCGCCTCGACCAGCTGCCCGCCAGCCGCCTCGAAACTATTGAGGTTATCACCAATCCGGGGGCCCGGTATTCGGCCCAGGGTGCGGGTGGCATCATTAACCTGGTGCAGAAAAAGCAAACCGAGGCTGGCTGGAATGGCGCGGCGCTGGCTACTGTGGGCACTCGTAACAAGTACAGCGCCTCGCTCAACCTCAGCCGTAAGGTGGGCAAATTCAACTTTTTTGGCAGCACCGATGGGCTGAACAATCAGTTTCGCGGCAGCTCGGCCTTGCAGCAGGTAGCCACGGCCGACGGCCGCACCACTGGTACCGACCAAACCGGCCGCACCACTCGCCACCAGGCCAACGAGGCCCTGCGCCTGGGCCTCGACTATGCCTGGCGCCCCGGGCAGACCCTGACCCTGACCACCGAGATTTACAAGAACGACCTGCACCAGACCAGCGACTTCACCACCCTGCTCACGCGCGGCACCGACCCAATCATCAGGCTGCAAAACCAGAATCTGGAAGCGGACAACCTCTATACTGCCCGAGTTTCGGGTAATTACCGGCACACCTGGGCTGCTTACCCCGGCCGCGAGCTAACCGCCAGCGCTACCTACACCTTGGATGGCGGCACGGTGACAACCGAGCAGCGCGTGCTCGATGGGCCGGCCAGCTACGCCCGGCAGGCCCGCCGGCAGCTGCTCGAGGTGACCATTCACCTGCCCTCGGCGCAGGTAGACTACGTGCATCCGCTGGACGAAAAGCGTCGCTGGGGGGCGGGCTTGAAAACGGATATTATGGTGACGCCCGGCACGGCCGATTATGCGGTGCAACCGGTGGCCGGGGCCGAATTCATTCGCCAGGAACGTGGTTCGTATCGCTATCATTATCAGCAGGTTATTCCGCAGGCCTACGGCTCTTATCAGCATAAAGCTGGCCCCTGGGACTACCAGGCGGGCCTGCGGGCCGAGTTTACCGGGCTGCAAGCCCGGGTAGTGCCCACCGGCTCGGCCAGCCAGCGCATTTTTAACGTGTTCCCGTCGGCCACGGTGGCGCGCACGCTTCCCCACGAGCAGCGTATTCAGCTCAGCTACTCGCGCCGCCTCAACCGGCCCAACTTTTTGCAAATCATTGCGTTGCCTATCTATTCTGATGCGCGCAACTACGTGGTGGGCAACCCCGGCCTGCGGCCCGAGTACGTGCATGCCGGGGAGCTGGGCCACCAGGTAGCGTGGCAGGCTACCACGCTCAGCACGACCGTATTCGGGCGTTTTGCCAGCCAGGCCCTGCAGAGCCTGCGCACCATCGATACGCTGGCAACCCGCCTCAGCGGCCAGCCCGATTTCATCACCCGCACCAGCTACGCCAACTTGGGCCGCACGGCCAGCTACGGGCTGGAGCTTTCCTTGACGCAGCCCCTGACCAAGTGGTGGAAACTCATTGCCAATGGCTCGTTCTACCGCAACCAAGTGGCCAGCTACGCCGGCGAGGGCACCCGCGCCAACTTTACCGGCACGGCGTATCTGCTCAATACCTTCAGCCCCACCAAAGCGCTGGCCGTGCAGCTTAGCGGCAACTACCGCGCCCCGCTTGTGGTGCCGCAGGGCCGCTTGCTGGCCGTGTACGGGGTAGATGTGGCGCTGCGCCAGCGCTTGCTGCGCGACCGCGCCGCCCTCACCCTGCGGGTGAGCGACGTATTTAACACGCGCCGCCAGTACACCCAGCTGGGGGCCGCCGGGCTCAGCGCCGACTTGCAAACCAAGTACGAAACGCGCGTGGGCTACCTGGGATTTACCTGGTTTTTGGGTGCCAACAAGCCGGCCGGTGCCATCGACAACCAGCCGAATGGCGATACGGGTGGCTTCGGGGGGTAGCGTAGCTAACCGGAAAGAGCCAGCCGACGCGGTAGGTTGCGCAAGCAAATACCCAGGGTTTTGCCTGCGCCAATGACCCCTTCGAGCAGCACCGCGTAGCATTCCAGCTCCCAGCGCGTAGCGAAGCATTCCGCAAGATGCTCCGCTCCGCACGACGACCGTTTTAATCGCCAAGCTAAAGGGATGAGGCTAGGAAGCCAGGCCCGGTAGCTGGTCGGCGTTGCGATAGGCTGGTTTTTCGATGCCGGCCGGGGGCAGCTCCGGGCCGGCCAGGAAGGCGGCACCGCCAGTTCCTCGGCCCGCGCCAGCAGCGGCGCAAACTGCGGGTCGTCGAGAAACCGCCCCTGGGTGGTGCCATTGAGTAGCGCCCCGCAAAACTGGTGCTCGCGCACGGTGCGCGCCAGTTCTTCGGCCGCCGCGGGATTGGCTATGGGCAGGTGGGCGAAGCCGGCAAAGCGGCCGGGATGGTGGGCGAAGGCGGCGGCCAGCCGGTCGTTGTACTCGCGGGCGAAGGCCGGGTCCTCGGCGGTGCTCAGCAGCTCGGCCCCCGGCCCCGAGACGGACAGCACCTGCACCGTGACGCCGGCCTCATCCATGAGGCGCAGGCGCTCGGAGCCTATATCGGCTAGCTGCGCGGCCTGGGCGCGCACCGGCGCAGCAGCGGGCCGCCGAGAGCCAGCCGGCCTGCTTCCGCGCCGCCACCGGAATGCGCTCAACCATATCGGGAAAGGAAACGTGTTTTTCGAGCGCCACAATGCGCTGGGGTAGGGCAGGAGCCGGCATACTTGTTAAGAGCGGGAAAGTGGAAAAGAAAATTCCCCAAGCGAGCTGCCGGGTGCGGGTGTGGTCAGCCCGGCCAGTTGCTAAAGGCGGTATTAGGAATAAAAAGATAATATTTCCACTTTACAAAAAAGGCTTCTCATTTTTATCGGGTGCCCGCCCGGCTGCCGTGGGCTAGCCTACACAACCCTCGCATATGCTTGCCGCGCCCACTTCCTCGCCCAGCACCAGGCCGGCGGCTCTGGCCAGCCAATTGGCCGCACTGCGCGCGGAAGTACCCGGCCCGCTAGCCGTGGAAGAGCTGGTTATGAGCGGCTTGCCGCCCGGCTAGTAGCTCACGAGTACTTATGCGCGCTGTCAGCCGCTGGGCGCGGCCTGGCACTGCCGCCAGGTAGCGGCCGTGCGGCGGGTGCCATCGCCTACAAGTACAGCTGCGTGCTCAATACCCGCCACCCTGACGCTGCCCGGGTGCGCATTGTGGGCCGTGGGGCCTTTGTTTTCAACCCGCGCCCTAAAGCCCCGGAGCCGAGCCGGAAACAGGGAAGGTTCCTGAACTGTTGCGAGCTTACAAGGCGGTAAATAGTATCTTCGTAGCTCCGCGTTGTATTCGCTAGTTCCAATTTATTCACATGGCTGTTGCCCCCACCGCATATATCCCCACCGCCGAGCCGGTATCGCACCATGTGCGCGCTCGCCAGCTGCTCAAAGCGCACCCCGAGGTGAAGCGCCTGATGACCCGTAACGCCACCACGGCGCTTATCACGGCGGGCTGCGTAGCCCTGCAAGTGGCCATGGTGTACCTGCTGCGCGGCCAGGCCTGGTACTGGTCGCTGGCCGCCTCCTACATTCTGGGGGCGTTTGTGTGCCACACGCTCTTCGTGATTGTGCACGAAGCCACGCATAACCTGGTGTTTAAAGGCCAGTGGGCCAACGCCGCCGTGGGCATCGCCGCCAACCTGCCGATGGTGATTCCGACGGCCATGAGCTTTCGCAAGTTTCACCTCAAGCACCACTCGGCGCTCGGCCACTTCGAGCACGATGCCGACCTGCCCGACCATTACGAAGCCAAGCTCATTCAGCACTACGCCATTGGTAAGATGGTATGGCTGTTCTTCTTCCCGATATTTCAGCTGGTGCGCACATTCCGGTGCCGCAGCGTAGTGCCTTTCGATAAGTACATTGCAGTCAATTGGTTAGCTCAAATCGTTTTCAACGTGGGCATCTACCTGTGGCTGGGGCCGTCGGCGTTCCTCTACCTGTTCTTCAGCTTCTGGTTTTCGGTGAGCCTGCACCCGGTGGGCGCCCGCTGGATTCAGGAGCACTACCTCATGTTGAGCCCCGACCAGGAAACGACTTCCTACTACGGCCGCCTCAACGGCGTGCACCTCAACATTGGCTACCACAACGAGCACCACGACCTGCCCGGCGTGCCGTGGAACCACCTGCCCAAGCTGCGCGAAATGGCCCCCGAATTCTACGAGCCGCTGCTGCACCACACCAGCTACACCAAGGTGCTGCTGCGCTTTCTCTTCGACCAAGAGCTATCGCTTTACTCGCGCCTGGTGCGCGGCGAGCACGCCGGAAGCAAGGTGCCGGTAGCCAAGGTAGCTGCCTAGCTGCCTGCGTTAACAGGCGGCACCCTTTTACCCCCATTACGGCCCACAAGGCGCGTAATGGGGGTATTTTTATTGCCTCTTGCCCTGGCCCAGCGGGTTGCCGGCGTAGCAGCAGCCGACTACGCAGGATGAATGCCACAACCGGTAACATATTGCCAGAATTGATTGCGGGCACTCTACCCTACTAAACTTTAGGGCATAAAAAACGGGGCAGTCCGACCTTTGGGGTTCCTACACACCATTGTCCGTTCTGCCCCGTGAAGCAAGGCCTCATTGCCAAAATTACGACGCTTTTGCGCCGCGTCCAACTGGTACCCCATTTGTCGCGGCAAAAGTTTGTCAGCCAGTTTATTATCGCCCTGCTTAAAAGTCGCAACGTGCAGTTCTGCGAGGTGGCCCAGCACCTGAACGATGCCGTAAAACTGGCCTCGAATGAGACGCGCATCCAGGATTTCTTCCGGGAAGCAGACCTGAATTACCTCGTGCTGGCGCACTTGCTGCTCACGTTGCTGCCGGCCACGGGTAAGCTCCGCCTGTGCCTGGACCGCACGGAGTGGGATTTTGGCCGCTGCCAGGTCAATATTCTGCTCGTGACGGTAGGCCGGGGCGACTTTCAGGTGCCCCTCTACTGGGAACTGCTCGACAACCGTAGCGGTAACTCCAGCGCCGCCGACCGGATTGCCTTACTCAAGGTTTGCGTGCAGGTGCTGGGCAAAGACCGCATTGGGCTGGTGGTGGGCGACCGCGAATTTGTGGGCCACGTCTGGCTTAACTGGCTGCGGGAAAATAAGTTGCCGTTTCTCATGCGCTTGCCTAAGCACCATCAGCTCACCTTCGCCAGTGGCCGGCGGCAGGCGGTGACGACCCTGGGCCTGGCCGTGGGGCAGCAGCGCCACTTCCTGCACTGCCAGGTGGCCGGGGTCTGGGGGCAGGTCTGGGTCAAAGCCCTGACCGGCAACGAGTTTCTGTTTCTCTTCGCCGCGCCCGGCCTGCGCCATCTGGCCGCCCTCTACGCTAGCCGCTGGACGATTGAGCAATGTTTTCAGAACCTGAAAGGGCGCGGCTTCAACCTGGAAGCCACCCACTTGCGTTGCCCGCACAAGCTTCGTAAGCTCGTGGCCCTGGTCAGCCTGGCCTACGCCCTGTGTGTGAGCGTAGGCACGATGACCCACGAAAAAAGCAAGCCCATTCCGCGCAAAAAGCACGACTACCGGGCCGCCAGCTTGAGCCGCCACGGCCTCAACATCCTGCGGCAACTCACGCGGCCCAATGCCCGAGCGCAAGAGCCAGTGGCCCGTAAAATTACGGCCCTGCTAGACTGGATTATTCGACAAGTTACTTACTATCAATTCCCTAAAATAGTAGGGTAGAGTGGATTGCGGGTCATTGACTTTTTTTCACTCCCAAAAAAAGCTGCTATTCTTGTTGCGTTATTCCCATAGTGGCATCATTTTGAGCAGGCATATTCCAGGTCATTCGAGTAAGGCAGCAGCGTTTTTTAACGCGAAGTACACAATCGATTGTGTGCATAAATTTCTTTCTTACATTCACTTTTCTCACCCAACCCTTCTCACTCCTAATAAGAGAGTCCGTACCCAGGATGCGCCGGCTCGCGCTACCCGTTGTGCCCAGTTGCCCGCCCCGGCAGCCCCCGGCACCAGCCAGGGCGAGCAGCTACCTGGTGCAGGTGCGCCGCGAAAGGGGCATATTTACGCAAAAAGTGCCCGTTTTTTACTCTTTTTCCTTTCTGACAATGTCCATCTCCCCCCGCTCTGGCATATTTGCCCTCGGGTTCGGCAGCGCCTTACTGCTGGCCGCCTGCTCGTCCAATTCCACTCCCACCAGCCAGGAAACGGCCGCTGCCACGGCCCCCGCCGACTCGGCTGCTCCTGGCACCAGCGCCTCTTCCATGCCAACTTCCACTTCGTTTGGCAAAACTGCCGACGGCACCGAAATCCAGCTTTTTACCCTTACTAACAAGAACGGCCTCAAGGCCAGCATCAGCACCTACGGCGGCACGCTCACCAGCCTGCTCGTGCCCGATAAGGACGGCAAGCTCAGCGACGTTATCCTGGGTTTTGACAAGGTAGATGGCTACCTCAGCCCGGCATTTCGCAAGTCGAACCCCTACTTTGGGGCGCTTATCGGGCGCTACGGCAACCGCATTGCCAAGGGCCAGTTTACCCTTGAGGGCGAGACCTATCACGTAGGTATTAACAATAATGGCAACTCGCTGCACGGCGGCAACGTGGGCTTCAACCAGCAGGTGTGGGCCGCCAAGGCTGGCACCTCGGCCGCGGGCGAAACGCTCACGCTCACCTACCTCAGCAAGGACGGCGAAGAGGGCTACCCCGGCAACCTCACCGTGACGGTGGTGTACACCCTCACCGCCGACAACGCCCTCCAAATCGACTACACCGCCACCACCGACAAGGCCACACCCGTCAACCTCACCAACCACGCGTACTTCAACCTGGCCCTGGGCCAAAGCAAGGATGTGCTGGCCCACCAGGTAACCATCCCGGCCGACCGCTACACGGTGGTGGATGCCAGCCTCATCCCGACCGGCGAGCTGAAGCCCGTGAAGGGCACGTCCTTCGACTTCACCACGGCCCACGCTATTGGCGAGCGCATTGCGCAGGTGCCCGGCGGCTACGACCACAACTGGGTGCTGAACCAGGCCACCGGCCAGCACAGCGCCGCCACCGTGTACGAGCCCACCACCGGCCGCACCATGGAGGTAACCACCGATGAGCCCGGCGTGCAGTTCTACACCGGCAACTTCCTCGACGGCTCGCTCACCGGCAAAAACGGCACCGTATACGGCAAGCACGCCGGCTTCTGCCTCGAAACCCAGCACTTCCCCGACTCGCCTAATCAGCCTAAGTTCCCGAGCACGGTTCTCAAGCCGGGTGAGACGTACCACACCACCACCAGCTACACGTTTGGGGTGCGGAAGTAGCAAATGAGTAGCTGAGTAAGTGAGTAGGTGAATCAGTTGCCTACTCGCTTACTGCTAAACCTTTTGCTCATTTACTCACCTACCAACTTACTCATTTACTAATCGTGCCAACTCCCTTCGCCTCCCCGGCCTACGTTATCGGCCTCGACTATGGCACCGACTCGGTGCGGGCGCTCCTTGTGGATGCCCGCACCGGGGCCGAAGTCGAGCAAGCCGTCCATACTTACCCGCGCTGGAAGCGGGGCCAGTACTGCAACCCGGCCAAAAACCGCTTCCGCCAGCACCCGCTCGACCACCTGGAGGGCCTCGAAGCCACCGTGCGCGAAGTGGCCGCTCAGGTGCCCGCCGCGCAGATTATCGGCCTTGCCATCGATACCACCGGCTCTACGCCGGGCCCCGTGAATGAGCAGGGCCAGTTGCTGGGCATGCTGCCCGAGTTTGCCGAAAACCCCAACGCGCTGTTTGTGCTCTGGAAAGACCACACGGCCCTGGCCGAAGCCGCCGAAATCAACTACAAGGCCCGCACCTGGGGCGGCGAAGACTTCACCAAGTACTCCGGGGGCATCTACTCGTCGGAGTGGTTTTGGGCGAAAATCATGCACATCACCCGTCAGGATGAGGCCGTGGCGAAAGCCGCCTATTCCTGGATGGAGCACTGCGATTGGCTTACGCTTACGCTCACGGGCCAGCCGCTGGTCGGGTTCAAGCGCAGCCGCTGCGCCGCCGGCCACAAGGCTATGTGGCACGCTAGCTGGGGCGGCCTGCCGCCCGAGGAGTTCCTGACCCACCTCGAACTAAAGCTGGCTGGTTTACGCAATCGATTGTTCACGGAAACGTACACGGCTGATGAAGTAGCCGGGCATTTATCGGCAGAGTGGGCCGAGCGCTTGGGCCTGACTACCAACACGGTAATCGCGGTGGGCTCGTTCGATGCCCACGCCGGCGCCGTGGCCGGCGAGATAGAGTCGTACTCGATGGTGAAGGTGATGGGCACCAGCACTTGTGATATCGTAGTAGCGCCCACGGCCGAGGTCGGCGACCGCCTGGTGGCCGGCATCTGCGGGCAGGTCGATGGCTCGGTGATTCCCGGCATGGTGGGTTTGGAAGCGGGCCAATCGGCCTTTGGCGACCTGCTGGCCTGGTTCCGGCAGCTGCTGGAGTGGCCCTTGCAGGCCGCCACGCTGGCGCACTCGCAGGTGCTGAGCGCCGAGCAGCTGGCCCTGTTTCACCAGGAGCTGAGCGACAACCTCTTGCGCCAGCTCACCCAGGCGGCCGCCGAGGTGGACCCCGCCGAGAGCAGCGTGCTGGCCCTCGACTGGGTGAACGGCCGCCGCACGCCCGACGCCAACCAGGCGCTCAAGGGCGCGCTGCTGAACCTGACGATGGGCACCTCGGCCCCCCAGATTTTCCGGGCGCTGGTCGAGGCCATCTGCTACGGCTCGAAGCAGATTGTGGAACGCTTTGAAAGTGAGGGTATTCCGGTTAAGCAAGTGATTGGCATCGGGGGCGTGGCCAAGAAGTCGGCCTTCGTGATGCAGACCCTGGCCGACGTGCTCGACCGGCCCATCAAAATCGCCGTCTCGGAGCAGGCGCCGGCCCTCGGCGCGGCCATGTACGCGGCCGTGGCGGCGGGCGTGTACCCCGACGTGCTCGCGTCGCAAAAGGCGCTGGGCAGCGGCTTTGCCGAAACCTACACCCCCAATCCCGCCCGCGTGGCCGACTACGCCGCCCGCTACGCGCAGTACCAGGCCCTGGGCCAGTTTGTGGAAAGCGCCACAGCCGCCCAAGCCGAGCCAGTAGCCGAAACCGAAACGCAAGCCGTCGCTACCGCATGAGCCAGTACCAAGACCTGAAACAGACCTGCTACGAGGCCAACATGCAGCTGCCCGCTCTCGGGCTGGTGCTCTTCACTTTCGGTAACGCCAGCGTGGTGGACCGCGAGCAGAGCGTGTTCGCCATTAAGCCCAGCGGCGTGCCCTACGCCACGCTGAAGGCCGAGGACATCGTGATTGTGGACTTTGAGGGCAACGTGGTGGAAGGCACCAAACGGCCTTCTTCCGACACCAAAACCCACGCGCTACTCTTTAAGGAGTGGGCGAATATTGGGGGTATCGTGCACACGCACAGCACCTACGCCACCGCCTGGGCCCAGGCGCAGCTCGATATTCCCATCCTGGGCACCACCCACGCCGACCACCTCACCGCCGACGTGCCCTGCGCGCCGCTCATGCGCGACGAGCTGATTGCCGGCGACTACGAGCACGAAACCGGCTGGCAAATCATCAACGAATTTAAGAAGCGCGGCCTCTCGCCCGCCGAAGTGGAGATGATACTCGTGGGCAACCACGCGCCCTTCACCTGGGGCAAAACCGTGGAGAAAGCCGTGTACCACAGCGCGGTACTCGAAGAAGTGGCCCACCTGGCTTACCTCAGCTGCACGCTGAAGCCTGGCGTAGCCCGCCTAAAGGATGCGTTGATTAAAAAGCACTACGAGCGCAAGCACGGTGCGAATTCTTATTACGGGCAATCGTAGCGCGGACTTTCAGTCCGCGACTGCCTGGTAACTTATTCAAGAAAACATACTCGCGGACTGAAAGTCCGCGCTACTACCATGATTGACATTTCGAATTACGAAGCCTGGTTTATCACCGGCAGCCAGCACCTCTACGGCCCCGAAACCCTGGAGCAGGTAGCCCAGCACTCGCAGCAGATTGCCGCGGAGCTCGGTACCAAGCTGCCCATCAAAATCGTGTACAAGCCGGTGCTTACCGGCCCGACCGAGATTTATAAGCTGATGCAGGAGGCCAATACGACCCCCAACTGCGTGGGTTTGATTGCCTGGATGCACACCTTCTCGCCGGCTAAGATGTGGATTAACGGTCTGAAAATATTGCAGAAGCCGCTGGCCCACCTGCACACGCAGTTCAACCGCGATATTCCGTGGGATGCCATTGACATGGACTTTATGAACACCAACCAGTCGGCGCACGGCGACCGCGAGTTTGGGTTCATCGGGGCCCGTATGCGCCTCAACCGCAAGGTGATAGTGGGCCACTGGCAGAGCGCCGACGTGCACGAGCGCCTTGGTATCTGGGGCCGGGTGGCCTGCGCCTGGGCCGACTGGCAGGGCGCGCATTTCGTGCGCTTCGGCGACAATATGCGCTACGTAGCCGTAACCGAAGGCGATAAGGTGGAAGCCGAAATCAAGTTTGGCTACGAGGTGAACACCTACGGCATCGGCGACCTGGTGGCCGTGACCAACGAGGTGACCAACGCGCAGATTGCCGAGCTAATTGCCACGTACGAAGCCGATTACGAGCTGGCCGACGACCTGAAGGATGGCGGCACCAAGCGCGAAAGCCTGCGCGATGCGGCCCGCATCGAGCTGGGCATGCGCAAGTTTCTGACCGACCGCAACGCCAAGGGCTTCACCGACACCTTTGAGGACCTGCACGGCATGAAGCAGCTGCCCGGCATTGCCACCCAGCGCCTCATGGCCGATGGCTACGGCTTCGGCGGCGAGGGCGACTGGAAAACCGCGGCCCTGGTGCGCGCCATGAAGGTGATGGGCGCCGGCCTGCCCGGCGGCAACTCCTTTATGGAGGACTACACTTACCATTTCGCCCCCGGCAACGAGCAGGTGCTCGGCTCGCACATGCTCGAAATCTGCCCCAGCATTGCCGAAGGCAAAGTGCGCGCCGAGGTGCACCCGCTCAGCATTGGCGGTAAAGAGGACCCGGTGCGCCTGGTGTTCAACTGCCCCGCCGGCCCGGCTCTCAACGCCACCATCATCGACCTGGGCAACCGCTTCCGCCTGATTGTCAATGAAGTAGAAGCCGTGCTGCCCGCGCAGGACCTGCCCCACCTGCCCGTGGCCCGCGTGCTCTGGAAGGTGAAGCCCGACCTCGCCACCGGCGCGGCCGCCTGGATACTGGCCGGTGGTGCCCACCACACCGGCTACAGCCAGAACCTGACCAGCGAATACCTCGAAGACTTTGCCGAAATGGCTGGTATCGAGTTCGTTATCATTAATGCCGACACCAAGCTGCGCACGTTCAAAAACGAGCTGCGGTTCAACGAGGTAGCCTTTCGGGGTTAGGCAGGCGTGCGCCTCACGGGACCCCTTTGGGGCACCACGTTAGCGTCGCCCACTATTTTCCACCCGTCTCAACCTTCTGTGCAACTGCAACTTGCCTCCCAATTAGTGGTGCTCACGTTACTAGGCACGCTGGCCGCCAGCGCCCAAACGGCGGCCCCGGCCAGCCTCTAAGCACCGTGCTGCGCCCGCGCCCGGCCATTATCTACTACGCCTGGGCCAACCGGGATTGGCAGCCGGCGTTGAGCCGGCTGCCCTCGCAGTAATTACCTATATTATAAATGGTTAACTTACTAACGTATCCCAAAAATCTATTTTATTCTTCGGCTCGGCCAGCCGTTCAAAGTTTCGGGGCAGCTCAAACCCGAATTCATTCGCGAAATAGGAGGCCAAATCATTGCCGTAATAGATGATATCGGTTTGCCAGACTGACAGGACTGGGTTGCCGGCAAGGGGCGGGTGAGCGGGCAGGTAGCGATGACTATAAACAGGAAGCAACGCCGGGTATTGCGGATACTGCTGACGCACAAGCTGTTCGCGTAGCGTAGCGTCGGCTGGGGCGGCTCCCCAGCCAGCGTACCAGAATGTATTCACTTTAACATCAAATAAGAGGCCCTCCAATGGCCCCGCCAGCCTGTGGCGCAGCTCATGTGCCCCGGCCGGAGCATTTAGCGCATAGCGCCAGTGGGCAAACTTGGGCGACACGGGCAAGGCCGTTTGCAAAAACAGCTGTAAATCAGGTGGAAAGACTACGCCAAACGTCTGCGCCAGCTGCGTAAGCTCGCTTTCGGAGAGCCCCGGCGCAAAAAGAACACCGCGGGAGGCTAACAGGGTAATGAGCTGACGCGCTTGTGCAGGGGTCATTGGAGTAGAAAATTAGCTCGGCCGGCTGCGCCGGCGGGGCGGGGCAACGACTCGATAATTAAGCTGATAAAGAGCCCGTCCCAATCCGCTAGTAGCTACGCCACCGGCTCAGCCTGGCCGGCCGCCGCCGGCACCGGGTTGGGCAGCGAGGCTAGCACGCCAATGCCCGTGGCCACGATGGCCACCATGCCAAAGGCCGTGCGCAAGGTAAAAATCTGGGCTAGGAAGCCAATGAGCGGCGGCCCCAGCAAAAAGCCTAAAAAGCCGATGGTGGACACCAGCGCCAGCGCCACGCCCGGCGACACCGACGTGGCCCGCCCCGCCGAGCTGTAGGAGAGCGGCACCACCGAGGCAATGCCGAAGCCAATCAGCAAAAAGCCGCCCACCGCCGGCACCAGGTACGGAAAGCCCACGGCTAGTGCCAAGCCGCTGACAATGAGCACACTGCTTATTTGTAGCATCCGCATTGTGCCGAAGCGGTGGGTGAAATAATCGGCTAGAAACCGGCCCAGCGCCATGGTGCTCATGCAGGCCACGTAGCCGGCCGTGACGAGTGCCGCATCGGGCCGCACCACTTGCTGGAAGTACACGCCCGCCCAGTCAAACATCGCCCCCTCGCTCATCATGCCGCAAAAGGCGATGAGGCCGATGCGCAGCAGGTAGGGGTCGGGGTGGCGCAGGCTGAGGCCGGGGCCGCTCTCGTCGGTTTTGCCCACGTCGCGGCGCAGCGTGTTGCCATGGGCCCAGCCCGCAATGACCAGGCACACCACCAGCACCAGCAAAAAATGCTGGAGCGGTGGCCGGTGCCAGCCAATGAGCACCGTGCCCAGCGCCCCGCCCAGAAACCCCGCCAGGCTCCATAGCCCATGAAAGCTGCCCATAACGGGCTTGCCGTAAAACTGCTGCACGCCAATGGCTTGCGTATTCACGGCGATATTGAGCATGTTGCCCGCGAAGCCAAACAGCGCCAGCGCCGGGGCCAGCGTCCAGAAGCTGCCGGCCCAGCCCAGCAGCGGCAAAAAGCAGGCGTAGAGCACCGACGCCAGCAGCACTGTGCGCCGGCTACCCCAGTTCGATACCAGCCAGCCCGCCAGCGGCAGCGACAGCAGCGACCCCATCGGAATGGCCAGCAGCAGCTGGCCCAGCTGCCCCGAGTTCATGCCTAGCTTGGCGCTGATGTCGGGTATGCGCGAGGCCCAGCTCGCAAAGCACAGGCCGGGCAAGAAAAAGAAGGCGCTCACCGCCACCCGGCTCTTCGTTGTTGCTGTCATAAAAACCTGAAATCATGCGGGCCTGCGCCCCCTCAAAACTACCGTCGCCCGCTGGCTCACCCCACTAACTCACCCCACTAAAAAACCCACCCCCGCCCACCCCGGCCGAGCGGCCAGGTAGGAGTGGGTGGGCTGGAAAGAGTAGGCGAAGCGCCTTATACGGATTCCCTGGCCGGGCGTACGCCCTCGCTCGTCATTTGCACACGCAGCAGGGTGCCGTCCTCGTTATAGTTCAGCTAATCAATGCATGCTGGCGCCGAGCCGCGGGCATTCTTGGGCGGCCCCGCCGCATTGTCAGCCACCCCCACCCCAATGGCCTGGCCCGGAGTGCTGCCGTGCTCCACCGCCGCGCACCAGCAAAACTGGCCGTTGCGCGCAAGCACCTGCGAGGCCCAGGCATCGTCCTTGGCCCCGGTAAAGTCACTGACTTTCAGCGGCATCAGGTGCTCGGTTCAGTTCACTGTGTCGGTGGAGGAAAAGCACAAGCACAGCTACTCGTGCATTACGGTAATGCTCCTGCGGCTAGCAGCAGGCCCAGGCTAGCCACCAAAGCGGTAAAGGTCATTCTTGTTAAGATAATATAAAAAACTATAAATCAAAGACTTATATAAAAAAGAACGTCGTGCTGGGCTTGCCGAAGCATCTCACTCGCACTGCCCGGGTTACTAACCTAACGATGCGGTAGAGATGCTTCGGCAAGCTCAGTACGACGTTCTTTTTTAGGCAGAGGCGCTACCGGTTACGCGGTCTGCTTGGCCCCATCCACGGCCGCTGCCCGCTTTTTCTCCACCGAGTCAATCAGCTTGCCGAAGGGCTCGATGAATTTCTGCACGCCTTCTTTTTCGAGCTGGGCCGTTTGCGCATCGAGGTCGATGCCCACCTTGGGCAGGTCGCGCAACACGGCCTGAGCCTGGTCGAGGCCTTGCTCCAGGGTATCGGCGGGCTTGCCGCGCTCCTTGAAAATATCCATCGTCTCGACCGGCACCGTGTCCACCGTCTTCGGGCCGATAAGGCCTTCCACGTATTTCAGGTCGTCGTACTTGGGGTTTTTGTTGCCGGTGCTGGCCCACAGCAGGCGCTGGGTGTTCGCGCCTTTGTCGGCCAGGGCCTGCCAGCGCGCGCCGGCAAAAATTTCCTTATACAGCTGGTACGCCACCTTGGCGCTGGCAATGGCCACCTCGCCAATCAGCGGCTCCGCCAGCTTGGCTTTGTCGCCGCCCGCGGCCACAATCTTATCCAGCTGCGGGTCAATCAGCACGTCGATGCGGCTGAGGAAGAAGCTGGCTACTGAGTCGATGCGCGCCAACGATTTGCCGGCTTTCACCCGGTCTTCGAGGCCAGCGATGAAGGCTTCGGTCACGGCCTTGTAGCGGTCGAGCCCAAAAATCAGGGTTACGTTGATGTTAACGCCTTCCGAAATGAGCGTGCGGATGGCGGGCAGGCCCTCCAGCGTGGCGGGCACTTTTATCATCACGTTGGGGCGGCTCACGGCCTGCCACAGCTGGCGGGCTTCGGCAGTGGTGCCGGCAGTGTCGTGGGCGAGCCGAGGCGATACTTCCAGGCTCACGTAGCCGTCGCTGGAGTTATCGTGGCTGTCGTAGAGCTCCTTAAACAGGTCGCAGGCAGCCTGCACATCGGCCACGGCCAGGCCCATATAAATATCGTCGGCCGATTTGCCCTGCTCGGCCTGGGCCTTGATGGTGTCGTCGTAGTCGGCCGAGCCGCCGATGGCTTTCTCAAAAATGGCTGGGTTGGAGGTTACGCCGCGCAGGGCGTCTTCGTCGATGCGGCGCTTCAACTCACCGTTTTGCAGCACTTTACGGCTGATAAAATCAAGCCACAGGCTCTGGTCGAGGCGGCGAATGTCAACTAACGGATTCATGGCAAGGAAACTTGGGTGAAAAATAGGAGGGTGGTGCCTGCCTGCGCTAACCAGGGCCGGCTACCCGGTAGTACGTACAAACCAACAGTTTGGGCGGGGCCAAGGTTGGGCTGGCGGGCCGGTGGCCACGGCTTGGCGGCCACGGTGGGCCAGCCGCCGGGGCTCCAGGCCAGCGGCTCGATACGCAGCTTGGGGCACCTTTGGTCGTGGGCGTCATAGCTGTGAAGCAGCAGGTAACCACCCCAAGCCAGTTGCAGCACCAGCGTGCGCCACTGTATGGCCTCGGCCGGGCCTCTAGCACTTGTGCTCGCGGCTTTTAGCTCGCCTGATTTGCATGTTAGTTCATTTACATGACGTTTGCGCATAGCTTGGTTGGTAGCTTAGGGTAATGCGCCGTTGTACGCTCGCTGTCTGCCAATTCCTTATGCAGGGCCTTCTGGAAATTACCCTAAATTTGTCAGCACTGCCTGCTTACCGTTTTAGCGTAGCCAGCCGATGCTGCCCCCCATGACTCCCCCGAAAAAGCAAGCGCCCGGCGCTTCCCCCGCCGCCGTTTCGATGGCCGACCTGGCCCGCGAGCTGGGCGTGTCCATGACCACCGTTTCGCGCGCGCTCAGCGACCACCACAGCATTGGGGCGGCTACCAAACAGCGCGTGCTCAAGCTGGCCAAGAAGCTCAACTACCAGCCCAACCACCTCGCCGCCGCTCTGCGCAAGGGCCAGAGCCGGCTGCTGGGTGTGGTGGTGCCCTACATCGAAGGTAAGTTCTTTCCCTCTGTTATTCAGGGCATTGAGCAGGCCGCCAGCAAGGCCGGCTTCAGCGTTATCGTGTGCCAGTCGCACGAAGATGTGCAGCTGGAGCGCCGCAACGTCGAAACGCTGCTCAACGCCCAGGTGGCGGGCGTACTGGTGTCGGTGGCCCGCAACACCCTCGATTACCACCACTTCGACAAGGTGCGCAGCCGGGGCGTGCCGCTGGTGTTTTTTGACCGCACGCCGGCCACCGAGCTGGTTAACTCCGTGGTGCTCAACGACCGCGAAGGTGCGTTTCAGGTTACGCACCACCTGCTGGAGCAGGGCTGCCGCCGCATTGCGCACCTCTCGGGCCCGCCGCACCTCAACATCTACCAGCACCGCCGCCAGGGCTACCTCGATGCGCTGGCCGCCTTCGGCATCGCCCCCGACGAGGAGCTGATTATCATTTCCGACATGACCACCGAGGACGGGGCCCACGCCATGCGCCAGCTGCTAACCCTGCCCAACCCCGTGGACGCCGTGTTTGCCGCCGGCGACTCGGCCATTCTCGGGGCCCTGCAAGTGCTTAAAGGTCAGCGCATCCGCGTGCCGCAGGATGTTGCCCTGGCCGGCTTCAGCAACGAGGGCTTCACGGCCATCACCGAGCCCCAGCTCACCTCCGTAGACCAGCGCTGCGAGGAAATGGGCCAGGCCGCCGTGCGCCTGTTTCTGGAGCTGGCCGTCGCGCCCGATGCGCCCCTCACCCAGCGCCAGGTGGTGCTGCAACCCGAGCTGTTCGTACGCGAGTCGTCGCGCCAGGGGCAAGCACAAGGGCGTTGAACTAAGACTACTTACCTCACCTGTACGGGTTTGATATTCATCAGAAAAGACTGTGCTGCGCTACTGGTCTCCCTGCCAGCTGGCGGCCAAGCTTACAGCAACAACTCATCCTACCTCACTTTATGGGTATTGGTACCACTACTCGTATTACTTGTGTGTCTGATGCTTCTTGGTAATCTTAAGCTCACTGCTGACTACAAATACGTGCTTACAAGACCTCGTGGGTCTACAATTATTGCAACGATAACTGCTTTTGTAGCTGTGAAGCTGTTTAGGAAGTAGGAGGCGGCGCGATTTTACGCAGTAGCAGCACCGTAAAGGCGAGCCAGTGCAGCGCCAGCCAGTTTTGCAGGCTGGTTTCGTAGCGCACGAGCAGGGCTTTGAAGCCGTCGAGCCAGGCGTTGAGCCGCTCGATAACCAGGCGCCGGCGGTAGAGTTCCGGGTCGAATGGTGTGTCATCGTCGGTCTGCCAGTCGGCCGAGCGTCGGTTGCGCGGGATGTTGACCTCGATGTCACGCTGAGCGCAGGCTTGGCGCAAGCTGCTGACATCAAAGGCCTTGTCAGCGTTCAGGAACAGCCCTTCCAGGCGCAGCTCGGCCGCTTCGAGCAGGTCGCATAACTCGGCGAAGACGCGCGCCAACTCGAACGTGTCGTGCTGGTTGCCCGCCTGAGGCGTGGCCACGGCTAGCGGTAGGCCTTGGTTGTCAGCCAGGAACAGGGCGTTCGTGGTGCGGCCCGCTTTACGGCCCTGGTAGCCGATGGCGGCCCCGCCGTTCTTGGCCAGCGTGTGGCTGCCATCGAGTTGGATGCTGGACAAGTCGAGGGTACGCCGATGCAAGCGTAAGCTCGTGAGCCACAGATTTTTCCAGGCCCCTTGCTTACTCCAGGCGTTAAAGTGGTAGTATACCCCCTGCCAGCTCAACGGCTCGCCCGTGAACAGGGCCTTGACCGGCAGCCAGCGCCACTGGCAGCCGGTTTTGAGCTTGTAGCAGATGGCTCCGACCACCTCGGCCAGGTCGGCGGTGCAGCGGCGGCCCCCGTTGCGCACGGGCAGGTGGGGCAGGAGCCAGCGGGTAATCATATCTTTGCTCAGGACTTCCATAAAGGAGGGAAAGGAGATGGATCGCACCTCAAATTTCCCGCTTTTGTGGGAGTCTTTTCTGTTTTGCGCTCGGCTGCCTACTTCCTAAACAGCTTCTGTATGTACGCTGCTGTTTTGGCCTGTTTCGGGTTGGTTTTATTTTCTTTTTTGGCCCTGGCTTATTTTTCCCCTATCAATAGTGGGTATATATAAACTAATAAGAAATTCTCGCAAAACGCAAAAAGACTCGACTAGCAAGTAATTATCGTTTTTTGAGGGTAGTTAGGGATAACGAAATTAGTTGATATATCGGTTAAAAAGTTAATCATAGGCTCGCTAACAGCCTCAGCATGAGTGCTACCTGTCTCTCACTTTGCCGCTGGTGCACTAATAGAGCTGCGTCCTCCACGCCAAAAGCTAGTGTGCGTTACTGCTCGTGCGCGAGTCGTCGCGCCAGGGCGAGATGTATTGTTTGTAAATTAATGATTTACAAGTTATTATACTTAATTAACCCTACTACTTATTAGCCCGTTATTTGCCTTTGGGCCGGTACGCCGCTCGGAACAGCCATCCCCGCTCTTTGCTGAAAAGCAGGTCTTGGTTGTTGAGAAAAACCACACTTTCAGCCTGCCCGGTGGCGAGCCGCCGCCGATATGCCTTGGTCTGCTAAAAAAGCTGCCGGCCGGGTGGCCCCGCAAACACAAACATGGCCCCGTAGTCGAGCAGCGCCACGGCCTGGCCATCGGGCCGCAGGGCGGCCCCCGTTACGAGCGTGCCGAGCCGCAGGCTATCGCGCAGCGGCCGCGCCGCGCGGGCACCACGTAGTAGCGCGTGCAGTGCGCCCGGCTACGGTCCTTGGTAAACAGGGGCAGCGTGTCGTTGTAGAAAAACATCGCCTTGCAATCGAAAGTGCCGCCGGGCCGGCGGGGGCGGAAAAGCCGCCTGGTCGGGGTAGCGAAAGGCGATGGTATCGACACGGGGCGGCCCCGCGCCCGGCGCAACGCGGTAGATGGCCAAGTCGCGCCGGTCGTTGCGGTTGTTGCCAAAGTCGCCGATATAGAAGCGCCCGGCGGGGTCGCGGGCTAGCTCCTCCCAATCGGTATTAGCGAGTGGGGCCAGCGGCAGGGAGCCCCGCAGGCGGCCATCGAGCCCCGCCAGGTACAGCGTGGCGGCCGTGCCCCCGTCGCCGTGGGTCCACACCAGCCCGGCCGAATCGCCCCGGGCCAGCCCCGAGCTTTCGGCGATGGGTGCCGGCAGCCGCGCAACCCGCGCCACGGCGTAGCGCCGGCCCAGCCGCGCAAAGTACCCGTGGTCGTCGTGCGGGGGCGCCCCCGCCAGCAGCGCGTGCAGAAAAACCAGCACCGGAAATAAGCGGTCGCGCACCAGGTAAAGCATACGGCAGAAGCTATAAAGCCCGTAAATGTGGCCCGCGTTAGCCCTTGTTACCCCAGCAGCGGCAGCGCCCAGTCGAGCAGCAGCACGCCCAGCAGCCCCACCACCGACACAATGGTTTCCATGGCCGACCACGAGCGCAGCGTGTCCTTGATAGACAGGTTGAAATACTCCTTAAACAGCCAGAACCCCCCGTCGTTGAAGTGCGAAAAAAGCAGGCTGCCCGCCCCAATGGCCAGCACCATCAAATTAGGGTTGGCCGGCGAGTGGGCCATGGTGGGCAGCATAATGCCCGCCGCCGTGAGGCCTGCCACCGTGGCCGAGCCCAGGCACACCCGAATGATGCCCGCAATGAGCCAGCCCAGTACCAGCGGCGGCAGCCCGGTATGGCTCAGGCCGGCCGCAATCTGGCTGCTGGCGCCGCTGGCCACCAGCACTTCTTTAAGCGCGCCCGCCCCGCCAATAATGAGCAGAATCGGGGCCACGTCGCGCACGGCGGCCGCGTAAGCCTCCATGATGGCCGCCCGGCTCTTGCCCAGGCTGGTCCCCAGGCTGAACGTAGCCACCACCAGCGACAGCAGCATCACCACGCCGGGGTCGGCCAGAAAGTTGAGGGCCGGGGCCAGCGGCCCGCCGGGCGGCAGCGCCGCCCGCAGCCCCAGCACCACGCCCAGCACCAGCACCGGCAGCAGCGACGACACGAAGCTATTGACCCGCCCCGGCAGCGCCTCAGTGGGCACCGGCTCGGCTACAAACGTGGCCAGCGGCTGCGACACAATACCCTTGAGCGTGCGTGTATACAGCGGCCCGGCGATAATAATGGCCGGCACCGCCACCAGCAGCCCGTACAAAAACGTGCGGCCCATATCGGCGTGAAACTGCACCACCAGCGCCGTGGGCGAGGGGTGGGGCGGCAAAAACCCGTGCAGCACCGATAGCGCCGCCAGCATTGGCAGGCCCACGTACACGGCCGGCAGCCGGTACTGGTACACCACCGAAAATATCAGCGGCATCATCAGCAAAAACCCCACGTTGTAAAACAGCGGAATGCCCACGATGAAGCCCGTCACCATCAGCGTCCACTGGATGTGCCTGGTGCCGAAGGCTTTGATGAGCGTGGCGGCAATTTGCTGGGCGGCCCCGCTGTCGGCCACCAGCTTGCCCAGCATGGCCCCCAGCACCACCACCAGCGCCACCGAGCCCAGCGTATCGCCGAGGCCCTGCTGCACGGCCGCCATCACCCGCGCCGGGGCCAGCCCCAGCGCCAGCCCCGCCGGAATGGTCACCAGCAAAAATGCCAGAAACGCGTTCACCTTCCCCCAGCTAATGAGCACGATGAGCGCCAGCACCGCCAGTAGGATAATGAGGAGCGTCATGTGGGGGAGCGCTGGGTGGGAGAAGGAAGTGAGCGAGAGAAATGAGAAAAACACAAGCACGTCATGCTCATCTGTCGTCCACGCAGTGAAGCATCTCTACTGATTCATCCAACGATGCGGTAGAGATGCTTCACTGCGTGGACGACAGATGAGCATGACGTGCTTTATTTGGTTGTTGCAAGAGAATCGCAACGCTCACGCTGCAAGTTTAGCGCCTATCCCACTCCCAGCCGGTTGCGCCGCCACGCCGAACCCGTTGCGCTTGCAGTTTCCCCCGCCACCGCCGGGGCGGCGGGCTTCTTCTCGCTCAGCAGCATGGCTACCAGGGCGGCCGCTACCTGCGCGGTGCCTTCGTCGGGCAGGGTGGGAGCCAGCACGGCAGCGCTGAAGTGGTCGCGCACGAAATTGGTGTCGAAGTTGCCGCTCACGAAGGCCGGGTGCTTCAGCACAAAGGTGCCGAAGGGCAGCGTGGTTTCGATGCCCGTAATCTGGTATTCCTCAATGGCGCGCAGCATGCGCTCGATGGCCTCCGCGCGGGTGGCCCCGGTGGTTACCAGCTTGGCAATCATGGGGTCGTAGTAAATCGGGATGTCCATGCCCTGCTCAAAGCCATCGTCCACGCGCACGCCGGGGCCCTGGGGGCGCACGTAGGTGCTGAGGCGGCCGATGTCGGGCAGGAAGTTGTTCTGCGGGTCTTCGGCGTACACGCGCAGCTCCAGGGCGTGGCCCGTGATGGTGAGGTCGTCCTGGGTAAAGGGCAGGGGCTGGCCCTCGGCCACCCGAATCTGCTCCTTCACCAGGTCGAGGCCCGTAATCTGCTCCGTCACGGGGTGTTCTACTTGCAGGCGGGTGTTCATTTCCAGGAAGTAGAAACGGTGCTGGTCGTCGAGCAAAAACTCGACGGTGCCGGCGCCCGCGTACTGGCAGGCGCGGGCCACGTCCACGGCGTAGCGGCCCATCTCGGCGCGCAGCGCGGGCGTAAGCACCGAGGAGGGCGCTTCCTCAATCACCTTCTGGTGGCGGCGCTGGATAGAGCACTCGCGCTCAAACAGATGCACGATGTTGCCGTGCTCATCGCCCAGCACCTGAATCTCGATGTGGCGCGGCCCGGTCACAAATTTCTCAATGAACACCGCCCCGTCGCCAAACGCCGACACGGCCTCGCTCACAGCCAGGTGCATCTGCTCCTCAAACTCGCCTACGTGGTGCACCAGGCGCATGCCCTTGCCGCCGCCGCCGGCCGAGGCCTTGATAAGAATCGGAAAGCCCACTTCCTGGGCAATGAGCTTGGCGGCCTCCACGTCGGAAATGGCCTCGTCGGTGCCCGGCACCAGCGGAATGCCGTAGGCCTTCACGGCCTGCTTGGCCGAGAGCTTGTCGCCCATCATTTCCATGGCCTCGGGGCTGGGGCCCACAAACAGGAGGCCCGCCGCGCGCACGGCGCGGGCAAAGCCGGCATTCTCGCTCAAAAAGCCGTAGCCGGGGTGAATGGCATCGACGCCGAGCTCGTGGCAGATTTCGATGATTTTATCGCCCCGCAGGTAGCTGTCTTTTGAGGCGGGCGGGCCCACGCACACGGCCTCGTCGGCGTAGCGCACGTGGGGCGAGAGGCGGTCGGCCTCCGAGTAGATGGCCACGGTGGCAATGCCCATTTCCTTGGCCGAGCGCAGTACGCGCAGGGCAATTTCGCCGCGGTTGGCAACCAGGAGCTTCGCTATTTTTT
>NZ_JASITD010000089.1 GCF_030063445.1 Hymenobacter sp. H14-R3 | reverse complement strand
GTTTGCCCTAGCTACTTACGTAACTAGTCACGAGTCTTCAACTCGCGGGGTTGCCCCATTCGGAAATCTGGGGATATAACGGGTATGTGCCCCTCCCCCCAGCTTATCGCAGCTTATCGCGTCCTTCCTCGCCTCTGAGACCCTAGGCATCCCCCGTGTGCTCTTACTTACTTCTCGCTTGCGGGTTGTTCTACCAAAGTAGAAGCAACCTGCTGCTATTCTGTGAATAACAGCCCGCTTTTTACTTCTCTTTCTTGTTTTCCCTTACGTCAAAGAACGTTTACTACTCTACTAGTAGT
This sequence comes from Hymenobacter sp. H14-R3, assembly GCF_030063445.1. Classification (GTDB taxonomy): domain Bacteria; phylum Bacteroidota; class Bacteroidia; order Cytophagales; family Hymenobacteraceae; genus Hymenobacter. Next base: position 243 of record NZ_JASITD010000089.1, on the reverse strand, counting down.
AAATGAGTTTAGTAACTAAGCAGTTACTAAACTAAAATAACTTAGAATGAGGAAACAGACAATGTTGTAAGTACGCAGCGTGCGTCATTAGACTTCTAAACGTCGTGAGCAGAGTCGCTCCAGAAAGGAGGTGATCCAGCCGCACCTTCCGGTACGGCTACCTTGTTACGACTTAGCCCTAGTTACCTGTTCTACCCTAACTGGCTTCGTTGCGGAGCACCAGCTTCAGGTCTACCAAACTTC
>NZ_JASITD010000088.1 GCF_030063445.1 Hymenobacter sp. H14-R3 | reverse complement strand
CTGTTCCGCGGCGGGGGCTTCGAAGTGAATTTGCTCGCGACCCAGCGGGCCTGATACCACCTGCATCGGGCCCTTGGCGCCCGTGCGCCAGGCGCCCACCTGGATGCGTTGCAAGCCGCTACGACCAGCAGGGAACAACGCCGCCTGCCAACTGTATAAGCGCTCGGCGGTGAGCGGCTGCGCAAACCCCTGGGTCGCATCGAGCAGCATGTCGACCACGCCTTCCACGCGGCGCTCGGCCGGCACCAGGCCGGCCACGTCCAGGCCCAAGCGGCGCGCCAGGGAGGAACGTACTTGGTCAGTGGGCAAGAGTTCCCCTTCTATTTCGCTGGATTTGAGCGCTTCGAGCGTGAGGTTTTGGAGCACTGCTTCGGCCTGCAACGAAAAGCCCAGGGCCTCCATGTGACCCAGCACCCGCCCTTGCTGGTGACGCACCGTACCGAGCAGGGGTTCCAAGCGCCCGGGCTGCCAGGTAAACGTAGGCCAGGTGGGTTGTTGGTGAATGTACACGCTAATCTCCGCTAACTATGCGGTGAATATAACGCCTATTC
>NZ_JASITD010000087.1 GCF_030063445.1 Hymenobacter sp. H14-R3 | reverse complement strand
AAAATCGGGGGCTGCCGTAAACAGCACCCAACGGGCGGGGGCAAAGGTGGGGGTTTCCAGGAGAGCATCAAAAAGTGTGGGGCAGTTAATTAGACGGTATAGGTAAGCGTTCCGTCGGCAGTGGTAAAGAGCTTGGTGGCCTCGACTGCCCCACACTTTTTGATGCTCTCCTAATTTCTGCCATATGGCATCGGTCAGCAGCGTGCGGTCTGCATTCATGAAAATACAAATACTCCCTTAATTGAGAACATTTCCTAGAGTTGGGGTTGGGCCCTGATTAATTGAAAAAAACCTTCGCGGTAGGTTTCGCCCAGCGGAATAGCCGTCTCGCCCACGTATACGGTGTGGCCGTCGACGAGTCGGATTTTATCCAGCGCCACCACGAACGACTTGTGCACCCGTAAAAACGCTGGCTGCGGCAGCTGCTGGGCCAGGTCCTTGAGCGTCTGGTAGGTGACGATGCGCTGGCCCGGCACCACGATGGACACGTAGTTTTTCAGCGCCTCCACGTACAGGATGTCAGCGTGGCTGAGCCGCAGGAATTTATTCTTGCTTTCGCCCTTCACAAA
>NZ_JASITD010000086.1 GCF_030063445.1 Hymenobacter sp. H14-R3 | reverse complement strand
CGCAGTGAAGCATCTTAATCAGAAGAGCAATCTTCACGTTTAGAGCTGGTTACGCGACTAAGATGCTTCACTGCGTTCAGCATGACATTCTTTTTTTAACATAAACTATTTGCCAACGGGTACTTAGATGAGGTACTCGGCGAAATAAAACTGCCCAGCAATTCTATTTTCACTGTGCCAGTCATCCATTAACTCTTCAAGCGGGACTACTCGAAATAAGTCTTCAACTGCTTCAAATCCATTGGTAAAATAGTACAAGCGTTTAAAGTCGGGAGGCAGCACCAAGCTGGCTTTGGCTTCAAAAGCCGCAAAAAGCGGTTCCGTGGCTGCTGGATATAAAGTAATATCATTTGGCCCATCTTTTATTCTGGCAATTATTTGTTCTATATCCATAAAACAGACGGACTTCGGAAAAACATAAATAGTAACGGCCGCCCCGGTTTCCCGAGGCGGCCGCTAACTTAAGTACCCGTTGGCAAATAGTTTATGTTAAAAAAAGAATGTCATGCTGAACGCAGTGAAGCATCTTAGTCGCGTAACCAGCTCTAAACGTGAAGATTGCTCTTCTGATTAAGATGCTTCACTGCGT
>NZ_JASITD010000085.1 GCF_030063445.1 Hymenobacter sp. H14-R3 | reverse complement strand
GTTTGCCCTAGCTACTTACGTAACTAGTCACGAGTCTTCAACTCGCGGGGTTGCCCCATTCGGAAATCTGGGGATATAACGGGTATGTGCCCCTCCCCCCAGCTTATCGCAGCTTATCGCGTCCTTCTTCGCCTCTGAGACCCTAGGCATCCCCCGTGTGCTCTTACTTACTTCTCGCTTGCGATTCAGCTCACCAAAGTGAGCGTGAATTGCTGCTATCCTAAAGAATAACAGCCCGCTTTTTACTTCTCTTTCTTGTTTTCCCTTACGTCAAAGAACGTTTACTACTCTACTAGTAGTAAATGTGGAATAGCTGAATCACTTCAAGCTAAACCACTATTATATTGTACTTTCTGAATTGAAAGTCAGAATAGTGGAGAATAACGGAGTCGAACCGTTGACCCCCTGCGTGCAAGGCAGGTGCTCTAGCCAGCTGAGCTAATCCCCCAGAATTTGGCATTCAAGCAGATACCCGCTGCTGCCAGTGGGCCTGCCTGGACTCGAACCAGGGACCTCTACATTATCAGTGTAGCGCTCTAACCACCTGAGCTACAAGCCCGGTTTCATCTTGTTCTATTTGAGAACAATGCAAAATCCGTTAAAAATAACTTAGAATGAGGAAACAGACAATGTTGTAAGTACGCAGCGTGCGTCATTAGACTTCTAAACGTCGTGAGCAGAGTCGCTCCAGAAAGGAGGTGATCCAGCCGCACCTTCCGGTACGGCTA
>NZ_JASITD010000084.1 GCF_030063445.1 Hymenobacter sp. H14-R3 | reverse complement strand
GGGCCGCCGCTGGGCCGGGCCTGGGCGGCGCTGAGCGGCCGGGCGCGGCCGTGGGTGTTCCTGGCCTTCTTCCTACTGCCGTTTCCAGTCGCGGCGGCGGTGCTGCTGGGGGCCCTAAACTCGCTACTTGCCCGCAGCTTTCTGGCCACCGATGGCCTGCTAGGCGCGCCCCTGCTCATCACGTGCTGGACGGCGGCCGTGGGCGCAGTGCTGGCCCTCACCTACCGCTACTTGTTCACCCTGGGACAGCCCGTGAGCGCCACCGCCCCGGGGGCCCCGCTGGCTACTTTTGCACGCTGAACCTTACGTTATGAACCGCCGCCGGATTGCCCTTTACCACGCCCTGGGCTGGGCCCTGCTGATTGCCCACGCCGAAGTGGGCGTCCTGCTAAACTACTCGACCCACCTGCATGAGCGTCTACTGGCAAATATGATGATGTGGCTCAGCCAGATGGCGCTGTTCTACTACTGCTTCCTATTCCTCTACCCGCGCTACTGGCGGCCGGGCCGGGGGCTCCAACTGCTGCTGGGCCTGCTGGCCACGCCGCTGGTGTTCGGCGGCGTGCGCTACTTATTGGACGAAGTACTGATGCCCGCCGCGTTCGGCTTCCACAACTACGACCCGGGCAGTTCCTGGCGCGCCTTCGCCATCGACGACATATACTTGAGCCCGCCCTTTGTGGTAGTGGCGGCCCTGGCCTGGAAGATTGAGGAGGTGTTACGGCGTGAAAAGGACCCGGCTACCCAACTCCTGACGCAGGAAAAAAACCAGGCCGAGCTGGCCTTCCTCAAAACCCAAATTAACCCGCACGTCCTCTACAAC
>NZ_JASITD010000083.1 GCF_030063445.1 Hymenobacter sp. H14-R3 | reverse complement strand
AGTGCCTATCCGAATAGGGAAACAGCGTCACCCAAAAAGACAATTGTACCACGTAATTCGGGCGCAGGCAAAATGGAGCATGGCCAGGTAGTTTTCCGGCTTTTTGGCCCAGCGGATGAGCAGGTGGCGGAAGCGGTTGAGCCAGGAGTGGGTCCGCTCCACCACCCAGCGGCGAGCTTTCTGGCCGGCTTTTTTGGCTTGCACTTCTTCCCCGCGTGGGCGGATATGGGCTGTGTAGCCGTGGGCCGCGACCAGGGCGCGCACTTGGTCGTAGTCGTAGCCGGCGTCCAGGCACAGGTGTTGTTCCTCGCCGTTCGCCCGGTGGGCGTCGCGGGCAGATTTGGCCGCTGGAGGCAAACTGGTCAACGTGCTTTCCGTCAATTTCATGTCATGCCGGTTGGCCCCGTCCAGCACCAGCCCCACGGGGATGCCCCGCGCCTCGGTCAGCAGGCTGCGCTTGGTGCCGCCTTTGCCCCGGTCCGTGGGGTTGGGGCCCGTTTTTTTCCCCGCCCAACGGCGCTTTGTGCAGCGAGCCGTCGAGAGACATCCACTCGAATTCGAGTCCGATTAACTCCTCGTAGTCCTGGAGCGCCACGTCCCAAAGCCGGGCAAAGACGCCGGCCTGCACCCACTCCTGAAAGCGGCTATGGGCCGTGCTGGACGAGCAAATGCCCGTCGTACTCAGCGCCTTCCACTGGCAGCCCGTGCGCAGGACAAAGAAAATGCCGTCCAGTACCTGCCGGTCCGGCACCCGCCGCCGGTGGCGGCCCAGGGGATGCGCCTTGGGCACGTGGACGGGCAAATGAGGGGACAACCGCGCCCAAAGCGTGTCCGAAATGCGAAATTCTTGAACTGTAGCCATACCCCTAAAATACAACTGATTTTTCCCTATTCGGATAGCCTCT
>NZ_JASITD010000082.1 GCF_030063445.1 Hymenobacter sp. H14-R3 | reverse complement strand
GTTGGAGTATACGCTACCTATTCGGTCCCCTCAGGACCAGTTTCAGCCCTTCGCCATCATGCCTGGCGGCACGCCCTACACCGTCTCCAACGAGGGCGTCACGCTCAAGCGGCCGTGAGGTACGTCTGAGGTGGTCGGGTAAATGTGGACAGAATAGGGTCTTATCTTTCGAATGTCATGAAAGACAGCTCCCAACCTAGTAAACGCCGGCGCTACGATGCCGCCTTCCGGGCCGAAGCCCTGCGCCTGGCCGGTGAAAGCCGCTCGACCCAAGCCGCGGCGCGTGCCATGAACATCGACCCCAAACGCATCTACAAGGGGTTGCGTTAGTAATTGGACAAAGAATTGCGTTAAGCAGCCAAGATCTTGATTAACAGTGAATTTTGAGTAACGTTCGGCTGCCTACCCTTGCTGTTTGCCTTGGTAAAGATGCTCCCTGCCTCTCCCAATCGCCTCGTGTTGAATGCCAGGATAGGAGCACAAAAACGAGGGATTTCGGGTACCAGCTACTTCCTGCCTCTACTGAGCTGTATGCTCGGCGAAACGCGGTACCCCAAACCCGTAGCGGTAATCAAAGTACCCGAAAGGCCCTTTTTATAGATTTCTGGTACCTAAACTACGTTCACTACCCAGTCGAGTAACGGGTAGAGCAACTAACCATTCAGGGCTACTCTTGGCAGATTGCTTCACGCAGGCTGGCCTTTCTGCGTTTGAAGTCAAAGGCCGTTTTCCCTATTTGTCGCCTTACAGTAATTCTTTGTCCAACTACTAACGCAACCCCACTATGGCATCGTAGTTTTCGAGCAACTGAGAGATGTCTTCGTGGTGGATGTCGTGCAGCTTGTTGCGGTTAAAATTGGAGCAGACGTGGAGGGCGTGCTGGCTGGTCCAGAAGATTTCGTACTCGTGGCCCTCATAAAGGA
>NZ_JASITD010000081.1 GCF_030063445.1 Hymenobacter sp. H14-R3 | reverse complement strand
CTATAGGCTTCCCTGTAGGGCAAGCCGATTAGCGGTGGCTGAAAAAGCCGCTTGTTAGTGCTGAAAAAACGCGCTCTCCTAGCTCAAAAGCAGTCCTATAATTCCCGATATGTTAGACGAGCGCCACACGGTTGGAAATTCATCGCAGATAAGTTAGCCAATACGAGTAGCTACTCAGGGGCTACTTAGCTCTCGCCGGCAGCACGATAACTACTAGCTCAGCTACCCTACTGGGCACCTACTTTAGTAGGTGCCCAGTAGGGTAGCTGAGCTAGTAGCCCCTTTTCTAGTCGTTGACATTGGGCAGGGCCCGCGGCGCGGCCGCGTAGTCGAGCAAGGGCCGTTCGAGTGGCGGGATCGGCAGTTCAAAGACGCGGGTGAACTCGGCCTGCCAGTTTAGGGGCCAGAGCTGCCCCGGGGCGCATTCCCAACACAGGCGACGTAGCGCCGGCTGATAGTAAAAGCGGCGGCCAAAGTAGTGGAGCTGCAAACACACCTGCGCCTGCGACCACTCGGGGTGGTGCACGGGCAGCGAGGCGGCGGGCGCCGCTAAGACGGCGGCCGGAAACCAACTGGCCGGGTCGACGGGTACGGCGGCGAGGGCTAGTGACGCAACGGGCACGGCCGCCGGAGCGGAAGCGGGCTCCAGCAACTTGTCGAGCAGACGCAGGCCAACTGTGCCCACTATCGTGCCAGCGGCCACGACCCCGACAGTTTGTAGATCCAACGGCAAGGGAACTGGCACAGCGACCGGCACCAGGGCGACCAGCGCGGGCACTTCGGCTGGATCGGGCAGGGAGACAGCAAGCGGCGGGCGGGCGGCGGGTGCCGGCTGCGCACGGCGGCGGACATAGTAGGCCAGGGTGCTACAGGAGTTGCCACAGTAGATGCGCCGTTTGTGGGCACTCTCGAAGGGCTTGGCACAGTGCTCGCAC
>NZ_JASITD010000080.1 GCF_030063445.1 Hymenobacter sp. H14-R3 | reverse complement strand
TGTATGGTCCCGGAGGATGGGGGAGGGATTTTGCGTCGTAGCTTTCAGGCCAACTTATGGGAAAACTACCACACGGCTGCGCCACAACAACGCCGGCAACTCGGCGCCTTATCCAGCAAAGTGCAGAAGGCGTACAAACGCTAGCCACCCGCCTGGGCCTCAACCCCAAAACGGTGCGCAAGTGGCGCCGACGCACGAGCACCGAAGAGGCCGTGCGCGGCCCTAAACCGGCTTCCACCGTGCTGAGCCCGGCCGAAGAAGCGGCCATCGTCCTCTTTCGCCAACAGACCCTGTTGCCCCTTGATGACTGCCTCTACGCCCTGCAGGAATCGATACCCCACCTAAGCCGCTCGGCCCTACACCGCTGTTTGCAGCGCCACGACATCAGCCGGCTACCACCCGCCGACGAGACGGCCGCCGGGGCAAAAAAGGCGCAGTTCAAGGACTATCCACTCGGCTACCTGCACCTCGATTTTGCGGAAATCCAGACCGAAGAGGGCAAGCAGTACCTGTTTGTGGCCATTGACCGCACCAGCAAGCTGGCCTTTGCCGAGCTGCAGCCCAAAGCCACGCAGGCTCTGGCCGTGGACTTTCTGCGCCGGGTAGTGGCTCAAATTCCCTACAAGGTGCATAAGCTACTGACTGACAACGGAATTCAATTCCGAAACCTGCCCCACCACCCGCAAGTGGGCCGCCATCCGATTGGGCAGTTTTGCGATGAGCAGGGCCTGGAGCAGCGCTTTACCAAGCCCGCGCACCCCTGGACGAACGGCCAGGTCGAGCGGATGAATCGCACAATAAAGGAGGCCACGATTAAGCGGTTCCACTACCAGACAACGGCGGAGCTTAACACCCACCTGCAGACCTTCTTAGCTGCTTACAACTATGCCAAACGGCTCAAGCGGTTAAAGGGCCTGACTCCCTACGAATTCATTTGCGCCGAATGGCGTAAAAATCCTACTATCTTTAAACGTGACC
>NZ_JASITD010000007.1 GCF_030063445.1 Hymenobacter sp. H14-R3 | reverse complement strand
CTTGGGCACGTGGACGGGCAAATGAGGGGACAACCGCGCCCAAAGCGTGTCCGAAATGCGAAATTCTTGAACTGTAGCCATACCCCTAAAATACAACTGATTTTTCCCTATTCGGATAGCCTCTTAGCCGCGGCAAAAGCGCGCCTACTTGCGGCCTTCCGTCACACCCGGCCAGGTATCGGTGCGGAAAGGCACGGTGGGCAGGCCAGCCTTATTGTAGAGGTTGCCGTTGGGGCTGTCGGCCCAGTCGTAGCGCACGGCTACGGGGGCGGGCACGGCGGCGCTTTGCACCAACACCTCGTTGCCCACCAGGCGAGCCGTGGCCCAGTGAAATTGGCGGTCGGCCCCAGCCACGGCGAAGCCTTGGACAGTCGCGCCTTCCTTCACCAGCAATTCATTACCTACGGAGCTGAATTTCAGTTGAATAACCTTTCCCTTCGTTGTCATACCGGCGTAGGTGGGGCCGCTGGCCGTGAGCTTGTTGTCGCCGTAGGCCACGCGGCGAGCGGCCAGGGCGAGGCGGCGGCCCACCTCCTGTTTGTTGTGGGGGTGAATGTTGGCGGGGTCGCCGATGTCGATGGCTGTGGCCATGCCGGTGCGGGGCAGCCGCAGGGCCTGCGCCTGGGCCTCGCGCAGCTCGGCCCAGGCCGACTCACTGGGCTCAGGTTTAACATCTTGAAAATTAGATAATTGCACAAATAGAAAGGGTAGCTCGGCACCCCAGTGGTGCCGCCAGTCGGTGATGAGGGCCGGGAAAAGCGCGCGGTACTGCGCGGCCCGGCTGGCGTTGTTCTCACCCTGGTACCAGATTACCCCTTTGATAGCCAGCGGTATAAGCGGCGCAATCATACCGTTGTAGAGGGCTGTGGGGGCTATCTGGCCGCCGCCGGCAAAGGGCGGACCGGGCACGCCGGCGCGAGCAGTGCCAATCTGGTACTGCCAAAGGCCGGTCAGCGGCAGCGATTGCCCGGCTCCGTACACCGCCAGCTCGGCCGCGGGGCCCGTAAGGCCGCCGTTGCGGCCCGTAACCTCTACCCGCACGGCAATAACGTTGCGGCCGGGCCGTACGAGCGCGGCCGGCACTTGGTAGCGCCGCAGCTGGCTGTAGCCAGCGGTATCCCCCACTTTCACCCCGTTGAAAAACGTGCTGTCAGCGGCATCAATCTTACCCAATGTGAGCGCGAGCGGCTGGCCCGCCAGGGAGGCCGGCAGGTCAATTTCCTTCCGAAACCACACTACGCCATCGTAGGTAGTCGGCCCCAATGGCGCTTCCCAGTAGCCAGGCAGCGCCATAGTGGGCCAGGCACGGGCATCGAGTGTGGGCGCGGCCCAGTTTTGGCCGGCGGGCCGAGGGCCTTCGACATAAGCGCGCACATTGAGCAGCACGGAATTTTTCTTGGCTTCGTAAGCCAACTGGTCGTCGCGAAGTACAGTGGTTTTGCGCGCGAAGTTGGCTATGCTGGCTCCAAATTCGGGCAGCGTGCGCAGGCCCTCAGCGCTGACCCAGCATTCGGCAGGGGTGCCGCCCCAGGCACTCACTACCACGCCCATGGGCACCTGGTAGTGCTGGTACAGGTCGCGACTAAAGAAGTACGCCGCCGCCGAAAAATCTGCCACGGTGACCGGGCTACACACCTGCCAGCCGGTGCCCGCCACATCGGCCTGCGGTTGGTAAGCGGGTACCAGGTCGGTCTTAAAAAAGCGGATGTTGGGCCAGTTAGCGGCGGCAATTTCCTGGGCGGCATTATTGCCGCTTTTCACCTGAAACTCCATATTCGACTGCCCCGTGGCCAGCCACACGTCACCAAGCAGAATATCGGTGAGCTCAATTTTGTTGCGGCCGCGCACCGTGAGGGTATAGGGGCCGCCGGCGGGCGTGGCAGGCAGCGTGGCCTGCCAGCGGCCGGTAGCATCGGGGGCGCTGGCGTGGTACGTTTTTCCCGCAAACGTAAGCGTAACGGCCTCGTCTGGCGCGGCCCAGCCCCACACGGGTACCGGGCGGTCGCGCTGCAACACCATGTGGCTACGTACTAGCGCCGGCAGGCGCAGGGTAGTTTGGGCTACTGAAACGGATAACAGACTGATAATAAACGTCGCTTTGTTTTTTTCAGTACGCATCAGCCAAGGGCGGGAATTAGGAGCTACCGCCGGGGCAAAGGTCGGGAGGGGCGGCGCAAATTAGGGCTGGTGGTTTTCCAGCAAATACACGTACTGGCCGGCTTGGCATAGGTCGTTGGCAGCGTAACCAATATCTTCGGGGCTTCGTCCTCCATTTCTCACCCGCATGGCTGTTCCAATGTACTCCGCGCCGCCGCAGGCGGCCGGCTCCGATTCGCTTACCCCTACCCCGCGCTACACCTCGGCGCTGAGCGCCGTTACCACGCTATTCTTTTTGTGGGGCTTCATCACGTCGCTGAATGATATCCTCATTCCGTACCTGAAAGCCATCTTCCAACTCTCTTATACCCAGGCTAATCTGATTAACCTGTGCTTTTTCGGGGCCTATTTCCTGATGAGCATTCCGGCGGGCAAGCTGGTGGAGCGGGTGGGCTACAAGCGCGGCATGCTGCTGGGCTTTGTGGTGGCGGCCATTGGGGCATTTGTGTTTTACCCGGCCGCCGAGCAGCGCTCGTACGGGCTGTTTCTGGGGGCGCTGTTTATCCTGGCCTCGGGCATTACGCTGTTGCAAGTAGCTGCTAATCCGTACGTTGCCATTTTGGGCCCGCCGAAGTCGGCCTCGGCCCGCCTCACGCTCACGCAGGCGTTCAACTCGGTGGGCACCACGCTGGGGCCAGTGCTGGGCAGCATCTTTTTGCTGAGCCGGCTACCCGCGCTCGACAATGCCACCACGGCCGCCAGCATCGACGTGCGCGCCGTGCAGATGCCCTACCTCATAGTAGGCGGCATGCTACTGCTAATCAGCCTCTTGCTGAGCCGCGTTAACCTGCCGCAGATAGTGCCGGCCGAAGGCAACAACGCGGCCTCCCACCACGAAAAAGCCTGGCAATATCGCCACCTCATGCTTGGCGTGCTGGGTATTTTTGCCTACGTGGGGGCCGAGGTGGCCATTGGCTCGCACCTGGTGAGCTACTTTGCTCTGCCCGAAGTAGGCGGCCTCACGCCGCTGGCCGCCGGCCAGATGGTGGGCTTTTACTGGGGCGGGGCCACGGTGGGCCGCTTTGCCGGGGCCTACCTGCTCAATAAGTTTTCGCCCACTAAGCTGCTGGCCTTCAATGCCGCCGGGGCGGTGGTACTGGTGCTGGTGTCCATCAGCACCACGGGGCCGCTGGCCATGTGGACGGTGCTGGCCGTGGGCCTGATGAACTCCATTATGTACCCCACCATTTTCACGCTGGCGCTCGCCGGGCTGGGCCGCCACACCGAGGAGGCCTCGGGGCTGCTGTGCACCGCCATTGTGGGCGGCGCGCTGGTGCCCGTGCTGTTTGGGGCCATGGCCGACGGGCCGGGCCTGCGCTGGGCCTTCGTGCTGCCGGTGCTGTGCTATATCTACATTGGCTGGTACGGGCTGCGCGGCAGCCGGCCGATAGCCAACCTGGTGACACCGCCCATCGCGCTGCTTTAGTCAGTAGCTAAACTAATTAACCATCAAATGATTGCAAAGAAAGCGCTGTTAGCCCTGGGCCTGCTGACTTGTGGGGTAGCCCAGGCCCAAACCAAACCCAAGCTCACCGCCTCACCCGCCCGGCTCTCCGGCAACCCCATTCTTCCGGGCTGGTATGCCGACCCGGAAATCGCTATTTTCGGCTCGCAGTATTGGATTTACCCCACGCTGTCGGCCGTAGTGGGCGACACCTACCCCGCCAACGAGGCCGTGGGCGAGCGCAAGTCCTACGCCCAGCAGGTGTTTCTGGACGCCTTTTCGTCGCCCGACCTTATCACCTGGACCAAGCACCCGCACGTCCTCGACACGGCCAGCGTGAAGTGGGCGCGCCGCGCCGTGTGGGCCCCCGCCATCGTGGCCAAGGATGGGAAATACTACCTTTTTTTTGGGGCCAATGATATTCAGAACAACCAGCAGCGCGGCGGCATTGGTGTGGCGGTGGCCGATAACCCGGCCGGGCCGTTCAAAGATTACCTGGGCCACCCGCTGGTAGATAAGTTTGAGAGCGGTGCGCAACCCATTGACCAGTTTGTGTTTAAGGACACTGATAACAAGTACTACCTCGTGTACGGCGGCTGGCAGCACTGCAACATTGCGCAGCTCAAAAGCGACTTCACGGGCTTCGTGCCGTTCAAGGACGGCACTGTCTTTAAGTCGATTACGCCACCCGGCTACGTCGAGGGGCCGGTGATGTTCCGGCGGCAGGGCAAGTACTACTTCATGTGGAGCGAGGGCGACTGGACCGGCCCCGACTACTCGGTGGCCTACGCCGTGGGCGACTCGCCCTTCGGGCCCTTCCAGCGGGCGGGCAAGGTGTTGCAGCAGGATGCCCGGATTGGTACCGGCGCGGGGCACCACTCGGTGCTGCAAGTGCCGGGCACCGACCGCTGGTATATTGTGTACCACCGCCACCCGCTCGGCGATGCCGAGGGCAACCACCGCCAAGTAGCCATCGACGAGCTGCACTTTAATAAAAGCGGGCGTATTCTGCCCGTTAGAATGACTACGCAGGGCGCGCGCGCCGAACCCTTATCCAACCTCACTGGCCGCCGATGAGCTCCTCAACCAAAATAGCCTGGCTACTGGCCGGGGCCTTGGGCCTGGCAGGCTGCGGCACCGGCCGCGTGGGGCAGCCCACCGGTAGCCGACGCTTCCCCCACCCCGTGCAAGTAGTTGACAAGCAAGCTACTTATCAAACTAAGGCGCTGTTCTACAATTTGCAGCGGCTGCAAGGCCAAAGCATTCTGTTTGGTCAGCAGGACGCCACCCAGTACGGCATTGGCTGGCACGATGAGCCCAACCGCAGCGACGTGAAGAGCGTGTGCGGCTCGAACCCCGCCGTGTATGGCTGGGACGTGGCCGAGGTGGTGAACGCCACCCTGCGCGGGCGCACCGTAGCCACCGATACCACCCTGCGCCGCCATCGCCAACTGGTGCTCGATGCCTACCAGCGCGGTGGGCTCAATACCTTTTGCTGGCACATGGATAACTTCGTGACCGGCAAGAACTTCTACGACACGACGGCCGTGGTACCGGCCATCTTGCCGGGCGGCAGCCACCACGCGGCCTACCTCAAGGCGCTCGACATTGCGGCCGACTACTTCAAGGGCCTGCAAGCACCCGATGGCACGGCCGTGCCCGTCATTTTCCGGCCGTTTCACGAGCACACGGGCTCGTGGTTCTGGTGGGGCCGGCGGCACTGCACTACGACCGAGTTTACGCAGCTCTGGCAGTTCACGGTCAAGTACTTGCGCGATACTAAGCAGGTGCACAACCTGCTCTTCGCCTACTCGCCCGACCGCGTGCCCGACATGGCGGCCTACTTCGAGCGCTACCCCGGCGATGCCTACGTCGATGTGCTGGGCTTCGATGACTACGGCGATTTCGACAAGATTACGACCCCCAACAAAGGCGTAACAACGCTAGCCGCTATTGTGGGCGAAGCCGAAAAGCGCCACAAGATACCCGCCCTCACCGAAGCCGGCCTTGAAAAAATAACGACTCCCAACTGGTACAACGACAACCTGTTGGGCCAGCTGAAAGCCGACCCGCAGGCGCGCCGCATTGCCTACGTTATGGTGTGGCGCAATGCCCACCTGGGCCACTTCTACGCGCCCTACCCCGGCCACAGCAGCGTGCCCGGCTTCCTCAGCTTTTACCAGGATGCGCTCACGGGCTTCGAGAGTGACCACCCTCAGCTCTACACTGCGCCGTAGGCCAGCGCCTACCCTGCACAACCTCCGCGCGCCACGGCACACTCCCACGCAAAAAAGGCAGGCTTCCCCAACCGGGGAAGCCTGCCTTTTTCATAGCTCTTCAGGCATTCAACTAGTTGATAACCACGCGCTGCACCAAGGCAGGCTGGTCGCCGCCGCGCACCACTAGCTGGTAGATGCCGCCGGCCACGCCGGCCGTGGGTACCTGCAGCTGGTTGGTACCGGCGCGCAGGCTGCGGGTGGTGGTGCTCACGCGCTGACCCAGAGAATTTACCAGGTCGAAAGTGGTTTCCTGGGCTTTGGCTAGCTCCAGGCTCACGCTCAGGGCCTGGCCACTAGTGGGGTTGGGGTAGGCCGAAAGGGCCTTCTGGGCTTCGGCGCTGGCCCTGGCGGCCGTAGCCACGCCGGTGGCAGGCGTGATGTCTACGTAATCAACGTCGAGGTAGCTGGTCTGGCTGCTGATGACGATGGTGTTAACGCCAGCCACTAGGTTGTATTTGCCCGACACAAATGACTGGAAGGTGGTGCTGAGTCTGCCAAGGCCCGTCGTGAGTTTGCCGGTAGCCGCTGCCGCGCCGCGGGCTACCGATAAGTCGAAGCTCTTATCATCAAAAATTCCCCGTGCGCCAACGGCAATCTGATACAGGCCTGCTGTCACAATATTCACTGGCAGCGTAATAGTGCTAACCAGCGCTTTGTCTTCGGAAAAGCTACTCACGTAGCCGCCGGTACCCGAGTAGCTGGTAGCTGCGTTGCCGTCCTTGATTACTGCCTGCGCAAAGTACAGTTGCCCAGCCTCAGCCTCCACCCGGCCCGTGGTGGCGGCCGGGGTGAGCGCCGTGGGGATAGCCGCTACTGCTGCTACCTGAATGTAGTCGATGCCGTAGTAGTTGTCGCCTCCTTCGAGGGTAATCTTGTTGGCCCCGGCAGTCAACGCAACAACCGTCTTGGTGCTTCGGAAGTTGGTACCGGTTCTCGTCGAGTTGTAGTAGAGCTTGCCCGCAGGCCCGCCGTTTACGTGGATATTACCCGGTTTGGCTTCGTACTGCGATGCGTAGCGCACCAGCACCTCATAGAGTCCGGCTGCGCCAGCAGTGTACGGAAAATCGATGCCGCTGGGAGCGGCGTTGTAATCGACCCAGCCCGTGCCTGAGTAGCTATCATTACCCGCCGTTGCTGGATTTACATTTTTAACTACTGCCCCTCCGGTTAGGGTATTGGTAGGAGCCTCGGCCTCTATTTTAGGGGTGGTAGCAATAACCTGCGCGTGAACAGCGGGTGCCGCCAGCAGCGCCGCGCCGAAGCCGAGTAGTCCGAGAGCCTTAGCCAACGGGAAGCGGGAAGAAACAGACTGGTAGGAGTGTAACATGGGGGTGGGTGGGTGAAAATGAAAAAAATAAGTGTTGGGGACAAGCTATAAAATCTCCTTTTTTCGGCCAGCGCTACGCTGGCTGAAATAGTAAGTTTATGTTCGTAAAATTAAGTTTATCAGCAACTTGTGATTAATGAAAATTCGCCCTTTTCTTAGCAATAATTGCATTTTTAGCACTTACTGCGTTACCGAAAGCGCCACAAAAAACCCTGCTCCCAATTGCCGGCAAGCCAGCAGCTGAGAGCAGGATTTTAACGGGCGGGCAATTGGGCGGCTAGCTTACAAAACCTGCACGCGCTGGCTGAGTGCGGGCCCCGTGGCCGGGCGCACCAACACCTGGTAAATGCCGGGGGCCACGCCCGCAAGCGGCAGCTGGAGCTGGTTGTCGCCGGCCTGCAGGCGCGGGCGCAGCGTGGCCACGCGCTGGCCCAGGCTGTTGACGAGTTCCACGCCCACCTCCTGGGCGGCCGTAAGCCGCAGGCCCAGGTTGAGCATGGCGCCGCTGGTGGGGTTGGGGTACACCGCCAGGCCAGCCGAAACGGCCGCCGCCCCGCTTTTGGCGGCCAGGGCCGTACCCTGCCAGTCGGCCAGCTTGTCTTTGGTGATGATGTCGCGGTCGTTGTAGAGGCTGCGCAGGAAGCCCACCTGCTGATTGCGGATGTAGGTGCCCTGCCACGCGCAGAACCACGACCACCAGGTGGCGTAGCCCCGAATCTGGTCGGGGTTGGCCAGGCTGCCGCTCTCGCTCAGGGCCACCAGCTTGCGGGGGGCCACCAGCGTTTTCATGGCGTCCCACTTGCTCGACAGGTTTACGTTGGGGTCGATGGTGGCCTGGTATTCGTCGGCGCTGGCAATGTCCACGTACGCATCGCCGGGGTACCAGGCGGCATCGGGCACGTCGTTGATGGAGTACACCCAAATCAGGTTGTGCAGCTGGTGGCGCACGGTGAGGCGGGTATAGAGCAGCTGCCAGAGCTGCTTGAAGGCCGTGGGCCCCTGGTTGCCCCACCAGAAGAACGTGCCGGGCGTTTCGTGCAGCGGGCGCCACAGCACCGGCACCCCAGCCGCCTGAAACTTCTTCAGCTGCACGGCAATCAAATCTATATCCCTCATCAGCAAGCGGTAGCGCGTGCTGGTAGTATCGGCCAGCGCGGCGGCAAAGTTGAAGCTCGTATTCTTGGTGTAAAAGGCCCCGCTGGGGTCTACGCTGCCGTTGCCGTTGGTGGCCGTAATATCGGCTGGGGCGCGCCAATGCCAAATCAGGCTGGTAATGCCGCGGCCGTTGCCGCTCTTGGCCCACGTGAGGAAGCGTTCGGTAGTACCCGTGGGCGTGCCGTAGGCCGCCACCGGGGCCGATGAATAATCATACAGGTCCATACTGACAATGGCGGGCTCCTTGCCGGTGGTGGCCAGCACGTAGCTTACCTCCGAGTTGCCGTTGCCGTAGCTATCATCCTGCTGCCCGGCCAGCACCTTGGTGCCGTACAAGTCAACCAGGTACGAGAACAGCGCCTTGGCCCCCGCCGTGGCCAGCGGGTCAACCAGGGTTTTGGCGGGCTTCACGGGCAGGGCCACCGTGGTGGGCGTCAGCTGCACGTAGTCGATGCCGTAGAAGCCGTAGTTGCCGCCAATCACAATCGTGTTGAGGCCAGCCGGCAGCAGCACCTGGCCCCCACCGGCCACGCTGAAGGGGGCTGAGGCAGACGTTTGGGGGAAGGATACCGTGGCTTTCGAGCCGTTTGTCGTCACATTGGCTACCTTGAGGCTGAAGGTCGACGTGTAGCCAACTGCCAGCTGGTAGAGCCCGGCCGTGGGTAGGTTGAAGCTGATGCTCACGTTGTTGGCATCGCTGTTGGTGAAGCCCGTGACGAAGCCCGTGCCCGAAAAGCCGGTGGGCGTGGTGGCCACGGTTACGCTGTTCAGGTCGGCCAGCTCGGCTTCGAGCCGGTTGTTGACGAGCGGCACCAGCGTGGTCACCACGGGCACCAGCTCGATGTAGTCGATGCCGTAGTACCCCTGGTTGGCCTTGATAACGAGCTTGTTCTGGCCCGCCGCGTACACCGCGCGGCCCAAAGACACCGAGCCAAAAGCCGCGCCGGTGCTGGGCAAGGACTTGTCGGCCGCCACGCCGTTGAGCACCACCGTGCTCGTGCGCGCCCCGCTGGTGGGCAGCGTGTAGCGAATAGTCAGGTCGTAGCGACTGGCCTGGGTCGGAAAGTTAAATACCAGACTATCACTGGCTTGCGAAAAGTCGCCCACGTAGCCCGTGCCCGAGAAGCCGGCCGTAGCGGTCAGTTTGGTGGGGCCGTAAACCAGGGCGTCTTCGGCTTCGAGCCGGATAGTGGCGGCGGCCTGCGCCCAACTGCGGCCGGGCAGCAGCAGGGCCAGTAGCAGGGCCACGGCCCCCAGCCAGCGGCCGGGCAAAGTGGCTAAAACAGGGTAAGAACGGAGCATAAGCTTGAGGCGGCCTAGGTGGGATAAGATGCTCAAAAACAAGGCTTTTTGAGCTGATACAATCTGGCCAGCCGAACAGCCAGATTGTTTAGTAAAAGTAACGTTATCAAATCGTTGCGAGTAATAGAAATTCGTCGTTTTCTTGCGCTAAAAAATCCGCCAGCCCACTTTAACTGCTTCCCCACCCCCGCCCCGCCAGTTCCTGTTTATATGCAGCCAGAACCGCTGGCGCAGTCTCACCGCCAAGCGCCTCTTCGATGGCCACCCGCACTTGCTGGCCCGCTCGGCGGGTACCGAGCCGGGGGCCCGCGTGCGCGTGGCCGCCGGCCACCTGGGCTGGGCCGATATCATCTTCGTGATGGAAAAAAAGCACGCCGACCACCTGCGGGCCAAGTTTGGGGCCGCGCTGCGGGGCAAGACTATCGTTAACCTGCGCATCCCCGACGACTATCAGTTTCAGGACCCCGCCCTGGTGGCGCTGCTGCGCGAGCGGCTGCAAGCCCACTCCAGGACCACAGACTTGACTGATTTCAGCGGCTAGAACGGCTTAGTCGTGGTTCTGCCTCAACGGATAAAACCACAAATACTTCGCTTTGTCGGGCCTCGACCCCGTGCACACAGGTGCATGAGGCAAGGGACAAACCCACAAATAAGCCGTTCTAGCCGCTGAAATCAGTTAAATCTGTGGTCTGTACTTTTGCCCCCTATGGAGTTTACCGTTGCGCAGATTGCCCAAGTGGTGGGCGGCACCGTGGAGGGCGATGCCACCGCTACCGTGTCGAGCCTAGCCAAGATTGAGGAAGCCGCGCCCGGCGCGCTCGCCTTTTTGGCCAATGCCAAGTACGAGCACTTTTTATATACCACCCAGGCCACGGCCGTTATCGTGAGCCCCGAGCTGGTGCTGCGCCACCCCGTAGCCGCGGCCCTCGTGCGGGTGCCCGACCCCTACTCGGCCTTCACCAAGCTGCTGGAGTTTTATGCCCAGGCCACGCGCATGGGCAAGCGCGGCGTAGAGCAGCCCAGCTTCATGGGCGAAAGCTCCACCATCGGAACCAACCACTACCGGGGGGCTTTCTCCTACGTAGGCGAGGGCTGCGTGCTGGGCGAAAACGTGCTCGTTTTTCCGCACGCCTACATCGGCGACCGGGTGCGCATCGGCGCCAACTCGGTCGTTCACGCCGGGGCCAAAGTATATGCCGATACCGTTATTGGCCAGCGCTGCGTCATTAAGGCGGGCGCGGTGGTGGGCACCGACGGCTTCGGCTTCGCGCCCCAGGCCGATGGCTCCTATAAGGCCATTCCGCAGATTGGCAACGTGGTACTGGAAGACGATGTGAGCATCGGGGCCAACGCCACCGTGGACTGCGCCACCATGGGCAGCACCACCATCCGGCAGGGCACCAAAATCGACAACCTGGTGCAACTGGCTCATAATGTGGAGATTGGCAAGCATACCGTTATCGCGGCCCAAACGGGTATTTCGGGCTCCTCCAAAATTGGCGACTACTGCGTGCTGGCGGGGCAGGTGGGCCTGGTGGGCCACATCTCGCTGGCCAATCGCACCACCATCGGGGCGCAGAGCGGGCTGGTGAAGTCCGTTAAGGAAGAAGGCCAAATCCTGCAAGGCTACCCGGCCTTCGGCCTGCGGGCCAACCAGCGCGCGGCCGTGGTGTACCGCCGCCTGCCCGAGTTGGAGCAGCGCGTGGCCGCACTCGAAAAAAGCCAGGCAGCGCCCGATAAGGCTTAGCTTTGCACCTGATTTGAGCTGCTAGCTATTAGCTGTTAGCCGTTAGCCTCTTTCAATAGCATTGCAATTGTACGGCTCCCCCAAATGCTAACAGCTAATAGCCAATAGCTAACAGCTAGATAATGAACGACAAACAACACACTATTAAGGCTCCCGTCACGGTACGGGGCATTGGGCTGCACACGGGCGCAGAGGCCACCATGACCTTCTGCCCCGCTCCGGTGGGCCACGGCTATAAGTTTCAGCGCGTCGATTTGCCGGGTCAGCCCCTCGTCGATGCCGACGTCGACAACGTGGTAGACCTCTCGCGGGGCACTACCATCGAGCAGAACGGTGCCCGCATCAACACCGTGGAGCACACGCTGGCTGCCCTGGCGGGCTTGCAGCTCGACAACGTGCTCATCCAGCTCAGCGGCCCCGAGCCGCCCATCATGGATGGCTCGTCGTACGAGTTTATCAAGGCCCTCAACGAGGTGGGCTTTGAGGAGCAGAACGCGCTACGCAACTATTACGAGATTCCCGACACCATCCGCTACATGGATAATGCGCGGGGCGTTGAAATCGCGGCCCTGCCGCTGGCCGACTACCGCCTCACGGTGATGGTCGACTACAACTCGCCGGTGCTGGGCTCGCAGCACGCCACGCTCACCGACATCAAGCAGTTTGAGAGCGAGATTGCCTCGTCGCGTACGTTCTGCTTTTTGCACGAGCTGGAGCAGCTCTATAAGTCGAACCTCATCAAGGGCGGCGACCTTTCGAACGCCATTGTGGTGGTCGACCGCGTGGTGGGCGAGCACGAGCTCGATGAGCTGGCCGCCATGCTGGGCAAGCCCAAGGTGTCGGTGAAGAAGGAAGGTATCCTCAACAACGTGGACCTGCGCCACAAAAATGAGCCCGCCCGCCACAAGCTGCTCGACCTCGTGGGCGACCTCGCCCTGGTGGGCCGCCCGCTGAAGGGCCAGATTCTGGCCGCCCGCCCCGGCCACGCCGCCAACGTCGCCTTCGCCAAAAAAATAAAGAAGCGCATGCTGGAAGACCGTACCAGCGCCGTGCCCTTCTACGACCCCAGCCGCGTGCCGGTGATGGACATCAACCGCATTATGCAGGTGCTGCCCCATCGCTACCCGTTTCTGCTGCTCGACAAGGTCATTCACCTCGATTCGCAGATGGTGACGGCCGTGAAGAACATTACCATGAACGAGCCCTTTTTCCAGGGCCATTTCCCCGGTAACCCCGTGATGCCCGGCGTGTTGCAGATTGAGGCCATGGCCCAAACCGGCGGCATCCTGGTGATGAATACCGTGCCCGACCCCGAGAACTACTGGCAGTACTTTTTGGGCATTGAGAATGCCCGCTTCCGCAAAAAGGTACTCCCCGGCGACACCGTTATCTTCCACTGCCAGCTCATGGCTCCCATCAAGCGCGGCATTGCCAAAATGAAAGGCCAGGCCTTCGTGAATGGCAAAGTGGTGTGCGACGCCGAGATGAGCGCTGCCATTGTGCGCAAAGACAACGTTTAAAGCTAGCTTTTAGCTGATGGCTGCTAGCTGTTAGCTTTTTTCAAAATGTCCAGCTAACAGCTAGCAGCTATTAGCCAACAGCTTAAAAAAGAATGATTTCTCCCCTTGCCCATATCCACCCTGCTGCCCGGCTCGCGCCGGGGGTAACCGTCGAACCGTTTGCCTACATTGCCGGTGACGTGGAAATTGGCGAAAACACTTGGATTGGGCCCAGCGTGACCATTATGGACGGGGCGCGCATTGGGGCCAACTGCCAGATTTTTCCGGGCGCGGTAATTTCGGGCGTTCCGCAGGACCTTAAGTTTGCCGGCGAGGTAACTACCGCGCACATAGGTGATTACACGGTAGTGCGCGAGTGCGTAACCGTGAATCGCGGTACCGTGGACCGCGGCCGCACCGTGGTGGGCAGCTACTGCCTGCTGCAGGCCTACGTGCACATTGCCCACGACTGCCTGGTGGGCGACCACTGCGTGATTTCCAACGCCACCCAAATGGCCGGCCACGTGCAAGTGGGCGATTGGGCCATTATCGGTGGCACCACGGCCATCCACCAGTTTACCAACATTGGGGCGCACGCCTTTATCGCCGGCGGCTCGCTGGTGCGCAAAGATGTGCCGCCCTTCGTGAAGGCCGCCCGCGAGCCCCTCACCTACGCCGGTGTCAACTCGGTGGGCCTGCGCCGCCGGGGCTTTAGCGAGGAGCAGGTGAATGCCATTCACGAAATGTACCGCACGCTGTACCTCAGCGGCTTATCCATGCAGGATGCGCTAAGCCGCATCGAAACCGAGCTACCCGCCCTCCCCGAGCGCGACCAGGTAGTGGAATTTGTGCGCTCGGCAGCACGGGGCGTTATCAAAGGCCCCAGCCGCGGCGCACTCCTCGAAGAAGGCGCTGACTAATTCGTTGAGCCATTAACTTTTAGCTGCCAGCTACTAGCCTAGCGCAGGATAAAAGCTAACGGCTAGCCGCTACAAGCTAATGGCTTTACAAATTGACGCCCAAAACCTGGGCCGCCGCTACGGCCGCCAGTGGATATTCCGGCAGCTAAGCCACGCATTTCAGCCCGGCACGGCCACGGCCATTCTCGGTCCCAACGGGGCGGGCAAAAGCACACTGCTCAGCATTCTGGCTGGGCAGCTGCTGCCCACCGAGGGCGCGGTAACGTATTCGCTTGCCGGTAAAACCTTGCTGGTAACTGAGATACCCAGGTACCTGGCCTACTGCGCGCCCTACCTGGAGCTGCCCGAAGACTTTACCCTGCTGGAGCTGCTGGCCTTTCACACCCGCCTCAAGCCGCTGCGGCCGGGCGTGTCGGCAGCCGGGCTGGTAGAGCTGATGTATTTGCAGAAGGCGCGCCACCAGTCGGTGCGCACCTTCTCCTCAGGCATGAAGCAGCGCCTCAAGCTGGGGCTGGCCCTGTACGCAGCCGCCCCGCTGCTGCTGCTCGACGAGCCCACTACTAACCTCGACGCCCAGGGCGCCGCCTGGTATCTGGAGCACGTGGCGCGCGTGCGCGACGCCGGCCGGCTGGTCATCGTATCGTCCAACGTGCCGGCCGAATATGCCTTTTGCGAAGCGCAGGTACTGATTACCGACTTTCAGCGGTAGCCGGGCGCCGTAGTACGTTTGAAGCCCCGAAGCGCCACAGCCCTGCCCTACCCAATGAGCCCGCAGTCCCCTATTTCCGAAGCAGACTACCTAGCAACCGAGCGGCGCGCGCTGGTGAAGCACGAGTACCTGGCCGGGCAGTTGCTACCGATGCCCGCCGTGAGCACCGCGCACGCCCGGCTGGCCACCAACGCCGGCCAGCTGCTGGCCGACCAGCTCCCCGACGATGCCGACGGGGCCGTGCTGGGCCGGGGCGTGCGTCTGTATGCCCCGGAGGGGCCGCTGTTTACCTACCCCGACGTAGCCGTGGTAGCCGGCCCGGTGCAGCTGCGGCCCGATGGCCACCAAGACACCCTGCTCAATCCCGTGCTGCTGGTGAAGGTGCTGCCCCACGCCCTGCCGACGCATTTTCAGCAGGTATTTGAGCTGTATTATTCCATTCCGTCGGTGCAGCACGTGCTACTGGTAACCGAATACGCGGCGCGGGTATCGCTGGGCTCGCGCAATACCAACGGCCTGCTGAGCGTATATGGCTTTAAAGAGCTGAAGGACACCATTTTACTACCCGATTTAGGATTGAAGATAGCGCTGGCCGAGCTTTACGAAGGCGTATCGCTGGGGGGCTGAACAAGGGCCGGCCCGGCTGGGCCACGTGCCCGGCCCCAACCCTATTTGGCCGCCGCCCGTATCTTTGCAGCGCTTTCAAAACCTCATCTAAATCCCTTCTACTGCCATTTTTGCTATGCGACAGTACGATAACCTGGACGACGACTCGCTCGACGACGACGACAACCTCGACGCTTACGCCCGCACGGGCGGCGCCAAAACCAAAGGCTCGGGCGAGGACCAGCTTTCGGCCAAATACGCCGACTACCTGATGTGGTGCGACACCGGCTCCTCGCACGACGAGGCGCTCGACCTGGCCTCCATGACCGAAGAAGAATTCACCACCGCCCAGGCCGCCGAAGACCCCGACGGTAGCAGCAGCAGCGGCTCCCTCGATGACGAAGACGACCTCGACGACGAAGATGACGATGACTCTCTCGGCAGTAGCGCGCGCAGCCGTAGCCGCGGCGACGACTACGACAGCGACTACTAGCTAAGCTCCCGGTCCACCAGCGCAAGCCAGCCGACCGGTTGTCGCTGACCGGCGCGGGCTGCGCAATGACAACCGGTCGGCTGGCTTGCGCCGACGGACCGGGCAGGCGAACCGTAACTTGGGTTACCTGTCAGTTTTTAGCTAAAAAATCTGGTTGGCGAATAGCTTAATTTTGCCCTAACTAAAAGAGCGAGCTGCCCAATGGGTAGCTCGCTCTTTTAGTTAGGGCAGTGCATGCGAAAGATTACCAGCACCAGAAAAGCACCGTAGCCAGCCAAAAAAGAACGTCGTGTTGAGCGCGATGCAGCATCTTGGCTTGTGGCGGGTAAAACAACGAAAAAAGTAGTAGTGCGCAAATACTCGAATGCAAGGCTACTTTTGTTTGAGCCTTAAAAGGCTAGCTACCCCTTTAAACCAAGCCCATGCTTACTACCAAAGAACTGGACGATACAATACACCAACACATCTTGCAGCTTGGTAAAGCTGGCGATGAGTTCATGGAACAAGGCAACTACCCAGATGCTATTGCCCAGTTCAGAGCTGCGTTTGGGCTACTGCCCGAACCCTACCAGGATTGGGAGGCTTCGTTATGGCTGCTCACCTCGTTGGGCGAAGCCTATTACTTTGCCAGCGAGTATACCCAGGCTTACGCGGCCCTGGCTAAGGCGATGCACGTGCCAGGCGCTATTGGCAACCCGCTTATTCATCTTCGCTTGGGCGAAATCCAGTTTGAGCTAGGTAATACCCAGCGGGCAACGGACGAGCTGCTACGCGCTTATATGGGAGGCGGCAAAGAAATTTTTGCGAATGAAGACAAAAAATATGCTGACTTTTTAAAGCAAACCGTCACGTTCTGAAGATGTTACTCTAAAGCAAAACCCACTGAGTCGCAGGCTAAGCCCTCCCTGGTGGGCAGCAACTCTACATTGGCAGGTTAGCGTATTTTCACCGCAGCAAACACAGCGGGCTGCGCAGAGGCTGCTCTTCTGCGCAGCCCGCTGCATTTGCTGCGGTGAAAATACCTGCACTAGAAGCCACTGCAAACAACAGTTTATTATGTATCATAAGTACTTAAAAAATAAGTATTTATGATGCATAAACTTATTTACTACCAAACACCCTTTTGAGAATAGCCGACGACTGCGCGGCCGGGTTTTGGCGGATTTTAGCTTCCTGCTGGGCTAGCAGCACGAAGAGACCGTCCACGGTTTGGGCCGTTACATAGTCGGTAAGGTCGGTTTTGGCGGGCGTCATGAGCGGAATTTTGTTGTAGCGCGCAATGAGCTTGCCGTAGGCGGCGTTGGCGCCCACTTGGTCGAGGCTTTGCACGATGCTGGGGCGTAGGGCGGCGTTAAGGGCCATTTCGGAATTTTTGCGCAGCAGCAGGGTGGCCGCGTCTTTGTTGCTGCTGGTCACGAGCGAGAGCGCATCGCTGAGCGAGAGGTTCTGCAACGCAGTGAGGAATATATCCTTAGCGGCTGGCGCGGCGGCTTCGGCGGCGCGGTTGAGCAGGTTGGTGGCTTGCTCTACGGCCTGCTTACCCAGCGGGCCGGGCAGCGAGCTGAGCGTGGTGGCCACCAACTGGGCATCGGGCGGGAAGGGAATGCGGATATCATCGTTCAGGTTGAAACCGTCGGGCTCGGAGGCGAAGGCCACGGCCTTGGTGATGCCATTGGTGAGCGCCTCGCGCAAGCCGGTGTTGGCTTCGGCCTCGGTGAGGGGCGCTACGGGCGCGGGGGCCGGCGCGGCCACGGTTTTGGTGGTAGTGGTGGTTTTTTTAACGGGAGCTTTTACGGCCGCTTTTTTAACGACGGTCGTTTTTTTGGTAGTGGCCTTTTTGGTGGTTTGGGCCAGGGCCGGGGCGGCGCTGCAAAAGGCCAGCGCCAGGAGTAGATTTTTCATGCAACGAAAAAAGGGGGAAAGCGGGACGTAAAAAACCGGACGGCCCGTATAGCTGTCCTGCAAGCACCGCGCCGCAAAGTTCTCCCTAAAACCCGGCCAAACTATTCTAGCCCCTCTCGATGGACGTTGAAATCATGACAATCGGCGACGAGCTGCTCTACGGGCAGGTCGTGGACACCAATTCGGCCTTTATGGGCCAGCAGCTGGGCCGCCTGGGCCTGCGCGTGCGCCAGATAACGAGCGTGAGCGACCGCGCCGACGAAATTGTGGCGGCCCTCGACCAAGCGCGTCAGCGCGCCACGGTTATTTTGATGACTGGCGGCCTCGGCCCTACCAAAGACGACCTCACCAAACACGTGCTGGCCCGCTACTTTGGCCGCGAGCTGGTGCTGCACGAGCCCACGCTGCACCACGTGGAGGATATTTTCCGGCGCTTCAACCGCCCCATGCTTGACGTGAACCGCCAGCAGGCCCTGGTGCCCGCCGGCACCGAGGTGCTGCACAACGCCGTGGGCACCGCGCCCGGCATGTGGATAGAAGATGCTGGCACTGTGTTTATTAGCATGCCCGGCGTGCCCTTCGAAATGAAGCGCCTGATGACCGACGAGGTACTGCCCAAGCTGCAAGCCAAGTTTCAGCTTGCGCCCATCGAGCACGTGGTGGTGATGACGGCCGGGCTGGGCGAGTCGTTTCTGGCCGAGAAAATCAAGGACTGGGAAAATGCGCTGCCACCCAACATCAAGCTGGCCTACCTGCCCAGCCTGGGCAGCGTGCGCCTGCGCCTCACCGGCATCCCCGACGGCCAGCCCAACCTGCGCCCCCGCATGCTGGCCCTGCTGCCGCTGCTACGCCAGTACATTGGCGAATACATTTTTGCCGAAGAAGACTCGCCACTCGAAGTGGTAGTTGGCCAGCTACTTAAGGCCCAGGGCTGGCAGCTGGGCACCGCCGAAAGCTGCACCGGCGGCGCGGTAGCCCAGCGCCTTACCAGCGTAGCGGGTAGCTCGGCCTATTTCCGCGGCAGCGTGGTAGCCTATGACAACGACTTGAAGGAAAGCCTATTAGGCGTGAACGCCGAAACCCTGGGCCAGCACGGTGCCGTAAGCGAGGCCACCGTGCGCGAAATGGCCGAAGGCGCCCGCGCCCGCCTGGGCTGCGACGTAGCCCTGGCCACCAGCGGCATTGCCGGCCCCGGCGGCGGCACGCCGCTCAAGCCGGTAGGCACCATTTTTATCGCCTGCGCCACCCCGTCCGGCACCGTAAGCCGCCAGATTAACATCGACCGCGGCCGCCAGACCAACATCGAGTACACCACCCAGGCCGCGCTCATCTTGCTGTGGCAGCAGCTGGCGGGCCACAAAGAAGCGGAGCTGCTGAAAGTATAGACCTACGGCTGTAGATTAAAAAACAGGAAGTACGTAAATCGTTCGTCATTGCGCGTAGCGCGTAGCAATCGCCCCGGCACGCCCGTCGTGCTGGTGCGATTGCCGCGGCCCTGCTTGGCGCACAATGACAAACGCCTTTTGCGCAAACTCTATTAAAATGACAAATTAAAATCTTGACCAGTAGATTTTTAATTTGTCATTTATCATTTTTAGTTGTTTCTTCCCTATGGATTTTCCTAGCCTTCAGCCCCAGTTTCGGTTTCCGACCTTACTGCTCGCGGTGGGCGTGGCGGGGGTACTGGTCCTGTATGGGGCGGCGGTTTGGGTGGCGGGGCTGGTTGGCCTGGCCGTTGTGCTTGGGCTCAGTTCCCTGGGAACCGGCCTCGAATTCAGCCCCGATTTGCAGCGCTACCGGCAGTATCTTGAGCTACGGCGCTGGCGGGTGGGCCGCTGGCAGTCCTTGCCCCTGGTGGTGGGTATCACGCTGAAGTACTATTCGGCGGTGTCGAAAGACAGCGCCCTTGGCTCCTCCAACAAGTACGCCTGGAAAAACCCCAAGGGCCGCCACCAAGAATTGATTGTGATGCTGTCGCAGCAACGGAGCGCCACGGGCATCATCATGGCCCATTTCAGCCTCGACGCGGTGAACGACGCCATCGACTTTGCGCACGAGCTGGCCGACCGCTTTCAGGTGCCCGTCAATCAGTATTTACCCACTCATTTGTTTCAGCCGCTGCCCGCTGCCCTTGGCTCATCGGCCGGCGAGTAGTTGGGCAGCGCGGCGGCGGTAAGGCAGGGCTTGGCGGTTTAAGACAACAAACGTTTGTTAGTTTTGCAGCGTTGGTTAGCTTTCCTCCCACCCTGCCTTACCCATGCTCTTCAACCCCGATATCGAGCGGCTGCCCCTGCCGCAGCTGCGCGCCCTGCAAAACGCCCGGCTCAAGGAGCAGGTGGCTTACCTGGCGGCGCGGGTGCCGTTCTACCAGCGCAAGTTTGCCGAGGCGGGCATCAACCCCGCCACTTTTCGGGGGCTGGAGGATTTGACGAAGCTGGGCTTTACCAAAAAAACCGATTTTCGGGATAACTACCCCTTCGGCCTGTTTGCGGTGCCCGAGGCCGAGGTAGCGCGGCTGCACTGCTCCAGCGGTACTACGGGCAAGGCCACGGTGGTGGGCTACACGGCTGGCGACCTCGGTATTTTCTCCGAGGTGGTGGCCCGCTCGCTGGCCGCCGCGGGCTGCCGGCCGGGCATGAAGCTGCAAAATGCCTACGGCTACGGCCTGTTTACGGGTGGCCTGGGCATTCACTACGGGGCCGAAAAGCTGGGGCTGACCGTCATTCCCGTATCGGGGGGCAGCACCGACCGGCAGCTGCAACTATTGCAGGACTTTCGGCCCGAAATCATCTGTGCCACCCCTTCTTATGCCCAAGTGCTAGCTGAGGAAATGCAGCGGCGCGGCATTGCGCCCGAGGCCATCAACCTGAAGCTGGCCGTGCTCGGGGCCGAGCCCTGGACGGAGGCCATCCGGCAGCAGGTGCAGGGCGGGCTGCGCGTGGCGGCCACTAACATCTACGGGCTCAGCGAGATACTGGGGCCCGGCATTTCGCAGGAGGACGTGGACGAGCGCGGCACCGGCAGCTACATCTGGGAGGACCACTTTTACCCCGAGATAGTGGACAAGGACACCGGCGAGCCCGTGGCCGAGGGCGAATTTGGCGTACTGGTGCTCAGTACTTTAACCAAGAAAGCGATGCCCATTCTGCGCTACTGGACGGGCGATATTACCAACATCTACTACGGCCACTCGGTGAAGCGCACCCACGTAAAAATGGGGCCGATTCGCGGGCGGGCCGATGACATGCTTATCATTAGGGGCGTTAATTTTTTTCCCACGCAGGTTGAGGATATCCTTAGCGGCCTGGCGCACGCCAGCCCGCACTACCAGGTGGTGGCCACTCGCCGCGGCAGCCTCGACGAAGTAGAGGTGAACGTGGAAGTGGCCGAAACCCTGCTGCACGAACTGGGCCTGGCCACGGCCACCCTCACCGCCGAGCACCTGGTGCAGCACGAGTGCCTGCGCCAGCTTCAGGGCACGTTTGCCAAGAAAATCAAGGATAATATCGGCCTCAGTATGCGCGTCAACCTGCTGGGCTGCGGGCAGTTGCCGCGCAGCGAAGGCGGCAAGCTGAACCGCGTGAAGGACCTGCGGGACGTGCAGTAAAATGGCAGAAACGAGTTAAAAAGAACGGTCATGCAGCCCGCAGGGAAGCATCTCGCGTACCGCACTAACCCAATCGTTAGCCACGCACTCCATCGGTTCAACGAGGCGAACGAGATGCTTCCCTACGGTTTGCATGACAATGATTATTTGCTGAGTAAAATACACTAAATGAGCCGTTTCCATAAACTAGTCATCAAGAGCGTAACCCGCGAAACGCCCGACTGCGTGTCGCTCTCCTTCGAGGTACCGGCCGAGCTGCGCGAGGTTTTCAGCTACCAGCCCGGCCAGTACCTTACCCTGCGCCGCGAGCACCAAGGCGAGGAGCTGCGCCGCAGCTACTCGCTGTGCAGCAGCCCGTTGGACAATGAGTGGCGCGTGGCCATTAAGAAAGTACCCGACGGCCGCTTTTCGACCCTGGCCGTGGACGACGGCCTGCGCCCCGGCGACACCCTCGACGTGATGCCGCCGCAGGGCCGCTTCACAGCCAGCCTGCACCCCACGCAGGCCAAAAGCTACGCGCTGTTTGCGGCTGGCAGCGGCATCACGCCCATTCTGAGCATCGCCAAGACAATTTTGCTCACTGAGCCGGCTAGCCGGGTCTATTTGGTGTATGGCAACCGGGGGCGCAACTCCATTATTTTCAAGGAACAGATTGAGGGTCTGAAGAATAAGTTTGTGCAGCGCCTGAGCGTGTTCCACGTACTGAGCCGCGAACAGGGCGACAGCGACCTGTTTTTTGGCCGCCTCGACTACCCCAAAACTGCCCAACTGCTGCAAACGGCGCTGCCCGCCGCCCGCCTCGACGAGTGCTTTATCTGCGGCCCCGAGGAGATGATTCAGGGCGTGCAGCGGGCCCTTACCGAAGCCGGCGTAGCACCCGATAACATTCATTTTGAGCTGTTTGCCACGGCGGGCGGTCTGGCCAAGGCCAAAACCCAGCGCCCAGTGGGCGACGACGACCAGAAGAGCCAGGTGACCCTGCGTCTCGACGGCCGTGGCTACCGCCTCGACATGTCGTACTACGGTGACACGGTGCTCGATGCGGCGCTGGCCGCCGGTATCGACGCGCCCTACTCGTGTAAAAATGGCATGTGCAGCACCTGCCGCGCCCGCGTCACGAGCGGCACCGCCGCCATGGACGTCAACTACTCGCTCTCCGAAACGGAGGTGGCCAAGGGCTACGTGCTCACCTGCCAGGCTCGCCCCACCACGGCCGAGGTAACTGTCGATTTTGACGAGTAGGGAAGGGGTACGTAGCGCGCGGCGGTTTGGCTTTTCGGCCAGCGGGTGGCTTTCGTCGTAAGCCCCTTGCCCACCAGGAAATCGGCCGGGGCACTGCTTCCCACCCCCCTACTTATGGACCACTTTTCGACTCCTGCTGCTCGCCCTGGCCTAACCCCTTACGTGCAGCGCGTGTGCATTGCGGTGGGCATCACCGTACTGATACTTGCCTTGACGGGCTTGCTGGGCCTGGCATTTGGGGTATTTTTGCGGTTGCTGGCGGCGCTGCTCATTGCGCTGCCGCTGCGGGCGGGGGCCGAGTGGCTGCACCGCCGCATTGGCCTACCCACGGGGCTGGCGGTGGCGCTGCTGGCCCTGCTGATGCTGGGGCTGCTGGGGGGCATTGGCTGGCTGTTTTCGGCCAAGCTCAGCGAGCAACTCAGCGGCTTGCAGCAGCAGCTACCGAAGGCCATTGAGGATGCGCAGGCGCGCATCAGCGGCACCGAGTGGGGCCAGCGTCTGGCTGGCGAAGACTTCGATTACCGCAAGCTCATGGGTGGCACTTCGGAGTGGCTGGGCCGGGCCACGGGTATTTTTTCGACCACATTTAGCATCCTAGCTGATGGCTACGTCATCCTGTTTTTAGCCATATTTCTGGTTATTCAGCCCAAAACCTACCGCGCCGGCCTGGTTATGCTGGTGCCCAAGGCGAGCCGCGCCCGCGCCCACGAGGTGCTCGACAAAGTCAGCAGTACGCTCGTGAACTGGGTGCTGGGCCGGCTGGCGTCGATGCTCTTTGTGGGGGTACTTACGGTGGTGGGGCTCAGCTTTTTGGGTATGCCCCTGGCGGTGGCACTGGGGCTGTTTGCGGGCCTGGTGACATTCATTCCCAACATCGGCCCGGTGGTGTCGATGGTGCCGGCGCTGCTGCTGGCCTTCTTCAACGGCGGCCCCCACATGGCCCTCTACGTACTGCTGCTGTACCTGGCGGCCCAAACACTGGAAAGCGCCGCCGTATCGCCGGTATTGCAGCAGCGGCTCATTTCACTACCGCCAGCGCTTATTTTAGTGGGGCAGCTTGTTATTGGCTCGTTTACCGGGCTGCTGGGGCTCACGCTGGCCACGCCCATCATCGCTATCTTAACCGTGCTGGTAAAAATGCTGTACGTGCAGGATGTGCTGGGCGATGAGGAAGTGAACGTGTAGTGTAAAACGGCGTGGCAATCCGTTTGGCATTGTACGACTTGCGCCAGCGCCAAACTGGGTGCCACACCGTTTGACAGCAATTATTTTCTTACCTTTGAAAAACTAACACTTGTTAGTTAGCGTTGAAGCCCTATGGAAACCCTCGCCCAAGACCTCACCCCCGAAGCCCAATTTCAGGCGCGCATCGACGCCGATATCCGCATCGAGCCCAAAGACTGGATGCCCGAGGCGTACCGCAAGACGCTCATCCGCCAGATTTCACAACATGCTCATTCTGAGCTAGTTGGTATGCTACCAGAGGGTAACTGGATTACCCGGGCGCCCTCGCTCAAGCGCAAGTCCATCCTCCTGGCTAAGGTGCAGGACGAGGCGGGCCACGGCCTGTACCTGTACAGCGCCGCCGAAACCCTGGGCACCTCGCGCGACCAAATGCTGGCCGACCTGCACTCGGGCAAGGCCAAGTATAGCAGCATTTTTAACTACCCTACCCTCAGCTGGGCCGATATGGGCTGCGTGGGCTGGCTCGTCGATGGCGCGGCCATCCTTAACCAAGTGCCGCTGTGCCGCACCAGCTATGGCCCCTACGCCCGCGCAATGGTGCGCGTATGCAAGGAAGAAAGCTTCCACCAGCGTCAGGGCTTTGAGGTTATGCAAACCCTCTGCGAAGGCTCAGTTGCGCAGAAAGAGATGGCTCAGGAGTCGCTCAACCGTTGGTGGTGGCCCACGCTGATGATGTTTGGCCCGGCCGACGACGCCTCGCCCAACACGGAGCAGAGCATGAAGTGGCGCATCAAGCGCTTCACTAACGACGAGCTGCGCCAAAAATTTGTGGACATGATGGTACCGCAGGCCGATTTTCTGGGCCTCACCGTGCCCGACGAGAAAGTGAAGTGGAACGAGGCGCGCCAGGCCTACGACTTCGGCGAAGTGAACTGGGAGGAGTTCTGGGCCGTGGTAAAGGGCAATGGCATGTGCAACCACGAGCGCCTGCAAGCCCGCGTGCAAGCCCACGAAGAAGGCGCCTGGGTGCGCGAGGCGGCTTCGGCCCACGCGGCTAAGCACGCTGCGCGTGAGGCAGTTGCGGCGTAAGAACCTTTGCCCAATAATCGCCTGTTATCCTGAGCTTGCGGAGGAGCTTATCACGCCCGAACGATTTGTTCAACTGGCATAAGGTCCTTCGCAAGCTCAGGATAACAGGCGAGCAAACGACAATAACCAGCCATGAATAACTCTGAATGGCCCCTCTGGGAGGTCTTTATCCGCAGCAAGCAGGGCCTCGACCACAAGCACGTGGGAAGCCTGCACGCCGCCGACGCGGCCATGGCCGTGCAAAACGCCCGCGACGTGTACACGCGCCGCCTTGAAGGCGTGAGCATCTGGGTAGTTGAGTCAAAGCACATTCACGCTTCCAACCCCGATGAGGCGGCCGAATTCTTCGACCCAGCGGCCGATAAAGTGTACCGTCACCCCACGTTCTACGACGTGCCGGACTCCATTAAGCACATGTAATTCAGCGGTTTATGTCAGCCACTCAGCCCGAGCCAGCCGTTGCGGCGGCCCCTACCGCCAACCCCCTGTTTCCGTTTGTGTTGCAGCTGGCCGATACCAGCCTCATCCTGGCGCACCGCCTTTCGGAATGGTGCGGCCACGGCCCCGTGCTGGAGCAGGATTTGGCCCTGGCCAACATCGCCCTCGACCTCCTGGGCGAGGCGCGCAGCTACTACCAGTACGCCGCCGAGCTAGAGGGCAGGGGCCGCACCGAAGACGACCTGGCCTACCTGCGCAGCGCCGTGGAGTACCGCAACCCCCTGCTGGTAGAGCAGCCCAACGGCGACTTTGCCTACACCATTGTGCGGCAGTTTTTGTTCGATAACTTTCATTATCAACTTCTTAAGGGGCTAAAAGACGGGCCCGACACGCAGTTGGCCGCCATTGCCGAGAAGTCGCTCAAAGAAGCCGCCTACCACCTCAAGTGGAGCTCGGAGTGGATGATTCGTCTAGGCGACGGCACCCCCGAGAGCCGGCAGCGCCTCGACAAAGCCATCGCCACGCTCTGGCGCTTCTCGGGCGAGCTGACCACGCCTACCGCCGCCGAAACCAACTTGCAGGAGCTGGGCCTGGTGCCCGACTATGCCGCGCTGCTGCCCGCCATGCAGGCCCACACGGCCCACGTGCTGGCCGAAGCCACCGTGCCGGTGCCCGAGGGCGTATTTGCGCAGCAAGGCGGCAAAAGCGGCCGCCACTCCGAGCACTTGGGCTACCTGCTCACCGAGCTGCAATACATGCAGCGCACTTACCCCGGCCTAACCTGGTGATTAATTGGCTTTTGGCTACTGGTTGTTAGCTAGTGGCTTTTTTTCAATAAGATACCTATAATGAACGAGCCAACAGCCACTACTCAACAGCCATCAGCTACCAGCCAAGCGCCCACAGCTGACAAAATCTGGCAGTTGCTGGAAGAAGTGAGCGACCCCGAAGTGCCCGTTCTCAGCATTCTGGACCTGGGCATTGTGCGCGCTGTGCTTGTTGAGGGTGAGCGTGTTACCGTTACCATCA
This sequence comes from Hymenobacter sp. H14-R3, assembly GCF_030063445.1. Classification (GTDB taxonomy): domain Bacteria; phylum Bacteroidota; class Bacteroidia; order Cytophagales; family Hymenobacteraceae; genus Hymenobacter. Next base: position 167,689 of record NZ_JASITD010000007.1, on the reverse strand, counting down.
CACCTACCTATTCGGGGTGCCCGGCCATGGGTGCCATTGCCACCGATATTCGGCTGCGGCTGCTGGCCGAGGGCTACACGCAGCTGACCATCACCAACCAGATAAGCCCGGCCTGGACCACCGACTGGATGAGCCAGGCCGGCCGCGACAAGCTCGAAGCTTACGGCATCGCCCCGCCCATTGATGGCACGGCCACCGGCCACGTGCTCAACCTGTTTGGCAAGGATACGGCCGTGCGATGTCCGCTCTGCAAGTCTGCTAACACGCATCTGGTCAGCCAGTTTGGCTCCACGGCATGCAAAGCGCTGTACCAATGCGACGATTGCCGCGAGCCGTTCGATTATTTCAAGTGCCACGCCTAGCAGTAGCGCGAAGCTTCCGCTTCGTGCGCGAGCGTAGCGAGCAGGCGGTCCCGCGCCACATTGGACAAACAACTCACACGAGCTGCGCTCGCGCACGAGGCGGAAGCTTCGCGCTACATCCTCTCTTCTATGCCTGATTCTCCTCTTCTCTACGCCTTCGCCGACGGCGTGGCTACGCTAACCTTCAACCGGCCCAGCGTATTCAACAGTATCAACCAAACCGTGGCGCTGGCTTTGCAGCAGCATCTGCGTGACTGCCAGGCCAATGCCAGCGTGCGGGCCGTGGTGCTCACCGGCACCGGCCGCGCCTTTTGCGCCGGCCAAGACCTGGCTGAGATAACGGGACCCGATGCGCCCGACGTATCGGAGATAGTGGAGAAGCATTACAACCCAATTGTGCTGCTCATCAGGGAGTTAGAAAAACCAATTATTGCGGCCGTAAACGGCGTGGCGGCTGGTGCGGGTGCCAACCTGGCTTTGGCTTGCGACATCGTAGTGGCCAAGGAATCGGCCGCTTTCATTCAGGCTTTCAGCAAGATAGGCTTGGTACCCGACAGCGGCGGCACCTACTTTCTGCCGCGCCTCGTGGGCATGCAGCGCGCCAGCGCGCTCATGCTCACCGGCGACAAGGTAAGCGCCGCCGAAGCCGTGCAGATGGGCATGATTTACAAGGCTTTCGCTGATGATAGCTTTGACCAGGAAGTAGCCAAGCTGGCCAGCAAAATGGCCAACCTACCCACCAAGGGCCTCGCCTACACCAAGCACCTGCTCAACCGCTCGTTTGGCAACGACCTGGCCCAGCAGCTGCGCGCCGAGGGCGACTACCAACTGCGCGCCGGCCAAACCACCGACTATCGCGAGGGCGTAACCGCTTTCCTCGAAAAGCGCCAGCCCACCTTCACTGGCCAGTAAACTACTCGTTTTTCGTTGTTGATTTTTCGTCTGTCGTCTCCTTCCGGCAAAAGATGTAGAACTTCCACAACGAAAAACAAAAAAACAATAACGAAAAACGAATCCATGACCATCGGAATTATTGGCAGCGGCGCGATGGGCGCGGGAATTGCGCAGGTAGTGGCTACGGCCGGCCACCCCGTGCGCCTGCTCGACCAAAACGCAGTGGCCCTCGAAAAAGCCTTGGCGGGCATAGCCGCCAGCCTGCGCAAGCTGGCCGAGAAAGGCAAGCTGACGCCGGAAGCAGCGGCGGCGGCCCTTACCCGCCTGCACCCCACGGCCGATATGGAGGATTTCGCCGACTGCGGCCTCGTTATCGAGGCCATTGTGGAAGACTTGGCGGTGAAACAACAGGTTTTCAAGCAGATAGAAGGCATTGTGGGCGCCGATTGCGTGCTGGCCAGCAACACGTCGTCGCTTTCCATTACCTCCATTGCGGCGGCTTGCCAGCGGCCCGAGCGGTTCGTGGGTATCCATTTTTTCAACCCGGCCCCGCTCATGCAGCTGGTCGAAATTATTCCGGCGGTGCAAACCCGCGCCGGGCTGGCCGACGAAATAAAGACGCTCGTGGCTAGCTGGAACAAGCGCCCGGTGCTGGCTCAGGACACGCCGGGTTTCATCGTGAACCGCGTGGCGCGGCCGTTCTACGGCGAGGCCATTCGGATTTTGGAAGAAGGCATTGCCGACATCGCCACTATAGACTGGGCCCTGACCGAGCTGGGCGGCTTCCGTATGGGGCCGTTTGCGCTCATGGATTTTATTGGCCACGACGTCAATTACCGGGTAACGGAATCGGTATTTACAGCCTTTTTCTACGACCCGCGCTACCGTCCCTCGTTCACGCAGCGGCGGCTGTTTGAGGCTGGCTATTACGGCCGCAAGGCCGGGCGCGGCTTCTACAACTACGCCGCCGGGGCCAGCCAGCCCGAGCCTAACCGCGATAAAACCCTGGGCGACAGCATTGTGCAGCGCGTGCTGGCCATGCTCATCAACGAGGCCGCCGAGGCGCTGCACCTGCGCGTGGCCTCCGCCCAAGACTTGGAGCTGGCCATGACCACCGGCGTCAATTACCCCAAGGGCCTGCTGGCCTGGGCCGACGAGCTGGAGCCGGCCACCGTGCTGGCTACCCTCGATACCCTCTACCACGATTACCACGAGGACCGCTACCGCGCCAGCGTGCTGCTGCGCCGGTTGGCGCGCGACAATCAATTCTTTCTGACTACATGAGTGCTTCTGCCAACCACGACCACCAGCCCCACCACGCCGTGCAAAACTGGCTCACTACCCGCGACCCGTTCAGCGCGTGGCTGGGGGTAATTGTGGAGGAAGTGCGGCCCGGCTACTGCCGCCTGCGCCTGCCGGTGCGCCCCGAAATGCTCAACGGCTTCGGTATGGTGCACGGCGGCGTCACGTTTGCAGCGGCTGACACGGCGTTTTCCATAGCCTGCAACACCCACGGCCGCCAGAGCGTGGGCCTCACCGTTACCATCGACTACCTGGAGGCCGGCCGGCCCGGCGATATCATCACCGTGGAGGCTACCGAGGCCAGCCTTAAGCACCGCGTAGGCGTGTACGAGGTGGGTATTCGTAACCAAGATGGCTTGCGACTGGCCTTGTTCAAAGGCACGGCCTATCGTACTAGCACGGAGAATAATCCCGCTTAAATTTAGCCCAATCCTTTTGTGTTAATTAAAAACTAAAAAATGATGAATTAAAAATTTGGCAATCAGATTTTTAATTCGTCATTTTTTAATTTTTAATTCTATCAGGAAAATCTGTTTTAGAGATACGGTTTGCTCTTTGTTTTTCGCTAGCTGAACAACTCCACTATCTGAGAAAAAACGAACAACAAGAAACGAAAAACGCCCTAATGACTCAAGCTTATCTCATCGACGGGGTGCGCACGCCCATCGGCAACTTTGGCGGCACACTGGCCGCCGTGCGCCCCGACGACCTCGCCGCCCTCACCATCCGCGAGCTGCTGGCGCGCAACCCCACGGCCGACCCCGCTGGCATTGCCGACGTGATTATGGGCTGCGCCAACCAGGCCGGCGAAGACAACCGCAACGTGGCCCGCATGGCCGCGCTGCTGGCCAGCCTCCCCTACTCGGTGCCGGGCGAAACCATTAACCGCTTGTGCGCCAGTGGATTATCCGCCGGTATTGCGGTTGCCCGCGCCATTCGGAGCGGCGACGGCGACCTGTTTGTAGCCGGTGGCGTCGAGAGCATGACCCGCGCCCCGCTAGTGATTTCCAAGCCCAGCAAAGGCTTCGGCACCGACTCCCAGATGGCCGATTCGAGCTTCGGCTGGCGCTTTATAAACCCCGCCATGCAGGCTGCTTACGGCACCGACGCGATGGGCGAAACCGCCGAAAACCTGGTGGATCAGTACCACATCAGCCGCGAGGACCAAGATAAATTTGCCCACGCCTCGCAGCAAAAAGCGGCCGCCGCGCAGCAGCGGGGCCGCTTTAGCGCCGAGCTCATGCCCGTACCCATTCCACAGCGCAAGGGCGAGCCCGTGCTGTTTGCGGCCGATGAATTCATCAAGCCCGATACTTCCCTGGAAGGCTTGGCTAAGCTGCGCCCCGCCTTCCGCAAAGCCGGCGGCACCGTAACGGCCGGCAACGCCTCGGGCCTCAACGACGGGGCCGCCGCCCTGCTCTTCGCCTCCGAAGCCGGTATCAAAACCCACAGCCTAGTGCCCAAGGCCCGCATCGTGAGTATGGGCGTGGCCGGCGTCGAGCCGCGCCTCATGGGCATCGGCCCGGTGCCAGCCAGCCACCTCGCGCTCAAGAAAGCGGGGCTGACGCTGAATGACATCAACATTATTGAGCTCAACGAGGCTTTTGCGGCGCAGTCGCTGGCCTGTATCCGCGCCTTTGGGCTGGCCGATGACGACCCGCGCATCAACCCCAATGGCGGGGCCATTGCCCTGGGCCACCCGCTGGGCATGAGCGGCGCGCGCCTGCTCAATACCGCCGCGCTGGAGCTGCATCAGCAGCAAAAGCGCTACGCGCTGGTGACGATGTGCATCGGCGTGGGGCAAGGCTACGCCGTGATTATTGAGCGCGTGTAGCGTGGACTCTGCGAGTCCGCGCGGCTGAACAACTGATTGTAAACTAACTACCCACGCGCGGACTCGCAGAGTCCACGCTACCCTCCCACCCCGCTATGACGCCCACCCTCGAAAACTACACCCTTGGCCGCTGGCAGCCTGGCGGCTCCGACCCGCACGAGCTGCGCGATGCCAGCACCGGCGAAGTCATTGCCCTGGCCAATACCGAAGGCTTTGATTTTGAGCAGATTCTGGCCTACGGCCGGCGCGTGGGCAACCCCGCGTTGCGCCGCATGACGTTTCACGAGCGCGGGCGGATGCTGAAGGCGCTGGCCTTCCATTTGCAGGAAAAAAAGGAGCTTTTCTACGAGCTGAGCTACCGCTCGGGGGCCACGCGGGCCGACTCGTGGATTGACATTGAGGGCGGTATCGGCAACCTGTTTGCCAACGCCTCGCTGCGGCGCAAATTCCCGGATAAGCCGTTTTACGTGGAGGGCGAGCCGGTGGGCCTGAGCAAGGGCGGCACCTTTATGGCTCAGCACCTGCTGGTGCCCAAGGAGGGCGTGGCCGTGCACATCAACGCCTACAACTTCCCCATTTGGGGCATGTTGGAGAAAATCGCGGTGAACCTGCTGGCCGGCATGCCCGCCGTGGTGAAGCCCGCCGTGCCCGGCGCCTACCTTACCGAGGCCGTGGTGCGCGAGATTATCGCCAGCGGCATCCTGCCCGATGGGGCCTTGCAGCTGGTGGTGGGCTCGGGCCAGGGCATTCTGGACCACGTGACGTACCAGGATGTGGTGACGTTTACCGGCTCGGCTGCCACCGGCGCAAAGCTGCGCGCCCACCCGCGCATTATTAGCGAGGCGGTGCCGTTTACGCTGGAGGCCGACTCGCTCAACGCCGCCGTGCTGGGGCCCGATGCCCGGCCCGGCACGCCCGAGTTCGACCTCTTTATCAAGGAGGTGCGCAAGGAAATGACGGCCAAGTGCGGGCAGAAATGCACAGCCATTCGCCGCGCCATCGTGCCCGCCGAGCTGCTCGAAGATGTGCAGATTGCCCTGGGTAAAGCGCTGGCGCAGACCACCATCGGCCACCCGCAGGCCGAGGGCGTGCGCATGGGCGCGCTGGCCGGCCGCGAGCAGGCCGAGCGCCTGCGCGAGCAGGTGCGCCAGCTCGCCAAAACTACGCCCATCGTGTACGGCGACCTCGAAAACGTGGAGATTATCGGTAAGGAGCGCGGGGCCGACGTAGCCAAGGGCGCGTTTATCTCGCCCATCGTACTACGCAACGACCAGCCATTCAAGCACTTGGATAGCCACGAGTTGGAAGCCTTCGGCCCCGTGGTGACGCTCATGCCTTACCACGATTTGGGCGAAGCCGTGGCGCTGGCCAACCTCGGCAAGGGCTCGCTAGTGTGCTCGCTGGCTACCAACGACCCGCGCACGGCCCAGGATTTTGTGCTGGGCGCGGCCACCCACCACGGCCGCATTCTGGTGCTCAACGCCGAGATGGCTAAGGAAAGCACCGGCCACGGCTCGCCCCTGCCGCAACTGGTGCACGGCGGCCCCGGCCGGGCCGGCGGCGGCCAGGAAATGGGCGGCATCCGGGGCGTGGAGCATTTTATGCAGCGCGTAGCCTTGCAGGGCTCGCCCAGCATGATTACGGCCATCACGGAAGTGTATCAGACTGGTGCTAAGCAGGTTGAGTACGACAAGCACCCCTTCCAGCGTTACTTTGAGGAGTTAGAAATCGGCGAAACCTACACCACCCACAAGCACACCGTAACGGAGGCCGACATCAGCAACTTCGCTGGCATTTCGGGCGATAACTTCTACGCCCACGTCGATGCTACCTCGCTGGAAGGCACGCTCTTTACCGGCCGCGTGGCGCACGGCTACTACATTTTATCGAAGGCTGCCGGCATGTTCGTGGACCCGCGTAAGGGGCCCGTTTTGCTCAACTACGGCCTCGATGAGTGCCGCTTTACCAAGCCCGTGTACCCCGGCACCACCATCGGCGTGCAGCTCACGGTGAAGGAGAAAGTGGGCCAGGAAAAGCGCGACGAAACCGACATCGCTAAGGGCATCGTGCGCTGGCTCGTAACCGTAACCGACGAAACCGGCGACACCGTGGCGGTGGCGACCATTTTGACGATGGTAAAGAAACTGCACCAAGCCTAACCTATGCTGAGCGTCTGTCATGCTGAGCTTGCGAAGCATCCTACCGGGTCCGAACGACTTGTTCCGGCGCGATAGGATGCTTCGCAAGCTCAGCATAACAGACGTTTTTTTGTAACGTACTGTTCTACTTCCTATGAGTGTTCTCTCCGCCGGCCACGTTACGGCCGCTACCGATGCCGCTGGCATCACCACCGTCACGTTTTTCCACCCCGCCCATAACTCACTGCCCAGCAATATCTTAGCTGAGCTGGCCGCCGCCATCACCAAGGCCGGCCACGACGACGCCACCAAGGTCATCATTCTGCAAAGCGAGGGCGAGCGCACGTTTTGCGCGGGAGCCAGTTTCGATGAGTTGCGCGCCGTGGCCGATGCGGCGCAGGGGCTGGCGTTTTTCTCCGGCTTTGCGCACGTCATAAATGCCTGCCGCACCTGCAACAAGCTGGTTATCGGGCGGGTGCAGGGCAAGGCCGTGGGCGGCGGCGTGGGTATAGCCGCGGCCACCGATTACTGCCTGGCCACCACCCACGCGGCCGTGAAGCTCAGCGAGTTGGCCGTGGGCATCGGCCCCTTCGTGGTGGGCCCGGCCGTGGAGCGAAAAATCGGCGCTTCTGCCTTCGGCCAGCTGGCCATTGATGCCACCGAGTTTCGCTCGGCCGAGTGGGCCGCCGCCCGCGGCCTCTACGCCGAGGTGCTGCCCGATATCGCCGCCCTCGACGCAGCCGTGCTGGCGCTGGCCCAGCGCCTGGCCGCTTCCTCGCCCGACGCCATGCGTGAGCTCAAGCAGGTGCTGTGGGCCGGCACCGCGCACTGGGACACGCTGCTTGTGGAGCGCGCCGCCATCAGCGGCCGGCTGGTGCTGTCGGAGTTTACGCGGGCGGCTATTGGCAAGTAGCTGTAATAACTGGGGGTGGGCCGGCGAGTCAGGTAGCGGCTTTCCTGCTTAGGTTGCGCCCGTTTTCCTCCTATTTCACTGGCTACTCATGGGGCTTTTCGATTTTATCCGCAACGAATTAATCGAGATTATCGACTGGGTTGATAACTCGTCGGACACGCTCATTTGGAAATTTCCGGACAACGAGAACAACCTCAAAAACGGCGCGCAGCTCGTGGTGCGCGAGTCGCAGGTGGCCATTTTGTTGGATGAGGGGCGCGTGGCCGACGTGTTTGGCCCCGGCCGCCACGTGCTGGCCACCGCCAACCTGCCGGTGCTCACCACGCTGCGCGGCTGGAAATACGGCTTCGAGTCGCCGTTTAAGGTCGATGTTTACTTCGTGGCTACCAAGCAGTTTGCTAATCTGAAGTGGGGCACGCCCAATCCCGTTATCCTGCGCGACCCCGAGTTCAAGCAGGTGCGGGTGCGGGCGTTTGGCACATTTGCGCTGCGCGTGCGCGAGGCCACCAAGTTCCTGACCGAGTTTGCGGGTACGGCGTCGGTGGTGCGCGTGGGCGACGTGGAGGGGCAGCTGCGCTCGGCCATCGTCAACAAGTTTTCGGATACCCTGGCCGAGGCTAACGTGTCGGTGCTCGACCTGGCCCGCAACTACCAGGAGCTGGGCGAGCGCCTGCGCCCGCTGCTGCAAGACGATTTCGGTGCTTACGGCCTGGAGCTCACCCGCTTCTACCTCGAAAACGCCAGCCTGCCCCCCGAGGTCGAAGCCTTCCTCGATAAAACCACCCAAATGAACATGGCCGGCGACATGGCCCGGTTTCAGCAGTTTCAGGCCGGCATAGCCGTGGAGAAAGCGGCCGGCCAGGAAGCCGGCATCGGCGGAGCCGCCGTGCTGCTGGGCGGCCTGGGCAACATGCTGGGTAACGCCACCGCGCCCGCCGCGGCCCCAGCCAGCCCCGCCCCCGCCCCCGCTCCCGCCGCCGGCCCCAACCGCGAGCAGATTGTAGCCATGTTGCGCGACCTGGGCCAGCTCAAGGCCGATGGCATTCTGAGCGAAGCCGAGTTCGACGCCAAAAAGGCCGAGCTACTGGCCCGCCTATAACTCTATCGCGCCGGCCCTCATGGATGTTGCTACCGAAAACGCCCTGCGCGAATTGCGCGAGCGTGACTTATTGCGCGCGCCCTGCCTTAGCTGCGGGTCGAACCTCACGTTTCAGGCCGAAACCCAGCAGCTGGCCTGCGGGCACTGCGGCGCTACCCAGGCCCTGACGTTCAGCCAAGCCAAGCTGGCCGAGCGCCCGCTCAGCGCCCAGCTTGCCAGCGCCGAGCTGCCCGCCGACCGCGTGAGCGAGCAGCTGCTGTTCAGCTGCCCCAGCTGCGGCTCGCGCACCCGCGTCAACGCCGAGCAGCCCACGCTCAGCTGTGGCTTTTGCGGCAGCCGGGCCATCAATCCCGAGGCCCAGCGCACCCGGCTCATCGAGCCCGCCGGGGTGCTGCCCTTTCGGCTGGAGCGGCCGGCCGCTACCACGAGTTTCCGCACCTGGCTGGCGGGCAAGTGGCTGGCTCCCAACAAGCTGCAAAGCGGCGCGGTGCTCGATAACCTGCACGGTATCTACCTGCCCTTCTGGACGTTTGATGCGCAGGCGTACTCCGAATGGCGGGGCGAGCGCGGCGACCACTACTACGTATCGGTGAGCAGCACCGACAGCCAGGGCCGCCCCACCACCCGCCAGGAGCGCCGCACCGACTGGAGCAGCCGTAGCGGCACCCACGAGCACTTCTACGACGACCTCCTCACGCTGGCCTCGCGCAGCCTGGCCAACCAGCAAAACCACGTCGAGGCGGTGCTGGATGACTACGACCTCGCCGCCGTGGTCGATTATGATGCCCGCGTGCTGCTGGGCTGGGAGGCCGAGGTGTACAGCATCGACCTGGCCGAGGGCCTGGAAGAAGCCCGCACCACCTTCCGCGAGCAGGAGCACGACAGCTGCAAGCAGGCGCTGGGCGGCGACGAGCAGCGCGGCCTCCGGGTGAGCACCACCCTCACCGAGGAGTCGTTCAAGCACCTGCTGCTGCCGCTCTGGGTGTGCGCCTACCTCTACCAGGGCAAGCTCTACCACTTCCTCGTCAATGGCCAAACCGGCAAAGTGAGCGGCTCGCACCCCTACTCGCCGTGGAAAATCGCGTTTCTCGTGTTGCTAGGCTTGCTATTGGCGGGTGCCGTTTACTATTTCGTGAATCAGTACCAGACTGCTACGAGCGTATCGACTGATTATCAGCCATAAAAACCCCTCCTAGCACACCGCGCGGCCTATCTTTGGCGCGTTGCACGGTTAATCCACCTCACCTCGGCAAGTCCTTAAAAAGACGAAACCCCGGCTGTTGGCACAACCGGGGTTTCAAAGAAGCAGGTGGTCAAGCACCTAACTTCTTTCTCCAACATGAGAGACAAACGTGCAAAGGCGGATTTTGAACTGAGGTTCAGCTTCCGCATACCCCCAGAGCTAGTAAAATGGCTCGTGGGGCTTCTAATGAGTGGTGGCGCCCTATCGGCTGCCATTCATTGGATTAAGTAAGGCAAGGGCCGGGCCGCGAGGTTCGGCCCTTGTTTCGTCTTGACTGTGACAAATATACACTTTTCGGGCGAGAATGGTTGCTCGGGATTCCAGATGCCTACCCAAGGTATTTCTCAAATACATTAACCCCTTTACTGTAAACACTATACAAGCTGTTTTCGCCGAGAATAGCAACAGCAGTGCTACCCGCTTCAGTACCATACCAGCGTAGGTAAATACTCTCTTTGCCCGAGTCAAACTCAATAATAGCTTCCTCGCCTGGAAGCAGCTCATATTCAAAGCATTCCGGCTCGTGTATGAGCGTCATGCTACTCTCAGAACTGTTGTGAATGGCAAAAGAAGAGACAGATGCTAACATTATTTAGGAACTTATTAATGGTACTATTGCCTCTCCTCACAGCGCTGTATCCAGCACCTCGTCGCCGTCATCGGCCATTGATTTAGCCAGCTTCTCGATATTGAGACTACGGGCCGAGGCGTCGAAAATCTCGCGGTAGGTACCGCGCTTTTCGTAGAGCTCCAGGTGGGTGCCGCTCTCCACGGCTTCGCCTTTTTTCATGACGCAGATGCAGTCGGCATCCACGATTTGGGCGAGGCTGTGGGAGATGATGACCACCGTGCGGCCCTGCTTGATGGCGTCGAGGCTGTTTTTGATTTGCTCGGTGGCGATGGCGTCGATGCTGGCGGTGGGCTCGTCGAGGAAGATGATGGGCGGGTTTTTGAGGAAAAGCCGGGCAATGGCGATGCGCTGCTGCTGGCCACCGGATAGCTGCTGCGCGTCGCTGAGGTAGCCCTTGGGCAGGTCCAGAATCTGGTCGTGCAGGTAGGCCTGGCGGGCGGCGGCTTCTAGCTCGGCTTGGGTGGCGTTGAAGTTACAGTAGCGGATATTCTCTTCGATAGTGCCCTTGAAAATGTGGTTTTTCTGGAGCACCAGGCCAATTTGCTGGCGCAGGGCGGGCGTGTCGTACTGGGCCAGCGGCTGGCCATCGAGAAACACGCCGCCGTTGTCGGGGCGGTAGAACTCGCACAAGAGGTTGATAATCGTGCTCTTGCCCGCGCCGCTGAGGCCCACGAGCGCGGTGGTTTTGCCGGCCTCGATGGTCATGCTCACCTCGTGCAGGGCGGCTGTGCCGCTGGGGTAGGTGAAGTTGACGTGGCGCAGCTCGAAGCGGCCTTCCAGGTGCGCGGGGCGTAGCGGGCCGGGGCGCTCGGTCTGGTCGTCGGCGTCGAGGATGGCGAAAAAGCCCTCGGCGCGGGTCAGGGCCTCGTTCATCTCGTCGTAAATGCGGTGCAGCTGCCCGATGGGGGCCGACACGTTGTTGAACAGCAGCACGTGAAACATGATGGCGCCGGTGCTCATCTGGCCGGCCAGCACGAGGTAGGCGGTGAGCACGATGATGGCCACCACGCCAATCTGCTCAAAAAATGACTTGAGGCCGTCGTAGCGGAAGTTGGTTTTGCGGGTGAGCAGCTGAGCGGCTTCCAGCTTATCTTGCACGGCCAGCTGCTTGTCGCCCTCGTAGGCTTCGCGTACGAAGCTCTTTATCACCACAATACTGTCGATGATGCTGATGAGGCCGTGGTTTTTTTCTTCGCGCAGGGCGCGCAGGGCGCGGCGGGTACCGTTGAGGCGGTCGGCCTGCCGGTAGCTCAGCCAGAAATACACGGGCAGGATGGACGTGGCCACCAGGCCCACCCAAAGGTTGGCGTAAAACATGACGCCCAGCGCCACTAGCGCATTGGCAAAGAGCGGCAGAATGTCGATGAAGAAGTTTTGCACCAGCTTCATCAGGCTCTCCACGCCCCGGTCGATGCGGGTTTGGAGCTTGCCGGTCTGGTTATCGCTGGCGGTGAAAAAGCCGAGCTCGTAGCCCAGAATCCTGGTTACGGCGGCCTCAGCCAGCGCCCCCGACACGCTGATGCGGATTTTCTCGCCGTAGTATTTCTGGCCAAACGTGATGCCCGTATTAATCAGCTCCTTACCCAGCAGCAGGGCGCTCACCCACACCAGCATCTGCCAGCCAGCGGCCAGCCCTTGCCCTCTATTGAGCAGGTCCTGCACCGTATCGACGGTGTAGCGCAGCACGAAGGGGTTGACTTGCGCGGCCAGCGAGCCCACCAGCGTGAGCAGCAACGTGCTGATAACCAGCTTACGGTAGGGCTGCACGAAGGGCAGCAGACGTTGAATTATTTGCCAAAGGCTCATGGGGAAGCACAACCAGTTAGGTAAAAAGCACAGAAGCCAACCGGTTATTTCCGGCTGGCTCTGGGGTTGCACGCAGGCCGGGGGTTATGGGGAGGCCAGCGCGGCTACCTTTTCAGGGCAATTTCGCGCTCCTGCACCACTATCGTGTCACCGGCTACCAAGTGGCTGAGCACGGCCCGGTTGAAGGTATTCCATTCGCCCCCAGAGGCCAGGCTACAGCGCCCACCCTCCACCAGCCAGCTGAAATACGGCACGTATAGCTGGTTGCCGTGGGCACCGATTATGCGTACGGGCCGCGTTTGGCAATACTGCCCGTAGCCCGTAGCTGGCGACGTATTTATGCATTTCTTGCCGGGGTATGCGTCCTTTATATAAGCCGCTAGCTCCGCGGGGCGAGGACAGTAAGTAGTGCTGGTGAAATTGGCTGCCGAATCCAGATTTTGCAGGCGAAAGGAAGTCAGTTGCTGGTCGGTGACCTCCGCACGGATGCTATCGGTAGCGTAACCAGGGGCGGCCGATAGCAGCGTAGCGCGGTTGTTGCCCCGGAACGTCAGGGTGAGCGTACCGTTGTTGGCAACGGGCGCATCGGTGGCCGAGAAGTACGTATCCAGCCACGCCCGCTTGGCCAGGAACCGGGTTATTACCGGCTGGCTTGTCACCTGCCCAGCGGCCGTATACATGGCAATGGGATTGGCGGCCGTAATGACAGACACGGCCGTGTATTTGCCAGTCAGGTCGTAGGAAATGCGCTCGGCATCGCGGTGGCAGCCGGCCAGCAGGGCCGCCCCAACCAGGAATAAGTAGTGGATGTGTTTCACAAGAAAAAAATGGCCGAGCAATGAACGCCCGCCAGTTGCGAATATATGAAAGCGATGAGCAGTTGCTCGCCATCAGCCCCTTAAAATATGCGGCCTGTAGCCCACCACGGGCTGGCATATGCCGGCCCGCCCGTGGCCGGATTCGGCGATTAAGGAGCCCGATGCGTCGAATAGAATCGTCCCAATGCACTAAATAGCACGAGCCGGCAGTTTAAAGCGCGGCAGCAACGCGTTGCCCGTGGCGCTGCGCGATGGCGCGCAGCCGATTTCCTCCTTTTCCCCCTACCCTATGTTGCGGATTGCCCTCCTGTTTTTTTGCCTGCTTGGCCTGGCAACTTCGGCGGCTACGGCCGGCTCCAGCGCCGCCCGGCGCACGCCCAGCGCCATGCGCGGCCAGCGCCTCACGCGCGGCAACCACGTGCCCGTGTACACCGATTACCGCTACCACAGCCGCGAGCGCAAGGGAGCCCTTAGCTTCCTCCACTTTGGCAGCCGCCGGCAGATTACGGCCCGGCACCGCGCTCATAAGAACTCGACCCACACGCCGCGCAAGCATGGCCACACCAGCGGTTTGTTTTAAGTTACTTGCTATCAGTACACTAGCTAACCCAAGTTGCGGGCTATAGGCCAGCTTGGTGCAAAGCATGTGCAAAAATGAATAAGGTAATCTTTAGAGCAAAGCCGGCGGCCGTGACCGCGTGAATCTGCTTGGGAAAGCGCGCGGTAAGTTGACTAAAGCAGGTTTCGATACCTTTGCGAAAGTACTGGAGCAGAAAGACTTGCGCCGGATGATGCGGGCGCTTACTGTTTTTGCGGCGCGCCGTCTGCTGCTGGCTGCCGCTGGCCTCGTTAAAGAGGTCTTCGGCTGCGTAGTCCGTATAGCCGGCATCGGTGTAAAGCACGCTGCCCTCGGGTAGGTCGAGGGGTAGCCCACGCTGGCCGGTTTGCTCCGACTCGGCGCCCGCGTGGATATAAAACTCGACCGGAATACCGTCGCTGGTGGCCACCACTTGCACCTGGAGGCCATAGAACCAGCTGCGCTTGCTGGCGCAGCGGCCGTGATAGGCCTTGCCCGTCAGGAGCTTACAGCGCGGGATGCGCGTGTTATGACACACGGCTACCGGAAACGAGTCCAGTACGTAGCGGGCCTCAGTGTGCAGATGTTTGAGCACGTCGCCCAACGTGGCGAACAGGGAGCGGAGCGTATCGGTGAGGGCGTGCAAGCGCCGGGTGAAGCCGCTCTTGTCCAGTGGATTCTGCCCCCAATGCTGCGCCATGTAGTGCTTGGCGACCACTAGGTTGCCCCCAAAAAAGCGGGCGGCCACCAGGGCCGTGGTTAGCACCTGGGCATCGGTCAAGCGCCGGCCCGAAGCCGGGGGCGGCGTGCCGGCGGGGCGCGTAAAGCGGATTAAATCATCAAGTACGCAGTACATTGCAACGGTCTGTTCGCGCATGGTCGGGTGGAGTTGAGGGGGTCGAATACCTCAAACCTAGCCTGTTCACGCCGAACAGACTTTTTTGTGACCGCACCCTATCTCGCAACTTGGGTTAGCTAGCAAAAACTGCCATCAACTGGCTCACAAAGAAGCCCCGCGCCAAACTGGTGCGGGGCTTCTTTGCTAAGTAGCAAGCTAAAAACTAGCTATCGGTTTTGGCTTTGATTTTCACCTTGCCGTCTTTCTGCTTCACTTTGCCGTCCTGCATGCCCATGCCGCGCTCGCGGCGGTTGGCCTGCATGGCAGTGTATTTGGTAAATTGGTCGGGGGTAAGCACGGCCTTGAGCTGGTCGTCGTACTTGGTGCGGCCGGCCATCATTTGGGCGCGCATTTGCTTGCGGTCGCCGGGGCCGGCTTGCGTCTGGCTGCGCATGGCCAGCATATCCTGGTCGCGGGTCAGCATAATTTGCTGCACTTTGGCCGACTGGTCGGCGCTCAGGCCCAGCTGCTTAGTGAGGCCCTGAGTTTGGTGGGAAGCCATTTCTTCGGGGGTGCGCTGCGAGCGGGTGGCATCCTGGCCAGGGGCCACTTGGGCCGAAGCGGCAGTAGCAGAAAGGGCAAGCGCCAGCAGGGGCAACAGAAACTTTTTCATGGTAAGTACTTTAAATAAAGTGAGTTGTGATAATTTAGGAAATATTGGCCGGCGGCCGGTGCTGCTTAGACACCGGCCGGGGCGCGGGGTTTAGCGGTTAGGGGCGGCGATGCTGAGTTTCCCAGCGGGTGCGCTCCTAAGGCGTTGCGCGGTGGTTGCGGTCGTAGCCGTAGCTGTTGTTGCTGCCGGGGCCCTGCTGGTAACGGTTGTCGCGGTTGTGAGCGGTGGCAGGAACGGCGAACAGGGCGGCAGCGAAAAAGTAGTTAATATACTATTTTTCAGAAAGTTTATGAATTAAATTGTAGAGGTTACCAAGCTGGTAGCAGTGGGGTAACCGTCCCTTTGCAAACGAGCGACCACAAACCTGGCCCACCAGCCCACTTTCGCGCCAGCGCCGCCCAAGCCCCGACCAACGGCCGTTTTTCACCGATTGAAAACTGACTAGGGGTCCGCCGCTCGGCGGTTTTTCGGCGATAATCGTTAGGGAGACAGCTGGCCGCTGGTGGTGGTAATGGTTACTCACCGCGCCCCGTGCGCCCAGCCGGTGCGGGGGCCTTTGGCTTCTGCCTACCTTTGCGGCACGAAACTCCCTCCCACCCCACCCTACGTTTTTTAAGACCCCCAGCCCCCTGATTATGGCCCGAGTGGAAATGACGATGCCCAAGATGGGCGAATCCATCATGGAAGGCACCGTGTTGAAGTGGCTCAAGCAAGTTGGCGACGCCATTGAGCAAGATGAATCGGTGCTGGAAGTAGCTACCGATAAGGTCGATACCGAAGTACCCGCCCTGCACGCCGGCATCCTGGCCGAAATACTGGTGCAGGAAGGCCAGGTAGTAGCCGTGGGCGCGCCCATCGCCATTGTCGAGACTGATGCCAACGCCGCCGCCCCTGCGGCCGACAACAACACCGACAACATGGAAGAGGCCAGCGCCAACCCGCCCCTCACGGCCCCCGAAGTAGTGCGCTCGCTGCACAAGGCCCCCGCCGGCGACGAGAGCGTGCCCTACCTGCCCGGCCCCAACAACCCGGTAGATGCCGCTACGGCCCCCGCCAGCGCCGCCCACCCCGTGCAGGAAGGCCGCTTTTACTCGCCGCTGGTGCTCAGCATCGCCCGCGAAGAAGGCGTGAGCATGAGCGACCTAGAGCGCCTGCCCGGCACTGGCCAGGACGGCCGCGTAACCAAAAAGGACATTCTGGACCACGTAGCGGGCGGCAAGCCCTCGCTACAGCCAGCCGCGGCTGCTCCCGCACCCGTAGCTGCTGCGCCAGCAGCCCCAGCACCCCCAGCACCCACGCCGGCCGCCGTACCGCAGCCGGCCGCCAAGGCAGCCCCCGCACCCGGCGCCAGCACAAATGGCCAAGCGGCCCCGGCCGCCAGCAAGCCCGCGCCCTCCGTATCGGGTGGCCACGAGCTGGTGGAGATGGACCGCATGCGTAAGATGATTGCCCAGCGCATGGTCGATTCCAAGCGTATTTCGCCGCACGTTACGAGCTTTGTGGAGGCCGACGTGACCGAGCTGGTGAACTGGCGCAACAAGCACAAGGATGCGTATAAGAAGCGCGAGGGCGAAAACCTCACCTTCACGCCCATCTTCATCCAGGCCGTGGCCCGCGCCATCCAGGACTACCCCGGCATCAACGTGTCGGTCGATGGCGACTTCATCATCAAGAAGAAGGACATCAACATTGGCGTGGCCGTGGCCCTGCCCTCGGGCAACCTCATTGTGCCGGTGATTCACAACGCTGACCAACTCAACCTCAACGGCCTGAGCAAGAAGATGAACGACCTGGCCAACCGCGCCCGCCAGAACAAGCTCAAGCCCGAAGACCTGGCCGGCGGCACCTACACGCTCAGCAACGTGGGCTCGTTTGGCAACGTCATGGGCACGCCCATCATCATGCAGCCGCAGGTGGCCATCATGGCCGTGGGTGCCATTAAGAAGAAGCCCGCCGTAATTGAGACGCCCCAGGGCGACCTCATCGGTATCCGGCACTTTATGTTCCTGAGCCACAGCTACGACCACCGCGTGGTCGATGGCTCGCTCGGCGGCATGTTTGTGCGCAAAGTGGCCGATTACCTGGAGCAGTTTGACCCGAACACCACGGTATAACTACAAATTTTTGCTGCTTAACAAACGTCTGTCATGCTGAGCCTGCGAAGCACCCTATCGCGTTCGAACGACTTGTTCTGGCGCGACAGGATGCTTCGCAGGCTCAGCATGACAGACGTTTTTAGTACCTCTTCTTCATGAAAAATCTGCTCTTTATCCTCACCCTCGCCGTTTCGCTGGGCCTCATTTTCTTCCTCTACTGGCGGCTCACCGTCACGCAGAATGCGCTGGCCGAGGCACAGCGCCAAAGTACTGCCTGCGAACAGGTTACCTTTCAACTGCAAGCCCAGCTGAGCGCCGACGAAAAAAGCGCGGAGGCCACTTCGACCACCGCGCCTTCGGCTAAGTAATGTAGAACGGAGTGGTACTCCGTTTATCGCTGCACCTGTCGTTCGCCCGGAAACGGAGTACCACTCCGTTCTACAGCGCCTTCTGCTCGTCGAGCAGCAGGAACAGGAATGCGTATTGACGTGCCACGTCGTGCAGCGCCTTGAAGCGTCCCGATGCGCCGCCGTGGCCGGCTTCCATGTCGGTGTGCAGGAGCAGCAGATTCTTATCGGTTTTGGTGGTGCGCAGCTTGGCCACCCACTTGGCGGGCTCAAAGTACTGCACCTGCGAGTCGTGCAGACCCGTGATTACCAGCATATTGGGATAAGCCTGCGCCTTCACGTTGTCGTAGGGCGAGTACGAAAGCATGTAGTCGTAAGCGGGCTTGTCGGCGGGGTTACCCCACTGGTCGTACTCGCCGGTGGTGAGCGGAATGCTGGCATCCGACATGGTGGTAACCACATCCACGAACGGCACGGCCGCAATAACGCCCTTGTAGAGCTCGGGCCGCATATTCACCACCGCGCCCATGAGCAGGCCGCCCGCGCTGCCGCCCAGCGCAAACAGCTTGGCGGGCGAAGTGTATTTCTCCTTGATGAGGTAGTCGGAGCAGTCTATGAAATCGGTGAACGAGTTCATCTTGCGCATCATGCGGCCATCTTCAAACCACTGGCGGCCAAGTTCTTGCCCGCCCCGAATGCCGCACAGCACGTAGGCAAATCCGCGGTCGAGCAGGCTCAGGCGCGCCGAGGAAAAGGTAGGGTCCATGGACAGGCCATACGAGCCGTAGGCATATTGCAGCACCGGGCCCTGGCCGTTTTTGTGGAAGCCTTTCTTGTACACAATGGCGATGGGAATAAGCTTGCCATCACGCGCGGTTACGAACTTACGCTCAGTAACATAGTTCTTTTTGTCAAAGCCCCCGAGCACGGGCTGCTCCTTGAGCAGCGTCAGCTTGTGGGTGGCCATGTTGTAGTCGTAGGTGCTGGCCGGCGTGGTAAACGAGGTGTAGGTGAGGCGCAGCTGCGGGGTGTCAAACTCGGGATTGATGCCGATGTAGGTAGTGTAGGCCAACTCGCGGAAATCGACTACGCGCCCAATCTCATCCTTAAAATTGATAACGCGCAGCTGGCGAATGCCTTCCTCGCGCTCGTTCAGCACGAGGTAGTCCTTAAAGAGCTCCATTTGCTCTAGAAACACGTCGTCGCGCTGCGGAATTACTTCCGTCCAGCTGCCGCGGCCGGTGCTGGTGAGCGGCGCGGCCATCACCTTGAAATTGGGCGCTTCCCAGTTGGTGAACACGTAGAACTTACCGTTGGCGTCCTGCACGTCGTAGAGCAGGTCGGGCGTGCGCGGCACAAACACCGTAAACGCGCCAGTGGGCGTGCTGGCATCCAGGAAACGGTACTCGGAGGAGAACGCGCTACCTAGCTCAATGCCGATGTATTTCTTTGATTTACTACGGCTTACGTGCAGGCTGAACGTGTTGTCCTTTTCCTCATACACTAGCGCATCCTGGCTGGGGTCGGTGCCCAGGGTGTGGCGGTATACCTGATAGGGCAAGAGCGTGTTCACGTCCTTTTTGGCGTAGAACACCGTTTGGTTATCGGCCGCCCACACGCCGGCACCCTCCACGTTGGCGATTTTTTCGGGATATAACTCGCCGGTTTTCAAGTTCTTAAAGCACAGCGTGTAGAGGCGGCGGCTCACGGTGTCGGTGCTGAAGGCCAGCACCTCGTTGTTGTCGCTCACGGCGTAGCCGCCGATGGCGAAGTAGCTGTGGCCCTGGCCCATTTGGTTGCCGTGGAGAATAATTTCCTCGGGCGCTTGCAGGCTGCCGGCCTTGCGGCAATACAGCGCGTACTCGCCACCCGCCTCGTAACGGCTGTAGTAGTAGTAGCCGTTGTCGCGGTAGGGCACCGACTCGTCCTGCTCCTTGATGCGGCCCTTCATCTCGGTGAACAGCTTGTCTTCCAAGCCTTTCACGGGGGTCATCTGGGTGTCGAAGTAGGTATTTTCAGCCTTGAGGTAATCGAGCACCTCGGGGTTTTCGCGCTCGTTGAGCCAGTAGTAGTTATCGGTGCGGGTGCCGTAGGGCGACACCAACTGCTTGGCCTTAATAGCCACGGTGGGAGGATTTTGCATAGGAGAAGGGGGCGTGGCCTGGCCCTGCGCGGCCAGCGCCGCGAGGCCAGCCAGGCCACTAAGCCAAAGAGTAGGGAGTCGTTTCATCCGGAAAAGGTTTTGGTTGACGACCCCAAAGAAAGGCAGCAATGAGGTATTATCTGCATTAATACTAGTATTTACAGGATGTTAGGTAGGGCTTGTTGGTATTGCGGCGTTGCCGTTAAGCCGTTGTGGCCCCCACCCCGAATGGTTAGTAACTGGTCGCCAGGCTTCAGCAGCGCCTTCAGCCTGACGGAAGAATTATAGGGAATCAGCTCGTAGTGGTCGCCGTGCACCAATACGATGGGCGCGCTCACCTGCCGGATAAACTCGTTGGTCGGCATTGGGTAGCGCAACAAAAAACCGGGCAAAATCGGCCAGACGGGAATCGTGTGCGCCGCCATATCGGCCAAGCTGTAATAGGGTGCGTGCAAGAGCAGCCGCCGGGACCGGTGCCGCGCCGCCAGCCACGTAGCTGGCCCCGTGCCAAGCGAGTAGCCAGCAATAACTACCTGGCTTTCATCATGGTTCGCAACTACTTGCTGGTAAGATACTTCCACATCAGCCAGCAGCTGGGCCTGGCTGGTAATGGTACCGGTGCTTTTGCCGTAGCCCCGGTAATCGAGCATAAACACGTCGTAGCCTAGCCGCGTGTAGGTGGCTGCCAGCTGGCCCCACTCGGCCAGAGAGCCCGCGTTGCCGTGCAGGAAGAAAACCAGGCCTTTGGGTGCGTCAGCCTTAAAGAGCAGGCCGCTCAGCCGCACGCCATCCAAGGTGATAATGGGAAGCTCAGCGTAGCGGCCCGGTAGCCGAAACTGGTAGGTAGCGGGCAGCTTGCGCGGGTAAAACAACAGCGTTTCCTGCCGGAAATAAAGCCAGGCACATGCCACTACGTACAGCACTGATACGATACTGAGCACCCAAAGCAGCAGGTATTTCATGGCGGCTAGTGGCGCTTGCGCCTAACGACAGAACGCCCTGCGAAGCTATTCACAGGGCGTTCCAATCCGTTTTTCTGAGCTTTACTCAGGCTACTATAAAGCCTTGAGCGCCTGCTCCAGGGCCGCAATTTTTGCCTCGGCATCGGCCAGCTTCTGGCGCTCGCGCTCCAACACGTCGGGCTTGGCGTTGGCCACGAATTTCTCGTTGCTCAGCTTCTTATTCACCGAGTCGCGGAAGCCAATGGCGTACTCCAGCTCCTTCGCCACGCGGGCGCGCTCAGTAGCGGCATCTACCTGAATATCAAGCGGAATAAAAAACTCGTTGCCGCCCAGCACGAAGCTCACCGCACCGGCCGGCCCTTCCTGGGCAAACGACAAGTCGCTGAGGTTAGCCAGCTTGCGCACCAGTGGCGCGTAGGCTAGGATAGCGGCTTGGTCGTCGGTTTTCACGGCCAACTCCAATTGCTTCACCGGGCCTAAGTTCTTCTGATTGCGCACGTTGCGCACACCGGCAACAATGGCCAGGGCCTTGTCCATTTCGGCCAGGGTATCGGCGCTATTGGCGGGCGCGGTCACTTTGGGCCAGTGGGCCACGGTGATGTAGTCTTTGGGGCCGCGCTCGGCCAGCTCGTGCCATAGCTCCTCGGTGATGAAGGGCATGAAGGGGTGCAGTAGCTTGAGCAGCGTTTCGAGGAAACCCACGGTAGCGCTAAGCGTCTGGGCATCAATGGGGTGCTGGTAAGCGGGCTTCACCATTTCGAGGTACTGCCCGCAGAAATCGTCCCACAGCAGCTTGTACACCGTCAGCAGCGCGTCGCTCATCCGAAACTTCTCGAAATGCTCGTCGAGTACCGCCACGGTTTCGGCCAGCTTGGCCTCAAACCAGCTCACGGCCTGCGCGTTAGCGAAGGGCAGCGCGTTATCCACTTCCCAGCCTTTTACGAGGCGGAAGGCGTTCCAGAGCTTGTTGTTGAAGTTGCGGCCCTGGTCAATCAGCTTCTGGTCGTAGAACAAGTCGTTGCCGGCGGGCGACGAAAACAGCATGCCCGTGCGCACCGCATCGGCCCCGAAGTCGCGGATGAGGTCGAGCGGGTCGGGCGAGTTACCGAGCTGCTTGCTCATCTTACGGCCCTGCGCATCGCGCACAATACCAGTCAGGTACACGTTTTTGAAGGGCACTTCCTTGCGGAATTCTAGGCCGGCCATAATCATGCGCGCCACCCAGAAAAACAGGATTTCGGGGGCAGTTACGAGGTCGTTGGTCGGGTAGAAGTAGTTGATGTCGGCGTTGTCGGGGTCGTCGAAGCCGTCGAACACCGAGATGGGCCACAGCCACGACGAAAACCAGGTATCGAGCACGTCCTCATCCTGGCGCAAGTCGCTGGCTTGCAGGTCGTTGTTACCGGTTTGGGTACGGGCCAGCTCCAACGCTTCGGCCTCATTCTGGGCCACTACAAACGAGCCATCGGGCAGGTAGTAGGCCGGAATGCGCTGGCCCCACCACAGCTGGCGCGAGATGCACCAGTCGCGCACGTTCTCCATCCAGGCCCGGTACATATTCTTAAACTTGGGCGGGTGCAGCTTAATGGTGTCATTCTCCACCACTTCGAGCGCGGGCTTGGCGAGGTGCTCCATTTTCAGGAACCACTGCAGGCTCAGCTTGGGCTCAATCACGGCCCCGGTGCGCTCCGAAGTCTGCACAATGCTGGCGTATTCCTCGATTTTATCGAGCAGGCCGGCTTCCTGCAAATCCTTCACGATGTTGCGGCGGGCCGCAAACCGGTCCTGGCCCACGTACAGCTCCGCCTTTTCGTTCAGCGTGCCGTTATCGTTCAGAATATCAATGACTGGCAGGTTGTGTTTCAAACCCAGCTCGTAGTCGTTGAGGTCGTGGGCGGGCGTCACTTTCAGCGCGCCCGTACCGAAATCAACCGTCACGTACTCGTCCTGAATAACCGGGATTTCGCGGCCCAGCAGCGGAATGCGCACCTTCTGGCCGGCCAGGTCGTGGTAGCGCGGGTCAGTGGGGTTCACGGCTACGGCCACGTCGGCCATCACGGTTTCGGGGCGCGAGGTGGCCACCGTGAGGAAGCGGCCGGGCTGGCCCACCACCTCGTACTTGAGGTGATACATCTTGGCCTGGGTATCCTTGGCAATCACTTCCTCATCCGAGATGGCGGTGCCGCCCAGCGGGTCCCAGTTCACCATACGCACCCCTCTGTAAATGAGGCCCTTGCGGTACAAATCCACGAACACGCGCAGCACGGCCTCGGTCAGCTTAGGCTCCATGGTGAAGCGCGTGCGGCTCCAGTCGCACGAGGCCCCGAGCTGCTTGAGCTGCTCCAGTATGATGCCGCCGTACTTCTCCTTCCAGGCAAACGCGTGCTCCAGAAACTCCTCGCGGCTCAGGTCTTTCTTATTGATACCCTGCTCTTTGAGCATGGCCACTACCTTGGCCTCGGTGGCGATGCTGGCGTGGTCGGTGCCGGGCACCCAGCAGGCCTCCTTGCCCTGCATGCGGGCGCGGCGCACCAGCACGTCCTGGATGGTATTGTTGAGCATGTGGCCCATGTGCAGCACGCCCGTCACGTTGGGCGGCGGAATGACCACGGTATAGGGCTGCTTGCGAGGGTTGGGTTTGGCTTGAAAAAAGCCCTGCTCCTGCCAGCGCTGGTACCATTTGGCTTCAACGTCGGCGGGCGAATAGGTTTTGGCGAGAGACATTATTGCGGGGTTCTGCTGCTAGCTGGCAAAAGTACGGCGGGCGGGATTGGCGGTGGATGGTTTGATTCAGCAGTACATTTACCACCTAACAAATAAATACCTGATAAACAATGTCCAAAATGAATGTCGCTGATTTACAATCGTATTTTATCGTTACCATCCCTGATAGCGATGGGGTCCAGCAGCCACACAAAACTGCTGACACACCAGAGCAAGTAACTATAATACTTAACCAAGCTAAAAGAGACAAATATCATTTACATCTAATGAAAGTTAATTTATTGGTTAAAACCGAAGTATTTCGAGACAAAAGCCGAGATTTTCAATGGGCTGAAAATGCAGAAGAATGGTACAAAAAGAACAAATAAGAAGCCCCCCGTTTTTCACACTTTCTCAATCTTTAAGTCACGAAAATGAATTTCTCAATTTTAATTACGCTGCTTATCATTTATTCTTTGAATGCTTTAGGACAAACAAGAACTTATTACCCAAATCACGTTGATATTGTTGAAGATGCCCATACTCAGTCGTCAACAGGCATTTCGGGGCTCAAGATTATAATAGACGAGAAATTAAAAAAGATTTCGGATATAAATTCTTCGCCTAAATATAAAGACCACATATACAGAATAATTAATACTCAAAATAGCTCCACAAGTAAGTACACTAGGATATACAAATGCTTAATGCCAATAGATGGAGACGACAGCTACAAAGCTTTCGTTTATATTTCAGTGAATAGTTTTTACAAAACAATAAAATGGGCGGGGACATGGCCTTTGGGCAGCGAAAATATTGACCAAAATAATTATATGATATATCAGTACAAGTAGCTTACACTAGTAATAAGATTTAGTGTACAGCAACTTAATGCCCCTCACCTTCCCCCCACCCACCGCCGCGCGCGACGACCTCGACGGCCTGCTGCTCCTAGGTGGCCAGCCCACCGTCGAAAACCTGGTGGCGGCCTACAGCCAGGGCATTTTTCCGTGGCCGGTAGATGACTTGCCGCTGGCCTGGTTCTGCCCGCCGCGGCGGGGCATTTTGCGGCTGGCCCGCCTGCACGTGGGCCGCAGCCTGGCGCGGGCGCAGCGGCAGTCGCCGTGGCACATCAGCTTCGACGAGTCATTTGGAGAGGTGATGCGGGCGTGCCAAACGCAACCGCGCCCCGGCCAGGCCGGCACCTGGATTACCCCGCAGCTGGTGCGCGGCTATACGGAGCTACACGCCGCCGGCCACGCCCACAGCGTGGAGGTGTGGGAGGGCGACACCCTCGTGGGCGGCCTCTACGGCGTGGCCGTGCGAGGCGTGTTTGCGGGTGAAAGCATGTTTCACCACCGGCCCAATGCCTCGAAGCTGGCGGTGCTGGCGCTGGCCAGGCACCTGCGGGCGCGCGGGGCCAGCTTCTTCGATATTCAGCAGCTGACGCCGCACATGGTGGTGCTGGGCGCGGAGGAAGTGTCGCGGGACGAGTTTTTGGCCCTGCTAGTGAACGAGCAGAACGCGGGTCGGCAGTTGTTTGACGCTGATTAAAAGAGAGCGTCATGCTGAACGCAGTGAAGCATCTCACTTGAATCGTTGGGTTACTAATCCAATCGATGCGGGCGAGATGCTTCATTGCCTTCAGCATGACGTTCTTTTTGGCAAAACGCGGATTGCAAAATCCGCGCTACAATGCTATGCGGCTTTATGCAGCCACTGCTGTTTTTGGGTCAGGCGCTCGCGGCTTTCGCGGTGGTCGGGGTCGTCTACGCAGCAATCGACGGGGCACACGGCGGCGCACTGCGGCTCCTCGTGGAAGCCTACGCACTCGGTGCACTTATCGGTCACGATGTAGTAGTACTCGTTGGATACCGGGCGCTGGGGCTCGGTGCCGCCGGCCAGGTGGCCGTCGATGGTTTGCACCTCCTTTAGGGTGGTGCCATCGGCCCAGCGCCACTGGGCACCGCCCTCGTAGATGGCGGTGTTGGGGCATTCCGGTTCGCAGGCACCACAGTTGATGCACTCGTCGGTTATCATGATGGCCATTGCCGTCGTCTCCTTATACTAGTGAGTAATTTTGCTGTTCAAAGCTGCCCGGCTGTACGTAAAAACGCCGACCCAGGCTGATTCGGACCCTCAAAAGTACGGCTCATTCTGCCTTCCCGCTTCCTTTTCTTCATGTTGAACCGCACTATCCGCCTCGCCGCTTTCGCCGCGCTGGGCCACCACCTCGCCTCGCTCACCGAGGCCGAAATCACTGAATTAGCCTTTCGGGCCCGCAACCAAAACGCCTGGTTCGACCTGCCCAACGTGCGCACCGCCCTCGCTGGCATCGTGCACCTGCTGGCTGAGCCCGCCCTCAGTCAGTGGGCCAGCCGCTATCCCGCTGAGCCCGCCGCCCCGCGCCAGGTGGGCGTGGTAATGGCCGGCAACATCCCCATGGTGGGCTTCCACGACCTGCTGTGCGTGCTGCTCAGCGGCCACACGCTGCTGGCCAAGCTCAGCAAAGACGATACCCTGCTTATGCTGTGGCTGCGCCAGCAGTTGCTCGAAATTGAGCCACTATTTGCTGAGCACCTGCACGTTGTGGAGCGCCTCAACGCGGCCGATGCCTTCATCGCCACCGGCTCGGACAATACAGCGCGCTACTTCGAGTTTTATTTCAAGAGCCGGCCGCACATCATTCGGCGCAACCGCACCAGCCTGGCTATTCTCACGGGCGATGAAACGGCTGAAGAGCTGGCTGCCCTGGGCCCCGATATTTTCCAATACTACGGCTTAGGCTGCCGCAACGTGAGCAAGCTTTACGTGCCCGAGGGCTACGACTTTGTGCCCCTGCTCGATGCCTTGCAGCCCTGGCAGCACGTGCTCAACCACCACAAGTATCAGAACAATTACGATTACAACAAGAGCATTTTGCTGGTGAACGCGGTACCGCATCTCGACACCGGCTTCCTGCTACTCACAGCGCAAACGGCGCTCGTGTCGCCCATCTCGGTGCTGCATTACAGCACCTACACGCAGGAAATCGACCTGCTCGACCAGCTTACCAACGTGGCCGCCCAAACCCAGTGCCTCGTGTCGGCGGGCGGGCGCTTTGCCGGCTCGGTACCCTTTGGCCGCGCCCAAAGCCCCAGCGTGGCCGACTACGCCGACGGCCTCGATACCATGGAGTTTTTAGCCACCGAACTGTAAACCCAACCACCCCAACTGGCCCGAAGTCGGTACATTAACAGCGCCGTTGCCCCCGCAACTGGTCTTTTCGCTCGCTTATTCATCCCCCGCTGCTCCGTTTATGTTTGCTCCCACCACCGACCATCCCGTCGAAACCGTTGAGAAAGAGGTTATTCCCACTCTGCGCTTTCCGCAAGAAGACGTGCTAACCGACCAAACCCAGCTAGAGCGCCGCCGCGCCGATGCCGAGCGCGCCTGCCGTCTCGGCAATGCCTACCACGGTAAGCTGGATATTTTCTTCCAAACTGCCGATGGCCAGCCAAAGCGGGTGCAAACCGCCGTGTGGGGCACTCATAATGAATATATTACGCTCAAAGCTGGTATTATGCTGCCCCTGCGCGCCGTGCTGGGCTTCGACTTCTACTAGGTAAAACCGCAGAATCAATCCAGACCGCAGATTCCAACGGATTTAACGGATTACGCAGATACGCCGCTAGAGCAGCTGACTAGCTGGTATTTGGTATCTATATTCAACCAAAAAGGCTACCTATAAGGTAGCCTTTTTGGTGTTTGGCGTTGATATGGATAGCTGGCTAGCCAGCCGCTTTAGCGGCGTATCTGCGTAATCCGTTAAATCCGTTGGAATCTGCGGTCTGGATTGATTCTGCGGTGTTGCGTTGCTCTAAATAAGGGCTAGCGTGCGGGCAATCATTTTGTCTACTATATCGCCGGCGTCTTTGGCAAACTCACCGGTGGCGCGGTTGGCCACGATGGCGTTGAGGCTCAGCACCTCGTGGCCCAATAGCTGGCCAAGTGCGTAATAACCAGCGGTTTCCATTTCGAAATTACTGAGGCGGAAATCCCCCTCCGGGCTTTCGTGGCGGAAGTCTTGCAGCCGCTGCATGTAGTCGGGCGTGCGCAGGTCGAGGCGCAGGCGTCGGCCCTGCGGGCCGTAGAAGCCGGGGCAGGTTACGGTGTTGCCAATGAGCAGGTCGGCGGCTAGCTGCTCGCGCAGCAGGTCGGAGCCGCGCACCACGTAGGGCGCGAAAGGCAGACCCAGATGCTGCTGCAAGTCCTTGGCTACCAGCGTCTCCAAGCCAGTCTCCATGAAGGGGTAAAACTGCATCAGCGAATCGAGGCCGATGGCGTGCTGGGTGGCCAGCATGGCCCCCACCGGCACCTCGGCCTGCAAGCTGCCGCTGGTACCCAGCCGGATAATGCGCAGGCTCAGGCGCTCCTCAACGGGGCGCACGGTGCGCGAGAGGAAATCGATGTTGACGAGCGCATCGAGCTCATTCATCACGATGTCGATGTTATCGGTACCCATGCCGGTGCTCAGCACCGTGAGACGCTTGCCGCGGTAGTAGCCCACGTGGGTCACAAACTCGCGGTGCGTGCCCTCAAACTCAATGGAGTCGAAGTGCCGGCTCACCTGGGCCACCCGCGCCGGGTCGCCCACCGTGAGGATGGTATCGGAAATATGGTCAGGCAGCAGATTGAGGTGGTAAATCGTGCCGTCGGGGTTCAGAATGAGTTCTGATTCGGGAATCATAGCAGTGTGCGGTAAGCTTTAGCTTGCCGTAAGTTGAAAAGGAATTATACGTGCGCAAACGGTAGCACGGCGAGCCAAAGCTTACCACATATTCACGCTCTGTACGAAGCCAGCCCCTGCGCGGGTGTGTAGTGGTTGCTGATTTTAGGATACGTGCCCGTGCCGTCATACGGCCGCTTGTCGGGGTGCTCGGCGCAGGCCGCGGAGCAGGCCCCGTCGAGCAGCGTGCCGCAGCTTTCGCAGAGGGGCACGTGGGCGTTGCACTGCGGGTTGGCGCAGTTGATGAGGCGGGGCGAAGGGTGCTGGCAGTGGTGGCAACGCGAAATAACGGTGGGGTTCACGGTATTTACATCCACTGCCACGCGGCCATCAAACACATAGCACTGACCGTCAAAGTCTTCACCGCCCACCTCATGGCCGTACTTGATAATACCGCCGTGCAGCTGGTACACGTTTTCGAAGCCTTGCTCCAGCAAAAAGGCACTGGCTTTCTCGCACTTCACACCGCCGGTGCAGTACGTCAGAATCTTCTTATCCTTGAACTCCTGCAAGCGCGCAACGCGCTCGGGGAAGTCGCGAAAGTTCTCGATATCCAGCGTTACGGCGTTTTTGAAGCGGCCGAGGTTGTACTCGTAATCGGAGCGCACATCGACCACCACCACGTCGTCGCGGTCCTTCAAGTCTTTGAACTGCTGCGGGGTAAGGTGCTGGCCCGTTTTTTCGTGGGGCCGCACGTGGCGCAGGCTGCTGTGCACAATCTCGTCCTTCAGCCGCACGTGCAGCTTCTGAAAAGTGTGCGCCTCGACCTCATCAATCTTGAATTCCAGGGCGGCGAAGCGCGGGTCGGCCTGCACGGCGGCCATGTAGGCCGCGCAGCTTTCGCGGCTGCCCGACACGGTGCCGTTCAGCCCCTCGGCGGCCACAATAATGCGCCCACGCAAGTCCAGGTCGAGGCACAGCCGGTGGTGCTCGTCGCGAAATTGCTCAGGGTCAGCCAGGGGCGTATAGCAGTAATAGAGAAGGACTTGATACATTTTTTTAGCTGTTAGCCAGTAGCGGCTAGCTGTTATCTTTTTACCAGTAGCCTCGCAACAGAAAAGCTAACAGCTACGGGCTAACAGCTAACTAATTAAACCTTTACCGCCGGGTTACCGAACACCGTTTGGCCGGCGGCCACGTCAGCCACCACTACCGAGCCAGCGCCCACGCGGGCTTTGTCGCCCACTTTCACGCCGGCTACCAGCACTGCGCCGGGCCCTATAAAGGCCCCAGCCCCGATGCTAACGCCCACGCCCAACTGGGCACCCGACCCTATCTGCGCGTAGTCGCCCACCGTGGCCTGGCCCTCAATCACGGCGTTGGGGCCCACCAGAATGCCTTCGCCCAGCTTGGACGTGGCGGCCACTACCGCATTGGGGCCGAAGTAGTTACCGTGGCCAATTTCGGCGTGCACCGATACGCTGGCGCGCTGGTGAATGGAGTTCACGGGCACTACCTCGTACTCGTCGCGCAGCATTTTGGTGAGGCTGCGGCGGCTGGCGGCATCTTCGGTAGCCACAAATACTTCGCACTTTTTACCGAGTAGCTTCAGTAGCTCGCCATCGTCGGTGTTGCCCATCACGGGCACGTCGAGCAGCTCAGTGCTGTGCAGTTTGGGGTCGTCGTCGAGGATACAATACACGACCACATCATTAGACAAAAAAGCATCCAGCGCGGCGGTGCCCACGGCCTGCGCGCCGAGAATGATAACGGGGTTTTCCATAAGTAGACAAAGGTACGACAGGGGAGAATTGGGAGTTTAGAATGCGGAATGAAGAATTTCTCCCGCCCATGAATTCCAAATTCCTCATTCCAAATTCTTCATTAACCTACGGGCGTAATCGTTTTGCAGCAGCAGCAGCAGCAGCCAGGGCAGCAGGGCCACGCGGTAGCGGTGCAGGGTACCCAGGTTGGGCGTGCTTAGGCCGATGAAGGCGGCTAGCAGCAGGCAATACGCGGCCAGCACGACCACCAGGGCCACCGGCAGCTGGCCGGTGCGGCCGCGCCATACTGCTACCAGCGCAGTTACTAGTAAGCTCATTATCAATATATTCTCTAGCTCAGCCCCTATGTAAAGCGGCTGGGCCGACTCGCCGGGCCAGGGCCGCACCAGCACCTGGGCGGCGGCCAGCGGCGCGTGGCGCAGCAGGCCCGCGGGCGTGGGCTGCCAGTCGGCATACGCCAGGTGGGGGCGGCCGGGCGAGGTCAGCAAGCCGTGCTGGTAATTGGCATTCACCTCGTGGCTGAAGTAGCTCAGGGCCAGATGCTCGCCGCCCAGCGCCACGGCGCTCGCCCCAGCCAGCGCTAGTAGTAGCAGCAGGCTACCGGCCTGGGCTAAAGAACGTTGGCTCAGCCAGCCGCGCCGCGTGGCCAGCCGCACGGCCGCCAGCGCCAGCAGGCCGCCCAGCAAGGGCAGGGCGAAGAAATAGCGCATCCGTACCATCAGCCAGGCCAGTAGCAAGCCCAGCAGCACCCGGCTCAGCAGCGGCACCCGGCGGGCCAGCCGGCTACCGTAGAGCCCCCGCAACGCCAGGGCCACCAGCCCGGCCCCGGCCCCCACCACCAGCGTTTCTTTGGTGAGGCCGGCCGTCCACCACACCACGGTGGGCCACAACAGGAAGGCCACCACGCCAGCCAGCGCCGGCGTAGCCGGCAGCACTCGCGCCAGCGTGCGTACCAGGCTCCAGCAAGCCACAAAGCATAACATACTCAAGTACAACGTATTAAGCCACACCGCCCCACTCGATGCCGGGTTTAGCAGCGCCAGCACCTTAATGAAAAACAAGGTATTGGACCATTGATAATACGTAAGCTGCTGCCCCTCAATCAGAAAACTAGCGCCTTGCAGCGTGGTGAGCACCTGGCCCGGTTGCGCCCACAGGGCTTTTGTCAACAGCAGGGCGGCGCCCTGAGCTTGCCGGGCATCGGGGCTGAGCTGGTAGGTGCTGGCGGCCGTGAGTAGCAGCCGCCACCCCAGGGCCGGCAGCAGCCAGCGGCGCAGCGGCGCGCCGGCCCGCTGGTATTCGGCGCGCAGCCAAACCAGAAAGCCACTTAGCAGCAATACGTTAAGTAATAAGCCCAGTGCTAACCTCATCGGTCGCGGGGCAAGCGGGCCACGCCCCCACCCACCAGCCGCCCACCAATGGCGCAGTGCAGGCAGCGGCGCGGCGCGCAGTAGCCCTTGTGCAGCGCCAGCAGCCCTTGCGAGTCGGCGGCGGTGCGGTGCTCAAAGCCCAGGGCCTGGTAGAGGTCGGTGTACTGGTTGTGCTCGGCGGGCAACTCCATTAATAAGCTCACGCTGCTCTCGACTAGCGCGGGCTGGCCAGTGTGGCGGGCGTAGGCCACACGTAGCGGCACTACTACATTGGTAATGAGCAGGTTGATACTACTCTTACCCAAGGCCGGCACCTTGCCCGGCCGGCCGGGCCGGTAGTGCTGCTGCCAGTACGCGGGAGCCGGAGCCTCGGCAAAAAACTCGCTGAGGGCGGCCACGCTTTGAGCCGTGAGCAGGGCGTCGAACAGGGCCGGGCGGCGGTGCAGCAGCCCCACCAGCTGCCCCAGGCGCACGGCCGGGAAGTTGGCGGGCCGCAGCCGTAAATAATTCCACTCGTGGGTGGCCAACGCGGCCTCGGCCAGCCCGTACTTGTGCCGCAAAAACTCGTGCTCCTGCCGCCGGTCGCGGATGTACTCGTCCTGCGCAGTCTCCTCATTGTCAACCAGAAAGCCGGCCTGCCCAAACAGCAGCGCCTCTAGCTGGCGGGCGTCGTGGCGGTGGCGGCGCAGCACAGCTAGCGGCACGGCCTTGGCAAGGCGGGCCAGCGGCTCACTGTTTTTTTGGAAGCCGAAAGCCGCCATAAGAGCGTGGTAGGCGGTGGCTTCCCAGTCGTCGGCCAGGTGGCCGTGTAGCATGGCAATGGCATCGGCTTTTTGCTCCACGCGCTCCAGCAGGGCACGCTCGGTCATCATCGTGCGCACCAACTGCGGCACCTGGCCCAGCAGCGGGGCACAGGGCAGCGGCGCGGCGGGCGGGGCCGCCACCAGCGCCTCATAGCGGGCCAGCAGGTCGGGGGCCAGGCGCGGGGCCAGCGCCAGCGCCGAAATCAGGCTGGCATTGGTTCTAAAAATGTCGGTGTCGGCCGTGAGCACTACGTGCAGTATTACCTGGTCATATTTCGCATCTACCTGGTGGTTGTGTCGTTGCCAATCCGAAGCGCGCAGGTGGATTTCCACCGCGCCGTTCCACTCCACATCGCCGAGGCGCAGGCGGGCGTTGAGAAAATCGGGCCCAGCATCGGCGTTGCGCTGGCCGGGGCGCAGCACCTGGATTTCCTCGCCGGCCGTGGTGCGCAGGTCGGCTTTATCGAAGTACTGGTGCTGCCAGACGTAGTGGAGGAAATCTTCGCGCATAAAAAAGTATAGGGTAAGCTTTAGCTTGCCGCCAGCCAACAGAATCAGCCTCCCAGCCCAACGTCATTCTCTCAGCTAGCGCGTAAAAATAGAACGGCCCACTTCAGAAGAAGCGGGCCGTTGCTGAAATCAGATATGCAGGAGGGAGTTTGGCGCTGAGTACAGCGGCCTAGGGCAGTTGCTGGCAAGCTAAAGCTTACCCTACCCCTCAGCGCAGGTCCACTACTTTAACGCCGGGGTACTGCGCTTTATCGAAGGCAAACGTGCTGGCCGAGACGGGCACATTAGGCTTGAAGTTCTTGAGGGTGAACGTAGTACGGGTGCCGTTTTTCTTGAACGTCTTCACGCTGTGAATGGCTTTGTCGGCCGTGCCTACGATGAGCTGCACCTTGAACACGTCGTTTTTGCGGTCTTCGGGCGTTAGCTCGATGAGGTCGCTGGTTACGCCGCCGTCCTTGAGCGACTTCACGTAGTTGTACTTGTAGCCCTTTTTATACATCGAGTACATCTGGGCCGGCGACATGTCCTGGTTGTTCGGGTCCGTCTCCGAGACGTTGGCCTCGTTCTCATTTTTGAGGTAGGTCCAGGTGGTTTTGCCGTCGTTGAGCACCTCCTGGCCGTTGGCTTTGAGGTGGTATTTCTGGCCGCTCACGGTTACGTCGCCGTTAATATTTTGCTTGAGCTTGGCGGCGGGGTTTTCCAGGGTTTGGGTAAAACCAGCCTGAAACGACTTGAGCGCCGTGTACTTAGCGCTTACGGCATCAAGAATTTTGCCAGCTTTGGGGTCTTGCTGGGCGGCGGCGGGCAGGGCAAGGGTGGCGGCGAGCGCCAAGAGGGAGATTTGCTTGGTCATGATGCGAAGGAAAGCCCGGCAGCTTAAAGCCGGACAAGGCTACATACGCAAAAGCGGGGCCAAAAGCCGAAGTAGCGTGGCTGCTGGGAGTCGGCGCGCAGTATCGTTGTTCAACAGTTGTTCAACAATACCACGCGCCGACTTCCAGCGTCCGCACTACTTCATGGAGTTCAGCAATTGCTCCAGCTGGTACTCGTCGGGGATGAGCACGGCGCGGGCCTTGCTACCCTCAAACGGCCCCACGATACCAGCCTGCTGCAACTGGTCCATGAGGCGGCCCGAGCGGTTGTAGCCGAGCTTCAACTTGCGCTGGATGAGGGAGGTAGAGCCCTGCTGGTGCAGCACAATACAGCGCGCCGCCTCGGCAAACATGGAGTCGCGGTCGTTGGGGTCCATCTCGTCCTGGCCGCTGCCGTCGTCGCCTTCGGCGCCGGCTACTTCGGGTAGCAGGTAAGCATCGGCGTAGCCCTGCTGCTCGCCGATATAGTCGCAGAGGCGGTCTACTTCGGGCGTGTCGATGAAGGCGCACTGCACCCGAATGAGGTCGGAGCCGGCCGAAAACAGCATGTCGCCCTGGCCAATGAGCTGGTCGGCCCCACCGGTATCCAAGATGGTGCGCGAGTCGATTTTACTGGTCACCTTAAAAGAAATCCGGCACGGGAAGTTAGCTTTGATGATGCCCGTAATCACGTTCACGCTGGGGCGCTGGGTGGCCACAATAAGGTGAATACCAATAGCCCGCGCCAGCTGCGCCAGGCGCGCAATGGGCGTTTCGACCTCCTTGCCGGCCGTCATCATCAAGTCAGCTAACTCGTCGATTACCAGCACGATAAAGGGCAGAAAACGGTGGCCCTTCTTGGGGTTCAGGCGGCGCTCCACAAACTTGAGGTTGTACTCCTTGAGGTTGCGGCAGCCGGCTTCCTTCAGCAGGTCGTAGCGCCGGTCCATCTCCATGCACAGCGAATTCAGCGTGTTCACCACCTTCTTGGTATCGGTGATGATGGCTTCCTCCGTGTCGGGCAGCTTGGCCAGGAAGTGGCGCTCAATCTTGTTGAAAATGCTCAGTTCCACCTTCTTGGGGTCAACGAGCACAAACTTGAGCTGCGCCGGGTGGCGCTTATAGAGCAGCGAGGCCAGTATCACGTTCAGGCCCACCGACTTACCCTGGCCAGTGGCCCCGGCCATGAGCAAGTGGGGCATTTTGGCCAGGTCGGCCACAAATACCTCGTTGGTGATGGTGCGGCCGAAGGCGATGGGCAGGTCCATTTCGGTGCGGGCAAACTTCTCGCTGCCCAGCACCGAGCGAATGCTCACCATCTCCTTCTTGGCGTTCGGCACCTCAATGCCGATGGTGCCCTTGCCCGGAATGGGCGCGATAATGCGAATACCTAACGCGGCCAGGCTCAAGGCAATATCATCTTCCAGGCTCTTGATTTTGGAGATGCGGATACCAGCCTCAGGCACGATTTCATAAAGGGTTACCGTGGGCCCGATGGTAGCCTTGATGCTGGCAATGGAGATGTTGTAGTGCCCCAGCGTTTCCACAATGCGGTCCTTGTTGGCCTCCAGCTCCTCCTTGGTTACCTGGGCCTTGGCCACGCCATAGTCATTCATCAGCTCCAGGGTCGGGAAATGGTAGCGCGAGAGGTCGAGCGTGGGGTCGTAGTTGACATCGGGCATAACGTCGGCGTCCTCGTCCTCATCGGCCACGGCCGCGATGTCGGCCCCAGCGTTGGGGTCGAGGTCGTCGCGGTTGGGCACCGTAATTTCCAGGCGGGAAGCCGGAGTGGGCGCCCGCAGCGGCACCGGGCCATCGGCTAGGTCGGCCAGCGAGAGCGGCGTCGGGATGCTGGCCGCCACGGGCGGCGCGGACGCGGCTTCCGGCTCGGCCGTTGGCAATTCAAAGGAAAAAGTGGGCCCGGTTGCGGCTACGGCAGCCGCCGCCACTGAGGCCACCGCTATCGGCAACGCCACGGCACTGGTAGCGCCGGCCGGCACGGCCAGCGCCACGGCTGCCACCGGGCCCGTGAGGGCCAGCGCGGGCGTGGGCGCAGGTTCTGGCTTGTCGTCGTCATCGTCGCCCGCGCCTACTACCTCAAAGCTGGTGCTGATGGGTTGCGGTGCTTTGAGCGGGCTGGGGCGCAGCGCGGGGGCAGGCTCAAACTCAGCCTCGCGGCTGGGAGCCGGGGCGGGCTCAAACTCGGCCTCAGTGGGGCGGGGAGCGGGGGCTTTGGGCGGGCGAACGGCTGCGGGCGCGGCGGCTACTACGGCTACCGCGGGAGCTTCGGCGTCGCCTTCTTCGCCTTCGTAGTCTTCGTCATCGCGGCCGCCCAGGCCCAGGTTGAGGCTGGTAACGTTGAAGAAAAATACCACGAACATGATGAGCCCGAAGGCCAGCAGCAGCACGGTGCCCCAGCCCAGCAGCGAGTCGAGCCACAGCGCCAGCTCGTAGCCCGCGCCACCGCTCAGCCAGTCGTAGCGGTGGGCCTGGGCGCGGTCGGCCCCGAGCTGCGCGGCGCCGGGCTGGGCTAGCTGCACCACTACGTAGCCCAGCAACGAGCTGACCCACAAGATGCTAAATAGCCCCAGCGCCAGCACGTAGCTCACCGAACCGGCCGCGCGTCGAAACACAATCTTATAACCCAGAAAAAAAACAATCGGAATCAGCCCGTACGAAGCCAGCCCGAAGCCGCGGTAAATCAATTTTTCGGCTAGCCAGGCCCCGAGCAGGCCCAGCCAGTTGCCCGACTCCTGGCCGGCTTCCTTCACCGATACGGTGCCGAGCGCGGCCACTACGCTCTGGTCGGCGCGCCCGCTGAGCAGAAACGAGGTGAAGGCGATGGTGAGGTAGAGCGAGCCCAGCAGCAGCCCAAACCCAATGAGCAGGTGAAAGCGCCGGTCGCGCAGAAATGCCGTGAGTTGGCCCACCCCCAGCAGTGGCCCGCGGGGCGTAGCGGGCCGGGCGGGAGCCGCCTGGGCCCGGGCCCGGCCCGCAGGAGCGGTTCCTTTGGCCGGCGTGGGGGCGGTGCCGGGGGCCGGGCGGGGCGTGTTGCCCCGCGCCGGGCGCGCCACGCCTTGCTCGGCAGGAGGCACCGGGCGGTTGGTGGCGGCGGGACCACTCGTCGGGTTTCGGTAATTATTGGTAGCCATGCGCGGGCAAACAGAAAGGTCAAATCTACGCCAGTCGCGCCGTTTTTGGGTGAGTGACTACCTGAGCCAATAAGTGCAACCGCAACTGTGCAGCCCCTACTTTCGTCCTGCATTGATAGTCCTTTTATACTAAACAGTACATTGTAATATGGAAACCCTTACCCGCATTGTGCACCACCCCAACGGACGCCCGTACTGCATCACCGAATGCCACACGGCCGAAGGCTGGCTCCAAACTACGTGGCTAGGCTTTGTGTCGCAAGCCGATGCCGAGCAGGGCGCGCTGGCCGCGCTGGAGCCGCTTTGCCAAGGCCCGGTGGCAGGTTTACTCAACGATAATAGCGAGATTAAGGGGCCGTGGTTTGATTCCATAGCCTGGCTCCGGCGCGTGTGGGCCCCGCAGGCGGCGCAATTGGGGCTGCGCTACATCGCCCACGTAGCTCAGCCCCACACTGAGGCCGACCTAGGCATCCTATTCAGCCGCAATCCCTTCGGTAATTATGTTGATTTACAGGTTTTTACTACCATTGAAGATGCTTCTGACTGGCTGCGCACCTGCCTGCTCTACCCGCACCATACGTAGTCCCCTGCCAGCCAGCTAGCAGCTACTGCGCGCTAGCGGCCGGCCACTACCTCATACACATGCAGTTGCCAATAGGCCTCCGAGCTGTCGAACACGCCGAGCAGGCGCAGGCCGCTTTCGGCGGGGCAGGCCAGGCGCACGGCCGAAAACACGTAGCGCCCACCCAGCTGCCGAAAGGCCGCTGCATCGAAGGCATAATGCTGCACCTGCTGAGCTAGTTTTTTACTAATCAAGTAATTACGCCCCAGCTCAGCCGACATGAGGTAGCAGCGGTTGCCCCAGGCGTCGAAGTACGTGGCCAGGGCCGGGCTCTTGGCCAATTCGCCGGCAATGAGCGGTCGGAAGGCGTGCTTATAGGGCAGCGGATAGCTATTCTGATTGCTGTCGAGGGTGTAAAAGTCGTTGAGTTGCGCCGCGGCGGGCGGCAAGCCCAGGCTAGCCACCCGGTAGGCCGCGGGCCGCTGCCCGGTTTGCCGAAAGATGAATTCCTTGGCTTGGTTGAATAAGCCAGGCGCTACAAAGGCAGCGTAGCTGGGCGCATCGGCCCTGGGCCGGCCGGCAATAATGCGTAAATTATTGATATACTCGGAGTTGAGCGGTAGCGCCACCAGAAATTGCAGCGCCACCAGCCCGTAG
Source organism: Hymenobacter sp. H14-R3 (assembly GCF_030063445.1). Lineage (GTDB taxonomy): Bacteria > Bacteroidota > Bacteroidia > Cytophagales > Hymenobacteraceae > Hymenobacter. The sequence continues at coordinate 129,913 of NZ_JASITD010000007.1, read as the reverse complement.
CCCAGGCGCTGGGCAGCGGGCGTGGCCGGCAGCTCGCGCAGGGCCAGCGCCAGCAGCCCAAACCACGTCAGCGACATCAGGAAATGAAAACGATTGAGCGTAAAGGCATGAAGCAGCGGTAATTGCTTCTGATAAAGCATCGCCAGCTGCGGCGCAAACCCGCAAAACAGCGCCACCCCGGCCAGCACCAGCAGCACCACGCCCACCTGGCGGCGCAGTTGCTGCCGCCGCGCCGGGGCCAACCGGGCCAGCACCACGCCCACCGCCAGCAGCACCGCCCCCCGAAAAAACGGACTGGCGTGGTACTGCCCCAGCCAGAAGTAGCGCAGCGCCTCCTTCAGCCCCGCCCCTACCCCATGCGGCAGCAGCCGCACAAAGTCAAACTCCTCGCGGTGCGACACAAACTGCTTGGCCACCAGCAGCGAGTAGAACAGCGGCCACTCTACCACCACGTACATGCCCAGCAGCAAAGCCAGCCCTGCCGCGCCGCGCGCCGCGCTGGCCCAGGCCGCCCGGCCGCGCCGTATCACATCGAGCAGCAGCAGCCCGCCCCACACCACGGCAATAAAAGGCCCCACGTACACAAAAATCGACCACAGCGGAAACGCCGCGCACACCAGCCAGGCTACGCTGCGGTTGCGGCCCTGCCGCAAATCGAGGGCGGCGCGCAGCAGCGCCGGCTGCCCCAGCACCGTGAGGCCGTAGATGCTGTAGGCGGGCAGCGTGGCCCAGGCCAGCGCCACGGCCGCCGCCAGGCCGCACTGCTCGGGCCGCGCCAGGCCGTAGCGGCGCAGCAGCCAGTACATAGCCAGCAGCCCCAGCGCCCGCACCAGCACCTGGTGCACCAGGTAGGCCACCAGCGGCTGATTCTGAAAAATACTGAAAATGAGTACCGTACCGCTCAGGCCGGGCCGCAGGGCGTTGCGCGGCAGGCCGTTCATGAGCTGGGGCACCAGCACCCCGGTGCCGTAGGCAAAGGCCAGGTGCAGCTTGGTGAGCAGGTAGACCAGGCTGATTTCGGTGTCCAGGTTGTCGTGAATGAGCACGTAGCCGTGGCGACCCAGCAGCAGCACGGGCAACAAAAAAAGCAAGAGGCCCAGCAGGGCAAGGCGGAGGGGTTTCAACGAGTGCGGTAGTGGATAATGCCCGCAAAGTAAGTGGGTGCGGCCGCCGCGCGGGGCCGGCAGCCAGGAGATACCCCGCCAGGATTACCCCCGCCTACTCTTTGCCAAAATGCCGCTGCCCCTTCGCTGGCCGTAGCTCGGCCAGCCGCCGGCCCAGGCGGGTTTCCAGCAGGTGCTCGACGGCCGCCAGGTTGGGCAGGGTATGCAGCTCATCGGTATCGTACCCCGCTTCCAAGTGAAAGACGCCCGGCAAATCCTTTATTTCCTGAATACTGACCAAAAAATGGCCATTTCTAACAATAACGGCTACCGTGCCATACGTAACTACTTCTGCGTTGGCTGGTGGCTGCACCAAGTAGTTCAGCCGCTGCTCTTTACCTCTCATCAGCGCGCTAACAACCAGTTCCCGAGGGCAGTATCTTTCCATACAGCTTTGGCCAGCAGGCTACTGCCGGTGGGTGCGCAGCCAGGCCTTGGCCTCCTCGTACTCGACCTGGCCAGTTTCAGTGTTGTCCACAATGATGCGGTAGTAGCGGCGGGCGGCGGGCTCGTCGCGCTCGCGCACGGCCAGGCGCGCCAGGCTGGCCTGGGCAAACACGTAGTAGCCGCGTCGGGTGGTGCCCGCCTGCTCGGAGTACACCACGCAGCGCTCAAAGTAGTTCTTGGCTTGGGGCACGTCGCGATACTTGTGCTGCATCAGGTAGCCCATGATGTAGGCTGCCGGCCGGCAGCTATACGCCTCGTAGCCGACCTGCCCAACGGCATACTTGCGCAGCACCGACAGGCAGGCCTGTTCGCTTTCTACTAGAAAACCCTGCTTGAAGGCCAGCTTGGCATAGTTGAGCTGGAAGTAGGGATTATCCGGAAACTTCGTCGCCATTTGCTGCGCCAGCTGGTAGGCCGCGGCGGTCTGGCGCTCGCGGTCGCTATCCAAAATACTGATTAGGAACGAGTTGGCCTCCGTGCCGGTATAAAAGGCCGACCGGCCCACCTGCCGCAGCTGCGCCAGCCCCTGCTCACGGTTGCCTTTGGGGAAGAAGAACAGCACCGGCCGCAGCCAGGGGTACTCCTGCCCTATCCACACGGCGTAGTAGTTGAATAGGCCCTGGCCGAACAGGAATTCGGTGCTTAAGCCATTGGCTTCCCTGCTCTTGTCGAGGTAGTTGAGCGACCGGCGGGCGGCCACGGTGGCCTTGCGCCAGTTGTGGCGCTCGGCGTGCAGGCGCGACTCCAGGCCGTAGGTAGCCGAGAGGAAGAAGCAGGCCTCGTAGTTGTGCTTATCTGCTTTATAAAGCGCTTCGGCCTTGGCCTCGGCCGTGTCGGCATAGGCCAGGAATACCTTGTCGTAGCGGGTGTCGGCCACGCTGTTGGGCATCATTTTCCAGCAGTTGCTCATGCTCAGCAGAAAATACGCCATGGGGTGCTGCGGGTAGCGGCGGCGTAGCGACCGAAACTGCTTTTCAGCCTTATCAAACTTGAAATTGTACATATTCTGTACCGCACCACCCAGCTCCAGCTGAATGTCTTTGTCCAGCAGCAGCCAGCCCGAAATGTCCACCGCTTGCGGGGCCACCTGCACACTGTCGAGCGCCACTTCGCGCATGGCCGGCACGGCCGGCAGCGTTTGGGCCCGCAAGGCCCCCGAGGCCAGCAGCCCGGCCAGCAAGCCCACAACTGCCAGCCAGCGAGTCAAAAAGTAAATAAAGCGCATACGGTAAATGTATTTTTATAAATTACTTATTATTAGTGTTTTATAAATAGTTTAGCTGCGCGGATGAAACTCCGTCATCACTTGGCGCAGGTGGTCGCGGTCGAGGTGAGTATAAATTTCGGTGGTCGTGATGGAGACATGGCCCAACATTTCCTGCACCGCCCGCAGGTCGGCCCCGCCTTCGAGCAGGTGAGTGGCGAAGGAATGGCGCAGCGTGTGCGGGCTAATAGTCTGGCGCAGGCCGGCCAGTTCAGCCAGCTTTTTAATGGTCGTAAAAACAGTAATCCGGGATATTTGCCGCCCGCGCATACTCAAAAATACAACATTTTCGTTGCCCGGCTGCACCGTGAGGTGCTGGCGCACGCCACCCAGGTAAAAATGCAGGTGCTTTACGGCCTCACGGCCAATGGGCACCAGCCGCTCCTTGTTGCCCTTACCCAGCACCCGCATAAAGCCCTCATCAAAATAGAGATTAGATAACTTCAAGTCGCACAGCTCACTAACGCGCAGGCCCGACGAGTAGAGCACTTCCAGCAGGGCCCGGCTGCGCAGCCCTTCGCTGGTGCTGAGGTCAACGGCAGCCAGCAGCTTCTCCACGTCGGGGTACGAAAGGGTATCCGGTAAGTGGCGGCCGGCCTTGGGCGACTCCAGCGTGTCGGTGGGGTCAATTTTGAGCAGGTCCTCCATGATGAGGAACTCGTAGAAGGCCTTGATGCCCGAGAGCGTGCGGGCCTGCGACGTGCTCGACAAGCCCAGTTCGGTGAGGGCGGCCAGAAAATCGCGCAGTAGCCGCGTGGTTACTTGCAGCGGGCCAGCCTTTAGCTGCTCCAGCTCCAGCCACTGGTGCAGCTTGCGCACATCGCGCCGGTAGGCCTCTACCGAGTTGGGCGAGAGCGACTTCTCCAGGCGCAGGTAGCCGTCAAATTGCTTTATTGCTTGCGGCCAGGTCATTGGGTGGGAATAGGTAGCGAAAGAGCATTGTGCCACTGGCCAACTGACATTGGGGGCAGCTAACAGACCTCCAAGTTGCATTTGCCGTAGTTTGTAGGGCACAAAGTACGGGGCCGGCCGCTGCGGGTCATTTTTTCTCGCCCGGCGGGGCCACCCACTGGCTTAGCCGCTGTTTTATCTGGCTGAGCTGCCTTTTATCTTCTACAATTCACCAGTATGAATATCCTGATTCTCAACGGCCCCAACCTCAACCTGCTGGGCCGCCGCGAACCCCACATCTACGGCACGCGCTCGTTTGAAGACTACCTGCCCGAGCTGCAAGCCGATTTTCCCGACCTCACGCTCACCTCCTTCCAAAGCAACCACGAGGGCGCCCTGCTCGACCGCCTGCACGCCGCCGCCGGCTGGGGCGAGGCCGGCCACGACGGGGCCAGCCAGGCCATCGTGCTAAACGCGGGTGGCCTCACCCACACCAGCGTGGCGCTGGGCGATGCCGTGGCTGCCATAGCCGGCGCGGGCGTGCCCATACTAGAAGTGCACCTCAGCAACCTGGCCGCGCGCGAAGACTTCCGGCACACGAGCTTCATTGGCAAGCACTGCGTGGGCAGCATCACGGGTTTTGGGCTCGAAAGCTACCGGCTGGCGCTGCACTACCTGCTGGGCCAGCGCCCGCGGCCAATGGGCTTCCGGCGGTAATAGCGGTAAATGAGTAAGTGCGTAAATGCGTGAGGGGCCCGCGCCGGCACTTTGCGCGCTTACGCATTTACCCACCTGCCAGCTTACCGCCGCCCCTACCTTTGCGGCATGGCAACCCTCCCGACGTATACCTTCAATCCCGGCCCTTCGGCCGTGTACCCCGACGTGCGCCAGTACCTGGCCGACGCGTTTGAGGAAGGCTGGCTGTCGGCGCCGCACCGCTCCGAGCGCTTCATCTCGCTCGTGCGCCTGTGCCTCGACCAGGCCCGCCTCAAGCTCAACATTCCGCAAGACTATACCATCCTGTTCACGTCGTCGGCCACCGAGTGCTGGGAAATTCTGGCCCAGAGCCTCACGCCGCGCCGCTCATTTCACCTCTACAACGGGTCGTTTGGGCAAAAGTGGTTTGACTACGCCCGCGCCCTGCGCCCCGGCTGCACCGGGCTCAAGTTTGACATCAACGACGTGCCCGACCCGGCCACGCTGCCCTTCGACTCCGAAGAGACTGACTTGGTGTGCATTACCCAGAATGAAACCAGTACCGCTACCCAACTGCGCGACCAGTTCATTCTCAACACCTTCAACCGCCTGGGGCCGGCGCTGCTGGCCGTAGATGCCACCTCGTCGCTGGGCGGCGTGGCCCTCAAGTTCATCAAGGCCGACGTGTGGTACGGCTCGGTGCAGAAGTGCCTGGGCCTGCCCGCCGGCCTGGGCATCATGGTGCTCTCGCCCCGCGCCGTGGCCCGCGCCCGCGAAGTGGGCGACAACGCGCACTACAACAGCCTCAATGGCATGGTGAAGCAAATGCTCAACTACCAGACCACCCACACCCCCAACGTGCTGGGCATCTACCTGCTCAGCCGCGTGCTGCAAGCCCGCGAGCCCATCAAAACAATTGCCCCGCACCTGACCGAGCGCGCCCAGAAGCTCTACGACTACTTCGAGCAGGTGCAGCCCCTGGGCCTGCGCCCGCTCATCGAAAACGTGGACGCCCGCTCCACCACCGTCATCGGCCTGCAAGGCCCGGCCGCCGTTGTGGAGGAGGTGAAGCGCCGCGCCCGCGACGAGGCCGGCTTGCAGCTGGGCTCGGGCTACGGCGACTACAAAGCCACTAGCCTGCGCATTGCCAACTTCCCGGCCGTGCCCGATGCCGCATTTGAGGCGCTGGTGCAGTTTTTTGAGAAAATCCGCAGCGAGGAAGTGAAGTAAACAGGCGGTGCGGTAAGCTTTAGCTGGTCGTTTTGGCATCGCTTGCGTTGCACTTAAAAAACCGGCAAGCTGAAGCCTACCGCACGGCCTGACACCTCAATCCTTCGTTCATAAAATATTGATAAACAAGTGATAACGCTGTTCACCGATGGCTCGTCGCGCGGCAACCCCGGCCCCGGCGGCTACGGCACCATTCTGCGCTACGGCCCCCACGAAAAGGAACTTAGCCAGGGCTTCCGCCGCACCACCAACAACCGCATGGAGCTGCTGGCCGTGATTGTGGGCCTGGAAGCCGTGACGCGCCCCGAAATCCCCATCTTGGTCGTGTCCGACTCCAAGTACGTCGTCGATTCGGTGGAGAAAAAATGGGTTTTCAACTGGATTAAGAAACCTGACTTCGGCAAGAAAGCCAACGAGGACCTCTGGCGGCGCTTTTTGCGCGTGTACAAAGACCGCAGCGTTTCCTTCAAATGGATAAAAGGCCACGCTGGCCACGCCGAAAACGAGCGCTGCGACGTGCTGGCCGTGCAAAGCGCCCTCGGCAAAGGCCTGCTGGTGGATGAAGGGTACGAGGCGCTGGGCTAAACCCAGCACTTAACCCGCTCTTTTTCAAGCCTAAATACCCACCTAATGCCTTTCTGTGAGGACTACTTGCGCAGCATCGTCGCCAACAAGGTAGTGGGCGATTTTCCGCCCTTTACCAGCGGAAGTATCACTAAGACAGATAATTACATTCGCAAGGTCTTAGCCCGCTTATCCAGTAGCGCCACCCTCCTGTTCGAAGCGGACTTTAGCAGCTACGGCAGCGGCTTTGCGTCTTACGTGGAAGTACGGGTTTCAAAAAAGGACCGGTCAGACACGGTTACGCTCGCTAAATACCAACGCGTTACCTACGAAACGACTGGCTTACTACTCTATATTTCCCGGCTCACTCCGTACTGGTTTTACGGGGGCAGCGACTGGGGCAAGACCTACGAGCAGGGCCAGCTTACTGGCGGCGGGCACAGGTTTTTAGATTCTGATAGTCAAGATACTATTAATCAAGCACTTTGGCAGCCCGACCGGCAGCACGTGGAGGCCGTATTACAGGAGTTTCGCTACGGGCTACTTACGCCCGAAGAGCTTCAGCAGCCCGCGCCGGCGGGTATTTTTGTGCCCACCGTGTTGAGCGACGGACCTTACACCGTGTTCGACTGCTTTTTCTACTGGCAAGATTAATCTGCCCGTATCATCTTACCCAATAAATTTATTTGCTGCTGCAGTGCATTACCTGCCTGAATTTATTAAGTAGCTTTTGTATGGAAGACTTCGAATCAGCTAGGAATACTAAACTAACAGTCTTGCAGAAAGCTGTTATCTTGTTGAGTGGTGGGCTATTCGTTTCTTCGCTTTTTCAGCAAGCATTTTATATAGACCGCATTGATTACGATGCCTGGGCTGATAGCAAGATGCTGGTTTTCTTCGGCTGGTCGGCTATTTTAGAAGGTAATGCAATCGCTACTTTAATTTGGCTGGCTAATCCGCTATTTTTTATTGCAATTATTTTCTTACTCAATCAGAAGTCATCTGGGTTTTACTTAAGTATTGTTGCTACCCTCATAAGTACCCGACGCTAATTAGTTTATGATAAAGCGAGCGGAGTTCGTTCCAAAAATTTGATGCTACATGCTGATAACCAACTATTTGACTACAAAACGGGTAAGTGTTAATAACACAAACTAATTAGCGACGGGTACTTAGCCCTAAGCTTTTGCTTGCTAGATTCCATTGCAACCAGTGAATCCGGCGAATACTCGAAAATAGCCTCTTTGGAGAATGGTTACTACCTCTGGGTTGCCAGCATGATTACCCTAACAATCGGCACCGCCCTGGAAAGGCAGCTTACTGATTAGCCTGCGATTTTCAGCAAAACCGAATTTTACAAAAATTATACTTAGCTTCTAATTGCCCAACGACTACTTTCAGTTTCAGCAGTTTCGCATCGCCCAAAGCCACTGCGCCCAAAAGGTGAGCACCGACGCCTGCCTGCTCGGCGTGGCCACCGACCTCACCGGGGCCACCCGCGTGCTCGACCTGGGCACCGGCACCGGCCTGCTGGCTCTCATGGCCGCCCAGCGTGCCCCGGCCGCTACAATTGAAGCCATTGAGATTGACCCACTTGCGGCGGCCCAGGCGGCGGCCAACGTGGCGGCCAGCCCCTGGGCCAGCCGCATGGCCGTGCGGCCACTGAGCCTGGCGGCCTACGCGGCCACGCAGCCCCCGGCAGTAGTTGGCACTGACCTTCGGTTCAGCCACATTATCTGTAATCCGCCGTTTTTTCGGCGCAGCCTGGCCCCGCCCGATGCGGCCCGCGCCACGGCGCGCCACGCGGGCGCGGCCTCGCTCACGTTTGGCGCTATTGTGGCCTTTGCGGCAGCGCACCTGCGGCCGGGCGGCACCCTTACGGTGCTGCTGCCGCCGCCCGAGATGCAACACTTTGTGCAAGAGGCCCTTGCGGGCCAGTTGCCACTGCGGGCGCAGCTGGCCGTGCGGCACCGGCCGGGCGGGCGCATTACGCGCTGCATCAGCGAGTTTGGGCACGTGGCCCCGGCGGCGGTGCCGCAGCGCGAGTTGGTGATTCAGGACGCCGATGGGGCGTATTCGGCAGACTTTCGGGCGTTGCTGGCGGGGTTTTACCTGGCCTTTTAACCTGGGCTTCAGTCACTAAATCAGCCTTTTACCATGGATAATCAGCTTTCTTTTTCGCCTACTGTGCAGGCAATTTTGGAGCAGGCGGGCTGGTACAAGGGGCGCAACGCTGCCGGCACTTTCCCCTTGCCGCACGACGTAGTATATTCTGATGCTATCATGCTTATTCTCAATGAGTTTGGCGGCTTATATCTCCGCTCTAATGGGCCGGGTATTACACTCTCGCGATTCAGTATTGATTTTGACCCGATGGACGCTGATTTTGAAAGTAGCGAAGACGGCATTATTTATTATTACGCTTCACTGATTGCTAAGAAGCTTTATCCTCTTGGCTTCATCCCAACCGAATCACTCATGCTATGCATAGATGAGAACTTTTGCATGTATAAAGTTGGGGATAATTTGCATTACGCGGGCGACTCGTTTGCAGAAGGTGTAAGCAATATTTTACTAGGAATCAGAGGGAAAACGCTAAATGAACAAACCCTTGAATGGGAATAGGATGATAAATTCCGTTTAATCAGGATGCTGGAAATCATCATACCAATTAGATATTCGTTTGAAATTCATGATTTAGCGCAGTACGGCGCTACGCCGTTTTGATGGCGGCGGCGGCTTGCAGGCCCAGCTCGGCCACGGCCTGCTCGCGCATGAGGTACTTCTGGATTTTGCCGGTCACCGTCATCGGAAAGCCGTCCACGAACTTCCAGAAAACCGGGATTTTATTGGTGGCGATGCGGTTTTGGCAGAAGACCATAATATCCTCACCAGTAGCATATTGGCCTTCTTTGAGCTTCACCCAGGCCATTACCTCCTCGCCGTAGCGCAGGCTGGGCACGCCAATTACCTGCACATCGGCCACGGCCGGGTGGGTGTAGAGAAACTCCTCCACTTCGCGGGGGTAAATGTTGTCGCCGCCGCGCAAAATAACGTCCTTGATGCGGCCCACAATGTTGAGGTAGCCCTCGGCGTCGATGGTGGCCAGGTCGCCGGTGTGCATCCAGCGGGCCGCGTCGATGGCAGCGGCCGTGGCGGTGGGGTTGTTCCAATAGCCCAGCATCACGGAGTAGCCGCGGGTGCAGAGCTCGCCGGGCGTGCCCCGCGGCACGAGGTGGCCGGTGTCGGGGTCAATCACTTTCAGCTCCAGGTGCGGGTGCACGTGGCCCACGGTGCTCACACGCTTGGCCAGCGGGTCGTCGAGGTAGCTTTGGGCCGATACGGGCGAGGTTTCGGTCATGCCGTAGCAAATGGTGACTTCGCGCATGTGGAGGCGGGTTTGCACCTGCTTCATCACCTCCTCGGGGCAGGGCGAGCCGGCCATTACGCCCGTGCGCAAGGAGCTGTAATCGAAGGAGTTGAACTCCGGATGTGCCAGCTCGGCGATAAACATGGTGGGCACGCCGTAGAGCGAGGTGCAGCGCTCGGCCTGCACCGTGCGCAGGGTGGCCAGGGCATCAAACGCCTCGGCCGGCACCACCATGCAGGCCCCGTGCGCCACGCAGGCCAAGTTGCCAATCACCATGCCGAAGCAGTGGTAAAACGGCACCGGAATGCACACCCGGTCGGCGGCCGTGTAGCGCAGCGCCTGGCCAATGAAGTAGCCGTTGTTCAGGATGTTATGGTGCGAGAGCGTGGCCCCCTTCGGGAAGCCGGTGGTGCCGCTGGTGTACTGGATATTGATGGGGTCGTCGAATTGCAGAGCGGCCTCGCAGGCGGCCAGCGCCGCATCGGGCACGGCCGCGCCACTGGCCAGCAGGCCCTCCCAGCCCTCTTCGAGCACGATGACGTGCGCCAGGGCCGGGCACTCGGCGCGCACGCTGGCCAGCAGCTGCACGTAGTCGGTTTGGCGAAACCGGGCGGCCAGCAGCAGCACCCGGCAGCCCGATTGGTTGAGGGCGTATTTTAGCTCCTCGGCCCGGTAAGCGGGGTTGATGTTAACCAGCACCGCGCCCGCCCGCGCCGCCCCAAACTGCGTGACGACCCACTCGGCGCGGTTGGGGGCCCACAGGCCCACGCGCTCGCCGGCGGCCACGCCCAGCGCCAGCAACCCTTTGGCCAGCTGGGTAGTCTGGGCCCACAGCTGCTGGTAGGTGGCCCGGTAGCCCTGGTGCGCCACCACCAGCGCCTCGTGCTGGGGATACAGGCCCACGGTGCGGCGCAGGTTTTCACCAATGGTTTCGCCCAGCAGCGGCGTGCGGCTGGGGCCACTGAGGTATGATAGGGCGGGTGAATTCATGGGGCAGGGCGGTGGCTAAAGACAACGCCAAGGTACTGCCCTGGCCCAGCGGCCGCTACAGCAGCGCGCGCAGCTGGGCCAGCTTTTCGCCGTGCAGGGCGGCCAGCAAGTCGGCTTCGAGGGTGCCAAACTCGGCAGCGGTGTAGTGGCGCTGCACCAGGCCGCCCACCAGCACGGTGGCCTCGTCGGCCACTTCGGTGAGCGTGCCCAGGATGTGCGACGTCAGCAGAATACCGGTGCCCTGGTCGCGCAGCCGCTTGAGAATTTCCTTGAGCAAGAGATTGGCTTCCAGGTCGAGGCCGTTAAAGGGTTCATCCAGAATAAGGTAGTCGAATCCTTGTACGAGCAGCGCCAGCAGGGCCAGCTTTTTCTTCATACCCGCCGAGTACTCGGTGGCAAACTGGTCGAGGGGCAGCTCCAGCACCGCATTCCAGGCGCGCAGGTCGGGCACGGGCTGGCGGCGCGCTTGCAGGCAAAAGGCCACGTACTCGCGCCCCGTAATGCGGGGGTAGAAGTACGGCTCGTAGGGCAGCAGGCCCGTGGTTTCGCGCACCGGGCGCGGGGCCGCCGTGTCGCACACGGTGCCCGTAAAGCCGCTTTCCAGCCCGTAGAGGCAGTTGATGAGCGTAGTCTTGCCGGCCCCATTGGCCCCCACTAGTCCGTGAATGGTGCCGGGCCGCAGCGCCAGGCTCACGCCGCGCAGCACCTCATGCTGGCCGTAGGCTTTGTGGATATCGTTTATTTCCAGCATATTACAAAACACTATCGCCCAGCACTTGCCGCAAACGGCGCTGGCTTTGCCACCCCAGCCCCGCCGCGATGGTCAGCATAAGCGGCGGGTAGGCCGGGTGCCACGCCCCCAGCAGGCCTATCGCCAGCACCACCCCCTGCGTGAGGCGAATATGACTGGCCACGGGATAGAACGCATACTTGGTGAGGATAACCATACCCACCAGCGCCAGCCAGAACAGCGCCACGCCCAGCGCCGGGCCCCCGCCCGCTGGCCCCGCCCCCAGCAGTAGCCAGAAGGGCAGCGCCGTGGCCGCCGCGTAGCCCAGCCCCAGCGCCAGCCGCCGCCGCAAAAACTGCCGCGGCGTGCGGGCCGCCAGCGCCAGCATGGTCACGGGCTCGGGCGTGCCGTAGCAGGCCAGCACCACCAGTAGCCAAGCCACCAGCGCCGCAATGGGCGCCAGCGCCGACGCCCGCTGCCACGCCGCCAGCCCCACCAGCAACGGCCACAGCCACAAGGCTTTCGTGGCCCGCGCGCCCCCCACCCACTCAAACGCCTCACTGCGAAACGGGCTGCGCCAGCGGTGCCGAGTAGCGGCCGGCGCGCGCGCGGGCGGCGCCCAGGCTACCAGCGCGGCCAGCCCCAGCAGCGCGGCCGCCGGGCCGTAGGCGCGCAGCCCCAGCAGCCCCAGCGCCAGCGGCAACGCCAGTAGGGCGTACTCGGCGGCCAGCCAGGGCCGGTGGCCGGGCGCGGCGGTGGCCAGCCACTGGGCATCGGCCCGCTGCCGGTGGGCGCCCAGCACCGACCAGCCCACCAGCAGCGGCACCGCCCACAGGCCGTGCGGCTGCCGAGACAAAGTATCAAGGGTTTGCAGCAGTCCCAGCGCTAGCAACGGCCCGGCCAGCCCCAGCCGCAGCCAGCCTATTTCGCGCAGCAGCCGGCCCAGCAGTATGAAGCGCAGGCGTAGGTAAGCAGCTACGGGTGAAGAACTTGACATGCTCAGATTTTCCTAAATTGCTTCGTCTTGTTCCTCAAACACCAGCCCGTAGTCGGCGGCCAGCTCCTGCAAAATGGGTTCGTAAAGGCCGGGTGTGGTGGGAATAACTACGCCGCGGCCGGCCACCTCACCGCGCAGCAGCCGGCGCACGGCCATTCCCAGCGGCAGGCCCACGGTTTGGGCCATGGCGGTGTGGGTAGCATCGACCCCAGTTACGACGAGCGAGGCCGTGCGGCGGCGGCTTTCGTTATTCAACTTATACTCAAACTGATGCTGCATTACTACCTGGTCGCGGTCGTGGGGGCCGAGCTGCCATTTTTCGACCAGCAAGTGCTCCAGCAATTGCGCTTTGGTGGCATTGGCCAGGCCCACGGGGCGCTCGGTGAAGAGGCCGAGCCACACCAGGCGCTCCAGCTCGGGGCCGTGGGGGTCGAGGCCCAGGCGGCGGGCCAGGTGGGCGGCTAGGTCGCCGGTTATTTCTTCTTCGGGGAAGCAGTCGGCTACCAGCTGGCGCCACGGCAGGGCGGCCGAATTAGCCAGCGGCGTAGTATCGTCGGTGAGGCCCAGCGTGACGAGCACTTGCCAGGCCCCGCAGTAGCCGGGGCGGCGCAGGGTGCCGCGCAGCATGGTTTGCACATCGTGCAGGCCGTAGGCAGCGCGGTAGGTGAGCGAGTTGCGGTTGGCGTAGCCCTCGAAGTGGCCGTGGCCGGGCACTGCCATCACCTCGGCCCGGCCAAACAGCTCCTCGTACGGAATGAACTGTAAATCACCATCTTGCAAATACTGCGCCGGGCCGCCCTGGCCCGCCACGATTACGTTGCGCGGGTTCCAGCTGAATTTGTAGCGCCAGGGGTTGTCGCCTTCGCTCTCGGGGGCCACCAGCCCGCCGCAATACGACTTAAAGGTGGTGATGCGGCCGCCCGCGGCCTGCAAGTCGGCGATGGTTTGCATGGCCGACATGTGGTCGAGGCCGGGGTCGAGGCCGCATTCCATCAGGAAAACCAGACCGGCCGCGGCGGCGGGCTGGTGCAGGGCCTGCACCTCGGGGCTCACGTAGCTGGCCGTGGCCAGGTGGCAGCCAAACTCCAGGCAGGCCTGGGCCACGGCCAGGTGCAGGGCGGCGGGCAGCATCGAGATAACCAAGTCGGCCTCGCTCACCAGCTCGCGCAGCTGGGCGGGGGCACGGGCATCGAAGGGCACGGCGCGGGCATACTGCGAGTGGGCGGCCAGCACCGGGGCCAGGTGGGCGGGCTGGGCATCGGCCACGGTCAAAAACCAGCGCTCGGCTGGCGCGTGGCGCAACAGGTACTGAACGAGCGCCGAAGCCGAGCGGCCGGCCCCTAGCAGTAGCAAACGGGTGGGTAGAGTCATGCGGGCAAAAGTAGAAATCCGGAATTTGGAATGAAGGATTTGTAAGGCGAAATCTACACATCTACTCATTCCGCCTTTTCCTAATTCCTCCTCGCAGATTTCTCCTTCTTCCTTCTAACTTCTAATTCCCTCATTCCTGCCTTTCTTTGTCGCCCCATTTCCCTTTCCCGCCGCATGGCCGCTCTAGTTACCGACTCTCCCACGCTCCGCCAGCTCACGCTGCGCTACCACGAGCTCGCCACCCCCGACCTGCTCAATCCCGCCGAGCGCCAGGTGTGGGACGCCGCCCGCGCCGCCACCGCCCACTCCTACGCGCCGTACTCGCACTTTCACGTGGGGGCCGCGCTGCTGCTGGCCGATGGCAGCCTCGTGCAGGGCACCAACCAGGAAAACGCGGCCTACCCCTCGGGCCTGTGCGCCGAGCGCACGGCCTTGTTTGGGCTGGCGGGCAGCCGGCCCTCGCCGCCGCCGCGCATCGTGGGCATGTCGGTGGCCGGCCGGCCGGCCGAGGGCGATTTTTCGCCGGCCCTGCCCTGCGGGGCCTGCCGCCAGGTGATGCTGGAGTACGAAATGCGCCAGGGCGAGCCCATCTGGCTGCTACTGCCCAGCCTCAGCGGCACCGTGCTGCGCTTCGACAGCCTGGCCGATTTGCTGCCGTTTCACTTCTCGGCCACCGACTTGCCGGCGCGGGCATAGCAGTACTATTTTATGAGAGAGAACGTCATGCTGCGCATGACGTTCTTTGGGGTAATTTCCCCTATTACTCCCTTTTTCATGAATCCTCGTCTCATTCTTCAGCTTGCGGCCCTGCTGGGTGCCATCACCGTGGGCATCGGCGCTTTTGGGGCGCACGGCCTGCGGCCCATGCTCGAAGCCAGCGGCCGCTTCGAAACCTTCGAAACGGCGGTGCGCTACCAGTTTTTTCACACGCTGGCGCTGCTGGCGGTGGGCGTGCTGGCCGTGGCCCGGCCCGAGCTGCGCGGCCCGCTGGGCACCGTGGCCACCCTGTGGCTGGGCGGCATTGTGGTGTTTAGCGGCTCGCTCTACGCCATCTGCTTCACGGGCATTACCAAGTTTGGGGCGGTGGCCCCGCTGGGCGGGCTCCTGCTGATTGCCGGCTGGCTGTGGCTGCTAATGGCCATCAGCAAGCTGCAAGCATAATCAACTGCCAATCAGTTAATTATGTATGAAACCCACGTAAAAAGGGGGCGCTAACCAATTGGTCAGCGCCCCCTTTTTACGTGGGTTTTAAGAGCTTACTTCGAGGCCGTAGCGGCTTCTTTCACCTCGCCTACCAGCGAAACGGTGGTGCTGCCACCAGCCGAGTTCGAGTCAATGGTCAGCACTTTGGTTTGCATGCCCATTTTGCCAGCCGAGTTAAACTTGGCCGAGATGGTGCCGGTTTTGCCGGGCTGCACGGGCTCCTTGGTCCACGAAGGCGTGGTGCAGCCGCAGCTTACGCCGATGTTGGAAATCACCAGCGGCTGGGTGCCGGTGTTTTTGAATTTGAACACGTGGTCCACGATATCGCCCTGCTTAATGGTGCCGAAATCGTACTTCACTTCCATAAACTCGACCTGGGGGCCGGCCGCTTTCACAGCCGATTTGGCAGGCTTCATGGCCTGGGCGTGGGCTGCGGTGCCCGCAAACGTGAGGCACAGGGCCAGCAAAAGCATCTTCGTCATGACAGTGTAAAAATTAGGTTATGGGGGAGAAAACAAATTTACGCGCTGAGTCGGCTTAGGCAAATCTGCGGCCAAACTAGCGCGGTGAGGCTGGGCGCCGGATGAAGCCGGCCGCCGCGGGGCAAACGCCGTTGCGGGGCATTCAATTCCGCGCGGGTGCAAAATAGGTGGGGGCGCTACGCTTCGTCCTCCTCCACTATTTCGCCGCTGGCCAGCAGCCGGCGCTGAAAGTTGAGCAAAAACAGCCGCTCCGACGCCCGCGTGATGGCCGTGTAGAGCCAGCGCGCAAACTCGCCGCCCACCGGCTCGTCGGGCTTGATGAAGCCGTGGTCCACGAACACGGCCTGCCACTGGCCGCCCTGCGCCTTGTGGCAGGTGAGGGCGTAGGCAAATTTTATTTGCAACGCATTGAGGTACGGGTCTTTGCGCATTTCGGCGTTGCGCTCGGCTTTTTTTTCGAGGTGGGCGTAGTCGGCCAGTATTTCCTGGTAGAGCTTCTCGTTCTGGTCGCGCGGCAGCGACGGGGTTTCGGTGTGCAGCGTGTCGAGCAGCAGCTTTACCTCCAGCTCGGGCTCGTCGGGGTAATCCACCAGCCGCACGCGGGCCTGGGCAAAGCGGCAGCCAAACACTTCTTCGCGCCGGATTATCTTCTTGATTTCCAGGAAGTCACCATTAGCCAGGAAGCCGATTTCCGACTCCTTGGGCAGCCAGAAGTAGTTGTTGCGCACCACCATGATGTAGTCGCCGGCCTCAATCTCCTCCTCAGCCTCAAACAACGTGCGCCTAATCAGCTGGTTATACTGGTTGGCGTTGCGGTTGGAGCGGCAGATGATGGTCGTGTTTTCGTGCCCGAAGTGGCGGTAGGCCCAGCGCAGGCCATCCTCCAGCTTGTCGCCGCCCATCTTAAACATGTCGTTGAAGCCCTTGGTGTGCAGCTGGATATTGGGCGCCTCCTGCCGCAGTTCCTCGCGCAACTCAGTGGCATTCACCAAGATACCCGAGGCCTCGGCCTGGCGCATTACCTGGCGCAGCTCCACGCCATCGACGCGGGCGCGGAAGCGGTGGGCCAGCAGCTCGGGGTCGAGGGCGGGGCTCAGCAGCTGGCCCACCGGCGGCAGCTGCGCCGTATCGCCGATGAGCAGTAGCCGGTTGGTGCTCTTCTCAAACACGAAGCCCATGAGGTCGTCGAGCAAGCCATTCTCGCCGAAGGCTTTCTCATCGGAAATCATAGAGGCCTCATCCACAATGAAGAGCGTTTCCTCGGTGCGGTTGGGCTGGCGCTGAAAGCTGAGGCGCTCGCTAGGCGCGCCGCTGGTTTGGCGGTATATTTTTTTGTGGATGGTGCTGGCCGGCACGCCCGCGTAGGCGCTCATCACCTTGGCGGCGCGGCCGGTGGGCGCCATGAGGGTGTAGCGGCGCTGCATGCGCGCCAGCCACTGCACCAGGGCGCTTACCACGGTGGTTTTGCCGGTGCCCGCATAGCCGCGCAGCACAAACACCTTGCGGCCCGGCAGCTGGTCGCGCAAAAACTCGTCGAGCTGCACGAATAGCTCGGCCTGGTCCTCGGTGGGCTCGAAGGGAAAGTAGTCGCGGACGGAAGGGAATCTGGTAGTGAGCACGAAGTAACAAGGATGGCTATGCTAAAGGCCCGCAACAGCTTATAAACTTGATAATCAGCTGTTTATAAGGACAGCTTCTTCCTGTTAAGAAAGCAAGCTCAGCACAACAGTTTTAGGAAATTCAGGACTGGCTGACGCAGTGGGGAAGTTAGCTAACAGGGGGCTCAATCACCGCCATTGTGGCCGAGGCCTTGGCAATGAGCACGTTGTCGCACCACACCTCGGCCTCGCAGAAGTGCAGCCGCCGCCCAGCTTTCAACACCCAGCCAATGGCTTTAATTCGGGAGCCCACCCCGGGGTTCAAGTAACTGATTTTCAGGTCGGACGTAACCACCCCGCAGCCCTCGGGCACGAGCGTGAGGGCGGCGAAGCCCGCCGCCAGGTCGGCCATGGTGGCCACCAGGCCGCCGTGGGCAAAGCCGCGCTGCTGCTGGTGCTGCTGGCCCAGCGCCAGCTCGGCCTCAATGCGGCCGGGCTCGATGCGGGTGAGGTCGGCCCCGATGAGGTGCATAAAGTACTGGCGCTTCAGCTTTTCGCGAATGCGGGTTTCGAGGTCGGCGGTAGGTTCGGGGGTGGTGGTAGTCATAGGTGCTTCAAAGATACCGGCCGGGTGTACCTTCCGGGCGCACTTTTACCTCGCGGCCTTTGCCATGGAACACGTATCGACAATGCAGTACCTCGTGGCCGGCGCGCTGGGCCTGGGGCTGGCCGCGTGCAGCGGCTTTCGGGTGTTTGTGCCGCTGCTGGCGGCCAGCGTGGCGCACCGGATGGGTTGGCTGCCCCCCTCGCCGGGGTTCGACTGGCTAAGCACCTGGCCGGCCCTGCTGATGCTGGCCACCGCCACCGTGGCCGAACTGGCGGGCTACTACGTGCCGCTGTTTGACCACCTGCTCGACACGCTTACCACGCCCGCCTCGTTCGTCGCGGGCACACTGCTGATGACATCCTCCCTCACCCACCTCGACCCCACCCTGCGCTGGACGCTGGGCGTTTTGGTGGGCGGCAGCGCGGCGGGGCTGGTGCAGGGCAGCACGGCGCTGCTGCGGGCGGGCTCCACGGCCACCACGGGCGGGCTGGCCAACCCGCTGTTTGCTACCCTGGAAAATGTATTGGCAGTGGTGGGCACCGTTTTTACGCTGCTGCTACCGCTGGTAGCGGCGGCGCTGGCCGTGGGCTTGCTGGTATTTTTGGCTAGCCGCTGGCGGCGCGGGCAGCGGCAGCGGGCGGCCCGGCGCGCGGGGCCGGCGGACATTGCCCAAGCACCCGCGCCCGGCGGGTTTGCGTAAAGGCAACGCACTACCTGCCTTTTCTACACTATGCCCAGTTCCCCCAACGAAACAACCAGTCCTTCATTAACTCCTTATGCGGGCATGGTGCGGGTGCGGGTGGGCGGCCTACTAGTGCGGGGCGGGGCCATTTTGCTGGCGGCCCACCGGGGCCTGTTGCCGGGCAACACCGTTTTTTGGTCGCCCCCAGGCGGCGGCTGGGCTTTCGGCGAAAGCCTGAAATCGGGCCTGCGCCGCGAGTTCAGGGAGGAAACCGGCCTGGCCGTGCGCGTGGGCCGGCAGCTGCACCTGCACGAGTTTCGGCGCGGTGAGCTGCAAGCGCTGGAGGTTTTCTTTGAAGTAGTGGCCGAAGACCCTACCGCCACCCCGCGCCTGGGCCACGACCCCGAGCACGACGCTAACAATCAACTACTGACCGAGTTGACCTGGTTCACGCCGCGCCAACTGCTGGCCCTGCCGCTGGCCCAGGTGCATCCCGTGCTGCGCGGCCTGCTCAGCACCGACGACGTATTTGTGCCCCAGGTACTGCTCGACCTTTAGCGCCTCATTGCCCGCCGCCGGTGGCCCGGCGGGGGCGCTTGGCGCCGCCGGGCCGCCGAGCGGCCTATTTTTGTCCGTGCCTTCTACCCTGCCCGCCTTCGACACCCTCAGCCTGCGCGACGATACCTTCGACGCGCACAACCCCACGGCCTACCACCTCTACGCCCTGGCTGGCCCCGGACGCCTGCGCGTGGCCGCGCTGGATGTGGCCCGCCACAAAATAGTAGCCTTCGATGAGGTGGCGCTGGCTACCCTGGCCGACCTGTCCACCTTGGCCGCACAGCACCCGCTGCTGGGCCAGCCGGGGTGGGCGCGGCTGCGGCTGGCGCTGGCCGGCCGGGCTTGCCCGTTGCTGCCCGCGCCCTTGTATCGTACTGGGGATGAGGCCGCTTACCTGAAGCTGCACCAGGCCTTAGCCCCCACCGAAGAGGCACTGGCCTATACCCTGCACCTGCCGGCCCCGGCCACCGACATGGTGAGCCTGTTTGCCGCGCCGGCCAGCCTCACCGCGTGGCTGCACACCGTGCACGGCCCCAGCGCCCGGCTGCTGCCGCAGGCGGTAGCGCTGCTGGGCGGCCTGCTACACCAGCGTGGGCCCGGCCCCGCGCCGCGCCAGCTCTACCTCAACCTGATTGACCAGGAACTGACGGCCATTGTGCTGGGCAGCCAGGTGGAATTCTGCAACTCCTTCACCGTCAGCACTGCCGAAGATGCCGTGTATTACACCATTTTGGTAATGCAGGAGCTAGGGCTGAACCCTGACCAGGACGCCGTAACTATTTGGGGGGAGCTAACCAGCGACTCGGCCACGTTTGGGCTGCTGAGCACCTACGTGCGCAATTTGCGCTTCGGCTCCCGGCCATTTGGGCTTAAATATTTTTATTACCTGAATGAAATTGCCGACTACCGGCATTTCGATTTATTCAGCCTGGCTTTCTGCGAATAGCTGCTTATCCACCCTTGCCTTTGGCTCTCGCCATGAAAAAAATCGCGCTTTTCCCCGGTTCTTTCGACCCGTTTACTAATGGCCACCTCGATGTGGTGCGGCGCGGTGCGGCGCTTTTTGATGAAATAATCATTGCCATTGGCACCAACAGCAGCAAGCAGCGCCACCTACCGGTGGAGTGGATGATGAGCCAACTGGAAATCCTGTTCCAGGATGAGCCGCGCGTGTCGGTGCGTAGCTACCAGGGCCTCACCACCGAGTTTGCCCGCGAAACCGGGGCGCGCTACCTACTGCGCGGCTTGCGCAACACCCTCGATTTTGAGTACGAAAGCGCCATTGCCCAGGCCAACCGCCAGCTCAGCCCCGGCCTGGAAACGGTGTTTCTCATTACCTCGCCCACGCTGGCTGCCGTGAGTAGCACCATTATCCGCGAAATTCACCGCTTTGGGGGCGATGTGCAGCAGTTTGTGCCATTCGCATTACCTGAATTCGCTAAATAACTCACTAATAGGTTTTTAATTAAAAAGGGTTCTCTTCCACTGGTGGAAGAGAACCCTTTTCTTAATTGGAAGCCAGCACGCGGCTACTCCATTGCTTTCAGCGGGTCAATGGCATCGGCTTTGTAGTACTGCATGGCGATGAGCGAGGTGATGACGCCCGACATCGTTCCCATCAGGATAATAGCCAGAAAGGCTACTACTACCGACAAATCGAAGCCGAACAGATTTTCTACCTGTGTCAAATCCAGCATCTTAGGCATGATGGCCGTGAGGATGATAAAAAACAGCCCGAGCACCACCGAAGCGACCATGGCCGCAATAATACCGGTGCCATAGCCGCCGAGGTAGGGCATTTGGTTGCCGCGCAGCTGCTTGAGGTGCCGGATGGCCAGCACCGAGCCAATAATAAGAATGAGTACGTCGAGGCTGCCCGCCTCAATGCGCGAGAAAAAGCCAAGCAACGCGGCTACCAGCGTGTAGATACATAGCACAACTCCAGTAATCAGGCCAAACCGGAAGCCATTTTGTTCGGGGGTAAGCACAGGTGCAGTAGAAGCAGAGTTGGGACGGGCGGCCATAAAAAAGTATGCGTGAAGTGGGAGAGCAACGAGGCGGCCACTAGCGCAGCCTGAGCCTCTATACTGCATTTGGGCAACTGTTGTTGTGCTAACCCGGGGGGCACAATTTGCCGCCGGGCAGCGTTAGGAGAAGGTAAGGACGCGCGGCGGCGTATTTTTGCAAAGATTTTTTGGTTTTTTATCCCGGCTTAGATGATTTCCACGACCAACGTGAGCTTGCGCTATGGCAAGCGGGTACTGTTTGAAGACGTAACGGTGAAGTTTTTGCCCGGCAACTGCTATGGCCTCATTGGGGCTAACGGGGCTGGCAAATCCACCTTTTTGAAGATTTTGTCGGGCGAGCTGGAGCCTAATACGGGCTCGGTAGAGCTGCCAGCTGGCCAGCGCCTAGCGGTGCTCCGGCAGAACCAGTTTGCCTACGATGAGCAGCAGGTACTGCAAACCGTGATTCAGGGCCACCAGCGCCTGTGGGCAGTGATGAGCGAGAAGGACACCCTGTACGCCAAGGCCGACTTTACGGACGCCGACGGCGAACGCGCCGCCATTCTGGAAGGCGAGTTTGCCGACCTCGAAGGCTGGAACGCCGACTACGAAGCCGCCGAACTGCTTAGCGGCCTGGGCATTACGGAGGACAAGCACTACTCGGTGATGTCGGACCTCGGCGCCAGCGAAAAGGTGCGGGTGCTGCTGGCGCAGGCGCTGTTTGGCAACCCCGACGTGCTGCTGCTCGACGAGCCCACCAACAACCTCGACGCGGAGAGTGTGCTCTGGCTCGAAAATTTCCTCGATGGCTTTCAGAACACGGTAATTGTGGTGAGCCACGACCGCCACTTCCTCGATGCCGTGTGCAACTACATGGCTGACCTGGACTTCTCCAAAATCACGATGTACCCCGGCAACTACGGTTTCTGGTACGAAAGCAGCCAGCTGGCCCTGCGCCAGCGCCAGGACGTGAACAAGAAAACGGAGGACAAGCGCAAGGAGCTCGAAGAGTTTGTGCGCCGCTTCTCGGCCAATGCCTCGAAATCGAAGCAGGCCACCAGCCGCCAGAAGTTGCTGCAAAAGCTGACCCTGGAGGAAATTAAGCCCTCGTCGCGCCGCTACCCCTACATCGCCTTTAAGCCCGAGCGCGAAGCTGGCAACCAGCTACTTAGCGTAGAAGGCGTGCGCAAGGCCGTGGACGGTAATTCGGTCCTCAAAAACGTGTCGTTCACGCTCGACAAGGGCGATAAGATAGCCATTGTGGGCCGCGACGACCGCGCAGCTTCGCTCCTATTCGATATCCTGTTTAAGGAAGCCACGCCCGACAAGGGCAAGGCCGAGTGGGGAACCACCATCACGCCCAGCTACTTCCCTAAGGAAAATAGCGCCTTTTTCCAGGCCGGCGACATGAACCTCGTGGACTGGCTGCGCCAGTACTCGACGGAGAAGGACGAGAGCTTTGTGCGCGGCTGGCTGGGCCGCATGCTGTTCTCGGGCGAGGAATCGCAGAAGAAACCCAACGTGCTGAGTGGCGGCGAGAAAGTGCGCTGCATGCTCAGCAAAATGATGCTCGAAAGCGGCAACGTGCTGGTGCTCGACGACCCCACGAACCACTTGGACCTGGAAAGCATTCAGGCCCTGAACAATGCGCTGCGTGACTTCCAGGGTTCGCTCATCTTCGCCTCGCACGACTTGCAGTTTATCGAAACCGTCGCCAACCGCATCATCGAGCTCACGCCCGAAGGCATCATCGACCGCCGCATGAACTACGAAGAGTACCTGGCCGACGAAACGCTGAAAGCGCAACGCCAGAAAATGTACCAACTCGCTTAATTACTGGAATTAAGCAGACGCTTTTGGCGGTTTCGTCTAGTTAACTGGGCTTCTTCCTTATTTCTCTTTGCCTTTCCGCTAATTTCAGTTCATGAAACGTCTGCTTCTGCCCTTTCTGCTAGGTTCGGTGGTTTTGCTGGCCCCCGGCCGCGTGCTGGCCCAAGGCAAACCCTCGCTGAATACCGCGCCTCCCGGTACGGTGCCCCCGCGCCCGGCCCCCGCGCCGGTCACTACCGATACGGCCAACGTAGCCCCCACCATTCCGGTGTACACGCCGGCTACCCGGCCTACTTACACGCCGCCAGCCCCAGCCGCGCCCGCCGAGGCGCAGCCGAGCCCCTACAGCCCGTCGGGCCTGGAGCTACCCGGCCGCGAGCAGGCACGCAAGGCCGCCGAGCAGCACGCCGAGCAGTACACCAAACTGTTTGTGTATTCGGGTATCGGGCTGGGCTATAGCTCGTTCTACGGATACAGCAATTTCAACTTCAGTATTTCGCCGGCCATTGGCTACCGCGTTACGGACCGCTTTTCCATTGGCCCTGGCATCAGCTACGCGTACAACCACTATGGGCAAGACTACAGCAATGGCCCCAGTACCAGCATCAGCACCAGCAGCTTCGGGGCCAAGGTATTTGCGCAGTTCATGGTGTATAATAACTTCTTCATCCACGCCGAATATGAGTCTACCAAGGCGCAGTTTTTGGCCGTGGACCAATACAACCAGTACGTGGGCACCGTGACGCGCACCGTGCAAACGCCGCTGGCCGGCATTGGCTACCGCTCGCAGATTAGCAACCGCGCCGCCGCCGACATTGTGGTGCTTTATAATTTTCAGGACAACTACAATAGCATTTATCCGAACCCAGTTATCCGATTCAACTTTCTGTTCAACATCGGTCACTAAGAGGCCGGCCGTTGGGCAAAACAAAAACCCCCGCCGTGTATACGGCGGGGGTTTTTCTATGTTTAAGCGAAAGCGCTATCCCGAGTTATACCGGGTTGCGGCCGCTGATAACGCGCAGTAGGATGGCAATAATGGCAATTACTAACAGGATGTGCAGCAGGTTGTTACCGGCCAGGCCAGCGCCCATAATACCGAAGAAGCCGAGTGCCCAGATGATGATGAGGATGACGGCGATAATGTAAAGTAGGTTGCCCATGAGTGAAAAGGAAAGAATGGAGTGAAAGGGTAGAAACAAGCCCGTGTGGCTTGTTGAGCGGTTTGTACGGCGCAGCTAGAAAAAAGATGAAGTTGAGCGAATTTTTTTTAGCTGACCAGCCAAAACCTCCCTAGCCAGTAACTTTGTTATGCAGTGCTGGCAGTGGCTGGCAGCTTTCTCTTACCCTTTTTCTTCCCACCCAATGAACGTTGCCGTTATTGGCTCGGGCACCATGGGCAATGGTATTGCCCACGTTTTTGCCCAACACGGCTTTGCCGTCGCCCTCATCGATATCAACCAGCCTGCCCTTGACCGGGGCGTGGCTACCATCACCAAAAACCTCGACCGCCAGGTAACCAAAGCCACCCTGAGCGAAGAGGATAAGGCCGGCACGCTGGGTCGCATCCGCACGTTTACGTCGGTGGCCGCTGGCGTGGCCGACGCCGAGCTGGTAGTGGAGGCCGCCACCGAAAACGTGGACCTCAAGCTCCAGATTTTCCGCGAACTCGACCAGCACGCGCCGGCCGGGGCCATCTTGGCCAGCAACACGTCGTCGATTTCGATTACCAAAATTGCGGCCGTTACCAAGCGCCCGGCTCAGGTGATTGGCATGCACTTTATGAACCCCGTGCCGGTGATGAAGCTCGTGGAGGTTATCCGCGGCTACGCTACCTCCGATGAGGTGACGGCGCGCGTAATGGACTTGTCGCGCCGGCTAGGCAAAACGCCCACCGAAGTCAACGACTACCCCGGTTTCGTAGCCAACCGCATCCTGATGCCCATGATTAACGAGGCCATTATCAGCCTGTTTGAGGGCGTGGCCGGCGTAGCCGAAATCGACACGGTAATGAAGCTGGGCATGGCCCACCCGATGGGCCCGCTCCAGCTCGCCGATTTTATTGGCCTCGATGTGTGCCTGGCCATTTTGCGGGTGCTGCACGAGGGCCTCGGCAACCCCAAGTACGCGCCCTGCCCGCTGCTGGTAAACATGGTGATGGCCGGCCGCCTGGGCGTGAAGTCGGGCGAGGGCTTCTACCAGTACACCGCCGGCTCGAAGGACTTGGTAGTAGCCCCGCGCTTTGCCAAGTAACCGCCAATAGCTGAACTACCCGGCCCGGCTACACGTTAGATGAGCGGCTCTTGGCACTAGCTGGGAGCCGTTTTTTCATCGCTTTAACTGACAATTCCGTGACTGAACATGCATTATTCGGCGCCGGCTGCTTCTGGTGCGTCGAGGCCGTTTTTCAAAACTTGAAGGGTGTGGAGAAAGTGGTTTCCGGCTATGCCGGCGGCCGCAACAAAAACCCCACTTACAAGGAAGTATGCAGCGGCATGACCGGCCACGCCGAGGTGATTGACATCGCCTTCGACCCAGCCGTGATTAGCTACAAGGAGCTGCTGGAAATCTTCTGGAAAACCCACGACCCCACCACCCTCAACCGCCAGGGGGCCGACGCGGGCACGCAGTACCGCTCGGTTATCTACTACCACAACGACGAGCAAAAGCAGTTCGCCGAAGAATACAAGCAGAAGCTCAACGACGGCCACGCTTTCCCGAACCCCGTGGTAACGGAAATCACGGCGGCCCCCGAGTTCTACGCCGCCGAGAACTACCACCAGAACTACTTCAACATGCACGGCCACGAGCCCTACTGCCAGTTTGTGGCCAAGCCCAAAGTGGACAAGGTGAAGGCGCTGTTTGGCGAGAAGCTGAAGCCGGTAGCGGCATAAGCACTGCTTTGAACAGTATGAAAGCAAAAAAGCCCGCTAATTAGCGGGCTTTTTTGCTTTCATACTGTTCAAAGCTGCTTGCATTACTTCTATACGTTGCAGATATTGGTTTGTATAAGGCCAGGAAATATTTTCTTTTTGCCCAGCCTTTTTAGCAAAGTAATATTGCCTACATAAAGCCTTTTCTGCTATTACGAACAGGGCTTTATCAATCATGCCAGAAATTTTGCAT
This sequence comes from Hymenobacter sp. H14-R3, assembly GCF_030063445.1. Classification (GTDB taxonomy): domain Bacteria; phylum Bacteroidota; class Bacteroidia; order Cytophagales; family Hymenobacteraceae; genus Hymenobacter. Next base: position 104,108 of record NZ_JASITD010000007.1, on the reverse strand, counting down.
TGACCAAAAGCTGCAGCAACTATGAACTGGTCAATACCATCACAATAAATTTGTTTATTTACAGCAAACTCAGCTAGCTGTTGGAATTTAAGTACTTGTCAGTAAATAGTTTATGTTAAAAAAAGAACGTCATGCTGAGCTTGTCGAAGCATCTCTGCCGCGTAACTAACTCTGAATATTGAGATTACTCTCGTGGTAGAGATGCTTCGACAAGCTCAGCATGACGTTCTTGATATCATAAACTAATTAGCGACGGGTACTTACTCAAATTTATGTAATCAAAACTACCAGGGTGATTAATTTCAAGAAATTCTAGCAGGAAGCTTGTTATGTCTTCATCCTGCGAGCGTTCATTAAACCACTCTTGCAAGTAGAATAGCATATCAGAACCAGAGTCATTTCCAAAAGGAGAGAAGTAATCCCTTAAATTATAGTAGAAATCTGATGTAGCGTGCGACACAAAAAAAGGATGGCTCGTTTCCCGAGCCAATCCTTCTTCTTCATCGTCGAAATAATATACGCTCATTTAGCAAAATTATACGCTCACTCCGAAATCACGCAACGCGTCGTTGAGCGAGGTTTTCAAGTCCGTACTCGGCTTGCGCTGACCGATAATAAGCGCGCAGGGCACCTGGTACTCGCCGGCCGGAAACTGCTTCGGAATGGTGCCCGGAATAACAACCGAGCGGGGCGGCACGTAGCCGCGGTATTCCTTGGGCTCGGGGCCGGTTACGTCGATGATTTTGGTGCTGCCGGTAATGGTAACGCCCGCCCCAATTACGGCTTCCTTGCCAATGCGGCAGCCTTCAACCAAGATGCAGCGCGAGCCGATGAACGCGCCGTCCTCAATGATGACGGGCTGGGCTTGCACGGGCTCCAGCACGCCGCCGAGGCCTACGCCGCCGCTCAGGTGCACGTGCTTGCCCACCTGGGCGCACGAGCCCACAGTGGCCCAGGTGTCCACCATCGTGCCCTCGCCCACATAGGCCCCGATGTTGGTATAGCTGGGCATCAGGATAACGCCGGGGGCCAGGTAGGCCCCATAGCGGGCCACGGCGGGCGGCACCACGCGCACTTTTTGGCCGGCGTAGTCGGTTTTGAGCAGCATCTTGTCGTGGTACTCAAAAGGGCCGATTTCGTGGGTCGCCATCTGGCGAATGGGGAAATAGAGAATGACGGCCTTCTTCACCCACTCGTTGATTTTCCAGTCGCCGCCTTCTTCGGTCGGGGGCTCGGCTACGCGCAGCTTGCCCTTGTCGAGGTCTTCGATAACGTGCTCGATGGCGGCTTTGGTTTCGGGCTGGTCGAGCAGGGTGCGGTCGTTCCAGGCTTCCTCAATGGCCTCCTGGGCGGCAAAGCGGTCGAGCACGGGGCTGTGATGAGTTTCCGTATTTTCCATGGGAAAAGCAGTTAAGAGTTAATTACCGGCAAAACTAGCATCTTTGGGGGCAGGTAGGCTAGCCGATTGGCTGCCTTTTCGTGCGCCCCGCCCGCCATGCCGGCCAATTTCTCCTCTCCAACGCGGCTTTTGCTAGCCTCCGTCCTCAAGCCGGTGGATGATACCCGCATGCGGGGCAAGTTTGCCGAAACGCTGCGCGCCCGCCCCGGCTGGCAGGTGCACGTGGCGGGGCGCACCTGCGGCAGCGCCGGGCCTGCGCCAACGGCCGACACCGGGCCGCCGGTGGGCCAGCACCGCATTTTCTGGGGCTCGCGGCTGGGGCTGGGCCGCCTGCTGGCCCAAGGCCGCTACTGGCGGCTGCTGCGGGCGCTGCGGCCCAGTATGGTTATTGTGCACGCGCCCGAACTGCTGCCGCTCACGCTGCTGTGGCGGGCGCTGGGCGGCGGTCGGCAGTTCATGTATGACATCCGGGAGAATTATGCCCTCAACGTGCGCACCCAGCAGGTGTACCGTGGCTGGCTCAAGCGCGGGCTGGCGGCGGGCCTGCGCTGGGTGGAAGGCGCGGCGGCGGCGCGCGCGGCGGCCGTGCTGCTGGCCGAAGCCAGCTACGCGCCCGAGCTGCCCTTTCTAGCGCGGCTGCCCGCCAGCCGGGTGCTACTACTCGAAAACAAATACCAGCCCGCGCCCGGTGAACAGCTTCCCCGCGTGGCCCGCCCGCTACCCACGCCCGCCGAGCCGCTACGGCTGTTATTTTCGGGCACCATCTCGGTGCTCAACGGGGTGTGGGAGGCTATTGAGCTGGCGCGCCACCTGCGCGCCACCCGGCCCGGCGGGGCCACGCTCACTATTGTCGGTTTTTGCCAGCAGCCTGGCTTACTGCTTGATTTACAACGGGTAGCGGCCACCGAAAGCACCTGGCTCACGCTCGTTGGCGGGGCCCGGCTGGTGCCGCATCGCCGCATTGTGGCCGAAATAGCGCGCAGCCACCTGGGGCTGCTGCCCTACCGACCTCACACCAGTACCGAGCGCTGCCAGCCCACCAAGCTGTTCGAGTACCTGGCGCACGGCTTGCCCATTCTCATTCCACACAACTCACTATGGGAAAGCGAGTTGAGTAAATACCAAGCTGGCCTGGTAGTGGATTTTGCTGATGCGCCCAGCACCGCGGCAGCCGTAGCCGCGGCCTTGCCGGACGCCCTTTTCTACCCCGCCGGCGTGCCCACCGAGACAGTGCAATGGGCAGGCGAGGGCAAAAAATTACGAGTTTTGCTGGAAAGCCTCCTGCCAGGACCGACCTTTGCGGCCCCTTTCGCGTAGCCGGATGGGGGCGGGCTGGTAGCCAGCCGAATTATTTCGGATAAATTTTTCTTATTTGCGGGCCAGCTTACCTGCTGGCTTCGTTCAGCGCTCTCCCCCCCTGCCCACCCTCACGCTTCCTATTCCAATGGCTTCTCCTACCACTTTGCGCCACGCCGAAATTGCCGGCGTGGGCCACTACGTCCCCGACCGCGTTGTTAAAAATGCCGAGCTTGAAGAGCTGATGTCTACCACCGATGCTTGGATTCAGGAGCGCACCGGCATTCAGGAGCGGCGCTGGTTTGAGGAAGGCAAGGACACTACCGCCAACATGGGAGCCGAAGCCGCCCGCCGCGCCCTGGCCAACGCCGGTCTCACCGTGGCCGATGTGCAGCTTATCGTATTCGCCACATTATCACCCGATTACTTCTTCCCCGGCTCGGGCGTACTCCTGCAGCGCGAGCTGGGCATGACCGGCAACGTGCCGGCTCTGGATGTGCGCAACCAGTGCTCGGGCTTCATCTACGGGCTGTCGGTGGCCGACCAGTTCATCCGCACCGGCATGTACGATACCGTGCTGGTAGTGGGCTCCGAAATCCACTCCTCGGGCCTCGATAAAACCATGCGCGGCCGGGCCGTGTCGGTCATTTTTGGCGACGGCGCGGGCGCAGTGATACTGCGCCCGGCGCGCACCGAGGGCAACGGTATTCTCAGCACCCACCTGCACGCGCAGGGCGAGTTTGCCGAGGAGCTGATTGTGAAGGAGCCTGGCTCCAACCGCGAGGGCCGCGTGGACTATGCCATTGCCAATGAGCAGGATATGTACCCTTATATGAACGGCCAGAACGTGTTTAAGCACGCCGTGGTGCGCTTCCCGCAGGTTATTAAGGAGGCGCTCGACCAGAACAACTACCAAGCCGCCGACATCGACCTGCTCATTCCGCACCAGGCCAACCTGCGTATTACGCAGTACGTGCAGCAGAAAATGGGCCTGAGTGACGACAAGGTGTTCAGTAACATCCAGCGCTACGGCAACACCACGGCCGCCAGCATCCCCATCGCCCTCAGCGAGGCCGTGCAGGAAGGCCGTATCAAGCGCGGCGACCTCGTGTGCCTGGCTGCTTTCGGCTCGGGCTTCACCTGGGCCTCGGCGCTCATAAAGTGGTGAGCAAGTGCGGCAAGCTTCAGCTTACCGTTCAGCCAATTATCCATGTACTCCAACGGTAAGCCAATGCTTACCGCACTTAGTTGAATGACGATTGCCGAGGAAAACTATCTCAAAACCATTTATAAGCTGGCCGAGGCCGAGCCGGGGCAGGATGTGAGCACCAACCGCATTGCGGCGGGGCTTAGCACCCGCGCCGCCTCGGTTACGGACATGCTGCGCCGCCTAGCCGAGAAGGAACTGCTTGAATACGAGAAGTATAAGGGCGTGCGCCTCACGGCAGAGGGCCGCCGCCTGGCCCTGCTCACCGTGCGCAAGCACCGGCTGTGGGAGGTATTTTTGGTGCAGCACCTGGGCTTTAGCTGGGACGAGGTGCACGACGTAGCCGAGGAGCTGGAGCACATGCAGTCGCCCTTGCTTACGCGCCGGCTCGATGCGTTCCTGAACTTCCCGACGCTTGACCCGCACGGCGACCCCATTCCGGCCGAGGATGGCGCCATGCGCCGCCCCGACTACCGCCTGCTGGCCGAGCTGGCCGTGGGCGAGTGCGGCACGCTGGCCGCCGTGAAAGACACCTCCGCCCCCTTTCTCCAATACCTCGATAAAGTGGGCCTGCCGCTGGGCGCGCAGGTGCAGGTGCTCAGCAGAGTAGCGTTCGACAACTCCCTGGAGCTATGCGTTAACGAGGGGCGCACCGTTCTTATTTCGGCCGAAGTGGGCCGCAACTTATTTACTGCCTGATGCTTGCGGCTAGCTACACCGATACTATTGTGGCCCTCTCGACCCCACCCGGCGTGGGGGCGCTGGCGGTAGTGCGCCTCTCGGGGCCCGAAGCAGTGAGCATTGTGCAGGCGCTTTTTTCGAAGAAAAACCTGTCGGCCCAGCCCGGCCACACCCTGCACTACGGTACGCTACGCGAGCCCGGCACCGCCCAGATACTGGATGAGGTAGTGGTGGCGCTCTACCGCGGCCCCCGCTCCTACACCCGCGAAGATGTGGTGGAGATTTCGGGCCACGGCTCCGATTTTATTGTGCGCCAGGTGCTGGCGGCGCTGCTACGCCAGGGCGCCCGCCTGGCCGAAGCCGGCGAGTTTACTAAACGCGCGTTCCTCAACGGGGCGCTCGACCTGGCCCAGGCCGAGGCCGTGGCCGACCTTATCGCCGCCGACTCAGCCCTGAGCCACCAGGTGGCGCTGAATCAGCTGCGGGGCGGCTTCTCCGACGAGTTGCGGGGCCTGCGGGCCCGCCTCATCACGTTTGCCTCGCTACTGGAGCTGGAGCTGGATTTTGGTGAAGAAGACGTGGAGTTTGCCGACCGCACCGGGCTGGCGCGGCTGCTGGCCGAGGTTACAGGCGTGGTGCAGGGCCTGCTGCGCTCATTTGAGCTGGGCAACGTGATTAAAAATGGCATCACCACCGTGATTGCCGGCCGGCCCAACGCCGGCAAGTCTACGCTGCTCAACGCGCTGCTGCGCGAGGAGCGGGCCATCGTATCGGCTATTCCGGGTACTACCCGCGATTTTATTGAGGATGAGGTGAGTATCGACGGCCTGCGGTTCCGCTTTGTAGACACGGCCGGCCTGCGCGACAACCCCGCCGACGAGGTGGAGGCCATCGGCGTGCGCCGCACCCGCGAGCGTATCGGGCAAGCGGCCTTACTACTCTACCTCTTCGACCTTACCGAGCTTACACCCAGTGAAGTACAGGCCGATATTGCCGAGCTGACCGCCGCCCTACCCAAGCTGCCCGTGCTGGCCGTGGGCAACAAGCGCGACCTGGCTGCTCAGCTATCGGTTAGCGATTATCAGTTGGCCACTTCCCACGGTGAGCAGGCGCAAGCGCTGCCGGTGGTCTTCATTGCGGCCAGCCAGCGCGAGGGGCTCGATGAGCTGCAGACGGCGCTGCTGGCGCAGGTGCGCGGGGCGGGGCTGGCCACCACCGGCACGGCCACCATCGTGACTAATGTGCGCCACGCCCGCGCCCTGGAGCGGGCCGCTGAGCACCTGGCGGCCGTGCGCCAGGGCCTCAACGAAGGCCGGGGCACCGAACTGCTGGCCGCCGACCTGCGCCACACGCTGGGCGCCCTGGGCGAGATTACGGGCGAAATCTCTTCCGACGACCTGCTCACGAGCATTTTTACCCAATTTTGCATTGGAAAGTAGCACCCGCATATTCCCTCTGCAAAAATCACTGCAAACGTTACCAATCCACGCTGAGGCCCTAAACTGTAGCACTTACGGAAACCTGCAGGCTTCCTGCGCTGTAGTATGCACGGCTCGCCAGCCAGGAAAAATTTCCCGGCTCACCGCCTGGGCCGTAGCTTCGCGCTTGAAATAAGCGGCTAACTCACTTCCCTATCCTACCCAACCAATGGCAGAAACTGCTGAACTTAACCTCCCGGGCGGCCAGTCCATTACGCTACCCATCATTGAGGGTACCGAGCACGAAAAAGCCTTCGATATTAGCAAGCTGCGCGACCAGACTGGCTACGTAACTCTCGACCCTGGCTACAAGAACACCGGCGCTACCAAGAGCGCCATCACTTTTCTCGACGGCGAGGAAGGCATTTTGCGCTACCGGGGCTATCCCATTGAGCAGCTGGCCGAAAAGTCGAGCTTTCTCGAAGTAGCCTACCTGCTCATCTACGGCCACCTGCCCACCGAGGCCGAGCTGAAAGACTTTAGCGGCCAAATCACCAAGCATACGCTGGTGCACGAGGACATGCGGAAGATTTTCGACGGCTTTCCGAGCAGCACGCACCCGATGGCCATCCTAAGCAGCCTCACCTGCGCGCTCACCGGCTTTTACCCCGAGAGCATCAACCCCAACCAGAGCACCGAGGAAATCGACCTCACTATTGTGCGCCTCATGGCCAAGATGAGCACCATCGCGGCCTGGACGTACAAGAACTCGGTGGGCCACCCGCTCAACTACCCGCGCAACGACCTCGACTACGCCTCCAACTTCCTGTACATGATGTTCAGCTTCCCTACCGAGAAGTATGAAGTCAACCCGGTAGTAGTAGCGGCCATCAATAAGCTGCTCATTCTGCACGCCGACCACGAGCAGAACTGCTCGACCAGCACCGTACGCCTCGTGGGCTCGGCCAACGCCAGCCTCTACGGCTCGGTATCGGCGGGCATCAACGCCCTGTGGGGTCCCCTGCACGGCGGTGCCAACCAGGAGGTGATTGAGATGCTGGAAGCTATTGAAAAGGATGGCGGCGACACTAGCAAGTTCATCAACAAGGCCAAGGATAAGAACGACTCGTTCCGGCTCATGGGCTTTGGCCACCGCGTGTACAAGAACTTTGACCCGCGCGCCAAAATCATTAAAGTAGCCGCCGACGAGGTGCTGAAAGCGCTGGGCCTGGAAGACAGCCCGCTGCTGAAAATAGCGCAGGAGCTGGAGCAAGCCGCCCTCACCGACCAGTACTTCATCGAGCGCAAGCTCTACCCGAACGTCGACTTCTACTCGGGCATCATCTACAAGGCGCTCGGCATTCCGACCGAGATGTTCACCGTGATGTTTGCCCTGGGCCGCCTTCCCGGCTGGATTGCCCAGTGGAAAGAGATGCGCGAAAACAAGGAGCCCATCGGCCGCCCCCGCCAGATTTACGTGGGCGAAACCGAGCGCAACTACGTGCCCATGTCGGCCCGCTAGGGCATCGGCACCCATTCACAAATCAGCCAGTCTACCCGTGCGGTAGGCTGGCTTTTTTTGGCTCCTATCCTACCCCGGCAGCTTGCGCTTGAGGGTAGCGACCAACCGCGCGGCGCGCCCCTGCCAGAGCGAGTCTGCACTGGTTACGCCTACTAATTCTGACGCCTGCAAGCCCAAGCTGTTGAGCGGGGCCGGCAGTTTCTGATTTCTATCAACCGAGCTGAAAGGGCCATCGGCCACTTCCAGAGTTGATGTTCAACTTCCTTCAGAACTCAACACCATCCGCATTCCCGCAGCACCACTGGCCCGGTGAGGGGCCAGCGGTGCCGCGGGGATTGGGTTGTGGCTGGCTAGAGGCGGTGGGCGGTGAAGTTGGCCCGCAGCTGCTGGTAGGCCACGCGCTGGTTTGGCTGAAGCAGGTCATTGAGCGACTGCTCGTAGCCCAGCTGGGCGGCAGCCAGCTTGGCATCGCGGTCGGCGGCGGGGGCGCTGGCCAGCGACTGCTCCAATTCGCGGCGCTCGCCCAGGTATTGGAGGTGCAGGCGCTTGATACGCACATACTGGGCCTCATTGAGGTGAATGCGGTGGGCCAGCGCCTGGGTGAGCGTAGTAGCCCGCACCTGAATGGACTTGGGATAGTCCTGGCCGGGCTGCTTCTTGTGCGCTGGGGTGGCGGCGAGGCTGGCCGTGAGACAAGCGGCGGCAACGAGGAGGTTATTCATACTAAAAAAAGGTTGGGGGTGAAAAATGGTGAGTAATTGGGTGCCCAGGGCCAGGCTGCCATAGCGGCGACCCTCAGAACTGTTCCAAACCTACGCTAATTTTTCTTTTTGAATAAAACCTCGTCACTTTAGTACTTTTTTAAGTAACCTATTTTTTGCTGATTACGCAAACTACTGATTTACAATTTATTATTTCTTACAAAAAAAGCGGCCCTTCATTCAAAAAAAATGCCCGCACTTAGGCGGGCACTAGCAATTATTGAATTAGTCCTACTATATTTCCACTTCCTTCAAGCCTTGCTTTAAGTGAAATTATTGAATTTTAACCACAAGTCCAACTGCTTCAAGTAGTACTTGAAGTGCGCTTTTTACAGGATTTGCAGCTCAATTCGACGGTTTTGGGCCCGGTGCGCTTCCGAATCGTTGCCCACGAGGGGCTTGGCCGCCCCGTAGCCGTGGGCCCGGAGGCGGCTGGCGGGCACACCGTGGCCGGTGAGGTAGGTGAGCACGGCCTGGGCGCGGCGTTGGCTCAGGGCCAAGTTGCTGGCGGCCTTGCCCACGTTGTCGGTATGGCCGGCTACTTCCACGCGCAGGCCGGTATCCTGGCGCAGGAAATCGACCAAGCGGTCGAGCTCGGTGCGCGAGCGGGGCTTGAGCACGGCCTGGTTGGAATCGAAAAACAGGTTATTGAGCACTGCGCTGCGGCCGCTTTTGGCGGGGTCGAGATAGATGTCGAGCGTCAACGGGTCGAATTTCTGGGGTACTGAGTAGTCAAAACTCAGGCTTTTAAGCAGATAGCCCGGCGCACTGGCGTACATGGCGTAGGCCCGGCCTTCGTTGAGCACGGCCGTGTACTGGCCGGTTTCGGCATCGGAGTACACTTGCTGGGTGAGGGCGTTGGTGCCGAGGTCGAAGAGTTGCACCATGGCGTTGAGCGGCTGCTTGGTGAGGGCGTCGAATACCCGGCCCTGGGTGTAGGTGCTGGTTTCGCGGGCGCGCACGCTGGCCGGTACTTCGCTGCCATACAGCACGATGGGCGGCGTAATGCCAGCCGGCTCGCCAGGCCGGCCGGGCTCGGCGCGGGTGCAATAGAGGCGCTTATTGTCGGAGGAGATGAACAGCGACGCCTCGTTGGCGAAGGTATTGAGCGGGTAGCCCAGGTTGCGCGGGGTGCTCCACTGGCCCTTGGCATCGAGCTCGGCGCGGAAGATGTCGCTGCTGCCCAGGCCCACCAGGCCGTTGGTGGCGTAGTAGAGCGTGGTGCCGCTGGCGTGGATGAAGGGCGCCAGGTCGTCGCCGGCCGTGTTGATGGGCGCGCCCACGTTGCGGGCCAGGCTCCAGCTGCCATCAGTGCCCAACGTGCTCATGTACAGGTCGTAGCCACCCAGGCCGCCCCCGCGCTGCGACGCAAAGTAGAGCGTGCGTCCATCGGCCGAGAGCGAGGGCTGCGAGTCCCAGGCCTTGGAATTGACGAGCAGGCCCAGGTTGCGCGGGGCCGTCCACTGGCTGCCGCGCCGGTGCGAGATGTAGAGGTCGCAGTTGCCCACGCCGCCCGCCCGGCCGCAGCTAGTGAATACCAGCGTGTTGCCATCGCCCGAGATGGTGGCCGTGCCCTCGTTTTCGCGCGAGTTGATGACCGGCGAAATGGACTGCGGCACGCCAAACGTGCCATCGGGGGCCACGGTGCTGATGAAGACGTCCTCGTTTTCCTGGCCCACCTTTTCAGGCGTGCGCTGGGTGGTGAAAATCAGCGACTTATTATCGGCCGTGAGCACCGGAAAGTACTGGCTGCGAAACTGGTTGAGCGGGGCGGCCAGGCGCTCGGGCGCGGGGCCGGTGGGGTTGGCCATGGCCGTGGCGGCAAAGTCGCAGTTTTGCAGCTGCAACTTTGCCAGCGCCACCTGGCTTTTGTTGGTGGGGCTGGTGCTGAGGTAGTTAGTGTAGGCCGCGCGCATGGTAGCGTAGTCGCCCACTTCGGCGGCCAGCTTGCCCAGCACTAGGTAATCGCCGGCACGGGCGGCCTCCACGGGCAGCTTGCCGAGGCCGGTTTTATAAGCTTGCAGCGCGCCGGGGTGGTCGCCCAATATGGTGAGCAGCGAAGCTTTGCGCAGAAACGGGTCGCCGTAGTCGGGGTACTTATCGGTGAGCTGCTGCCACACCAGCAGCGCCTGCTGGGGCTGGCGGTCGCGGTAATACAGGCTCTGCGCCTTTTCGTAGAGGCTGCGCGCCTTGCCATCAGTGATGGTGGCAGGAGCCTGTTGGGCCAAAACGGGCGCGGTGGCCAAGCAGCTAACTAGGCCGAAGCTCAGCAGAAATTTTTGCAGAATCATAGAGTACGAGTCGTGGCCCGGACGAGTAGCCCAGGTTTATTCCTAACGGCTACGTGGCCGAACCGTTCCGGGAATGACCGCAAATATGAGTCCAGGGGCTACGGAATGTCGAGGTATTTATGCGTCTGGAGCGACACCTGCCAGCGCGGGTGGGCCTTCACGTAGTCGATGAGGGCGGGCGTCATGCGGGCGGCGCGGCTCCACTCGGGCTGGAGGTAGAGGCGCGTGGTGGCCGGCACCAGGGCGGCGTGCTCCTCGGCCCAGGCAAAGTCGCTGTCGTTGAAGACGATGATTTTCAGCTCGTCGGCGTGGGCCAGCACCTCGGGCAGCGGGGCCTTGAACTTCTTGGGCGACACGCATATCCAGTCCCAGCTGCCCGAGAGCGGGTGGGCGCCGCTGGTTTCAATCCAGGTCTGGAAGCCGGCCGTTTGCAGGGCCTTGGTGAGGGGACCACAATTGTGCATCAGCGGTTCGCCGCCGGTGACAACGACGCTGCGGCCGGGGTACTCGCTGGCGGCGGCCACCAGGACCGGGATGGCCTGGCGCGGGTGGGCGTCGGCGTCCCACGACTCCTTCACGTCGCACCACACGCAGCCCACGTCGCAGCCCCCGAGGCGGATGAAATAAGCCGCCCGGCCGGTATTAAAGCCTTCACCCTGAATAGTATAAAACTGTTCCATTACAGGAAGAGTTGAAGCAGCAGCATCGCCCTGCAAAATTGGGAGCACGGCGAGAAAATCGGTAACAGCAGACATAAGTAACATAAAAAAGGGCGCGACTTACGTCAACGCCCAAGGCGCGACCGGGGGTTCCGGTCACCCAAATTTACGAACGGTAGCGTGGGTAAATGAGTAAGTGAGTAAATGAGCAAGTTGCAGGCAGGGGCAACACGTTACTCACTTACTCACTTACCGTACACCTCACCCTTGGCGGCGCGCAGCGTATTGAGCAGCAGCATGGCGATGGTCATGGGGCCTACGCCGCCCGGCACGGGCGTGATGCGCGAGGCCAGCGGGGCCACTTCGGCAAAGTTGACGTCGCCCTTCAGGCTGTAGCCCGACTTCTTGTTGGCATCGGTGACGCGGGTGGTGCCCACGTCGATAACCACCGCGCCGGGCTTCACCATGTCGGCCGTTACGAACTCGGGCCGGCCGATGGCGGCCACAATGATGTCGGCCTGGCGCACGATTTCAGCCAGGTTTTTGGTGCGCGAGTGGCATAAAGTAACGGTGCAATTAGCATTCTCCAAGTTCTTGGCTAATAGAATACTAACTGGAGTACCCACAATGTTGCTGCGGCCGATAACCACGGCGTGCTGGCCGCTGGTTTTGATGCCCTGGCGGGCCATCAGCTCCACAATGCCGGAGGGCGTGGCGGGCAGCAGCGCGGGCAGGCCGGCCACCATGCGACCCAGGTTCATGGGGTGAAAACCATCCACGTCCTTCTCGGGGCGGATGGCCTCGATGACCTTTTCGGTGTCGATGTGCTTGGGCAGCGGCAGTTGCACAATAAAGCCGTCGATGGCCGGGTCTTCGTTAAGCGCGGCCACCTGGGCCAGCAGCGCGGCCTCAGTGATGTTGTCTTCAAAGCGCAGCAGCGTGCTGGCGAAGCCCACGCGCTCGCAGGCGAGCACCTTGTTGCGCACGTAGGTTTCGGAGCCGCCATCGTGGCCCACGAGCACGGCGGCGAGGTGCGGCGGGCGCTGGCCGGTAGCCGTGATTTTTGCCACTTCGGCGGCAATTTCAACTTTGATGTCTTCGGCAGTTTGCTTGCCGTCGATAAGGTGCGGGGCGTCTTGGGGCATGGGGGTAAAAGTAGCGCGGGCTTTTAGCCCGCGGTGAAAACGAAGAGGAAAGAGTGCAGCCAACGCGGACTGAAAGTCCGCGCTACCGCATGGCAATGCCCGCCTGCGTGAGCCGCTGGTAGATGCCGGCCAGCAGCTCGCTTTTCAGGGCTTGCTCCTGGCGAATGTTGTTTATCCAGAACAGGGCGCGCAGGTCGTAGCCGGTGGTGGTAACGTTGTTGAGCAGGATTTCGGGGGCAACTTTATGCAGGGTGTTGGGGTTTTTGAGAATCTCCTCACTGATGAGGCGGCGGGCCTCGTCGAGGTCGATTTCGGGGCCCAGGTTGAGGGCCAGCTCGGTGCGAATGTGGTTGTTGCTGAGCGTCCAGTTGATGACGTGGTTACTGAGCAGGTCGCCGTTGGGCAGGATGATTTCGGAGCCCGCCTGCGAGATGAGCTTGCTGGCCCGGATGCCGATGTCCTTCACGCGGCCCGTCTGGCCTTTCACCTCAATGTAGTCGCCTACCTGAAACGGCCGCTCGAAAATGAGGATGACGCCCGACACCAGGTTGTTGATAATGTTCTGCAAGCCCAGGCCGATACCCACGCCCAGGGCCCCCAGCACGATGGCGATTTTATCGACTGGCAGGCCCGAGGCCAGCGTAGCCAGAAACAGCCCCACTGCCAGAATTGCCAGCCGGATGGCCACCATCCAGGAGCCCTTACGGTCGGCCTCCACGCTGAACTCGTCGTCGGTTTCGCCGAAGAAGTAGCCCGCGTACTTCTGGAGCTGAATGGTGAGAAAGATGATGCCCACAAACAGCAGGATGCTGCTCAGCGTGAACGTGGTGCTGCCCAGCTTGTGCGGGGCCGTGAGCACGTGCCCGATAAGGCGGTAGAAGAGGTTGTAGAGGTTGAGGTTGGTGGTGAAGAGCATCAGCCAGAGCACGCTTACCATGGCCGTGAGGCCCTTGCGCAGGCCGCTCTCCATTTTGCCAAAAGCCAGGCGACCATTGAGGCCGCCGGCCGTGCGGCTGCGCTGCACCTGCAGGTAAAACGCCTCCGTAACGATGCGTACGAAGGCCGACAGCGCCACCACCTGCGTGAGGCCGAAGATGGCCGTGGTGGTAAACATCTTGGCCAGGCTCACGCGGCCGTAGGCATTGGCCAGCAGGGCCAGCGCGTTCAGGCCAATAAAGAGCAGCGCCACGGGCTTCACGAAGCCGGCCAGCACGCGGTGGCCCCGCAGGTACTGCCAGAAACGCCAGCCCAGCGCCACTGCACCCGCATTAAGCAGCAGCATGGCCCAGCGCGCGCCCAGCCCCGGCGCGCGCTGGGCATAGGTAATGTTGAGGACAAAAAACGCGACCACGATGGCTACCCAGTACCAAAACAGCGGCCGCGGCCAACTGCGCCAGCCCAGCGCCGTGAGCGTGAGCAGCAGCAGCAGCTGCAGCAAATCGGTATAGGCAGCGGGCGGCTGCAAATCGAAAAACGGGGCCAGGCTGAACACCACCAGCAGCGCGGCCGCTACCGGCACCGGCCGCAGGTAGTGCAGGCGATGTTCGGTGAGCACCAGCGGCGCGGCCGGCGCGCCCGTGGCCGCCTCAGTGGCCGCCGCCTGGCGCAGTACCCGGAAACTGCGAAACACCCAGGTAAAAAAGCCGCCCGCCAGCAGCACCATCCACACCCAGTAGTCCCAGTGCTCGGCAAAGTAGTAGCCCACCAGCGAGCGCTGGGCAGCGTACGACTGCCGCACGAGCGCGCTGGTTTCCTCGTCGGCCACAATGCGGCTGGGGTGCCACAGTGGCGGTAGCTCGGCCGCGCTGTTGCGGCGATTGAAGCGGCCCATTTGCTCGCGCACCAAGTCTTGCAGTTCCAAGCCCAGGATAAAGCCGGCCGACACCCGCGTTTGCAGGGCCGTTACGGTTTGGTGGCGGCGCGCCAGCAGCGCGGTGGCGCGGTCTTGCTTGGTGCGCAGGCGGGCCAGCGCCCGCTCGATGGCGGCGGTGGCGGGCGTTTGGGCAATGGTAGGCGAAAGCTCGGTGGCCAGCGTATCGAGCCGGCCCTTGGTGGCGGTGAGCTGCTTGCTGCCATCGGCCAGGGTGGCGCGCCACGCGCCGAGCTTCTCCTGCATGTCGGCCAGCAGCACGCGATACATTTGCAACTGCTTCACGTCTACCACATTGCCGTACTGCTCCAGGTTCTGGCGGATGGTTTCGAGGTTTTCCTCCACCGTGGGCAGGTCGTCGCTCAGGTCGTCGGTATCGGCGTTGCGGCGGGCCGCCCCGTTGATGCGGCTCAGCGTGAAGTAGGCGCGCTCAATGCGCTGGGCCAGGGTGTCGGGCAGCACGGGGGCGGGCGGGCGAGCTGCGGCGGCTCGCCTAGGCAGTGAGGGAGCAGCCTGGAGCGCCGGCAGCCCGCCAACCAACAAGCTCAAAAGCACAAACCAGCGAATAGCGAACGCACCTGATGTAACTATCCGAAGACCAGGGAAGCAATTCAAGCAAGCAATTAATTTAGTAAACATGGAAATTTTATAACCCAGCCTATATTGCAAGCAAAACACCAACTCTTCATCCAACCCCCCGTTCACTACGCATGCAAACTCCCCTACTCTTTTCGCTCACCGGCCTGATTGTCGGCATAATCGCCATACTTTTTAACCTGGTTTTTCTGGGCCTGTTTATAGGTTTCATTTTCGGGGGCTGGAAAACGTTTGAAAAGGCAGGTAAGCCAGGCTGGGCCATTCTGGTACCTATCTATAACATCGTCATCATGCACGAGATTGTGGGCCGCGAACTAGTTAAGATGCTCTTTTACTTAATTCCGTTTGTAAACATTTACTTCAGCATCACGCTGCATATCAGCCTGGCAAAGTCCTTCGGCAAACGCAGTACGGGAGACTTAATTCTGGCGCTCTTCTTCTGGCCAATCACGCTGGGCCTGAGCAAAGCTCAGTACGAAGGCCCTAGCGAAGGCCCTAGCCTAACTACCAACGGTTTCAAAACTAATCCGAGCACGTACTAAGCATTGTGCTCCTTTAAACTAAAAAGGCCGGCTTCCTTACGGGAGCCGGCCTTTTCGTTATCAGTCAATTTTGAGCACCGCCAGAAACGCTTCTTGCGGAATCTCGACCGAGCCCACGGTACGCATCCGTTTTTTGCCCTCCTTCTGCTTTTCGAGCAGCTTGCGCTTGCGGCTGATGTCGCCGCCGTAGCACTTGGCAATTACGTTTTTACGGAGCGCCTTGATGGTTTCGCGGGCAATGATTTTTTGGCCGATGCTGGCCTGAATGGCGATGTCGAACATCTGGCGGGGCAGCAGCTCGCGCAGCTTTTCGCAGAGGCGGCGGCCCCACTCGTAGCTCTTCGAGCGGTGCACAATGGCCGAGAGGGCATCTACCTTCTCGCCGTTCAGCATCACGTCGAGCTTCACCATGTCGGACTCGCGGAAGCCAATCAGCTCGTAGTCGAGCGAAGCGTAGCCGCGGCTGATGGTTTTGAGCTTATCGAAGAAGTCAAACACGATTTCGGACAGCGGCAATTCGAAGGTCATTTCTACCCGCTCGCTGGTGAGGTAGCTCTGGCCCTTGATGATGCCGCGCTTCTCCATACACAGCGTGATAATCGGCCCCACATACTCGGCGGCGGTGATAATCTGCGCTTTAATATATGGCTCTTCGATTTGCTTAATCATGTTCGGCTCGGGCATTTCGCTCGGCGCGTTGATGGTCAGCAGTTGGTCCTTGGTGCCGGTGGCGTGAAACTGCACGCTCGGCACCGTGGTAATCACGGTCATGTTGAACTCGCGCTCTAGGCGCTCCTGCACAATTTCCATGTGCAGCATGCCCAAAAAGCCGCAGCGGAAGCCGAAGCCCAGCGCCACCGACGTTTCAGGCTCCCACACCAGGGAGGCGTCGTTGAGCTGCAATTTCTCCATACTGGAGCGAAGCTCCTCATACTCAGTGGTATCCACGGGGTAGATGCCGGCAAATACCATCGGCTTCACGTCGGCAAAGCCCTGGATGGCCTCGGCCGTGGGGTTGTGCACGTGCGTGATGGTATCGCCCACCTTCACCTCGCGCGCTTCCTTGATGCCCGAGATGAGGTAGCCCACGTTGCCGGCGCTCATTACCTGGCGCGGCTCCTGGTTGAGGCCCAGGATGCCGATTTCGTCGGCCCCGTACTCCTTACCGGTGGCCATAAACTTCACCTTGTCGCCCTTGCGCATGGTGCCGTTCTTGATGCGGAACAGCACTTCGATGCCCCGGTACGAGTTGAACACCGAGTCAAAGATGAGGGCTTGCAGCGGCGCCTCGGGGTCGCCCTTGGGGGCCGGAATGCGCTCGCAAATGGCGTTCAGGATGGCTTCGATGCCGATGCCGGCCTTGCCCGAAGCGTGGATAATGTCCTCCGGCTTGCAGCCGATGAGGTCCACAATCTCGTCGGTTACCTCCTCCGGCATGGCGTGCGGAAGGTCGATTTTATTGAGCACCGGAATAATTTCCAAGTCGGCCCCGATGGCGAGGTACAAGTTGGAAATCGTCTGGGCCTCAATGCCTTGCGACGCATCCACAATGAGCAGCGCGCCTTCGCAGGCGGCAATGCTGCGGCTTACCTCGTAGCTGAAATCGACGTGGCCGGGGGTGTCAATGAGGTTGAGCGTGTAGGTTTCCCCTTTGTAGGGAAACTGCATCTGGATGGCGTGGCTCTTGATGGTGATGCCGCGCTCACGCTCCAGGTCCATGTTATCGAGCAGCTGGGCCTGCATGTCGCGCTTGGCCACGGTGCTCGTGAATTCGAGCAGGCGGTCGGCCAGGGTGCTTTTGCCGTGGTCGATGTGGGCAATAATGCAAAAATTACGGATATTCTTCAACGGAGGGCGGTTTTTAGCAACGCGAAGATACGGCCATTTTGCGGCGGGGCGTATGTTTGGGGTTGGCCCCCGTCCCTGGCCCACCTCCCACCCGTCGCTTTGCAGTCCGCCCCCGCTCCCTCCGCCGATTCGACCCCTGCTGCCGGGCGGGCCAAGTTTACCATGCTGCTGCTCAACGGCACGGCCTGCTACCTGCTGGCCTACCAGCTGGTGCACCTGCTGGCCGAGGCCGCGCCGGTATTTGTGGCGCGGCGGGCCAACATTCCGGGCATCTGGAGCCTCAGCGGCATTCGCTTCATTTTGGGGGATGGCGGCTGGCAGCGCGACTCCGTGGTGAACGTATACGGCCTGGGGCCGGTGCTGCTTACGGCACTGGGCGCAGGGGCTTTCCTGCTCTTTTGGCTATACCTGCGCCACCGCCGCGGCCTGCCCAAGCTGCTGCTGCTGTGGGTAGCCCTGCACGCCACCAATGCCGTGCTGGGCGGCCTGCTGGCCGACATGGTTACGCAATCAGGCTCGTGGTACGTGCCCAACTGGCTGCTGGGCGGGGGTGGCACCTGGCCCAGCACGGTGCTAGGGCTGCTGTTTGCGCTGGTACAGCTGGGGCTGGGCTTTTTGGCAGCGGTGCCTTTTTTGCTGGCCCAGGACTCGCGCACGGCGCTGCAATTCGAGAATCGGGCGCGGCTGATTGTGTACGGGGTGGCGGGGCCCTGGGTGCTGGGCTCGCTGCTGCTGGCCCTGAGCAAGCTGCCGCACCTGGGCGTGAACGAGGCGCTGCACTACGCCACCATGGGCCTGCTGCTGTTGCCGCTGGCCATTGGCTGCAACCAAGAGTTTTCCAGCCCGAACGAAGCGCTGCCCCAGCCCACCCGCGTGGCCTGGGGCCTGGTGGGGCTGGCGCTGCTGGGCCTGCTGGCCTGGCGGCTAGCGCTGGGCACGCCGGTAGCGTTTCGGTGACCCCTGGGCGGTTGGCGTAAGCGGGGAGCCCTTATCATACAAGTGGTACAAAATCCCCGCAATTGCGCGGCCTGCCACAACCAGCACCCAGAAAATGCGGTTAGGGAGGCGGCCCGTCATTTTGGCGGTCATTATTTCCTCCCTTTTTCCAAAACCCCACCATCCTCATGGGTATCACCCTCGAACAGGCCCAGGCCGCCATCCAGGCCGCCCACCAGAAGTCGCTTGACTTAGGTGTAAAAATGAACATTGCCGTGGTTGATGCCGGGGCCAACCTCGTGGCCTTCGCCCGCATGGATGATGCGTGGCTCGGCTCGCTCGACATTTCGATTAAGAAGGCCAAAACGGCCCGCTTCTTCGACATGCCCACCGGCGACCTCGGCCAGGCGTCGCAGCCCGGCGGCTCGCTCTTCAATATTGAGGTGTCGAACGGCGGCCTCATCACCTTCCCCGGAGGCCTGCCCATTCGCAATGGCAGCGGCCAGGTAATCGGGGCCATAGGCGTGTCGGGCGACTCCGTTGAGAACGACCACACCGTGGCCACTGCCGGCCTGGAGGCCGTGGCCGGCAAATAAGCCGCGTGGCTTAGCCTGCGTAGTTAGAGCACTTGTAATTGATAACCAGCGAGTTATATTTTATATGGCTCTGATTGTTAATTACAAGTGCTTTTTCAATTAAGTTATTGATAATCAATATCTTATATTCATTTTTTTTAATTCCCATCTTATGGCTAGTAATAGAGGCGTTGTGTACCTGAGCCCCGGCAAGGTCGAAGTGCAAAGCATTGATTTCCCGGAGCTTAAAAACCCCAAGGGCAAGAAAATTACCCACGGGGTAATTCTGAAAGTAATTTCGACCAATATCTGCGGCTCCGACCAGCACATGGTGCGCGGCCGCACCACGGCCCCGGCCGGCCTGGTACTGGGCCACGAAATCACGGGCGAGGTTATCGAAACCGGCGACGACGTGGAGTTTCTCAAGAAGGGCGACCTCGTGTCGGTGCCCTTCAACGTGGCCTGCGGCCGCTGCCGCACCTGCAAGGAGATGAAAACCGGCATCTGCCTGACCGTCAACGAGGGCCGCGCCGGTGGCGCTTATGGCTACGTGGACATGGGCGGCTGGGTCGGTGGCCAGGCCGAGTACGTGATGGTGCCCTACGCCGATTTTAACCTGCTCAAATTTCCCAACAAGGACCAGGCGATGGAGAAAATCCGCGACCTGACCATGCTGAGCGACATTTTTCCCACTGGTTTCCACGGGGCCGTGAAGGCCGGCGTGGGCCCCGGCACCACGGTGTACGTGGCCGGCGCGGGCCCGGTGGGCCTGGCCGCCGCCGCCTCGGCGCAGCTGTTGGGCGCGGCCGTGGTCATTGTGGGCGACATGAACAAGGCGCGCCTGGCGCACGCCCGCTCATTCGGCTGCGAAACCGTGGACCTGAACGAGGACGCCAACCTGGCCGACCAGATTGCCAACATCCTGGGCGTGCCCGAGGTGGATTGCGCCATCGACTGCGTGGGCTTTGAGGCCAGCGGCCACGGCGCCCAGGCCAAGACCGAAGTGCCCGCCGCCGTGCTCAACTCGCTCATGGAAATTGCCCGCGCGGGCGGCTCCATCGGCATCCCCGGCCTGTACGTAACCGCCGACCCCGGCGCGGAGGACCAGGCCGCCAAAACCGGCAACCTGTCCATCCGCTTCGGCCTGGGCTGGGCCAAAAGCCACTCTTTCCACACCGGCCAAACGCCCGTAATGAGCTACAACCGCCAGCTCATGCAGGCCATTCTGTATGATAAAATCCAGATTGCCAAGGCCGTGAACGTGGAGATTATCAGCCTCGACGACGCGCCCAAGGGCTACGCCGAGTTTGACAGCGGGGTAGCGAAGAAATTCGTGATTAACCCGCATAATTTGATTCCGGCGTAAGCTTCATTGCGCCGCTTTTGCAGCCGGGCCGCCGCAAGGTGGCCCGGCTGTTTAATTTTATGGGTATCCAATTCGGTGGGTTTTGGTGCATCCTATTGCTTCGCCAACTCCTTGGGCTGCAAATGAGTTAACCGCTCACAATGCCTTTTTATGATTCCATCCTACCAACAGGACTTCTTAGCACAGCTTGACTTTAAGCTTCCGAAAGAATATTTGGCTTATTTGTTCACAGCTGAAAGCACGTATCAGTTTGGGTGGGCTTACTTGGTTGAAGCCGACGAATTGCTGCAATTCAATACCGACCACGAAGCGGCCCAATCTTACTCCGGCTATTTTCTGATAGGTGCCCACGATGGGGAGGCCTTTGCCATTGAGAAGGCTACCGGGCGTTTTATTGAAACTCCATTTATCGGCCACGACGAAGAAACCTCCATAATTCTCGGCCTCACGTGGCCCGAGTTTCTAGAGTACTTACAAACCGAGTACTGTTAGCCTATTCCTACCCCTGATGCCGCGGCCGACCCCGCCGGGGCTTCTGCGTACCTTCGTGCACTGAAAAATCCTCGTCTTTGGCCTATTCCAGCGTCAAAGCGAAATCCACACTTCGCCCTACCCTCCTCCCCTATGCATCCCGCCCCAGTTGCCCCGTACAAGCCTAAGAATCACGTGCGTATCGTCACGGCCGCCGCGCTGTTCGACGGCCACGACGCTGCCATCAACATCATGCGCCGCATTATCCAGAGCAGCGGTGCCGAAGTTATTCACCTGGGCCACAACCGCTCGGTGCAGGAAATAGTGGACTGCGCCATTCAGGAAGATGCCCAGGCCATTGCCATCACCAGCTACCAGGGCGGGCACAACGAGTACTTCAAGTACATGCACGATTTGCTGAAGGAGCGCGGTGCGGGCCACATCAAGCTGTTCGGCGGCGGCGGCGGCGTGATTTTGCCCACCGAGATTGCCGACCTCATGGATTACGGCATCACCCGTATCTACTCGCCCGACGATGGCCGCGCCATGGGCCTGCAAGGCATGATTAACAACCTGCTGGAGCAGGCTGACTTCCCGACCGGCCAAAACCTGAACGGCGAAGTCAGCCACGTGAAGGAAAAAGACGCCCGCAGCATCGGCCGCCTGATTTCGGCCGCCGAAAACTTCCCCGAGGAGTTTGAGAAAGTGCGAGCGGAGCTAATGGGGTCGCCCTCCACATTGCGCCCCACCCCCGGCCCTTCTCCGCTAGATGCGCGGAATCCTGCGGGAGAGGAGAGCCAAATGAATGGAGACGAACGCGCCGCCGTGGCTCCCCTCCCCCAAAGGGGAGGGGCCGGGGGTGGGGCTGCCCCCATTCTCGGCATTACCGGCACGGGCGGCGCGGGCAAGTCCAGCTTAGTGGATGAGCTGGTGCGGCGCTTTTTAATGGACTTCCCGGACAAGACCATCGCCATCATTTCGGTGGACCCCAGCAAGCGCAAAACGGGCGGCGCGCTGCTCGGCGACCGCATTCGGATGAACGCCATCAACTCGCCACGGGTGTACATGCGCAGCCTGGCCACGCGCCAGAGCAACCTGGCCCTGAGTAAGTACGTGCAGGATGCGGTGGACGTGGTGAAGGCCGCCAACTACGACCTTATCATTCTGGAAACCAGCGGCATCGGCCAAAGCGATACCGAGATTATCGAGCACTCCGACGCCAGCCTCTACGTAATGACGCCCGAGTACGGCGCGGCCACGCAGCTGGAAAAAATCGACATGCTCGATTTTGCCGACGTCATTGCCCTCAATAAATTTGATAAGCGCGGGGCGCTCGATGCCCTGCGCGACGTGCGCAAGCAGTACCAGCGCAACCACAACCGCTGGGACTCGCCCACCGACACAATGCCGGTATTCGGCACCATCGCGTCGCAGTTCAACGACCCCGGCATGAACCGGCTGTACCGGGCGGTGCTCCAGATGCTGGAAACCAAGACCGGCGCTACGTTTAACTCGCACCTGGAAACCAGCACGTCGGACTCGGAGAAGATTTACATCATCCCGCCGAACCGCACGCGCTACCTATCCGAAATTGCCGAAACCAACCGCGCCTACGACCAGCGCGTGCGCGAGCAGGCCCACATTGCCGAGGTGGCCGGCGCGTTTGCCAAGCTGCAGGAGCACTACGGGGCCGATAAAAACAGCCCGGCCGGTACCGTGGAGGAATTCACCAAGAACAAGCAAACCCAGCTGCGCCGGCTCGATGCCGACAGCCAGGCCATTCTGGAAAACTGGGAGAATACCCTGCAAAACTACCGCAACCCCGAGTACGTGTACTCGGTGCGGGGCAAGGAAATAAAGGTGCAGACGCACACTAAGTCGCTGTCGGGCAACATGATACCGAAGGTATCGGTGCCGCGCTACACCGGCTGGGGCGACCGCCTGCGCTGGGCGATGCAGGAGAATTTCCCCGGCGAGTTTCCCTACACGGCGGGCGTGTTCCCGTTCAAGCGCGAGGGCGAAGACCCGACCCGCATGTTTGCCGGCGAAGGCGGGCCCGAGCGCACTAACCGGCGCTTCCACTACGTGAGCATGGGCCTGCCGGCCAAGCGCCTGAGCACAGCCTTCGACTCGGTGACGCTCTACGGCGAGGACCCCGACCACCGGCCCGACATCTACGGCAAAATCGGCAACGCGGGCGTGAGCATCGCCTGCCTCGACGATGCCAAAAAGCTCTACTCGGGCTTCGATTTGAGCGCCCCGAGCACGTCGGTTTCGATGACCATCAACGGCCCGGCGGCCACGCTGGCGGCGTTTTTCATGAACGCGGCCATCGACCAGAACTGCGAGAAGTACATCGCCGAAAACGGCCTGACCGAGGAAGTAGAGGCCAAAATCGACGGTATTTACGCCGGCTACGGCCAGCCCCGCCCCCGCTACCAGGGCGAGCTGCCGGCCGGCAACGACGGCCTGGGTTTGCGCCTGCTGGGCGTGACCGGCGACCAGGTGCTACCCGCCGACGTGTACGCCACCATCAAAGCCAAAACCCTGACGCAGGTGCGCGGTACCGTGCAGGCCGACATTCTCAAGGAAGACCAGGCCCAGAACACCTGCATCTTCAGCACCGAGTTTGCCCTGCGTTTGATGGGCGACGTGCAGCAGTTTTTCATCACGGAGAAGGTGCGTAACTTCTACTCCGTCAGCATCTCCGGCTACCACATTGCCGAGGCGGGGGCCAACCCGATTACCCAGCTGGCCCTCACGCTCAGCAATGGCTTCACGTTTGTGGAATACTACGTGAGCCGCGGCATGAGCGTCAACGACTTCGCGCCCAACCTGAGCTTCTTCTTCTCCAACGGCATCGACCCCGAATACGCCGTCATTGGGCGGGTGGCGCGCCGCATCTGGGCCAAGGCCATGAAGCTGAAGTACGGCGCCGACGCCCGCAGCCAGATGCTGAAGTACCACATCCAGACCAGCGGCCGCAGCCTGCACGCCCAGGAAATCGACTTCAACGACATCCGCACCACGTTGCAGGCCCTCTACGCCATCTACGACAACTGTAACTCGCTGCATACCAACGCCTACGACGAGGCCATCACTACCCCCACCGAGGAAAGCGTGCGCCGGGCCATGGCCATTCAGCTCATCATCAACCGCGAGCTGGGCCTGGCCAAAAACGAAAACCCGCTGCAAGGCTCCTTCATCATCGAGGAGCTGACCGACCTGGTGGAAGAGGCGGTGCTGCTCGAATTTGACCGCATCACGGAGCGCGGCGGCGTGCTCGGGGCCATGGAAACCATGTACCAGCGCGGCAAAATCCAGGAGGAAAGCATGCACTACGAGATGCTGAAGCACACCGGCGAGTACCCCATTATCGGCGTCAATACCTTCCTCTCGTCCACGGGCTCGCCCACGGTGGTACCGGCCGAAGTCATCCGCGCCACGGAGGAGGAAAAGCAGTATCAAATCGACATGCTCACTCTGCTGCACCAGCGCAACGCCGCCGAAACCCCGGCGCGCCTTAAGCAGCTCCAGCAAATCGCCGTGGCCAACGGGAATTTGTTTGACGAGTTGATGGAAACGGTGAAATACTGCTCGCTGGGCCAGATTACCAACGCACTGTTTGAGGTCGGCGGGCAGTATAGGAGGAATATGTAGAGCTGCGTTTTCAAGAACCCATTAACTTGCCGTGGTGTTAGCGACGACAGGTATTTACGACCCCAAAAATCATATTGCCATGAACAAGAAAGTAGCGCGAGACATCGAGCAGTTTGAAAAGCTGCGTTTGCGGTTGGCAAACGACAAGCAGGCGGCGCACGATTTTTTGGTCAAGGCTGGTATCATCACCGAGAAAGGTGATTTAGAGGCGCAGTATAAGAACCTATGTATACCGCACGAACCGGCCTAACGCTGGGTTTTCACGGCACCGATGCCAGCATTGTAGAAAAGGTTTTAACTGGGCAAGCCGAATTAGAGGCGCGTAATAACCCTTACGACTGGCTGGGCAATGGCATCTATTTCTGGGATAACAGCCCCAGCCGGGCCTTACAATGGGCAACGGAATTGAGCCAACGCCCCGGCAGCAATATCAGACAACCTGCTGTTATCGGGGTCATTCTGGACTTGGGTAATTGCCTGGACCTGCTGGATTACGACAACCTGGAATACCTGAAATCCGCTTATCGGCTATTGCAAACATCGCTGGAAACCTCCGCCACGAAGTTGCCGCGCAACCGGGGACGCACCGCCGATTTGCTTCTCCGCGAATTAGACTGCGCGGTCATCGAAATGCTTCATACCTCCTTCGAGGAAGAGAACCGGCCAGCGTTTGATTCGGTACGCGGCGTATTTTGGGAA
Source organism: Hymenobacter sp. H14-R3 (assembly GCF_030063445.1). Lineage (GTDB taxonomy): Bacteria > Bacteroidota > Bacteroidia > Cytophagales > Hymenobacteraceae > Hymenobacter. The sequence goes on along the minus strand of NZ_JASITD010000007.1, from coordinate 79,165 downwards.
GGTGAGCCTATTTACGAAACCGCTGGCTTCCGCGAGAAGAATCACATCCAAATCTGCGTCCGCAACCTCGACTGCATCAAAGGCTACTTTCTGCCGCTGCCCCGCATCACCTCGTAGCCTGCTGCACCAGCACAACGCAGCCGAAACGCCGGCGCGCCTCCAGCAAATCGCCGTAGCCAACGGGAATTTGTTTGGCGAGTTGATGGAAACGGTGAAATTCTGCTCGTTGGGGCAGATTTCGAACGCGCTGTTTGAGGTCGGCGGGCAGTATCGGCGCAATATGTATGGTTAATTTATGACTTGAGATATGGTTGGTGCTTATGATATCAATTCGTTAGGTTTAGACCTTAGCGACTTTAAAATAGTGTGGGTCGATAATGTTCCATTCTTTGTACCAAAGGATATGGATGTGTTGGAAGAAAAATACTTATTTGCTTCTCAACTCACACTCATGTTCAGCCAAAAATCAGTCGATAATGTATTAAAAAATTATCTGTCTGGATTTGAGGAGAGCAGGAGCAGTATTACCAGTAGCCAAGAGGAGATATTAATCGAGGGAATTCTTAACATTTCTAAGCAAACGTATAATGCACTTCACAAGAAGTTATCTGATATAAACTTTGGAGAAGGCACTGTATCGACTATAGCTTGTAATGCATTATTTTTCCGCTTAGCTCCTACTTTTAGGGCTATTCATTACTGTATTAATTTCTACTATTACTTTGAAGGGTTTTCCTTAATAAGATTGGTCCTTGAGCAACTAGCCTATGCTTACACTGCTTCTCAGGTGGCTTCGGGAAAATTCAAAACATTCGTGTCACCGACGAAATCAGTTGGTATACTAAAAAACCTTTTACCCAATGCTGGAAGACTATACAACGTCTTAAGTAAAAAGGCACACATAGATAAGTCAGAAATTCATAATTATATTAAGATTGAGAATGAACAGCATTTTGTTCTCTTACACGATATAAACTATGCATTAGAAGCTAGTGCTTATCTTCTGCTAGTATTGGATTTAATGAACTGCACCTTTGAATACTGCTTCAAGAACTATGGTATTCATTTTGAAAATACTTTTCTGGATAGAAATAAAGCAGTCTTTTTAAAAGAAGACAGGGACTTCAGGAACTTAGCGAATTCTAAAATAGCGCAAATCGAGTTGCTGCTTAAAATGCCGGCAAACAAGTTGATGAGAGCGTAGTGGAATTAAATTACTTATCCATCTTGACACCATGGCTGCCTAATCTCGGGAGGGCAAAGGGTTAGTATGTAAAGGGTTGAAGCCCACGCAGGCCAGCCAAGCGATGCTCCGCAACGCCGCAAGTTTCGATAGCAGTTCCCGAGCACCTCACCCGCCAAGTCAAAAGGCGGCGGGGTTACCTGGGAGCGGGCGGGGGAACGAACCACCAAAAAGCCCAGTTGTCTGATTGGACAACCGGGCTTACTTTTGCCCGATGGCCAAAAAGCGCGAGCTGTTTTTCTTCAAGAGCTACTTCCGGGACTTCTATGCCAGCCAGAGCGAGAGGGTCAAGAAGAAGATTCTGTGGACGCTGCGCGTGGTGGAGGACCTGGACCAGATTCCCGAACAGTATTTTAAGCACCTGAACGGCACCGATGGCCTGTATGAAATCAGGGTGCAGGTGGGCAGCGACACCTTCCGCATCTTCTGCTTCTTCGATGCGGGCAACTTGGTGGTAGTCGGCCACGGCTTCACCAAGAAAACGCAGAAAACCTCGCCCGGTGAGTTAGCTAAAGCCCACAAAGTCAAAGCCGAGTACTATGAAAGCCAACGAAAACCTAACTAGCCTCGACCAGTTTATTGAGCAGGAGCACGGCGCTAGCGGCACGAAGCCCCGCGAGGAGTTTGAGGCCGGCTATGAGACGTTTAAGTTGGGGGTGATGCTCCAGCAGGCCCGGCAGGCCAAAGGGCTGACGCAGGCCCAACTGGCCGAATTATCCGGCACGGATAAAGCTTATATCTCCAAGTTGGAGAACGACTTGAAGGACGTGCGGCTTTCCACTTTACAGCGCATCATCGCGGATGGGCTGGGCGGGCATCTGGAGTTTTCCATCAAGTATTAGCCGCCAGTTTAGCTTCCCTAGCCTCCCCAGCCACTGCAAGAGGCGTCGGGGGCGCTTGGGGGTGAGGTAAGTTGACAAAGCCCAACCCCTCTATGGCTGCTCTACAACGGGGGTTTAGCCCAAACTTCTACCCATTGAATGACCATTGCCCTAACCCACGCCGACATCAAGGTGGCTTTTCACCGGACTGGTTCGGCGTGAGCTGGGACGCTTTTTGAAATGCTAGCATCGCCGTGGCCGAATTGCCGGATTACGTAGTCTTGCAGCGTTAGGCGCGTGGCGCTCAGGTTGGCCACACGATAGGGAGATTCTGTGCAAAATCATTGCCGACTACTACCGGGAGAAACCGAGGAAGCCCGTGCTACTGGGTCATCTGGCGCTACGCGACCGGCTGACCTGGTGCGGTTTCGTCTTTCTTTCAGATGGTTTCGTAAGGAATGCAGGGGCCGCTGGACCCATACAGTTTGTTCACTTCACTTCCACTCCCAATGAAAAAATTCCTTCCTACTACCGCCTTGCTGCTAGCCCTGGCCAGCGTAGCCGTGGCCGCACCCGCTGCCGGTTTCCACCGCGTCGCCACGGCCGCCGTCCGCGCTACTTCGGCCGATATCATGATTACTCGCGACCCCAACGAAGTAAAAGGCATGACAAAGTTGGGCGAGATTGAAGGTCGCTCGCCCTTCTTCGGGCTCAGTGGCAAACTAGGCGACAAAGGCGCAACCAAGAAGCTGAAAGCGGAGGCCGAGAAGCTTGGAGCCACTAAGGTGCTCATCGTGAGCGAGGACCGGATGGGGGCCACCACCCTGCGCGGCATCGCCTACAAGTAGCCGTCACTGCGTAGCGGCTAAGTCAAAAACCGGCCATCTGTGCGTGGCCGCCACATGGCGGCCACGCACAGATGGCCGGTTTTTGACTTAGCGGGCAAGGACCCACGCGGCAACACCTAAGCTATCGCGCGGTTGGGCGTAGTAGTAACTTGTGACCAGCCATAATATGCCGACTGCGCCTCCACGACCACGAAGCGGCAAGGCGAACCTGCGCGGATATATCGTTCTGCTTCTGCCGTTCTGATGCGGGGCGCAGCATAGCACTAGTGCTGCGTCAAGCAAATGAAGCAACAGAATGTGCGGTCGGCTCCCCTCTCCTTTTCGGAGAGGGGGCTGGGGGTGAGGCGAACGACCGCGCATTTTGTTACGCAACTTGCCTTACTAAGCACTAGCACTGGCACAAGTAACGGCTACGCCTAAACTCGTGCCAGTGCTAGTGCTACCCAAACCCTGCTCCTTTGCTAGCCGTGGCACTTCTTATACTTTTTGCCGCTGCCGCAGGGGCACGGGTCGTTGCGACCGATTTTGGCCGGTACCGGCTGGGGCTGCGGGCGGGCCATGTCGCGCCGGGCCTGGGCGTACTTCGCCTCCTGCTGGGCCCGCCGCCGGGCAATGCCGGCCGCGTCGGGGTGAAAGGGCGAGTAGCTGTCGGGGTCGTCGCGCAGCTCGTGGTAGCGGGTGAAGATATCGGGGGAAGGCCGCAGCGGCGACACCTGGTTGAAGTCCATATCGTTCTCCCCGCCGCTGATGCTCTCATCGACAAAGCCCAGGCGGTGCAGCCCCCGCATCTCGGGCTCCAGCTCGCGCAGGCCGGCATCCTGCACATCGGCCAGCAGCAGGCCCAGGTAATCTTCCAGCTCGTAGTTGTACATACCGGTATCGGCCGGGAAAAGCTGCTTTGCCTGGTCGGCGTGCGTGATGATGTGGCGCAGGTAGCGCTGCAAAAACGCGCTGATGGCGGGCCGCAGCTCGGGCTGCTCCTTGGCTAGCCGCGTAATGGCGCTGGAGACTACCAGCCGGTGCTGCAGAATCACTTCCTTGTCTTCCAGCAGGGCCAGCAGTTCGGGTAGGCGCGTTTGGGCGGCGTGAGCCAGCAGGTTAGGCACATCCTCAAACAAGTCATCGCCAAACCAGAATTCGGTGCTTTCCGAATTGAGGCGCAGCACGCGGCGATACTCATCGAAGGCTTCGGGGGCTTGTAGCTCGTGCAGCAAGTAAAAAGCGTGCTGAAAATAGTAGGCATCCAGCCAGTCGGTGTCCGCCAGCTTGCCAGCCTGGTAGTCTTCCAGCGAGGTACTGATTATTTTCAGCAGCTCGGGCACGGCTGTTGCCGGGCCCAGCGCCAGTATTTCGCGCAGCACCGCATCGTCAACAAAATAGTCGCGCTCGTAGAGCCGCTCAAATACCGGGTGGGCAAAGGTGGGTTGGGTCGTCATATCAAACTGTGGGGTTGAAGGAGTAGGCGGCGTAGCAATGCAGCAGCCTCTGCAAATATTCGTTGGCAAGGGCTGATAACGTCCAGCGGCAGAGTTTGTGCAAAAGTCGTAGAAGCAGCGTGCCCAGGGGCGCGCCGTTGCCCTTTGCAAAACTCCGCGCCCCTGCTGCTGCTGGGTACGTGACTCTTTCAAAAGCTACTTTCGAGCGTTCAACCTTACCGCCCTACCCTCATGACTCTGGCCGACGTCAAGAAAGAATTGCAGCAGCTGGAAAAGCCGCAGCTCATTGCACTGCTTAGCGAGTTGTATAAAAAGCACAAGAACGTGAAGGAGTACCTGGATTTTTACGTGCAGCCCGACGAGGCGGTCCTGCTGGCGGCGCACCGCGAGCGGGTGCTGCGGGCTTTTTACCCCAAGCGCGGCTACAACTACGACCTGCGCGTGGGCAAAGCCGCCATCAGCGATTTTCGCAAGCTGGGCGGGTCGACCCAGGCGCAGGCCGACCTCATGCTGTACTACGTGGAGTGCGGCGTGCGCTATACCAACGACTACGGCGACATCAACGAGGGCTTCTACCTGAGCCTCGAAAAAATGTATGAGCAGGCCCTGGCGCTCATGCGGCCCGAAAAGCTACTCCCCCACTTCGCGGAGCGCAGCCACCGGGTAGTGACCGATACCAGCGGCATGGGCTGGGGCTTTCATGATATGCTGGCGGAGCTATACGAGGAGTACTACGCCCAGTAACAGGCCGGCCACCGGCCCTGCTTACCTGGCCGTGGGGGCGGGCGGCCGCAGCCAATCGGCCCCAATGGCCAGCCGGGCGGGCACATGCTGGTTGATATAACCGAGCAGAAAGGCGGTAGTCGGGTCGAGCCGGGCATACTGGCCGCTCTGGTAGGATACGGTGTGGCGGGCGCGGCCCCGTTGCAGCTCCAGAATCAGCACGCCGCCGCCATCCAGCATTTCGTGGGGAACGCCGCGGTAGGCGGCCGGGTCAAGCCCGGCCAGCCGCTGAGCGCTGGCATCCGGCGGAAGGGACGCCTGAAATAGCTGCTGCGGCGAGTGGTTGGCGGCCGCCACGGGGGGCAGCCGGTACACGGTGAGGGTGCCGGCGGCAATAGTGTATGCCCTCCCCTCCCAAGGGCCACTCACAAGGCGCACGGAAACAGTTGTTTGCGCGGGCGGGGGCGCAGAATCAAGCGCGCCCAAAGCGCCGGCGAGTACCAGCCCCGCGGCAACGAGAAACACCAGGGAAGCAGCCATAACCAAGCTATACGGGCGGGGCCGCAAGTGGCAGGCAGGTACCGGCCGGGTACCCAACCGCCCACCCCTGGCCTGCGTAAAGCTTCATTCACCCACCCCACCCACCCATGGCCGATAAAACCCTGCAGGAGATTGCCACCAAAATGGCTAAGCTCGATATTGCCCTGCTGACCACGCACACCAGCCGGGGCCAGCTCAGCAGCCGGCCCATGAGCAACAACGGTGACGTGGAGTACGACGGCAACTCGTATTACTTTACCTTTGAAGAATCGCGCACGGTGAAGGATATCACCGAAAACCAGCAGGTTAACCTGGGCCTGAGCGGGCCAAAGGGGCTCTATATCTCCATTGTGGGCAAGGCGCACCTCATCCGGCAAAAGGCCACCATGCAGCAGCATTGGGTACCCGATTTGGAGAAGTGGTTTGCCAACGGCCTCGACACGCCGGGCATCGTGCTGGTACGCGTGGAGGCCACGCGCATCAAGTACTGGCAGGGCGAGGAGGAAGGCGAACTGCGCGTGAAGTAGGGCCGGCAGCGGCCCCGGTGGTATGCGTCCAAAATTCCTTCGAGCGGCGGCCGGGCCGGGCAGCGAAACCACCCTTTGTGTCCGTAGCCTTCAAATCTGTGGGCGGCCATAAGCTGCTGGTCAGCAGTTTGTGGCCGCCCTGGTTGTCGTCGCAAGCGAACAACAGCATAGGGAATGCACCGTTTGGGCAGTTACCAAGCTTATTGCTACTTGCATAACATGCATAAAAGCTTCATAGGCAATTAGTTAACTTTATTATATTTAACCCAGGTAGTGCTGCCATAAAGAAGCCCACCCAATTCACGGATTCCAATTTTAAATTCGCGGTGATACAAGCCTTACTATTTGATAAACAGGTACTTACTTCGATTTTTGACGCGTACGACTTCGCCAAGAATTACACCGCCCGCAAGACTAATGCGGAGGAAATTGCGCAGAATGGCGGCGACTTTATCTACCACCAGCTCTGCTCCTTTTGGGATGGCGAGGATGAGCTATTCACCATCGCCCCGGCAGCCGACCTGCCGCTGGTGCCGCACCTGCGCAAAGTCACCCTTTTTATGACGATGAGGAGCACCTCAACCTATTCACTGGCAAAGGAATAGAGGAAGAACACCTATGGAGCCGCTCGCAACGAGCAACCGAGCTAATATGCCTGGTTGCGCACGGTAAAACGGGCCTTTTGGCTCGCGAGTTAGGCGTTTCCAGCAGCTGGCAAAAAACCAGCGCCAGCGGCCGGCGGTTTACCAGCGTATGAATCCTACCCTCACCATTGCCCCTGATTCGGCTCGGCCGCTCACCGTCAACCGCCTGGGCTACGGCACCATGCGCCTCACCGGCCCCGACGTTTGGGGCGAGCCCGCCGACCGTCTGCAAGCCCTGGAAATCTTGAAAACCGCCGTGGCCAACGGCGTCAACTTTATTGACACCGCCGACTACTACGGCGACGACGTAACCAACCGCCTCATTGTGGAGGCGCTGCACCCGTATGCGAAAGACCTGGTAATCTGCACGAAAGTGGGGGCCACCCGCCGGCCCGACAAAAGCTGGATACCCTTCAACACCCCCGACAACCTGCGCACCAGCATCGAGCGCAACCTGCGCACCCTGCAGCAAGAGCAGGTGCAGCTGGTGCACCTGCGCCTGATGGGCCACAGCAACGTGCCATTGGCCGAGCAGCTCGGCGCCATGTTTGAGCTGCAAAAGGAGGGTAAAATTCAGCACGTGGGCCTCAGCAACGTGAGCCGCGCAGACCTGGAAGCCGGCCTGAAGATGGGCGAAATTGCCACCGTCGAAAACATGTACGGCTATGCCCAGCGCACCACACTGCGCGAGGCCCACGGCGAAACCCAGGGCGGCGAAGAAGTGCTGGCCTTGTGCGAGCAGCACGGCATTCCGCTGGTGCCCTTCTTTTCGCTGGTGCACGGCCTGCCCAAGGCGGGCGATAAAATGGCGGAGCTGGCCGGGCAGCGCGGCGTATCGGTGGCCCAGCTCAACATGGCCTGGCTGCTGCACCGCTCGCCCATGCTGCTGCCCATCCCGGGCACGTCGTCGCTGGCGCACCTGCGCGAAAACCTGCAAGCCGCTGCTATTGAGCTGAGTGCGGAGGACATGGCTTACCTCGGGTAGCGCGCCGCCCAAGGCCGGGGCAGCCGGCTACTCGCCTGATGGCGCTTAACCAAGTATGTTAGTGAGGGTGAATAGCTTGTGGCTTATATTACTACAATACACTCACCCTCAGTTGCTTATGAAAACCATTTTTCGTCCGCTGCTTTTGGCCCTTTTCTTGGGAGGAGCTTGCGAAACCGCCGCGGCGCAGCAGGCGGTAACTGCCGAAATTACGCGCCTGGAAAAGCGCGAGGCGCTGGCCGTAACCCAAGGCGATGCAACGACGCTCCAGCAGCTTTGGAGCCCCGATTACGTGGTGAACAACCCCGATGGGCGCATTGGAGCGGTGCCGCAAAGCAGGCACTTCATTCGCAGCGGCGAAATCGATTATACTGCCTTTGAGCGCATTATGGAGCGGCTAACTAGCAGCGGTGAGGTGGCGGTGGCTATGGGCCAGGAGGTGGTGCAGCCGGAGAAGAAAACTACGAATGCGGGCAAAACAGTGACGCGGCGTTACACCAACGTGTGGGTGCGCCGGGCGGGCGCCGGGCACCTCGGGGCCCGCCCGGCAACCAACGTGGTGGTGAAAATAGGGGTAGTTTGGCAATGGCTCGGTGGCCGCGCCCGCGCCCGCCGCTTTATTTTAGACGCATGAAACTCTGTTTTTGGTATGGCGCGGTAGCGCTACTGCTAGCCGGGCCGGTGCGGGCCCAATCGCTGGCCGGCGAGTGGCAGGGCGTGGAGGCCGAGCCGGGCGAAACCGAATTTTGGCCGGCCGTGCTGCGGGTGCAAGCCGGCAAGGGCGCGGCCGTGCTGGCCGTGCTCTACGAGGAGGTAGGCGGCGATGCCGAAACCACGTCCACGTTTCAGCTGGATGGCAGGCGCACGGCCACCGGCTTGCAGCTGCGCCACGCGCGGCTGCTCGACGAAACCCGGCCCCACAACCGCGGCTACTGGTGCCGCGGCGCCATCACCTTCACCTACGATGCCACCCAGGAAAAGCTGACCGGCCACGCCACCTACCTGCCGCGGGGCGAATGCACCACCGGCACGTTCACGTTTTACCGCGTCCGGCTGAAATCGGCCGCTACGGTGCTGGCCGGGGCGCGCAGCACACTGCGCGTGTCGGGCCGCGATGTGCGCTGGTTTGCCGATGCCGGGCTTACGCAGCCCGTAGCCACCGGCAACACCTACCCTACCCGGCTCCGCAAAGCCACTACGTTCTACCTCACGCAGGGCTTTTACCCCACCGCGCAAAGCCCCGTGGTGGCCCTCACCATCAACGTAAGCGGCAAGGCCAACACCCTGCCACCAACGAAGCCGCTCGTTGCCACAGTGCGCCGGCCAGCACCTGCCGCCACTATGCCCAAACCCGCGCCCGCGCCCCTTGCGCTGCCCACCGTGCTGTTTCGGGTGGGCACGGCCGAGCTGCTGCCCGAAGCCAACCCCGCCCTCAACCAGCTGGCAGCGGCCCTCCAAGCCCGCCCGGCCCTGCGCCTGCGCATAGCCGGGCACACCGACAACGTAGGCGAGTCGGGTAAAAACCAACTCCTCTCCGAGCAGCGGGCTGCCGCAGTAAAGGCCTACCTAACGCAAGCCGGCGTTGCCGATAACCGACTGATTACCATTGGCTACGGCGACAGCCGCCCCCTCTTCCCCGCCCCCGATGCCCGCAACCGCCGGGTGGAGGTGCAGGCCGTGCCGTAGCGGGCGGGCAGCCGCCCGCGCCGCGTCTGCGTTAAGCTTTACACATAGAGCTTGCGCAAAAGCTGTTTGTCCTTGCGAGCAACGCGAAGCAATCGCATCCGAACGACACCCGAACAGCTCGTTCTGGTGCGATTACCTCGCTGCGCTCGCAAGGACAAACGGCTTTTGCGCAAGTCCCAACACCCTTGTTTTGCTCCCTCTGCCATGGCCACTTCTGTCACCGCCACTATTCTGTTTGATGGGGTTTGCAACCTCTGCAACGGCTTCGTGCAGTTCATTATTCGCCACGACCCGCAGGGCCGGTTTCGCTTCGCGGCGCTGCAAAGCGAAACCGGCCAGGCCCTGCTGGCGGCCCACGGCCAGCCGCCCACGGCGGCCCAGCTGGCCAGCCCCGACTCGGTAATTCTGCTGGAGGGCGGGCAGCTGTACTCGCACTCGGCGGCGGTGCTGCGCATTGCCCGGCGGCTGGGCGGGCCGTGGCGGCTGGCGGCGGTGGGTGGGCTGCTGCCCCAGCGCTGGCGCGATGGCCTCTACCGCTTTGTGGCCCGGCACCGCTACCGCTGGTTTGGGCGGCAGGAAAGCTGCTGGCTGCCCACGCCCGAACTGCGGGCGCGGTTTCTTTAGCGCCGGCGGGCGGCCGCGCAGCCCTGGTTTTGGGCGAGTGCCACGCGCGGCGCGGCTGGCTTTATCTTTGCCGGCCACTCCCGCTGCATGACGCTTCCCTATTTACTATCCCTTTCCGCCCACGGCGCGGCCGACAGCGGCTGGCTCACGGTGGCCGAAGGCACCAACCTGCCGTTTGCCGTGAAGCGAGCCTACTGGATAACGGCGGTGCCCGAGGGCCAGGTGCGGGGCCGCCACACGCACCGCACCCTGGAGCAGCTCTTCGTGGCCCTCAACGGCACCCTGCGCATCACGGTAGAAGCCCCCGGCTTTGCCCGCCACACCTTTGAGCTAACCAATTCTAATAAAGCGCTTTATGTGCCGCCCGGCTCGTGGCGCGAAGTGCAGTTCGAGGCAGGGGCCGTGCTCCTTTGCCTGGCCTCGCAGGAGTACAGCGAGGCCGATTACATTCGGGAAGAATGCTAGCTTACCCGCCCCTGGCGCGGGCCGGCGGGCCAGTGGCGCAGCAACGCCAGCAGGCGGTCGGGCAGGCCCGGCGGGCGGGTTTGGGCAAGTAGCGCCGCCAGCTCGCGGGCCTCGGGCCACTGCCGGCGGTATAGGGCGTTGCGCAGCTCGTAGCGCACGCGCACGCGCAGGGCGGCCAGCTCGGGCTCGCTGCGGCACAAGGCCAACGCCTTGTGGCAGATGCGCACAGTAGAAACCAGGTACGGGTCGTGGCGCACGGTTACCTGAGCGCTTTTGCTGCGCGGGTGCTTGTGCTTGCGCGTCGTAACGGCATCCTGGTAGTGAAACTGCCAGTCGCGGCTGGCGCGCACCCAAAAATCGAAGTCCTCGTAGCTCAGCGCCTCGTCGTAGCCGCCCAGGGCCAGCAGCGTGGCGCGGCGCATGAGCATGGTGGGCGCGCTGATGAAGTAACGCGACAGCACGTCGGCAAATACCCAGCCCGAGGCGGGGCGCGGGTGCAGCTGGCCGGGGTGGCGCGGGTCGGGCCGCTGGTGCAGGCCCAGCGACTGGCCCGCCTCGCTTATCAACTCACAGTTAGAATACACCACGCCGCAGCTGGCGGGCAGCGCCCCAAACAGCGCCACCTGCTGGCCGATGCGCTGGGGCAGCAGCTGGTCGTCGGTGGCAAAATCAATTACAAACTCGCCGCTACTCTGGAAAAAGGCCTGGTTGAAGGCCCGGCAGTTGCCCACGTTGTGGGGCAGCAGCAACAGGTGCCAGCTGGGGTGCGCCTGGGCATACTCGCGCAAAATGGCGGGGCTGCCGTCGTGGCTGGCATCGTCCACGAGCCACACCTCCAGGTGCGGGTAGTCTTGGGCCAGAATAGAGTTCAGGGCCGCCCGCAGAAAAGGCGCGTGGTTGTGGCACAGGGCAACGATGGTAACGAGGGGCAGCAGCGGCATAACGTTGCGTTAGTTGCAGGTAATAACTTATTTTACAGCATCTTACTCCACGTGAGCTTGAGGCTGGCCACGCCGCCCAGGTGGCGCTTGAAGCGCAGCAGTGACTCGTGGGGCTCGCGGTTGCCCAGGGTCGAGCGGCCCAGGTCGAGCACGTGCAGGCCCAGGTCGCGGCCCAGCTGGTGCAGGCCCGCCGTGAGCAGCACCGCCGGGCTCAACTTATTGAAGGCCAAGGGGCTGGCCGGGTAAAAGTTGTGCAGCACCCGCTCGCTGGCCTTGATGGCCATGGTGAGTGCCGCCCACTTCCCGCTGCCCGGCTCGCGCACCGACAGCAGCACGCACTCGCGCGGAAACAGCCGAAACAGCTCCTGCACCCGCTCCAGCGACAGCGACAGGGCGGGCTGCCCGCGCTCGGCCCGGCAGGCGGCCAAAAAGTCGTAGGCCCACGGCAGCAGCAGCGGAGGCTCCTGCTCCAGCACCAGGCCCGCGCGGTGGCAGGCCCGCAGCCGCCGCCGCGCGGCCGGGTGCAGGTGGGCTTCGTAGTCGCGGTCGAGGTCGAGGTAGTAGTTCTGCTCGGCCAGGCGCACGGCGTAGCCGCGCACCCGCAGGGCTTCGGCCAGGGTGGCCGCCCCGGCGGGGTCGTAGCAGAAGGGGTAGCCCCTGATTTCCAGCGTCTGCTGGCCGTGGGCGCGCAGCGTGCTTTCGGCCTGGTCGAGCAGCTGGTGCACCTGCGGCAGGCGCACCCCGGCCGCCAGCTGCGCCCCGCCAAAGGTGGCCTGCGCGGGCGAGCGTGCCTGGCCCGGCCCCGCCGCATCGGGCACCACGTAGAGCTGGGCCACGGTGCGGGCCCGCGCGTCATCTTCTAAAAAAAAGGCTAGTACCGGGTGCTCGTGCCGCTGCAACTCTTGGTGCGCAGGCTCAAAATACAGGAAGGGCGCGAACGCCGGTGGTAGCGCGGGCCCGGCGGGTAATTGGCCGGCGGCCGTTGCACGCACCAGCACCTGGCCGCTGGCCACCGCACTAAAGGAAGTTTGCTTCACCTAAAAAAGAGCCTTAATTCGGGGCGGCCCCACTGGGCAAAGTACGGCACCAGCCGGCAGCAATTACATTTGGCGGTTCTTGGCGGTGGCTTTCTTCGCCGCGTGTTTCTTCCTTCATGAGCCCTTCACCCACCCCCATCGCCGCCGAGGCCCTGCCGCGCCCCCAGCCCGCCGCCCCGGCGCTGGATGCCGCCGGCCTGCCGCTGGAGCCCGACCGCGAGGCGCGGCGGCAGGCCCGCTACCAGCAGGTGGGCCAGCGCCCCGGCACGCTGCACATCCAGCCGGGCGCGTTCAAACCCAAGCTGTTTCTGATATCGTACGACGAGCAGTCCTACCAGGAAGCCGAGTACACCGACCGCTACGACGAACTCGTTGCCTACCTGCGCGCCCACCCCGAGCTCAAGCATTGGGTTGACGTGCGCGGCTACAACGACCTGCCGCTAATGGAAAACATTATGCAGGAATTTGGCCTGCACCCGCTGCAAATGGAGGATGTGCTCGGCGACTACCAGCGGGCCAAAGTGGAGGTGTTTGACGATAACCGCCTCTTCCTGGTGTCGCGCATGACCGAGTTTACGCCCGAGCTGAGCGTGCACGACGACCAGCTCTCCATCTTCACGGGGCCCAACTACCTGCTCTCGTTTCAGGACGACTACGACGACTGCCTGGAGGTGCTGCGCAACCGCATCCGGGCCAATTTCAGCCAGCTGCGGCGCAAGTCGATAGGCTACCTGGCCTACGCCATCACCGACGTGGTGCTCGACCATTACTACCCCACCATGGCCGCCATCGGCGACTACATTGAGGAGCTGGAAACCAGTATTTTTGAAGAAAAGCGCGAGCGGCGGCTGCTCAACCGCATTTTGCGCATCCGCAAGGACGTGGTGCGCTTCCGCCGCCTCGTGTATCCGGAGCGCGACAAGATGTCGGAAATTCTGCGCCTGCCCGACGAGATAATGCCCGAGGAGCTAAAGGTCTATTATCGTGATGCTTACGACCACGCCATCCAGGCCCTCGACCTGGCCGAAAGCTACCGCGACAACATTTCCTCGCTGGCCGACCTCTTCCTCTCGGACCAGAGCAACCGCATGAACGAGGTGATGAAAGTGCTGACTATCATTAGCTCCATCTTCATTCCGCTGAGCTTTGTGGTGGGCCTCTACGGCATGAATTTTCAGCCAGTAGACCAGCACGGCCACAAGCTGCCGCTCAATATGCCCGAGCTGTACACGCCGCTGGGCTACCCCATTCTGATAGGTGCGCTCGTGCTCATCGTGATGGGGCAGCTCTATTATTTTTGGCGCAAGGGCTGGCTGAGCAGCGACTAACCCCGCCGGCCAGCGGGCGGGGTCTCCAACCTTTTCGCTATATTCACCACGGCTTCACGGGTAGCGTATTATCTTGAAAGAGAATATGTATGCTTCATGAAAAGGCTGATGTTGTTGGTGAGTTTGCTGCTGCTACTGCTGGTGCTGCCCCCGGCTGGGCACAGCGCGCACCACCGGCGTCACCACTACCCGGTGAGTTGCGGCACTGCGCGCCTGCTGCCGCTGCGCGTGGTGCGCACGCCCGCCGTGGCACAGCAGCACCGGCTGGTGCGCGCCGTGCGGTGAGGGCGGTGAGGGCGGTGAGGGCGGTGAAGAACTCATAAAAAAAACGTCCTGCCGAACGCGTTGAAGCATCTCGCGTGGGGCAATAATTCAATCGTTAAACGATTGATTCACTGGTTTTTGCGAGATGCTTCACTGCGTTCAGCAGGACGTTCTTTCTTATCCTTTCCTACTTTTTTAATGCCAATCCATTTCCTGCCGCTTACTGCGCGGCGGGGCCGTAGTCCTCACTAGCAAGGGGCTGGGGCGGGGTGTCGGCGGTGCCGCCAGTGGGCATGGGTAGCTGCCAAGCCTGGGCCATTTCGCCGAGGCCCTGGTAGTTGGTGAGGTCAAACTGGCAGGGCACCACCGATACGTAGCCGGCGGCCAGGGCGGCTTCGTCGGTGTCTTGGCCGGCGTCCTGGTTCACAAAATCACCCAGCAGCCAGTAGTAGGGGCGCTTGTAGGGGTCGTGGCGCTGCTCGAAGCTTTCCTGCCACTTGGCGCGGGCCTGCCGGGCCAGCCGGATGCCCTGAATGGGGCCGTGGGCGTTTTTGGGGATGTTCACGTTGAGGGCCGTGCCGGCGGGCAGGCCGTGGGCCAGCGCCTGCCGGCACACGGCGAGTACCCAGGGGCCAACGTGCGAGAAATCAGCATCATCGCCATATTCGCAGAGCGAAAAACCGATGGCCGGCAGCCCCTCAATGGCCGCCTCAATGGCCGCAGACATGGTGCCCGAGTACAGCACGTTCACCGACGAGTTGGAGCCGTGGTTGATGCCCGACACCACGAGGTCGGGCCGGCGGTCTTTCAAAATGTAGTGCTTGGCAATTTTGACGCAGTCGGCCGGGGTACCCGAGCAGGCGTAGGCCGTTACCTCGGGGCCAAAAATATCGGATTTATCGAGCCGTAGCGGGTGGCCGATGGTGATGGCGTGGCCCATGCCCGACTGCGGGCTGGCGGGCGCTACCACCACAATCTCGGCGCCCAGCTCCTGCATGAAGCGCACCAAATGCGCAATGCCGGGGGCAACGAGGCTGTCGTCGTTGGAAATAAGGATGAGGGGGCGGGTAGACATTAATTGAAAATAAATGTGTCATCCTGCGCTTGCGAAAGACCTTTTCACGGCAGGGATACGACCCCCAAGCGTACGAAGGTCCTTCGCAAGCTCGGGATGACAGCTGGTACGGATTAACTACCAGCAAAGGTACTTTCGCCCCATGTTCTTCGCCTATTTGCTCCTGGCCGCCGCGCTCGGCACTACCCCGCCGCCACTCCTCCCCACGCCCTTCGAGCGCGACCCGGCTCGCAACACCACGGCCACCTACGCCGAGTGCATTGGCTTCTATAAAGCGCTGGCCGCCAGCTACCCCACCACCATGCAGCTGCGCGAAGCCGGCCCCACCGACAGCGGCCAGCCCCTGCACGAACTAGTGCTGAGCGCCGACGGCACCTTCGAGCCAGCCGCCAGCCGCGCCAAGGGCCGGCCGGTGCTGTTCATCCAAAACGGCATTCATCCCGGCGAGCCCGAGGGCATCGACGCCAGCATGATGCTGGCCCGCAACCTCTTGCAAGACAATAAATTACGTACCCTGCTGCAAAAGGTCACCGTCGTCATCATTCCCGCCTACAACATCGGCGGTATGCTGAACCGCAACAGTACCACCCGCGCCAACCAGAACGGGCCGCGGGAGTACGGCTTCCGGGGCAACGTGCGGCACCTCGACCTCAACCGCGATTTCAGCAAGCAGGATTCGCGCAATGCGCGCTCGTTTGCGGCGCTGTTTGGCAAGTGGCGGCCCGAGGTTTTTGTTGATACCCACACCTCCAACGGCGCCGACTACCAGTACACCATCACGCTCATTCCCACGCAGCCCGACAAGCTGGGGCCGGAGCTGGGTAAGTATCTGCAAAGCAGCCTGTTGCCGGCCTTGTACCAAGGCATGAACCAGAAGCACTGGCCGATGGCGCCCTACGTCGATTTTGAGGGCGAAACGCCCGAGAGCGGCCTGCGCGCCTTTCTCGAAAGCCCGCGCTACTCCACCGGCTACGCGGCCCTGTTCAACACCATCGGCTTCATGCCCGAGACGCACATGCTCAAGGCGTTTGGGCCGCGCGTGCAGGCCACCTACGACCTACTGCTGACCTACCTGCAAGTAATTGGCCAGCAGGCCCCTGCCCTACTGGCCGCCCGCGCCGCCGCCGACCGGGCGCTGGCCACCCAAACGCAGTTTCCGCTGGCCTGGGCCCTGCGCGACACGGCTTCGGCCACGGTGCAGTTTCGGGGCTACGAGGCGGGGCACAAGCCCAGCGCCGTGAGCGGCCAGCCGCGCCTCTACTACGACCGCGCCCGGCCCTACACCCGGCCCGTGCCCTACTACAACGCGGCCCGCGCCACCGCCACGGCGACCGCGCCGGTGGCCTACGCCATCCCCAGCGCCTGGGGCGAAGTGCTTGACAACCTGCGCCGTAATGGCGTGGTACTGCGCCAGCCCGTCCAGCCCCTCACCGGCCCCAGCGAAACCTATTCCATTACCGACTATAAAACCAGCCCGCGCCCCTACGAGGGCCACTATCTGCATTCGCAGGTCAAATTGGCCAGCCTGCGCCCGCCGCAGCAAAATACGCTGGCCCCCGGCACCTACTACCTGGCCGTGCTGGCCGAGCAGGGGCCGGCCCGCCGCTACCTCGTGCAGGCCCTGGAGCCGCAGGCCACCGACTCGTTCTTTGCCTGGGGCTTCTTCGACAGCGTGTTGCAGCAAAAAGAGCACTTTTCCGACTACGTGTTTGAGGACTTGGCGGCCACGTTTCTGACCCAAAACCCCGCCGTGCGCCAGCAGCTCGAAGCCGCCAAAAAGGCCGACCCCGCCCTGGCTGCCAGCGGCCCGGCCCAACTCGAATGGGTGTACCAGCACTCGCCCTACGCCGAGCCGGGCTACCGCCGCTACCCGGTATTGCGCTGGCTGGGGAACGTTGATTAACTTATTACTAGTCAACTATTTACAAACTAAAACCTGCTGCTTCGAAGAAACGGCGGGTTTTTAGTTTACAATTGGAGGGTCATTCGTCCGAAGCCAGGGGGGTGGCGAAGTCGGCTAAAAAGCGGCGCAGCTGCTCGGGGGCGTGCACGGCCAGGCCGGGTGGGCGGGCGTAGCCGGGCTGCGCCGTAAGCGGAAAGTAGCCGGTGGTGCTGCGCAAATCCTGGGTGGCGGCGGCCACAAAACCCATGCGCCAGTCGGGAAACATGCGGCCGGTGGCCAGCGCCTCGTGCAGCACAAACGAGTGCTTGTGGCGCGGGTCAAGGGCAATTTTATCGTATAGATATTTTACCTCATCGCGCGGACCCTCAATCACTTGCACAAACTCATGGGTACCGGCCGCGTAGAGGAGCAGGCCCGTGAGGCGGTGGTCCTGGTTGTAGGCCCGGGCCTTGCGCAGCAGGTGCGCCAGGGCTTCGGGGCTCATGCCCTCGCCCGAGGACATGCTGTGGTAAATGATGTGGTAGAGCGGCTGGGGGGCGAGCATGCAAAACGAGGAAAAGGAACTCGTTCTTACGACGCAACACTGGCGAAGTTAGGCTGATGGCCGGGCAATGCCCGGCCATCAGCCTGTTAAACAGAAGCGTACGCGCAGCCTTTCACTGGTAATCAACACCTAGGCTACCGGTGGGGCCAAGGGCGTCATGGCCCGTAAAATATCGTGGCCCATCTTGTCGCGCTTGGTGGTGAGGTAAGTTTCGTTGTGCTGGTTGGGCGCAATTTCAATGGGCACGGTTTCTATCACCTCAATACCGTAGGCGCTGAGGCCGGTACGCTTGCGGGGGTTGTTGGTGAGCAGGCGCAGATTGCGCAGGCCCAGGTCGCGGATAATGGCCGCTCCCACGCCGTAGTCACGCTCGTCGCCCCGGAAGCCCAGGTCTTCGTTGGCCTGCACGGTATCGCGGCCGGATTCCTGCAACTTATAGGCTTTCAGCTTATTAAGCAGGCCAATACCGCGGCCTTCCTGGTTCATGTACACGATTACGCCGCGGCCTTCGCGTTCAATCTGCTCCATGGCCTGGTGCAGCTGCGGGCCGCAGTCGCAGCGGCACGAGCCAAAAATATCGCCGGTTACGCATGAGCTATGCACGCGCACCAGCACCGGCTCGGGGCCGGTAATATCACCCTTCACCAGGGCCAGGTGCTGCGCGCCGTTGGAGCGCTGGGTGTAGGCGTAGAGGTCAAAATCGCCGTGGGCGGTGGGCAGCTTCACCGTGATTTCGCGCTGAATGAGGCTCTCCTGCGCCAAGCGGTACTTGATGAGGTCCTGCACCGAAATCAGCTTCAGGTTCCACTGCCTGGCTACCTTTTCGAGGTCGAGCAGGCGGGCCATCTCGCCATCTTCCTTAAGAATTTCGACCAGCACGCCGGCCGGCTCGAAGCCCGCCAGGCGGGCCAAATCGACGGCTGCCTCGGTGTGGCCGGCGCGGCGCAGCACGCCCTCTTTGCGGGCCTTGAGCGGGAAAATGTGGCCCGGCTTGCCCAGGTCCTCGGGCTTGGTGGCGGGGTCGATGAGTGCCAGGATGGTCTTGGAGCGGTCGGAGGCCGAAATGCCGGTAGTCACGCCGTTAGTCAGCAAATCGACCGATACCGTGAAGGGCGTGGCGTGCAGGGCCGTGTTGCGGCCCACCATCAGGTCGAGGCCCAGCTCGTCGCAGCGCTCGGCGGTGAGCGGCGCGCACACGAGGCCACGCCCGTGGGTAGCCATAAAGTTGATGACTTCGGGCGTGGCGCAGCGGGCAGCGCAGATAAAATCGCCCTCGTTTTCGCGGTCCTCATCGTCCACAACGATTACAACTTTGCCGGCCCGGATATCTTCGATGGCGGATTCGATGGTGTCAAGCATACAGGTGGGGTAAGCAGTGGCTTGCCCAGGTAGAGTAGGTAATAATGGAAAGTAACCGCCAAAGCGCTACTTCGTTTTAAAGCCGGCCTACGGCCCCACGCGGGGCGGCGGGCCGTGGCCGGCGTGTTGGTTGCGGGCCGTGGGCCGCCACACTGCCGAGCGCTGCCGGCGCAGGTAGCGCCACCAGCCCAGCAGCAGGGCGGCGTTCATCACGTAAAAGTGGCGGATGTAGCGCAGCCCCGCCACGGGTGGCCCCCCGGCGCGCCGCAGCAGCCAGTCGAGCCCGCCCAGTAGCGGCAGCGCCACCTGCCCCACCAGCGCCAGCTGCCAGAACCAGCCGGCTCCCCGCGCCACCAGGGCCATGCTGGCGGCCAGGCCCAGCAGCAGCAGGTGGGGCGTGAGCCAGCGCAGCACCTTGTGCGACCAGAATGCGAACGCCACGCCGCGCCACGGCGGCCACAACAGGCGGCGAAATTCGTGGGCATTCTGAAAATTACCCACCGAGATGCGCGCCTTGCGCCGAAACTCTTCGGCTACGTGGTAGCCCACGTCCTCGGTAGCGCGAGCGGCCGGGTTCAGTAGCACCTGGTAGCCCGCCCGCAGCGCCGCCATCGACGTAAAAAAATCGTCGACCACGAAGCCCGCCGGCGCGGGCGTGTAGGCGGCCCGGCGCACGGCAAATGCCCCGCCGTGCGCACCCATAGCCGCACCCCAAATTACGCTTTCCTGGTACTTAAAGTGGTTTTCGCGGGCCAGGTAGGCGCTTTCCTGGGCCGTAATACCCTGGTTGGGGCCGGCCAGCATGGGCGGGGCCAGCACATTGGCCCCCACCAGGCCCACGTGCGGGTTGGCAAAATATTTTACCAGTTCGAAGAGTGTAGTGGGCTCAAAAAAAACGTTGGCATCGGTGAGCACCAGCACGGGGGCGGTAGCCTGGGCCGAGAGGTACTGCATCACGCCGGGCTTGCCCTGGCGCTCGGCAAAGGCCGTGTAGTGCAGCTGCGGAAACTCGGTGGCCAGGCGGGCCAGCAGGGCATTGGTGTGGTCGGTTGAGCCGTCGGAGCCCACCAGCAGCCGTAGGTGCGTGCGCGGGTAAGTGGTCGCAAACGTGGCCCTGATTTTCTGCTCCAGCACTACTTCCTCGTTGTGCACGGCCAGCAGCACATCTACGGCGGGCAGGGCGTCGGCGGGGCTGTGCACGGGGCCGGGCAGGGTGCGGCCCCGGCTCAAGCGGCTCAGCAGCAGCGGAAAGCCGGCGTAGGAGTACACCACCAGCCCACCACTAAGCAGGGTGAGCGCCATGAGCAGGGCCATCATTGGGGCTGCGCGGCGGCCAGCCGGGGCCGCACCTGCTCATAAAGTCGCACTAGCTGCGCCGTTACCTGCACCGTGTCGTAGAGCTCGTGGGCCGTGCGGGCCGCCGCTTGGCCAATAGCGGCCAGCGGCAGGCGGCCGTGGTAGTAGTCGCGCAGGGCTTGCAGCCAGGCGGCGGGCGCGTCGCGCAGCAGCAGGTTCTCGCCGTCGTGGGCGGCAATGCCCTCCGCCCCAATGGTGGTGCTCAGGATGGCTTTGCCCACGGCCAGGCCCTCAACCACTTTCACGCGCATGCCGCCCCCGCTGAGCAGCGGCACCAGCATCAGCTCATACTGGGCCATGAAGGCCGTGGACGACTCTACAAAGCCGTGCACAAATACGCTATCCTGGCCGGCGGGGCGGCTGGTGAGCGACTTGGGTGGGTGCGAGCCGGCGATGTGCAACTCTAGCTCGGGTAGCTCGGCGTGGGCCTGGGGCCATATTTCGCGCAAAAACCAGTCGACCCCCTCCAGGTTGGGTAGCCAGTTGAGCGAGCCTAGCATAAAAACCGTGCGTGGCTGCGGGGCCGTGGTGGCGGGCCGCAGGCGGCGCAGGTCGAAGCTGGCCGGCATCACGGCGATGGTAGGCGCGGTGGCAGCGGCGGCCAGCGCGCCTGTAGTAGCTGCTGGCAAGCTGGCGTACATGGCCCGAAAGCGCACGGCATCTTCCTCCGTAATGGCAATAATGGCGTCGAAGTGCGGCAGTATCCAGTGCTCGAACGCACGCAGCCGCTGGGCCAACTTAGTTAAGTACCACTTTTTTAACGGGTTACCCGTGCGACTCGCCAACATCTCCCAAATGGTGTACTCCACGTTATGCGACCGCAGCACAAACAGCGGAAGCTGCGCGCGGGCCGGCAGGCGGCCGGCCGCTATTTCCTGGGCCAGGTACACGGCCACGTACCAGGCTACAAACGTGCCTTCGACGTGTACCACATCAATAGCCTGCGTAAGTAGCAGGTTCTTAAAGGTTTCGGCCAGGCGCGAGCTAATGAAGCGCTCCACGTTGTAGGGCCGGTCGGTGAGCAGCAGGTTGTGGAGCGCCTTCAGTGGTGAGAGGCGCGTATCAACATCCACGGGCACCATCTGCACGTTGGGGCCCAGGTGGGCCAGGGCGTCGGCGGGCTGGTGGTGCTTGGGGGTATTCACGGCCAGCACCGTTACGATGTGGCCGGCCTCGGCCAGGCCCCGCACCGTTTCATACATGGCAATGGCCCCGCCATCGTGCGGCGGGTACGGAACGCGGAAGCAAACTTGTAAAACGTGCATTGGCAGCGAAGGTAAGCCCGGGCTATCCTTACGTAGACGACTACTTAAGGGCGGCCTGCACCGCCTGCCACAGCACCTCGGCGCTGCGGGCCCACGAAAAACGGGCGGCATTGGCCAGGCCCGCGGCTTGCAGGCGCGCCCGCAGGGCCGCGTCCTGGCTTAGCTGGGTGAGGGCTGCGGCAATGGCTGGCGGCTGGTGCGGGTTGCAGAGCAGGGCCCCGCCCGCACCGCCCGCCACCTCGGGCAGCGACGACAAATTGGACGTGATAACCGGGCAGCCGCTGGCCTGCGCCTCTACTACGGGCAAGCCAAAGCCTTCAAAAAAGGGCACATACACCGTAGCCAGCGCGGCGGCGTACAGGCCCGACAGCTCCTCCTCGCTCACGCGACCCGTGAAGTGCACGGCGGCCCGCACGGCCGGCGTCAGGGCTTGGTAGGCTTCAAAAATGGGCCCGGCCCGCCAAGCCTCGCGGCCCACAATCAGCAGCTGCACGGCAGCCGCCCGCGCGGGCGCACTTCCCGCTGCCCCGGCAGCCTTGAACAGGCCAAAGGCTATGAGTAAATTTTCTAAATTTTTGCGCGGCTGCAAGGCCCCCACAAACAAAAAGTACGGCTGGCCCTGGCTGAACTGCGCCCGCACGGCCACCTGCCGGGCGGGCGGCTGCGGCCGAAAATGCGCGGCCGGCGCATTATACGCCACCCTGATGCGCGCGGCCGGCAGCCCAAACTGCTCGGCCACATCGAGCCGGGTGGTTTCCGACACGGCCACCAGCTGCGTGGCGGCCCGGATGAAGCGCGGCATAAAGTAGGTGTAGTAGCGCTGCATGAGGCCCGCCACATCGTGGGGGCGGTGCAGGTACGACAAATCGTGCACTACCAGCACCCGCGGCACGCGCGTGCCCAGCACCGTGAAGGCCTCGGGCGAGAGCAAAACGGCCGGGCGATGCCGCCGCAGCCACCAGGCCACGGCCCCCTCGTACCAGGCCAGCATCAGCAGGGGGTGGCGCGCGGGGGGCAGCAGCACGTGGGGTACCACGTTGGGACCCAGCAAGTAGCGGGGGTCGTAGGGCCGGTCGAATAGAAAGTGGAACGTGCACTCCGGGTGTTGGCGCACCAGGTGGCTCAGGGTTTCAAACGTGTAGCGGCCCAGGCCTTCCAGCTGGTTGCCGGGCAGCAGAAAGCGCGTGGTAACGGCAATGTGCATGAAGAAAGAGAATTAACTAAGCGCCGACGCCGATGCAGTAAACGGGGCGGGCCCGGCTGCTGGCTCACGGCCGGGCAGCGGTAAGCTGCAGCTTTTGACTGGCCGGCCTCTGCAAAACCGGCTCAATATGGGGAAATAATGAAACGTGTACTGATAACCGGATTCACTGGCTTTGTTGGCAAATATTTACTAGACCACCTGGCCGACTCTGCGGACGAATTCACTATTCTGAGGTTGTCGCGCAGCCAGTATTTCGAGGCGTTTTCCATAAAGAATTTAACAATCAGCGTCAAAAAAATCGACTTAACTAATCAGGAAGAATTACAAGCAATTCTCTAGCAATTTCGGCCTGATTATATCTACCATCTGGCCTCCGACAGCAGTGTTTCCTACAGCTGGTTCAAGCAGATTAAAAGCTTTCAGAATAACACGAATATTTTTTTGAATTTGGTGGAAAGCGTGCGCCTGCTTGGGCTGAAATGTCGCATCCTGTCCGTTGGCTCCTCGGAAGAATACGGCATAGTAGCGGCCGAAAACCTGCCCCTGACTGAGGAATTGGCCTTTAACCCGGTTAGTCCCTACGCGGTAGCCCGGATGGCGCAGGAGCTACTGAACAAGGTTTACGTGCAGGGCTACGGCCTGGATATTATTATGACGCGCTCGTTTAACCACATCGGGCCCAACCAAAAAGGCAATTTTGTTATCTCCTCTTTTGCCAAGCAAATTATTCAGTACAAGCGGGGTTTAATTAATACCATCGAAGTGGGTAATGTGCATATTATCCGGGATTTCCTGGATGTGCGCGACGTGGTGAAGGCCTATACTGCCCTCATGGCGAGTGGCACCAAGGGCGAAGTTTATAATATTTGTAGCAACCAGGGGTACTCGCTGGAGGAAGTTATTACCAAAATGATGCAGCTAGCTGGCGTAGCGCACAGCTACACCAGCAGTGCCAAGCTAATCAGGCCCGTTGATAACCCGGTGATAGTGGGTAGCAACGCCAAAATCAAGGCGCACTGCGGCTGGCAACCGGTTATTCCGTTCGCGCAGACGTTGCAGGACATGCTTAATTATTGGGACGCGCAACTGGGGGTAGCAGCCGGGGGCAATTAATTCAGCGCGCGCGGATGCAGCATTGCCGCCTATTTGTACTGGTTGTGCACGGCCTGGATTTGGGCCTCGTTGCCGAGCACCAGCAACACATCGCCGGCGGCGGGGCGGTAATCGGCGGCGGGGCTCACTTCCAGCTCGCCGCCCTGGCCGCGGCGCAGGGCAATAACGGTGGCCCCGGTGCGCGAGCGCACATCCAGCTCCCGAATGCTTTGGCCGCGCAGGGTGGGCCGCATCTCGCTGAAGGACAGCTCTTCGAGGCGCAGCTTGTTGGGGCCGAGTCCCGAAATCATGTCCAGAAACCGAATGACCTCGGGGCGAATAATGAGGTTGGCCATGTGCGAGCCGCCAATTTCGTCGGGCATCACCACCGAGTTGGCCCCCGCCGAAATCAGCTTGCTCACGCTGCTGCGGGCACTGGCCCGGGCAATGATGGTGAGGTGCGGGTTAAGCTCGCGGGCAGTGAGGGCCACAAACACATTATCAGCATCTTTGGGCAAGGCCGTGATGAGGGCGCGGGCGTGCTCGATACCGGCCTGGCGCAGGGAGGTTTCGGTGGTGGCGTCGCCCAGCACCATCGGAATGCGGGGTGCCGTGCCCCGGGGCTCGTTGATGGACGCCACCAGAGCCTGGCTTTGCTCCACCACTACGGCCAGCGTGCCGCTTTGGCGTAGCTCGTCGTAGGCCTTGTAGCCATTGCGGCCGAAACCACAGACAATCACGTGGTTACGAAAGCTCTTAATTTCCTGGTCGGCGCGAATCATGCGAAAAAGGTGGCGCAGCTCGCCATCAAAAATGTACGTGGTGAGCACCGACACGAGGTAGGCCACCACCAGCAGGTTGAATAAGATATAGAACGAAGTGAACAGCCGACCCGCGTCGGAGAGCGGGTGCACCTCGCCAAAGCCGACCGTGGAGGCCGTTATCACCGTCATGTAGAAGGCGTCGATGAAGGAATAATCTTCCAGCATCATGAAGCCCCCCACCCCCACCGCAAAGCTGAGCGCAAGCAGGCCCAGGGCCAGCCACAGGCGGGAAAGGTTGAGTTGCTTTAACATTTAACACGTATCATTTAACATATTTAACAGTGCTGGTGGATGGCACGGGGCGCGGCCCCGTGCCATCCACCAGCACTGTTACTTGTTGACTGCATCGGCCGGTGGGAAGGTGAACTGCGCGGGGGCGGCCACGAGCGGGGCCGGGTCGGCGCGGTAGTGGTCGAGGCGCGTGCGCAGGGCGGCCGTCCAGCCGGCAGGCCGGGTGGCCTGGGTGCACAGCGCAGCCAGGGCCACCCGGCGCAGGCGGGCATCGGGGCTGGCAGCCAGGGCATCCTCAATGGCAAGCAATGCCTCGACATCTGCCTGATTGGCAATACGTTGCCTGATTGACTCCAGGGCGTGTACGGTGGCCATGAGCACCTCCGCGTCCAGGGCGTCGGTGGCGGCCAGGCTAGTGAGGTACGGGGCCAGCTCGGGCCAGGGCAACCCCGCCAGGGCGAGCCGCACTTGTAGCCGCACCGTGAGCGGGTCGGGCCGCAGCACGGCCAGCATGGCGTGCACCACGGGCTGCAAGCGGCTGCGGTTGCTGTCGAGGGCGGTGAGCAGGGCCGTGAGCGTGGCTTGCAGCACGCGCCGCTCGGGCAGCACCTGGGCCACGGTTTCGGCAATGGCGGCGGCATCCTGGGCGGCGTAGGTGGCAAACAGGGCGCGGGCGGCGGCCTGGTACTCGTCGGGCAGCGGCGAGTGCAGGCGGGCGAGCAGCGGCGGCAGCAATACCCGGCCAGGGTCGGCGAGCGGCAGCGAGGCCAAGCGGCTCAGTACCTGCACCCGCAGCAAGGCATCGGGGTGGCCGAGCAGCGCAGCCAGCAGCGTCAGCACCTGCTGCTGCACGGCGGGCGAGAGCCGGTCGGTGGGCAGCCAGACCACGCCGGCGGCCCCGGCCGGGTCGGGGTCGGCGGCGGCGGCCAGCAGAATGGGCCACGTTTCGGGGCGCTCCAGCTGCGTCCACAGGGCGCGGAGCAGGGCCACGCGCACGTCGCGGTGCAGCGGGCGGGCGGCCATGTCGAGCAGCAGCGGGTAGGCGGCCGGCGTGTCGAGGTCGCCGAGCAGGCGCAGCACTTCCTTGGCCACCGTTACTTTGGTGGTGGGCACGGCTTGCAGCAGGGCCAGCGCCCGCGCGGGGGGCATTTCCAGCAGCGTCGAGCGCAGGGCATAAATGGCGATGCGGGCGCGAACATCGTCCAGGGCCTCCACCAGCACCGGCACGCCCTGCCCGCCGTCGAGCCGGGCCAGGGCCCGCAGCGCGGTGTCGCGCACGGCGAGGCGCTCCATGCGCGCATCGGCCAGGCTAAGCAGACGCGTCGGCATAATTGCCGGCAGCGCGGCCAGCTGGTGAATAGCCCGAAACTGCGCGTAGGTATCGCGCTGCCCATCTTGCGTAAGCTGCGTGAGCGTTTCGGCAAACAAACGCTGCTGCGCCGGAACCCAGCGGTGGAAGCCCGTGAGCAGGGGCAGCACAAAGCGCGTGTTGCCGGTCGAGAATCGACCCTTGTAGGCGTGCTGCCCCAAAAACGGCGTGAGCAGGTCTTGCCGCTGGTAATGCAGGTAGGTATACACCACGGGCAGCGTTATTACGCTGGGGTCGCTGGCTAGCAGGGCCGGCAAAAGGGTAGTGAAGCGGCCGGGCCGGTGCTCGGCCAGCAGCTGCAAAACCGGGGAAGCCACGTGAACATGCGGCGTGGTGGCCAGCACGCGCTCCAGCAGGTCTACCAGCTCGTCGAACACGCGCAGCCGCCGGCCCAGGCTGCGGGCCGCCTGCACCAGTAGCGATTCGCGCTCGCGGGTGGCCCAGGCTTGCAGCACGGGCAGCAGGGCCGGCACAATCCGCCGCACGTCGGCATCGGTGAGGCGGTCGCCGAGGGCTGAAAAATAAATCACTCCCCGCAACTTCGCCAGCTCGCCCAGCCACGCCGCCGCCCACTCGGCATGAAACGGCACCAGCGCCACCACCAGCTGCTCGGCATAGCGGGCGGTGCCCGCCGATAAGTCGGCGGCGTTCAGGGCATCGCGAATAAGCTGGCTTAACTCTTCTAAATGAATCACTTGCCAGCGGGCCGGCGGCAGGCTGGCAAGTTCCCCCAGCATGGCTTGCCGCACCGGGTCTTGCTCGTTGGCGCGGGCGCGCACCAGGGCCAGCGCCGCTGGCAGCTGGGCGCGGTGGTAGCGGGCCACCCCTATTTGCGCGGCCAGCGCCACGGTGCGCAAGTCGGCATCGGGGTTGCGCACGAAGGGGTCGAGCACGGCACGGGCCTCGTCCCAGGGCAGGAAGGTGGCGTAGGGCAGCCGCTGGGCCGGGCGCGTGGCCAGGGTGGGCAGGGCCAGGTGGTGGCGGGCCTCGGCTTCGCGCAACTCGCTGGGCAGCAGCGCTACTATGGAAGCCGGCAACACGCCTCCGGCACTACGCCACCCGTTGCCGGCCACGCCAAACGCGGCGCGGCGCACCGCAGGCGGCACGCGATGCAGCCAGGCCGCGTAGTCGGCCACGAAGGCGGGGCGGTACTGCAACACCGCCAGCAGCCGGGCCTCGGTGAGGCGGTGCGCGAGCCGGCTGAGGTGGAGGCGGGCCGCCGCGCCGTCTTCGTGCGCCAGCAGCAAGTCCACTAGTTCGTTGGGGCGGCGCTCGGCCACGGGTTGCATATAGATGCGGGCCGGCGGCTCGTGGCGCAGCAGCCCGCGTACCAGGGCCAGGGCGTGGTCGGGGCGGCGCTCGGCCAGGGCGGGCAGCACCGCGTTTGCGTGGTAGGAGAGCCGGGCATCCGGGGCGGCCTGCGTTTGTTGCTGGGCGTGCAGCTGCGCAAAGGCAATGTCTGGGTGATACTTTGCCAGTCGTACCCAATCGTCCATTCCCCAACCTGGCAGCATCGTAGCCACGTATTTTTCCACCAGCGCGGCGGTGCCGAAATACAGGAACTGCGCCAGCCGGTCGTCGGCGGGGGCGGCCAGCTCTTCCAGCAGCGCATCTACCGCGGCGTGCCGGCCCCGCTGCCGCAGGTTGCGCAGCAGCTTGGGCTGCGTCTTGCGCGTGAGGCTGCCAAACGCCAGCCGCACCTGCGCATCGGTGCACACGTGGGCTACTAGGCTGAGTGCCAGGCCGCGCAGCAGCCGCGACTGGTCGGCCAGCGCAGCTAGCACGTGCGCCCCGTCGGCGCTGCCGTAGCAGGCCAGCAGGGCCAGCTGGCGCTCATAAAAGCCATCGGCGGTGGCAAGGGTTTGCAGCAGGCTTGCGGCCGCCGCATCGGTGCGGGCCTGCTGGCCCAGCGCCACCATGCGCTGCACCCGGTTGTCGTAGGGGATAGTCTCTAGTTCAGCCAGGAATACGTCAATACTCATTAGTTTGATTATGAATTAGTTACGCATTGCGCGCCACCACGGTACCCAGCAGCTGGGCCAGCTGGTTGTCGAGCTTGGTGAGTTCGTTGTAGCGCAATAGGGAATTCAGCTTCTCATTATCGTCGAGGCGGGCGTCGTTGAGCTGGGCCAGGCACTGCTGGCGCTCGCGCTGCACGTGGCACTTATTAAGGCGCAGAATAGCGTTGTCGCAGGCCAACTGCAAGAGGTTCAGCTCGGTAGGCACGTGAATATCCTTGATGCGCCAGTTGGGGCTGAGGTCATAGCGCTCGGTGGCAAAGTCGGCCAGCAGCAAGCGGATGGCGCCGTCTTCGTGGTGGGCCAGCTGGCGCATGGTGGGCAGCTGGCCCTGCAAAAAGGCCGCCCGGCACTCGTCCCACAGTTGGGCGTAGAGGGGCGTGCGCAGCGGCGTATCTTCCAGCTGGCTAAGTAGGTAGTGCGCCACCGACACGTCGGGCTGCACCTCGTGGGGGCCGTAGAGCACCAGCAGTCGCAGCACGGCCTGCTCGCACTGTTGCAGCAGGTCGAGGGGGTGGGCTAGCTCCTCGGGGCCGGCGGCGGGGCCCGCCAGCTGGGCCGCCTGCTCCTCCGAGCCGCTCGTGACGCCGTACATGGCCATCTCGATTTCCTCTTCGGGCGTGAGGGGGCGGGGCGGGGCGGTGGGGCGCGGGTTTGCGCTGGGGGCGGGCGGCTGCGAGCCGCCCCTACCGGGCGGGCTGGTTTTGAGGAGCTTGTTGTATTCGGTGATAATCACCTGTTCCTCAAAGCCAAAGGCTACGGCGGTTTGCTGCAGGAACACCTGGCGCTTGAGGCCGTCGGGCACCTTGGCAATGCTGTGCAGCACCTCCCGGATGGCCTCGGCCTTTTTTACCGGGTCGTGGCTGGCCTCGCGGGCCACGAGCGTGGTTTTGAAGGTAATAAAGTCCTGGCTCTGGTTCTCGATGTAGTCGGCAAAGCGCTGGTCGCCCACCTTGCGGATGTAGCTGTCGGGGTCGTCGCCGTCCGGAAACAGCACCACGCGCACGTTCAGGCCGCCTTCGAGCAGCAGGTCGGTGCCGCGCAGGCTGGCCTTGATGCCGGCCGCGTCGCCGTCGTACAGCACCGTCACGTTGTCAGCATACCGCTTAATGAGCCGGATTTGCCCTTCCGTGAGCGAAGTGCCCGACGAGGCCACCACGTTTTTGATGCCGCCCTGGTGCAATGAAAGCACGTCGAGGTAGCCCTCCACGAGGTAGCACACTTCGGCCTGCCGAATGGGCTGGCGCGCCTGAAACAGCCCGTAGAGCACGTCCGACTTGTGGTAAATATCCGACTCGGGCGAGTTGAGGTACTTCGCCATCTTGTCGTCGCGCTTCAGGGTGCGCGCCCCAAAGCCCACCACGCGCCCGCTCACGTTGTGAATGGGGAACATCACGCGGCCCCGGAAGCGGTCGTAGCGCCGGCCGGTGTCGTGGCCCTGCTCGTCTTCGCGCTTGATGACGAGGCCGGTTTTTTCGAGGTATTTGAGTTGGTAGCCGGCTTTCTCACCGGCTTTCAGCAGGTCGTCCCACTGGTCGAGCGAGTAGCCCAGCTCGAAGGTCTGGATGGTGTTCAGGTTCAGGCCGCGCTCCTTGAGGTAGGCGTAGCCCACGCCCATGCCCTCCTCCGTATTTTGGAGCAGCTTATGGTAATGGTCTTTGGCCCAGCTAGATACAATATACTGCGAGTCGCGCTCGTTTTGGGCCAGCTGCTCTTCGGGGGTGCGCTCCTCCTCTTCGGGCACGGCCACGCCGTACTTTTTAGCCAGCGCGCGCAGGGCCTCGGGGTAGCTGCTGCCCTCCACATCCATCACAAACTGGATGACGCCGCCCGCCTTGCCGCAGCCAAAGCACTTATACAAACCTTTACTGGGGTTTACCGAAAACGAGGGCGACTTCTCGTTATGAAACGGGCAGCAGGCCCAGTAGTTCTGGCCCTGGCGCTTGAGCTGCACGTAGTCGCCCACCACCTCCAGAATGTCGGCGGTGTGGATAATCTGGTCAACGGTTTCTTTGGGGATGCGGGCCATTACGTCGGGAAGTCGGGGCTGGGGCACGGCAGCTCCCGCGTTGCCTCGCCCAAGGCAAGGGCTCGTCAGGGAGAACTTGGGGCGCCGTGCCTCGACAAAGTTCTGCATAATCCGACCGAGTTCTCTCGCGCAGCCGGCGCGGGCACTCACCGCACCAACTTTTATGCGCGGCCGTTGGTTTATACTGCTTCCTATTCTTTATGATTGATTATGGCAAATTCTCCTAAGCAGGTCGCCTTTTCCGTGCTGGATTTGGCCCCCGTGCTCGCCGGCGCTACCCCCACCGACACCTTCCGCAACAGCCTGCACCTGGCCCAACAGGTTGAGCAGCTGGGCTATACCCGCTACTGGCTGTCTGAGCACCACAACATGGCCAGCGTGGCCAGCTCGTCGCCGCCGGTGCTGATTGGCTACATCGCGGGCGGCACCACCACGCTGCGCGTGGGCTCGGGCGGCATTATGCTGCCCAACCACGCCCCGCTAGTGGTGGCCGAGCAAATGGGCACGCTCGCCTCGCTCTACCCCGGCCGCATCGACCTGGGCCTGGGCCGCGCCCCCGGCTCCGACCAGGTAACGGCCCAAGCTATTCGGGGCAGCCGCTTTGGCGGGGCCCAGGATTTCCCGCGCGATATTCAGCAGCTGCAAGCCTATTTCTCAGCCGCCAACAGCACGGCGGCCGTGCGCGCCATCCCCGGCGAGGGGCTCAATATTCCGATTTACATCCTGGGTTCCAGCACCGACAGCGCCTACCTGGCCGCCGCCATGGGCCTGCCCTACGCCTTTGCCAGCCACTTCGCGCCGGGCCAGCTGCTGCCCGCGCTGGAGATTTATCGCCAGAATTTCCGGCCATCCGAGGCGCTGGCCAAGCCCTACGTTATCGCCTGCGTCAACGTAGTAGCGGCCGATACCGACGCGCACGCCGCCTACCTCTCCACCTCGCTCCAGCAGTTTATACAGAGCGTGGTAACGGGCCGCCCGGCCCCGCTACAACCACCCGTCGAGTCGATGCGCCCGCTGTGGGTGCCCGGCGGGCAGCAGGCCGTGCAGCAGATGCTGGCCTACTCCTTCGTGGGCAGCCCCGCCACCATTCAGCAGGATTTGCAAGAGTTTATCACCGAAACGCAGGTCGATGAGCTGATGGCCGTCTCCAATATCTTCGACCTGGAGGCGCGGGTGTACTCCTACCAGCTTTTTGCCGAGAGCCTACGGGCGCTGGCCACGCAGCCGGCCGCCGAGCTGGTGGCGCACTAACGCGCAAGCGGCGAGCACGTTTGCCAAAAAACGCGCATCTTTGCGCAACTCCCGGCGGCTGACCTTAGTTAGCAGCCCAAGCAGGAAGGGCGCGAACCCTCCCTGCCGGCTAATGGGTTACTTGTGCAGCAGCACGTAAATGCTGCTGACTACCAGTACCCAGCGACCAAGTTGCACAAGCAGCTTAGTCGGGAGCCGCACGAAAACTATGCTATAGTCTTCGTCACTGTTTAGTTTGTTCTCTATAGGACTTGAATCTTTATGGGGAGAATAAACACCCACTTCGAAGCCCGTGGCCTGCCAGCCACGGGCTTTGCGTTTTTCTAGCCTAAGCTATTGAAAGACACCGTGGTTGGCGGGAGACTACCCTAATAGTGAGGTAAAAGTAGCGCGAAGCTCCGGCTTCGTGCGCGAGCGCAGCGAGCATCTTGCAGTTGTAGCCGTGTGGTTCTGCCTGCTCGTTGCGCTCGCGCACGAAGCTGGAGCTTCGCGCTACTGCTTTCGTAGCTTTGCGCGAATAACCAGCCAACAAAATGCCCGCGTACCGCCCCCAAGAGCTTGAAAAGAAGTGGCAAGACCACTGGCAGCAGCACAACACCTTCCGCGCCGACAACAACTCCAGTAAGCCTAAGTACTACGTGCTCGACATGTTCCCGTACCCCTCCGGGGCGGGGCTGCACGTGGGGCATCCGCTGGGCTACATTGCCTCCGATATTGTGGCGCGCTACCAGCGCCTGCAAGGCCGTAATGTACTGCACCCCATGGGGTTCGACTCATTTGGCCTGCCCGCCGAGCAGTACGCCATCCAGACCGGCCAGCACCCGGCCGTGACCACCGAGAAGAACATCGAAACCTACATCCGGCAGCTTCAGCAGCTGGGCTTTAGCTACGATTGGGAGCGCGAGGTGCGGACTTCGGACCCCGATTATTACAAGTGGACGCAGTGGATTTTCCTCAAGCTCTTCAATAGCTGGTATAACCTCGACACTGACCACGCCGAGCACATCCGCACCTTGCAGGAGAAGTTTGCCGCGGGCGGCAGCGCCGGCATCCGCGCCGCCGGGGGCGACGAGGAGCGCCACGACTTTTCGGCCGGCCAGTGGCAAATGATGAGCGAGAAGCAGAAGCTCGCTGCCATTCTTCCCTATCGCCTTGCCTACCAGCAAGATACGTACGTAAACTGGTGCGCCGCGCTGGGCACCGTGCTCTCGAACGACGAGGTAAAAGACGGCCTTTCGGAGCGCGGCGGCTACCCCGTGGAGCGCCGCCTCATGCCGCAGTGGAACCTGCGCATCACCGCCTACGCCGACCGCCTGCTCCAGGGCCTCACCACCCTCGACTGGCCCGACGCCGTGAAGGAGATGCAGCGCAACTGGATTGGCAAGAGCATCGGGGCCGAAGTTACCTTCCCGGTGCAGGGCCACCAAGGCATTGATATTAAGGTCTACACCACCCGCGTCGATACCATCTACGGGGCTACTTTCCTGGTGCTGGCCCCAGAGCATGAGTTGGTGAATACCCTCACCACGCCCGCCCAGCGCGCGGCGGTAGACGAGTACATTGCCGCCACCAAGCGCCGCTCGGAGCGCGACCGTATGTCGGATGTCAAGCACGTATCGGGCGTGTTTACGGGCGCTTACGGGCTGAACCCGGTCAATGACGAGCCCGTGCCCATCTGGCTGGCCGACTACGTGCTGGCCGGCTACGGCACCGGCGCCGTAATGGCCGTGCCCAGCGGCGACCAGCGCGACTACCTCTTTGCCAAGCACTTCGACCTGCCCATCCCGGCCATTTCGGACGCGCAAAAAGACCTCGACCAGCAGGCCGACCCTACCAAGGAAGGCCTCTACATCAACTCGGGCATCATCAACGGCATGGGCTATAAGGAGGCCACCACCACGCTCATCGCCTTTCTGGAAGAGAAGGGCCTCGGCAAGGGCAAGGTGAATTTCCGGCTGCGCGACGCCATTTTTGGCCGCCAGCGCTACTGGGGCGAGCCCATCCCGATTTACTACAAAGACGGTACTGCCTACGGCGTGGCCGAAGCCGACCTGCCGCTCGTGCTCCCCGAAATCGACGAGTACAAGCCCACCGAAACCGGCGAGCCGCCCCTGGGCCGCGCCAAAGACTGGAAATACAAGGGCCAGTACGAGTTCGAGCTGAGCACCATGCCCGGCTGGGCCGGCTCCAGCTGGTACTACCTCCGCTACATGGACCCGCACAACGCCGACCGCTTCGTATCGGAGGAAGCCGAGCAGTACTGGGGCCAGGTGGACCTCTACATGGGCGGCGCCGAGCACGCCACCGGCCACCTGCTGTACTCCCGCTTCTGGTATTTGTTCCTAAAGGATTTAGGTTTGGTTACGGCCAATGAGCCGTTCCAGAAGCTGATAAATCAGGGGATGATTTTGGGCCGGTCGAGTTTCGTGTATCGGCTGAATTTTTCCTGGGTGGTGAACGTAGCCGAGACTGATGTGCCAACGGCTACTCCAAATCCAGTTTTTCTAGTTTCTAAGAATATATACGATGCCCTGAAGGAAGGTGCTACTGACGATGCCTTCTATAAAATAAAACGTTTTACGGACGCATACGTGTCAAACTTTGCCGACCAGAATCCTTCTCTTGAGGTCCGGGAATTTGGCCACGAGGGCATTACTCCATTGCACGTTGATGTCAGCATCGTCAGTAATGATGTGCTCGACACGGAAGCCTTCAAAAAATGGCGACCTGATTACAACGCGGCAGAGTTTATTACGGAGGACGACGGCCGTTATATCTGCGGTTCCGAAGTTGAGAAAATGTCGAAGGCCAAATTCAACGTTGTTAACCCCGACGTTTTAGTAAGCCAATACGGCGCGGATGCCCTGCGCCTCTACGAAATGTTCCTCGGGCCGCTGGAGCAGTTCAAGCCCTGGAATACCAACGGCATCAGCGGCGTGGCTAGCTTCCTCAAGAAGTTCTGGCGGCTCTTCCATCCCGAAGACGGCGCGTTGGCCCTCACCGACGAGCCCGCCACTCCCGCCGAGCTGAAAACCCTGCACAAGGTCATCCAAAAAGTGGCCCAGGACATCGACAAGTTCAGCTTCAATACCAGCGTCAGCACCTTCATGATTGCCGTGAACGAGCTCACCGCCCTCGGCACCCGCAAGCGCGCCGTGCTGGAGCCGCTCGTGCTGCTGCTCTCCCCTTTCGCCCCCCACCTCACCGAGGAGCTGTGGGAGGAACTCGGCCACGCGCCCGGCAGCATCAGCCACGCCGCCTACCCCGAATTCCGCGAAGAATACCTGGTCGAAGCCAACGTAACCTACCCCGTGGCCATTAACGGCAAAGTGCGCGACCAGCGCCAGTTCGCCGCCACCGCCACCCCCGCCGAAATCGAAGCCGCCATCCTGGAATCCGATTTCCTCGCCCGCTTCGGCGAAGGCAAGTCGGCCAGGAAAGTGGTGGTAGTGCCCGGCCGCATGGTCAACGTGGTGGTGTAATTTGCGCCACTTGTGCAAAGAAGAACGTCATGCTCATCTGGCGTCCGCTTGTCGAAGCATCTCTACCACGCCATTTAGTTTACTATTCTAACGGCGTGGTAGAGATGCTTCGACAGCGGACGCCAGATGAGCATGATGTTCTTTCGTAGCTTAAATAAAAGCCAAAAGCGCCCGCTGTGTATATAGCGGGCGCTTTTGGCTTTTATAGTAATCCGTTCTCGCGCAGCAAGTCGTCGCGCTCTTTGTCAGAAATTGAATCCTGGTCTGACTTATCATAAATCGTGAGTAGATACACTACTTCGCCCACGATTTTCACGCAGGTAATCACCCTAGCACCGCCGCTTTTACCCTTCCCTTTGGCCGCAATACTCATTCGGACTTTGTAGCAGTCGCGGCCCAGTGGCTCACCCGAATTTGGGTCAACTTCCAATTCGTCAAGTAAAGCAGCAAAGTCAGCTTTAAAGCTCACGAATTTCTTGCGCAACCGCTTACCAGGTCGGCGGAAGCTATCGGTAATAACGATTCTAAAGCTCATTTAAAAAGTCACGAGCGTCCTGCAATTTAATTTTTCCCTGCTGATGCAATTCCACCTCGTGGAGCGCTTCACGGAAATCATTAATCCACTCCTGCTGCGCGGGCGTGTACTGCTTGGGCTTAGGCGGAGCTACCGTCTTCGTTTTGATGGCAAAAGGAAGCGCCTTCAGCACCTTCAGTAAAGGGGCAAGCTGTTCGTCGGGGATGGTAAGAATAACCTGGCTCATGATGCAAGATACAAGTGGTTACTGCTTACAAATAGAGCATGGCGTGAGTTCAACTGGGCGCCATCGGAACGCGAACCAGAAAATTAGCACTACTGCCCGCCCACTGTTCCAGCCTGCGCCGAGCCCTTGGGCATCAAGTACTTATTATACCAACCCAGGTAGCGCACGTAGCGGTCTTTGACGTAGCTGGGCGTAGTTACGCCGTGAAACTGGCCGGGGTAAATAACAAGCTGCGTGGGCACGTTGAGGCTTTTGAGGGCCTGGTACATCTGCTCGGTATTGAGCAGGGGCACGTTGAAATCCTTCTCGCCGCACACGAAGAGCGTGGGCGTGTGAATCTGGTCGGCGTGGTAGAAGGGGTACGACACGCGCATGTACACGTCGGGGTTTTTCCAGGGCGTGCCCAGCTCGGTTTCGTAGTCGCGGATGTACTGGTCGGTGCCGTAGCCGGCGAGCACGTTGGCGATGCTGGCCCCGCTCACGGCGGCTTTGAAGCGCTGGTCGCGGGCAATAACCTGGTCGGTCATGATGCCGCCGTAGCTCCAGCCGCCCACGCCGAGGCGGTCGGGGTCGGCCAGGCCCTGGGCCACCGAGTAGTCTACCACGGCCAGCACATCGTCGGTGTCCTTGTTGCCCCAGTCGGCAAATATGGCTTTGCTGTACTCCAGGCCCCGGCCCGAGCTGCCGCGCGGGTTGGCCACCACCACGGCGTAGCCGTTGGCCGCAAAGTATTGCCACTCAAACGAAAAGCCGTAGCCAAACTGCGCCACCGGCCCGCCGTGAATGCGCAGAATAGTGGGGTACTTGCGCCCCGCCTGGTAGCCCACGGGCTTGATAATAAAGCCACTTACCGGCGTGCCATCCTTGCTTTTGGCCTGCATCGGCTCGACTGCGCCGAGCGTCACGCCCTTTAGCCAAACGTCGTTTTGCTTGGACAGCGGCCGCAAACCGCCTTTTTTATCCAAGGCAAATACCTCGGTGGGCTGCTGGGGCTGGCTGCTAAGCACCACCAGCGGGCCCTTACCGGTCATGTCAAAATCGCCGACCTGGCGCGCGCCGGCCAGCACTTTTTCGAGCTTGCCGCCGGAGGCGGGCACCCGCATCAACGACTCGGCGCGGTCATCTTCGAGCAGGAAATAGACGCTCTTGCCATCGGCGCTCCATTGCGGCTGGGTGGTGTTGCGGTCGAGGCCGGCGGTGAGGGCGCGGGCGGGGCCGCCGGCCACATCTACCACCATCAGCTGGTGCAGGGCGTACACGAGCTGCTCCTTGGGGCCGCCCTGCACAAAGGCGACGCGGCGGCCGTCGGGGCTGAAGGCGGGGCGGCTGCCGTAGCTGGGCGCGCTCTCGGGCACGTCGGTGGCCAGCAGCGGGCGGGCGGTGGCACCGGCTTTGGCATCAATTAAAAACAGGTCGTAGTTGTCGTGGCGGTCGGGGTCGGGGCCGCGCTTACTGCTGAATACCAGCTGCTTGCCATCGGGGCTCCAGGCGGGTAGGTACTCATCGTACACGCCGGGCGTGAGGTTCACGAGCCGGCGCGTGGCCACGTCGAACACGTACAAGTGCTGGCGCTGCTGGTTGAGATAGCCATCGATATCCTTCTTAAACTGGAAGCGGTCGATGACGATGGGCGGCGCGGTTTTCTTCTTGGCCTTTTGGGCGGCGGTGAGTGAGTCGGGGTCGGCATCCTTGATAATCAGGGCGATGCGCTGGCCGTCGGGGCTCCACACGTAGTCCGACACGCTGCCCTTGAGCTTAGTCACCTTTTCGGCCTCGCCGCCGGCGCGGTTCAGCAGCCAGAGCTGGGCGTTGCCGCCATCGTCTTCATTGCGGCTCGATACGAAGCTCAGGTACTTGCCATCGGGGCTGAAGCGGGGCTTGGTTTCGCTGGCCGGGTTGGTGGTGAGGCGCAGGTTTTGGGAGCCGTCGAGGCGGGCCATCCACACGTCGGCATCGCGCTTGTCGGTGGCCGTGTCCACGCGGGTCACGGTGTAGGCCACCCACGCGCCGTCGGGCGAGAGGTTGGGGTCGGCCACATCGCGCAGGCGGGCCAAGTCGCTGAGGTTGAGGGGGCGCGGCGCAGTTTGGGCCAGGGTAGCCAGCGGCAGGGCCAGGGCGACGAGGATGGGTAGTAGCGTTTTCATAAGCGGCGAAAAAGACGTAACTAGCGGGTATGGAGACGCATGGAATCTGGTCGCTCTCCGGGGGCAGCCCCACCCCCGGCCCCTCCCCTGCGGGGGAGGGGAGCCTGATGCAATGAAAAATGGTTAGTGAGCAATTATTCTTATCGACTCTCGGCTCCCCTCCCCCGCAGAGGAGGGGCCGGGGGTGGGGCTGCCCCCAGCACAATACCCCTACTTTGCCTTGGCCCAGCGCGAAACGCGCCGCGCGGCCTGCTGCTCGGGCGTGAGGAACGTCCAGGCCACCAGGCGGCTTTTCTTCTGGCCCTGGGCCATTTCGATGGTGCGCACGTCCACGGCCTCGGCCCATTGCAGCTCTTTGTAAATACCCGGCAATGTCTGGCTTTGCGAGATAAGCGCCGTAAACCAGAAGCTGCTGGTGGGTATTTCCTCGCTTTCTTTCACCAGGTTACGCACGAAGGCTTCTTCGCCGCCGGGGTACCACAGCTCGCTGTCCTGGCCGCCGAAGTTGCGCACCGGGGCCGGGCGGCGGCCCTTACCCAGGTTGGCAGTTTTGCGGTGGGTGCCGGCCGTAGCGGCGGCCAGCGAAGGGTAAAAAGGCGGGTTGCACATCACGGCGTCGAACACCTCGCCGCGCTTCACCACGCCCGTGAGCAAGTGGCTGGCCTCGGGCTGGAGCCGGCAATCGACGCTGCCCATCAGGGCGGGGTTGGCGGCCACGATGTTGCGGGCGGCGGCCAGGGCCACGGGGTCGGTTTCGGAGCCCACGAAGCGCCAGCCGTAGGCCTGGTGCCCAATGATGGGGTAGATGCAGTTGGCCCCCACGCCGATGTCGAGCACCGAAATGGTTTTGCCGCGCGGTATTACGCCGCCGTTGCTATCGGCCAGTAAATCAGCAAGATAATGCAAGTAATCGGCCCGGCCCGGGATGGGCGGGCACAGGTAGCCGGCCGGAATATCCCAGTTGGCAATGCCGTAGAAGTGCTTGAGCAGCGCCTGGTTGAGCGCCGTAACGGCCGCGGGGTTGGCAAAATCCACCGATTCGTTGCCAAACTGATTGACTTGCACAAAGGCGGCGAGCGCCGGGCTGGCCTTAATTAATTCGGGAAAATCGTAGCGCTCGCGGTGCGGATTGCGCGGGTGCAGCACGTCCTTGCTGGCGAGTAGGTCTTTGGGCGGTTTGGTCATACTCCAAAGTTACGCGGCACGCTAGCTTTGGCTGAAGCGGGCAATAAGGTAAAATGCGGCGGTTTTAGGGGACAATACCTCGTTTTTGCCCCCTACCTTGTGGCACCTTACCCGTTTCTTGTGCTCCCTATGATGCCTGTTTACGCTGCTTTTCTCACCCCTGCTGCCAGGCGCTGCCTGTGCAGCACGGCCCTAGTGGCCAGCCTGTTAGCCAGCACCGCCAGCCACGCCCAAACCACCCCGCCCGGCCCTGCCCTGCCTCCAACGGCGGCGGCCGATGCGGCCGGCCCGCTGCTCACGCCGGCCCAGTTTCTGGGCTATGCGCTGGGCAGCCAGTTTACCCCGCAGGCCGATGTGCTGCGCTACGCCGCCCACGTGGTGGCCCACGCACCCGGCCGCATGCGCATCACGCGCTACGGCCAAACCTACGAGAAGCGCACGCTGGAGGTAGTCGAAATCGGCAACGCCGAGAATTTTAGCAAACTGGCTGCTATTCAGCTCAATGACCGCCGGCTGGCCAGCCTCGAAGGCGGCGTGGCCAGCCGCCAGCTGCCGGCCGTAGCCTGGCTCAGCTACAACGTGCACGGCAACGAGGCCGTGAGCTCGGAGGCCGTGCTGCAAGTGCTCTATGACCTGGCCAACCCCCAGGATGCCCAAATGCAGGGCTGGCTGAAGAATACGGTGGTGGTGGTGGACCCCTGCGTGAACCCCGACGGCCACGACCGCTACGTGAACTGGTACAACCGCGTGCGCAACCAGAACCCCAACGCCGGCCCCGACTCGTGGGAGCACCACGAGCCCTGGCCCGGCGGGCGCTACAACCACTACTACTTCGACCTGAACCGCGACTGGGCCTGGCAAACCCAGCAGGAAAGCCGCCAGCGCATTGTGCTCTATAATAAGTGGTTGCCCCAGGTACACGCCGACTTCCACGAGATGGGGCCGAATAACTCGTACTACTTCTCGCCGGCCGCCAAGCCGTTTCACGCCGACATCACGCCCTGGCAGCGCCAGTTCCAAAACGTGATTGGCGACTACAACCGCAAGGTGTTTGATGCCAATAACTGGCTGTACTTCACCCGCGAGGTCTACGACCTGTTTGCCCCCACTTACGGCGATACCTGGCCCAGCTTCAACGGGGCCATCGGCATGACGTATGAGCAGGGCGGCGGCGGCCCGGCCGGCGTGGCCTACGCCCGCACCGACGGCGACACGCTGACGCTGGCCCAGCGCATTGCCCACCACCACGCCGCCAGCCGGGCCACTATTCAGGCCACCGCCGAGCGCCACGACGACCTGCTGCGCGAGTTCCAGGCCTACTTCACCAACGCCAAAACCAAGCCCGGCGGTGCCTACAAAACCTACGTGCTGGCCTCCGGCAACGACCCCGGCCAGCTGCGCATGCTCACGCAGTACCTGGAGCGCCAGCAAATCGACTACGGCTTTGCGCCCAAGCAGCTCAAAACCAAGGGCTTCAACTACAGCAGCGGCAAAACGGAGGCCGTAACCGTGCAGCCCCACGACGTGCTGGTGAGCATGTACCAGCCCAAATCGACGCTCGTGAAAGTGCTGTTTGAGCCCCGCCCGCAGCTCGAAGACTCGCTCACCTACGACATTACTTCCTGGGCCCTGCCCTACTCGTTTGGGGTGAAGGCCTACGCCCTGGCCGAGCGCCTCGACGCCAGCGGCCCCACTCCCACCCCGGCCGTGGTGAAGGGCAGCGCCGCCGCGCCCACCGACAAACCCTACGCCTACCTGGCCCGCTGGAACAACCTGCAAGACGTGCGCTTCCTGAGCCAGCTGCTCCAGAAGAAGGTGAAAGTGCGCTTCGCCGAGCAGGCCTTCGAGGCCGAGGGCCAAAAGTATACCCCCGGCACGCTCATCATCACGCGCACCGGCAACGAGGCGCTGGGCGCGCAGCTCGACCAGCTGGTGCGGGCCCAGGCCGACTCGGCGGGCACGGTGGTGCGCGCTGTTAAGTCAGGCTTTTCCACTACCGGCCACGACTTAGGCTCTGGTAGTGTGCACTTTGTGAAGCAGCCCACGGTGGCCGTGGTGGCCGGGCCGGGCGTCGACGCTACGGCGTTTGGCGAGGTATGGCACTTCTTCGAGCAGCAAATCGGCTACCCCATTACCGTGTTGGGTACCGACTACCTGAGCCGGGTGAATATGTCGAAAATCGACGTGCTCATCCTGCCCGACGGCAATTACCAGGATATTTACCCCGCCCCGGCCCTCGAAAGCCTCAAGGCCTGGGTGCGCGGCGGCGGCAAGCTCATTGCGATGGAAGGCGCCATGAAATTCCTGGCCAATAAGAAAGACTTCCTGCTCAAAGCCAAAACCGCCGATTCGGTGGCTCTCAAAAAAGCGGAGGCCACCAACCCCTACCTGCCCCTGCGCCGCTACGGCACCGCCGACCGCGAAAGCACCGAAAACCAGGCCCTGGGCACCATCTACCAGGTGCAGCTCGACAACACGCACCCGCTGGCCTTCGGCTACGGCGGCACCTACTCAGCCCTCATTCGTACCCCGCTCAGCTACAAGTTCTTACCTAAAGGTGGCTGGAACGTGGGCGTCATTAAGAAGAACGGCTACTACGCCGGCTTCAGCGGCAGCAAGGCCCGCAAAGAGCTGGTCGACACCTTCGTGCTGGGCGAGCAGGACCTGGGCCGCGGCCAGGTTATCTACCTCGGCGACAACCCCTTGTTCCGCGCCTTCTGGCAGAGCGGTAAGCTCTTGTTTGGCAACGCCGTATTCCTGGTGGGGCAATAGCCACTGCTAATCAGCGAAAGAGGAAGCCCCGCCGATTACTCGGCGGGGCTTCCTCTTTGGCTGATTAGCAGTGGCTTCCTAAGTTTGTTTCGGTACTTAGTTACTCTTTTGAATGCGCGTGCGGCCCAGCACCTGGCCCGCCGTTTCCACGGTTAGCACGTAGCTGCCGGTGGCGTAGGGCCGCAGGTCGATGGCCTGGGCGTTGTGGCCGGCCTGCGCGGCCAGGGTTTCGGTGTGCACTACCTGGCCAGTGCTGCTGGTGAGGTGCCAGCGCACGGGGCTGGCCGCGCTGGCGTCCCACTCCACAGTGGCCTGGTCGGCCGTGGGGTTGGGGTACACGCTGATGGTGGCCGTGACAACGGCCCGACCCACGCCCGCTACAGCCACCACCGGGCCATATGCCGTTTTGCCATCCTGGTCGGTTTGCTTGAGGCGGTAGTAGCCCGTAGTAGCCAGCGGCGCGGCGTCGAGGTAGTGGTAGGCATGGATGGTCGCGCTATTGCCCGCGCCGGCCACCTTTGACAAGGTGCTAAAATCCAGGCTATTAGCAGAGCGCTGCACTTCGAAGCCGGCGTTGTTTAGTTCGGTGGCGGTGGTCCAGGTTACGGCCACGCTACTGCCCTGCGGCACCGCTACAAAGCTGGTGAGCGAAACCGGCAATGGCGTAAACGACCCGAATAGCTGCAGCTCAAAAATGGAGAAGCCCCCGTTGTTCTGCCCCCCGCTGGCCCCCAGCATGCGCACGTAGCGCCCGCTCGCCACTACCCCGTACTCATTGTAGTACACCTGGTTGTTGGTAAAAGTGGCAAACGTTACCCAATTATTCTTATCGGCCGACACCTGCAACTCGAAATTGACACCGTACGCGGCCTCCCAGTTGAGGTAAACGCGCGAGATGGTGGCCGTCTGGCCCAGGTCTATCTCCAGGTTCTGGTTGGTGGTAAACAGCGTTGACCAGCGCGTGGTAGGGTCGCCGTCGAAAGCCATCGCCGGGGTAAAGTTGGCCTGCGTGTTCGAGGCTTCTGCCTCCTTGCTCAGCGCCAGGCTAGCGGCCGCGCCCGTGAAGCCATACACCTCAAACTCGAAGATGGAGTAGCCATAGGGCGTAGCGCGGGCCGTGCCCAGCATACGCACGTAGCGGCCAATAGTGCCCAGGTTGGCCAGCTCGTTTATGAACTTAGAGTTCTGGTTTACGGGTGTGTTGCCGGTCACCTTTCTGGCGGTTGTGTAGTTGATGCCGTCATTGGAAACCTGCACCTCAAAATCCTTCGCATACGCCACTTCCCAGCTGATGCGCACCCGGTCGATGGACTGCACCGTACCCAAGTCGATTACCAGCGACTGCGGGTCGGCAAACTGGCTCGACCAGCGCGTGGCCTGGTTGTTATCGGTGGCGTAGCTAGCCGGGAAGTCCGCATTTTCCTGCGACGAGCTAATGGGCTTTATGCCAGCTGCCAAGTTGAGGTTTTGGGCGAATAGCGCGTTGCTACCGGCCAGCAGGCAAAGCACCAGGAGCGTAATACCCGCGAGTAAGTGAGTTTTCATAAAAAGCAGTTGAGAATGAAGTGTTTTATAAAGATAATGCATAAAATTATCTTTATCGTCTCATTTTACCCCCAACGGCGTAGTACCCGCAAATGCTTATAGCTTGACAATCAGGTTATTTCTTCGAAACATCCAAAAAATTAAGTTTATCCCCATGGGAATGAGCTTCGCTAGCTATTGGTAGCCAGCAAAATGCAGCGGCGGTTGCGCAGCCGCACATGGCGCTATAGTACAGTGCCTCAACAGCTTAAAAACACCCAGAAAAACTTGTTAGCCCGCCCGCAGTGGCCTGCCTGGGGCAGGGCAACACCGGCCGGCTACGGCCTTCTCAAAGCCCGGCTACCGGCGGCGGCGCGCGGTGCCGAAGCAGGCGGCCCGGCCCCGGCACCTTCAACGCCGTTGCGCAAGCCAGCGCAGCAGCTGGCACCCCACTGCTTTTGGTTAGCTGGCAGCCTGGGCGATTTTTACCCGCATGGCCTTGGGCAGCGCGGCCACAATGAGCTGGTAAGAGTCGGTAATCCACTGGTGCAGCTGGGCGTTGGTAGCGCCGGTGCCGATGAGCACGGTGTTCCAGTGCCTTTTATTCATGTGGAAGCCAGGCCGCACGTAGTCGTATTGTTCGCGCAGCTCGGCGGCGCGCTCGGGGTCGCACTTCAGGTTGATGCTGGCAAACGTTTGCAAGTCGGTGAGGGTAAATAGTTTACCACCCACCTTAAACACGAGGGTGTCGGGGCCGAAGGGTGTTTCTTCGGTAGCCCCCGGCAAGCCCAGGCAAAAGTCGCGGTAGTCTTCGATGTTCATCGCACCGCCTTTTCGCTAGCGGATAAACCAGCGGTAGAGCAGTACGCACAGGCCCACCAAAAATATGCTCATGCTCAGCTTATTGATAAAGTGCATGGTGCGCAGGTTGAAGTTGGTCTGGCGGTTAGGGTCGTTCTTACGGAAGAAATAACCGAAAGCGGGGCCAAAGTTGAAAAGGTTTTTACCGTTCATGGGAAGCAGGATAAGGTATGGTAAAGTAACACAAACCACGTCAGAAAGATTGTCGAAATGCCGGATTTATCCGTAGCGACGGGGCAGTTACCCGCTCGCCTCCGCGGTCATCACCTTTTTCGTGCTGAGCCTGGGCTTTGCCAGCGTGCGCGCGGCCCTGTCGCGCCGCGTCACGCAGGCTTTTTCCACCTTCACTACTCCCATGCTCAAGCTTTTGGTGAATA
Organism: Hymenobacter sp. H14-R3; assembly: GCF_030063445.1. GTDB lineage: Bacteria > Bacteroidota > Bacteroidia > Cytophagales > Hymenobacteraceae > Hymenobacter. The sequence goes on along the minus strand of NZ_JASITD010000007.1, from coordinate 34,427 downwards.
CCGCGCACATGCCCAAGGTGGCGGCCAATGCCAGCTTCCCGGCGCTGCTGGTGGTGGCGCGCCCCACCGTGGGCGGCTACAGCGGCAGCAACGCCCTGGTAAAGGCCGTGCTGTTTCCGGTCGAAATCCGGGCGCTGGGCGTTGGGCTGCCGCACGCGCCCGGGGTGGCCGTGCTTGGCGGCCCCGCCGAGTATAGCGCGCTCTGGTGCAAAGGCATCGGCCATAAAGCCTGTTGCCACTGGTACACCGCGGTGTGCGTGGGCATTTCGCTGGTGGTGCTCCTCACCGTGCAGGGCACCTGCAAAACCTCGCAGCTCAACAAATACCTATCAGCCTGACAAGCAGCTACTTGGCTATTCCACGGCATGCTACTAATCAGTATTTTCAGTAAATACTTGATAGTCAATTAATTAATTCTCAGCTCTCCCCATTCATGCAACGCGCTTTTTCCAACCTCACCGTGCAGGTGCTCACCGCCATCGCCCTGGGCGTGCTCGTGGGCGCGCTGTTTCCTGCGTTCGGCGCGGCCCTCAAGCCGATTGCCGACACGTTTATCAGCCTCATCAAAATGCTGATTACGCCCATCATTTTCCTCACGGTGGTGCTGGGGATTGCGGGCATGGGCAGCCTGCAAAAGGTGGGCCGCGTGGGCGGTAAAGCGCTGCTATACTTTGAGGTAGTAACCACGCTGGCCCTGGGCATCGGCATTTTGGTGGCCAACCTTACCCAGCCGGGCGCGGGCGTGCAGGCCACGGCCCAGGCCGTGCTGCAAGACGGCAAGAAGACGGCCGAGGCGGCCAAATTCACCGCCCAGGCCGGCGAAATGAACTGGGTCGAGTTCCTTACCCACATCGTGCCCGACAACGTGGTGGGTGCCTTCGCCAAGGGCGACATCCTGCAAGTACTGTTATTTTCGGTACTCTTTGGCCTGGCCCTCAACAAGCTGGGCGACTACGCGCAGCCGCTGGTCAAAACCTTCGACCGGCTGTCGCACGCCATGTTTGCGGTGCTGGCTATGGTGATGAAGCTGGCTCCCATTGGCGCATTTGGGGGCATGGCCTTCACCATTGGCAAGTATGGCATTGCCACGCTGCTGCCGCTGGCCAAGCTTATGCTGGTGGTGTACGCCACCATGTTTCTGTTCATTTTTGTGGTGCTCAACCTCATTATGCGCTACTACAAGCTGCGCCTGGGGCCTTATCTGAGCTTTATCAAGGAAGAGATTTTGCTGGTGCTGGGCACCTCGTCGTCCGAGTCGGCCCTGCCCCGCATGATTGACAAGATGGAGCGCTACGGCTGCTCGCGCTCGGTGGCCGGCCTGGTTATTCCCACGGGCTACTCCTTCAACCTCGATGGCACTTCCATTTACCTATCCATTGCGGTTATCTTTCTGGCTCAGGCCTTTAACATTCCGCTTTCGCTCACGCAGCAGCTCTCGCTGATTGCCATTCTGGTGGTCACGAGCAAGGGCGCGGCGGGCGTTACGGGCTCGGGCTTCATTGTGCTGGCCTCCACGCTGGCGGCCACCAAAGTGATTCCCGTCGAGAGCGTGGCCCTGCTGCTGGGCGTGGACCGCTTTATGAGCGAGGCGCGGGCCATCACCAACGTCATCGGCAACGGCATTGCCACGCTGGTAGTGGCCAAGAGCGAGGGCGAGTTTGACGAGGCCCGCCACCAGCTGGCCCTGCAAGGCCGCTCGGTGCCCGAGGAGCGCCGCCCCGAGCCGGCCGCCATGCTGCCCCGCATCGAGATTGCGCAAAAGGACAAAGCAACTCAAGACTAACTATTTTATTTATAAGTAGTTAATAACACCGGGGCTTACTAGTTTTCCCTTTATTTCAGCAGTTATCCAAATGGGCAAGCACCTGCTCGGTCCCAAAACCTGGCCGCCGCCCCAGCCAACCACCCCACGGCCGCGCCGAGGACCCGCGCCGCGACAACAATGCCGGCGGCAACGTGCGGCCCGGCAACCACAGCGCCCAGGTGGCGCTCACTGCTCACTTGCCGTGCCCGCCCCTGCCTGTGGCCCGCGCAACGGGGAGGTGGCCAATGCCGGGGGCGCGGGTCGATTCCCCGTATTTTTGGGCAAACCTCCTGCTACGCGCTATGCAACCCAAACCCTACCCCCGGCAACTCTCGCGCGGGGCCAATAATGCCGTTATTGGGCTTTCCGCAACCGAAGTCGGCAAGCTTTTCAGCGCCGACGCGCGCTCCGACATTGACTCGGAAGCCGAGAAAATGCGCTTCGCCAATGAGGTCAACGGCTTGGTGGTGAAGTATAATCGCCTGGAGGTGAACGAAGTACTCGGCGCCAACATGCTTGTTATGGAGCGCATCTACCCGCTCGATTTTCGCGCCCACGAAGTAGAGATGCGCGAAATCTGGCTCGACGTGTTCACCGATGAGCTGCGGGCGCTGCACGCGGCCGGCTTCGCGCACCACGACCTACAGCGGCCCGCCAACCTGCCCGGCGAGCGGTTCGACAATATCCTGCTCACTGCCCAGGGCCTACGGCTGATTGACGTCGGTATCTCGGTGCTGCACCAGCAGGTGGGCAACTCATTTTTTGCGGCCTATGTGCAGCGTGAGCTGCAGGAGCTGGAAGTGTTCCGGCAGTTTTTTTTAGCGCGGTAAGTGTTCCGCGGCCATTGCCAGCCGCTCGCGCCACGCCAGCCCGGCGGGCAATTCCTCGGCCGAAAACTCCAGGTGAATCACGCGGCGCGGCCGGTCGCTGGTGCTGCGGTTGGAGGCGTGCAGCAGCAGCGGCTTCATCAGCATGGCGCCGCCGGCGGGCACGGGGCAAACCGTGGCGGCCGGCGTGAAATCGGTGATGGTTTCGGGCGGCACCACGCCGCGCTGGTGCGAGCCGGGCACCACTTTGAGCGCGCCATTGGTGGCGTCGCAGTCGTCGAGGTGCAGGCGGATGGTCGTGGTGTTTTCGAGCACGGCCGCGGGCGGCTGCACGGCCACCCAGCCCGCTTTGGCCGTCCAGGGGCCGTAGCCGGGCCGGTCGGCGCGCTGCGCCACGTTTATCATCAAATCCTGGTGCCAGGCCACCAGCCAGTTGGACCCGGCCGGCTTGTCAAAATAAATAGCCTTGGTGAGGTGGCAGCCGGTGGGAAATAATTCGGCCAGCAGCTCGCGCAGCGCCGCCGTGTGCAGCAGCGGCAGCAGCGCCGGGATTTCGCCCAGTAGATTGCGGATGGCAAACACGCCCTGGCTCCGCCTGAAATTGGGGCTGGCAGCGGGCGCGTTTTCGATGCAGGCCAGCAGCGCCCGCACCTCCTCGGGGCCATAGAGGCCGGGCAGCGTGGCGCAGCCGCGGGCGGCAAATTCGGGGGTGAGCATGGGCGGCAAGGTAGTGGCGTGCATAAGCGGCAAAGCTAGCGCACTTGCCAAGTCAGGGATGCGGGCACCGGCCCGACGGCGGAGCCGGCTGGCCGGTTGCCACGTGACCGATGCCTGCCCGACTGGCCGGGCGGCGCGTTTGCCCACCAAAAGCAGTTTTCAAGACCTGCCTGGGAGGCCTTACACTTTCAAAAAACCAAGCTCGTAGACCAGCGGTTGCAGCTTTTCGGTGAGTGCCTTGTAGGCCGCTTGAAACGGCTGAAACGAGGTGGGCGGCAAATCGCCGCTGGCGTTGCGGGCTTCCAGCGCTTTGCGCACCTGGTACCAGCCTACATCGGGCCGGTTGAGCTTTAATTCTTCCCGCACGCTGCGGGCATCGGTGTGGGCAAAGTAGGCGCGCCACAGCGTGTTGCCGGCGGCCAGCACCGCCTGGGCCGGGGCGCTAAAAGCCTTATCGGCCAGGTACTGCACCATGAAGTCGCTCTCGAAGCGGTCGGGCGCGTCTACTTCCTGCTCGGTGAAGGGAATGAAGTGGTTGACGATGCTCCAGCTTTTCCCGTTCCAAGGCAGGTCGTTGGCCGAGGCAGTAAGGTTGCTGCCGCTGAAAAGCATCCAGATGAGGCAGTCGTTTTTGAACTCGTCGGTGAGTGGCTCAGTCGGTTGCAGAAACTGGTCGCGGTCGTTGAGCCAAGTAGGTTTGACAAGACGGCGAACGGCGAAGACGATGGCGGCTTGCCAGAGGTTTTCGGGATTTATAAAGAAAGCGCCGGCACTAGAGTAGGTCGAAGAAAATATAGCTGTCCGCTGGCCTGCATGCTGCGGGTCATTGCTGTCGCAAAGCATCTGACCAATAGCATTATTAGACCAAAATTTTCCTCGAACGTCGATTATTTTGATGGCCGGTTGAACTGCGTTTTTGAGAGGAATTACCAGTTGCGTATTTGGTTTTGGTCTAATAACCCACGTATTGAGGGTTTCTTTGATTGCGACGTTAGAAAATGTCTTTTCGCCTACTGGCTCTGCACGCTTATTAAGCACATCTACCTGAACGTCAGTGATTAATCCTGTTCCCTTTCCGTCCGCTCTCGCTTGCCAAACGAGAAATCCAATTGGAAATTCTCCTTTCAATCCTTCAAACGCTTTGCTATGGACGACAAATCCGCCTAAATATTTTGCTCGCCATTTTCCCCGAAACGCCTCGAAGTTGGCTGAGTTGACGTACTTCATTTTACTGAATATGGCAACCGTCGCGTCAGGAATTTCTATGCCTATTCTTATCAGAAACTGGACGAAAAGCTCCCGGCTAGCGTAGCCATAGTCCTTCATAACGCCAGCCATTTTTGTAGCTGCCACTTTTGTTTTTGCCTCACTACCAAGTGTATCGCCTGACTCCGCATACGGCGGATTGATGAGCACCAGAATTTTTTTCCCGTCGGCAATGGCTTTGCGCAGGGCTTCGGGCACTTTGTTGGTGAGGCTGTAATCTAGCTGGCCATCTTCGGCGATGTCGTCGTTCAGGTAGTCGTACTGGAAGCGGGTGGCGGCGGCGCAGGTTTTGGTGGCCTTCATCACGTCCACGTCCGCCGCGTCCAGGGTGCTCATGTAGATGTTGCGGTGGTTGCTGTGCTTCACTTCCAGGTTGCCCACGCCGCAGCACATATCCCACACCACGTATTCACGCTGCCAGTTTTTGCTCAGCACCTCGGCCAGCTTATCGTAGGCCTTGTCCACTACGTGCAGCGGCGTGTAGTAAGCACCCTTGAAGCTGCGCTCATCGAGCGGAATCAGGCTGTCGCGCCGTTCCAGCAGGTAGTTGCGGTAGGCCGCTTCGGGCGGGCGGTGGTAAATGGCCCAGAAGCGCCGGTAGCCCTCGTGGCTGCCCAGCTCGTAGAGCTTGCCGCCGAGCGCAAAAATCGGCTTGCCGTTGCGGTGCAATAGCTCGGCGGGCAGGTTGGCGTGCGTGCTCACCGTGCCATCACTCATAATATCGGCGAAGAAAAGCAGCGCGTACTCTTCCGGGGCCACGTCCTGAATCTCGTGCCCAATCAGGGCCACCCACTTGTCGAATACCTGCTTCAGGTTGTCGGGCGTGATGGCCACCCGCACGATATCGCCCGAGGCAATGGCGCCGCGAATGGTGCTGATAAATTCGTCCTCGTGCGTCTCAATCTTAAAGGACACGAAGTAGGTACCGATGTAGGCCGATACCGCATCGAGGGCTTCCTGGGTGTAGCCGCTGGCATTTTTACCCCACTTGATGGTTTTTTTGGCCAGAAAGGGAATGACATCCGCGCTCTTCATAATGGCGGCCTTCTGCGTGTCAATCACCGCGAGCAGCGGCGGCACATATTCCCCCTTGTTCAGCGCCTGCTGCACGTAGTGCATCAGCTGCGTAAACATGGCGTAGGTAGAGTGCTTATGGCCCTCCTTGGCCTCAAACCAAACTTCTTTGGTTTGGATGTCGATAAGGTTTTTGCTGTATCCCTTCAGATTAAGCGCCTTAATGTAGGCGTCCTTAACATCTTCTTCAGAGCGAGCCAGTTGGAGGCGTTGGTGGAGGGTCATGCGAAAGCGGGCAGTACAGGGGAAAACTAGTTGGGCTGTAGGGTAAGCTTTAGCTTGCCAGCGGGCGCGTTTACTATTTAAGTGTCTATTTATCAAGCAATTGACGCGAACGCCGGCAAGCTAAAGCTTACTCTACAGCTCTACCAATTCCTTTTCCAGCCACTTGCCGTCTTCCTTCATCAGGCCAATCAGCTCGTCTACGGCACGCTCTTCGGGCACGGCCTTTTTGATGACGTCCTGGCCGCGGTAGAGGGCGATTTTGCCCTTGCCCACGCCTACGTAGCCGTAGTCGGCATCGGCCATTTCGCCGGGGCCGTTCACGATGCAGCCCATAATGCCGATTTTGATACCCTTGAGGTGGTCGGTGCGCTTGCGAATCATGGCCGTGGTTTCCTGCAAGTCAAACAGGGTGCGGCCGCAGCTGGGGCAGCTGATGTACTCCGTTTTGCTCATGCGGGTGCGAGCCGCCTGCAAAATGCCGAAGCTCAGCTGGTTGAGGTTGCTGAGCGTGTCGAGCCACTCGGCCTGGGGGCGCGGGGCCAGCTGGTCGGTACTCAGCACCACGCCATCGCCGAGGCCGTCGATGAGCAGGCCGCCGATGTCGGTGGCGGCGGCGAGCTGGGTTTGCTCCAGCGGCTGGTCGGGGTACGAGCGGGCGATGATAACCGGGCAGGTTATCTGGTTGGTAAGCAGCTCAAAAAACGCCCGGCGCAGCGCGGGCATGGCGTGGGCATTGAAGGTGCCCAGCACCAGCACCACGGTGGGGTCGTGGCGCAGGTGGCGCAGCAGCGACGCATCCAGGGTATCGAGGCCCACCAGCAGGAAGTTGAGCTGCGGGTGGCACACCGGGCCATCTATGTAGCGGTCGGCCGTCAGGAGGGGGTAGTGGTGCGGGCGCTTGCCGGCATCGACCCAGGCCCCATAATTTAAAATTTCCTTAAGGCCGTTGGGCAGCATAAAGGGCACCGGCCGCTCACCGGTATAGATGTAGTCGGCCCCCTGGTCCGACATCTGAAACTTGTCCAGAAACGGCGAGTACAGGTGGCCGGCGGCGCGCAGGTCGGCGTACTCCAGCTGGGGCAGCTGCGTGAGGCTCACCACCACGCGGGGCACGTTGAGGCCCCCAAAGTTGGCCACCTCGTGCGTAGCGCGGCGCTGGTACTGGAAGGGGTTAATCGGCTCCTCCCCCACCACGGGCTTAATGGGCTGGGCCAAGGCGGCACGACCTATATAACGGTCGATGAGCATTTTAGCTACCGGGGCTTCCGCCTCGGGAGCTTCGGTGAGGCTCACGCGCACGGTATCGCCGAGGCCGTCTTCGAGCAGCGTGCCAATGCCCACGGCGCTCTTGATGCGGCCGTCCTCGGCTTCGCCGGCTTCGGTTACGCCCAGGTGCAGCGGGTAGGGTTGCAGGCCCTCCACGTCGAGCTTTTGCACCAGCAGGCGGTAGGCCTGCACCATCACCTGGGTGTTGCTGGCCTTCATGCTCAGCACCACATCGTAGTAGTTTTCTTCCTCGCAGAGGCGCAAAAACTCCAGCGCCGACTCCACCATGCCCAGCGGCGTATCGCCGTACCGGCTTAGTATGCGGTCAGATAGCGAGCCGTGGTTGGTGCCAATGCGCATGGCCGTGCCGTACTGCTTGCAGATTTTGACCAGCGGCCGAAACCGCTCCCGAATGCGGTCAACCTCGGCCGCGTAGCTGGCATCGGTGTACTCAATGGTGTCGAACTTCTTTTTATCGGCGTAGTTGCCGGGGTTCACGCGCACTTTCTCCACAATGCGGGCAGCCAGCTCGGCGGCGTTGGGCGTAAAGTGGATGTCGGCGATGAGCGGTACGTTGCAGCCGCGCGCCCGCAGCTCCTTCTTGATTTCGAGCAGGTTCTGGGCCTCCTTCACGCTGGGCGCCGTAATGCGCACGTACTCGCAGCCGGCCGCCACCATGCGCAGCGTCTGCTCTACCGAGCCCAGCGTGTCCATGGTGTCCACGGTGGTCATGCTCTGCACCCGAATGGGGTAATCGCCGCCCATGGGCACGCCGCCGATGTTCACTACCCGCGCCACGCGGCGCTTATACTCGGTCAGGCTGGGGCAATAGGTCTTGTTCATTGCGCTAAAAACTAGGGCCGGCGAGCGAAAGTTGCGCTCGGCGCAAAGGTACACCGGCCGGTTAGCGCCGGTTTGACAAGGGCCGGCCGGCCGCGGCCTTTTTCAACGGTAGTTCCCGCTGCATCTGCTGCGGTGAAAACACCAGCACGGGGGCGCTGCAAGCAGCGGTTTGCAACCTGCCAACGCAGCGTTACTTACCAAGGCAAAAGAACAGCGCCCAGCGCCGCCCGGCAAAACCGGTACGGCGCTGGGCGCTACCCAACCGGGCTACTGGGCCACCTGCTTGCGCAAGTGCTGCACTTCGTGCTCCAGCTCCAAGTTGCGGAAAGTTACTTTGGCTTCGAGGTCGTCGTACGAGTTTTGCAGCTGCTCTTGCAGCTGGCGCATCTCGGTTACGTCGGTGTTGGTGCCCAGCCAGCGCAGCAGGTGGCCCTGCTCGTCGCGCACGGGCACAACGCGGGTCAGAAACCATTGATACTCTCCATTTTGGGCCCGCAGCGGAAACGTCAGCTCCCAGGGCTTGCCGGCGAGCCAGGCTTTTTGCACAAACTCGACCACCTGCTTCCTATGGTCGGGGTGGTGCACTTTATCCCAGCCCCAGCCCTCCATGGCGACCAGGTCGGTGCCCGTGTAGTCATACCAGCGCTTGTTGTACCAGTAGATGTGGCCGTCGGGCCGGGCCATCCACGAGAGCTGGGCCACGTTGTCGGCCAGGGTCGTAAACTCCGATTCGCGCTCCTGAAGCAACTCGCCAGCTACTTTTTGGTCATGAATATCGGTGCAGGTGCCAAACCACGTCACGACGTTGCCGGCCGCATTGCGCCGGGGCAGGGCCTGGGCCAAAAACCAGCGGTACTCCCCATCCTGCGCCTTAAAGCGGTACTCAATTTCGTAATCGGCCCCGGTAGCCAGCGACTGGCCCCATACTTGGCGCGCCCGGGCGCGGTCGTCGGGGTGCAGCAAGTTGTTCCACATGTCGGAGCCCACGCTATCGGCCAGCGTGTAGCCGGTGAAATCAATCCAGCGCTGATTGAAATAGGTGTGAAAACCCGTGGCGTCGGTTATCCAAACCAATTGCGGAATAAAATCGGCCAAAAACAGAAACTCGTTCTCAGTTTGGGGGAGCGAAGCGGAAGCGGCGTCGGAATGGGACACGATAAAAAACGGCTAGAGCTAAATCAGGTGTGTTATATAGAGAAGGCAGCTACGGGCGGTCGAGCTGCATTTCCAGCCCCGAGCTGAAGTACAGGTTGAGCTGGCTGCGGGCCCCGTCGGTGGTGCGCCGCAGGCGCGTTACCAGGGCCCGAATCTCCTCGGCCGAAAAGCTCAGGCGCAGGTAGGGGCGGTTGAGCAGCTCGTCACGCTGCACGTCCCAACTGCCCGTTTCGCTGGCCATGGGAGCCTGTAATTCCAACGCCGTATCGCTGAGCCACAGGCTGGTAGCCTGAGCCAGCAGGCTGGCCGGGTCGGCCCGATTCACCACCCGATGCGCCACCCGCCAGGCCCCGGCCAGGTAGTCATCGGGCACTTGTTGAAGGTTGATATCGAGTAATAAATCAGACATGGTGGGTGGAAAATCGGACGGAAGCGGCAGTAAAAGAGTGCCTCCCAGAGATGCTTCGCAGGCTGTTTGGCACCGAAGCGCCCCGGTAACACGTGGAAGGATAGCTAGGTTTCCACTCCTTTAAAGACACCGTACTACTTATAGATAATTTGCTTATACTTAAGGCATTGCTTTTTACGCCCATCGCACGGCAGCCGGCGCATCATCCAAAAGCCCGGCCGGCCGTATCTAAGCACAGCCAAGCGGCTGGTTTTACTTCCATTCATGAAATATTTTTCGCTTCCCGATAACCTACCCGGCCACGTGCTGGCGGCCGCCCGCCAAACCGGCCTGCGCGCCTGGCAAACCGGCCGCCTGTTTCGGCAAGTAGCCCAGCGCACCCTCGACGCAGTGCAGGAAGTGCTGCGCGCTGAAATCCAGAGCGGCCACGCCCGGCTGGTAGCCGATTTCCTGGCCGATAAAGCCCTGCCTGCCGCCCGCGCCATTCTGCTGGAGCGCATGGCGGCCCGGCTACTGCTGCGCATTGGCCTGCGCGGAGTATTTATGACCAATATCGCCGGCTGGGTGCTGCCCTTCGTGCTCGAAAAGCTGTTTCAAGCCGCCCGCGCCAGTGGCCTGCTGGCCCGCCTCGAAGCCAACTCCACCGTAGCCAATGCCCTGGCCCGCCTCGACGACCTGCGCCAAGCCACCGCCCGCCTCCTCTTCCCCGACGGCGAAACCGAAGCCCGCGTCCTCACCGATGCCGAGGCTGCCGAACTGCTCCAGAAACCAGCCAAGCAGCTGGCGAGTGAGTGAGTGAGTGAGTGAGTGAGTGAGTGAGTGAGTGAGTGAGTGAAAGAACGTCATACTGACGAAGGAAGCATCTTGTGCGGAGTAGTAAAATCAACCGGTAAACGATTGGAATTACTACCTCACCTGAGGTGCTTCCTTCGTCAGCATGACATTTATTTTATTCAACCACTCCTTCCCCACCTCAATACCCCTGCGCCAGCTGCACCACGTTTTCCAGCGGCTCACCGGCTTGCAGGTGGCCCAGGTTGCGAAGCAGCTGGGCTACTTTGCCCTCGGCTTCGGCGGGCTGGCCGCCGCCGGTGTGCTGGGTGAGCAGCACATTGGGCAGCGCCCAAAGGGGGTGGCCGGCCGGCAGCGGCTCGGTGGCCGTTACGTCGAGCACGGCCCCGCCGAGGTGGCCGGCTTGCAGCGCCGCGATAAGGGCGGGCTCGTCGGTGGTATTGCCGCGGCCCACGCTAGCGTAGAAGCTGCCGGGGGCCATGGCCGCGATGAGGTCGGCCGAGAAAAAGCCTTCGGCACTGCCGGGCAGGCAGTTCACTACAATGTCCGTTTGGGGCAGTGCAGCGGCTAGTTCCTGGCGCGAGTGCAACTGGGCCTGCGGGTCGGTGCGGGCCAGTAGCTGCACCACGCAGCCAAACCCGCTGAGCTGTTGCCGCACCGCCTGCCCAATGGTGCCCGCCCCCAAAATAACCACCCGCTTACCACGCAGCAGCCCCATGCGCCCCCTGATGGGCGCGCCCACCCACTGCTGCGCGGCTTGCAGGCGGGCCAGCTCGGGCACGGCGCGGTAGAGGGCCAGCAGGCCCGCTACCATTGTTTCGGCGCAGGGCCAGGCAAAATAATCGCCCATGTTGCACACCGGCGCGGCCACCGCCAGGCCCTGGTACTTATCAAACCCGGCCGAGTCGAGCTGCCACAGCCGCAGGTGGGGCAGTTCCTGAGCTAGTAGCTCGGGCGCCGGGTTGCCGAATAGTACCGCTGCCTCGCGCAGGGCGGCGGCCTGCGCAGCAGCGGGCAGCCCGGCCGCCAGCACTACCTGGCTAGTAGCCGGCACCTGGGCCAGTAGCTGGGCACGGGCCGTTGCGGGCAACGAAGAAAAAGTGACTATTTTCATAACCCTCAGATGAACAAATACTTACAATAAACAAGCCAAAACCAGCACCATGCAAAAAAGCAGCCTCCCCCAGCCTGATGGCGCGGGAAGGCTGCTCTTCAATCTTAACTAACCAGCAAAAACTACGCGTTTTTGTTGTCGTTTTTGAGGTCTTCGGCGGGCGTCGAATCCGAGCCTTGCAACTGGCCGGCGGCGGCGAGCAGGGCAGCGGCCAGCTTCTCCACGTGCGTGCGGGTGTTGCCATCGGCAAAGCTGGCGGTGCGGGCGGTTTCGTTGCCCAAGCGGTGCAGCAGGCTACCTACCTGCTTGCCGTCGTAGGTGCCGCTGTTCATCAGCGCTTTCAAATCCTGCAGGTCTACTACCAGCTTGTGAAACTCGGGGTTGTTGGCTGCCTTCAGGTCCTCAATCCAGCGCTGAAAGTGGTTGTCGGTACCAGCGCGGTTTGCCTCTTCGCTGAGGTCGCCGGTGAGGAGTTTGATAGCACCTTCCAGGTGTACTTGGTGTTGAACTTCGGTCTTTTCCATGATGCAGCTTGGGAAATTTGAATGGGCAGGCCAAGGGGCCTGTCCGAGTCCTCAACGCAAGGCAGCGCGCCGGGGTTAGCCCTGGGCCAATAAAAAAACCCCACCGGCAGCCGGTGGGGTTTCGTTTACTAATGCCGGGCAGGCTACTCAATCTTGCTCATGCGCTCCTTCACGGCCTCCAGCGACACGCGCATGTTGACGATGTCGGCGCGGGCGGCTTCCTGCTCTTTCAGGTTGGTATCAACCTGGTTGTTAAGCTGCTGCAATTCGGCTGCGTTGGCGGCTAGCTGCTGCTGAATTTCCAGCTTGCGGGCCTTGTTCTTCTCGATTTCCTTCTTGATGGCGTCCGACTTGCTGATAACCGACATGTGGCTGTTCTGCGAATTTACCAGCGACTTTTCGGCGTCGGTAATCTGCGCCACCAAGTCTTCGCGGTACATCGAGCGGGCAAAGTCCTTCAGGTACTTCTCGCCGGCCTTCCACTGCGCCGGGGTCGAGGCCTGGCCCAGGTAGGCATTGCCCAGGTCGATGCTCCACCACACGCCGGTGCCGGTAGGCAAGGCATCTACGCGGCTGATGATGCGCACGGGCGTGGGCGAAATGTCCGGAATCGTAACCCCTTCCATCGTAATAATGCCCTTGTTGTTCTTCACTTTACCCGGAAACTGCTCGTTGAGCTGCTTTATCCAGGAAGTTTCCACCCGCTTGTTGTCGAGCTGCAAGCTCACGCGCTGACCTTTGCGCGGAATATTGCCGATGTTTTGGTCCGACTCATCAACGGGCGAGCGCTGCGCCGAAACCTGCAGTGTGCCCAGCAACAATAGCAGAAAGAAGAGTATGTTTCGTTTCATTGGTAGAATAAACAAGAGGTAGTAAGGATGTTGAAAACAAAGAAATGAGACTGGGTTAGCCCTCTGACAGCCCAAATTTAAGCAGTTTGTTGCAACTGTATTAGCTATCTAGTCGTTTTTTTTACTTAGTAAATTTTTTATTTGTTAAGTCCTATCCCGTACCGCGGGCTGGCGGGCTCAACAAATGCCCGCACCACTGGTTTTAACGCCCATGCCCCAGCTCACTATCTGCCGCTCCGAACACTTCAACGCGGCCCACCGGCTCCACAATCCCGCCTGGGATAGCGCCCGTAATCAGCAGGTTTTTGGTAAGTGCAACAACCCCAATTACCACGGCCACAACTACAACCTCACCGTGCGCCTCACCGGCGAAGTGGACCCCGATACGGGGTATGTTTTTGATTTGAAGCAGCTTAGCGAGCTAATCAAAGTGCAAGTTTTGCAGCCCTTCGACCACCGCAATCTAAACCTCGATACGGAGGAGTTTAGCAAGCTGAATCCGACGGCCGAAAATATCGCTATGGTTATTTGGCGGCGGCTACGGGCCGTGTTGCCGGCTCCGCTCACGCTGGCCGTGACCCTGCACGAAACGGACCGTAATTTTGTGGAATACTATGGAGAATAATTCTGCCGCGCTGGTGATGCCCCTGCCGGGCACGCCGGCCGCCGACGGCCCCGCCGACCACGGCCCCGACCAGCACCTGCCCGCCGGCCTGCGCACCCCGTTGCGCGCCGACGCCTTTGACCAGAGCGACGACGAAAAGATTGCGGCCATCAGCGGCCACTTCCGCGCCATTATGCACGAGCTGGGTCTCGACCTAACGGACGATAGCCTGGCCGGCACCCCCCAGCGGGTGGCCAAAATGTTTGTGCAAGAGTGGTTTAAGGGCCTCGACCCGGCGCACCGGCCCGAGGTACGGCTGTTTGAAAACCGCTACCAGTACCAGCAGCTGCTGGTGGAGCGCGATATTACGCTGTTTTCGTGCTGTGAGCACCACTTCGTGCCCATTATTGGCAAGGCGCACATAGCCTACTTGCCTGGCAAACACGTAGTTGGGCTTAGTAAGCTCAACCGCGTAGTGCAGTACTACGCCCGCCGGCCCCAGGTGCAGGAGCGCCTCACGCGCCAAGTGGCCGAGCACCTGCGCCAAAGCCTGGGCACCGACGATGTGGCCGTGCTCATCGAGGCCGACCACCTCTGCGTGATGAGCCGCGGCGTGAACGATACCAGCAGCTCGACTATCACCAGCGAGTACGGAGGCAAGTTCCTAGAAGACAGTACGTTACGCAGTGAGTTTTTACGCCAGATTGGGAAGTAATTTTCGTTTTCCGTTGCGCGTTTTTTATTTTTCGTTGTTACAGTAGCCCAACTCGCTGCTTATGAAGCGAATGCGAAAACGAGCAACGAAAAATGAGCAACAAAAAACGAGCAACTATGAAAATCCTCATCACCGGCGGTACGGGCATGATTGGACAGCGGCTGGCCGAGCTGCTTCTTGATGGCGGCCACGAAGTGGCCCTGCTCACGCGGGAGCCTCAGAAGGCCAGCCACTTCCGGCTTTTTGGCTGGGACTTGCAGGCGGGCACCATCGACCCCGCCGCCGTGCCCTACGCCGATTGCATTGTGAACCTGGCCGGCAGCGGCGTGGCCGACGGCAAGTGGACGCCCGAGCGCAAGCACGAGATTCTACGCTCGCGCCTCGATGGCCTGGAGCTGCTGCACCGCGAGCTGAGCAAGCCGGGCCACCACGTACGTACGCTGCTATCGGCCTCAGCCATTGGCATTTACGGCGACCGGGGCGATGAGATTTTACACGAAGACTCCCCCAATGCTGCCCCGGCCGACGACTTTTTGGCCGATGTAGTCATTCAGTGGGAAGCCGCCGCCCGGCGCGTAGGCGAGCTGGGGCTGCGCGTGGTGCTGCCGCGCATCGGCATTGTGCTGAGCCCCGAGGGCGGGGCGCTGGTGCCCATAGCCAAAACCGTGCGCTACGGCGCGGGCGCACCGCTCGGCTCGGGCCGGCAATACATGAGCTGGGTGCACCTCGACGACCTGTGCCGCATACTGGTGCAAATGGCAGAAGACGTACGCTGGCAGGGCGAATACAACGCCGTGGCCCCTAACCCCGTCACCAACCAGGAGTTTACCGAAACCCTCGCTCAAGTAATGCACCGCCCGCTGCTGCTGCCCAAAGTCCCGGCCTTCGGCCTGAAGCTGGCCATGGGCGAGATGAGCGAAATCGTGCTCGGCTCGCAGCGCGTGAGCGCCGATAAGGTTATCGACCAGGGCTTTACCTACGAATACCCACAGCTACTAGCTGCCTTGGCCTCTTTTTATCAATGAGTGAGTTTTACTAGCAGGCCTTGCAATTCACTTATTTACAACTCATTCACCAACTCACCCATTGATTAAGATGAGCTCCGTAGCGGCCTGTAAATCAGCCACTCGGGGCGAGTAAGCTATGAGCTCCGAGTGGCCAACCAAGATGCCGCGCACGCCCAGCTGGGCGCCGGCCTGCATGTCGCGGGCGCGGTCGCCTACCAGCCAGCACTGGGCAGGGTCGAGGTGGTAGCGGGCCATTGCTTTTTCCAGCATCCCCGAGTCGGGCTTGCGAAAGATAGACTCGCTTACCGAGGGATAGCTTTCGGACATATAGAGCGCATCGAGCTGATAGCCACAGGCTTGCTGCAAAATTTCGTGGCAGGCCAGCACGTCGGCACGGGTGTAGAGGCCTTTGGCGATGCCGGCCTGGTTGGTTACCACCACCAGGTAGTAGCCGGCGGCTTTGAGGCGGGCCAGGCTCTCGGGCACGCCGGGGCAGATGCGGAAGCGCTCGGGCGTCCAGACGTAGTCGCCCATTTCCTCGTTGAGCACGCCGTCGCGGTCCAGAAAAACTGCTTTATTCATCGGATTAGCTAATTAGGGCGGGCAGCTGCTTGTTTCTTCACTGCCCGCCGGCACAAAGCTATCAGCTAGCGGCCATCAGCAAACAGCTTAAAAATATGCGCATTGCCATCATCGGCGGCGGCCTCACGGGCCTCACGCTCGCCTACTACCTCCAAAAAGCGGGCGTTGCCTACGACCTCTTTGAGGCCAGCGCGCGGCCGGGCGGCAACCTGCTCTCACCCCTGGCCCCCGAAGGCTACCAGCTGGAGGCCGGCCCCAATTCGCTGCTGCTGAGCGCCGAGCTGGAAGAGCTACTGCTGGAGCTGGGCCTGCAAGACCATATTCAGGAGGCGGCCCCGGTGAGCCAGCACCGCTTTGTGCTGCGCGGCGGCCAGTACCGGGCGCTGCCGGGTTCGCCGCCCGCGCTGCTGGCCAGCGGTTTTTTTAGCCTGCGCACCAAGCTGCGGCTGCTGAGTGAGCTGCTGCGCCGGCCCGCGCCCCCCGTGCCGGGCGAAACGGTAGCCGCTTTTTTTGAGCGCCACTTCGGGCCCGAGGTGGTGCAGTACGCCGTTAACCCCTTCGTGGCGGGCATCTATGCCGGCGACCCGGCCGAGCTGCTGCTTTCGCTCACGTTTCCGCAGCTGGCGGCCCTCGAAACCCAGCACGGCTCGCTGCTGCGCGGCCTGGCCAAAGGCCCCAAAACCGGCGGCCGCCGCCGCACCATCACGCTGCGCGGCGGCGTGCAGGTGCTCACCGATGCGCTGGCGGCGCGGCTCACCAGCTACCACCTGGACCAGCCGGTAGTGACTATTGATAAAGACGCTGATAATGAGTATTATGTAACTACCAGTAGCCGGCAGCCGGCCGCCTACTCACACTTGGCGCTGGCCGTGCCGACCTACGCGGCGGCAACCCTGCTGGGGCCAATTTTTCCGGCGGCGGCCGCGGCGCTGGCGGCCGTGCGCTACCCGCCCATGACGCTCGTGTACTCGGCCTACGACCGGGCGGCCGTGGCGCACCCGCTGGTGGGTTTCGGGGCGCTCAACCCGAAGGTGGAGGGCACCTACGCGGCCGGGGCCATCTGGACCAGCTCGCTGTTTCCGGACCGCGTGCCGGCCGGGCAGGTGCTGTTTACCAGCTTCGTGGGCGGGGCGCAGTTTGCACGGCAGGCCCAGGAGCCGGCCGCCACGCAGCTGGCGGCCGTGCATACCGAACTAGCTCAGCTATACAGCATTAGCGCCGCGCCGCGCTGGCAAGGGCGCTATTACTGGCCGCAGAGCATTCCGCAGTTTGACCAGCACTTAGCCGATGCGCGGGCGGCCGTGGCTCCGCTGGCCGCCCAGGGCGTGGTAGCGGTGGCCAACTGGCAGGCCGGCGTAAGCGTGCCCGACTGCGTGAAGTACGCCCGGCGGCTGGGGGAAGAGCTGGGAATGCGGAATAAAGAGTGAGAAGTTGGTTGCCAAGGCCCTATTTTTCGTTTCTTGTTTTTACTTTCATCTTCCTCCTTCCCAATTTTCGCAGTGCAACCCTGTTGCTATGCTTCTTATCTTTGCCCCTGATGAGTAATACGGCCGCCGGACTGGTCCTGATTCCGACGTATAATGAGCGGGAAAACGTGGAGCTTATTATCCGGGCCGTTTTTGCGCTCCCGGCTAATTTTCACGTGCTGATAATTGACGATGGCTCGCCCGACGGCACGGGTGCGCTAGTGCGCGGGCTATTGGCTGAGTTTGCGGGCCGGCTGTTTTTGGAGGAGCGGGCTGGCAAGCAGGGCCTGGGCACGGCCTACATCTTCGGGTTTCGGTGGGCGCTGGCGCGGGGCTACGAGTACGTGTTTGAGATGGATGCCGACTTTTCGCACAACCCGCAGGACCTGCTGCGCCTGCGCGAGGCCTGCGCCGTGCAGGGTTACGATATGGCCATCGGCTCGCGCTACAGCGACGGCGTGAACGTGGTAAACTGGCCCATGAGCCGGGTGCTGATGTCGTATTTCGCCTCCCGCTACGTGCGTTTCATCACCGGCATGCCCATTCACGACGCCACGGCGGGCTTCAAGTGCTACTCGGCGCGGGTGCTGCGGGCCATCGACCTGAGCCGCATTCACTTCGTGGGCTACGCCTTTCAGATTGAGATGAAGTGGCTCACCTACCGCCTGGGCTTCCGCATTAAGGAGGTGCCCATCATCTTCACCGACCGCACCCGCGGGCAGTCGAAAATGTCGAAGGGTATTTTCAAGGAAGCGCTGGTGGGCGTGGTGCAAATGAAGGTGAGCAGTTGGATTCACCCACCGCGCCGCACCGCCGACGAGCCCCAGCCGCAGCAGCCCAGTGTGAGTGTAGGGTAACTAGCTGTGCGGCAGGCTTTAGCTTGCCGTTTGCAGCACTGGCTAGCGGGCAGCTGGTTGCCCCCACTTACCCCCGGCAAGCTGAAGCTTACCGCACAGCGCGCACACCCTACTGCCCCGTTTTTGCGTATCGGAGAAAGCCTACTGCTGCCGAATGCACAATACCCCCTTCTTCTGGATTTTATTTAACCTGTTCGTAATCGGGCTTTTACTGCTCGATTTGCTGGTTTTCAACCGCCGCGCCCACGCCGTGAAAATAGGCGAGGCGCTGGGGTGGAGCGCGTTTTGGATAGCGCTTTCGCTGAGCTTCAACCTGCTGGTGTACCGCACCATGGGCCACGAGGCCGGCCTGCAATGGCTGACGGGCTACCTCATCGAGAAGGCCCTGAGCGTGGACAACCTGTTCGTGTTCCTGCTCATTTTCACCTACTTCAAGGTGCCGGCCGAGTACCAGCACCGCATCCTGTTTTGGGGTGTGCTGGGGGCCCTGGTGCTGCGCGGCTTGTTCATTGTGCTGGGAGCGGCGCTGCTGGCCAAGTTTCACTTTCTGCTCTACATTCTAGGGGCATTTCTGGTGTACACGGGCGTACGCATGGCACTCAGCGGCGGCGGCGACCCCGAGGTTGACCCCGATAACAACCCGGTTGTGCGCTTTTTGCGGCGCTACCTGCCCATCACGAAGCAGCTCGATGGCGGCAAGTTTTTCACCCGGCGCGACGGCGTGCGCGTGGCCACGCCGCTGCTGGTAGTGCTGGTGATGGTCGAAACCACCGACGTAGTTTTTGCGGCCGATTCCATCCCCGCCATCCTGGCTATTTCGCGCGACACGTTCATCGTGTACACCTCCAACGTGTTTGCGCTGCTGGGGCTGCGGGCCCTGTATTTTGCACTGGCCAGCCTGATATCGCTGTTTCATTACCTCAGCTACGGCTTGGCGTTCATCCTCGTTTTCATCGGCGGTAAGCTGCTGGCCGAGGACCTCTTGCGCGAACATTTTAACCTTGTGCTACCCGTGCCGGTTTCTCTGGGCATTGTGGGCGCGCTGCTACTGGGCTCCGTCGGGGCCTCGCTGCTGTGGCCCAAGAAAACAGAACTATAGCTACTAAACACATTACCAATTACTTATAAAGCAGCTTTGCTGTTTTATAACAACGCTCACCCATCTTGAATCACCTTGCCGAACACCTGGCCCAGGGCTTCAGCCAAACGCCGAAGACCCTGTCGTCCAAATACTTCTACGATGCTACGGGCAGCCGCCTGTTTCAGCAGATAATGGGGCTGCCCGAGTACTACCCTACCCGTACCGAGCTGGCTATTTTTCAGGCGCAGGGCGCGGCCATTGGGCGGGCGCTGGCGGCGGGTGCCGGGCCCGGCCAGCCGCTGGCCGTGGTGGAGCTAGGCGCGGGCGATGGCCTGAAAACCAAGCTCTTGCTGCGCGAATTACTTGCCCAGCCGGTGGCCCTCACCTACGTGCCGGTCGATATTTCGCCCTCAGCCATCGACGAGCTGGCGGCCTCGCTGCGGCAGGAGCTGCCCAGCCTGCCCACCGAGCCGCTGGCGGCTGAGTACGGGGCGGCGCTTACGACGCTGGCCACCCGGCCGGGGGCCAAAGCGGTGCTGTTTCTGGGTTCCAACATCGGCAATTTCGCGCCGGATGAGCGGGCCGATTTTCTGCGCGAGCTGGCGCGGCCCCTTACCCCGGCCGACCGCCTGCTGGTGGGCTTCGACCTGCGCAAGGACCCGCGCCGCATTCGGGCGGCCTACGATGATGCCCAGGGTGTCACGGCCGAGTTCAACTTCAACCTGCTGCGCCGGCTCAATGCCGAGGCCGGGGCCAATTTTGAGCTCGATGCCTGGCAGCACTTTCCCGATTACGACCCCAGCACCGGGGCCATGCGCTCGTGGCTGGTGAGCCGCCGCGCCCAAACCGTGCGCCTGGCCACCCTGCCCGGCCAGGCCTTCGAAATTGCCGCCTGGGAAGCCATCCAAACCGAAAGCTCGTTCAAGTTTACCCTGCCCCAGATTACCGAATTGGCGGCCGGCGCGGGCCTGCGCGTGGTCGAGGTTTTCCAGGACGATGCCCATGACTTTGCCGACGTGGTACTGGCCGTGGCGGCGTAAGGGCGTAATTTTACGGGTAGAAATCGCTCCGCTATTAATGCAGAACGTCATGCAGACCGCAGGGAAGCATCTCGCGTAGGGTGGTAACTCAATCGTTTAGCGGTATTGATTACTACCCCACGCGAGACACTTCCCTACGGTCTGCATGACTTTTATTTATCTTATTAATTATCAAGTACTTGTCACTCGTTAAAGCCCACCTCCGCCCTACCATCCTGCTAGCCTACCCGGTAGTACTCAGCCAGCTCGGCCACATATTGGTGAGCGTGTGCGACTCGGTGATGGTGGGCCAAACGGGCAAGCTGCCGCTGGCCGCCGTGAGCGTGGGCGTGAGCACCACCACCGTGCTCATGGTGCTGGGCCTGGGCATTAGCATGGGCGCGGTGCCGCGCGTGGCCGCCGCCAACGGCCGGGGCGACGACGATGCGCTGGGCCACCTGCTGGTGGGCACCATTTGGCTGAATACGCTGGCGGGCGTGCTGCTGGCGGGCCTCAGCCAGCTGCTGCCGCTGGTGATGCCCCACCTGGGCCAGGCCCCCGAGGTGGTGGCGCTGGCCACGCCCTGGGTGCGGGTGGTGGGCCTGTCGCTGCTGCCGCTGATGGTGTTTCAGGGCTTTCGCGAGTGGGCCGAGGGGCTGGGGCTCACGCGCCAGGCCATGCAGCTGTCCATTGCCGGCAACGTGGTGAATGCGCTGCTGTGCTACGCCCTGATATTCGGGCACTTCGGTGCGCCGGCCATGGGCCTGATGGGGGCTGCCTGGGCCACCCTCATTGCTCGCATCGGCATGGCGGCCCTCATGGCGCAGTACGTGCTGCGGGCCGAGCGGCTGCGCACCAAGCGCCCCGCCCTGGTAGCCACCTGGCTGCGGCCCCGGCTGGCCGAGCTGCGCGGGCAGCTGGCCCTGGGCCTGCCCATTGGCGTGCAAATGATGTTTGAAGTGGGCGCCTTTGCCGCGTCGGCACTCATGATGGGCTGGCTGGGCATTACCACCCAGGCCGCCCACCAGATTGCCATTAACGTGGCCTCGGTGACCTACATGGCGGCCACGGGTATTGCGGCGGCGGCTACCATTCGGGTGGGCAACCTGCGCGGGGCCGGCGACCTGGCCGGGGCCCGGCAGGCGGGCTTCGCGGCCTACTGGCTGGCCTTCGGTTTTATGGGTGCTATGGGTCTGCTGCTCATTATGTTACGCAATTTTGTGCCCACTTTCTACAACACCGACCCCGTGGTGGTGGCGCAGGCGGCCTCACTGCTGGCCATCGCGGCCGCCTTCCAGGTGTCGGATGGCCTGCAAGTGGTGGGCCTGGGCGCGCTGCGCGGCCTCGAAGACGTGAAGGTGCCTTCGGTGGTGGCGCTGCTGGCCTACTGGGCCATTGCCCTGCCGCTGGGCTACTTCCTGGCATTTAAGCTGCACTGGGGCGCAACGGGTATTTGGGTGGGCCTGCTCACCGGCCTCAGCATTGTGGCGGTGGTGCTGCTGCAACGCTTTCGGCACGAAAGCGCGCCCGGCAGCACTCCGCCCGCGGCCCGGCCGCCCGCCGAGCATTTCACCGATGCTGAAGAATTGCTGGTGCTGGGCCAACCCGCCGGCTAGCTGCGGAACTCAGAGCCGGGGCTTCTTTGTCAGAATGAAGGCTGGGGCCGGCACCTTTAGTGCTGGGCACTAGCCTTTATTCTGACAACTCCTTTCTGCATGAACACCGCTTATTGGAAAACCCTGGCGCTGGTACTGCTGGCGGCCGCGCCGGCCGCCGCGCAGCAGGTAGCCCTGCCCGAAGGCTCGTTTCGCTGGTCGGCGAGCCGCCCGCTCACAATGGCCGATTTCAAGGGCCGGCCCCGGCCCACCGAATCGCACGCCGCGCTTACCTCGGCCAATATCAACACGGGGGCCAAGTGCAGCAGCAATATTTTTGCCGGCACGGCGCAGGCCAGCTTCTCGCCCAGCCGCTCGTGGGTGCGCGACCCGGCCCGCATGACGCCCGCCCTGCTGCGCCACGAGCAGCTACACTTCGATATTGCTGAAGTGTATGCCCGGCAACTGCGCCAGCAGCTGGCCGCCATTAGCCTGCCGTGCAGCAAGTTGGGCACCACCTTCGACCGCGTGAGCCAGGCCGCCTACGCCGCCTGGCAGCAGGCCGAAGACGCCTACGACCGCGAATCCAACCACGGCCTCCAGCACGAGCAGCAGGCCAAGTGGGAAGCCCAGGTGCGCCAGCAACTGCTAGCCCTGGCCGCCTTCGCCGAGGCCGAGGCGTAGTATAGCGATAAACCGAGGCAACGCGCCACGGCGCGTTGCCTCGTTGCACAACGTGGCTGAACCCGCGCAGGCAACGAACGCGCCGTGGCGCGCTCCTACGGCCAAATTACTCATTTACAGCATGATAACCTGGACCGACTTTGAGCAGATTGACCTGCGCGTGGGTACCATCGTGGAGGCCCGTGAGTTCCCGGAGGCGCGCCGGCCGGCCTACCAGCTCGTGCTGGATTTTGGCCCCGCTATCGGCCTCAAAAAATCGAGCGCCCAGCTTACGCACCACTACACGCCGGCCACGCTGCTGGGCCGGCAGGTGCTGGCGGTGGTCAATTTTCCGCCTAAGCAAATTGGGGCCTTCCGCTCTGAGGTGCTGGTGCTGGGCGCGCCCGATGCTGAAGGCCACACCGTGCTCACGGCCGTGGCCGCGCCCGTGCCCAACGGCAGCCGCGTGCACTAGCGCCGGCCGCACCTTAGTTATGCACCGGCGTGGGCTGGCCGCCCATTTTCTTGTTCATCGCCTCCAGCGAGTCGATAACACCCACGTAAATCTCGTCCAGGTCCTTGGCGTGCGTGGAGTAATAGCGGTAGCTGCGCTCGAAGGCCGAATCGGCGGTGGGCACGTGGTGCCGCTGCAACACCAGCAGCTGCTGGCTGAGGAAGAGCGCCCGGGCCGAATCGGGCGATAACCGGCTGGATTCCAGGCGCGATTCCAGCAAATGAAACTGAATGAGCAGGCTGGTTACCTCTTGCTTCGAGAGCAGGTTGGGCGGGGGCAGCACCTGCTCGGGGCGGCCGCAGCCGGCCAGGGCCAGCAGCAGGCCCAGGCCCAGCAGAAAACGAGTCAGCAAGCTTTTCACCCCCAAAAATAGCCCCGCGCCGTAGCTTCGCCCCTCACCCCGCCCGCCATGCCCCCCGCCGCCGCCAGCTCCAGTGCCCTGCCCGCCAGCCTCACGGCGCTGGTGCGCCGCCTGCGCCACCTCGAAATACGGATGCGCCAGGCGGTGGAAGCCCAGCTGCAAGGCAACTTCGGGTCGGTTTTTCGGGGCAACGGACTGGAGTTTGACGACGTGCGCCTATACCAGTACGGCGACGAGGTGCGGGCCATCGACTGGGCCGTGAGCAGCAAGGGCCACGGCACGTTCGTAAAAACCTACAAGGAAGAGCGCGAGCAGCAGGTGCTGGTGGCCCTCGACGTGAGCGCCTCGCAGCGCGTGGGCGGCGGCCCGGGCGGCCCCCAGCGCAAGCTCGACCTGGGCCGCGACCTGGCCGGCGTGCTGGCCTTGTCGGCCGCCCGCCAGGATGCCGCGCTGGGCCTGCTGGCGTTTTCGGACCGGAAGGAGCTGTACCTGCCCCCCGCCAAGGGCCTGCGCGCCGCCTACGCCCTGCTGCAACGGCTGTATGGCCTGCAAACGGCCTCGCGGCACACGGGCGTGGGCTTCGGTATTCGGCAGGTGCTCAGCCTGTTGAAGCGCCGCACGCTGGTAGTGCTCATCTCCGACTTTATCGACGAAAACTACGAGCGCGAGCTCACCATGCTGGCCCGCCAGCACGACCTGGTGGTGGTGCAGCTGCTGGCCCCGCAGGAAATCGCGTTTCCGGCGCTGGGCATCGTACCCCTGCGCGACGCCGAAACGGGCCTGCAACGCTGGGTCGATACCTCGGCCCCGGCCTTCCAGGCGCAGTACGCGGCCCAGGCCCAGGCGCGCGAGCTGGCCTTGCGCACGCTGTGCCGCCGCCAGCGCGTGGGCCTGCTCACGCTGCGCACCAACGAAGACTTTGTGCCGCAACTAGTGGGGCTGTTTCGGCAGCGCCGGGGCTAATCAGCTATGCCACAGGCCCTCAACTTTCAGCTCCACCCCAAGCGCTACTGGCTGGCCGGCTGGCTACTAGCCGGGCTGGCCCAGCCTATGGCGGCCGGCGCGGGCACCGGGCCAGGGCCGGTGGGCCGGTTTTCGCGGGCGGTGGTGGAGGTGGGCCAGCCCCTCGACTACATCCTGAGCTACCAGCACGACCCGGCCGAGGAGGTAGTTTTTCCCGATTCGCTGGCTGAGTTTGGCCCGTTTGAGTACGCGGGGCGGCGCTGGCTGCCCACCCGCACCGAAAACGGCCGCAGCCTCGACCGGGCGGTGTACCAACTGCGCACGTTTTCGCTGGCCCCGGTGCAAACCCTGCAATTGCCGGTGCTGGTGCTGCGCGGGGCCACCGACACGCTGCGCCTGCTGCCGCCGGCCGTGCAGGTGCAGCTGCGCCGCCTCGCCCCTATCCTAACTACTGACGATGCCGCCACGTTGCCAGCATTACGTACTGATAATCAAACAACTATCTTAAAACCTGCCTTCAACTATCCCTTTTGGCTGGCGGGCCTGGCGGCGCTGCTGGCGCTGGGTGGCGGGGCCTGGGCACTGTATGGCCGGCGCTGGCAGCAGCGCTATGGCCGCTACAAGCGCCGCAAAAACCACGTGTATTTTCTCACCCAGTTTGCCCGCAATGCCGAGCGCTTCACGCTCTCACGCTCGGCTCCGCTGGTGGAGCGCACCGTGGCGCTTTGGAAAAACTACCTTTCCAGCCTGGAAGATAATAATCTTAACTCATTGACTACTAAGGAGTTAACTGAATACTTCAATAATGATGAAGATGTGCGCCGCGCCCTGCGCGCCACCGACCGCGTGGTGTATGGCAACTTGCTGAGCGAAGACGCCCAGGAGGTTGACGCCGCCTTTCAGCGCCTGCGCGACTTTGCCGCGCGGCAGTATGAGCTGCTGGTTACTGACTAACAGGTCATTGGCACCACGCGCAAAACTGCCTTAACACCAATTCTCAATTCCTACAACTTAAACACTATCCAAATGCCTCATCTTGTAGTACTTACCGGGGCCGGCGTATCGGCCGAGAGCGGCATCCGCACCTTCCGCGACACCAACGGGCTGTGGGAAGAGCACCGCGTGGAGGATGTGGCCACGCCCGAGGCGTTTGCCCGCAACCCGGCGCTGGTGCTTGATTTTTATAACCAGCGGCGCGCCCAGGCCCGTACCGTGGCCCCCAACGCCGCCCACCTGGCCCTGGCCGGCTTCGAGGCCGCGCCGGGCTGGACGGTGCGCATCATCACCCAAAACGTGGACGACCTGCACGAGCGCGCCGGCTCGGCCCAGGTGCTGCACCTGCACGGCATGCTGACCCAAATGCGCTCGGTAAAGAACGAAACGGCCGTGTTCGACTGCCCCGGCGACATTGCCCTCGGCGACCTAGCCGCCGACGGCGGGCAGCTGCGCCCGCACATCGTCTGGTTTGGCGAAAT
This sequence comes from Hymenobacter sp. H14-R3, assembly GCF_030063445.1. GTDB lineage: Bacteria > Bacteroidota > Bacteroidia > Cytophagales > Hymenobacteraceae > Hymenobacter. The sequence continues at coordinate 8,658 of NZ_JASITD010000007.1, read as the reverse complement.
GGTGCCCGCCATTGAGGAAGCCGCCGAAATTGTGGCTACCGCCGACGCGCTACTCGTGGTAGGTACCTCGCTGCAAGTATACCCGGCGGCCGGGCTACTGCACTACGCCCCGGACGATTGCCCGGTGTACGTCATCGACCCGCACCAGCCTGAGGTGAGCGGCCGGCGCGGCGTGCACTACGTAGTAGAGCCCGCCAGCATCGGTGTGCCGCAAGTGCTTGCGCAGCTAGTAGTTGGCTAGCGTAGCGTGGCCGCGGTGAGGCCGCGCGTAGTATCGTTGTCCAGTGACAACACGCGCGGCCTCACCGCGGCCACGCTACATGTGCTCACCGGCCGTACTGGTACAGAATGCCCTTGTCGAACGGCGTCCAGAGGCTGGCTTTCTGGCCGCATTCTTTGAGGCCGCGGTTGGTCCAGGTGTTGCAGGTGTTGAGGATGCTGTAGCGGCTATTGGCCTCGTAAAAGGCATCGTGGTCGGCGTAGCTGTGGCTCGGCAACCAGTTGAAGCCGCCGGCCGCATCGCGCTGAAAGCTTTCTTCGACGTAGGCGATGAGCCGCCGGTACTGGGCCGGCGTGAGGTGCAGCGGCACGCACCGGGGGCCAGAAGTGAGGTCGGAAGCCCGGTAAAACGTAGCGTGCATGAGCGTGCTGCTCAGCCAGAAGCCCGCCCGCACGGCGGTGCTGGGCTTAAGCTGGGCCCAGGTGGGCGTGTCGAGGTAAAAACCCTTATCGCCCCAGCCCACACCCACGTACTCGTAGGTGCTGTCGTGGGCCTGGGTGTTGGCGTAGGGCAGCTGCTGGCTCCAGTCGATGAAGCTGCTTTTTACGGGCATCACCAGGTCGGTGTGCACGCCGTTGGAATAGATGAAAAACGGCACGGTGGCCGCCTCCGTGGTGGGCTCGGCGGCCACCGGAATGCGCGACAGCACCTGCGCCACTCCGTAGTACAGGGCCACTGCGCCCACCAGAGTAGCGGCGGGGTAGCCAACAATTTTCAACGTTTTGCGCAACACAGGCAACATAAGCAGGGGCTAATTTTACCAGCTAGTACGAGTTTTTCCTAAAAGTAACCCGTAGCGCGTCGCACTTTATTTGCCCACGTATCAGCTTCCTGAAAGCCAAACTACTTGCCTGGCACGCCCCGGGCCAGCATTTTAATACGCAGTACCAGGCTGGAGGCCATCACGTAGAGCGAGTGCCCATCGTCGCCCCAGGCGCAGTTCGATACGGGCTCGTCGGGGTCGAGGATGCCCAGCAGCTGGCCTTGCGGCGAGATAATGAGCAAGCCGCCAAACCCCGCGGCATACACGTTGCCGGCCAGGTCAACTCTCAGGCCATCAGGCACTTCCTTAAAACGGGACCGGGGCAGCGACTTCATGTTGAAAAACGGCCGGGGCTTGGTCAGCTTGCCGTTTTTGCCCACCTCGTAGGCCAGAATGAGCGGCCGCAGCGAGTCAGCGTTCGACACGTAGAACGTGCGGCCGTCGGGGCTCAGGGCCAGGCCGTTGGCAAAGGGCACATCGGTGATTTCGGCAGTGAGCTGGCCATCGGGGGCGCGGCGAAACACGCCGGTATAGGGCAGTTCGCGCAGGGGGTCGGCCGCCTGCCTGGGCAGGCCAAAGGGCGGGTCGGAGAAATAAAACGCGCCGTCGGGGGCCACCACAACGTCGTTGGGACTGTTGAAGCGCTTACCCTGAAAGTTATCGACCACCGTGCGCTTGCCGCTTTGCCGGCTTATGGGCAGGCTGGCCAGGCGGCGGTCGCCGTGCTCGCAGAGCAGCAGGTTGCCGCGCCCATCGAGCGCCAAGCCGTTGCTACCGGGCTCTTTGCCATAGGGCATGCGGCCGGTGTAGCCGCTGTATTCCAAGAACTTACTACGCTGGCCATCGGCCGCCCGCCAGCGGTAGATGGTGCGGCCGGGCGTGTCCGAAAACAGCAGCATGCTGCTGTCGGGCACCCACAGCGGGCCCTCCACGTGGCTGTGGCCCGAGGAAATAATTTCGAGCTGCGCGCCGGGCGCTACCAACTGGTCGAGGGCGGGGCTGTGGCGCACAATGCGGCCCGTGGTGAGGGGCGGCGGGGCCTGGGCCGTGGCCGGGCCAGCCGCCAGCGCAAGCGCCGTGAGGGAAGCGTAGAAAGTGTGGAAAGCAATGCGCATAGCTACTATTCAATGAAACGGGTGGTGGCCCATGCAACTGCTCGTTCCTACCGCCGCACGCGCCGCAAGGTTGCGCCGGGCACTTTTCAACCTACTGCACCCGCTGGCTAACCCTTGGCAAATCCTGCCCGTACGGAAAAGGCGCGGTAACCTTCCTATCCGCACTCCTTCCATGCTAATTCGCTTCTTACTCTGTGCCGTTACTGCCCTGACTACTACTGCCCTGGGCACGCTCACCGCCAGTGCCCAAGACCTTAAAATCCCGCTGGAGGAAGTAGCCCAAGTAGGTCGCCACCAACCCATTGGCGTAGGCGTGTCGCACAAAGGGCGCATCTTCATGACGTTCCCGAAGAAGAAAAACGACCAGAACTATGCGTACGACTACGGCCTCGTGGAGCTGGTAAGCGGCCAGCGCGTGCCCTACCCCAACGCCAGCTGGAATCAGTGGGACTCGACCCAGGCCGCCACCCGCTTCGTGAATGTGCAGGCCGCCGTGGTCGATGCCGACGACAACCTGTGGGTGCTCGACCCAAGCAACCCCGACGACCAGGCCCCGGTAATAACGGGCATCAAGCTCCTGAAAATCAACCTCACAACCAATAAAGTGGAGCGCACTTACCGCTTCGAAGACCTGCCCCGCGAGCGCACCGGCCTCAACGACGTGCGCATCGACACGCAGCGGCAATTGGCCTACCTCTCCGACCCCGTGCTGGCGGCGCTGGTAGTGCTCGACCTGCGCACCGGCAAAAGCCGCATCGTGCTGCAAGGTGACAAATCGACGGCCGCCGAGCCGGGTTTTGTGCTGCGCCTTGATGGCAAGGAGGTAAAGGACAAAACGGGTAAGTCCTTCAGTAGCAACGCAAACGGCATTGCCCTCACCCACGACTTCCAGTACTTCTACTACCGGGCCATCAACCAAACCAAGCTCTACCGCATCGAAGTGCGGTACCTCGCCAACCCCGCCCTCCCACCCACTGAGCTGGCCAGCCACATCGAAACAGTGGGCGAAACCGGCGTGAGCCACGGCATGCTCGCCGATGCCGCCGGCAACATCTACCTCTCCGACTCGCCCAACTACGCCATCCGGCGCGTCACGCCCGCCGGCCGCTTCGAGCTGGTAACCAAGGATTTACGCCTGAGCTGGCCCGATACCTTCGCCCTCGGCCCCGATGGCTATCTCTACCTCACCGCCACCCAAATAAACCGCGCGCCCAAGTGGAACAATGGTGCAAGCAAGGTGGACTACCCCTTCCGGCTGTATCGGTTGAAACTACCCACGAAATAATAACAGTAAGTTACTGAAAAAGAACGTTATGCTTCTGCAAGCTCAGCATGACGTTCTTTATAAGCATTACGCTAGCAAACTCAAGTTGCGGACCAGCGCGCCGCGCTGGCAAGGTTCAGCTTGTAGGGCCGCGTTGCCGGGCCGCCGGCGCTAGCCGGCGGCCCGGTTATCGTTGAACGGCGCGGGCTGCGCAACGACAACCGGTCGGCCAGCTAGCGCCGGCGGACTGAGGAGCATGGCTCGCAACTTGAGTTTGCTCCTAATTAATTACCACAATTGATGGACCTGCGGCCGCACCAGGCGGTCGTACACAGCGCGCACGGCAGCCATTTGCTCGCCCGTGAGCGCGGGCAGCTCCTCAGTTTTCAGGTTGGAAAGCAGCTGCTCGGGCTTGGACGCGCCGGGGATGATGCAGCTTACTTCGGGGAACATGAGTATCCAGCGCAGCGCCAGCGGGGCCAGGTGGGGCTGGCCGGAGAATACACTTTTCAGCTCTTCCACGGCGGCCAAGCCGGTGTTGTAGTCCACGCCCGCGAAGGTTTCGCCCCGGTCGAAGGCCGCGCCGTCGCGGTTGAAATTGCGGTGGTCGTCGGCCGCGAAGGTGGTTTGGGCCGAGAACTTGCCCGTGAGCAGCCCGCTCGCCAGCGGCACCCGCACAATAACACCCACGTCGCGCCGCGCCGCCTCCTTAAATAACAGCTCGGCCGGACGCTGCCGGAACACGTTGAAAATCACTTGCAAGGTAGTCACGTTCGGGTATTCAAGGGCTTTGAGGCCCTCTTCCACCTTTTCCACGCTCACACCCAGGTTCTGGATTTTGCCCTCCGCTTTGAGCCGGTCAAACAGCTCAAAAACCTCGGGGCGGTAGTAGACTTCAGTGGGCGGGCAGTGCAGCTGCACCAGGTCGAGGGTGTCGAGCTGCATATTGCGCAGGCTGTCTTCCACAAAGCCACGCAGGGCGGCGGGCTGGTAGGCGGCGGCGGTGTGGGGCTGCAAGCGCCGGCCGCACTTGGTGGCCACGTAAATGCGCTCGCCGGCGCGGCTGCGCACGAGGCGGCCCACAGCTTTTTCACTTTTACCGTCGCCGTACACGTCGGCGGTGTCGATGAAATTGATGCCCGCGTCCACGGCAGCGTTCAGGATGCGGTCGGCATTGTCGTGGCTGAAGGGCTCGCCCCACTTGCCGCCCACCTGCCAAGTGCCGAGGCTGATTTCAGAGATGGAGAAGCCGGTTTTGCCGAGGGTGCGGTGGTTCATCAGGAATAAAAATTAGTGCGCAGGAAAGCCCAGTACGGGCTATTCCAGTTCGTCGCCGTCCTTATCGATAAAAAACTGGCGGCCCTTTTGCGTCACGCGCGCCTTGCCATCGGCAAAATCGGTGGCCAGCTGGTAGCGGCCGAAAGGCCTGGTACTCCGGCTGGGGTCGTCGAGGTAATCGGGGGTAATGAATGTGTAGCCATTGGTGAGCTTCACCCGCGCCAAGCCCTCGACAAAGGCGTAGGCTTCCACGAAGATGACGGGCTTTTCGGGCTCGGTGGGACCGCTGATGTAGTGCCAGCCCCGGTGGTCGAGCACGGCCGCGCGGCCCTCAGCAAAGTCGAGCGCGTTGAAATAATACGAGTCAAATTCCTGCCCCTGCTCATCAACGAAGGTGTAGGTGTCGCCCACCCGGGCGCGGGCATAGCCGCCGGCGTAGGGGTTCAGGGCATCGTAGGCCGGGGTAATAATTTCCTTACCTACCTCATCCACAAAGCCATACACGCCCGCCTTCGCCACCACCGCCCGCCCCGCCCGGAACGGGCCCGCCGCCGTAAACTGCGCCGCAATAACGGGCTTACCATCGGCATCGGCAAAGCCCCAGCGGCCATTTTCCTGGTAAGGCGCGGGCGCGCTGCCGCCCAGGTGGCCGGCCCCCCACCCTGCCAGCGCCAGCGCCACCAACCCGCCCGCCGCCACGCGCCGCCGCTGGCCCTGCCTCAGCCACGCCCATCCGCGCGCCGCTTGCGGCGCGGCGGCAGTGGCCAGCTTGCGCCCGGCCGCCCGCACGCTGGCCCGGTAGCTGGCCCAAACCGGCGAAACAGACGCAGCCAGGCGGGCACCCGCGCCACCCATCCACCCCGGTACCGCCGCCATCGGAGCGGACGCTACCGGAGCCGTCACTGTCGGCTGGGGAACCACCAGTGGCGGCGCTGGAGCGGCGGGCGCAGCAATTGCCGGCGCAACCGCCGCTGGCGTGGAAACGGGGGGCGCAACCGCCGGCGCAACATTCCCCACTGCTGGCATTGGCACTACGGCGTGAGCTGAAGCCAGCTCGCCGGCGGCGGGCAGCGGAGGCGCTGCGGGTGGGGCCGCCGGCGTATTCAGCCGCTCAATGAGCTGGCCGAGCTGCTGAATCTTAGCGTCCAACTCCTGGTTGCGGCTGGCGGCTTCGGCTTGCGAAACCTGCATACTGGCTTCCTGAGTAGCTTTTTCGCGGTTTTCGGCGGCTAGCCGGGCTTCGAGCTGAGCGGCTTCGGGGGCCACGGCCGGGGCCTGGGCCAGTTGGGCGCGCAGCTGGGCAATGCTGCGCTCGCGCTCGCTTTCGCGGGCTTCCATGAGGTGCAGTTGGGCGGCTACGTCGGCCTGCATTTGCTGGCGCATCTGCTCTAGCTGCTGCTTTTCTTCGCGGCGGGCCGCGGCGGCCGCGGCGGGGTCGTAGCCATAGGGCGGGTCTTCGTCGGGGATGTCGGCCGCGCCGAGCCAGCCCCAAAGCTTGCGGGCCTTCTGGCCCAGGAAGTTAGCTGCTTCGCTGGCAGCTGGTGAGCTAGTAGCCCTGGCCGATACCGAAGCAGGCATCGCCGTAGCCTGCTCATCGTCAGGTAGTAGACTAACAGCTAGCGCGGCCAGCTCCTCGGGGCTGAAGTTAATTTCAGGGGTAGCCAGCTCGCCCAGGCAGCGGGGCAGGGCGGCCACGCTGGCCAGCAGCTGAAAGCCGTTGGCCGGGGCAACCTGGAGGGCCAGCTTCGCATCGGGCGCAAAAGTAACGGGCTCGCTGAATAACACCAAACCCTTAATACAATGCAGGTTAGCCTGCCCAACGGGCAGGTGCGTGGCCAGCCAATCGGCCAGGTCGGCCTTCTGCTGCCCAAATTGCTCAAACAGGTTATCGAAGCCCCCGCGCCCTGCCAAGGGCCGCCCGCCCAGCTGCCAAGCGCCATAGCCCAGCGCCGGAATGCTGAGCCGCCCGCCGCCGGGCACCAGCAGTAGCAGCGTGATGCCGTGGGGCTGCACCACCACCGCGTCAAACGGCACCTGGCCGGCCTCGTCGGACACGGCTACGTGGCCCAGCAGCAGCGTGGCCGGCCCCGCTGGCTCGGCCTGCAACGCCGCCGCCACGGCCTCGAACAAACGCTGGCGGGCGAGGTCCGGAAAAGGAGTAGTGAGGTAATAAGAAACCATAGTCATCTAAAAATCCCGGGGGCCGCGGCCGGGCAGCAGACTCTAAGGAGCGAGCCGCCGGGCAAAATTCGGGCAATGGGCCGGTTAGTCGTCTTCGTTTTTTCGGTGGCCCCGGCCGTGGCCTTTACCGTGGCCCTTGCCGTGGTTTTTCTTCCACTTCTTACCGTTGAAAGAATAGCCGCCCTCTCCGCCGGCAGGCCCCAGTAGCGCTTCCAGCACCGAAGGCCGGGCCGCTGGCCCCACGCTGGCGCGCGCCGGGGCCGGGCTGGCCAGCGCCAAGGCCCCGCTGGCGGCGGTACGCACCGCCACCGGCCGGCCGCGCAGGTCGCAGCCCTGGCCCTCGCGTAGCTCGGTGCGCTGGCCGCCTGCCGCAATCACGAAGCCGTCTTTGGCTACCACCACGCCGGTGGGCAGGCGGGCATCGTGCGTCATGGGGCGCGCCTGGCCGTTACGCACCACCTGCATCTGGCCGTTGCGGCGCAGAAAGCCGTCGTTGTTCGTGGGCTGCTGAGCGAGGGCCAGTCGGCCCAGCGGTAGCAGCAGGCAGGCTAGCCCCACCGCCCGAAGGGTAGGCAAAGGCATAGGGAAAGAAAATCGATTAGCGGCGCTGCCCGGCAAAAAGCGCGCCCACAATGCGGCCTATACGGCAAATCGGCAGCCGGGCTGCCCAAGTAAGCCCAAAAGCTACCCCGCCGCAACCGCCGTTGGCGGCCGCTTCCAGCTTAGTAGCAGTACGCCGAGCACCACCAAAACAGTGCCCATAATCTGAGCCGCAAAAATGCGCTCGTTCAGCAAAAAATATGCTTGCGCAATAGTCGAAATCGGTCCGATACCGCTGATAATGGCTACATTATTAGCCCCAATTCTTTTCAGTCCCTGCGATATCAGAAACGAAGGCAGCACCGTCGAGAATATGGCCAGCAGCAGGCCGTAGCCCCACAATGCCCGGCCCGCCGTTAGGATTTCGCCCTGGCCAGCCAGCGCAAAATGCGTGAATATGCCGGCCGTGGCGGCTAGCATGGCGTACGCGGTAAATTTATTGGGCCCCACCAGCGGAATTAATTTCCCACTACCCGCAATGTAAATAGAATAGGTAATGGCGCATAAAAACACCAAAAAACTACCTAAATAAAACCCCGGCCGGCCGGTATCCATCGTCAATTCGCCCGCGTAGGCCACCGCAATGCCGAGGTACGTGAGCAGCAGCGCCCACTTCTGCACGCCCGTAATGCGCTGCTTGAAAACCAGCGCATTAATAAAAACCACGAAGCTGGGATACAGAAATAACAGCAGCCGCTCCAGCCCCGCCGACACGTATTGCAGCCCCATAAAATCGAGCAGGCTGCTCACGTAATACCCCAGCATTCCCAGCAAAATCACTAGCAGCCACTGCGGGCGCGTCATGCGCACATTCGCCTTTTTACCCGATACAAATAAGGCTACGCCCATATAAAACGGCAGCGCAAATACCATGCGCAGCGTGAGCAGCGTCAGCGCATCGGTATGCGTAGCCCCGAACGCCAGCTTGACAATAATGGCTTTGGTGGAGAATAAAATTGCCCCGAGTAGGGTGATGAGGAAGCCAGCAATGGGAATGGTTGGGCGAACAGGCGGTTGCATCGAATTTTTAATTCTTAGAAATCAGGTCCGCTAAGTACCCGTTGCTCATTAGTTTGCTATACAAAAACGTCATACTGAACGCAGTGAAGCATCTTAATCAGAAGAGCAATCTTCACGTTTAGAGCTGGTTACGCGACTAAGATGCTTCACTGCGTTC
>NZ_JASITD010000079.1 GCF_030063445.1 Hymenobacter sp. H14-R3 | reverse complement strand
TGTATGGTCCCAGAGAGTCATGGCGTACCTTTAACCCGCGACTGTCAGGCAAAATTATGGAACAAGTACTTCACGCAAGCGCCCGCACCACGCCGGCCATCCGGCGGGCCCTGCAAACCAGTTCGGAAAGTACGGCCCACCTAGCCCGGCACTACGGGCTGAACGAGAAGACGGTAGCCAAGTGGCGCGGGCGGACCAGCACGCAGGACGCGCCGATGGGGCCGAAAGACCCGCATTCCACCGTTCTTTCGGCGGCCGAGGAAGCCGCGGCGGTCCTCTTTCGCCAGCAGACCTGTTTGCCGCTCGACGACTGCCTCTACGCCTTGCAGGAGACTATCCCGCACTTATCCCGCTCGGCCTTGCACCGGCTCTTTCAGCGTCAGGGTATCAGTCAGTTGCCCGTTGAAGCGCCCCCGAACCAGGCGGAGAAAAAGAAATTTAAGGACTATCCCATCGGCTACTTTCACCTCGACTTTGCCGAGGTGCGCACGGCGCAAGGCAAGCACTACGTGTTTGTGGCCGTGGACCGCACCAGCAAGCTGGCCTTCGCTGAATTGGCCAGCGAGGCAACGGTGGCCACGGCGCTGGCCTTCTGGCAGCGCGTGGTGGCGGCGGTGCCCTACCGCATTCACAAAGTCTTGACCGACAACGGGGTGCAGTTCGCTTCCTTGCCCCATCGCCCCACGCCGCTGGGCCATTTGTTCGACCAGTACTGTGGGGAGCAGAGCATCGAACACCGGCGCACCAAAGTGGCCCATCCGTGGACCAACGGGCAGGTAGAACGGCTGAATCGTACCGTGAAAGAGGCCACGGTGCAGCGCTACTTCTACCAGACGCAGCAGGAGCTCAACGACCACTTACAGACCTTTTTAGCCGCTTATAACGGGGCTAAGCGGCTCAAAAAGCTACGGGGCCAGACCCCCTACGAGTTTGTCTGCGCCGAGTATACAAAAAATCCTACTATCTTCACTCGTGACCCTACCCATGACTTTGTGGGACTATACA
>NZ_JASITD010000078.1 GCF_030063445.1 Hymenobacter sp. H14-R3 | reverse complement strand
CCAGCGGCTGGCGCTCGGTGAGGGCGGCCAGGGCCACTTCGGCTTTGAACTCGGCCGTGTAGCGACGGCGGGTGCGTTTGGGAGTCATAATCGGGCTAAGCTAGCCCGCTTTTTCTGTCCAGTTTTTCGGGAGTACTACATACTCACTTAACTGCTATCTGCTTGACTGTTAGCACAAAGTAGCCCCCTAGTAGCTACCTACTTGGCACCTGCTGTAAGCGGAGCAGTTTCGCGCAGCGGAACTGCCCCAACTGCTGGGAAATGGTTACCTAAAAAAGCTGCTGTTTAACAGATAAGAAATTATAAGACAGTGGATTACTGCATATTCTTGATGCGTTAAGGAAGTATTTTTCCAGAAAACTTAAGTCTAAGTAGTTGGCGGGAATCCCTTTCCTTCTTATAGCTATACATTTACAAGGCTTCTGCATGATGCAGAGCAGGGAGAGCCTAAACCCGTAAAGTAGGCAATTACTAAATTTTCACTATGAAGAAGTTTTTCCTTGCTTTTGGGCTAGCCGTACTGGCTATTGGCGGTGTCTCTGCTCAAACAACTACTACGAGTGGCTATACCAAAGCTAATGGAACGTACGTCGCTCCTTATACTCATACGCAAGCTAATAATACTAACACTGACAACTGGAGTACACAGGGAAACTCCAATCCGCAAACTGGCACTTCTGGCACCCGCGCGCAGGATTATAGTGCGCCAGCTAGCAACTATGGCGCTGGTCAAACGATTCAGACTGGCCCACGGGGAGGACAATACTACACGAATGATAATGGGCGCAAGGTTTACGTGCCGAAACGTTAATCGGAGTAAAGGGTAAAAAAAGAAGCAGCACCTGAATTAGCAAGTGCTGCTTCTTTTTTTACCCGGTTCTTCCCCGCACGTTCGATATAGTAGTGGTTGAAAAACCTTATTGGGTCTGGTGGGCTTTTCCGTAGAAAAGCGCTTTCGTCATGCTAATTTATCGCTTGTTTCTGACCGCTGAGGAACGCCAGACCCTGGAGGACTGGCGAAAGAAGT
>NZ_JASITD010000077.1 GCF_030063445.1 Hymenobacter sp. H14-R3 | reverse complement strand
TGCGGCAACTCACGCGGCCCAATGCCCGAGCGCAAGAGCCAGTGGCCCGTAAAATTACGGCCCTGCTAGACTGGATTATTCGACAAGTTACTTACTATCAATTCCCTAAAATAGTAGGGTAGAGTGGTATTCGCGTTATTCGTAACGGCAGCGCCGCCAGCAGTGGTAAGCTGGCTGGTCAGGCCAGCGCGCAGGCCGGGGCGCGCCGTGCCGTCGGGTATCATGAAGATGGCCGTTTCCTGGCCCGCCGGGAAGCCGGGGCCAGCGGGCATGCCGTTATTATCAAACCGACGTTGGCTTATAGCACTATTGTTCAATGCGTTAGCATTCACAATAAACTGCCGCAGCGAGCCCTGGCCCGCGTCGCTGGTATTAGTTACTACGTTAAAGCTGAAGCCGAAATCCACGTTGACGAAGTCCTCAAATCTATCGGCATCTGATATATTGACATAGACCTGCGCGCCGGCCGCGCTCAGCGTGAGGTTGGTTTCGTTTGCGCCCCCGTCGGCTACGCCGGGGTTTTGACCCCCTACATAAGCAAAATCATCACCTTTGGTACTGGGAGTTTTGCCAGTGAATATAGTGCGGTAGGTAACCACGGGCACCGAATTGGTACCTGAGCGGCGGCTCGACGTTACGGAGGAGCTTACAACCCGGATGGTGAAGTTGTTATTGACCGTATTAAAGGCAAAACTATAGCTTCCGTCGCTGCCTGTGGTGGTGGCATCCAAAAATTGCTTAGAACCTGTATCATACCTCTCTACGCGCGCGCCCCCCCGTGGCAAGCCCCCCGTGGTGGCATAGGCCGCGCCGCGACCCCCGCCGTAGTTCACATCTTCAAACACGCGGCCCTTAATGGTACCCGCCGAGGCAGTGAGGGAGGCCAGCAGTGCCAAGCCCGAAAGACCAGCGCCAACTAGTGCTGCGTCAAGCGGATTAGGCAACAAAACAACGAGCTTAGAGTTGGGGATACATGTCTCGACCCATCACTCCCTTTACCCTACCAGCGGCTGACCAGGCCGCCCTCGAAAAGTTTACGCGTA
>NZ_JASITD010000076.1 GCF_030063445.1 Hymenobacter sp. H14-R3 | reverse complement strand
CAGTCGTTTTGGTTGTCTAACCGCCTCCGGTTGAAGCGGGGTGCAAAAGTACGAAAAACTTTTGGCTTTTAAAATATTTTTCGATTTTTTATTTTCGAAGCTGATTTTGATTCCCTCTGCGCTGGCCGGCTGATGAGCAGCTTTAGGCGGTTTGGGAGTGCAAAAGTAGGGCTTTTTGAGGGCTTTGCAAGTTAGCAAAGTGAAATAAGCGGATAAAAACACGTTGTTCATAGGGTGGCTTACCCTACCTGCTTGTATTAGTGCCTACTAGCTATTGAAGAAAATTTCAGCTTTTTGGTGGGCATATGCGAGCAGCAGAACGACAGGCGCAAGATACCCTGGCAGGTTAGCTATGTACAGGAGCTTTTAGTGCAGGGGAAACTGAATTTACCGGTTTTGGTTAACGATGACGACGAGCACACGTGCACTGGGTTGAACCTAGCGTAAGGTTATATTATATGATGCAAGAGTCCGTTTTTACGCCGTAACTCGGCTATACAGTGCCTGACGGTATGCTGCCCGATGGCTCCTGTTTGTTTGGGCTACATGACCAGCATGTGGTACTAACGTTTTCTGTTGCTGCGTAGGATGGCGCAGACATACCAAAGTGGGGTTTTTGCGCAGACTCTCCGCGCTCGATGCGCAGGGGCAGACAGTGGGCCTGTGCAGCAGCCGCACGATTGCGTTCCCTAATTTGTATCGGCTGCCAGGCAGTACTCCCCATCTTGATACAGTGGAAGAGCATAATGAATTAACTACGGCCATCGCCCTGCCCGCTTTTACGGGCCGTTCTCACTTACATGAAGGTACGCGAGCAGGCTCCCTTCCTACGCGCTGGTTTTGTGCACGGTGGCCTTGGAAATGGACGGTTCCTAGATTGGGCGGGCCCGCATTGCGCTGGGCGGAGTGGCGCACAAGCCCTAGTGGTTGAAAAACCTTATTGGGTCTGGTGGGCTTTTCCGTAGAAAAGCGCTTTCGTCATGCTAATTTATCGCTTGTTTCTGACCGCTGAGGAACGCCAGACCCTGGAGGACTGGCGAAAGAAGT
>NZ_JASITD010000075.1 GCF_030063445.1 Hymenobacter sp. H14-R3 | reverse complement strand
TATACTCGTTACGCGGTAGTCTGCGAATCGAGAATATGAAATTTGAGGGTTAGACGGGACGCGAGTTCTGGGCCAAACTCGGGGAGTCGGTCGAAGAAGTCGAGGACGGCCGTTTTGAACTGGCCCTTGGTGCGATAGAAGGCGGTGTTGATAATTTTCTGGCGTAAAAACTTCCAGAGGCGCTCAATCAGATTGAGATTAGGCGAATAAGGGGGCAAAAAGACCTGCACGAGTCGTTTGTCGGCCAGCCACTCGGTTAACGCCTTATTTTTATAGTAGCGGGCGTTGTCGCAGATAACATAGACCGGGCCGTGGGGGTGGGCGGCGAGGAGTTTTTCGTAGAGCCGCTGGGTGCTTTGGGCATTGACGCAGGCCGTTTCATCGAGGTGGACCTGGCTCGGCACGTGGGCGTTGAGGGCGGCGTTCAGGTTGACCCGCTCGCGGCCGCTGACGGTGAGCAGGGGCCGCTCTTTGCCGGTCTCCGTCCAGACGTGGGTGGCGCGGGTATTGTGGGTGGGATGGGCCGCGTCGGCAAAATAGACCACTGCTTCCCCCGCCTCGGCTTCGGCCAGCAGCGGGGCCAGCGTGTCGGCCAGGAAGGCCATTTGTGCGGCGGCATCGGCCTGGCAGGGCACGGCCGTGGTCAATTTGTAGGAGAAACCCAGCCGGTGCAGCAGGTCCCTCAGGCCCGAAACTGAGTAGCGCACGCCGTACGTGGCGGCCAGCCAGTCGGCAATAGCCCGGCAGTCAGTGTACAGGGTCTGCCCCAACTCGCGGGCCAGGCCGGCAAGTTGGGCGCTAGTGAGCAGGCCCCAGTAGCCGGGCTGTTCGGCCTTCAAATAACCCACCAGGCCTTGCACGCGGTAGGTCTGGGCGTAGCGGTACACCGTCGTTTCGTCCAGGCCCAGGTCCTCGGCAATGGCCGCCACGGCCCGCCCCCGGTCCAGTAGTAGCAGCACCGTCACCGGCACGTACCCCGCCTTGCCCCGGCAGGCGCGTTGCGCTTGCCGCAGCAACTGCCGCTCTGACTCCGAAAGCCCCACTTCCATAGCACAATTTTAAGCCCTAATTCGCATTTCACTTCGCGACGAGTATA
>NZ_JASITD010000074.1 GCF_030063445.1 Hymenobacter sp. H14-R3 | reverse complement strand
TGGTTGAAAAACATTAGATAGTCGGGTATAATTTAGCAAGTTTGATGCGAGCATCGGCCGTTTTGAATTGCCAGTTGCGGGGCTTGGGCCGCGCATTCTGGCGGTCTTGCCACTGTTCTACCACTTGGCGGACCTGCTCGCTGGTGGTGAAGGGCTGGTCGAGGACCTGGCGACTGAGGACGGAGAATTCGATTTCGGCCATGTTCAACCAGGAGCCGTGGGCCGGGGTGTAGGTGATGTCCATACGCCGCAGGTAAGCTTGGGCCACGGCGGGCGGAAAGTGGGCGTAGAAAAAGCTGAGCTTATGGGTGCTTAAGTTGTCCATCACCCAGCGCACCTTTTTGGCCTCCCGGTAAGTTGTGTCCATCAGCCGGGCCACGAACTGTACCCACGTGGCGGCCTTGTGGTCGGCCTCCACGCGCAGACAGCGCCAGCCCCGCAACGGCTCGGTGGCCACGAACAATTCCACCACGCCCCGGCGCACGTATTGCGAATCGCGGCAGCGCTGGCCGGTGGACGTGGTAAATTGTTCGTAATCGAGCAGTTGCTTGGGCGACTCGTCCAGACACACGACGGGATAATCGGCGTCGTAGGGCTGCTCGTAGAGGTCGAGTACCTGCTCCATCTGGCACACAAACGAGGCACTCTGCTCAGCCGGAATTACCCACTGCTGCGGGCCGTGAAAAGGCTTAAGTTCGTTTTTTTTAGCAGCCGCGCCACCATCGTGGTCGAGATATGTTCCACCACTTCCAGCTCCACCAGCCGGTCAGCCAGCACTTGGAGTTGCCAGCGCGGCTGCTCGTCAGGCGGGCTTTGGCAAAGCAAGGCCGTTAGATGGGCCTCCACCCGCCCGTCTATCTTTTTGTCGGAGCGCGTTTTACGTGGCGTGGGCTCGAACATCGCCAAGCCCTGTTCGCAGAACTGGCGGCGCACCCGCTCCACGGTTTTGGTGGAGCAGCCCAGCACGGCCGCCAGTTCGGGAGCCGGGCGACGGCCCGTGTGCTCGTCGCTATTGAGCAGAATCTGAATCCGTTGCAACTTCGGCGAGTGGCTTTTGTACTTCTTTCGCCAGTCCTCCAGGGTCTGGCGTTCCTCAGCGGTCAGAAACAAGCGATAAATTAGCATGACGAAAGCGCTTTTCTACGGAAAAGCCCACCAGACCCAATAAGGTTTTTCAACCACTA
>NZ_JASITD010000073.1 GCF_030063445.1 Hymenobacter sp. H14-R3 | reverse complement strand
GATAAAGGCGACGCTGACCTCGAAGCGCTCAGCGACCGCGGCTTGGCGGGACTTGGGCTGGCGCAAGGCTGCCACGATTCTGGTGCGTAAATCAAGCGAATAGGGTTGCATAAATAGCCTTACGCAAGCACTTGCAAAAGGAATAAATGGTTCGCGAAACCGCTATAGAAGATACCTTTAGTACTTTGCTGCAGTACCAAAGCTCAACGTATGCCTAAGAAATACCAAGTTTTTATTAGCTCTACCTTTGATGACCTCAAAGAGCACCGCGACGCAGTAGTAAAGGCCGTATTGCAGCTCGGCCACCTGCCGGTAGGCATGGAGATGTTCAACGCGGGCGACCAGACCCAGTGGGAAACTATCAAAAGCTACATCGACAGCTCCGACTATTATCTCGTAATTCTAGCGCACCGCTACGGCTCGAAAGACCCCGCCAGCAGCCTCAGCTACACCGAAACGGAATATGACTACGCCGGGGAGCAGGGAGTGCCGCGCTTAGGGTTTGTGATTGAGAAAACTGCAACGTGGCCGGCAGATAGGATAGAGGCCAAAGCTAAAAAGAAGCTGGATGCTTTCAAGGGTAAAGTTGGGAGCGCCCGCGTCATCAAGTTTTGGGACACGGTTGATAAGCTAGCCTATCATGTTTCCCTTTCGCTGGGTAATGAAATAACCATTAATCCGCGAGTCGGCTGGGTACGGGCTACGGAGGCGGCTAGCCCACAAATAGCTGAGGAATTAGCGCGATTAAGTAAGGAGAATAGGGAGCTTAGTAATAAACTCCAAGCTCAGCCAAGAGATGAAGTAACTGAATTGCAAAAGATTCTAGAAAAAGAATCAATAAAAATCCCTTTTAGAGATGAGTTCATAAATTTTACTCTAACGGAGATTTTCTCGGTTGCAGCAAGCTTTTCTGATGGTTCTTCTCCCCAAAGCATTTGTAATACTATGCTTGCAAAAAAAATTGGCAAAGAATTCATTAAAGATAATAATTACAAAGATGTTGCTGCTCTTGAAAAAGGGTTGTATGAGTTGCGAAATATTGGCGTGCTAGATGCCAGCAACGCTGCCCCAGGAGGCAACTGGTACACTACTGAAAAAGGACACAGATTATACATTATACTACGTAGCCAGGCTTAGAACAAACTAAATACCAGTATCTACTGCAAATTCATGCTACCCCTTTTTCCAACCGACGCCCCCCTACC
>NZ_JASITD010000072.1 GCF_030063445.1 Hymenobacter sp. H14-R3 | reverse complement strand
CTAGTGCTGCGTCAAGCGGATTAGGCAACAAAACAACGAGCTTAGAGTTGGGGATACATGTCTCGACCCATCACTCCCTTTACCCTACCAGCGGCTGACCAGGCCGCCCTCGAAAAGTTTACGCGTACCGGTCGTCGACCCGTGCGGGCGGTGCGTCGCGCGCAGGCCCTGCTGGCCCTGGCCACGGGTATCGGCCAGCAAGCAGCCGGTGCGGCCGTGGGCCTCGGCCGGCAAGCCGTCAGTAAGGTGCGCCGCCGCTACGAAGAAGCCGGCTGGCAAGCCGCCTTAGCCGAGGCCCCGCGTAGCGGCGGCCCGCTGCAAGTAGACGGCTCCCAGCGCGCGGCGCTCACGGCGCTGGCCTGCACGCCGGCCCCGGTGGGCCACAGCCGCTGGACCCTGCGCCTGCTGGCCGATAAGGCGGTGGAGCTAGCGCTGGTCGAGGCTATTTCGCACGAAACGGTGCGCCAGGTGCTCAAAAAAACGAACTGCACCCCCACCGCCAGCAGCACTGGTGTCTGGGGGCGGTGAACGCGGCGTTTGTGGCCCGGATGGAGGACGTATTGGCCGTGTACGCGCGGCCTTACCACCCGCTTTTTCCCGTCGTCTGCTTCGATGAGCGCCCCTGCGTGCTGCACGGTCAGCCCGTCGAGCCCCTGCCGCCCGTGCCAGCCCAGCCGGCCATGGGCGAGCAACCGGCCAAAGCTGGGCGGCCCCGGCGCGAAAGCAGTACCTACGTGCGCCAGGGCACGGCCTGTCTGTTGGTGGCCTTCGAGCCGGGTCTCGGCCAGCGCCTGGTCGAGGTCTCGGCCCGCCGCACCGGGGCCGACTACTGCCGCTTTATGCAGACGCTGGCCGCTCACTACCCGCAGGCCGAGAAAATCGTGCTGGTGCAGGATAACCTCAACACCCACACTGATGCCGTCTTTTACCAGCACCTGCCCGCTGCCGAGGCCCGGGCGCTGGCCGCGCGCTTCGAGGTGCACTACACGCCCAAAAATGCCTCTTGGCTCAACATGGTCGAACTCGAACTCTCCGCCATCGCCCGCCAGTGCCTGCACCAGCGCATCCCCACTTTGGACGAACTCACGGCCCACGTCGCCGCGTGCGTAGCCGAGCGCAATGCCGCCCAGGCCACCGTCCACTGGCAGTTTACCCTCGAAAAAGCCCGCGTCAAACTCGACCGCCACTATCAGAAAATTAGGGTAGCTAATTCCCCTGACTGAGCACTAG
>NZ_JASITD010000071.1 GCF_030063445.1 Hymenobacter sp. H14-R3 | reverse complement strand
GGCACTAAGCTGAAGAAGCTGTTGATGAGTATAATAGGGCAGTTGATAGGCGATGCTGGAGTGCAAACGCTCGTGATTATAGTAGTCAAAATAAATAGCCACGCTGGCCTGAGCGTCGGCCAGGTCGGCAAAAACGGGTCGCTCCCGTAGTTCGAGGACCTCCGTTTTAAGACGTGACCATAAGCTTTCAGCTTGGGCATTGTCGTAGCAATCGCCGCGACGGCTCTGCGAGCGCACGGCCTGGTGGTCGCGCAGCAGTTGCCGGTAGGCATTGCCGCAATACTGCCCACCCCGGTCGGAGTGGACGAGTAAACCAGGCGTGGGCGGTTGTGCCCAGAAAGCGCGTTGCAAAGCACTGGTAATGAGCTCTTCTGGCATCGAAGCCCCCACCTGCCAGCCCACTACCTGCTTGCTGGCCATATCCTGGTACGCGCACAGATACACCCAGTCACCATTGGCCAGCGGTAGGTACGTAATATCGCTGACCCAGACCCGATTAGCCTGGGTAGGCTTCGGCTGGTCAAGCAGCCGGTTGGGCGCACAGCGCAGACCGTGGGTAGAGTCGGTCGTGCGCGGGGTATAGGCCTTAGGTTGTAGCGCGTGCAGGGCCCGCCGACGCATGGCCGCGCGCAGGCGCTGGCGGCCTACCTGGTAGCCTTTCTGGCGCAGAGCCACCCGCAGCCGGCGGGTACCATAGCGGCGTTTGTGGTGCGCGAAGACCTGAACCAAAGCCGCTTCCCAAGCGGGCGGCTCTTGGTTTACTACCTGTTTTTGAGCTTGCTGCCAGCCATAATAACCGCTGGTCGGTACGCCTAGTACTTGGCAGAGTAGGCGCACGGGATACTGCGCACGTTGCCCCTCAATGAAGCGGTAGCGACTCATTGGCTGTCGGTCACGGAAAAGATGGCAATGGCTTTTTTTAAAATATCCAGCTCCTGGGCCTGCCGCCGATTAGCGGCCCGCAGCTGCCGCAATTCGGCCGCTGTGGCTGGGTCCAGCTCCGCCCCACGGGCGGCGGCCACGGGGGTAAGGGCTTGCTGCTGCCACTTGTAGATGCGCTTGGGGTCGATGTTGAGGGCGCGGGCCGCCGCTTGAGTTGAGCGGCTTTCACCGGCCAGGCGCAGGGCTTCGGCCCGGAAGGCGGCATCGTAACGCCGACGTTTAGTAGGTGGGGGGCTGTCTTTCATGAAGTTGGAAAGTTAAGGCCCTATTCTGTCCAGATTTACTCGACCACCTCA
>NZ_JASITD010000070.1 GCF_030063445.1 Hymenobacter sp. H14-R3 | reverse complement strand
GCCTTGTCCTTACCCAAAACTCAGAAAAGCGTTGGCCTCCCGGCCAGCGCTTTTTTTGGGTGCTGGCAGTAGCTTTCGGGTATGAGTATTTCGACGCAGTTTGGCCAGGCGCACGTGTGGGCGCAGACACAGTTTGGGGCGGTGGCCTTGGGCGACGTACGCCGCAGCCGGCGGGTCGTCACGCTGGCGGCGGGCTGGGCACGGGAGCCGGGGGCCAGCATTCCGCGCCTGAGCCAGGGGCAGGCCTACGCCAGCAAAGCCGCCTACCAGTTGCTGGGCCACGCGCAGGCGACGCCCGATGCGCTGCAAGCGCCTCACCGCCAGCACGTGGCCCAGCAATTGCAGGCTTCCGGCACCTTCCTGCTGGTAGAGGATACCACGGAGCTGAGCTGGCCCGAGGCAGCCGAGCGCCGCCCCGGCCTGGGCCCCGTCGGGCCGGGCAAGGCCACGGGCCAGGGCGTGCTACTGCACTCGCTGGTGGCGGCGGCCTGGCCCGCTACCGACCCCGAGCCGGCCGCCAAACGGCCCGCCTTGCCGCTGCTGGGCCTGCTCGACCAGCAATTCCACGTGCGCCAGCCCGTGCCGGAAGCTGAAAAAGCGCATCCCCACGGCGGCTCCCGGCCCCGTCAGGGGCGCGTGCGCGAGTCGGCCTTGTGGGTCCAGAGCCTGCGGGCGGTGGGCCAGCCGCCCGCAGGCACGCGCTGGGTGGTAGTGGCCGACCGCGGGGCCGACATCTACGAACATTTACAGCAGTGCCAAACCCAGGGCCTGGGCTTTGTGGTGCGCGCGGCCCAGAACCGAGCCCTGGTGGCGGGGCCAGCCAACACACCGGCCGGTCGCCTCTTCGAACTAGCTCGCGCTCAGCCTAGTGCGGGCACGTTTACCTTGCCCCTACGCGGGCGGCCGCGTCAGCCGGCGCGCGAAGTCGTCGTGCAGGTGAGTTTCAGCCCCGGCTTGGCGCTTCGAGCCCCGCAGCGACCAGGCGGGGCTACGGGCAAAGGCGCGCCCGTACCCGGCAGCGTGGTGCGGGTCTGGGAAGAGACGGGCCCTGACGCCGCGCCCGGCCTGGAGTGGCTGCTGCTCTGCGATCAGGCCGTGACGGATTTCGCCCAGGCGCTGGTCTGTGCCCGCCAGTACACCAGTCGCTGGCTGATAGAGGACTTTCACAAAGCCCTGAAAACGGGGCTCGGGGCCGAGAAGCTCCAACTGCAAACGGCCGCCCGGCTCTTCGCGGCCGTAGCCCTACTCAGCGTGGTGGCCCTGGCCCTGGTAGACCTGCGCGAGAAAGGTCGGCTCGAACCGGATGCGCCCGCCGAGGCATCTGCGCTGACCAGCATGGAGTTACGCGTGCTACGTCACCAAAGTCGCCGCCCCCTGGATACGGTGCGCGCCGTGTATCTAGCCCTGGCCGCGCTGGGCGGGCATCTAGGCCGCACGGGCGACGGGCCGCCCGGCTGGCAAACCCTCTGGCTCGGTCGACGCAGCCTGCGCCTGCTCGTGGAAGGCGTCCAGATGGCCGCGCAACTGCTAGCCGATTAACGCCCAAAAAAAGCGCCGACCTACCGGCCAGCGCTTTTTAAGATTTGGGTAAGGACAAG
>NZ_JASITD010000006.1:188371-210150 GCF_030063445.1 Hymenobacter sp. H14-R3 | reverse complement strand
TCGGTCGACGCAGCCTGCGCCTGCTCGTGGAAGGCGTCCAGATGGCCGCGCAACTGCTAGCCGATTAACGCCCAAAAAAAGCGCCGACCTACCGGCCAGCGCTTTTTAAGATTTGGGTAAGGACAAGGCTTCGGCCAGGGCTTTTTTTTATGCTCGGGTGCCCGGGCAGGTAGCTACTTGGCCGCCTGCTTGGCAACGGGCTGCTCGCGCAATTCGTGCAGCACCCTTTCAATCACGCTCTGGCCCACTACGCTCACGCCGGCGTTGAGCGTGGCCAGCGCAACGGTGCCGGCCGCTATCCACTTGGCTGGCGGGCCGCCCCGCGTTTTAAGAGTATTGGCCCACCCGACGAGGCACGCCCCCGCGCCAATGAGCAGGAGCCCACTGGGGGCCAGCAGCAGCCACTTTTTTTTGTGTGTCATAAAGAAATCAAGATGCCATTGGGTGAACATACGCTTGCTAGTTGCATACCTCACTAGGCCCGGCAGGGTTGTGCCGGGAAATAAATAAGCTGTTCATAAAAAAGGGGCATATGTCTTTTTCTTATACGAATTAGCCCTGACATACCCATTTTTAAAGGCCTTTTTGATAGCAATCAATACAAATTAACGAAATTCCCTATCTTCGCGCAGGCCATTTCGTTAGTTTACTGATTATGTCTCGCAAACAACTACTCGCCCGCCCTGCGTTGGCAGTGCTCGCCGCACTGGCCCTGGCGGCCGCCTTTTTGCCCCACCACCATCCCGATGCCGCCACCGATGCGCTGAAGGCCGCTGATATCGCCTGGATGCTGGTTTCGACGGCGCTGGTGCTGCTGATGACGCCGGGCCTGGCCTTTTTTTACGGCGGCATGGTCAACCGGGGCAATATAATCTCCACCATGCTCCAGAGCTTTATCTCACTGGGCGTCATCTCGTTGCTGTGGTACGTGGTGGGCTTTTCGCTGGCCTTTGGCGACGACATTGGGGGGGTAATCGGCGACCCGCGCACGTTTTTTATGTTCAACAACGTGGGCACGGCCCCGCACCCCACGCTGGGGGCCGGGCTGCCGCTGGTGCTGTTTGCGGCGTTTCAGCTCAAGTTTGCCATTATTACGCCGGCCCTCATCACGGGCGGCTTTGCCGAGCGCATCCGGTTTTGGGGCTACCTGATTTTTATCTGCCTCTTTAGCTTGCTCATTTACTGCCCGTTGGCGCACTGGGCCTGGCACCCCAGCGGCTTTTTGGCCCAGTGGGGCGTGCTCGACTTTGCGGGCGGCACGGTGGTGCATATTTCGGCCGGCTTTGCGGCGCTGGCGGGGGCACTGGCCATTGGCCGCCGCCGCTCGCACCTCGATGGCCACGCCCACGCGCCGGTCAATATTCCGTTCGTTATTCTGGGCACCGGCCTGCTGTGGTTCGGCTGGTTTGGCTTCAATGCCGGCTCGGCCATGGGGGCCAATGCCCAGGCGGTGCAAGCCTTCGTAACCACGCACTTTGCCTCGGCCGCCGCCATGCTCACCTGGATGGTGCTGGAAGCCGCCCGCGGGCAGCGGCCCTCGGCCATGGGTGCGGCCGTGGGCGCGGTGGTGGGCCTGGTGGCCATTACGCCGGCGGCGGGTTTCGTGGCCTACGGGCCAGCCATTGCCATCGGTATTCTGGCGTCGGGCGTGAGCTTCGGGGCCGTTATTTTGAAGAATCGCACTACGCTTGATGACACGCTCGACGTGTTTCCGTGCCACGGCGTGGGCGGCATCGTGGGCATGCTGGCCACCGCGCTTTTTGCCCAAAAGGGCGGCTTGTTCACGGGCGGTGGGCCCACGCTGCTCTATTACCACCTGCTCACACTGCTGGTAGTGGGCGTGTTCACGTTCGGCGGCTCCTGGGTTTTGTACCGGGTCACTAACTTTATCGTGCCCATTCGGGTAAACGCCGAGAACGAAATTCACGGCCTCGACACCAGCCAGCACGGCGAAACCATGCTGGCTGCCTAATACTTGCCCGGCAGTGCGCCCGGCGCGCCGCCCCCCATGACGCAATTATTTTTCTCGGAATACGACCCCGACCCTACCCGTATCGCTACGCCCCAGCCCCTCGTTATTGTGGGGGCGGGCGGCCTGGGCCGCGAAATAGCCCTCCTCGTGGCGCAGCTCGTAGCGGCCGGCGCTAGCTGGGAGCTACGCGGCTTCTACGACGACCGCGCCCCCGCCGCGCCCACCGTGGGCGGCCTCCCCTACCTCGGCACCGTGGCCGACCTCAACGCCGCCCCGGCACGGCTGGCCGTGGCGGTAGCCGTGGGCAGCAGCGCCGGCCGCGCCGCCGTGGTAGCCCGGCTCACCTCGCCCCGACTCTGGTTCCCGGCGCTGGTGCACCCGCAGGTGGCGCTGCTAGCCGGGCAGCGCGTGGCGCTGGGCGCGGGCTGCCTCATCCAGCGCGGCTGCATTCTCACCTGTGATATTACGCTGGGTCGCTTCGTACTGCTCAACCTCGGCTGCACCGTGGGCCATGATGTTGTGCTAGAAGACTTTTGCTCGCTGATGCCCCACGCCAACGTGGGCGGCGCGGCCCACCTGGCGGCGGGCGTGTACCTGGGCACCAACGCCACCATTATCCACCAAATCCGCATTGGGGCCGCCACCACCGTGGGGGCGGGCGCCGTGGTAGTGCGCGACCTGCCCGCCGGCTGCACCGCCGTGGGCGTACCCGCGAGGGCAATTGGCAATGAGCAGTGAACAAGGAGCAATTTGCCAGCTCCTCTATTTAGCGCTCCCTGTTCACTGCTCATTACTAATTACTTATCACGTTGGACCGCATCTACCTTTCGCCGCCGCACCTGGGCCGTCACGAACTCAACTACCTGCATAAAGCGGTGGAAGACAATTGGGTAGCGCCCATCGGCCCCAATCTCGATGGCTTCGAGGCCGACATTTGCGCGGCCGTGGGCGTGCCCTACTGCGTGGCTCTCAACTCGGGCACCGCCGCCTTGCACCTGGGGCTGCTGCTGCTGGGTGTGGGGCCGGGCGATGAGGTGCTGTGCCCCTCGTTCACGTTCGTGGCTACGGCCAACGCTATTCTGTACTGCGGGGCCAGCCCCGTATTCGTTGATAGCGAGCCCATTACCTGGAACATCTGCCCCCAGCGCCTGCGCGAAGCCATTGAGGACCGCATCAGGCTCGGCAAAAAGCCTAAGGCCCTGCTGCTGGTGCACCTCTACGGCATGCCGGCCCAACTCACTGAAATTCTGGCTATTGCCACCGAGTTTGAGATTCCCATTCTGGAAGATGCCGCCGAGGCGCTGGGGGCCAGCTGGCAGCAGCAGCCGCTGGGCAGCTTCGGGCAGGTGGGCGTGTTCTCGTTTAATGGCAATAAAATACTGACCACCAGCGGCGGCGGCGCGCTCGTGACCCACAGCCGCGAACTGGCCGAGCGGGCGCGCTTCCTGGCCACCCAGGCCAAGGAGGCGGCCCCGCACTACCAGCATTCCGAAATAGGCTTCAACTATCGGTTATCCAACCTATTGGCCGGCATCGGCCGGGGCCAAATGGAGCTACTAGCCGACCGCGTGAAGCGCCGCCGCGAGATTTTCGACTGGTACCGCGAGCACCTGGCTGGCCTGCCCGGCCTGGCGCTGGCCCCCGCTACCGAACCCGCCGGCAGCCGCGCCAACCGCTGGCTCACCACCCTACTCCTCGACCCAGCCGAGACAGCGACCACGCCCGAAACCCTGCGCCTGCACCTCGAAACGCGCAACATCGAGAGCCGCCCGCTCTGGAAACCCATGCACTTGCAGCCACTTTTTGCCGACGCGCCCATGTATGGCGGCGCGGTGTGCGCCGACTTTTTTGCCCGCGGCCTGTGCCTACCCAGCGGCACCGCCATGGGCGACGAGGAGTTGCGCCGCGTGGTCAAGTCCGTACGCGAGGCAATGCAAGTAGGGTAAGCTTTAGCTTGCTGCGTGGCCGCGCCGCAGCCGCCAACACGGCAAGCCGAAGCTTACCCTACACCCGCGGCAACGCGGCAAGCTGAAGCTCACCCTACACGTTTACAGCTTAATAGTCTTCTTGGAAACTACCTGGCCACCCATAGTCACGGTAGCTACATAAAGACCGTTTTTCAGGCGCGAGCCATCCACCGCAAGCACGTGCGCGCCGGGCGCAAACGACTTGCCGGCTTCTATGGTCTGCACTTTCTGGCCCATTTCGTTGAACAGCTCCACGGTAACGGGGCCGGCGGTAGGCAGCGTAAAGCTCACCTGAAACTGGCTCTCGAACGGCACCGGGCTGAGCTGAAAGCCATCGAGCGGGGCCTGCGGGGCGTTGCCGCCGCGCACGCTGAGCGTGGATGCAAACAGCGAGAGGTTCATAAAATCGGCCATGAGCGGGGTGATGGCCGTGTTGTCGAGCAGGCCGCGGCCGGTGAGCTGCTTGGCGTGCGTGTCGGTGTTGTCTTCGGCGGCCACCCACACGTCTTGTGGGGTGTGGTTGCCCACCGCGCCGCTTTGGTTAGCGCCGTTGCCGTTGGTGAGGGGGTTGGAGGCGTAGGCTACCACAATGCGGCGGCCGGTGGCCGAGGCGGGCTGCGGGTAGTCTTTGCCCTGGAAGGTGTTCAGGACGTAGTCCGGAAACCAGCCGTTGGCCCCACCGTCGCCGCGCACCAGGTTGGTGGGCGTGGCGTAGCCAGCCTCAGCAGCTACCGACTTGCCAATCTGGCCGGAGTAAGTGCGGATTTTGGTGCTGTTGCGGGCGGCGTCGGCCTCGTCGTGCAGGCCAGTTACGGCAAAGCCGCCGCACTCATGGTCGGAAGTACTGAAGATGAGCGTTTTACCATTGGCCGGCGAGGCCAGCAGCGCCCGCCCTTCGGCCACGGCGTAGTCGAAGGCCATCACCTCCTTAATCATGTAGTCGGAGCCGTACACGCTGCTGGTGCGGGCCGTGGTGAGCGTGGCCGAGGGGCCGGCATCGCCGGTGCCCACGTAGGTGGGGCGGTCGGCGTCCACCACGTACTGGTTGGTGGCGCCCGCGCCCGCTACCACCGAAATACCGCCGGTATTGGAGTGCTCCAGGTGGTCGATGCGGCCGGCCTCCACCATCAGGAAAAAACCCTTGCTGTTGCTCTTAGCCTGCAATACCTGGATGGCGATGCGCGTCATATCGGCCAGCGAGGGCTCCCAGGCAGCGCTGGTCTGGCGGTCCTGCTCGTAGCTGGCGTGGCTGGCATTGAACAGGCCCAGCAGCTTTTTGCCGCCCACGCCATACTGCGCAATGTTGGTGCTGACGCTAAGCAGCGCGTCGCGGCTGTTCACGTAGTTGTAGTCGCGCTGCTCCACGGCGTATTTCACCAGGTCCACGTCGTCGGCGCGGGTGCCACCGAGCGTTACGGCCGTGCCAGCCGCGTTGGTAATGGGGGCGTCAGCGGCATTGACCACCGCCTTGTACTGGCTGGCCGCGTTGCGGGGCAGGAAGTGCCGGGCCCCGCCGCCGAGCATCACATCGAGCTCCACGCCTACTTTGGGGGCGGGCAGCACCCAGTCGCGGGCGGCGGTGTAGCGGTACGAAGCCGTGGGGCTGGCGTTGAAAATGGCCTCGTACTGCGTCTGCGTCGAGGCAATATACTGGGCCGAAATGTAGTCCTCCAGGTCGCGGTACCAGATGTGGCTGGCAAACGAGGCCGGCGTGGCGTGCGTGATGCGCGCCGTGCTTACCAGGCCCACCGCGTAGCCCTGCTTCTTGGCCGCCTCCAGAATGGTCTGGATGGACTCGCCCGAGCCGGGGTTGAGGGCAATTACCTCGTTGTCCTGCTTGCCAGGCTTGCCGCAGGCATACACCGACGCGCCGGGGGCCGAGTCGGTAATCCAGGAGTTGAGCGAATGCGTGGTAACGGTGGCGTTGTACTTGAGTTTATCGAGCGCCAGCACCTGAAAGCCCGCGTCGGAGGTGAAGCGCTTGCCGTCGCGGCCCTGGCCCATGGCCATGCGAGCGGCCGTTTTGGGAGCCAGCCCAAAGCCATCGCCGATGTAAAGGATGACGTTGTTATTAGTGGCCGCGGCCTGCGCGTGCGCCCGTTGGCCCGTGGTGGCGGCTAGCAGTAGGCTGCCCGCGAGTAAAATTTTTGAGTTCATAAAACTGGTTTAGGAAATGAAAGGAGGACCTGTAACCGGCCACAAAATTGCTGGCCTGCCGTGAGGTCACCGTTACCGGTTAATCATTCCTTCATTATCAATCTCTTGCCCGCAATGCAATTTGATAACATTAACACAAACAGCTACTTACCAGGATAAAAGCTAACTTTGCCGCTACTTAACTCGCTTCTTTTTCAGCCCGATGCGCTTCCGCTTAGCCCCCGTTTTTCGCCCCTTTTGCGCGGGCTTGCTGCTGGCCCTTGCGCTGGCGCCCAGCACGCCGCTGCTGGCCCGGCCCCGACCCAGCTACGCCCTCACAGGCCACGAAAAGCCGGTGGCCCTGCTGCACGCCGGCAAGGCCACGCTAGTGGTTACCGAGCACAGCGTGTGGCAGCTCGAAGGGTCGAAATTCATCCGTAAGTACCAGAGCACAAGCCCCGTTCAGTGCGCCGCCGCCGCCGATACCGTGCTGTGGCTAGGCACCCGGCAGGGCGTGGTGGCGCTGGGCACGCGCCGCTTTGCGCCGCGCCCGCTGCCCCTGCCCGGCCCCGCCGCCGAAGCCAACATCACGGCGCTCTTCCGAGATGCGCAGGGCGCGCTGTGGGTGGGGGCCAATGGCCAGGGCGTATTCCGGCAGGCCGCCGATGGCGCGCTGGTACCCGAGCTGCGCACGCCCTCCATCAACGGCGGCGTGACCACGGCCGACAGCTCAGTGTGGGTGGCCACCAACATCGGCCTGAGCCGCCGCCGCGGCTCCGAGTGGATGCGCTACAACGAGGAAGGCGTGGCCAACAACGAAATCCCCGACAACATTGTGGAGAAGCTAATTCTCGATAACGTTGGTAACCTGTGGGTTATCATGTCGGGCGGTATCTGCGTATTCGAAGGCCTGGGCCAGCGCGCCGCCGCCGAGGCCGAGCTACCCACGGTGCGCTACCTGGGCCAGCCCGGCAACGAGGTGTTTGGCGTGGCCTACCTGCGCGGCGAGGGCCGGCTGTTTGCCACCGCCATGGGCCTGCTGCTGCTGCCCACCGAGCCCGCCGCCAGCTTCGCCCCCGCCACCGACCAGGTCGAAACCAAGCAGCTGCTGCGCCCCGTGCCCAACCCCGCCGGCTCCACCACCCCCACGCTGTTGCACCTCGACGCTCAGCAGCGCCTCTGGCTGGTCAGCCCCGACGCCGTGACGGTGCTCACCGCCAAGGAGCTCCACCAGCTTGCCCACAGCCCCACCACCGCTAGCCGTTAATTGTTAGCTGTTAGCTGTTAGCTGTTAGCTGTTAGCTTTCAATAAATTAACTAGCTCCTGCGCTACCTCAGCCAACGCGGGCCGCTCAGCCACCACGGGCTGCACGCAGCGCCGCTGCAAGTCAGCCAAAGCGTGCAGAGTAGCCGCATCGCCTTCCGGGCAATGCGCCAACAGCTCCCCCAACAGACAACCGAAAGCGCGCACTTCCAACCGCTGCAAGCCAGTTGCGGCGGGCGTAGCCAGCTCAAAGAAACTGGCCGCGCCAAAGTCGCCGAGCAAGGCGTCGCCGGCCGCCGTGGCTAAAATATTGTGGCCGTATAGGTCGCCGTGCAGAATCCCCTGCTCATGCAGGTGCGCCGCCGCCGAGGCGATGCCGTGGGCCAGCCGCAGGGCCGCCGCCAAGCTAAACGTAGTGCCCGGCGCGTACACATCGCGGGTGCAGGTGGCCAAGCTGGGCGGCCCCGCCAGGTTGCCGAAAGCTGGGGCAATCAGCTCCAGCACCAGCCCTTCGGCCCCGGCCGGGTGCTGGGTTACCTGGCCCTCTACCGCGATAAGATTAGGATGCCGGCCCGCGCTGATGCAGGCGGCCATCTCGCTATGCGGCAAGCCATCGCTGGTTACCGCGCCTTTGAATAGCTTGATGGCCACCTCCTTAGCAACCCGCTGCCAGCGCGCCTGGTAGATAACGCCCGATGCGCCCTCGCCCAGCTGCTGCTCCACTGCCAACTCGGGCCAGGCAATGGGGCCGATGGGATGCCGCGCCACCGCCGCCGCCTCGGCCGCCGCGCCAAAGGGGTTGCCGGCGTAGGCCAGCCACGCTAGCCGCGGCATGGCCAGCAGCCAGGCCGGCAGCTCGGTAAGCTGGTTGGCGGCAATGCGCAGCAGCTCCAGGCTGGTGCACTGGGCCAGTTCGGCGGGCAGCTTGCGGAGCTGGTTACCAGCCAGCATCAGCTTTTGCAGCTGCTGGCACTGGCCAATTTCGGGCGGCAAGCTTTCGAGCTGATTATCAGTAAGAATAAGCCAGCGCAGCGCGGGCGTGAGCGCCGCCGCTGGCAGCGTGCGAATGCGGTTGGCCTTGAAGCCCACCATGCTCAGCTGCGGGCAGTCGCCCAGCACCTCGGGCACGGCCGCAAACTGATTATCGGAGCAAAAAAGCACCTCTAGCTTGCGCAGGCGGCCCAGGCCGGGCGGCAGCGCAGCCAGCCGGTTGCCCGACAGGTTGAGGACTTCCAGCGTGTCGGCGAGGTCAAATATTTCTTCGGGAAACTCGGGGAGGCCGGCCGCCAAATCGAGGCGGCGAGCACCGGCCAGCTGGCCGGCGCGGAGTTGGGCAAGGGTGTGCATGGCCAGCAAAGGTCGGGCCGGCGGCGGGCTTGGGCCTGAGATTTTGCCTTGGCTTACTCCTCCCGGTCGTTATTTGCCGCTGGCAATGCTGCGTTATTTTCCGCATCGCGCCGCACAGCTTCGCTCATGCCGGGGCATTGCTTTGCCATTTCCAGGGTATCGCGCATAACCTGGGCCTTTTCGCGGACCCACCTGGCATCCAGGCGGCGCTGCTCGGCCGGGTCGAGGCTAAAACAGTCAATGGCTCGGTCCACCAGCACCCAACCTGCCTAGGCCGGCTTAGTTCTTTCAGCGGGGCTCCATTCGCCAAGAGGCCAGGGACTTACCCAATAAAACAACGGCGTGTGGGGATGAGCCGCGCCGTGCGTGAGTCTGCACTATCGCGCCAGAAAGCTGAATAACCCTGCTTTACCAGCAGTGACTGGCTCCGCCGATAGTGTACCTGCGTCGTTTCCCACGGCAGCCGGGTATCGGCCCCGCCATCCAGAAAAAAGGAGTAGGCATACTGCCCCGGCACGTGCGTAAAAAGCCCGGATAGCCCGATAAAAAAAGATACGCATCACAGCCCCACCACCGCCAGCAGGCATTTCTACAGCACGTAGGGCAGCAGCCGCAATACCGCTATGCGCGTGGCGGCCGGCTACACCCAGCGCCCCTACTCCCACGTGCAGCTAGCTGGCTACTACGCGGTTCGTGCTATAGAGTATTCCCAATAAATCAAGTAGCACCGCACACAGTACCCAAAGCCCCATCAAGTTAATTACAAGTTGCTTACTCATAAGCGGATAAAATTATTTGCGGCCGAGCTTCGGCATTACGTGGCACCAGCGCTGCCGGGCGGGCAAACAGCCGCCGTAGCACCAGGTGAGTAGGCAGGTAAAACACTACCAGCAGCGCCAGCATCCAACCCAGCAGGTACACTGGGCCAGGTAACCAGGTTTGGGCGTGGGCGTCGTCGAAGCCGAAAACGTAGTTGATGTTAACCGGAATTTGCGGGTTGGGCAGCACGGTGCCGGCGGCGGGCAGCAGGAAATAGGCTACTAGGCACAAGCCCCAGCCCAGGGCCGCCCAGGCCAGCAGCGCCCGGCGGTCGTAGCCCAGCCGCCGCACCAGAAAGAGCAGCAAAAACGGCAGCCACCCGTGGAAAAACGACAGCCCGCGCAAAAACAGCGACCGCTGCGGGTCAAACATGTACGCCGTAAGGCCAACCAGGTGAAAGCCGAACAGCGTAGCCACAAAATCGAGGCACCACAGTAGCTGCGGCACCAAGATGCCCACCGCCGCCATCGAGGCGGGCAGGGCCCGCTCAGTCCAGACGCTGACGAAGGCCAGCAGCAGCGCTACATCACAGAAATACAGGAAGTTAGTAGGGCCGTAGCTACGGTAGTACACTGGTACCATAACCAGCAAAAAAGCGCTGAGCGCAAGCTTGAGCAGCAATGGCAGGCGGGGCGAAGCAGGCAGCATAACAAAGGGGAAAAGATGGAGCCAACCCCGCCGCCAGTAGTGGCTCTGCCAGTAGGGGCAGCGGGAAGGCGCTACGAAATAAGCGTCTTCCCACTGCCCCTAGATACTTACTTTCCCCTTTGTCAGACTTTCTATTTACAGCTTACATGGTAGCAAATAATTGTCAATGAACAAGTTACTTACATAATCATCCGACTTTTAGACTTAGCACACATGGCTTCCCACGGCCTATCCTTCGCCCAGCGCATGTTCCAAATCCACGAGCAAATCGGCCACTTCCTCAATCCCTACGCTCAAGCGTAGCACGCCCGGCGTAATGCCCAGCGAAGCCCGCTGCGCGGGCGTGAGGCCCCGGTGCGAGGTGGCAGCCGGGTACGAGCACGACGAGGCCACGCCCGCCAGCGACGGGGCCAGCGGAAAGAGCTTGGTTTTTTGGATAAACGCCTCCACGGCTGCCGCCGTGTCGTCGGCCAGCCGCACGCTCAGCATGCCGCCAAATAGGCCACCCAGCAGCTGGTGCGCCGCCAGCTCGTGCCCCGGATGGCTTTCCAAACCCGGGTAAAAAACCTGCGCCACGGCCGGGCTATCGGCCAGGAAACGCGCTACGGTCATGGCATTCTCCGAGTGCTGGCGCATGCGCAGGCGCAGGGTTTTGAGGCCGCGCAAGGCCAGCCAGCTGTCCATCGGGGCCAGCATGAGGCCCAGGTTGGTAGCCAGGCGGCGCAGGTTTTTGGCAATGGCCGGGTCGCGGGCCACTACCACGCCGGCCGTTACGTCGGAGTGGCCGGCTAAGTACTTAGTGGCTGAGTGCCACACCATATCGGCCCCCCAGCTCAGCGGCTGGGTCAGCATGGGCGAAGTGAACGAGCTATCAATCAGCAACAAAATACCTTCTTCCTGGCAGGCTTGGGCGAGGCGCGGGCCATCGAGCACCACCAATAGCGGGTTGCTGAGCACCTCGGCCAGCACCAGCTTGGTGTTGGGCTGGCGGTGCTTGGCCACGTCGTAGAGGTCGGCCAGCGGCACGTAGCTGGTTTCGATGCCCAGGCGCGTCAACTCATTGGATAGCAGCATTACCGAGCCGCCGTACAGCTCAGCGGGGCACAGCACGTGGTCGCCGGCCTGGCACACGGCCAGCACGGCGGCCAGCAGCCCGGCCAGGCCAGCGCCGGTGGCGACGCCGCCGGTCGCGCCTTCTAGTTTCACTACTTCGGCCACCAACTCATCCGAATTGGGATGCTCGGAGCGCGAGTAACCGTAGCGGCCGGCATGGTCGGGGGCCGTGTAGTATTCTTCCAGCTCAGCCAGCGAGCTGAACTTGAAGACCGAAGTCTGGTAAATCGGGGTGACTTTGGGGTGAATTGGGGTCAGGTCCATAGTAGGGGCGCGTCGCACGCGCCCGGTCGTAAGGGTGGGCACGCGTAGCAGCAGGCAATATTAAGCCGAAAACCGGGCGCGGGTTGGCTCTTGTGACTGGGTTCTTGCAGAGCCGGGCGCGTGCGACCAGCGCCGGGCGCGCGACGCGCCCCTACATCCGGCGGATTTCACTGGCTGCCATTTTCTCCGCCGTTTCGGCCTCCACCACTCGCTCGGCTTGGCCCGTGAGGGTATCGGGTGTGAGGTGCTGCAAGGCCAGGTTTTCGCGCGAAAACACCTGCATAAGCACTATAAAGTAAGACAGCAGCAACGGCCCAATAACCAGCCCCACAATGCCAAAAATCTGCACCCCCAGCGTGAGGCCCACCAGCGTTACCCACGGGTGAATATTGCCCAGGTACTTGGCTAGCCAAATGCGCAGCAAGTTGTCGATGTTGATGATGATAATAAAGCCTACCAGCAGAATGCCGATACCCTGCGTGGTTTGCCCCTGCGCAAACTGATAAATCGCGGCTGGCCCCCACACCAGTGGCGTGCCCAGCACCGGAATAAACGCCATAAAAAAGGCCACTACCGTCCAAAACAACGGGTCCGGCACTTGGAAAATCCAGAGCGTAGCGCCCGTTAGCAAGCCCTGCACCAAGGCCACAATGCCCTGGCCCAGCACGTTGGAGTTCACGTTGTTTTTGAGCGACTCGCTCAACTCCTCCGTAGTCTTTTCGCGGAAGGGCAGGTAGCGGTGCAGGCCCGCCAGAAACTCTTCCTCCTGCATAAAGAGGTAATACAAGGTAAAGAGCATCAGGCCCACAATCACGATAACGTTGAGCACGCTGCTGGCCAGGGTGGGTATCCACTGGGTCACCTTGGCCGCGCCCTGTTGCAGCAGCTGGCGCACCTGGTTTTCCTGCGTCACCTGCATCCCCATTTTGCGCTCAACCATTTGTACAGCCTGCAAAATCTGTTCGGGGCGCTTAGCTAGTTCGGCCACGCGGTCGATAAGCAGCGACGAAAGGGCGAAGAAGGGAATAACCAGCACTACCACCGCAAACAGCAGCAGCAGCACCGTCACAAACGTGCGGTTCCACTTGCGCTTATGCACCAGGGCCGTAAACCACGGGCGCAGCACAACGTACAAAATACCCGCGCCCAGAAAGGCCGTCAGGTACTGCAGCAACCCGAAAAAGGCCAGCAGCCCAAGTAGTATCAGCGTGATAATGAGCAGCACAAAGCGCTGGCGGGGAGAATAGATATTTGTATCGGCAAGGGGCGGCATAGTGCAGAGGGCAAGGCGGATAAATCGATGAATATTGCCTGAACGAAAACCAGCCGCAAATGGCTGAGTCAACCGCAAAACTGCCCCCCTCCTGCCCCCGCCCCCAAACGCCAAGCGCCCGTGCCAGCCAAAGCCAGCACGGGCGCTCCCGTATTCTACTATGCAGACTGCTAAGCCGAAGCCGATTCAGCCAGTACAACTACTTGATTACGAAGTACTTCTACAATACCGCCGCTAATGTGAAACGTGCCGCCGCCCGCGCCCGTCACCATAATATCGCCCTCTTTGAGGGCTGCAATCAGCGGGGCGTGGTTGTTGAGCACTTCGAACGAGCCATCGGTGCCCGGAAACCGCACCGCCGTTGCTTCGCCCTCGTATACTTTCCGGTCGGGGGTGATGATTTCTAAGTGCATCTGTTTTGAGCTGTTAGCTGAAAGCTGTTAACTGTTAGCTTCGGGCAGCCAGCTTACAAAGAGCTAACAGCCAGTAGCCAACAGCTAACAACTCAAAAAATTACTGAGCTTCAGCCATCAGGCGCTCGCCCTTGGCCACGGCATCTTCGATGTTGCCTACCAGGTTAAACGCCGACTCGGGCAGGTGGTCGTACTTGCCTTCGATGATTTCGTTGAAGCCCTTAATGGTGTCCTTAATGTCAACCAGCACGCCTTTGAGGCCTGTAAACTGCTCGGCCACGAAGAAGGGCTGCGACAAGAAGCGCTGCACGCGGCGGGCGCGATTCACGGTCTGCTTATCCTCTTCGCTCAGCTCATCCATACCCAGAATGGCGATGATATCCTGCAGCTCCTTGTAGCGCTGCAAAATCTCCTTCACGCGCTGGGCAGTGTCGTAGTGCTCAGCCCCCAGGATAGTTGCATCCAGAATGCGCGAGGTCGAGTCCAGCGGGTCAACGGCGGGATAAATACCCAGCTCGGCGATTTTGCGGCTCAGTACCGTCGTGGCATCCAGGTGGGCAAACGTGTTGGCCGGGGCTGGGTCAGTCAAGTCATCGGCAGGCACGTAAACAGCTTGTACCGAAGTAATTGAACCACGCTTGGTAGAGGTAATGCGCTCCTGCATGGCACCCATCTCGGTGGCCAGCGTGGGCTGATACCCTACGGCCGACGGCATCCGGCCCAAGAGCGCCGATACCTCCGAACCCGCCTGCGTGAAGCGGAAGATGTTGTCGATAAAGAAAAGGATGTCGCGGCCAGCGCCGGTGCCGTCGCCATCGCGGAAGCTCTCAGCAATGGTGAGGCCCGACAGGGCTACGCGGGCCCGGGCTCCGGGAGGCTCGTTCATCTGGCCAAACACCAGGGTCGCCTGCGACTTCTCCATCTCGGCCATGTCCACTTTCGACAAGTCCCAGCCGCCCTCTTCCATCGAGTGCTTAAAGGCCTCGCCGTAGCGAATGATGTTGGCTTCGATGAATTCACGCAGCAAGTCGTTGCCCTCACGGGTGCGCTCGCCCACGCCGGCAAACACCGACAGGCCCGAGTAGGCCTTGGCCACGTTGTTGATAAGCTCCTGAATCAGAACGGTTTTGCCTACGCCGGCACCACCAAACAAACCAATCTTGCCACCCTTTACATAGGGAGCCAGCAGGTCGATTACTTTGATACCGGTGAAGAATACTTCCGAAGAAGTGGCCAGGTCCTCAAACGCGGGGGCGTTGCGGTGAATGGGCAGGCCGCCGGTGGTCACCGGCTGCGGAATGCCGTCAATGGCCTGACCGATAACGTTGAACAAGCGGCCTTTCACGCCGTCGCCGGTGGGCATCGTAATGGGGCGGCCCAGGCTGCGTACTTCCGCGCCACGGGTCATGCCTTCCGTCGAGTCCATGGCGATGGTGCGCACCCGGTCCTCGCCCAGGTGCTGCTGGCATTCCAGCACTACCACCTGGCCGTTCTCTTTAGTCACCTCCATTGCGTCGAAGATGTTGGGGAGGTCTGCCGCGCCCGCGAAACTTACGTCCACCACGGGGCCGATAACCTGGGTGATTTTGCCCGAATTCGCCATTTGGTTTTGTTTTACTAAGTTAAGTTGCTTTTGAGGGTGCAAAAGTACGCCTCAAACCCTTCTTTTCAAAGCTGAAGCGTTGGTGAATGCCGCCCCCACCCCGGCGGCCGGCAAAGGGGGCCGCACACCACCCCGGCGCACTTTTTTAATTTTTTTTTGCCCTTCCTCTTGCGTAGTATTATTCTTTTAGTACCTTTGCAGCCCCGAACAGCACATCGCAACCCGGGAAATTGTCCGATGGTGTAACTGGCAACACGTCTGATTTTGATTCAGGAGAGTCCAGGTTCGAGCCCTGGTCGGACAACTAACAAGCTCGAAAACGCCCCTTCTCAAATTTTGAGAAGGGGCGTTTTGAGTTTTAGGGGCTTTTTAGCCCCGCTCCCACTTTTCGGCGCAATGTTGCCGGGCCCCCGCCGCAATTGCGCAATCGCATCGCAACTTTGCAGCCGCAACCCGCCGCTTGCCAGCGGCCCTGCCCCGTTAGCCAGCATGAGCCAGCAGCCCCCGCACCTGAAGCAGACAGGAGGAGAACCCGACCCAAGTAGTCGGGGGCCTCAGCGGCCCCCGTATCGGGTGGTGCAGCAGCCCAGGAGCGCCTCGTATTCGAGGCTGCGGGCACACTGCCCGGCTACGAAAAATTCAATACTTCTCGACAGCAAAGGCGCTGGCTTCTCCCGTTTCGGGAGCGGGCCGGCGCCTTTCTCTTTTTATTTCTCCTTTGCCCATGCGGTAAGTGCCCGCTTGCCGTTTGCCTGATATTCCGTAACCCCTGGCTTTAGCCCCCTTGGGCGGCAAGCTAAAGCTTACCCTACTTTGATATGGACCCGCACGCTAAACTATTCGCCGGCAGCGCCTCGCAGGAGCTCGGCCAAAAAATTGCCGCCGCTTTTGGCCAGCCCCTGGGCGACCTCACCCTCCAGCGCTTCGCCGACGACGAGCTCAGCCCCAGCTTCGACGAGAGCGTGCGCGGCTGCGAGGTATTCCTCATCCAAAGCACTTTTCCGCCCTCCGAGCACCTCATGGAGCTCATGCTGATGGTGGACGCCTGCAAGCGCGCCTCGGCCCACAAGGTCACTATCGTGATGCCCTACATGGGCTACGCCCGCCAGGACCGCAAGGACAAGCCCCGCGTGAGCATCGGGGCCAAGGTGGTGGCCAACATCATTCAGAGCGTGGGCACCGACCGCCTGATGACCTGCGACCTGCACGCCGGCCAAATCCAGGGCTTTTTTGACATCCCGGTTGACCACCTCGACGGGGCCACCGTCACGGCGCCCTACATCAAGTCGCTGAACCTGGAGAACCTCATCTTCGCCTCGCCCGATGTGGGCGGCGTGGTGCGCACCCGCGCCTTCGCCAAGAAATTCGGGGCCGAAATTGTGGTGTGCGATAAAATGCGCCTGCGGGCAAACGAAATCGCCTCCATGCAGATTATCGGCGACGTGAAGGGCATGGATGTGGTGTTTGTGGATGACATGGTGGACACCGCCGGCACTATTTGCAAGGCCGCCGACCTCGTGATGGAGCGCGGCGCCAACTCGGTGCGTGCCGTGATTACGCACCCGCTGCTCAGCGGCCCGGCCCACGCCCGCATTCGGGCCTCGCAACTCACCGAGCTGATTACCACCGATACTATTCCGCAGCGCGAGGAAAATGAAAAGGTGCGCGTGATTTCGTTGGCCCCACTGTTTGCGCAGGCCATTCGAAACGTGGTGACGCATGAAAGCATCAGCTCGCTATTTAGCTAAAAATGGCTTGCGGTGTCCAGTATCTCTTAGCCAACTCCAACACTGGTGTTACGCACTATGCTTTCGCGTCCAAAAATTCATAATCGCCTGCCCTCAATTTGCCTTTGGGCAACGCTTACATTAGCTGGTGTGCCCGAACAAAGCCAAGCCCAAACGCCGTTAAAAGCAAGGTACAAAGATGCTCTTGGCTCTAGCACCTGTAGCGAAAACAACGTAGGCGGCGGTTGTGTCACGAATACGAATAGAATAGTTGAATTACGAAAAAACAAAGCGTTTTTATATACTGAATCAGTTAATAATTGCAGCTTGGGGGGTAGCACGGAGTGGACGCGGTCAGTGAGCCAAGGGAAGAAAGATATTTATAGCTATCAGCTACGTCACGACACGCTCTATTTGAAAGACCCGGGAAATCGCTTTTTTGTGTTCATGGGAGATGATATCATCTATTCTGACAAAATGGGGCTATTTACGAAGGAAAAAAAGGCATCCCAATAGCCACTTTTTGGGGTTTGCGCATAGCCAGCATTCCGTTCCCGGGAAGCTACGTTAAGCGAAAAACGTATTCATCCTTGGCATAGCTCCTCATTATTCGTACCTTTGCGGCCCGTTTGGCAAAGGATGCCGGGCGGATAATTCATTCCAAATCAACTTCTTTTATGAAAAGCCTGGAGATTGTAGGGTTTAAAAGAGCGAATCTCGGCAAGACGGACGCGAAAGCGCTACGCCTCGATGCGCAGGTGCCATGCGTACTGTACGGTGGCAAAGACACGGTGCACTTTTCGGTGCCCGCCATCTTGTTCCGCGAGTTGCTGTACACCCCGGAGGCCCACATCGTGGACCTGAACGTGGAAGGTGCTATGTACCGCGCCATTGTGCAGGATGCTCAGTTTCACCCCGTTAACGAAATGCTTTTGCACGTTGACTTCCTGGAAATTGAGGATGGCAAAGAAGTGAAAATGGACATCCCCGTGAAGTACATCGGTGTATCGCCGGGCGTACTGGCCGGTGGCAAGCTGGCCAGCAAGCTCCGCAAGGTGCGCGTGAAGGCTTCGTCAGAAAACCTGCCCGACTACGTGGAGGTTGACATCAGCACCCTCGAACTCGGCAAGTCGGTGAAAGTAGGTTCCGTAGTTCCCAACAACTACACCATCCTCACCAGCGCCGAGGCTCCTATTGCTACCGTAACGGTACCGCGCGCCCTGAAAGGCGAGCTAGCCGGCAACAAGTAATAATTGCAGATTTAGCTGATTGCGCAGATTTCACAGATTCGGTCGTCAGCTTAATTGCTCATTTACTCAAAAAAGGTGCTTCGTTTGGAGCACCTTTTTTGCTGTCTATTGCAAGCGTTCCAGATTGTTACTGGAATCCTAGCTTATACCCTACCCCGCGCCAATTGAATCTGTGAAATCAGCGCAATCTGTTTAAATCTGCGATTTTATGAAGTTCTTGATTCTTTGCCTCGGCAACATCGGCCCCGAATACGCCGACACGCGGCATAATATCGGGTTTATGGTAGCCGATTATCTGGCGGCTAAATTTGAGGCTCCGCGCTTTGAACTGGGTCGCCACGCGTTTACCACCGAATTTAAAAGCAAGGGCCATACCTACGTGCTGGTGAAACCCACCACCTACATGAACCTCAGTGGCAAGGCCGCCGCACACTGGCTGAGCACCCTCAAAATAGGGCCCGAGCAGATGCTGGTGGTCACCGACGACCTAGCGCTGCCCTTCGGCAAGCTGCGCTTGAAGGGCCAGGGCTCGGCGGGTGGCCACAACGGGCTGAAAGACATACAGGCCACGCTGGGAAACGACGTGTACGCCCGCCTGCGCTTTGGCGTGGACGCTAATTTTCCGAAGGGCCGGCAGGTTGACTATGTGCTCGACCCGTTTTCGGCTGATGAGCGCATTGATTTGCCGCTGCGCATCGAGAAGGCGGGAGAGTCGGTGCTGGCTTTCGGGGCGCTGGGGCTGGAGCGGGCGATGAATAGTGTGAACGTTAAATAAGTCGAGAACGCGGCGGTTATTAATCACTCAAAAAGCCGGCTGTCATGCTGAGTTTACGAAGCATCCTATAAGGCGTGAACAACTTGTTCTGGCGCGATAGGATGCTTCGTAAACTCAGCATACCAGCCGGCTTTTTACGATTCTTACTTCTTGCTATTTACAGCACACTGCTACCGTTGCGCACGGCGCTGCCGGGCTGCATGAGCGCCAGCGTGCCATCGGCATTCTCAGCCAAGAGCAACATGCCCTGGCTCTCGATTCCTTTGATTTCACGGGGCGCTAAATTCAGCAATACCATGGCTTGCTGGCCGATGAGCGCCTCGGGAATGAACGACTCGGCAATGCCGCTCACGATGGTGCGCTGGTCGAGGCCGGTGTCAATGGTGAGTTTGAGAAGCTTCTTGGTTTTGGCTACTTTTTCAGCGGCAATGATGGTACCCACGCGCAGGTCCATTTTGCCGAAGTCGTCGAAGCTCACGTTTTCCTTGGTTGCCGTAACTGGCGTAGTAGCCAGGGCATTGGCTTGCTTGGTATCGAGGAGCTTCTGCACTTGAGCCTGCACCACGGCATCGTCGATTTTGGCGAATAGCAACTCGGGCTCCTGCAACTGGTGGCCGGCCGGCAGCTGCTCGGCGCGGGCGGCGCTCTGCCAGTCGCCGGGCCCGAAGTTGAGCATAGCGGCTAGCTTGGCGGCCGACTCGGGCAGGAAGGGCGTGAGCAACGGCACCAGCGCGGCCGTTACCTGCAGGGCCACGTGCAGCACCGTGCCAGTGCGCGCCGCATCGGTTTTGATGAGCTTCCAGGGCTCAGTCTCGGCCAGGTATTTATTGCCGAGACGAGCCAGGTTCATTAATTCGGCCAACGCATCGCGAAAACGGTAATTTTCGATGAGGTCGCCGATGCGCGCCGGAAACTCCGCCAGCTGCCGAAAAACCTCCTCGTCAATTTCGGTTAGTTCGCCGCGTTCGGGTACTTTGCCTTCGAAGAATTTCTGAGTAAGTACCGCTGCGCGGTTCACAAAATTACCGAGCGTAGCTACCAGCTCGTTATTATTGCGCGCCTGGAAGTCCTTCCAGGTGAAGTCGTTATCCTTGGTTTCGGGAGCGTTGGCGCAGAGCACGTAGCGCAGCACATCAGCCTGGCCAGGGAAATCCTGCAGGTACTCGTGCAGCCATACGGCCCAGTTGCGCGAAGTGCTGATTTTATCGCCTTCCAGATTAAGAAACTCGTTGGCGGGCACGTTATCGGGCAAAATATACTCGCCGTGCGCCTTCAGCATGACCGGGAAAATAATGCAGTGAAACACGATATTATCCTTGCCGATAAAATGCACCAGCTTGGTTTCGGGGTCTTTCCAGTACTTCTCCCACTCGTCGGGGAAACCTTCCTTAGTGGCTGATATGTAGCCGATTGGCGCATCAAACCACACGTAGAGTACTTTACCTTCGGCACCGGGCACCGGCACGGGCACGCCCCAATCGAGGTCGCGGGTGACGGCGCGGGCGTGCAGGCCCTGGTCAATCCAGGATTTGCACTGGCCGTAGACGTTGGTTTTCCAGTCGTTTTTGTGGCCCTCCACTATCCATTCGCGCAGCCAGGGCTCGTACTGGTCGAGGGGCAAAAACCAGTGCTTGGTTTCGCGCAGCACCGGCGTGTTGCCGCTGAGCATGGAGCGCGGGCTAATTAACTCGGTGGGGCTGAGCGAGCTACCGCAGCGCTCGCACTGGTCGCCGTAGGCGTTTTCGTTGCCGCAGTTGGGGCAGGTGCCCACCACGTAGCGGTCGGCCAGAAACTGGCCCGCCTGCTCATCGTAGAGCTGCTGCGTGGTTTGCTCGATGAATTTATTATCGGCGTATAATTTCTTGAAAAACTCGCTCGAAACCTCGGCGTGCGTTGCGGAAGACGTGCGCGAATACACGTCGAACGACACGTTGAAATCCTGGAACGAGTCGCGGATAATCGCGTGGTATTTATCCACCACTTGCTGGGGCGTAATGCCCTCCTTCTGCGCCCGAATGGTAATGGGCACGCCGTGCTCATCGGAGCCGCAAATAAATTTTACGTCGCGGTTTTGGGCGCGCAGGTAGCGCACGTAAATATCGGCGGGTAAATAAACGCCGGCTAGGTGGCCAATATGCACGGGGCCATTGGCGTAAGGCAGGGCGGCCGTTACGGTATAACGCTTTGGTAGTGTGTTCATTATGGATAAGTAGCCGCCGATAGCGGGGCAGTGCCGCGCACTTTAATTAAAGCGGCGGAAATACGTGTAAATTGGCGTGCATTAGCTCAGGCAGCGGCAGTGAAAAACGGTGGCGGGCAAGCAGTTGTACTTATAACGGCTACAACTAGCCCTAACAAAAATCCTGCAAGCGCGTTTGCCAATTAATTAAATTTATATTTGACAACTTGGCGCTGCCACTCAGCAGTAATTAATTTCTCTTTTCCTTTCCAAAACCCTTTTCGTACTCATGGCCAAGAAAACCAGCGCAGAAGCCCCGGCAAAAGCCGCCCCTGCCAAACGCACCACCGAGGAAAAAGCGCAGCGCAAAGCGGATAAAGCCGGCCAGCGCGCCACCAAGTCGCTAACCGACGACCGCGCCGAGAAAAAGGCCAGCCAGAAACAAACCCTTAAATCGGCGGCCAAGCAGCTGCAAAAGGAATTGGATACGCGCATGAGCGAGGTAGTGGCCCGCATTCGCAAAGAAACGAAAGCCAAGCTGAAAGAAGTGGTGAAGGATGCCACCCGCCGCCTCGACGTAGACACCGAGCGCATGTTTGAGCAGGCGCTGCACACGATAGTACGCCACTACGACTCCATTGCCCCCGGCCGCACCACCGACATCAACCTGCCCGCGCCCACCGCCACCGAAGAGGATACCGACAACCCCGCCACTGCCGCGGCCAGCCCACCCAGGAAGCAGGCCGCCAGCAAAACCAGCACCGCCAAGCCGGCTGCCGCCACCGCTCCCAAAAAAGGCGCCGGCCGCCCCGTAGGCAGCACCGCCAAAGCCACCAGGGCAGCCCCCGCCACGAGCCGCGGCCCCGGCCGCCCCAAAAGCCAGGCAGCGTCGAAGGGAATTGACGCTACCCCCGACCTGAGCACGCCCGTAGGCACCAGCAACGACAGCGTAGCCGTAGACAACGTCTAGACAACCGCTTGATTACAAGTTGATTACAAGTTAAAAGAGGGGGTTGGGGCCAATTGGCC
>NZ_JASITD010000006.1:89748-188361 GCF_030063445.1 Hymenobacter sp. H14-R3 | reverse complement strand
GGGGCCGCAACCCCCTCTTTTATTTCAGCTGCTTCTGCCTACGGCCGGGGCGCAGGGTCTGGCAGGGTCTGGTCGATGCGCTGGAGGCGGGTTTCGGTGGTGGTATTGTTGGCGTCGTTGGTGTTCAGCGTTTCGGGGCGCTTGGCGCGATTGATGTCGGAGGCCTGCTCGCCCAGGCGCAGGGTGTTGGGAGTGGCGTCGGGCGCGGGGCTGGTGGTAGAGGCACCGCGCGGGGCGTTGGCGTTGTAGATGGCGCGGCGGTCGGCGTCGGTACTCACCTCGGTAGGGATGGAGCGCGGAGCGGCGGTTTCGGCGGTGCGCTCGGAAGCGGTGCAGGCGGCCAGCAGCAGCGGCAGGCCCAGGGCGGCAGCGCGCAAAGAATAACGGAGATACATGCGGAGCAGCAAAAAGGCGGCCCGTGGTGGGCCGCCCTGTTGTTAAACGGATTGCGGGCGAAGGAGTTGGCCGCTATTTCTTCTCGAACGTGAGCGCGTCGCCGTCCATGCAGTAGCGCAGGCCGGTGGGCTTGGGGCCGTCGTTGAACACGTGGCCGAGGTGGCCGCCGCACTTGGCACACACAATCTCGTCGCGGCTCATGCCGAAGCTACCGTCGGACTTTACCTTGAGGCTAGCAGCCGTGGCGGGGGCGTAGAAGCTCGGCCAGCCGGTGCCCGAGTGAAACTTGGTAGCCGACGAAAACACCAGGTTGTGGTCGGCGGCGCAGTAGTAGTTACCGGCGGCTTCGTTGTCGTTGAGCTTGCTCGTATAAGGCCGTTCGGTACCCTCTTCGCGCAAAATGTAGTACTGCGGGCCGGTGAGCTGCTTTTTCCACTCGGCATCGGTTTTTACTACCGCATACTCGCCGGGCTTGCCGGTAACCGGCTGGGCCACGGGATATTTGGCGGCAGTGACAGTAGCTCCTTTAGAGCCGGTGGGCACGGCGGCCACGGTGTTGGGCTGGTCGGCGTGGCTTTGCGAGCAGGCGGGCGACAGGGCGGCCACGCTCAGCAGCAGGGAAAGAAGGGAAAGGCGCATGGGAAGTAAGTGACAAAGGAGTACGTTGGGTAAACAAACGAAAATGGCGCCGCGTTCGGATGCCGAATGGTTAGACGCGGACCAGCAGCCAACCTTACAACGTGGGCTTGCCAAGGCGGGTAAGCAGTCGGGCCGGAACGTTTGGCAGCCCGCCGGGCGTTGAGTTTCAGGATAATAAAAACGCAACTCGGTTTTCTAGCAGAAACTCCGTACCTTTGCGGCCGCAAAAACATACGTATGACTCAGAACATTCGGAATATCGCCATCATTGCCCACGTTGACCACGGCAAGACGACTTTGGTGGATAAGATTATCCACGCATCCAAGATTTTCGATGCCCACCAGCACTTCGACGACCTCATCCTCGACGACAACCCCCTGGAGCGCGAGCGCGGCATTACTATCGTATCGAAGAACGTGTCGGTACGCTATAATGGCGTGAAAATCAACATTATCGACACGCCTGGTCACGCCGACTTCGGCGGTGAGGTAGAGCGCGTGTTGAAGCTGGCCGACGGTGTATTGCTGCTCGTGGATGCCTTCGAAGGCGCCATGCCGCAAACCCGCTTCGTGCTGGGCAAAGCCATCGACCTGGGCCTCAAGCCCATCGTGGTGGTAAACAAAGTAGACAAGGAAAACTGCCGTCCCGACGAGGTGCACGAGCAGGTTTTCGACCTCATGTTCAACCTCGGGGCTACCGAAGACCAACTTGATTTCGTGACGCTGTATGGCTCGTCGAAGCAAGGATGGATGAGCACCGACTGGAAGGTGAAGACCGACAACCTCATTCCGCTGCTCGACGCGGTGCTCTCGTCCATCCCGCCCGCCCCGGTGCTGGAGGGCACGCCCCAGATGCAGATTACGTCGCTCGATTACTCGGCGTTCGTAGGCCGCATCGCCATTGGCCGCGTGCACCGCGGCACGCTCACGGAAGGCTCGAACATGAGCCTGATGAAGTCTGATGGCAGCGTGAAGAAAGTGAAAGTGCGTGAGCTACACGTATTTGAAGGCCTGGGCCGCGTAAAAGTGGACTCGGTAAGCAGCGGCGAAATCTGCGCCGTTTCGGGCATCGAAGGCTTCGACATTGGCGATACGCTGGCCGACTTCGACAACCCCGAGCAGCTGGAGCGTATCAGCATCGACGAGCCGACGATGAACATGCTGTTCACCATCAACAACTCGCCGTTCTTCGGTAAGGAAGGCAAGTTCGTGACCTCGCGTCACTTGCGTGACCGCCTGTTCAAGGAAACCGAGAAAAACCTCGCCCTGCGCGTGGAGACTACCGATAAAGAGGACACCTTCCTCGTGTTTGGCCGTGGTATTCTCCACTTGTCGGTACTGATTGA
Organism: Hymenobacter sp. H14-R3; assembly: GCF_030063445.1. Taxonomy (GTDB): domain Bacteria; phylum Bacteroidota; class Bacteroidia; order Cytophagales; family Hymenobacteraceae; genus Hymenobacter. The sequence goes on along the minus strand of NZ_JASITD010000006.1, from coordinate 185,980 downwards.
GACCATGCGCCGCGAAGGCTACGAGCTGCAAGTGGGCCAGCCCCAGGTGCTGTTCAAAGAAGATGAGAAAGGCAAGCGCCTGGAGCCCATCGAGCTGCTGGTAGTGGACGTGCCCGAGGAATCGGCCGGCAAGGTTATCGAGCTGGTGAGCATGCGCAAAGGCGAAATGACCATCATGGAGCCGAAGGGCGACTTGCAGCACCTGGAATTCACCATTCCGTCGCGCGGCCTCATCGGCCTGCGTAACAACGTGCTGACGGCCACCGGCGGCGAGGCCATCATGAACCACCGCTTCATGGACTACGAAGAGCACAAAGGTCCAATTCCGGGCCGCATCGCGGGCTCGCTGATTTCGTTGGAAACCGGCCCCGGCACGGCTTACACCATCGACAAGATGCAGGACCGCGGCTCGTTTTTCGTGGACCCGGGTGAGGAAGTGTACGCTGGCCAGGTTATCGGCGAGCACACCCGCCCCAACGACCTGACCATCAACATTCAGAAGGGCAAGAAGCTGACCAACATGCGTGCCTCGGGTACGGATGACAACGCCAAAATTGTGCCCAAGCGCCAGTTCTCGCTGGAGGAAGCCATGGAATACATCCAGAAGGATGAGTACCTGGAAGTAACGCCCAAGTCGGTACGCATGCGTAAGATTCTGCTCGACGAAAACGAGCGCTTGCGCTACGCCAAGACGGCCGAGTAAATCGCAGATTGACGCTGATTTTTGTGATTTCGCAGATTGGGGCGTGAGTTGTTTTTGAGAGAGGCGCGGCTTTGGTCGCGCCTTTTTCTTTTCCCATCGAGTAGCAATCGTTTTTTATGAGTCAGGCAAATCTTACCCGGTTTATTCAATTTTTCACCCTCGCCGATGAGGCGGCTACTCAGCGCGTTGAGGCGCGGCTGGCGCTGTCGCTTGGTGACCCGACCGCTTACCAGGCACAATACACCGAGGAGCTAGCCGAGCGCGATATCGTGACGGAGCTGCCTGCGCAAGAACTACGCGACGTGGCGCTCATTGATGCGCTACTGAGCGCGGACTTGCTGTGGGAAAGTGACTGGCAGGACCAAGCCGCCGATACCGCCGAGGGCCTCAATGACATCCTGACGCAGCAGGGCCGGCCGGAGCGCCTAAGCCTGGCCAGCCGACGACCAGCAACTGGCCCCGAACTACTTGATATGGTGCAAGATATCCTGGAGCCACTTGGTCTGGCGCTGGTATTGCTAAGCCTAGACAGCGACTCATACCCGCTGAGCCTGGTTGCGGATGCCCAGGCTGAGAAAACTCGCCAACTAGCTAAAGAACTGGGCTTTACCCTCACAGTTTATTAAACCATCCTACCCGCGCTGGCGCACGGCCTCGAAGGTGAGCACAGCCGCCGCCACGCTCACGTTGAGCGAGTCGAGCACGCCGCGCATGGGGATGATGACGGTTTCGTCGCAGGCGGCGCGGGTGGCGGGCGTGAGGCCGTCGGCTTCGGTGCCGAGCACCAGCGCCGTGGGGCCGCTAAGCGAGGTGGCGGTGTAGCTTTTGGCATCGTCGGCCAGGGCAGCGGCGAAGGTGCGAATACCTTTCTCCTTCAGGAAGGCCAGGATTTCGACCATGGGCGCGGCCACGGTAGGCACGGTGAAGATGCCGCCCAGGCTGGCCCGGATAACGTTGGGATTGTAGAGGTCGGTGCGCGGGTCGCCGACCAGTACGGCGTGGGCGGGCGCGGCATCGGCGGTGCGCAGGATGGCCCCGAGGTTGCCAGGCTTCTCCACGGCTTCGAGCACAATAACCAGCGGGTTATCAGGCAATTGCAAGTCGGCCAGGGTGCGGCTGGGAGTGCGCAGCACGGCCAGCACGCCATCGGAGCGCTCGCGCACGGCCAGCTTGGCAAACACGGCGGTGCTCACAGGCAGGTACTCGTAGGGGCGCGGCACGAGCTGCGCGGGGGCCAGCAGCTCTTGGGTGATTTCAGCTCCGGCCAGCTCCTCGCACACGAAGAGCGTGGCCACGGTCCAGCCAGCCTGGCGGGCGTTGGCCAGCTCGCGGTAGCCTTCAACCAGGGTGAGGCCCTGGCGGCGGCGCTCGGCCGATTTTTCCTGCAAGCGCAGCACGTCTTTGATGCGCGGGTTGTGCAGGCTGGTGATGCGGTCGGGCTGGGTTGGGCGGGCGGCGTACATGGAGCAAAGTTACGGGGTGGGGGCAGGCTACCGGGGCCCGGCGGGGCGGGCCGCCGCCTACCTTCGCCGGGCGCGGGCCGGGCGCAGTTCTTCCTTTATTCGCATTTTAGTGGCTATTCGGCTCAATACCAAGATTTTACTCGGCTTCGCCATTGCCCTGTCGGTACTGGCGGGCACGTCGCTCACCTCCTACGTGGCCATTCAGCAGCTAAGCCGCTATACCCGGCTGGTGGAGCACTCGTACCGGGTGCTGCAACAAACTGGCGACCTGCGCATTAGCGTGCGCGATGCGCAGAGTGGCGTGCGCAACTACCTGCTGCTGGCCGATAGCTCGTACCTCGACGTGTACCGCCGCAACGCGCGGCTGGCGCAGCAGGAAGTGAGCACCCTAGACTCGCTGGTGGTGGACGACCCCGCCCAGCACGCCCGCACCGACTCGCTACGCCGGCTCATTGCGGGGCAGCTGCGCGAGCTGGCCACGTTTCGCACCTTTCCCCCTACCCCGCCGGCGGCGCAGTCGCTGCAACTGAGTGAGCAAGTGCCCCTTAACCATATCAAGAACCTGATAACCCGCGTGCGGGAGTACGAAGACAACCTGCTGCGCCAGCGCAACCGCCAGCAGGGGCTGTTTCAGAAGCTGGCCCCGTCGGCCATTGTGGTGTCGGCTATCCTGGCGGTGATTATTGTGCTGTGGTTGTTTAGCAAGATAGTCAACGAGTTGCGGGCCAACGACGAGCTGCGCCTGACTCTCACCCGCACCAACCTGGAGACGGCCCAGCGCATCCGGGCCATGGAATACCTGACGCGGCAGGTGGTGCAGGGCGATTACAAGGTCAAGATTACCGATACTGGCCAGCAGCCCGACCGGCTGGCCTCGCTGGCTGCCCTGCTCAACCAGATGACCCAGGCGCTCGACACGGCCTTTGGGGCGCTCGAAAACCGCAACAAGGAGCTGGACCAGTTTGCCTACGTGGCCTCGCACGACCTGAAGGCCCCACTGCGCGGCCTCAGCACTATTGTGCAATGGATTGAGGAAGAGCTAACTAACGAGCTGTCGCCGCAGCTGCGCACCTACCTCGACCAGATGAAGGGCCGCCTGAGCCGCCTCGACGACCTTATCAACGGCCTGCTGGCCTACGCCCGCGCCAGCCGCACCGAGCGCCAGCTGGGCCCCGTAGCCGTGGCCGAGCTGGTGCGCGAGGTAGCCGAGCTGGTGGTGCCGCCCAGCTTTACCCTCACGCTGGCCCCCGATCTGCCTACCTTTGTGGCCGACCGCCTGAGCCTGCAGCAGGTATTTACCAACCTGCTCAGCAACGCCGTGAAGTACTACGTGGGCGATGGCGGCGGGCGCATTGCGGTGAGCGCCCAGGACCTGGGCCGCGCCTACGAGTTTCGGGTGCAGGACAATGGCCCCGGCATTGCGCCCGAGCACCACCAGAAAATATTCTTGCTCTTCCAAACCCTGCGCGACCGCCACACCGCCGAAAGCACCGGCATCGGCCTGAGCATCGTGAAGAAGCTCATCGACGACCAGCAGGGCAGCATCCGCGTGGAGTCGGCCCTGGGGCAGGGCGCGGCCTTCGTATTCACCTGGCCTAAGAACTCTTAATTATTTGCTTAAAGCGGTTGTCATTGCGAGCATAGCGAAGCAATCGCACCCGCACGATACCCAAACAACTCGTTCACACGCGATTGCTTCGCTGTGCTCGCAATGACAGCCACCCTCAACTAACTAGTACTAAAACCATTCATAAAAAATTATGCGCTCCGTATTACTTGTAGAAGACGACGTTTTTGATACCATGATGGCCCAGAAATCCTTTGGCCGCTTCAGTGTGCCGCACGAGTTGCTGACGGCCTTCAACGGCGAGGAGGCGCTGGATATGCTGCTGGGCCGCAATGGCACGCTCGCCGTGGAGCCGCTGCCCGAGGTCATTTTGCTCGACCTGAATATGCCGCGCATGAACGGTTTCGAGTTTTTGGAAGTGGTGCGGGCCACGCCCGCGCTGGCGCACATTCCGGTGTTCATCACCACTACCTCGGGCCTCGACCTGGACCGCGACGAAGCCACCCGGCTGGGCGTGAGTGGTTACATTTTAAAGCCCCTCGACTTCGCCAGCGGCGACGACCTAGCCGATAGTCTAAGCTTATTAGAAAAGTTGCTTAAGTAGCTTATTTTCAATTATTTATAATATTTGCAGCATGTGCATTTGCCGAATAAAATAGTTCGCCCCGGCGCGGGCACTTTTGCGAGGCAGGGCGTCGTTAGCTGCTCACCGGCCGCAGTTGGCCGATGTAGCTTTTATTTGCCTGCATGAAATTTCCGTTTGTTGCGGTGCTGGGCCTGGGGCTGAGCGCCGCCGGGCTTCCGGCCCTGGCTCAGGATGCGCCGCGGCAGCTCGGCGGGGCTCCTACCGCGCCCGCGCCTATCCCGCGCCAGGTAGCGCCCGCCCCGACGCCCCGGCAATTGGAGGCCGTGCCCGCTGCTGCCGTAGCCGCGCCCGATTCGGCCCGGCCCGCGCCGGTGGTGGCTGCACCCGAGGCCGCGCCCCCGGCCACCGCGCCGCAGCCTGGCGAAAGCCCCTTCAACCGGCCCTACATCATGGGCGGCTCTACGCGCCCCACGCGCTACCAGGTAGGCCTCAAAAGCGGGGCTGTTTACAACGTGTACGATGTGGAGGTGAAGCAGCCGCTATTTGGGCGCAACTTCCTGCTGCTCGACGGCCAGCGCCGCGTGGACCTGACGGAGGTGGGCTTTTATGAGAACGAGAACGGCCACTTTGTGCGCACTACGCTGCCAAACTCGTCGCGCGAGGCCACGCTACGCCGTGAAAAGGTGGGCCGCATCAGCCTCTACGCCACCTACAACACCAGCTACTCGCCGGGCGGCTTTGGCATGCCGGGCTACGGCTACGGGGGCATGGGCGGCTTTGGCTACGGCGGGTTTGGTGGCTCGCCCTACGGCGGCTACCGCACCACCAAAACGGAGTATTTCTCCAAAGACAACGGCCCGGTACAAAGCCTCAACAACCGCAACCTATCCTTGGCCACTACCGACAATGCCGGCTCGCAGGCGCTGCTGGCCCAGGCCCGGCGCTCGCAGCAGGGCGTGATTGCGGCCTACGTGGCGGGCGGCGCGCTACTGGTGTACGGGGCGCTCCAGTCGTTTCAGGCCAATAGCACGGGTATTTCGCCGGCGCTGTACGCGGCTATTCCGGTGCTCATTGTGCCGCTGGTACTGCAAGGCAAGCAGGCTTCGGCCCAGCGCCAGGCCATTGCGCTTTACAATAGCGGGGCTAGGTAACCTAGCGCCATTGGCACTTAAAACGGGCGTACTGCGAACCTCTGACCCAAGTTTGCAGTACGCTTTTTTATGCCTTCTTCCCGCCCGGCCGCGCCCGTCGATTCCGTTATTTTTGAGGCGCGCCGCGCGCTGGCCCTGCTGGCCCACGAGCGGCTGTGCGCCGCGTACGGCGCGCCATTTCCGTTTTTCAGCGACAAGGACCCGCTGAGCGAATTGATAAGCGCCCTGCTTTCGCACCGCACCAAAAACACCGATTCGCACCGCGCCTACCAGCAGCTGCGCGCCACTTTCCCCACCTGGGAAGCCGTGCGCGATGCCCCCACCATCGACGTGCAGCGCGCCCTGAGCGCCTGCACCTGGCCCGAGCAGAAGGCACCCCGCATCCAAGCCGTGCTACTCGAAATAAGCCGCCGCTGCGGCGACGAAAATCTGCCGCCCTGCTCGCTCGACTTCCTAGCCGACCGACCCATTCCGGAGGCCCGCGCCTGGCTCGAAAGCATTACGGGCGTGGGGCCCAAAACCAGCGCAGCTACACTGCTATTCAGCACGTTGCGGCTGCCCGCCATGCCCGTCGATAGCCACCACCACCGGGTGGCCCAGCGCCTGGGACTCATCGGCCCCAAGGTGGGCGAAGGCCCGGCCCACGCGCTGCTGGCCGCCCTGCTCCCGCCCGAGTGGACGGCCCAGCAGGTGTACGACCACCACGAAGCGCTCATGTTTCACGGGCAAAAATGCTGCTTTTTTCACTCGCCCGCCTGCGGAAGGTGCGTGATGCTGGACGTATGCCCGGTAGGGCAATTGGCAGTGGGTAATGAGTAAAAGAACGTCATGCAGACCGCAGGGAAGCATCTGGCGCGCGTCGTTGAACGGAAGATTAGCGGAGCTAACGATTGAGTTACTGCCCCATGTGCGATGCTTCCCTGCGGTCTGCATGACGTTCTTTTACTCATTACCCGTTACCCCTTGATTCTCCACCTCCAGGCCAAGCCTAATGCGCGCCACAACCAGTTGCTGCCCGGCCCCGCTGGGCGCTGGTTCGTGCGGCTGGCCGCGCCGCCGCAGAACGGCCAAGCCAACGCCGTGCTAGTGGCCTTTTTGGCCGACGTGTTTGGCGTGGCCAAGCGCGATGTCACGCTACTGAGCGGCCATACCGCGCCCTTTAAAAAGGTGGAGATAAGCGGCCTGAGTGACGAGGCCGGGGCCGCCGTGCTGGCCCGCTACCGCGCCTGACGCGCCGGGCAGCCCGCCGCCGTACTTTCGCAGGTCCGTTTTTGACCCTGCCGCCTTATGTCCGACGCCACGCTGCAACCGCTGCTCGCCGCCCTGCAATTTTCGCCCGATAACCTGCCGCTGCGCCAGCACCTGGGCGGGCTGCTGCGCCAGGCCGGCCAGCACCAGCAGGCCGAAGACCTGTACCGTGAGGGCCTGCGCTACCACCCCACCGACCCCGCCTTGCAGCTGGGCCTGGCCGATGCGTACTTCGCGCTGGGCAAGACCTCGGCCGCCTTCGTGGTAGTGGAAGAGCTTCTGAATCAACACGATACTCTGGGGCCGGCGCACCTGCTGCACGCCCGCCTGCTGGCCGCCACCCAGCAGCCCGACGCCGCCCGCGACGCCTACGCCCAGGCCCTGCACCTCGACCCCAGCCTCGCCGACGCCACCCTGGGCCAGGAGCTGCAAGCCAGCGCCCCGCGCCGGGTACCCGCCAGCGGCCCCGCCACCGATGCTGGCGCGGATTTCCCTACGCTGCCGCCGAGCGCGCTGGGAGCCGGGCTCGAAAAGCCCAAAATCACCTTTGCCGACGTGGGCGGCATGGAGGCGGTGAAGGAGGAAATCCGGCTCAAAATCATTCACCCGCTGCACTTTCCCGACTTGTACAAGGCCTTTGGCAAGGCCAGCGGCGGCGGGCTGCTGCTGTATGGCCCACCCGGCTGCGGCAAAACCTACCTGGCCCGCGCCACGGCCGGCGAGGTGCAGGCCAACTTCCTGAGCGTAGGCATTGCCGAAATCCTGGATATGTGGCTGGGCAATAGCGAGAAAAACCTGCACCAGCTCTTTGAGCTGGCGCGGGCGCAAGCGCCGTGCGTGCTTTTTTTTGACGAGGTAGATGCCCTGGCCGCCAACCGCCACGACCTGCGCCAGAGCGCGGGCCGCACGGTTATCAACCAATTTTTGGAGGAACTCGATGGCGTATCGGCCTCCAACGAGGGCGTGCTGGTGATGGCCGCCACCAACGCGCCCTGGCACCTCGACCCCGCCTTTCGCCGCCCCGGCCGCTTCGATAAAATCGTGCTCGTAACCCCGCCCGACGAGGCCGCCCGCGCCAGCATTATCGACATCCTCCTGAAGGGCAAACCCCTGGATAGCAGCGTAAAAGCCGCCGCCGTGGCCGCCCGCACCGCCGGCCTCAGCGGGGCCGACCTCAAGGCCGTGGTCGATGGCGCGGTAGACACGCGCCTGCGCCTCTCCATGCGCGCCGGCCGCCCGCTGCCCATCGAGCAAAGCGACCTGCTCGACGCCACCAAACTGGTGAAGGCCAGCACCAAAGAGTGGTTTGCCACGGCCCGCAACTACGCGCTGTACTCGAACGAGGGCGGGCTGTACGATGATATTCTGGTGTACTTGGGGGTGAAAAAGCCGGGCAGCTAGGGGCCATGCAAGCACCATCCGCTCCCGAGCTGCTGGCAGCGCGGCGCATCTGGCAATTACTGAATCTGAACCAGCCGGCCCTGGCGCTGGCCCAGGCGGCGCAAGTGCTAGCCCAAAACCCGACCTCGGTGCAGGCATTATGGGGCCGCACCGAGGCGCTACGGCAACTCGGCCGCCTGCCCGAAGCCCTCACCGCTGCCCGGCAGGGCGTGGCGCAGGCCCCGCAGTCGGCCGCCCTTTTTGCGGCGCTGGCGCGGGTGTACGGGCAGCAGGGCCAGCTGTGGCCCGCAGTCGATGCCATTCAGGAATCCCTGCGGCTCAACCCCATGAATGCCACTAGCTACGCGCTGTTAGCGGAGCTACAGTACCTATTGCACCGGCCCGACGAAACGGTTACCACTGCCGACAGCGGGCTTTTCCTGGATGCCCGGCACACCGACTGCCTGCTGTGGCGCGCCTTGGCCCAAGAGCAGCTGAGCCAGCCAGCGGCGGCCGACCACGCTTTTCAGCAGCTGTTGCGCCTCGCGCCCAACAGCTCACTGGCGCACGCCCAGCGCGGCAAGCAGTTGCTCCGGCGTTGCGAGCTTCACGCCGCGGAGGCGCACCTGGCGGCGGCGCTCCGGCTGGCACCCACGCGCAGTACCGACCTCGTGCCCCTGCTGCGCCGGGCGCGGCGCGAGCAGCACTGGCCCGGCTGGCTGGTGGGCCGGCGGCAGCAGCTGCGGCAAGAGTGGCAGGGGCAACATGTGCTCAGCTATCGGGGCGGGGCTACCTTGGTGATGTTGCCTATCTTTTGGGTGCGGGGCTGGTGGCGCACGCGGCACGACCCCTTGTTCCGGCTTTCGCCCGCCCAGTTGTGGCAGCTGCGCCTGAAGCTGTGGCTGGCGCTGGTGATAGTGGTACCGGTGCTGGCATTTCTGGGCGATTACGTGGGTCTGTTTGATGCCAGCAAGCCGTTGAGTATGCCGCAGATGCTAGGCCTGGCAGCCGGCGGCCTGCTGTTTTACTTGAGCATTCTCTTCCTTAAAAAGCAGATTGACAAGCACTCGCATTCTTAAAAAACCTCTCGGTGGCCCCCGGCCACCCGTTTCTATGGATTACTCTTCCGACTGGCTGGCCCGCGCCCAGCTACTGATGCAGCAGAGCCGCCCCGACCAGGCGGCCAGTGAGCTGCGCCGCCACCTCACCCGCGACCCGCACGAGCCGGTGGCCCACGCCCTGCTGGCCGTGTGCCTGCTCGATGAGGAAGCCCAGCTACCCACCGCGCAGCAGGAAGCCGAACTGGCCATTCACCTGGCCCCCGAGTACGACTTTGCCTTTTATGCGCTGGCGCTGGTGCAGCACCGGCAGCACCGGCTTAAGGAGGCGATGGCGGCCATCAACCAGGCGCTGGCCCTCGACCCCACCGATGCCAACTACCACCACCTGCTGGGCTCGCTGCGCCTGCAAAGCGGCCAGCTGCCGGCCGCCCTGCAAGCCGCCCGCACCGGCCTCAGCTTCGACAGTGAGCACGCCGGCCTGCACAGCCTGGAGGCCCGCACCCTGGCCCGCCAGGGCCACGGGGCCGCGGCCAGCGCCGCCGCCCGCGCCGCCCTGGGCCACGGGGCCGAAAGCAGCAGCGTGCAGGCCCAGGCCGGCTGGGTGGCCCTCGAAACCAACCGCCCCGCCGAGGCCCTCGAAAACTTCCGCGAAGCCCTGCGCCTCGACCCCACCTCCGAGTTTGCCCGCCAGGGGCTGGTGGAGGCGCTCAAGGCGCGGCACTGGGTGTACCGCACGTTTATGCGGTTTATGTACTGGGTGAGTTCGCTGGGTGCGCGGCTGCGGCTGGGGCTGTTTATCGGGGCCTACGCGGTGGCGCACTTCGTGCCGGTGCTGCTGCCCGTGTACTTGGTTTTTGCCTACCTGAGTTGGTTTAAGGACGCGCTCTTCAACTCGCTGCTGCGCGTGAACCGTTACGGGCGCTACGCCCTCAGCCCGGCCCAGACGCTGCACTCGACGCACTTTCTAGCCCTGCTGGGGCTGGCGGCGGCGGCCGGCCTGGGCATGCTGCTGCTGCCGGTGCCGGGGCTGGGCACGCTAGCTTTCGTGGCGCTGGGGCTGCTGTTTCCATTAGTGGGCACCGAGCGGCTGGCCGGGCAGCCCCAGCGGCAGCGCTACTCGCGCTGGGCCGGCTGGGCGCTGGCGGCCGTGGGCGCGCTGAGCGTGGCCCTGGCTATGCTGGGGCTCGACAGCGACGGGCAGCTGTATAACCAGCTGTTTATGACGTTTTTATACGGCACGGTAGCGTACACCTGGTTGTTTGCGCTGAGCTAGCGCGTGGCCGGCCGCTGCCCTGGTTACTCCTGGGCCAAGGCTACCAGCGCCCCCACTTTATTGTTTGCCGAGACAGACTTTAGCGGGGATTTTTTAACTAGTTATACTATTTATTATCAAGTAGTTAACAAATATCTAAAAGGACTTTAGCGGGCGCTGTACAGATTAGGTAATGCGAAAATACTCACCGTATTTCGCCCAGTCAATCATCCTTTCCAGGGTGGGGCAATGGCCGAATGGCGGCGTTGGGCGGACAGCGGACTCAACCCCGGCAGCCCGCCCAGTACCTGTCGAATAGTAGTCAAGCGGAATCAACCTGCCATCGCCTTACCCACAACCTCCTGTTAACCAGAATAAAAGCTACCAGCCAGCAGCTAAAAGCTACTAGCTTCCTAATTATGCTCCTGCCCGCCCGCGACCTGCGCTACCTAGTGGCCTACGTGCTGCCCGCCACTGCCTTCCTGGGCCTGCGCCTGGGCGGGGCTTGGGCGTGGGCCGCGCCGGCCTGCACCTTCGGCCTGATGCCGCTTCTGGAGTGGCTGGTGCGCCCCGCGCCGCCCCGCGCCCATGCGCCAGCCGACCCCAAGGGCCGCCGCTCCCTTTTTTTCGACGGGCTGCTGTACCTCAATGTGCCGCTGCTGTTGGCGCTGCTGGGGTACTTTTTGCTACGCGTGCACAGCGGGTCTTTTGGGCCGGCGGCCACGGCCGGGGCCATCGTGACGATGGGCATTTGCCTGGCGGCGCTGGGTATTAACGTGGCGCACGAGCTGGGCCACCGTAGCCGCCCCGCTGAGCAGCGCCTGGCGTTGGTGCTGCTGCTGAGCTGCTTATACCTGCATTTTTTCATTGCCCACAACCGGGGGCACCACCGCCACGTGGCCACGCCCCTCGACCCCGCCACCTCGCGCCTGCACGAGCCTTTCTGGGCCTTTCTGCCCCGCGTCCTGGCCGGCGAATATCGCTCGGCCGGGCAGCTGGAGGCCACCCGCCTGCGCCGCGCCGGGCGGCGGGTGTGGTCGGGCCGCAACCAGTTGCTGGGCTTTCTGCTGGCGCAGGCGGTGGCAATGGGTTTGGTCCTGAGCCTGTTTGGGCTAGCGGCTCTGCTGGCCTGGCTGGGCGCGGCCGTAGTGGGCGTAGTAATATTACAGCTGGTTAACTACGTGGAACACTACGGCTTACAGCGCCGCCGCACCGCCGAGGGCCTCTACGAGCGCGTGCAGCCCCACCACTCCTGGAACTCGGAGCACCTGCTGGGCCGCATTGTGCTCTATGAGCTCACGCGCCACTCCGACCACCACTACCAGGCCGCCCGGCCCTACCAAACGCTGCGCTTCCACCCGACCAGCCCCCAAATGCCCACCGGCTACCCCGGCATGATGCTGCTGGCCACCATTCCGCCGCTCTGGTTTCGGGTGATGAACCGGCGCGTACCGCAGGTGGGGTAGCGCGGCAGGCGGGCTACTTCTTGCGCTTCCAGCGGTAGTAGCGCCGGTACCAGGAGGACGTTTTTTTGAACAGGCTGCTGGCCGTTTCGTGCGGAAATATGTTGATGCGGAAAATCTGCATCCGGTCGTCTTCCAGATGCAGGCCGCCCGTGTCGGTGGCCACGGCGAAGCGGAAACCAGCTTCGGCCACCAGCGCCTTGGTGGTGGCATCGAGGTCGCCGTAGGGATAGGCGAAGGAGCTGATTTCGGTGCCTAGGCGCTGCTCCAGGGCGGCTTTGCTGGCGGCGATTTCGGCGGCGGCTTCGGCGGGGGGCAGCTGGGTGAGGTGGGCGTGGGTTTGGGTGTGCGCCCCGATTTCCCAGCCGGCCGCCACAAATGCTTGTTTCTGAGCGGTATCCATTAGCTCGGCGCGGGGCTCGGTGGGGTCGGTGGCGAGGTCCCACTGGTTGTAGCGCACCTCAAAATCGCCGAGCAAATACATGACGCCCCGGTAGCCGTACTGCTGCATCAGCGGCAGCAGGTTGGTGTAGTTATCGAGGTAGCCATCATCGAAGGTGAGCACGATGGGCCGGCGCGGAAACTCGGCCAGCGGCCGGCGGCCACTGGCAAAATCCTGGTAATCCTGGAAGGTTATCGGGCTGATAGCGTGGCTTTTGAAATACGCCAGGTGCTTGGTAAAATGCTCCTTCGTGACGAATATCTGGTGCTTGGTGGCGATGGCCGCATCCGGGATTTTGTGGTACATGAGCACCGGCATGAAGTCGGGCACGGCCAGCGCCATGCGCGCCGACTCGTACACAGCCAGCACACGCGCCGCCACGCGGACCAGGTCGTAGTCGTGGCGCACGCGCTGCTGCAAGGCGGGGGCTATTCGGTAGGGCTGCCGCAGAAAGGCCTGCGCATTGGCCAGTAACAGGGCGGGGTCAAAGCCCGCCCCGGGTTGCAGCCGGGACAGAATATCGCCAAAGTTGGAGGCCGCCGCCTCGGCGTAGTTGGCCAGCGTGACGGGGCCGGCGTAGAGGGCCTCGCCCAGCGCCAGCGCGGCGCGGCCCTCGCCCAGGGCTTCCATCACCACCCGCCCGGCCCCGATAACGAGGTCGATTTTACGCAGCCAGCCGGTCACGTCATCCGTAAAGCCTACTACTTCAACCCGCTCGCCATACTGGCTTTGCAGCTGCACCAGGACCGCTTTGCCGGCGGCGGGCAGCTGCTCCAATTCGCCGCCGATGAGGGCAACGCGCAACTGCGCAAACTCTTGCAGCAGCGCCGGAAACACGTGTTGCAGCAGGGCCGCCGCCCGCTCGCCCTTAGGCCCGTTGAAGCGGCCGATAAAGGCCACGCGGAGAGAAGTAAAAACGGCTGTTGGCGCCTTGGCGTGCTCAGCGTTATTTATTTTTAATTCTTCCTTTTTAATTTTTAATTCCTCTTTCTCAAACGCTATGCCATTGGGTACCACCACTATTTTGGTGGGGGACATCTTCACTTCTTCGCGCAGGTGCTGCGCCAGGTTTTCGCAGATAGCAATTACCTTTTGCCCATAAACATCAAATAATGAAGTAGATGCGTGCAGGTGCTGGCGGCCGTGCGCAGTGCTCACCAACGGCACTTTCAGGCCCTTTAAAGCGAAGTAGCTTACCCAGCTGGCGGCCCGCGAATGGGCGTGCACCACGTCAATATTGTACGTTTTCACCAGTTGGCGCAGCGCCCTGATATTGCGCAGCCGCTGGCCGTACTTACGCTGGCTGATAGGCAGCTGCACCTGGGCGGCCACCGTGGGCAGGGCCGCCGCGTCGGAGGCCAGCCATACTTGGTGGCCGGCGCGGTGGTGAGCCTCGGCCAGGGCAACGGCGTAGGCTACCGAGCCAGCGAAGAAGTTGGCGGACAATACGTGCAGAATGCGCATGCCGCAAAGGTCGGGCAGTAGCGCGAAGCTTCCGCTTCGTGCGCGAGCACAGCGAGCAGGCGGCACCGCACGGCGCGAACAACGATGCTCGCTGCGCTCGCGCACGAAGCGAAAGCTTCGCGCTACTGTGCTAGGCCCAGGCGCGGCCGGCCACGTTGCTCATGTATTTTTGGCTGTTGCCGGTGTTGAGGAGCAGAATGCGCTCGTCGGCGTGCAGCCAGCCGCTGGCTAATAGCTGGCGGGCGGCCATCCAAACGGCCGCGCCCTCGGGGGCTACGAACATGCCCTCGTGGCGGCCCAGGTGGCGCATTCCCTCCAGCATGTCTTCCTCGCTGATGGCTACTACGGTGCCGTTTGATTCGCGTAATACGTTTAGCATCAAGGGTTCACCTAAGGGGCGGGGCACGGCCAGGCCATTGGCCAGGGAGGGGCGACCGGTGTAGGCGTGGCAGTTGGGCTGGCGGCCGAGGTAGGTTTCGAGCAGCGGGCAGCAGTTTTCGGCCTGCACGGCCACCATGCGGGGCAGCTTAGTTTCGGGAGCCAGCCAGCCGAGGGATTTCATCTCCTGAAACGCCTTCCAGATGCCGATGAGGCCGGTGCCGCCGCCGGCGGGGTACAACAGCACGTCGGGCAGCTGCCAGCCCATTTGCTCGGCTATTTCGTAGCCCATCGTTTTCTTACCTTCGAGGCGGTAGGGCTCCTTAAGGGTCGAGATATCGAGCAGCTTGCCGCCGGCGTTGAGTTGGCGCACGCGGGCCGCGCAGTCGTTAATGAGGCCGTCAACCAGCTCTACCTGAGCACCATACCAATAGCATTCTTCCTTGAAGGCCTCGGGCGTGTGGCGCGGCATAACCACGGTGGCGGCCAGGCCGCCGCGGGCGCAGTAGGCGGCCATGGCCACACCCGCGTTGCCGGCCGTGGGGATGATGCAGCCCGTCACGCCCAGCTCTTTGGCTTTGGAAATGGCCATGCTCAGGCCCCGCGCCTTGAACGAACCGGTGGGGTTCGTGCCTTCGTCTTTGATGAAAAGCGCGTCGAACCCATAGTGGCCCGCCAGGCGCGGCAGCTTGAGCAGGGGCGTCATGCCTTCGCCCAGGGTCACTTTGTTGGCCTCATCGAGCAAGGGCAGCAGCGCGCCGTAGCGCCACATCGAGTTGTCGGCCAGGTCGATACCTTCCTCGCGGCTGAGCGGCTGGCGCAGGCTGTAGTGGGCCACCAGGGGCTGCTGGCAGCACGATGACACCGCCTGCAGCTGAAAGGGCGAGTAGGCCGCGCCGCATTTGGCGCAGTGCAGGGCATTGACCCGCGATTGGGAGGACGTGGCTACTTGGTTCATGCAGCAAAGGTCTGGCGGGCGCCAACCGGTTGCTATGCCTGCGCGAAATGGTGTTTTCGCATAGCCTATTCCTTAGCGGAATAGTAGCGCTGGGTGAAGCGCAGGAAATCGCGGTACGGCCCGTTGTTCTCGGTGCCCTTACGCTGAATGAAATTGAATTTCCTTTCTAAAAACAAGTCCTTGATTTTTACGGCCGCCAGCTCGCCGCTGGCCAGCTCTTTCACCACCGCCTGTCGGGGCAAAAAAGCCAGGCAGGTGGCCTCCACGCGCACGAAATTTTTGAGGGCCTCGGTGCCGCCCATGCGTACCCGCACCGGCAGGGCAGCCAGCCGCAGCTGGTGTTTGGCCAGCGCTTCTTCCAGCACGGCGAGCGTGCCGGAGCCCACCTCGCGCAGGGCCAGCGGAATGCTGAGCAAGTCGCTGACTACCAGCTCGCGGCCGGCCAGTGGGTTGTCGGCGGCGCACACGGCCACCACCTCGTCGGTGAGCAGCGGCGTATAGGTAACGTTGCTGACTTTGTGAATGCCTTCGATGATGCCTAGCTCGATTTCGTGGTCGAGCAGCGCCCGCAGGATGTTGTCGCTGTTGCGGTTTTTGAGGCTGAGCTGGTGCTGCGGGTGCTGGCGCAGGTAGGCCGCCACCACGGCCGGCAGCACGTAGAGCGAAATGGTGGTGCTGGCCCCCAGCAGCAAGTGCACGGCCGGGGCAAAGGCCGGGCTCAGCTCGCTCATCTCCTGCTGAAGCTCTTGCTGCAACTGCTTGGCCTGCAAGAGCTTCTGGTACAGCTTCTGGCCGGCCGGCGTGAGTTGCACGCTGCCGCCCAGCCGCTCGAAGAGGCCGGTTTGGTAGTGCTCCTCCAGGGCCTTTACCTGCTTGCTCACGGCCGACTGGCTAATGAACAGCGCCTGCCCGGCTTTGGTAAAGCTCAGGCGCTGAGCCACTTCTAGGAACACTTCGTGCGGGTGGGAAAGCATGGCAGGGACTCGGCATCAATGAGCACTGTAAAGAACGTCATGCTGAACGCAGTGAAGCATCTCTACCGCGCCACTGGCTTACCAACCCAGCGGCGCGAGCGAGATGCTTCACTGCGTTCAGCATGACGTTCTTTAAACGCTAGCAGTTCTGCTTTTTAGCTACCAATGCCCTACCTTTCACGCACCGCTCACCTACTCCTCTGCTATGCGCCAACGCCGCCTGTTACCGCTTCTACTGCTGGCCTTACTCGCCACGTTTTCCTGCTCTAAAAAAGACGCGCAAACGCAGGCCGATGCTCAGGCCCAGGCGGCCGGTGAGGAGATTGACCCGTACCAGAACCTGGTGTTCAGCTTCGACGAGCCCGTGGTAAACGCCAGCCAGGTAAACCGCTGGGATACTACGCGCTACGTGCAGTTTGAGCCCGCTATCAAGGGCAAGTTTAAGTGGATGAACGACGGGCGCGAGCTGGTATTTTCGCCCCTGGAGCCGTTTCGGCCCAGCACGGCGTTTTCGGCCAATTTGCGCAGCGCCACGCTGCCCTCGGGCAAGCAAAAGCTGACGCTGAGCCGCAGCAAGTTTCACACGCCGTTTCTGGAGCTCAAGGCTGCGCAGGTATTTTATGGGCGCAGCCGCCGGGCGGGCGGGGCCGAGCTGCGGGCCAACGTGCTGTTTAATTACGCCGTGCGGCCCGCCGACCTGCGCCCGCTTTTGCAGCTGAGCCAGGGCGGCCGGCCGGTCGCCTTCACCCTCACCACCGCCGAGCCAGGCCGCACGCTGGCCCTCACCATCACGCAGGAAGTGGATGTCAACCAGCCGCTGCACTTCGAGATTGGCGGCGGCCTGCAAGCCGTGGCCGGCAGCCAGCCCACCGCCGGCCCGCTGCAAGCCGAGGCCGAGGTGCCCGACCAGCAAACCCTGCAAGTGCGCGAGCTCACCGGCCAGGTGCTCAACGGCCAGGCCGCGGTCACCATCCTCACCAACCAGCCGGTGTCGGTGGCCGATATTCAGCCGCTGCTGAGCGTGTCGCCGTCGGTGCCGTTCGAGATTGAAGCGCTGGAAAGCGGCCTGTTGCTGCGCGGCGGCTTTGAGGTGGGCAAGGATTACCAGATAAAAATTACGCCGGGTCTGCGCGGCGCGCTGGGCGGGCAGCTCACGGAGAGCTTTAACCAGAGCGTGAGCTTCGGCAACAGCGAGCCGAGTAT
Source organism: Hymenobacter sp. H14-R3 (assembly GCF_030063445.1). GTDB lineage: Bacteria > Bacteroidota > Bacteroidia > Cytophagales > Hymenobacteraceae > Hymenobacter. The sequence goes on along the minus strand of NZ_JASITD010000006.1, from coordinate 168,687 downwards.
CAGCTTTGCCAGCTCCGATAAAGCCTTGTATTTGAATGCGATGGGCAGCCGTAACCTCGGCCTGCGCCTCAATGAGGTGGCTAATGTGCAGGTGACGGTGGCCAAGATTTACGCCAGCAACATTCAGGATGTGCTGCGCGGCGACAAGCAGTACGGCTCCGATGGCGGCGGCGGGGAGGAAGGCGACGAGGGCGGCGGGGAAGATGGCGAATACGTGGACCACAGCTACCAGTACTACGAGCTCGAAAACCGGGGCGACGTGCTCTTCACCCGCACCTACGCCACGGCCGGCCTGGTGAAGCAAAACGGGATGCACCTGCTCAATTTCAACCTCAAAGACCTGGAATTCAGCGCCCCGCTCAAGGGCCTGTACGTGATACGGGTGCAGGATACCGAGCACCTCTGGCTGCGCGAAGAGAAGCTGGTGACCTTTACCGACCTCGGCATGATTGCGCGCCAAAACGCTAGTGGCGAGGCTGTTGTGTTTCTGAACTCCCTGCGTACGGCGCGGCCGGTGGGCGGGGCCACGGTGCGCTTCATCAGCACCAGCAACCAGGTGATGGGCACCGCCACCACCAACGGCCAGGGCGTGGCCCGCTACGACAGCGTGGCCGGTAGCCGCCTCAAGCTGGGCATGGTGACGGCCACCCAGGGCAGCGATTTCACCTTTATCAGCCTGCCCAAGAGCCGGGTCGAAACCTCGCGCTTCGAGGTGGGCGGCCTCACTAGCAACGCCGCTCATTACCAGGCGTTTCTCTACGGCGACCGCGATTTGTACCGGCCCGGCGACACCATTCATACCAATGTGGTGGTGCGCACCGACGATTGGCGCACCCCCGCCGCCGGCCTGCCCGTGAAGGTGCGCCTGCTGCTGCCCACCGGCAAGGAATACGCCAGCCTGGGCGAGAAGCTGAGCGCCACCGGCGTGGTCGCGTCGCGCTTTATTCTGCCCGCCACCGTGATGACGGGCCTGTATTCGCTGGAAGTATTGACTGGTAACGACGTGCTGCTGACCTCCAAGCAGGTGAGTGTGGAGGAGTTTATTCCCGACCGGCTGAAGGTGAGCGTGGCCGCCGCGCCCGCCGTGCTGCGCGCCGGCCAGACCGTGGCGGCCACCGTGCAGGCCCAGAACCTGTTTGGGCCGCCGGCCGTGGGGCGCAAGTTTGAGGTGGAGTTTTCGCTGAAGGAAAAGACCTTTTCGGCCCCGAAATACGACGGTTACTCGTTTTCGCTGCGCAGCGGCACGGGGCGCAGCGCCTCCATGATATCGGGTATTGCCGAGCGCTTCCAGAAGGAGGTGCGCCAGGGCGAAACCGACGCCACCGGGCGCGGCACCGCCGACTATACCCTACCCGACGTGCGCGACCTGGGCACGCTGGAAGGCGTGGCCTTCGCCACGATTTTTGACGAAACGGGCCGGCCCGTGAACCGCCTGGCCACCTTCGAGGTGCAGACGCAGGCCGTGATGTTTGGCATCGAGCAGGTGAGCGACCTGGTGAGCACACGCCAGGAATTATCGGTGAAGCTGGCGGCCCTCACGCCGGCCGGCCGGCCCGTGCAGGCCGAGGCGCAGGTGCAGGTAGTGCGCCTGCTCTGGGAAACCGTGCTGGAGCGCCAGGGCGGGCGCCTGGTGTACAACTCGCAGAAGCGCGAGCAAGTGCTGCAAAACCAGGGAGTTATGGTGGACGCCAATAGCGCGCTCACGTTCACGCCCACGTATTCGGGCGAGTACGAAATCCGGTTGTCGCGGCCCGGCGCGGGCACCTACGTGGCGGCCCACTTCTACGCCTACGGCAACGGCGACACGGCTGGTAACTCGTTCGAGGTCAACAACGAAGGCGAGGTAACCATTGAGGCCGACAAGCCCAAATACGAGCCCGGCGAAACGGCCCAGCTGCTGCTCAAAACGCCCTTCCCCGGCCGGGTGCTCATCACGGTGGAGCGCAACCGGGTGTTCGAGCATTTCTACGTCGATACCGACCAGAAATCGGCCAAGGTGCGCGTGCCCATCCGCCCCGGCTACGCGCCCAACGTGTATATCACGGCCACCGCCATCCGGCCTATTACCGATAACTCGCTGCCCCTCACAGTGGCGCGCGGCTTCGTGCCGCTCATCGTAGAGAAGCCCAGCACCCACCTGCCCGTGGCCCTGACCGTGGCCGCCAAAAGCCGCTCGCAAACCTTCCAGACCATTGAGGTGCGCACGGCGCCCCGCGCCCAGGTAACGCTGGCCGTGGTGGATGAAGGCATTTTGCAGCGCAAAAACTACCAGACGCCCGACCCCTACGGCTACTTCTACCAGAAGCGGGCCCTCGAAGTATCGGCCTTCGACATTTACCCCTTCCTGCTGCCCGAGCTGGGTAGCAGCAGCAGCGGCGGCGACGCGGCCGATATGGCCAAGCGCACTTCGCCCGTGCCCAGCCGCCGCGTGAAACTGGTGGCCATGTGGAGCGGCCTACTCACCGCCGACGCCTCGGGGCTGGTGCGCTATAAAATCCGGGTGCCGCAGTTCAGCGGCGCACTGCGCGTGATGGCTGTGGCCTACAAAGACGACGCCTTCGGCAACGCCGAGCAGACGATGAAAGTGGCTGACCCGGTGGTGATTAGCACGGCGTTGCCGCGGTTTATGAGTCCCGGCGACACGATTGACGTGCCGGTGACACTGACGAATACGACCAAGAATCAGATTTTTGCCAAGGTCGTCAAGCAGCTTAGCGGCCCTCTTGTTTCAGCAGAACCTGAGGTTGTTGGACCACACGGAATACGATATATACCCGAAGAATGGATTGTGCCACTACGTCCTGGAGCAGAGTATCGCCAACTTTTTCACGTTAGCGCGAAAGGAGTCGGCAACGGGACAGTGAAGGTTGTTGTTACTGGAGTAAAAGGCACGACTGAGACTTTCTCCGAAACCATCGAAATCCCCATTCGCCCAGCTTCGCCGCTGGAAATGCGCACGGGCAGCGGCGAGGCTACGGCCAGCGCGCCCGCCACGCTTAACCTGCGCACCGACTTCCTGCCGAGCTCGCAGCATAGTAAGCTGGTGCTGAGCCGCTCGCCGCTCACGCAGTTTGCCAAGGACCTGAGCTACCTGCTCGACTACCCCTACGGCTGCCTGGAGCAAACCGTATCGGCCGCGTTCCCGCAGCTGTATTTCGGCGATTTGGCGACCACGCTGGCCCAGAAAACAGGCACCGGCCGCAAGGCCCAGCGCTACAACCCCAACTACAACGTGCAGGAGGCCATCCGCAAAATAGAGAGTATGCAGCTCTACAACGGCAGCCTCAGCTACTGGCCGGGCGGCGACTACGACAACTGGTGGGCCACCGCCTACGCCGCCCACTTCCTCATCGAGGCCAAGCAGGCCGGCTTCGCCGTGAACCAAAGCACCTTGAACAAAGTACTGAGCTACTTGCAGTTGCGCCTCAAGAAGCGCGAAACGGAAGCCTACCAGTACTTCACGGTCGATGGGCTGGCCCGCCAGCGCATCATCGCCAAGCGCGAAATCACCTACTCGCTCTACGTGCTGGCCCTGGCCGGCCGCCAGGATGCCGTGGCCCTCAACTACTACAAGGCCAACCGGCCGCTGCTCACGCCCGATGCGCGCTTCCTGCTGGCCAGCACCTTTGCGCTGGGCGGGCAGCAGCGGGCCTTCCGCGAGGTGCTGCCCACGCAGTTCACGGCCGAGAAATCGAGCCGCGAGCTGGGCGGCTCGTTCTCCTCGCCCATTCGCGATGAAGCCCTGGCCCTCAATGCCTTGCTGGAAGCCGACCCCACCAACCCGCAGGTAGCCAGCATAGCCCGGCAGCTGAGCCGCCAGATGAAAACCGCCCCCTACCTCAACACCCAGGAGCGCGCCTTCGGCCTGCTGGCGCTGGGCAAAATTGCCCGCAAGAGCCTGGCCAGCACGGCCGTCGCCACGCTGTTTGCCGATGGCAAGGAAATCGGCAAGTTCGATGGCAAAGACCTCACCGTGAACAACGTAACCAACCGCAAGCTGACTATAAAAGCCAGCGGTGCGGGCACGCTCTACTACTTCTGGGAGGCCGAGGGCATTTCGGCCGGCGGCCAGGTGCGCGAGGAAGACAGCTACCTGAAAGTGCGCCGCCAGTTTTTGACCCGCACCGGGCAGCCGGTGGGCGCGGCCGGCATCCGGCAGAACGATTTGGTAGTGGTGAAGCTCACCATTCAGGCCGCCGACGCGGCCGGCGAGGTCAAGAACGTGGCCATCACCGACCTGCTGCCCGCCGGCCTCGAAATCGAGAACCCGCGCCTGGGCGTGACCCGCGAAATCGCCTTCGTGGCCAACGCCGACCAGCCCGACTACCTCGACGTGCGCGACGACCGCCTCAACATCTTCACCACCGTCACCACCAAGCCCAAGGTGTTCTACTACCTGGTGCGGGCCGTGAGCAAGGGCACCTTCAAGCTAGGCCCCGTGAGCGCCGATGCCATGTATAATGCTGAATATCATTCTTATAACGGAGCTGGCACGGTGCGCGTGCGGTAGCCGTATGCGCGGTAGCGTGGACGCAGGCCTTTCTGTCATAAAACATTGGCGGCGCTGCCCAAGCAAACCACTTTCCTTGCCAACTCGGCAGCATGCCGCACCCAAAGCGGTAGCAACAGCGCAACAAGCAGATTAAACCAGCAATACCCTTCAAAACAGCACTTCACCACGCAGCGACAACAAAAAACCAGCACCAATGCAGCCTTTTGGGCCAACTGGTCGTCTTGACTGCGCGGGCAGGCGGCCTTGGCGGGCGCTTGCCTGCCGATCGAGCAAAGGGCGGGGCTGGTCGATTAAGCAAGGCTTTTGGAAACTTAAGGGCCCGGCACGGTGCTTGTTCAGTAGTAATTCACTGGTAACTCGTTACTTTTGAACCAGCCCTGGTTCTTCCACGCTACTTCCTTCGTACCCATGCGCTTAGCTACTACTTTTTTGTCTTTGGCACTCACGGCGCTGGCGCTGCTACCCACTTTTGCCGCCACCTACGGCGCGCACCTGGGGGCCGTGCCGGCTGTGGTGACCGCGCCGCAGCAGTTGCCCTCCCAGGTGGCTACTATCGCCCACACTACGGCCCGCCTGGTGTGGGCCCGCGGCGCGCGCCCCACGGGCCTCGACAACCCGCTCGCCACCTGGACGCCCGGTAGCCCGATTCCGGGCATGGCGGCTTTCCTTGCGCCAGCCAGCCCGGCTACGTTCACGGCTCCCAGCCTGCACGCGGCGCTGGCGGCTACTCTGCCGGCGCCCACCCAGACGGGCGCGCCTTCGCTGAGCGTGTTTCCCAACCCTGCGCGTGGATTACTCACGGTGCAGCTCTCGGCCCAGCACGGGCCCGATTATAAGCTGCGCTTGAGCAACGTGCTCGGCCGCGAGGTACGCCTGCTGCCCCTGCCGCTGGCCGCCGCCGCCACCGGCCTGCCCCTAGACGTGACGGGCCTGCCGGCCGGCCTGTACTTCTGCTCGCTATTGGTAAATGACAAAGCCGTGAGCACCAACCGCTTGACGCTGCTGTAGGAAAATTAAAAATTCTGAATTAAAAGTAGAAATGGGTGGAGGGAGCGTGTGTCACCAACTGGTGCATATGCCTCTCCACCCATTTCTACTTTTTAATTCAGAATTTTTAATTGCTCCCTTGTCCCTGCAACCCCTAGTAGGTTAATGCCTACTTTTGGGGGATTCTTGCCAAGTGGCAAGGCTTTAGTTATTCCGGAATTTCCCGCTGGTCCGGCGGCGCTTGCTTTTAGCAGTGGCGACCGGCCTTTTTTGCCCCGTATGCGTTCATTTCAACGGTTGAATAACCTGGTCGGCTGGGTGGTGTTTGCCATCGCTACCGCCGTCTTTCTGCTCACGCTAGAGCCCACCGCCTCGTTCTGGGACTGCGGCGAGTTCATTGCCTGCTCCTACAAGCTGCTGGTGCCGCACCCGCCGGGCGCGCCCACCTTTCTTATTCTGGGCCGCCTAATGTCGATGCTCAGCTTCGGCGATGTAACCAAGGTGGCCGTGCTGGTCAATGCGCTCTCGGCCCTGAGTAGCTCGTTCACGGTGCTATTCCTGTTCTGGATAATCACGCGGCTGGCGCGTAAGCTGCTGCTGGCGCGGAGCGAGTTTGAAACCGAAACGCCCGAGCCCACCGGCTACCAAACGCTGCTCATTCTGGGCGCGGGCGTGGTCGGCGCGCTCTCGTTCGCGTTCTCCGACTCGTTCTGGTTCAACGCCGAAGAAGGTGAGGTGTATGCCATGTCGGCCCTCTGCACCGCCGCTGTAGTCTGGATTATGCTGAAATGGGAGGAGCACGCCAGCGAGGCCGATTCCGATAAGTGGCTCATTCTCATTGCCTACGTTATTGGCCTCAGCATCGGCGTGCACTTGCTGAACCTGCTGGCGCTGCCGGCGCTGGCCTTCATTTACTACTACCGCCGCTCGGCCAACCCGAGCGTGGTGGGCGGCATTATTACGCTGGTTATCAGCCTCGTTATCGTGGGCTCGGTGCTGGTGGGCATCATTCCGGGCTTGCCTACGCTAGCCGGCGGCTTCGAGGTGTTCTTCATCAATAATATTGGCCTGCCCTTCGATTCGGGCTTGGTTATTTTCCTGCTCCTGTTTGTGGGCTTGATTTACGCGGGCTTCCGGCTCTCGTACCAGCGCCGCAGCCAGTTGCTGAACACGGGCATGCTGTGCTTCGTGTTCATCCTCATCGGCTACTCGACCTACCTGATTGTGCCGATTCGCTCGTCGTTTCACCCCACCATCAACGAGAACAACCCCGAGGATGTGCTAAGCTTCGTGAGCTACCTCAAGCGCGAGCAGTACGGCTCGCGGCCCCTGCTCTACGGCCCACAGTTCAACGCCGACGTGGCCCGCGATGACAGCGGCCGGCCCATTACTACCGACGGCACCCCGCGCTACACCCGGGTAAATGGCAAGTATAAGGAGATACCCGGGCAGCCGGAGTACTCATACGCCGCCAAAGACAAGGTTTTGCTGCCCCGCATTTACAGCCCCGAACCCAATCATATTCAAGAGTATAAGAAGTGGGGGGTTGATATTCGCAGCTACCAAGACCCGCAAACCGGCCAGGAGGTATACTACCCGCTGTCGGCCGCCGACAACTGGGGCTTCCTGTTCAAGTACCAGATTGGGCACATGTTCTGGCGCTACTTCGGTTGGAACTACATCGGGCGCGAGTCTGATGTGCAGCAGGCGGGCGTTATCGGGCCCCTCAGCCCCAGCACTTCGGTGCTGCCCGAGCGCATCGGCGGCAGCTTTGCGCACAACAACTTCTTCGCTATCCCGCTCATTCTGGGGCTGATAGGCTTATTTGTGCAGATTCGCAAGCGCGGGCACGATGCCTTGGTAGTGGGCCTGCTGTTCCTATTCACGGGCATCGCCATTGTGGTGTACCTCAACCAGCCGCCCATCGAGCCCCGCGAGCGCGACTACACCTTCACGGGGGCCACGTTTGCCTTCGCCATCTGGATTGGCCTCGGCGTGATTGGCGTGGGCCAGGCGCTGGCCGCCGCCCTCAAGGCCGAAAACCTGCGCGCCAGCGTGGCCGTGCTGCTCGGGCTGATTTCGCCCGGCATTCTGCTAGCCCAGGGCTGGGACGACCACAACCGCTCGGGCCGTTACAACTCGGCCGATTCGGCCCGTAACCTGCTCAACAGCTGCGCCCCCAACGCCATCCTGTTCACCAACGGCGACAACGACACCTTCCCGCTCTGGTACATGCAGGAAGTGGAGGGCGTGCGCACCGACGTGCGCGTGGCCGTCCTCTCGTACCTGAACACCGACTGGTACATTCAGCAGATGAAGCGCCGCTCGTATAAGTCTGACCCACTGCCGGTTACGATGAGCGACGCCACCTATGCGCAGGGCAACAACGACATGCTGCCCTTCTCGCCCAACCCCTCGGTCGATAGCCTCGACCTCAAGCAGTTTATCAGCCTCGTGGGCCAGGGCAGCCCCCTGCTCAAATACACCGAAGGTACCTACTCGACCATGACCTTCCCCACGCCCAAGTTTTTCCTGAACGTGGACACGGCGGCGGTTAAGGCACTGGGTATCATTCCTAAAGACCGAAAGGGCCAGCTCGTGAGCCGCCTCGACTGGAGCATGGGCAAGCGCGCCATCGAGAAGAAAAACCTGGTGATTCTGGACATGATTGCCACCAACAACTGGAAGCGGCCCATCTACTTCAGCTCTACGGTGGCCCCCAGCGACTACATGAACCTGCAGCCTTACTTCCAGTTGGAGGGCATGGCCTACCGCCTACTGCCGCTGCGCGACCCCAACTACGCCCCGCGCGGCGACGAAGGCTACGTGGAGAAGTCTATTTGCTACGACGTGCTGATGAACAAATTTCAGTACCGCGGCCTCGACAACGCCAGCGTATTCTACGACGAGAACAACCTGCGCTTCCCGGCCAACTACCGCGATAAGTTTGCCCGCCTCGCCAACGCCTACCTCGCTGATGGCGACCTGGCTAAAGCCAAAGAAGTGGCTAACAAGTGCTTAGCCGTGATGCCCGATAACGCGGTGCCCTTCGACTTCTACACCCCGCAGCTGGTGCCGGTGCTCTACGCCGTGGGCGAGAAGGAGAAGGCCAACGCCATTCTCGACAAGCTCACCGCCCGCAGCCTCAACACCTTGAGCTACTACAACACCCACGACGCCGCCCTCTTCGACGACAGCCAGCGCCAGTACCTCTACATGCTGCAAAGCGTGTACCAGGCCGCCGCCCAGGTGAAGGACGAAGCCCGCGCCAAAAAGGCCTACGACGTGCTGGAGCCCTACCTGCGGCAAGGCGCGCAGTAGGTAGCCAACCCACAAAAAAGGCCCCGCCGACTTGCTGTCGGCGGGGCCTTTTTTGTGGGCTAATGAATTGACACTCTACCTACTTCTTATTCAGCGCCGTGGCCACGGCCTGCTCCAGCAGCGGGCCCATAATGCGGTAGCCGGCCAGGGTGGGGTGCACCTCGTCTTTGGCGAGGGCGGGCGGCAGGCCCTGGCGGCTGTCGGCCATGGCCGAGTGGTAGTCGAGGTAGGTGGCGTGCCGCTGGGCGGCGTAAGCTTTCAGCAGTTGGTTCAGTGCCAGCACCTTAGGTGCGGGCATCAGGCCTTTGCGCCAGGGAAAGTCGTAGGCGGGCAGCACCGAGCACAGAATGACCCGGATGCCACTGGCCTGCGCCAGCTCGGTCATCGACTTCACGTTGTTGAGCGTGGCTTGCGGGTCGTAGGGTCCGGTGTTTTCGGCAATGTCGTTGATGCCCGCCAGGATGGCCACCGCCACGGGGTGCAGGTCAAGCACATCTTGCCGGAAGCGCACCAGCAGCTGCGGCGACGTTTGCCCCCCAATGCCGCGCCCCACGTACTCGTAGCGCTTGCTGGCAAAAAAGGCCGAATCGGCCCGAGGCCAAGCATCGGTGATGGAGTTGCCAAGCAGCACTACGCGCGGCCGGCCGGGCTGCGGGGCGGGCAGCGCCTGGTTGGCGGCCGCGTAGCGCGTCAGGCCGTCACGGTCGGCGGCGGGGGCCTGGGCGGCGGCGGGCACGGCGTAGCCACCCAGCGCCAATAGCACAACTAACACTTTTTTCATTGTATCTACAACTTTATTAAGCTTTTAGCTCGTAGTCCGCAAAATCTTTGCGTAGCTGCGTTTTAAGAAGTTTGCCGGTGGCAGTGTGCGGCAGCTGGGCCACAAACTCCACGGCGTCGGGCCGCCACCAGGGGGCGATTTTGCCATCCAGGAACTTCAGCAGCTCCTCGCCCGTCACCTCGTGGCCAGGCTTGCGCACGGCTATCAGCAGGGGGCGCTCGCTCCACTTGGGGTGGGGCACGCCGATAACAGCCGCCTCGGCGATGCCGGGGTGGGCGATGGCCAGGTTTTCGAGGTCGATGCTGGAAATCCACTCGCCGCCCGATTTTATCACGTCCTTCGAGCGGTCGGTGATGTGCAGGAATCCTTCGGGGTCGATGGTACCCACGTCGCCGGTGCGAAACCAGCCGCCCGCCGTGAGCTGGCTGGCGCCGGGCGCGCCAAAGTAGTCGCTCACCACGAATGGCCCGCGCACCAGCAGGTCGCCAAAGGCCACGCCATCGTGGGGCAGCGGCTGGCCCTCACCGTCCACAATCTCCATGTCGATGCCGAAAATAAGGCGGCCCTGCTTGATTTTCAAAAAGAACTGCGCCTCCTCGGGCAGCTCCAGCTGCGAGGCCTTGAGGGTACTTACGGTACCCAGCGGCGAGGTTTCGGACATGCCCCAGGCGTGGCGGATTTCCACGCCCAGCTCCTCATCGAAGGCGCGCAGCAGCGCCGGCGGGCACGACGCGCCGCCCACTATCATCTTGCGCAGCGTGCTGAACCGGCGCGCGCCCTCGCGCATGTAGGTGAGCAGCCCAAACCAGATGGTGGGCACCCCGGCCGAAAACGTAACGCCTTCATTCTCAAATAGCTCAAAGAGGCTGGCCGCGTCCAGGGCCGGGCCGGGCAGCACCAGCTTGCAGCCGTTGAGCGCCGCCAGGTAGGGCACGCCCCAGGCATTGACGTGGAACATGGGCACCACGGGCAAAATAGTATCGCGCGCGCCGCAGTTGAAGCAATCGGGCAGCGAGGCGGCGTAGGCGTGCAGCAGCGTGGAGCGGTGCGAGTAGAGCACGCCCTTGGGCTCGTCGGTGGTGCCGGAGGTGTAGCAGAGCGAGGAAGCCGTGTTTTCGTCAAACGTAGGCCACTCAAAATCAACACTTTCAGCCGCTAATAAGCCTTCGTAGCTGGCCAGGCCGGGCAGGGCCGAGTCGGCGGGCAGGTACTCGGGGCCGGCCATCAATATCCATTTCTCTACCGAAGGGCAGTGCGGCGCCAGCTTATCGACGAGCGGTAGAAACGTCAAATCAAAGAACAGCAGCCGGTCCTGCGCGTGGTTAATGATGTAAACCAGCTGCTCAAAAAACAGCCGCGGGTTGATGGTGTGGCACACCGCTGCAATACCCGAGATGCCGTAATACAGCTCAAAATGCCGATGCGTATTCCAGGCCAGGGTGCCCACGCGGTCGCCCTCCGCAATGCCCAGGCGGGTGAGGGCGTTGGCCAGCTGCTTGGCGCGCCGGTGGGCGGCGGCGTAGGTATAGCGGTGCAGGGGGCCACCTTCGGGCAGGCGCGACACAATTTCGGTGGTACCGTGCCAGCGGGCAGCGTGTTCGAGCAGCCCCGCTATGCGCAGGGGCGTTTGCATCATGAGTCCGAGCATAAACGGGGCAAAGGAGGAGTGGGAAGTTGCGGGGCGGAAGATAGCAGCCACGCCGCGCATTGGGCTACGCTAGGGCAAACGATACCACAGCCCAATTCCCACTTCCTCAAAGGCCACCACGCCCGCACCTTTAGCATAGTATAGCATCCGTAATGTTCCGTTGGCAGGAGTGGCAGGCAAGGCAAAAGGTGATATTCGTAGCACCGGGGCGTAAGTAGTTCCGCCAAGGGATATCGTTTTCAGCGACTGCACACCCGGATATTGCAAAGAATCGAACGCAGCGCCTTTGTTGACAGAGTCTATCGGCATTTCGCGGGACGCCTCAACGCCCTGCCAACCAATAGCCGGCCGAAAATTTATATTCCCGGCATAATAGCTCAGCCTAAAATCCAGCACCATCGTTTCCAGCGCCGTAGTATCAGTACGTTGCGCGGTAACTGTCACGTGCTGACAGTCAATTTTACGGCTGGGAAGGATAGTGAAGTTTATGCCCGTAGGCTGCCGCTCCAAGTGGTCTTCTACCCCCGTGATACGGTAGGTGCGCACGGGCCCGGCCGGGCGTTGCGCGAAGCGGAGCACCTGCCCCGCCTGGTAGCTCTGCCAAGCCAATTGCTTGCTGGTGAGGCGGTATTCTTCGGGAGAGTTGGTGCAGCCTACCAGGAGCATAGCGCTAGTGGCAGCCACTAGGTAGCGGAGATTTTTCATCAGGGTTGTATGGCCAGCTTTTATACAACTATGGGGTTATCATCTTCTGCAAAATGGTTGCATTCCTACCGCACGGCCTCAATTACCACCTGCTGAATCTGGGTGCGCACGTTGAGGTCGCTCAGCTTATTGTTGCGCCGCGAGGGATTGAGGCGGTTGGTGAGCACCACCACCACCAATTCCCGCGCGGGGTCGACCCAGAAATACGTACCCGTGAAGCCCGAGTGCCCAAAGCTGCCCGCCGACGCGCCCGGAGCGGTGTTGCCGGCGGCCGGGGCGCTGGGCCGGTCAAAAGCCAGGGCACGCCGGTTGGCGGTGCCGGGAAATTGCTGGCGCGTCCAGTCGGCCAGAATCTCTTTACTGAATACCTGCTGGCCGCCGTAGCGCCCGCCCCAAGCATACGTTTGCGCCAGCTGCGCCACGTCGTTGGCCGAGCCAAACAAACCCGCGTGGCCCGACACGCCGCCTAGTAGCGCCGCGCCCTCGTCGTCGACGTAGCCGCGCAGCAGCTGGCGCCGAAACAGCGAGTCGTACTCGGTGGGCGCAATCCGGTTTTCGGCTGCGTGGTGCAACGGCTGGAAATGCAGGCCCGAGCCAAGTACCTGATAGACTGATTTTTGTAAAAACTGCTCAAACGACTGCCCCGTGCGCCGCTGCACCAGCTCGGGGTAGAGGTAAAACGACAAATCGGAGTACACGTAGCCCGGCTTGGCGTTGAGCGGCGCGTCGCCAATGCGGCCGTAAATGCGCGCCGGCAGCTGCCGGCGACCCCACAGCCCGCGCGCCACCGGCAGCGGAAACCGCGCCGACGAATCGGGCCGGAACCAGCGGCGGCGCAGCGTGCCATCGGTCTTGGCAAAGTCCTTCCAGAACGGAATCCAGGCGGGCAGGCCAGCCTGGTGGGTTAGCACGTCGCGCAGCTTCAACCCAGCCTTATCCGTTTTGCGCAAGAAAGGAAATAGCTGGCCCAGCGTGCTATCGGGGCTGAATTTGCCTTGCTCTTGCAGCTTGAGCAAGGCCGGCGTGGCGGCCAGCACTTTAGTTAAGGAAGCCAGGTCGTAGAGGTCGGTATTCTGCACCCGGCGCGGCCCCTGCGGCCCAGCGCCCGGCGCGGCTTGCGCGGGCGGCGCGCCGGCGGCCGCGCCCGGCTCGCTCCCAAAACCACTCGCCGCCGAGCTGGCCGCTGGGCTTGCGGATAGGCTTGCTGGCAACGTCGCGCCGTTCGTAGCTGCCTGGTAACCATAGCTTTTGCGCAGCACCACTACGCCGCGCCGGGCAATGAGCACCTGCCCGCCCGGCGTGGCCCCGGCGGCCAGCGCCTGCGCCATCACGCTATCGATGCGGGCTTCGAGGCGGCCATCCAGGCCCGCATCTTCGGGGTGGGCGTAGGCCAGGCGCAGGCCGGGCTGGGTGCGCAGGCCGAAGCCGGCCGGCAGGTTGTTGGCTACCGTTACGGGCAGCTTACCCACCGCCCCGATGCCACCAAAAATGAGCTGCGCGGCCAGCTCCTGGGCCTCGGGGCTTTCCTGGTAGGCCATTACTACGGCGCTGGCCCGGTCAAAATCGCGCACCTTGGCCGCCGCGTAGGCCGAGCCGAAGATGCTGAGAATCACGCGCTGGCCGGGCTTGGTAAGCTCGCGTAGCAGCAGGTTGGCCTCGGGCGCAATGCCAAAGCTGGTGGCCGGCAGCCGGCCCAGGCTTTGCAGCGCCACCAGCACCACATCGTAGCCAAATAGCCGGGCCCGGATGTCCACCAGCTCATCCAGGGTGGGCGCGGCGGGCAGGTGAAAGTGCGCCATGGGCGCGTAGCTGGCCACGGCTTTTTGAAAATCGGTAGTGTCGGCGGGGTTGCCGCCCAGCACCAGCGTGGCCATGCGCAGGGTATCGAGCCGCTGCACGGGCAGCATATTGCCCTGGTTGCGCAGCAGCGTGAGGCTGTGGGCCGTGAGGCGGTGCGCCAGGTAACGGGCGTGGGCCGGGTTGAGGTCCGCAATAATGTCTTTCTCACTGATAACCGGCCGCTTACGCAAGCCCGCCCACTGCTTGAGGGCCAGCACCCGGCGGCAGCTTTCGTCAATGCGTGCCTGGCTGATGCGGCCGCTGTCTACGGCGGCCAGCACGCTGGCCAGCGCCAGTGGCACATTTTTGCTGAACTCCAGTACGTCGTTGCCGGCCAGCAGGGCGCGTACTTCGGCCTCGCCGGGCGGCACTTGGCTGAGCAGGCCCTTCATGTTCATGGCGTCGGTAAACACCACGCCTTTGAAGCCCAATTGCTGCCGCAAGATGCCCGTGATAATGGGCTTGGAGAGTGTGCTGGGGCCGCGCACGGTATCGAGAGCCGGCACGTTGAGGTGGGCCACCATCATGCCGCCTATCCCGTTGGCAATCATGCTTTTGAAGGGCGGCAGTTCCAGGGTGTCGAGGCGCTGGCGGTCTACGCGCACCACGGGCAGGGCCAGGTGCGAGTCGGCATCTACGTCGCCGTGGCCCGGGAAGTGCTTGGCCACGGCCAGCACGCCCGCATCCTGCATTCCCTTCATATACAGGCGACTAAGGCGCGCCACGGCCGCCGGGTTTTCGCCCCACGAGCGGAAGCCGATAACCGGGTTGGCGGGGTTGTTATTAACATCCACTACTGGCGCAAAATTGACCTGCATGCCCAGGCGGGTAAACTGCCGCGCCACCTCGCGCCCCATATCGTACACCAGCCCCGAATCGGCGGCCGGCACCGCGCCCAGGCTCATCTGGTACGGAAACTTCAGCACGCTGTCGAGGCGCATGCCCGCGCCCCACTCACCATCCATGGCCACCAGCAGCGGCACCCGGCTTTGGGCCTGAAAGCGGTTGAGCAGCCGCGCTTGCCGCACCGGCCCGCCCTGAAAAAATATCAGCCCGCCAATGCCATAATCCCTTATCAGCGTGGAAATGGAGTCTTGGTAAATAGCTGGCTTATTGGAGTATGCGGCCAGCATAAACAGCTGCGCCACCCGCTGCCGCGGCGTGAGCGTGCGCATCAGGCTATCGACCCACGGCGAGTGCAGGTAGCGCAGAAAGGCGGGCTGCTGGCCGCTGGGAGGCCTTTTTTTGGTGATAACAGCCGCCGGTTTTGGGCGCGGGCGGGCAATTGGGCGTCGCTGGGCGGGGGCCAGCAGCGGCACGGCCAGCAAAAGCAGCAGCAGGTATTTTTTGAGCAGCAAGTGAGGCGAACGAAATGTGCGGCAAGCTTTCGCTTGCCGTGGGTAGGAAGAATAACGCTAAAACGGCAAGCGAAACCTTACCGCACAGCCCGAATAACCAAAAAGAACGTCCGGCTGCGCAGTGCGCAGCCGGACGTTCTCTATAACGCAACTATTTATCCAGCAATTACTTAAGCGTAAACGTAGCTTTGCCCATCAACGCACCGCCTTCGTAAAGCTCTACCGTGTGCTGGCCAATTTTGTAGTCGGCCCCCTTGGCATACACGAAGTTGAGGGCCTGCTTGGTGTTATCGAACACCACATCCTGCTTCATGGTGTAGAAAGCCTCCTGGCCGTCCACGGTGAAGGTGCCGCCGCCCGTGCTCAGGTTATAAAGAGCCGCGCCGTCGGGCTCCAGAATGCGCATGTAGACGGTTTTGGTATCCTTGGCCGTCACGTCGTTGCGCGACAGCGCGAAGGCTACTTTCACGCGGTCCACCTTCTTGGCCTTGAACTCCTCCTTGTCGTCTTCCTTCTCCTTATCCTTTTTGTTGAGCACGCTCACGCGGATATTGCTGGCCTGCACGCGTGAGGCCACAGTCACTTTCTCACTTAGGTCGCGGTTGGTTTTGGCAATCGTGCTGATGGTGTCAGTCAGCTTATTCTGCTTTTCCTTGAGGGTCGTGGTTTCCACGTAGAGGTCCTCGTTCGACTTTTTCAGGTCGGCAATCTGGTCGTCCTTCTGCTTGAGCTGGGTTTCCAGGTTGAGGGCGCGCTGCTTGAAACGGCGCTGCTCGGCCACCGAAAACGAGCCGGCTTTAAAGGAGCGCAGCTTGAGCAAGTCGGCATTGATGCCCGAAATGCGGGCTTCGAGCGAGTCGTTGCTGAGGCCCAGCTTTTGCAGGTCCTGGCTCTGGCGCTCGTAGCTGGTTTTGAGGTCCTCGTACTCCTTTATCTGGGCTTGCAGCTTGGTATCCTTGGCCTGCACCTGGGTAGTAAGCTGCTCGTTCTCCGTTTTCTTCTGCGAGTTAAGGTAAAACAGCACCCCGTTGATACCGAGCAGCACCAAAACGAGCGCTACCCATAGCAACACGCGGCTATTGTTTTTGCGGGGTTCGGTGTATTCCTGTTGAGGCTCCATAAAAGGGGTTCTGGGGGAAAGAAGTGGCGGGAAAAGGGTAGGCAACCCCGGGCGACCGGGCCGGTACCTACCTTTGTGATGGGTAAAAATAGGCGAAATTTCCAATCGGCTCCGGTCGTCGTTATAATTAGCTCTCATGCAAACGGTTTTTCCGGCCTTCGACGCCGCCTATTGGCAGGCCCGCTACGCCACTCCCGGCCGCGCCGGCTGGGATGCCGGGCGCATTACCCCGCCCATGCGCGCCTATTTCGACCAACTACCAGTTAATCAGGAATTTCGCATTCTGATTCCGGGGGCCGGCCGCGCCTACGAGGCCGAATATTTGCACCGCCTGGGCTTCCGGCACGTGGTAGTAGCCGACCTGGCCGCCGAGCCCCTGGCCGCGCTGGCCGCCCGCGTGCCCGATTTTCCGAAAGAAAACCTGCAGCAAGCAGATTTCTTCGCGCTTTCCCCCCCCAAGCCCTTTGATTTGGTTATCGAGCAAACCTTCGTGAGTGCCCTCGACCCCGCCCTGCGGCCCGCCTACGCCCGGCAGTGCGCCGCGCTGCTGCGCCCGAGCGGCAAGCTGGTGGGCCTGCTCTTCGACGCCGAGTTTGCGGGCGCTACCGAACCGCCGTTTGGCGGTAGCCGCGAAGAGTACGCCGCCTACTTTCAACCGTATTTCGAGTTCGTCCATTTCGATACGGCGCACAACTCGCTGCCCGCCCGCGCCGGCCGCGAGCTGTTTATTTGCCTGCAAAAAAGGTGAAAACGCCCGTCATGGCGAGCCTGTGCAGCAATGACAGTTTACACAGTTACTCATTCACTCCTTTACCGATGCTTACCTCCCTGGCCCAGGCCCTCCCCCACTTCCGCAACACCAACTCCGGCCAGTTTTTTCTGATGGCCGGGCCCTGCGTTATCGAGGGCGAAGACATGGCCCTGCGCATTGCCGAGCGCATCAAGCACATCACCGATAAGCTCCAGATTCCGTTCATTTTCAAAGGTTCGTACCGCAAGGCCAACCGCTCGCGGCTCGACTCGTTCACGGGCATCGGCGACGAAACGGCGCTGCGCATTCTGCAAAAAGTGGGGCGCGAAATCGGCGTGCCCACCGTCACAGACATCCACGAATCGGACGAGGCCGCCCTGGCTGCCGAGTACGTAGACGTGCTGCAAATTCCGGCTTTCCTCTGCCGCCAGACCGACCTGCTGGTGGCCGCCGCCAAAACCGGTAAAGTAGTGAATATCAAGAAGGGCCAGTTTCTGAACGGCGAGGCCATGCGCTGGGCCCTGGACAAGGTGCAGGGCGCCGGCAACCCCAACGTTATCCTCACTGACCGCGGCAACTCGTTCGGCTACAGCGACTTAGTGGTCGACTTCCGCAACCTGCCCACCATGCGCAGCTTCGGCGTGCCCGTGGTGATGGATGTAACGCACTCGTTGCAACAGCCCAACCAGGCCAGCGGCGTTACCGGCGGCCAGCCCGCCCTCATCGAAACCATTGCCAAGGCGGCCATCGCCGTGGGGGCCGACGGCCTGTTTATCGAAACGCACCCCACGCCCGCCACCGCCCTCTCCGACGGGGCCAATATGCTGCCCCTCGACCAACTCGAAGCCCTGTTGCAGCGCCTCACCCGCGTGCGCGAAGCCGTGCGCCCCACCGGCGACGTGGAGCCGCAGGGGCTGTAGTTTATTTCAACTTCTCTTTCAGGAAATCGAATAGCTGCTCGAAGCGCTGGTCTATTTGAGTGAAGCGCTGGTCCACGGCATCAAAGCGCTGGCCCATTGCATCAAAGCGCTGGTCTACAGCGTCAAAGCGCTGGTCTACAGCGTCAAAGCGCTGGTCTACAGCATCAAAGCGCTGGTCTACAGCGTCAAAGCGCTGGTCCATCTCACTCCGTAGCTCAAGTTGATTTTGCTCAAGCTTATCAGTTCTAACGAGCAGAAACTCAATATTGCTGCTCTGAACAGTCAGCGAGTTGGTAACGGTAACGGTAAGTTGCCGCACCTGTGCTGACACGCGCTCCACTTTAGCACCCAGCTCATTTTGCCGGGCACTTAGCTCATCCTGCTTGGCGCTTAGTTCATCTTGGCGGGCCAGCATTTCACTGATGATGGGCTCCAATTGGTCAAGGCGCTGGTCTGGAGTAGGCATGAATTACGTGTTGAGGGCGGGTCAGAAAACGAAGTTACCCACAAATGAAGTTTAGCTCTCAGTACCGCAGCCAAAAATCTTCGCGGCGCTGCTTCTTACGAAAAAATACGAGCCCCACGTAGAACAGGTCAATCGTGACCGTCACCGACGGGTGCGCTTTGATGGCCACCCAGGCCCGCTCCATCTCGGCCGACCAGTGAATATCGTCGAGCACGAACACGCTGTTTTCGTGGGCGTTAGCCAGGCATTGCTCGAAGTAGCGCAGCGTGGGCTCGTAGCGGTGGTTGCCATCGAAGAACACGAAATCGAGCGGCTGGGCCAGATTGGCCAGCGTGGCGGGCAGCGTCTGGTCGAGGTTGCCTGCCACGAGGCGGGCGTTTTGAATACCTAGCTCGGCAAACGTTTGGCGGGCTACGGCGGCCGTGTTAGGGCAGCCCTCGAAGGTGATAACCTGGCTGCGCGAGTCAGCTAGCGCCAGGTAGGCGGTGGTAAGGCCCAGCGAGGTGCCCAATTCCAAAATAGTGGCGGGCTGGAAGTGGTTGACCAGCCGAAACAGCAGCTGCGCCAGGCGCGGCGGCTTGGCCGCGTGGCGGGCAATGTCGCGCACCGGCCGGCGGCGGCCGCCCGCGCCCGCTACCTGCGAGCCGGCCCCAAAGTCGGTTACGTCCAGCACCTGCTCGCTGGCCAGCAGCGCCAGCCGCCGCTCCTCAATGCGCGCAAATGCCTGGTAGTCACCCGTATGCCGGATAACAGTAGTGTAGAGCCCGAACACAAACGGCGAGTGCAGCCCGTGGGCATTGCCAGAGCGCAGCAGCCAGTAGCGGAGGTAAGCGAAGAGTTGGTACAAAATTGAGCTGTTAGCCGTTAGCTAGTAGCTGTTAGCTTCGCCCAGGAGGCGGGGCTAAAAAGCTACTAGCTAACGGCTAACAGCTAACAGCTCACAAGAATCAGTTCATCCGAAACGGCACCATGAGGGTGAATTCGGGGATGTTGACCTGGAAGTGCTCGCCGCTGGCCAAGCGCTCCATGAGGTAGGTGCCGCGCATCTTACCCATGCCCGATTTGAGGTTGCAGCCGCTCACGTACTGGTGCGTTTCGCCGGGCTCCAGCACGGGCGTGCGGCCCACTACGCCTTCGCCCTCCACCTCGCGCAGCACGGTGCCCACGTCGGAAATAAACCAGTGCCGCCGCAATAGCTTAATCGTGTATTCGCTATCATTGCGAATATCAATGCGATAGGCAAACACAAAGTGTTCCTGCGCGGGGCTCGAATAGTCGGGCAAGTAGTTGGTCGTAACCGTAACGGTTACGCCCTGCGTAGTGGTAGTTGGCATAGGGGCGGCCCACGAAATTACGCTGCCGGGGCAACAGTCGCCCCGCAAGTTCGGTTTTGTAGCCTCAACGCCGGGCGAGGCCGTTTAGTTATCGCCCGTTATCCTTTTCCTATTTCCCTTCTCAAATGGTTAAAATTGCCGAAAGCTGGCAGCCCGTGCTCGCCGCCGAATTTGAAAAACCCTACTTTCAAAAGCTCACGGCTTGGGTGCGCGGCGAGTATGCCACCACCACCGTGTACCCGCTGGGCGCGCAGATTTTTCACGCCTTCGACGCCTGCCCCTTCAACGAGGTGAAGGTCGTTATCCTGGGCCAGGACCCCTACCACGGCAAAAACCAGGCGCACGGCCTGTCCTTTTCGGTGAATGAGGGCATCCGCACGCCGCCGTCGCTGCAAAATATTTTCAAGGAGCTGCAAGCTGATATTCCCGGTACGCCAGCCCCCGCCAATGGCAACCTCGACCGCTGGGCGCAACAAGGTGTGCTGCTGCTCAACGCCACGCTCACCGTGCGGGCCGCCACCCCCGCCTCGCACCAGAAAAAAGGCTGGGAAGAATTTACCGATGCCGTTATCAAGCAGGTATCTGCGGGCCGGCCGCACGTGGTGTTCATACTGTGGGGTGCTTCGGCCCAGAAAAAAGCGGAGCTGATTGACGAAAGCAAGCACTTGGTTCTCAAGGCAGCGCACCCGTCGCCCTACTCGGCCGACCGGGGTTTTTTCGGCTCCAAACCCTTTAGCCAAACCAATAATTGGTTGGCGAAGCAAGGCGAGGCGGCGATAACGTGGTAGGGATGCTGTAGCGTAAGCTTTAGCTTGCGAGCGAGCGCAGCGAGCAGGCGGGGCCGGACGGTGCGCACGACGATGCTCGCTGCGCTCGCTCGCAAGCTGAAGCTTACGCTACAGCAATCTTTTAATCAGGCGCAGCTTATGGCTGTATTTCTGCCGCTCGCGGTTGAAGATGCCGTGGTGGTCGAGCGGGTCGAGGCGCACTTCGCCGTGGGCGTGCAAAATCAGGCCTTCGTCGAGCACCAGGCCTACGTGCACGATGGCGCCGTCGGCGTTATCGAAAAAAGCCAGGTCGCCGGGCTGGGCCTGGGTCACAAAATCGACGGGCGCGCCGAGCGCAATCTGCTGTTTGGCATCGCGCGGCAATTGGATGCCGACTATGCCGAATAGCGTTTGCATCAGCCCCGAGCAGTCGATGCCGAAGACGTTTTTACCACCCCACACGTAAGGCGCCCGCAAAAACTGCTGCCCCATTTTGCGCAGCAGCACCAGCCGACGCTCGGGCAGGCACGACTGCGCCAGGTTGGTGGCCGTGCCGTTGTAGAACAGCGCGGCATCATCGCCCAGCTTGAGCGTCATGCCATCAAAAAAGGGCAGGCGGCAGCCCAGCGTAATGGGCTGCCGCATGGCGGCGCTCGATACCACCTGCACCACATCGAGGGCGCGGGGGTGGTCCTGGGCACCCCAGGCACGGAAATAGTCGGGGCTCACCGGGCGGTGCTGCTTGGCGTCCATCCAGCCCAGGTACTTATCGGCGGCGGCCTCGATGCGGAGCCAGTTGCCCTGCGCTTGCAGCACGGTGTAGCATTCGCCAAACAGCAATTCGGTGACCAGCTCGGCGCGGTCGGTGGGCTCGGCGCGAATGGGAACGGCGCTCAGCGCACAAATACCGTGGTTCAATTCTGTAAACTAGTAAATGGGTAGATGAGTAAATGAGGCAAAAATCAGTAAATGAGCAAGTTCCAAAAGACACTTTACTCATTTACTCACCTACTCATTTACCGTATAAACCGCTCTATTTCGCGCTTCTGGTCTTTGGCTTTGAGGTCTTCGCGCTTGTCGAAGAGCTTTTTACCCTGGGCCAGCGCGATTTCGATTTTAGCGAAGCCGCGGTCGGTTACGAAGAGACGCAAGGGAATGATGGTGAGGCCGGTATCCATTTTGCCGGCCAGCTGCTTGAGCTCGCGCTTGTTGAGCAGCAGCTTACGGGGGCGCATGGCGTCGTGGTTGTTGTAAGTGCCTAGCGTGTAGGGCGCTATGCGCACGCTATGCACCCACAGGTCGCCCTTGTGGTCGAAGGTGCAGTAGCCGTCCTGCAGGTTGGCCTCGCCGGCGCGGATGCTTTTTATTTCGGTGCCTTGCAGCATCATGCCCGCGTCGTACTTGGCCAGGAAAGTATAATCGTGGCCGGCGCGGCGGTTTTTGATGTTGATGTTGGCGGGGGTCTTGTCTTTCATAAATCGCAGATTACTGCTGATTACGCGGATTTCGCGGATTCAGGTGCGAATGGGCATGTAGGGTAAGCTTTAGCTTGCCAGTCGTCAGGGCTTTCGGCGCGGCCGGTGGCAAGCTAAAGCTTACCGCACTTACAATTTCAACCGCGGGTCGGGGCTGGTGAGCTGGCTGGCGAAGTCGCCGGCTTCGTATTGAAAAATCGCCGCCTGGCCCACCATCGCCGCATTATCAGTGCAAAACTCGAAGTCGGGAATGAAAACGACCCAGCCCTCGGTTTCGGCCAGCGCCTGCAAGCCCAGGCGCAGGCCCGAGTTGGCGGCCACGCCGCCCGCCAGCGCCACTTGGCGCAGGCCGGTGGCCTGGGCGGCGCGCTTGAGCTGCTTGAGCAGCGTTTGCACGATGGTGTGCTGGATGCTGGCGCAGAGGTCGGCCAGGTTTTCCTGGATAAAGTCGGGGTTGGCGGCGGTTTGCTTTTTGAGGAAGTAGAGCACCGCCGTTTTCAGGCCGCTGAAGGAGAAATTGTAGCCTTCGAGCGCGCCTTCGGGGAAGGGGAAGCGGTGCGGGTTGCCGGTTTGGGCCAGCTTATCGAGGCGCGGGCCGCCGGGGTAAGGTAGGCCGAGCAGCTTGGCCGTTTTGTCGAACGCCTCGCCGGCTGCGTCGTCGATGGTCTGGCCCAGAATTTCCATCTCGGCCGCGCCGCGCACCACTACCAGCTGGGTGTGGCCGCCGCTCACGGTGAGGCACAGAAACGGGAATGCCGGCCGCGGCTCCCGAATAAAATGCGCCAGAATGTGCGCCCGCATGTGATTCACGGCCAGCAGCGGCTTGCCCAGCGCCAGGGCCAGCGTTTTGGCAAATAAATTACCTACTAATAAGGAGCCCAGCAGGCCCGGCCCCTGCGTAACGGCCACCGCATCGAGGTCGTTTTTGCTGATGCCCGCTTGGCGTAGCGCCGCCGTCACCACAGGCAGCAGGTGCTGCTGGTGCGCCCGCGAGGCCAGCTCGGGCACCACGCCGCCGTATTGGGCGTGCACGGCCTGGCCGGCCACCACGTTGCTCAGCAGCTGGCCGTTCTGGAACACGGCCGCGCCGGTGTCGTCGCAGCTCGATTCGATGGCGAGAAGGGTCATTTTCTTTGGAAAATACTTAGTAGGTAAAGCCGCCCGTCATCCTGAGCTTGCGAAGGACCTTATCACGGTGGGTAAAATCGTGGGGATAGTCCTCGCGACCCCAACGGGCAGAAGGTCCTTCGCAAGCTCAGGATGACAGGCGGCCCGCAAAGGTCGGGCGAACCCGGGCACTACCGCGCGCGTTTGCGCAACCGGTGCGCGCTAAAAGCCGCACCTTTGCGTTAGGGTACGCTTGTTTCGAGCGCATTTGTCAACCTGTTTCCGCTGTTTTTCGTGCGTCGCGTTCTTCGTATTCTGCTCCAAATCTTGCTTGGGCTGGCCGTGGTGCTGGTGCTGGCGGTGGGCGGCATCCTGCTGGCGTTGCGCGTGCCGAGCGTGCAAACGCGCGTGGCCCACCAGGTAGCTGAAGTATTATCGCAAAAGCTGGGGCAGTTGGTTACCATTGGCAGCGTCGATGTGCGGCCGTTTTCGCACGTGCTGCTGGAGGGCGTGCGGGTGCTGGACCGCCGCGGCGGCGAGCTGCTGGCCGTGGGCCGTGCCGACGCTGATATTCAGCTCTTTTCGGTGTTCGACCCCCGGCATTTGCACGTGGGTACGCTCACGCTCACCGAGCCGCACTTTGCGCTGCGCGACGTGGCCGGGCAGCCCGACTCTACCACGCTCGACCAGCTGCTGGGAGCCATCAGGCGCCTCACCGGGCCGGCCGATACGACGGCCTCGAAGCCGTTCGATTTTCAGCTGCACGACGTGGCCATTCGCAACGGGCAGTTTACGCTGGAGCGGCCCGACCGGCCCCGCGATAAGTACTACGGCAAGGCCGTGGACTATGCGCACATGCAGGTCGATAGCATCTACGCCGATATTTCGGCGCTGAACTGGAAAACCGACACCCTGCGCGCCCGCGTGGCCGGCCTGCGAGCCGTGGAGGTGCCCTCCAACACGCACCTGCGCGAGCTTACGGCTAACATTCAGTATAACAAGCACTTCTGGGAATTTGGTGACCTGGCCCTGCGGCTGGGCCGGAGCGAGCTGCGCAAGTACCTGCGCTTTGAGTACAAGCGGTTTGGCAACTTCTCCGACTTCAACGACTCGATGCGGGTGGTGACGCAACTGCGCGGCACCAAACTCTATACCGACGACATTGCCAAGTTTGCTCCCGACCTCGCTTCGCTGAAGGATTCGGTCTTTATCTCGGGCGATGCCAAAGGCTATGTGCGTGATTTTCAGATTAAAAATCTCGACCTGCGCTACGGCCGGCGCACGCACCTGGTGGCCAGCCGGGCCTCGGCCAGCAACCTGCCCCGCTGGCGCGAAAGCCTCCTTGACCTGCGCCTGCAACCCTCGCAGGTAGATGCGGCTGACCTGCGCCGCTTCCTGCCCGCCTCGGCCAACAAGCTGGTGCAGCGCCTGGGCCTCATCAAGCTCGACGGGCAGTTTGTGGGCTTCTACAACGACTTTGTGGGTAAGGCCAATTTTAACACGGCGCTGGGCGCGCTTTCGACCGACGTAAACCTCAAAACCAAGAGCGATTTTGACCACGCCGTGTACGAGGGCACCATTCGCAGCAAGGCCTTTAACCTGGGCAAATTCATTGGCGATGAGTCGGTTATCCGGGATGTGACGCTGAATGGCAGGGTGCGCGGCACGGGCTTTGTGCCGCCCATTGCCAAGGGCCACGCCGTGGTGAGCGTGCCCGCCATCTGGCTCAACGGCTACCGCTACCACAACATTGGCCTCGACGGCGACTTTGCCGGGCAGGGCTTTAAAGGCAAGGTAACGGCCAACGACCCCGCCGTGCGCCTCACTGCCAACGGCAATTTCAACCTCGACCCGCGCCACCAACGCATTGACGTGCAGGCCACTATCGCGCATGCCAACCTGGCCACGCTGGGCCTCACGAGCCTGCCGCTGACGGTGAGCACCACGGCCCGCGTGAACCTGCGCGGCACCCAGCTCGACTCGCTGCTGGGCACGGCGCAGCTGCGCGGCTCGCACTTTACGCTGCGCGGCCAGAGCCTCGACCTCGACACCCTGGACGTGCTCAGCACGCGCAGCAGCCGCGGCCAGCGCCAGGTAACGCTGCGCTCGGAGCTGCTGGACCTCACCGCCAACGGGGCTTTTGAGTTGGCGGCCGTGTCGCGCGATTTGCAGACGCTCTGGCACGAGTACCGGCTCAATTTTGAGAGCAACGCTGCGGCCACGGCCGACTACTACCGCCGCAAGCGCCAGGTGCGCTTGCCGGTGTATGCCATTGAGCTGGATGTTAACCTCAAGCATATCAACCCGTTGCTGAACCTGTTTCAGCCCGACTTGCAGATTGCCGACCACAGCCACCTTGACGGCTCGTTCCGGCAGGGCGAAACGTCGATTTTGCAACTCGGGGGCAAGTTTGACAGCATCTGGTACGGACCGGTGCACACCGTGGCCACCGAGTTTGACTTCACCACTTCCAAGCTGCCCTACCAGCCCGAGGTACTGGCCCAGGCCAGCTTAACGTCTGACCGCCAATTGATTCCCGCGCTGGGCCGCACCGAGAAATTTGTATTGGAAGGCGTGTGGGACCAGCAGCGCATCAACTTTTCGACTTCGCTGGCCCAGAGCGGCACCGCCAACCGGGCCGATATTAACGGGGCGCTGGAGTTTTTGCCGCGGGCGGTGCAGGTGGTTTTTCGGCGCAGCGGCCTGCACCTGCTGGACCGCGACTACGTGATTGCGGCCGATAACTCGGTCAAAATCAGCGACTATGGTAAAGTGCTGGATATTCAGAATTTCAGCCTCACCAGCGGCCGCGAGCGCCTGAGTGCCCAGGGCATCATCTCGCCCGATGCCGACCAGCCGCCCCTCAAGCTGGACATTGCCAACCTCGATTTAGCCTCGCTCAACTCGGTTATCAATCAGCGGCTGGGCGGGCGGCTGAACATGCAGGCCACCGTGAGCGGCGTATATAACCAGCTGGCGGTCAATAGTACGCTGGCCGTGGACTCGCTGGTGTACGAGGGCACGCCCATTGGGCAGGTAGCCGGGCGCGGCGAGTGGGACAACCCCAGCGGCCAGCTGCGCGTGAACCTCGACGTGGCCCGCGAGCAACAGCGCGTACTCACCGTGACGGGCTACCTCGCGCCGCGCTCCAACACCCAGCAGTTCAACCTGATAGGCGAATTGAACGATGCGCCGGTGGTGCTGGCGCAGCCATTTTTGGGGAGTATTCTACAAAACCTGGGTGGCACCGGGCGGGGCCGCTTGCAGCTGGGTGGCCTGTTTAGCGCGCCCACCATTGCCGGGGCCGTAGACGTGAAAGATGGCCGCTTCACCTTCGGCTACCTGGGCACCACGTACCGCTTCAACGACCGTATTAGCTTCACTACCACTTCGATAGCGTTTAGTAAAATTCAACTGCGCGACGCGCAGGGCAACCTGGGCACGGTGGATGGCATTATCCGGCACCAGGGCTTTCAGAACATGGTGCTGGACATCAGCGCCAGCTTCCGCAAGTTTCAGGTGCTGCGCACCACGCGGCGCGACAACGACATGTACTTTGGTACGGCCT
Source organism: Hymenobacter sp. H14-R3 (assembly GCF_030063445.1). Classification (GTDB taxonomy): domain Bacteria; phylum Bacteroidota; class Bacteroidia; order Cytophagales; family Hymenobacteraceae; genus Hymenobacter. The sequence continues at coordinate 142,027 of NZ_JASITD010000006.1, read as the reverse complement.
ACGCCAGCGGCACGGCCACCGTGCGCGGCCCCGCCGACGACCTGGTGGTGAACGTGACCGCCAACTCGGAGGCCGGCACCCGCCTGGCCCTTCCTCTCGACAATGCGGCTAAAGCGCAGCAGGCCAGCTACATCAAGTTCGTCAACCGCAACCTGCCCGACTCGGTGCGCCGCCAGCAGGCCCGGCAGGCGGCCGTGGTGGCGGCCCAGGCCAAGGTCGATTTATCGGGTATTCAGCTCAACATGAATCTGACGGTGACGCCCGATGCGTACCTGGAAATATTGCTAGACGAGGCCACCGGCGACGTGATTCGGGGCACCGCCACCGGCCAGCTGCGACTGGCCATCGACACGCGCGGCGACTTCAACATGTACGGGCAGGTGGAGATTGTGCGGGGCGCCTACAACTTTACGCTGCAAGGCCTTGTCAATAAGGAGTTTGTGGTGCAGCCGGGCGGCGTTATCACCTGGAACGGCGACCCGCTTGACGGCCAGATGAACGTGACGGCCACCTATACCCAGCGCACCTCGCTGGCGCCTATTCTGTCTACCAGCGGCTCGGGCACCAGCGGCGCGGTAGTGCCCGTTACGGCCGTTATGAACCTGTCTGGGCCGCTGCTACTGCCGGTTATCAAGCTGGCGCTGGAATTTGACGATGCGCCCAGCTCGCTGCAAAACGACCTGGCGGCGTTCATTGCGCTGCTGCGCAATGACGAGCAAGAACTTAACCGCCAGGTATTTAGCTTACTTGTTTTCCGCACTTTGTCGCCCACGAATAGCAACAGCTTCAGTGGCATCTCGCTCACGGGGCAGGGTAACGCGGTGCAGAACAGCCTGGGCCAGATTATCTCGTCGCAGCTTGGGGTGCTCACCTCGCAGATTGACCAAAACCTCGAAATCGACTTCAATATCAACGGCCTCACCGCCAACCAGCTCCAGGCGCTGCAAGTGCGCTTAAGCTACTCGTTTCTCGATGGCCGCCTGCGCCTCACCCGCGAGGGCGGCATCAGCAACTCCACCAGCTCGGCCATCAACCCCACCACTGGCCTGCCTTATTCGGCCACGCAATCGTCACTCATCGGTGATTTCAGCCTAGAGTATTTCCTGCGCTCCGACGGAAAGTTTCGGGCCAAGCTGCGCTACGAAACCACCCCGCGCGACAACATCGTGACCAGCGTGAACCAGCCCCGCGCCGGCATTTCGCTGCTGCACACCAAGGAATTCAACAACCTGAACGAACTGTTCGGCCGCGAAAACCGAAGCCGCCGCGACCGCGATGCTCAACGCGCGCGCGAAGTGCTGACCGTGGACGAGGACCGGCGCACCGGGGAGCATAGCGCGCAACTTGGGTTAACTACTTACTCAGAATTGACCTGGCCTTCCTTTGCTAGCAGTTTAACTTATTAATTAACAAGTAGTTAATATCTTGTCACTTAGCCAGCTGTCTTTTCAACACCCGGCTGACTTTCCCATGTTTACGGTCCATATTCATACTCGCTTCGACAAGGTGCTGGGGCTGCGCATTCCGGCCAGCGAAAATGGCTATGCCGCGCTGGCTGGCTTTCAGGAGCTGGGCTGCGAAGTGCGGTTTTTCGACTCGCTTCCCGAGCTGCAAGCCCAGCTGGGGCCGGGCGATATGGTGGTGGGGTATCTCCGCGACGCGGCGTTTGCCTTCGCTCAGCTGGGCCTGTCGCCGCCGCCGCCCCTCGATTACCCGGCGGAGCTAGCTGCTTTTTACGGCCGGCGCATCTGGTCTACCGTCCTTTCCCAGGTGGCTAACCAGCCCGAAACGTGGCCCGTTTTTGTGAAGTCTGCCACCCAGAAAGGCTTTACCGGGCGCGTAGTGCGCACGGCCCACGACCTGCAGGGCACCGCTTTTCAAAACTACGACCAGCCCGTTAGCTGCTCCGAAGTAGTAGCGTTTGAGTCGGAGTGGCGGGGGTTTGTGCGCCACGGCCAGCTCTACGACCTGCGCGGCTACCGTGGCCGCTGGGACCTTTTTCCGGACCCCGCCGTGGTGCGCGCCGCCCTGGCCGCGTGGACTACCAAGCCCGCCGGGTGCAGCCTCGATTTTGGCGTGACCTCGGACGGCCGCACCCTGGTGGTGGAGTGCAACGATGGCTTCGCCCTGGGCCACTACGGGCTCAACGCCTTGCGCTACGCCAAGCTTATCAGCGCCCGCTGGCACGAATTAATGGGGCAACCCGACCCCTATCAGTTTACTTACTAGCAACCCGGGCCTTGGCCCTAGGCACCCCTTTTCTTGCAGCCCGGCTGGCCCGCAGTAAGGGCAAATTTCCTGTGCTCAATCATAGACTGGGGCCTTTTCGCCACAAAGCCCGCCTCTGCGTCGGGGGCTCGCAGGCGTCGGGGCCGCCGTTCGCCGCATGGCATTTTCTAACGCGTGGCGGGCGAGGAAACACCGCTTAGGCAGTAAGAATGCGAAAGGCAGCAATACTCACTCCTTAATTCTTCCTTCCCAATTAAAGCCAAGCGTACCTTTGCCCCCTATGGCCCGGCCCCGCAAAAAGACACTTGGCTCCTATCCTACCCTACTGGTGGTGTTCAGCATTACGCTGGCGCTGGTGGTTATCGGGCTGTTTGGCCTGCTGCTACTCCACGCCCACAAGCTGGGCGAGACAGTGCGCGAAAACCTGGAAGTACAGGTATATCTGGAGCGCAACCTGCCCGAAACCGAACTGCTGCGCCTCCAGCAAGACCTGGAGCACCAGCCCTACGTGGCCGAAAAAGCGGGCCGCGCCCAGGTGCGCTTCGTGAGCAAGGAGGAAGGCGCCCGCCAGTTGCTCGAAACCACCGGCGAGGACTTTCACAACTTCTTGGACGACAATCCTTTGCGCGATGCCTACGTGCTCAAGGTCAATCCCACGCACACCGATACCGCCAGCCTGCGCCAGCTGGGCCGCAGCCTGGGCCAAATGCGCGGCGTGTTTGAGGTGCAGTATCCTAAGAGCCTCTTTACCAGCATCAACCAGAACCTGGCGCGGGTGAGCCTGCTGCTGGTGGGCTTCGCGGCGGTGCTGGTGGTGGTGGTAGTCATTTTGATTAACAATACCATTAAGCTGGCCATGTTTTCGCAGCGGCTGCTCATCCGGTCCATGCAACTGGTGGGCGCTACGCGGTTCTTTATCAAGCAGCCGTTTATCCGGCGCGCTACCTGGCAGGGATTTGCCAGCGGCTTTCTGGCCGCGCTGGTGCTGCTGGTGCTATTGCAATACGCGTATTATGAGATAACCCAGCTGCGCCTGCTACGCGACGACTACCTCATTGGCTTGCTGCTGGCCGGCGTGCTGGGCCTGGGTACGGCCATCGGCTTTTTCAGCTCGTTTTGGGCCGTTAATAAATACCTCAACGTTTCGCTCGACGAACTCTACTAGGCCAAAAAGAACGTCATGCTTACCTGGCGTCCGCTTGCCGAAGCTCCCTGCTCGCTTCGCTAAAACGACTGAGTTACTACCCCGTGCGAAATGCTTCACTGTGCGGACGACAGGTAAGCATGACGTTTTTTTGTCAATTATCATTTATGCAACCAACTTCTGCCACTCCTCGCTTCGCCTTTGGCCCCCGCAATTTTCGCCTGATGTGGCTGGGCTTGGCCGTGCTGGCCGCGGGCTTCATCACCATGATGCTCGACAAGGCCGAGTATGGCGAAGGCTTTTTGGGCCTCACCCTGGGGCCGATTTTGCTGTTTGTGGGCTTCGTGATTGAGTTTGCCGCCATTATGGTGCGCAGCAATCCGGGCGAGCTGGCGCCGGTGGCCCCCGTCGTGGCCGCACCACCCGTGGTGACTGCCCAGCCGCTGGCCACGCCAGTAGTGATTGTGCCGCCCGCCACGTCGGCCCGGCCTGCTTATAAGCGCCCCAGCTAAGCAGTTGGCAGTCAGCCAAAAAACGTCAATGCGAGCGCAATATTCTGCGCATTGAGCAGAGATGGAGCGCGGCAATATTTCCTTCACGGTCGGGTTACTAACCCAGTGATAATGACGACCAGGAAATATTGCCGCGCTCCATCTCTGCTTAATGCGCAGAATGTTGCGCTCGCAAGGACGGACGGTATATAATATTGATTTTTAGCTAATTACAAGGAAATGACCTACTGGCACGCGCTGCTGCTCGCCATTGTGGAAGGAATCACCGAATTCCTGCCCGTGTCGAGCACCGGCCACATGATTATCGCCTCCAAGCTACTGGGTATGGAGGCTACGCCGTTTGTAAAGCTATTTCTGGTCGTCATCCAGCTCGGGGCTATTTTGTCGGTGCTGGTGGTGTATTGGAAACGCTTTTTTCAGAGCATCGACTTCTATCTCAAGCTATTGGCGGCCTTTATGCCCATTGTGGTGGTGGGGCTGCTGCTCAAAAAGCACATCGACGCGCTGCTCGAATCGGTAACGACGGTGGCCGTGATGCTGCTGCTGGGCGGCATCGTGCTGCTGTTTGTGGATAAGTGGTTTCCGCAGGAAGAAGCGCAGGCGGGCGGCCACCCCGTCACGAATCCCAGCTACAAGGAGGCGTTTATAATTGGCCTGTTTCAGTGCCTGGCCGTGGTGCCGGGCGTGAGCCGGTCGGCGGCCACCATCATCGGCGGCCTCACCCAGAAGCTCACGCGCAAGGCGGCGGCCGAATTTGCCTTTTTTCTGGCCATGCCTACCATGGCGGCAGCGGCGGTAAAAGACATTTATGATTATTACAAAGAGGCTCATGCCCAGGGCATTGACCTGGGGCACTTGTTTTCGAGCGAAGAAATAAAGCTGCTGCTGCTCGGCAACGTGGTGGCTTTTGTGGTGGCGCTGCTGGCCATCCGGCTATTCGTGGGCTTTGTGGCGAAATACGGTTTCCGGGCCTTCGGTATTTACCGCATTATTGTGGGCGGCTTGTTGCTGCTCATGATTGGGATGGGCCTTAATCTACAGTTGGTATAATTTTTTGAGCGGTTGGCTGATGGCTAGTAGCTGTTGGCTTTTCCGCTATAGTATAAAGTATGCAAGAAGCTAACAGCCAGCAGCTATCAGCTAAAAGCTTAGAAGAAGGGGTGGTACTCCTCCTTGATAAGCCGCTGACCTGGACGTCGTTCGACGTGGTGCGCAAGGTGAAGAACACGCTGCGCCCGCGCAAAATCGGCCACGCCGGCACCCTTGACCCGCTGGCCACCGGCCTGCTCATTTTGTGCACCGGCAAGAAAACCAAGGAGATAGACCTCATTCAGGCGCAGGAAAAGGAGTACGAAGGCACCTTCCGGCTGGGCCAGACCACGCCCAGCTTCGACCTCGAAACGCCCGTGGATGCCGAGCAGCCCTACGCCCACCTCACGGAGGCCGAAATACGGGCGGCCGTGGCCACCTTCGTGGGCAAAATCGAGCAGATACCGCCGGTATTCTCAGCCGTGAAAGTGGATGGCCAACGCGCCTACGAGCTGGCCCGCAAGGGCGAGGAAGCCGTTATCAAGCCGAAAACCGTTGATATTAAGGTATTTGAGCTGACGCGCGTGGCGCTGCCCGACATCGACTTTCGGGTGGTGTGCTCGAAGGGCACCTACATCCGCAGCCTGGCCCGCGACCTGGGCGGGGCGCTGGGCTGCGGCGCGCACCTCACGCGCCTGGTGCGCACCCGCATCGGCGAGCACCGCCTGGCCGACGCCTGGACGGTGCCCCAAATCGAGGCCCTGCGCCCGCCCCGCCCCGAGGCCGAAGGCGCCGCCGACCGCCCCGAGCGCCCCCGCCGCGAACGCCTCAAAGTAGCCCGCGTGGGCCTCGAATATTATGCCAGCCAGCAGGCCGAAAATCAGCCGGAAGCCCCGGCAGCGCCGGCCCCGGCCCCAGATTCAGCAGATGCCGCGCAGCACTCCGAATCGCCCCAATCGTCCGAATCTGCGTAATCCCAAAATCTGCGTAATCTGCGATTCATGGTAGTCATCACCGACCCCGCCGAATTCCCTCCCCTTGCCAACGCCGTGGTTACGAGCGGCACCTTCGACGGCGTGCACCGGGGGCACCAGCGCATTTTGGGGCGGCTGCGGCAGGTGGCCGATGCGGTGGGCGGCCCGGCCGTGGTTATCACCTACTGGCCCCACCCGCGCCTGGTGCTGGGGCCGCCCCCCTCCCACCCCGAGCTGCTGGAATTGCAGCTGCTCAACACGCTGGAGGAGCGCATTGCCCGGCTGGCCGAATTTGGGGTCGATTACCTGCTGGTGATGCCCTTCACCCGCGAATTTGCGCAGTGGACCTCGGAGGAATACATCCAGGATCTATTACTTAAAACGGTTCATACCAAGCACTTAGTGATTGGCTACGACCACCGCTTTGGCAAAAACCGGGAGGGCGGCTTCGATTACCTCAGCCAAAATGCCGGGCGCTACGGCTTCACGCTGGAAGAAATTCCGCGTCAGGACGTGGACGCCGTGGGTGTGAGCAGCACCCTCATCCGGCGGGCGCTGCGGGGCGGCGACGTGGCCACCGCCACCGCCTGCCTCGGCTACGAGTACCCACTCACGGGCGTGGTGGTGACGGGCCAGCAACTCGGCCGCACCATTGGTTATCCCACTGCTAACCTGCACGTTAGCGATAAACTAAAGCTGGTGCCGGCCCTGGGTATCTATGCGGTGTGGGTGACTACGGCGGCCGGTACGCGGCACCCCGGTATGCTCAGCATTGGCGTGCGGCCCACCATCGGGGCCGACCTGGCCCAGACCATTGAGGTGAATATCCTGGACTTCAGCGGCGACCTCTACGGGCAATTACTGACCCTGGAATTCGTTGCCTGGCTGCGGGGCGAGGAAAAATACGATGGCCTCGCCGCCCTCACGGCGCAGCTGGCGCTCGATGCGCTGGCTACCCGCGCGGCGCTGGCCCAATAGGGCCGCCGCTTTTCGCACTGAACTAACTTATTATTAATGAAGGTATTACAATTTATTTTAGTGGTCGGCTGCTGGCTGGCGCTGGCGGGCGGGGCCCAGGCGCAGGGCCGCATTACGGGCGTGGTGCAAGACTCGGTTACCCACCAGCCGCTGGCGTTTGCGAGCGTGTTTCTGGCCAATACCACGCTCGGGGCCACCACCACCGAGCAGGGGCAGTTTGAGTTTCTCAAGGTGCCGGCGGGCACCTACGACGTGGTAGGCTCCTACGTGGGCTACCGCCTGGGCAAGCAGGTGGTCACCGTCACCAACCCCAAGGCGCCGCAGGAAATAACGATACTACTCGGCTCGTCGGGGCCGCAGCTGGAAGAGGTGGTGGTGCAAGCCAGCGCCCACCGGCCGGAGGATTATAAGAAATTCAGTGACCTGTTTCTTGGTCAGAGCACGTTTTCGCAGCAGTGCGAGATTACCAACCCCCGGGACATCGTGGTGTACACCAACGACTCGACCAAGGAGCTGACGGCTTCGGCCAAAAACTTTGTGCAAGTGGAGAACCAGGCCCTGGGCTACCGGCTCAAGTACTTCGGCATGTTTTTCACCTATAACCCTGATACTGATTTTGTTGGCTTCAGCGGCCAGCCGGTATTTGAGGAAATGACGCCGCGCGATGCCGCCCAGCAGCGCCAGTGGCAGCAGAACCGCGTGGCGGCCTACACGGGCTCGTTTCGGCAGTTTTTGCGCAGCGTGTACAACAACCGCCTCAAGGCCGACGGCTTTTTGACCCAGCAGGTGCGCCTGGTGCCCAACCGCCGCTTCGAGCTCACCGATAGCCTGCGCCGTCGCTTGCAGCGCCGCCGGGCCGATGGCAACTTCACCTCGGCCGAGCGCGATTCGCTCACCAAGTGGGAGGATGCGGCCCCGGTGGTAGCCACGCTCTACCCGACGGCCCGGCCCATCGACAGCGTGCGCTACGTGTCGGCCGATGGCCGCCACACCTACCTGCGCTTCACGCAGGAGCTGCAAGTGTGCCACTTCGGCGAGGCCCCCGACCCGCGCTACGACCAGGCCATGTCCACCATCGGGCCCGAGCCGCGCAAGTCGCCCTACCCGGCCAAGCGCCAGGTATCGCGCATCCGCTTGCAGGGCCGCGAGGCCGAGATTCAGCCCAACGGCTCGCTGCGCAACTCGTCGGCCGTGTCGACCGGCGAGTACTGGGGCTTTGAAAAAATTGGCGAGTTTCTGCCGTTTGACTACGACCCGGCGGCGGCTGTTACTGCTACCAAGGCAACGCCCTAACGCCGTCGCAGGCTATGCTCCGTGCCGCCCCGAATAAAAGCTACCTACGCTACCTGCCAGCCGTACACCCTAACGAAACTACCGGGGATTTCGAAAAAATAGGTGAATTTTTGCCCGTGAATTACCAGTCCCCGGCTTCCCTTTCCCACCCATGATAACCAAAACTGTAGCCAACGCCCAGGCCGCCCTCGCGGGCCTGGCCGATGGCATGACCCTGATGCTCGGCGGCTTCGGCCTCTGCGGCATCCCCGAAAACGCCATTCAGGAGATTTTGCGCCTCGGCGTGAAGGACCTCACCTGCATTTCCAACAACGCGGGCGTCGATGATTTCGGCATTGGGCGGCTGCTGCAAACGCGGCAGGTGCGCAAGATGATTTCGAGCTACGTGGGCGAAAATGCCGAGTTTGAGCGGCAATTGCTGGCCGGCGAGCTGGAGGTAGAATTGATTCCGCAGGGCACGCTGGCCGAGCGCTGCCGGGCGGGTGGGGCGGGCATTCCGGCCTTTTACACGCCGGCCGGCTACGGCACCGAGGTGGGCGAGGGCAAGGAAAGCCGCGAGTTCAACGGTAAGATGTACCTGCTCGAAACCGGCCTCACCGCCGATTTTGCCTTCGTAAAAGCCTGGAAGGGCGACACCGCCGGTAACCTTATCTTCAAGGGCACGGCCCGCAACTTCAACCCCATGATGGCCACGGCCGGCAAAATCACGGTGGCCGAGGTGGAGGAGCTGGTGCCCGCCGGCGAGCTCGACCCTAACCAGATTCACACGCCGGGCATCTTCGTGCAGCGCATTTTTCAGGGCGAAGATTACGAGAAGCGCATCGAGCAGCGCACCGTCCGCACGTCCTAACAAGCCTTGTCCTGCTGACGAAGGAAGCATCTTATCACGGCGGCTTTCGGCAGAATTAACAACTATGCGGCGGGGGCGTGAAAAGGTCCTTCGCAAGCTCAGGATGACCCTATAAGATGGCACTCGACAAACACGGCATCGCCAAGCGCATCGCGCAAGAAGTACAGAATAACTCCTACGTTAACCTCGGCATCGGTATTCCCACGCTGGTGGCCAACTACATTCCGGCCGGCATCGACGTGGAGCTGCAATCCGAAAACGGGCTGCTCGGCATGGGCCCTTTTCCTACCGAAAGCGAGGTAGACCCCGACCTCATCAACGCGGGCAAGCAAACGGTAACCACGCTGCCGGGCTCGTCGCTCTTCTCGTCGGCCGACTCGTTTGGCATGATTCGGGGCGAGCACGTGGACCTCACCATCCTGGGCGCGATGGAGGTGAGCGAGCGCGGCGACATCGCCAATTGGAAAATCCCCGGCAAGATGGTGAAGGGCATGGGCGGCGCCATGGACCTCGTGGCCTCGGCCAAGAACATCATTGTGGCCATGCAGCACGTGGCGCGCGACGGCTCTTCTAAGTTATTATCCGACTGCACGTTGCCCATTACCGGCCTGCACTGCGTGAAAAAAATAGTGACCGAGCTGGCCGTGCTCGACGTGACGCCCGACGGCTTTGTGCTGCGCGAGCGCGCCCCCGGCGTGTCGGTAGCCCAGATACGGGCCGCCACCGCCGGCCGCCTGGTGGTGCCCGTGCCCGACGACGAAGTGCCCGAAATGATGGGCGTGTAGCCCGCGCAAAAGGGCCGCTTGGCGGGCCGGCGCATCCTTTTTGGGCTAAACGTGGTTTAACTAACTGGCTGACCTCGCGGTTGGCCAGTTATTTTTTGTTGATTCTACCCGTATTTATGGCTACTTCTGCTAGCACCAAGGCCGCTCCTGGCGGCGCCCACCACAAAAAAAACGGCAAGCCCACCCTCGATGAGCGCCTCACGCCCACCGCCGTGCCAGCCCACAAGCTGGTGCTGCGCCAGCTGCGCCGCTCCGATTTTAAGGCCATCGAGGAAATAATGGACAAGGTGTATTCCAACATGGAAGGCGCCTGGGCCGCCGACGAGTTTGCAGCGCTCATTCGCAAGTTTCCGGAGGGCCAGATTGGCATTGAGGACAACGGCCGCCTGGTGGCCGCCGCGCTGGCTATCATCGTGGATTACAATAAGTTTGGTGACAAGCATACCTACGCCAAAATCACGGGCAACGGCAAGTTTGATACCCACGACTCGGAGGGCGACACCCTCTACGGCGTCGACGTGTTTGTGGACCCCGAGTACCGCAGCCTGCGCCTGGGCCGCCGCCTCTACGATGCCCGCAAGGAGCTGTGCGAGAGCCTCAACCTGCGCGCCATGGTGGCCGGCGGCCGCATTCCCGGCTACGCCGCCTACGCCAGCGACATGACGCCCGCCAAGTACGTGGAGATGGTGCGCAACAAGGAGCTCGTGGACCCCATCCTCACGTTTCAGCTCTCGAACGAGTTTTACGTGCGTAAAATCATTCGCGGCTACCTGCCCTACGACTCGGAGTCGAAGGCTTATGCCACGCTGCTGGAGTGGATTAACGTGTACTACGATGAGGAATTTGACAAGCTCATCGGCAACCAGAAGTCGAACGTGCGCATCGGCATTGTGCAGTGGCAAATGCGAGCCACGGCCAGCCTGGAAGACTTTTTCCAGCAAATCGAGTTCTTCGTGGATACCGTGAGCGGCTACAAGGCTGACTGCGTGCTGTTTCCGGAGTTTTTCAACGCCCCCATGATGGCCCTCACCGGCGAGAAGGCAGCCTCGGCAGCCATCCGGGGCATGGCGGCCTTCACCGAGCCCATCAAAAACCGTATGATGGAGCTGGCCGTGAGCCACAACATCAACGTAATTGCCGGCTCGATGCCGGTATATGAAGATGGTAAGCTCTACAATGTGAGCTACTTGTGCCGCCGCGACGGCACCGTGGACGAGCAGTACAAGCTGCACGTAACCCCCGACGAGGCCAGCTACTGGGGCATGCGGGGCGGCGACAAAATTAAGTGTTTCGACACCGATTTTGGCAAAATCGGCATTCTGGTGTGCTACGACGTGGAGTTTCCGGAGCTGAGCCGCATTCTCAGCGACGAGGGCATGAAAATCCTGTTTGTGCCCTTCTGGACCGATACCAAGAACGCCTACCAGCGCGTGCGCATCTGCGCCCAGGCCCGGGCCATTGAAAACGAGTGCTACGTGGCCATTACGGGCTCGGTGGGCAACCTGCCGCGCGTCGAGAACATGGATATTCAGTACTCGCAGTCGGCCGTGTTCAGCCCCAGCGACTTTGCCTTCCCGCACGATGCCATCGTGGCTGAGGCCACGCCCAATACGGAGATGACCCTCATCGCTGACCTCGACCTTGACTTACTTAAAGACCTGAACACCAGCGGCGCCGTGCGCAACCTGCGCGACCGCCGCAAGGACCTCTATGGCGTGAGTTGGATACCCAAGAAAACCGAGCGCGACGACGAATTGCTGGCCCAGGGCGAGGAGCGCCAGCCCGCCGCGCGGCCCAGCCGCCGCAAGGCCCCCGCAGCCAACTAGGTAAGCACGGTAATAACCACTTTTAGAAGAGCACGTCAGGCTGATTCACGCAGTTATTGACGTGCTTTTTCTATGTTCAGGCGCTTCGCCTGGCCCACACTGTGCGGGTAGCTTTCAAAAAACGACGCCGGCCCGCGGCTCAGCGCTGGGAGGGGCCGAAAGGCGGGTGATTAAATTGGGATTAAAATTCATAAATAGTTCATCCAAGTGCGTATGTTTTGGCGTAAGTGGCTTCAATCTAAGCTCAATGAGCTAGGCAACTTATTGATTTTCACCCTTTACTCCTCTCATCAATTCATGCGTGCACTCTCTACTTTCGATTTTGGAGCAGCTACCCGCCGCGGCTTAGCGCTGGGCTTACTACTGGCCGGGGCCACTGCCCTGCCCGCCGCCGCCCAAACCGTTTATGGCCTTTCTGTGGCTACAACAGGTGCCGTTAGCCTGGTAACTTTCAGCGCAACGGCCCCGGGTACGTTCACGGCTACGCTGCCAGTTACGGGCCTCACCGCCGGCCAAACCCTGGTGGGGCTCGACACGCGCCCCAATACGGGCCAGCTATTTGCGCTGGGCTACAACCCCACCGGCACGCAGTCGCAGCTTTACAGCCTGAACGCTACCACTGGTGCCCTGACCGCCGTAGGTGCCGCGCTCACTACGCTCAACCTGGGCACGACCACCAACCGAATTGGCTTCGACTTTAACCCCACCGTGGACCGCATCCGGGTTACGGGCAGCAACAACACCAACTATCGCCTCAACCCCAACAACGGCGCGCTGGCGTTCACCGATGGCAACCTGGCCTATAACCCCGGCAACCCCACGGCGACTCCGGTAGTACCCGCCGACGCCAACGCGGGCCAAACGCCCGTAATCGGGTCGGTGGCCTACGGCAACTCCTACATTGGGGCTACTACCACGGTGCTCTATGACATCGACGAGGCCAAAAGCCTCTACACGGTGCAGAACCCGCCCAACGATGGCGTGCTCAACAGCCGCACGGCCCTGACGGTGAATACGGCCACGGCCCTGGCCACCGACCTGGATATTTATTTCAACCCTACTACCAGCGCCAACGCGGCCTACCTCACCATTGCGACCGGCACCGCCGCCGCCGCCACTACCCAGCTCTACACCCTCGATTTTATTACGGGGGCCAATATGGTAGCCGTAGGAGCCGTGGGCCCGGCCGGTACCCTGGTTACGGATATTGCCTTCGCCATTGCCCGCCCGGCCACGCTGCCGGCCATCACGGGCCAGCTGGCCTACGCCCTGGCCGGCACCAACCTGCTCACGTTTGACACGGCCCTGCCCACCGCCATCCGCACCTCGACGGGCATTACGGGGGTGGATGCCGCCCAGACCCTGGTGGGTATGGATGTGCGCCCGCTCAATAACGCGCTCTACGCCCTGGGCTACAATGCCACGGCCGCCGCCGGCGTTGCCAACTCGCAGATTTACACTATTAACGCTGTGACGGGCGTGGCTTCTGCTATCGGCACGGCTATCCGCCTGGAGCTGGGCACGGGCAACGTGGGTTTCGACTTTAACCCGACCGTGGACCGCATCCGGGTGGTGGGGACCAACCGCACCAACTACCGCCTCAACCCCATCACCGGCGCGCTAGCCTTCACCGATGGGGTGGTGGCCTATACTGCGGGTACTAATACGCCCACCATTGGCACAGTAGCCTACACCAATAGCTTCAGCGGCACTACCGCCACCACGCTCTACAATTACGACCAGGTGCTGAACCTGCTCAATACCCAGGCCACCACCAACCCACCCGCCGACGGCCAGCTGACGACCGTAGGTGCCTCGGGCATCACGGTGAACGCCGCTACGCCTACCGTTTCGCTCGACATCTACAGCACCGTGGCTGGCACGAACACGGCCTACCTGGTGGCCAGCACCGGCACTTCGGCCAACACGTCGCTCTACACCGTGAACCTGACCACCGGGGCCGCAACCCTGGTGGGGGCCATCGGCAACGGCATAGCCGCCCGCGACATTGCCATTGCCGCCGCTACCGGCGTGGTTACGTCCAGCCGCGCTACGGAGCTGGCTACCAGCTTCACGCTCTATCCTAACCCGGCCGCCAGCACCACCAGCCTCAGCTTTGGCCTGCCCCGCGCCGCCCGCGTCGAGCTCATCGTGAGTGACGCCCTCGGCCGCACCGTGGACAAGGTAGATGCCGGCCAGCTCGCCGCCGGCCCCCAGACCCTGCGCTGGAGCCGCCACGGCCAGGCCGCCGGCCTTTATTTCTTCCGCCTCAGCTTCGACGGCCAGGCCGCTGGCACCCGCCAGGTGGCGCTCACCGAATAGCACCGCTGCTTAAAAATATAGCCCACTAGCAAGGCCGGCCCCGGGTGGGGCCGGCCTTGCTAGTGGGCTAATGCGTTCCTGGCTACCCAACGCGCCCCAAAAAAGACTCCAAATACGGCGTTAGAATACCTGGCTCTGCCCTGATTAATAGCGCCTCATTGGCAGGTGTTTGCTTACTCATGTAGCGAGTAATTTTTTTCATCACTTAATGCAAATTTGATTTTTTCGGTATCAATTTATTGTTAGTCAATTTGTTACTTAACACCACCTACCGTAAAAGCCTTAGTAAAAGACCGTTATTCAAAAAAAATGCGTGCAGATGCGCGAATTACGCCAGTATATTCGCCGAGTCAGTTTTCACTTAACGCTCACAAAACCTACTCATGCAGAAACTCTTACTCTTGTTTTTCTCACTGGTCTTTGCGCTGACGGCCACTGACCTACGGGCGCAGAACCGCTCGGTATCGGGCACGGTAGCCGGGGCCGATGGTGCAGGCATTCCGGGCGTTACGGTACTGGTAAAAGGCACCAGCCTGGGCACCTCCACCAATGCCGACGGTAAATACGACCTATCGGTGCCGACTACGGCCACCACCCTCATTTTCTCCTACGTAGGCTACGACACCAAGCAGGTAGCCATTGGCAACCAGAGCAGCATCAACGTAGCGATGGCAAGCACCGAAACCGGCCTCGACGAGGTAGTGGTAGTGGGCTACGGCACGCAGTCGCGCCGCGACCTTACGGGCTCGGTGGCTACCATCTCGGGCAAGGAGATTGCCACGGCCCCGGTACAAAGCTTCGACCAGGCTTTGCAGGGCCGCGCGCCGGGCGTGAACATCACCACGCCCAACGGCGTGCTCAACAACCCGCCCGTTATCCGCATCCGGGGTGTGAACTCGATTTCGCTCAGCTCGTCGCCGCTGTTCGTTATCGACGGCATCCCCACTTACTCGGGCAATAACTCGGCCGTGGGCAACGTGCCCAACAACCCGCTCGCCAGCATCAACCCCGAAGACATTGAGAGCGTGGACGTGCTCAAGGATGCCTCGGCCACGGCCATCTACGGCTCGCGGGCCGCGGGCGGCGTTATTCTGGTAACCACCAAGCGCGGTAAAAAGGGCCAGGGCCACATCTCCTACGATACCTGGGTGGGCGTGACCAAGCCCGTGCGCCTATACGACGTGCTGAACGCAGCCGATTACATGGCCATTAAGAACGAGGCCGTGAGCAACCTCAATGCCAACCGCCGGGCCATTGGGGCAGCCGCCACCAACAACGAAGGCAGCTTTAAGCCCACCCTGGATGCCAACGGCAGCCCAGTAGACACGCGCTGGTACGACTACATCTACCGCACGGGGGTTTCGACCAACCACAACCTCACTTTCTCGGGCGGCACCGACAAAACCACCTACTACACGTCGGTGAACTACTCGAACCAGAAGGGCATGTTGCAAAACAATGAGTTCCGCCGCTACGCCGCCCGCCTCAACGTCGACCACACGCTGTTTAACCGCTTCACTACGGGCGTGCGCTTCAACTACTCCAACTCGCGCAACGCCGCCCCTAACTCGGGCTCGGTAGCCGATGGCGCTTTTGGCACGGCCGGCCTGGGCCGCCTGCCCTTGGTGCTGCCCCCCAACATTGCACCCTACCTCGCCGACGGTAACTACAACGCAGGCCTATTCGTGCCGGGAGGTAACGCCGGCATTGGACCGGGGGCCAATATCAACCCCACTAGCCCCACGCAAGCACCGTTGTTCCCCAGCTACTACAACCCCGTAGTGGACCTGGACAACAACTACTTTACGTCGGAGAACAATACCATTCAGGGTAGCGTGTATGCCAACTATGAGATTATCAAGGGCTTGAGCCTGCGCACTACGTTTGGTATCGACAACATCTCGTTTGAGGACAAGTCATTTGCCACCGCCATTGCCGGCGACGGCTTCTCGACCGGCGGCTCGGCCAGCAATTATTTCCGCACCAATAAGCGCTGGAACTGGCAGAACACCTTGCAGTATGACCATACCTTCAACGAGAAGCACAACCTGTCGGTGCTCCTTGGCAACGAGCAGCAAAAAACCGACGTGCTGCGCTGGGGTGCCACCCGCACCCAGGTAGCCGACCCCTTCTTCACTACCTTCCAAGGCAACTATACCAACATTGCGGCGGCGGGCAATTTTCAGGGCACCAGCTACCTGGTGTCGTTCTTCGGCCGCGTCAACTACAACTACGCCCGCAAGTACCTGCTGACTTTTAACGTGCGCCGCGACGGCTACTCGGCCTGGGCCAAGAAATTTGGTAACTTTTACGGCACCTCGGTGGGTTACGCCGTGTCGGAGGAAGACTTCTGGAAAAATTCCGGCGTGGGCCGGGTAGTTGACTTTCTAAAGGTGACGGGCAGCTTCGGCAGCGTGGGCAACAACCAGGGCATTGCCGACTTTGCCTCGCTCCAAACCTATGGCTCGGGCCTTTATGGCGCCAATGCCAGCATTTACTATGCCAGCGCGGGTAATAGCAACCTGACTTGGGAAGTGAGCAAAAAGACGGATGTTGGCCTCTCGTTTGGCCTGCTTCAGAGCCGCCTGACGGGCGACTTCGCCTACTACCACAACCTCGTAGATGGCCTGATTCTGGACGTGCCGCAGGCACCCTCCAAGGGCATTCCGAACAGCACGACCCCCGGCCCCGCCAACGTGGGCACCACCATCCCGGCCAACGTGGGCGCCATGTCGAACGAAGGCATTGAGTTTAACCTGCGCTTCAACGCCATCCAGAATAAAGCCTTTACCTGGACGGTGAGCGGCAACATCACGACGCTCAAAAACCGCATCCGGTCGCTGGCCTACGAGGGGCAGCCGGCCATTGGCACGGCTACCTCGGGCCTCGAAACGGTAAACTACACGCAGGTGGGTCACTCGGTGGGCGAAATCCTGGCCGTGCAGTCGCTCGGCGTGAACCCCGCCAACGGCCAGCGCATCATCAAAAAGCTCGACGGCACCCTGGTGCAGTACAACTACCAGGGCACCACCGGTGCCGGCTCGACGGGCTGGACCAAGGTATCGGACGGCACCAACACCACGGCTCCCACGCAGCTCGGCGACGGCCTGTACTACGGCCCCGTGTTGCCTACCTGGTACGGCGGCCTGGATAATACCTTCCGTTACAAGGGCTTGGATTTGGGCGTGTTCATCCAGTTTTCGGGGGGCAACTACATCTACAACGGCACTAAGGCCGGCCTGCACGACCAGCGCTTCTGGAACAATGCCTCGGATATCAAGAACCACTGGACCTCGCCCACCGAAACGCCCAACGCCACCTACCCCCGCGTGGTGTATGGCGACAACGTGTCGAACGGCTCGGCCCTGATTATGTCATCCAACGTGGAGCGCGGCGACTTTGCCCGCCTGCGCAACGTGCAGCTGGGCTACACCTTCGCCTCCACCCTACTCAGCCGCCTGAGCGTGGCCAGCGCCCGCGTGTATGTGCAGGTGCAAAACGCCGCTTTGGTGACCAAGTACTCGGGCATCGACCCCGAAATCTCCACCAACGGGGCCAGCAACACGGGCGCGGGCGTTGACCGCAACTCGGTAGGTCAGGCTCGCACCTATACCGCAGGCTTCAACATCGGCTTCTAATCGTATTCTATAATGAAATTCGCACTAAAAAAGACTACGGCCGTAGTATGCACCGCCCTGCTGGCGCTTGGCACTTTCTCTTGCCAGAACGACTTACTGAGCCCCACGCCCCAGATTCAGTTTTCGGACCAGGTGGTATTCAGCTCACCCGACCGGATTGCCTTGCAGGTCAACAGCTTGTATGGCTTCGTGAAAACGGGCAACTTCCTGGGGGGCCGGATGCAGATTTACGGCGACATTCGGGCCAACGACTTTCTCAACCGGATGTCCAACGCCGTAACGGGCCTCAGCGTGTGGAACCACACCGAGACTGAGCAGTCGCAGAACGACGTGACCAACGCCTGGGCCTACGGCTACCAGGCTATCAACCAGGTCAATGTGTTTTTGGCCGGCCTCGATGCCAATGCCAGCAAGTTCGTAGTGCCCACGTTCCCAAGCACCTACGCCGCCACGGTGCTCAACTACCGCGGGGAGGCGCGGCTGCTGCGGGCCCTCTGCTACTACTCGCTGCTTCAGCTCTACGCCCGGCCTTATACCGACGGCGGGGGCACCCGCCCGGGCCTACCGCTGCGCCTGAAGGGCGAAACCGGCTCCGACAACAACAACCTGGCCCGCAGCACGGTAGCCGAGGTGTACGCCCAGATTTTGGACGACCTCACCTTTGCCGAGCAAAACCTGCCCCTGACCTACGGTGCCACGGCCACTACCCTGAACGTGACGCGGGCGCACCGCAACACGGCCATCGCCCTCAAAACGCGGGTATACCTGAGCATGGGCCGCTACGCCGACGTTATTACGGAAGCCAATAAGATAGTGCCGGCCACGGCCCCGTTTGCCGCTGCTACGGGCGTAGCCAATGCGCTCAACGCTTCGGTAGCAGCCGTGTTTGCCACGCCGCAGGAAACTACCGAGAGCATTATGTCCTTCCCCTTCACGGCCCAGGACGCACCCGGCACCCAAAACCAGCTGGCCTACTACTACCTACCCTCCTCCCTGGGCGGCAATGGTGAATATGGCCTGAACACCACCGCTGGGGGCCTCGTAGTCGATACCCGCTGGGAAACTGCCGATGCCCGCCGCACCAACTTCGTGGTAAAGTCTGGTACCGAAACGTTCCTCAAGAAGTACCCCACCGGCACGCCCTACACCGATAAGGCCCCGGTTATCCGCTACGCCGAGGTGCTTCTGAACCTGGCCGAGGCCCGCGTGCGCTCTACCAATAACGTCGACTCCCAGGCGCTGCTGCTGCTCAACGCCGTGCGTAGCCGCTCGGGGGCTACGGCCTACACGGCTGCTGGCCTGGGCTCGGCAAGCGCCGCTGCCGATGCGCTGGTGCTGGAGCGCCGCATCGAGTTTCTGGGCGAAGGCCTGCGCAACAACGACCTGATGCGCCTCAACGCCACCATCCCGGGCAAAGGCCCGGTGGGTACCGTGGAGCCCAACAACTCGCTCTACGTGTGGCCCATTCCGGCCAGTGAGCTGGCTACCAACCAGGCCATGACCCGCAACTAGCAAGTAGCGTTCGCGCTTCAAGCAAAAAGGCTTACCCACGTGTGGGTAAGCCTTTTTTAGTTGGGGTATTTGGCCAGGACTTACACCAAAGCGTTTGTCATTGCGAGCGCAACGCAGTGGAGCGCGGCAATGACAAACGCTTTGGTGTAAGTCCTAAGCAGAAAGACTAGCAGCTAACAGCCAAATACTTACGCCTGCGTTACCAGGTGGGCATGGTCGCGCAGGATGGTGCGCAGAAAGGCTTCATCGGGCAGGTCGCTGCTCACGTGCAGCAGCTGCTTTATTTTGGTAGCCGTCTCGTGCAGCAGCAGGTGGTTTTCGTGTTGCAGGCCGCGGCCCAGCAGCTGGCGCAGCAGCGTTACGTCGTGGTCGCTGAGGTCGGCGGCTTGGGCAAACACCGGCTCGTAGCCTATTGGCGCGGCGGGCGGGGCCAGGTCGGCCAGCGGGCCGGGGCGGGCGCGCAGGCTGATAACACTGGTGCCGGCGGCCAGGTCGCCGAGGCGCTGGCCCTTGCCGTTGAGGGCGATGGTGACAACGGCGATAACGCCGTAGCCAAACCCAAAATCGACGATGCGCAGCAGCCAGCGCAGAAAGTAGTCGCCGAGGCGCGGCGCGGTGCCATCGAGGCGCACCACGCGCAGGTGCTGCGCCTTTTTGCCCAGGCTCTGGCCGTTGAAGAATATCTCGCAAGCCAGGTTGTAGAAGAAAAACGGGGCCACGATAATAATGCCTAGCAGCACGGCCAGGGCTACCCCCAGCAGCTCGGCCGGGTTGCGGTAGCTGAGGTTGCTGTGGCCACCCTTGCCGCTGGTAGCCAGGACTACGGCAAGCGCGATAACCAGCCACAGCCCGCTCCAGGCCAGCAGTATCAGGTAGTCGAGAATGGTGGCCACGATGCGGCTGCCAATGCTGGCCACCTCATATTCGAGCGTAACGTTTTGGGTGGTGTGAATGCGAATGGTTGCCATAAAGCCCGCTATGCTGGAATGAGCCGAAAAATACGCCTTTCCAGCTAAGTGCGTATTCGGCCGCTGCCTACCTTTAGGCCCTAACCCCGCCAACTTATGCGCGAAGCCGTTTTTTTGCGTCAAAACCAGGAGCGCTGGCAGCAGTACGACGCCCGCCCGCCCGCCACGCCCGACGAGTTGGCCGCCCGCTTCGTGGCCCTCACCGACGACCTGGCCTACGCCCAAACCTTTTACCCCGGCTCGGATACCGCGGCGTACCTCAACGCGCTGGCTGGCCGCCTGCACCAGTCGCTGTACCGCAACAAGGCCGAGCAGCCGCGCCGCATTGCGCAGTTTTGGGCCGTGGAGGTGCCGCTGGTGGTGGCCCGGCACCAAGTGGCGCTGGCCTGGGCCATGGGCTTATTTGTGCTGTTCACGGCGCTGGGGGTGCTGTCGGCGGCCTACGACGCCGATTTTTTGCGCGTGGTGCTCGGCGACGACTACGTGAACCAGACGCTGGCCAACATCCGGCGCGGCGACCCCATGGCCATTTATAAGTCGGGCGGCTCGGCGGCCATGTTTGTGGGCATTGCCGCCAATAACCTGCTGGTGGCCCTGCGCACCTTTGCCCTGGGCCTCACGCTGGGGCTGGGCACGCTGTACTCGCTCTTTGCTAATGGCCTGATGCTGGGGGCGTTTCAGTATTTTTTCTACCAGCAGCATGTGCTGCTACCCTCGCTGCTCACCATCTGGATTCACGGCACGCTCGAAATCCCGAGCATTGTGCTGGCCGGCGGGGCGGGCTTCATTTTGGGCGGCGGGCTGCTGTTTCCGGGCACCTACTCGCGGCGCGAGTCGCTGGCCCGCGCCGCCCGCGACGCCGTGAAGCTGGCCCTGGGCCTGGTGCCCATCATTGTGGTGGCCGCCTTTCTCGAAGGCTTCGTAACGCGCCACACCGAAATGCCGCTGGCCCTGAGCCTCAGCATCATCGGCGGCTCGGCGGCGTTTATGGGCTGGTACTTTGGCGTGTACCCGCGCCGGGTGCAGCGGCTGGCCCGCCCCGCCTAAGTTATCAACAAGTTATTCACACCCAGCTTTTTACCAGCCTCTATGAAGAATACTTTTACCAGCCCGGCCGACTTTTGGCAAGAGCGCGACTTTGGCGCTAAGATTTCGGCGGCCTTCGATTTTATTGGGGCGCACTGGCGGCCTTTGGGTAAGTGCCTGGTTTACTTTGTGTTGCCAGGCACGCTGCTCATGGGCATTGGGCTGGGCATCTTCACCAACACCATGTTCAACTTTACTGGGCACGCCGTGGCCGCCCAGCGGGCGGGGGTGGTACCCAGGGCCGCCAACCCGTTTGACCAGTTCGGCGCAGCGGGCTTTAGCGGGCTGGGGCTGGCTATGCTGGGCGGCCTGCTGGCGTTTTTGCTGCTCGTGGGCACGGTGCACGGCTACGTGCGGGCGCGGCTGCGGCTGCCGGCCGCCGTGCCCGTTACGCCCCGCGAGGTGTGGGCCGAGCTGCGCGCCCGCCTGGGCCGCATGCTAGCCATTATCGGGCTGCTGGTGGGCGGCTACGTGGCGCTGGTGGTGGGCGTGCTGGTGCTGGTGGGCGGGGCCGTGGGCATCGGCAAACTACTGGGCACCGGCTCGTCGGGGCTGGCCTGGGGGTTTTTGCTGATACCAGTACTCTACTTCCTGATTATTTATGCATCCATCGCGATGAGCTTATTTTTTCCGGTACTATGGTTTGAAGACCGGGGCGTATTTGCGAGCGTGGGTCGGTGCTTTCAGCTGATTCGGGGGCGCTGGTGGGCCACGTTTGGGCTCATCCTGGTAGCCACATTTCTGCAATCGATGCTGGCCGTGGTGTTCGCCATTCCGCAGTACGCCGTTACGTTTGGCAAGATGCTGCAAGTACCGGGCCTCGGTTCCGACGTGCTGGGCCTGATAGCCCAGTGTTTTTACGCGGTGGGCATCGTCATTACCTACACGCTGCCCATGCTGGCGCTGGTGTTTCAGTATTTTAACTTGGTCGAGAAGCGCGAGGGCCGCGGCCTGCGCCTGCTCGTGGACCAGCTGGGCCAGCCCCAGGCCGCGCCGGTGGCGCAGTCGGGCTACTACCGACCCGAAGAAGAAGGTGAGTATTAATTATTGACTTAGGACTTACGCAAAAGCCAGTACTGGCTGTATCAACTCGTGCCGCATATACGCATCCAAAAAGCCTTGTTTAAGCTGATAGACGGTCTGCTTGGTCTGGTAGGCAGCTTGTTTGAGCCGGGTCCAGGCCCGCACGGCCAGGGCAATGTGGTTGCGCTGGCTGCGGGCCAGCCGGCACTGACAGGCCTGCACGCCGGTGAGCTGCTTGAGTTCGCGGTGAAACTGCTCAATCGTCCAGCGAACGCTGCTTTCTTGTTCGGCAGCGGCCGTGGCGCGGGGCGCTACCTCGTTGGTCAGGAGGTAGTCCGTCCGGTGGGGAGACACCAGTACGCGGAAAAGTTTCAACTTGCACTCCTTCGGCATGCCCTTCACTTTCAGGGTTTTGCCAGCCGCCACTTCCGCAGTCGACCAGCTCAGGCAGCCCACGGGCTGGTAGGGCTGCTGGCCACCGGAATCGTCCACCAAGCGGTTACTTTTCAGCGGGCAGTAAAACGTTTTTTCGGCTTTGAGCAGCCACTTGAACAGGGCCGTGGTGGCGTACCAACTATCCATCAACACCGTGCGGTACAGAATGCCGCGCGGGGCCAACTGGCCGAGCATGTCGGCCACGTGGTCGAGCTTGGTCTTGCCATCGGTATCGGGCGCAAAGAGGCGGTAGTCAATGAGCCAGAACTGGTCGGTTTCCGGATTGACGTACACGCAGGTGACCAGGCCGATGCCGGCAATCACGCCGTGGGCATTGCCGCTATACTGACGGCGAACAAGTTCGATGCGTCGGCTGTGGTGCTTATCCAGCACTGTGTCGTCGAACAAGACGTAGCCCCGCTGGCTCAGTACCACCTGCGGACGCACCTGCTGCCAGAGTTGGCGCGGCGTGAACCGCCTGGTCTTGAGGAAGTAACGCACATTGTCGTGCGTCAGGCCCTCCAGATGGTCGGCCAGGTACGTGCCTGTGTAGTTGACTTGGCTGCTCACCAAAAACTGCCCGTAAAGTTGCGCGGTCACTTTCATCGCTTTTCCTTTCAAGTTACAGCTTTTGCGTAAGTCCTATGACTAACAATTACTTGCGTAACATCAATATTTCAGCCAAACGCGGCCGGCGCGCCCTGCTCCTGCTGGCCCTGGCAGCCAGTGGCCCGCCGGCAGCCCGGGCGCAGGGGCCGCCCGCGGTGCTGCGCCGCTTGGCCCAGGCGCGGGCCGATACTGCCACGGCCCCGCCCCTGCCGCCCGATGCGGCCCCCGCAACCGTGCGCCGCCCCGCCGCCGAGCGCCTGCGCGAGCTGCGCGGCCAGCGCGATTTTCAGTACACCGAGGTGGCCGAGGAGCCGGCCACGGCCAGCTGGTGGCAGCGGCTGCTGGGCTGGGTGCTGCGGCAGGTAGGCGGCCTGCAAAGCACCCAGGGCGGCCGCGTGGCCTGGAACACCATCTTCTACTGCCTGCTGGGCGCGGGGGTGGTTTTTGCAGTGCTCAAGTTTTTGCAGGTAGATATTACGCGGATGTTTGGGCGCGCGCCGCGCCGCGCGCCGCTGGCCTACGAAACCAGCCAGGAGAACATTCACGAGCTGAACTTTGCCGAGGCCATTGCCCAGGCCGAGGCCACCGGCAACCTGCGGCTGGCCGGGCGCCTGGGCTACCTGCACCTGCTCAAGCAGCTCACCGACCGCGACCTAATCGCCTGGCAACCCGACAAAACCAACCAGGCCTACCTGCTCGAACTGGCCGCCAGCTACCCGGCCGCCCACCCGGCGTTTGCCCAGCTCACGCGGCAGTTTGCCTACAGCTGGTACGGCGAGCTGCCGGTGTCGGCCGCCAGCTACCAGGCCGTGCGCGCCGACCAGCACCGACTGAGCCAGCAATTGAGCGGCGCCCGCGCCCAACCCGCCTGATTTTTTGCGCTGCTCACGTTCAAAACTGTCATCGCTTTCCGCACAACTGCCTGTTTATCAATAATAAAAGCTAACGGCTAGCAGCTATTAGCTATTAGCTATTAGCTTACCAAATGTCGCTTCCCCGAATTTTGCTTGACTGTGAGCCGCTGAAGGACCGCAACAGTGGCTTCAGCCACTTTGTGGTGCCGCTGGCCCACGAGCTCATTCGCCAAAACCACCGCTACCAGCTCACCTGCTACGTGCCGCCCCGGGAGGTGGGCGGGCTGGGCCGGCAAGGCGTGCGCTACCTCACGCAGCGCAGCTTCCACAAGTACCTCAACCCGCCTAGCTACGGCTACCAGCTGTGGCACGCCACCTCGCAGCTGAGCTGGTACGTGCCCACCAGCCCCTTCACCAAGGTGGTGCTCACGATTCACGACCTCAATTTTTTGCACGAAAAGCCCAATACCCGCACCTACTCCCGGCAGCTGGCCATGGTGCGCCGCAACATCAAACGAGCGGATTACCTGGTTACTATCTCCGACTTCGTGCGCCAGGACGTGTTGCGCCACGCCGACCTGCTGGGCTACACCGGCCGCCAGCCCCTGCGCTACGTGCGGCGCGGCGTAGAGGCCCTGGCGCCCCTGCCCGCCGGCCACGCGCCGGCCTACGTGCCGCGCCGGCCGTTTTTCTTCGCCCTGGGCACCATCAATGCCAAGAAGAACTACCACGTGCTGCCCACCCTCTTGCAAGATACTGATAATGAATTGGTTATTGCCGGCAGCTTTGCCGAGGCCGAGTACGTGGCCGCCATCCGGTCGGCCGCCGCGCAGGCCGGCGCGGCCGACCGCGTAACGGTGCTCACCGGCATCAGCGAGGCCGACAAAACGTGGTATTACCAGCACTGCCAGGCCTACCTGCAACCCTCACTGGCTGAGGGCTTTGGCCTGCCCGTGGTGGAGGCCATGCAGCTGGGCAAGCCCGTGTTTTTGAGCCGCCTCACCTCGCTGCCCGAGGTGGGCGGCGCGGCGGCGTATTACTTCGATGACTTTGCGCCCGCCGCCATGCGGCGGGCGCTAGCCGCGGGGCTGGCCCGGCACTCGCCCGCCCGCGCCGCCGAGGCCCAGGCGCAGGCCGGGCAGTTCAGCTGGGCGCAGGCCGCGGCCGACTATCTGTCTATCTATCAAGACTTACTGGGCCGCTAACCTTCTCGCACGTGACTACTTTTCGCTGGTATTTGGTGGGGTTGGTGCTGCTGTTTGGGGCCTACGTGGCCCTCGAATACTACCGCCCCAAGCCGCTCGACTGGTCGCCCTCGCTCAGCAGCAAGGACAAGATTCCGTACGGCACCTTCGTGCTTTTCGATGCCCTGCCGCAGGTGCTGGGCACCGACTCGGTAGCCAGCGTGCGCCAGCCCATCTACAACCAGCTGCTGGGCAGTGAGGAGCCCCGGCTGCAAGGCGGCCGGCCCGCCAACGTGACGTTCGACAACGACTCGGCCGATACCGCCAACGACCAGGCCGCTGCCGCGCTGGAGGCAGCCGCCCTGCCCCTGACTAACACGCAGGCGCAGTACATCTTTATCAATCAGGAGTTTACCGCCAGCTCGCTGGAAACCAATGCCCTGCTGCGCTTCGTGGCACAGGGCCACACCGTGTTTATCGCGGCCGAGAGCTTCGAGCGCACCAGCCGCGGCCCCACCCTGGCCGATTCGCTGGGTTTCCGCACCTACCCCGCCGACTCCTCGTTTACGCGGATGCTGGCCCCCGGCGTGGGCCGGGCTGACTCGGTGGCGCTGCACCTGCTGCGCCCCGGCAGCCCAATATTCTGGTTCAGTCCGGCCGCCGCCAGCTACCGGCTGGCCCTCACGGCGCGGCGCGCCCACCGCGGGGCCACCCTGGCCGCCGATAAGCAGGGCCGGCCGGTGCTGCTGCGCCTCGACCACGGGCGCGGGCATTTTTACCTGTGCTCGGTGCCGCTGGCCTTTGGCAACTACTGGGTGCTGCGGCCCCGCACCGCCGACTTTGCGTTTGCGGCGCTCTCCTGCCTGCCCGCCGGCCACCCCGCCTGGTGGGACGAGTACCAGAAGCAGGGCCGCGCCGGCGAGCAGTCGCTGCTGCGCGTGGTAATGGCCCACCCGGCCCTGCGCACGGCCTACTACCTGCTACTGCTCACGGGGCTGCTATTCGTGCTGGTGGAGGCGCGCCGCCGCCAGCGCATCATCCCCACTATCAAGCCGTTGCCCAATACTACGCTGCTTTTTACGCGCACCGTGGCGGGCCTCTACCAGCAGGGGCGCAACCACGCGCGCATTGCCGAAAAGAAAACGGCGCTGTTCCTCGATTACCTGCGCACCCGCTTCCACGAGCCCGCGCCCAACCTAGCCGATGAGGACTTCCGCGAGCGCCTCAGCCAGAAGTCGGGCGTGGCCCGGCCCCGCGTCGATGAGCTGGTGCGGCTCATCAATTTTGCCCGCACCGCCCCCGCCGTCACCGACCGCGAACTGCTTATTTTGAGCCGCGCCATCCAGGATTTCAAGCACGAATCACGGTGAAAATCAACTTTTGCACTGTGCCGGGAAATGGCCTTTTTCGTGAATTGTACTTTTCTAATAAAGTGCCTTTATGATGTTTAAAAGGGCTTTTTTCGTTGTTTTTCGGCTTGTTTGAGCCGTTGGCGGGCCGGCAAGTTAGGCCACTGGCACACTGGTTTCGTCGCTTCGCCCCAATTTTTTAAGTAGCCTACTGGCCCACCCGGCCCTTTTAGTAATGGAAAACGAAACGCCTTTTTCACCGTCGGACAACCAGCTGCCCGCCACCGCGGCGGCCCCCGAGCCCGCCTTGGCCCCGCGCACCGACCTCTCGCACCTCACGGCCCGCACCGAGGCCGTGCGCCAGCAGATAGGCCAGGTAATAGTGGGCCAGCAAGACTTGCTGGAGCTGCTGCTCACCGCCCTGCTCGCCGATGGCCACGTGCTGCTCGAAGGCGTGCCCGGCGTGGCCAAAACCCTCACCGCCAAGCTACTGGCCCGCACGCTGGCCGTGCCGTTCAGCCGCATCCAGTTCACGCCCGACCTCATGCCGGCCGATGTGCTGGGCACCAGCATCTTCCGGCCGGCGCAGGGCGACTTCGAGTTTCGGCCCGGCCCCATTTTCGCCAGCGTGGTGCTGATTGACGAAATCAACCGCGCCCCCGCCAAGACCCAATCGGCCCTGTTTGAGGTGATGGAGGAGCGCACCGTAACCCAGGACGGCACCACCCACCGCATGACCACGCCCTTCGTGGTGCTGGCCACGCAAAACCCTATCGAACAGGAAGGTACCTACCGCCTGCCCGAGGCCCAGCTCGACCGCTTTCTCTTCAAACTGAACGTGGGCTACCCCACGCTGGCTGAGGAAATCCAGATTCTCCAGGGCCACCACGCCGGCTTCGGCGGCACGCCGCTTGATAAGGTGCAGGCCGTGCTCACGGCCGAGGACCTGGCCGCCCTGCGCCGGCAAGTGGGCCAGCAGCGCGTGGAGGCTAACGTGCTCGAATACATCGCCAAAATCGTGGGCCAGACGCGGGCGCACAAGGCGCTGTACCTGGGCGCGTCGCCCCGCGCCAGCATCGCGCTGCTCAACGGGGCCAAGGCCCTGGCCGCCCTGCGCGGCCGCGACTTCGTAACGCCCGAGGATGTGCAGTTTCTGGCCGCGCCGGTGCTGCGCCACCGCATCATGCTCACGCCCGAGCGCGAAATGGAGGGCGGCACGGCCGATGAGGTAGTGCGAGCCATTGTGCAGAGCGTGGAGGTACCGCGGTAGAGTTTTTTGGGGGTATGTTCGGGAAGTTACCGCTGAGGTTCGCAGTGGTAAAACGCTGAGGTTCGCTGAGTTTTTTATGCAGGAAAACGATATTTCTTATTTGATTCGGAAGGCCGCTTTTGAGGTGCACACCGAATTGGGGCCGGGGCTGCTGGAGTCGGTTTACGAAACCGCTTTGCAGTATGAGCTACTGCAAGCAGGGCTTTTGGTGAAGGCCCAGGTTTCGTTGCCAATGGTATATAAGGGCGTGGGAATGGATGTGGGCTTTCGGATGGATTTGCTGGTTGAAAACCGGGTAGTCGTGGAAATTAAGTCCATCGAAACCATTCTGGAAGTACATCACATGCAACTACTTACCTACCTCAAGCTATCGGGCCACAAGCTTGGGCTGCTTATCAACTTCAACGTGCCCCGCCTAAAAGAAGGCATCGTGCGCAAAGTCAACGGCTTGGACGATTCTCAGCGAACCTCAGCGTAAACTTCCCGAACAACAGCGCATGAGCCTCTTTCTAACAACTCGCTTCTTCTATCTGTTCGCCGCGCTCATCGCCGGCTTTGTAGTGGCGTTTTTCCTGCCCTGGCTGCTGGGCCCCATGTCCATCCTGCTGGGTGCAGCCGGGCTGCTGACGCTGCTCGACGCGGCGCTGCTTTACGCGCCGGCGGCGAGCGGGGCCAGCCCGGTGCTGGGCCGGCGCGTGCTCGGCGATAAGCTCTCGAACGGCGACGACAATGAGGTACAGCTCTTCTTGGAAAGCCGCTATCGGTTTGGTATTCAAGTGGAAGTGATTGACGAGATTCCGCACCAGTTTCAGCGGCGCGACGTGCTGTTCGAGGCACGTATTGAGCCGGGCCAAACGCAAATAATCACTTACCAGCTGCGGCCCACCAAGCGCGGCGATTACGAGTTTGGGGCCCTCAACGTGTACGCGGCCTCGCCGTTGGGGCTGGTGCGGCGGCGCTTCCGCTTCGACCAGCGCCGGACGGTGCCCGTGTACCCCTCCTTTTTGCAGATGCGGCAGTACGAGCTGCTGGCCATCCACAACCGCCTCACGGAGGTGGGCATCAAGCGCATTCGGCGGGTGGGGCAGAGCACGGAGTTTGAGCAAATCAGGCCCTACGCGGCCGGCGACGACCCGCGCACCATCAACTGGAAGGCCAGCGCCCGGCGCGCCGGCGGGGGCAGCGATACGCTGGTAGTCAACCACTTTCAGGACGAGCGCGCCCAGCAAGTGTATTGCCTCATCGACAAGGGCCGCGTGATGCGCATGCCCTTCGCGGGCCTCAGCCTGCTCGACTACGCCATCAACGCCACGCTGGTGATGAGCAATATCGCGCTCCTCAAGCACGACAAAGCGGGGCTGATTACGTTTGCCAACAAGCCCGGCGCAATGGTGCCCGCCGAGCGCCGGCCAGGCCACCTGCGCACCATTCTAGAGGTGCTTTTTCACCAGAAAACGCAGTACCTCGAAACCGACTACGAGCGCCTCTACGCCACGGTGCGCGCCAGGATTAAGCAGCGCAGCCTGCTAATTTTGTTCACCAATTTTGAAACCTTGCAGGGAATGGAACGGCAATTGCCTTACCTGCGGGCCTTGGGCAAGGCGCATTTGCTGCTGGTAGTATTCTTCGAAAACACCGAGCTGCGCACCTTCCTCGACGCGCCGGCCGACACCACGGCCGATGTGTACAACCAAACCATCGCCGAAAAATTTCAACAGGAAAAACGCCAGATAGTGCTCGAATTGCAGCGCTACGGCATCCAGGCCCTGCTCACTCCACCGCACCTGCTGACGGTGAACACGCTAAATAAGTACCTGGAATTCAAGGCCAGGGGATTGATATGATAATGCAGAGTTTCGCAGAGTTGGCCGAGTTTCGCAACGTTTTTCACCCTTCGCCTTTGCGAAACTCCGCTAACTCTGCGCAACTCTGCGCGAAGATTTTACTGCTGCTTTTACTCAGCCTTAGCGCCAGCGCCCAGCGCCCGCTGCTGCCGGTGCCCGCGCAGGCTACCTGGCAGGCCGGCCACTACCGCTTTGCCACCGCGCCGCTGCTGGCGCTGCGCCGGCACATTACGGGCCCGGCCACCTCTGCCGATGAAAGTTACCGGCTGCGCGTAACGGCCGCCGGGGCCAGCCTCACGGCCGTGTCGCCGCTGGGCATTCAGCGCGGGCTGGCCACGTTTCGGCAGGTGCTGGAGAGCACGCCGCGGGGCTGGCGGGCGCAGCTGTGCGACATCCAGGACCGGCCGCGCTTTGCCTGGCGCGGGCTGCTAATTGACCCGGCGCGGCACTTCCTGCCGGTGGCCATTATCAAGCGCAACCTCGACGGGATGGCCGCCGTGAAGCTCAACGTGCTGCACTGGCACCTGAGCGACGACCAGGGCTGGCGCGTGGAGAGCCGGCTGTTTCCGCGCCTGCACACCGTGGCCGGCGCCACCGGCTACTACACCCAGGCCGAGGTGCGCGAGGTAGTGCGCTACGCCGGCCGGCTCGGCATTCGGGTGGTGCCCGAGTTCGACCTGCCTGGCCACACCGGCGCGCTGCTGGCCGCCTACCCGCGCCTGGGCAGCAACGACTCTATAAAAGCGGTGCCCACGCGCTGGGGCACCAGCCAGAACTGGGCCCTGCTCGACCCCACCCGCGAGGGCACCTACACCATGCTCGACTCGGTGCTGACCGAGATGAGCGGCCTCTTTCCCGACCCGTATTTCCACATTGGTGGCGATGAGAACGACGGCCGGCAGTGGCGCCGCAGCCCGCGCATTGTGGCGTTTATGAAGGCCAAGGGCTTCGTAAATGCCAAGGGCAACGGCGACAAGCACCAGCTGCAAAATTACTTCAACCGCCGGATGCTCAGCATTTTACAAAAGCTGGGCAAAACGATGGTGGGTTGGGATGAAATCCTGGGCCCCGGCTTGCCCACGCCCATCATAGTCGAAACCTGGCGCGGCCCCAAGGGCGTGCTCGACGCCGTGCGCCAGGGCCACCCCGCCCTGCGCGCCCACGGCTACTACCTTGACCTCAACTACTCGGCCGCCAGCCATTACGCCGCCGACCCGCTGCAAGGCGTGCCCGACTCGCTGGCCGGCCGCGTGCTGGGCGGCGAGGCCGCCATGTGGAGCGAGTTTGCCGACAGCGTCATCTACGACAGCCGGGTGTGGCCCCGCGCCGCCGCCGTGGCCGAGCGCCTTTGGAGCCCCGCCGCCCTGAGCCAGGACGTGCCCGATATGTACCGCCGCCTAGCCTTCGTGAGCACCGAGCTGGAGGCCCTGGGCCTGCGCCACCGCCACGCCCCGGCCGCCCTGCTGGCGCAGCTGGCCGCACCCTACCCCGCCGCTCTGCCCGCGCTGCAAACCCTGGCCGGCCTCCTTGAGCCGGTTAAAGAGTATAAGCGTCATTTCCAGGGCCTTATCTACACCACCGAAACGCCCCTAACGCGCCTCGTCGATGCCGCCCCGGCCGAGTCGGACGCCGCCCGCCGCTTCGGGGCCACGGCCGACAGCCTGCTGGCCAGCCTCCGCATCGGGATGCCCACGTTTCCGGCCGTGCCGCCCGTTTTGTCGGCTGCCGCCAAGCGCCAGCTCGCCAGCCTGCAAAGCCAGATTGCTGGCTGGCAGCGCGCTATCGAGCAGCTGCCGCCGCTGCTTGTGCTCAGCCCCAGCCTGGCCGAGTACGCGCCGCTGGCCGCCCAGCTCGGGGTAGTAGTGAGTTTGCTCGACCAGCGCCTCGCGCAGCTAACCCAAGGCCAGCCCCTGCTACCACCCTGGCAGGCCGCCGCCAAAGGGCAGCTAGACGCCGCCCAAAAGCCCGCCGGCCAAGCCGAACTGGCCATTATCAGCGCGGCCCGGCGGCTGGTGGGCTTGTAGCGCAAACCAGAAAGTTCGCGCTACGCATTGCGTACCGCAATCAGCTCAGCGGCCACGCTCACGGCAATTTCCTCGGGCAGGCGGCTGTTTATTGCCACCCCAATCGGCCCGCGCAAACCACTTACATCAAACCCTTCGGTTTGCAGCACGCGGCGCAGCTCGGCTACTTTGGTAGCGCTGCCCATCACGCCGAGGTAGCGGTACTCGTGGCCCAGCAAGCGGCGCAGGGCCACGACGTCGGTACGGTAGCCCACGGTCATGACTACCACGTAGCGGCGCGGGCCGGGCGGCACGCTTAGTGCCTCGTAATCAACTTGATGCTTGCGGTGGGCAAAGTGATTGGCGACTAGCGTGGGCAGGTCGGCGCGGTCGTCGAGCACAGTTATTTCAAACCCCAGATTACTAGCTACTTGTGATAAAGCCAGGCTCACGTGCCCGGCCCCCACAATGGTGAGCTGGTCACGGAAACCCAGCCGCTCGCCGTAGTGCCAGCCGGGGCCGGGCTGATAGGCATAAAAGTTGGCCGGCCCCTCGCTTGCCAGCCGCAGGCCCGCAGTTTCGCTCACCTCCCAGGCCCCGCTGCTCAGCTGCTGCAAGGCCGTTTCGATGGCCGCTACCACCCGCAAGTCACTGGGTTGCAAGGGCCACAGCAGCACCTCCTGCTCACCAGCGCACATCATACCCGAGCGGTCGGCCGGGGCCTCGCGCCGATGAATCTGAGGGCGTAGCAGCGGCGCGTGGTCGCCGGCGCGCAGGCGCTGGCGGGCCAATTCCACCCACTTGTGCTCCATGATGCCGCCGCCAATGGAGCCGGCCACCGCCTCGGCCGTCACCGTCATTTTGAAGCCCTGGCGGCCGGGGCTGCTACCCGCGCTGCGCACCACGCACAGCAGGGCGGCCGGCCGGCCGGCGCGCAGGGCGGCGGC
This sequence comes from Hymenobacter sp. H14-R3, assembly GCF_030063445.1. Lineage (GTDB taxonomy): Bacteria > Bacteroidota > Bacteroidia > Cytophagales > Hymenobacteraceae > Hymenobacter. Next base: position 109,363 of record NZ_JASITD010000006.1, on the reverse strand, counting down.
GGCGAGGGTCCAGGCGGGGAGGTCGCGGGGCGGGGTGGGCATGGGAAGCAGAGAGTAGTATCGACCTGTCAGCCGTTGTCATTGCGAGCATGTTGCGCATCAAGCAATGACGGGCGTTTTTACTCAAGTCTTAGACAAATAGCTCAACCCCGCACCAGCGTGCCGGTGATGTAGCCAAACGGCGCATCGGTCGCCACAAATACCTCGTTCGTGTTCTCCTGGCCGAAGGGCGTGAGGTTGAACGGAATGTGATGCTTGTTAGGCATAACAAGGCTAACCTCCTTCACCTCAGCGTTTTCCTCCAGCATGTTTTCACCAATAGCATACAGCGTGTGCTGCACCGAAAGGCTCTGGTGTTCGGAGAACGTGCGCAGCAAACCGGTCCTGATTTTCTGGTACAGCGGCTCAAAGTCGAGGTCGGCGCTGGTGTATTCCCACTCGGCTTCGCACTCGGTGGCCAGGATGCGGTCGGTGGTTTCGGGCAGCACCGTGAACTCGTCTTTGGGATAGCCCACGAAGCCTGAGCCGGCGGTTTTGAGCAGTAGGAGGCCCTTCAGGCCGGCCCACACGGTGCAGGTGCCCTCGGCAGTCAGCACCACCACGGCGCGGCGCTTTTCGGAGCCGCCGCCCGTGAAGCTGTGCGAATGCGCCTTCCCATCAAAATTCATGCGCTGCCAGCCGTGCTCCAGAATCTCGATGCGCGCCTGGCTCAGCTGCGGGTTGCGGGCGATAAAATGCCGCGCCAGCACCAGCGCGTAGGCTTCGATGGTACCCGTAAAATGCTCCCTGGCCAGGGCGTACACGGTGTTCTTCTGGGTATCGGTGGGCAGAATTAACGCGTTGTCACCCAGCGTGTGGGCCGCGTCGAAGTCGCCCGTCAGCTGCACGCTCACCGACACCTGCCGGAACTCGTGGTGGTCGGCGTGGCGAATGACGCGCGACAGATTCACGGCGTTTTTGCCATAGGCGTTGGCAGCGAGTTTGATGGGCATAGTACGGGTGCTTCAGGTAATTATCGGGTTCAAAACCCCGGGGCTAAAAGTCGTCGCCGGGCTCAGGCTCTGCCGCTTCCATTTCTTTAATCTCGTCGCGGCAACCTGTCAGCAGCGCCAGCAGCGTATCGTGTTCGTGGGCAGGGGAATAGCTCACGTTGCTGGCATCGCCCACGCAAAACTTACCCCCTGACCACCGAATTACGTCCATGTGCATCAAGCTTAGCCACAGCTCTTTCGCCTCCCACCATTCAAAAATCAGCTCGTCGTCGCACGTGAAAAACCCCAGGCAAGAATCATAGAAAAAAGCGTTGGCAACCTGGTAAAACGCCACCAGCTGCTGGGTTACCCCGGTGGGCACCCCCCGGGCAATGGCCCGCTGCTCAAACGTAGCAAGGGCCTGCTGGCTAGCCGGCTGCAAGGGGTAATAGGCTGGATTCGGGCTGGCTATTTCTTGCAATAATACCTTAATAGTCTGCTGATTTGTAGTCATTACGCTAGCTCGGGTTGGGTTGGCCACTGGAGAGCCAGCGCGCAGTGTTTGCCTGTAGTTTAGCAGGCATTGGCGCGTAGCTTGCGGGGCGGCAATATAGCCGCCATCTGCCTCATGACCACTACTTTCCTGCAAAGCACTGCCGTGGTGCTGCCCACCGGCCAGCGCCCGGCCCTGCTGGTGCTGCAAGGCGGCCGCATCGCCGACGTGCTGCCCTACGAGGCAGCCGTGGCCGGCCCCGTGCACAACTGCGGCAACGCGGCCATTCTGCCCGGCGTTATCGACCCGCACGTGCACCTCAACGAGCCCGGCCGCACCGAGTGGGAGGGCTTCGATACCGGCACCCGCGCCGCGCTGGCCGGCGGCCTTACCACGCTGGTAGACATGCCGTTGAACTCCTCACCAGTTACAACTTCGGTTGAGAATTTACGGATAAAGCAGGCCGCCACCCAGGGCCAGCTGCACACCAACGTGGGCTTCTGGGGCGGCATCGTACCCGGCAATGCGGCCGAGGTGGAGCCGCTTATTGCGGCCGGCGTGCTGGGGTTTAAGGCGTTTTTGACGCACTCGGGCATCGACGATTTTCCCAATGCCACGGAGACCGATTTGCGGCGCGTGATGCCCATTTTGGCTAGTCATGGCCGGCCGCTGCTGGTGCACTGCGAGCTAGCGCGGGGCAACGACGAGTGGAAGAAAGGCGATACCCGCTCGTACCGCAATTACCTGGCTTCGCGCCCCAAAAGCTGGGAAGATGAGGCCATCAAGCTCCTGATTCGGCTGTGCGCCGAGTACGGCGGCCCGGTGCACATCGTGCACCTATCGTCGGCCAACTCGCTGGCCGCCATTGCCGAAGCCAAGGCTCAGGGCCTGCCGCTCACCGTGGAAACCGGCCAGCACTACCTGTTTTTCAACGCCGAGGATATTGCCGATGGCCAGACGCAGTTCAAGTGCGCGCCGCCCATTCGGGAGCGGGCCAACAACGAGCAGCTGTGGCAAGCGCTGCAAAGCGGCCTCATCGACTTTGTGGCCACCGACCACTCGCCCGCCCCGCCCGGCCTCAAGCAGCTGGCCAGCGGCGACTTTGCCAGCGCCTGGGGCGGCATTGCCTCGCTGCAACTGGCGCTGCCCGTGCTCTGGACCGCCGCGCGCGCGCGCGGGGCCACCCTGCCCGACCTGGCCCGCTGGCTCAGTACTAATCCGGCCAGGCTCATCGGCCAAAGCCACCGCAAAGGCCAGATTACCAAGGGCTACGACGCCGACCTGCTGGTGCTGGCCCCCGACACCACCTTCACCGTGACCGAGGCGCTGCTGCACCACCGCCACAAGGTATCGCCCTACCTGGGCCGCGAGCTGACGGGCGTAGTCACGCATACTTTTCTGGCGGGCGAGGAGGTTTTTCGCCATCCTGATTTTCTGCACTTGAATCGGGGGCAAATGCTGACGCGCTGAGCGTGTATGTTTGCGGTTTCGGCTTTTGCGTAGCGTAAGCTTTAGCTTGCGAGTGAGCGCAGCGAGCATTTGCGTTGGCCGACGTCCGCCTTACGCTAGGTGCTCGCTCGCAAGCTAAAGCTTACGCTACATTCTTTACATGTCTGATTACCAAGTTCGTACCGCCCGTATTCTCAGCCGCATCGAGCAGCTGGCCGCCATCAGCGAAGACGCAACGGGCGCTACCGTAACGCGCCGGTTTGGCACGCCCGCCTTTGTGAAAGGCCGCGACCTTGTGCAAGGTTGGTTCGAAGCCGCTGGCCTCACCACGCGCCTCGATGGCATCGGCAACCTGCGCGGGCGCTGGGCCAGCCCCCGCCCGGGGGCCAAGACGTTCGTGCTGGCCTCGCACATCGACACGGTGGTAAATGCCGGCAAGTACGACGGCCCGCTGGGCGTGCTGATGGGCCTCGATTTGGTAGAAGACATTATTAATCAGCACATTGACTTACCATTTAACCTGGAGTTGATTGCCTTCAGCGATGAGGAAGGCGTGCGCTTTCACACCACCTACCTGGGCAGCAAGGTGGTGACGGGGGCGTTTGACCCAGTGCTTTTGCAACGCGCTGATGCCGACGGCATTACCCTGGCCCAGGCTATTGCCGAGATGGGCGGCAGCACCGCCACCCTGGCCGCCGATGCCCTGCCCGCCGCCGAGTGGCTGGGCTACTTCGAGCTGCACATCGAGCAGGGGCCGGTGCTCTGGGAGAGCGGCGTGCCGGTGGCGCTCGTCACGGCCATTGCCGGGCAGCAGCGCGTGGAGCTGACCTGGCAAGGGATGGCCGGCCACGCCGGTACCGTGCCCATGCCCATGCGCCAGGATGCGCTGGCCGCCGCCGCCGAGTTTGTGCTGGCCACTGAGGCCTTTGCCCTGGCCCACGGCCACGGGCTGGTGGCCACGGTGGGCCAGCTGCACATTCCATACGCGGCCAGCAATGTCATTCCGGGCCAGGTGGTGCACAGCCTCGACCTGCGCAGCCCCGCTGCCGCGCCGCTGGCGGCGGCCTACGCCGACTTGCAGGCGCAGGCCGCTGCCATTGCCGCCCGGCGCGGCGTGGCGCTGGGTTGGCAGCTGGTGCAGGCCACCGCGCCTACCGCCTGCGACGCGGGCCTGAACGACCTGCTGGCCCAGGCCATCGCCGCCAGCGGCCACGACGTGGTGCGCTTGGTGAGCGGCGCGGGCCACGACGCGGTGCCCGCCTCGGCGGTGGCCCCGGCCACCATGGCCTTCATTCGCTGCTACAAAGGCATCAGCCACAACCCGTTGGAAGCCGTGGAGGCCACCGATGTGGCGGCGGCGCTGGAGGTGGCCGAGCGGTTTCTGCTGGAATTAAAAAATGCGCACAATTGAGCCATCCGTCCTTGCGCGCGCAAGGGCAAACGACTTTCCCATCCATTCCTTTCCCTATCCTGACCTTATGGAACTCGGCTCCCTGACCCGCTCCGTTGTGCGGCGCAACCACGCCATTATTGCGCCCGATGGCTACATCAACAGCAACGTGCCCGGTTGGACGGGCTGCACTACCAACGTCCTCATTAATGAGCAAATGGGGGCGCGCCTCTGCCAAACGCTCGTCACGCTCACCGACGCCGGGCAGCTGACGGGAGCCACCGAGGCCAGCCAGATTTTTTTCTACGTGGTGCAGGGCCAGGTGCAGGCCACCATCGGCGACGATAGCCGGATTCTCACAGCCGGCAAGTTTGTATACGTGCCTGTTGGCCAAAGCTATACCTTCAAAAACCCCACGGCCGGCACGCAGGTGCTCACCTTTCACAAGGTGTACGAGCCGCTGGTGGGCCAGGCCACGCCGGGCGTGCACTGGGGCGAAAAGGACGACAGCAAGGCGCCCATTTATATGAGCGACGACGCGCTGCGCATCCAGGAGCTGTTGCCCAATGAGTTGGGTTTCGACATGGCCGTCAACATTTTCACCTATCAGCCCGGCGGCCAGCTACCGATGGTGGAAACCCACATCATGGAGCACGGCCTGCTCTACTTGCAGGGCCAGGCCATTTATATGCTTGACCAGCAGTGGTATCCGATAAAAAAAGGTGACTCCATCTGGATGGCGCCGTTTTGCCAGCAGTGGGCCGCGTCCATTGGCAAGGAGCCGTCGGTGTACATCTATTATAAGAACGTGAACCGGTTTCCGACGGTGGTGTGAGGTAGCGTGGGCTCTGCGAGTCCGCGCGTGGATGGATTTGAGCCGCTCGTTTTTCACTGTTTTACGCGCGGACTCGCAGAGTCCACGCTACCATTTATGACCCTTCCCGACCTCAACACCCTCCCCTCCCCTGCCCGCGCCGCGGCCCTGGCCACCTGCTGCGGGGCCACTGCCTGGGTCACCACCCTGAACCAGCAATTTCCCTTCGCCTCGGCGGCGGCACTTCATGAAGCGGCCGAGCGCACGTGGTACAACCTCACTGAGGCCGACTGGCGCGAGGCCTTTTTGCATCATCCAAAAATCGGGAGCGTAGCTGCGCTAAAAGAGAAGTTTGCCAGCACGGCCGCCTGGGCGGCTAGTGAGCAGGGCGCCGTGCGCCAGGCTTCGGACGAAACCCTGGCGGCCCTGGCGGCTGGCAACGACGCCTACGAGCGGAAGTTCGGCTACATCTTCATTGTGTGCGCCACCGGCAAATCGGCCGCCGAGATGCTGGCGCTGCTGCAAGCCCGACTGCCGCACGAGCCGCACAGCGAAATCCAGGTCGCCATGGGCGAGCAGGCCAAAATCACGCGCCTGCGCCTCGAAAAGCTACTCGCATGAGCCAGCTCACCACCCATATTCTCGATACTACCAAGGGCCGGCCGGCGGCGGGCGTGGCCATCGCGCTCTACGAGCCGGCCGGCGACGACTGGCGCGAAATGGCGCGCGGCAGCACCAACGCCGATGGCCGCATTCCCGACCTGCTGCCACCCGATAAAATCCTGGCTATGGGCGTGTACAAGCTGAAATTTTTCACCCAGGAATATTTTGAGCGCGATGGGCTGCCGCACTTTTACCCGTTCGTGGAAATCTGCTTTACCGTGGCCGATGGGGAGCACTACCACGTGCCGCTGCTGCTTAACCCCTTCGGCTACAGCACCTACCGCGGCTCGTGAGAGTAGCGCGAACTGGAAAGTTCGCGCTACTGCCCTGCCATTCACCCTAGCTATACCTTCCCACCTCATGAAACTCAGCCTTCAAGACACCGATACTACCGCCCTGCTCGACCAGCTCGGCACGGCCAACCTGGCCTTCCAAAAGACCTACCCCGGCGACCGGCCCGACCGCCAGCCCGTGCACACGGTGTACGGCGGGGCCAACCTCTTCAAGGCCGATACCTGCGTGCGGATGGGCGAAATTGCTTTGCGCAACCTCCAGACCTACGCCCCCAATTTTGTGGAGCTGGCCCGCGTGCTCCAACTCGCTGGCCACGAGCAACTACCTGTTTTAGAGAAAGATATCCACGCCCTCACCGACTACCTCGACAAGCTACCTGCCGCCGAGCGCCGCCAGCAGCCCGCCTGGCTGGCCCACACCGTGTACAACAAGGTTGTGCAGAAGCTCAAGACCGAGGGCGTCGAAGACTTCCGCATCGATTTTGAGGATGGCTTTGGCAACCGGCCCGATGCCGAGGAAGATGCCACTGCCGTGCAGGCCGCCCAGGAGGTAGCCAAGGGCATGGCCCAGGGCACGCTCTCGCCCTTCATCGGCATCCGCATCAAGCCCTTCACCGAAGACCTGAAGGCGCGGGGCGTGCGCACGCTCGACATCTTCTTGAGCACGCTGCTCGAAGCCACCGGCGGCCAGCTGCCGGCCAATTTCGTCATCATGCTGCCCAAGGTCACCATCCCCGAGCAGATGACCACGATGGTGCGCCTGCTGGAGCTGCTGGAAACGACCAACAACCTGGCTCCCAATACCCTGAAGATGGAAACCATGGTGGAAGCCACCCAGATTGTGATGGATGAGGAGGGCCGCAACCCGCTCCTGCGCATCATCCGGGCCGGCGAGGGGCGCTGCATTGCGGCGCACTTTGGCACCTACGACTACACGGCCTCGGCCGGTATCACGGCCAAGTACCAGACCATGGCGCACCCCGTTTGCGATTTTGCCCACCACATGACCAAGGTGGCGCTCGGCGGCACCGGCATCTGGCTGAGCGACGGCGCTACTAACGTGATGCCTATTGGCCCGCACCGGGGTGATAACCTGACGTTTGCGCAACTGCGCGAAAACCAGGAGGCCGTGCACAGCGGCTGGCGCCAGGCCTACCACCACACCACGCACTCGCTCATTGGCGGCCTCTACCAGGGCTGGGACCTCAACCCCGCGCAGCTGCCCATGCGCTACGCGGCCACCTACAATTTCTTTCTCAGCGCCTACGAAGGGGCCGTGCACCGCCTCAAAACCTTCGTGGACCGCGCCGCTATCTCGACCCTCACGGGCGATATTTTCGACGATGCCGCCACTGGCCAGGGCCTGCTCAACTTCTTCCTCAAGGCCCTGAACTGCGGCGCTATTTCGGAAGAAGACATCGTGCCCACCGGCCTCACGGTGGAGGAAATCGAAACCCGCTCGTTCTACCGCATTCTGCAAGGGCGGCGCAAGTCGTAGCGCGGGCAAACCAACGTGATTTCAACGCATTTTTTGCACAATTCCGTTTCTTAGCATTCCTGAGCCTTTCGTAGCAGCCAGCGTTTCCTGCCCGGAAACACCGGCTGCTGCGAAAGGCTTTTTTAGTTGATTATTAGTATTTTATGCTCTTTCTAAGGTTTTGCTTAATTTCTGCAACCTGATTAAACAAGTACCCTTAACAGTCAGAAAATGAAATTGTTATGAATAAACTACATTTTGCACTGCGCGTAGGACGACGGGAAGCTACTGATTTGCTGCTTAACCACTTTCTCCTTTTCCTACGATGACTTTCGCTACTGAATTTGTTCCCACCGCCGGGGAAGTCGGCATGCTGCCGATGCTGACGTATTTCTTCATGACGTTTGCGGCCTACTGCTTTTTGGGCAACGTGTTTTTCAGCGTGCTCACCAACCAGAGCGTAGCGCCCGAGCACCGCATTTCGCGGGCCTATGGGGGCGTTATCGCCATTGTGGCGGGCGTGTCGTACTACCTCATCACACGGTTTTACCACGGTATGCTGCAAGACCTCAGCCACTTAGAGTCGGCCGAGGCGCGGGCGGCCCTCATTCGGCACAGCTACCAGGCCATTGGCCAGTACCGCTACATGGATTGGGCAGTAACCACGCCCCTGCTGCTGCTCAAGGCCGCATCCATGCTGCGCATCCGCTACAGCGAGGCCGCCACGGCCATTACGGTGATGATGCTGGCCGACTTGTTTATGGTAGTGACCGGCTACATCGGCGAGCAGCAATTGACGGCGGCGGGCGAAATCATTACCAGCGGCAAGCTGCTGTGGGGCGGCATCTCGACGGTGGGCTACGTAGTGGCCGTCGTGGCGCTGTATGGGCTGTATAAGAAGTTCGCCGAGCGCGGCAATGACATCGAGCGTTGGGGCTTCAAGTTCATCGGTATCACCACGGTAACTACCTGGGGCGTGTACCCGCTGGGCTACATGCTCACCATGACCAACATCGACCTGAACTACATCCACATCACGTTCAGCATCTTCGACGTGTTCAATAAAGTGGGCATCTCGGTGGTGGCCTACCTGGTAGGCAAGCGCCTGCTCGACCAGCGCCTGGACGAGCAGAAAGTACTCGATGGCTACACTACGGCTTAGCCCGCCACCCAGCCTGCGCCAGCCCACGGCGCGGCCCCAGCGCTACTCCTACGGGGTGGTGCTGGCGGCTGCGGCCGTGGGCTGGCTGCTGCCCGGCTGGGCCGCCTGGGTGCTGGGGCCGGCGCTGCTGCTGGGGCTGGTGCTGCTGGGCGTGGCCCACGGCGCCTGCGACCAATACGTCGTGCCGGCTACCCACCCGGCGCTGGCCCGCAATAGGGCGCGCTACTGGGTAATTTTCCTGGGTGGCTACCTGGGGCTGGCGGCGGCAGTGGGGCTGCTGTGGTGGTGGTGGCCAGCGCTGGCGGTGGCCTTTTTCTTCGGGCTGTCGGCCTGGCACTGGGGCTCGGGCGATGCGCCGGCCGCGGCCCGCTACCGGGCGCAGTGGCTGGCGCACAGCCTCTTGCGCGGCGGGCTCATCTTTGCGCTGCCGCTCTGGTTTTGGCCCGCCGAAACACGCGCCCTCACCAACGACCTGCTCGCCCTAGCCGGGGCCGCGCCGGTGAGTACGGCGGCTATGCAGGCAGCTGCGCAGTGGCTGGGGCCGCTGGTGCTGGCCGGCCACGCGCTGCTGTGGGCGAGCTATTGCCTGACCCGGCAAAGCGCCCTGGCTCTTACCGACATGCTGGAAGCGCTGCTGCTCAGCTGCTTGTTGGTGGCGCTGCCGCCGGTGCTGTCGGCGAGCGTGTACTTTGTGTTCTGGCACAGCTTGCAGCACGTGCTGCGCATGAATGCCGTAATGGGCCGGCCTTTCGCCAGCAACGGGCGGGCCTTGTGGGCCGAGCTGGGCTTCTTTTTGCGGCGCTCGGCCCCGCTGCTGGCCATTAGCGTGGGGGCGCTGGCGGTGCTCTACGGCCTGGCCTGGGCGCGGGCGGCGAGCGGCCCGGCGCTCATCAGCCTGGCTTTGCTGGTGGCCTCGGTGGTCACGCTACCCCACGCGCTGCTCGTGACGCTGGGCCTCGACGTGGCCCGCTGGCGGCAACGCTAGGCGCGGGGCCGGGCGGCCGGGTTGGCTGGGTACAAGGCTTTTATTTACGGCCAAACAGGAACGTCATGCTGCCCTGCGGCCTGCATTACGTTCCTGTTTGGCATTATCCTTACCCCAGAATAGCGTGCCCGCTGGCCTACCTTCGTCGCATGGCTAACATACTCACCCTCAAGGCTACGCTGCGCTACACGCAGCCAGCTGTGTGGCGGCGGCTGGTGCTGCCCGACACGCTTACGTTCTGGGACTTACACTTTGCCTTGCAGCTGGCTTTTGGCTGGGAAAACGCGCACCTCTTCGAGTTTAGCACCGGCCGGGGCAGCCCCGGCGATTTCCTCACCGGCTCGCCCCCCATGCAGCCCGACGAAGCCGACTACCTGCCCGAGTGGTGGCACGACCCGCGCCAGGTAGCGCTGGCCGAAATTCTGCGCGCCCCGCAGGATAAAATCAGCTACGTCTACGACATGGGCGACCACTGGGAGCACCAGCTGGTGGTCGAAAAAATCGCGCCGCTCGCCCCCAACGCGCCCCTGCCCCCCGTGCACTGCCCCGACGGCCGCCGCGCTGGCCCGCCCGAAGACATCGGCAGCATCCCCGGCTACGAAATGCTGCTCGCCGCCCTGGCCGAAAAAGCCGCCGGCACCCGCAAGCGCATGCCCAGTCACTTCGCCGGCCTCGGCAAGTACGACCCCGACGCACCCGAGCTGGACATTGTGAACGAAAACCTGGCCCAGCTCGCCCTCGTCGTGGCCGACGAAAACGCCTCTATCGAAGCGTACCAGCAGCAGTTGGCCGCCCGGCCCCAACTGGTCAGGCAGCCCCCCACCCCCGACGAGCTGAAAAAGCTATTGAGCGGTATGATGGGCCCGCCCCCCGCCGCACCCAAGAAGAAACCTAAGTAAGAAGCTGGTGAAGGGCTGGGGTAGTGCTCATTCAAAAAGCACATAACTTCATAAAGGCCCTTTAACACAACAAGTGTTATAACCCAAGGCTTGGAAAAGCAACTGTTTTCTATGCATTGTAAATTGACTATTAATATAATATATTATAAGGAGCTACCTTATTTATTCTTACCCCTTTTGCTTTATGGGACTTACTTATAGCTTTGTTTTACTCCTGCCACAATCTGAGGAACAGGCACTATTTGAACACCTTTCTCAGGCTGGCAGAATCGACGAGTTACCTGGAATAGGTACCTGTCTTGTTCTCGACTTCCCACTTGATGAGTTGATATTGGCCTACCTGGAAGACCTGGCAGAGACTATAAATGGAGATAGTTTAAAAAGTAGGTTGCCGCTCCATAAAAGTGAACACCGAGAGTATTTTCCGGACGATATCACCGGGCGAATCGGCTGTATTTATCTAGATAAGAAGCAAATGCCCGCTACTCCATACATGTATGCCAAGTTCACGGCTGCAAGTTCTACTATGAGCAGGCTCTTTCAGGCTTCGCCTAGTATTAGAGGCTGGTTTTTACACCTGAGCAGCCGCTTAAACGCTACAGCCGCTTTTCTCGACTTGGAAGAACAAGGCTATGAATTTATCTATCGACAGGGACAGCCCATCACGGCTACCCTCACTGAAGACTTAGCGCTCGTTCAGGCAGCAGCTAGTGACTGGCAAGCTATAGTGCCTATCTGCCAAGATTATATAAAGTTGTTCTACGTGTAGAAGCAAGTTCAATAATACCTTTTAAGTGGAGCTTTTTACGTATTGTAAACGATTATTTACAATACGTAAAACCCAGCTTCGAAAGCTGCTCACGAAGCTGCTACTTCCGCCCCCGCCTCCACAAACGCCGGGTACAGTCCGCCAAGCACCCTTTCCGGGGTCATGGGGGCCACCAGCGGCAGGGCTACGCCGGGGCGGAAGGCCCGCACTGCGGCGCGCAGGGCGAAGTAGGCGCCGATGCCGTACATGAGCGGCGGCTCGCCCACGGCCTTGGCGCGCAGGATGGCGTTGGGGTGGCCGGGCGTGTTGAGAAAATGCACGTCGAGCACGGCGGGCACCGAATACAGGTCGGGTATCTTGTAGCTGTTCAGCGAGTTGCTGAGCAGGCGGCCTTCGTCGCTGTAGCTTACTTCTTCGAGCGTCATCCAGCCGATGCCCTGCACCGCGCCGCCCTCCACCTGGCCCCGGTCGATGGCGGGGCTGAAGCTCTGGCCGAAATCGTGGGCAATTTGCAGGCTGTCGATGGTGTAGGTGCCGCGCAGGCAATCGACAGTGGCCGTGGTGAGGGCCGTGCCATACACGTGGTAGGCGAAGGGGTGGCCGCTCTCGGTGCCAGCATCAAAGTGCACACCGGGCGTAGCGTAGTGGGCGTTTTCGGTGAGGGCCACGCGCCGCACGAAGGCGCTGCTCACCAGCTTCTCCCAAGTGGTTTCGGCCGGGATACCGGCGGCCAGCACCTGCTCGTTTTCGATGGTAATACCTTCGTAGTCAGTGGCAAACTCGGTGCTGGCGTGGCGCAGCAGGCGCTCGCGCAGGGCCAGGCAGGCCAGCTCGGTGGCCTTGCCGTTGAGGTCGGCGGTGGCGCTGGCGGCACTGGGCGAAGTGTTGGCCACGCGGGTGGTGTTGGTAGTTTCGATTTTGATGCGATTAATCGAAATGCCCAGCGTGCGGGCCGCCACCTGCGCAATTTTGGTGTTCACGCCCTGCCCCATCTCCACCGCGCCGGTGCTGATGCCCACCGAGCCATCGGTGTAGATGTGCACCAGCGCCCGCGTCTGGTTCATAAACGTCTTGGTAAACGAGATGCCGAAGCAGATGGGCATCAGCGCCAATCCCTTCTTAAAGAGCTGGTTATGTTGATTAAACGCCGCCACCGCCGCCCGTTGGGCGGCCAGGTCAAACAGCGCGGCGGCCGTGTCCCAGGCCTGCTCGGCGTGGCATAGCTGGGCTGGCTGGCGATAGGGAAACAGGTCGCCCTCGCGCAGCAGATTGCGCCGCTGAATCTCGCTCGGCAGCACGCCCAGCGCCTCGGCCGCCCTAGTAATGGCCGCCTCCATCACGAACATACCCTGCGGCCCCCCAAAGCCCCGGAAGGCCGTATTGGGCGGCAAATTGGTGCGGCACGAGTTGGCCGTAGCCGTCACATTCGGGATGCAGTAGGCGTTGGTGGTGTGGAACAGCGTGCGCTCCAGCACGGCCGGCGAGAGGTCGGCGGCGGCCCCCGCATTCTGGTAGTACGTGACCTCGTAAGCGATGATTTTCAGGTCCGCGCTCAGGCCAATTTTGAAGTCGGACGAGTACGGGTGGCGCTTGCCGGTCATGCGCATGTCGGCCATGCGGTCGAGCACCAGCTTCACCGGTTTTTTGGTCAGAAAAGCGCCCAGTGCGGCCAGGCAGCCCCAGGGCGTAGCCTGGTCCTCCTTGCCACCAAAGCCGCCGCCAAGGCGCGTCACGTCCACCTCAATCTGGTGCATGCCGATGCCCAGCACCACGGCGCAGTGCCGCTGCACGGCCGTCGGCCCCTGCGTCGAAGAGATGATTTTGACCCCGCCCAGCTCGGTCGGGAGAGCATACGCGCCCTGCGTTTCGATGTACAGATGCTCCTGCCCGCCGCTCTCGGCCACGCCCGCAAACACGTGCGCGCAGCCCGCAAACGCCCCCGCCGAATCGCCGATGCGGAAGGTGCGCGGCGGCACAATCAGCTCGCCTTGCGCGGCCGCCTGGCGCGGGTCGGTAATGATGGGCAGCGGTGTACTATCGGCCGCGATGAGTTTGAGCGCCGCGTGCGCCTGGGCCTCGGTGCGGGCCAGCACCAGCGCTACCGGCTGCCCCCGAAAGTGCACGTGGCCCTCGGCCAGCAGCGGCTCGTCGGGCACGATGCCGCCGATTTGGTTGCGGCCCGGAATGTCGGCGGCCGTGAGGATGCGCACCACGCCGGGCGCTTTTTGGGCGGCGCTCAGGTCGAGGCTGTTAAGCACGCCGTGGGCCAGCGGCGACTCGTACACGGCCGCGTAGAGCGTGCCCTGCTGCACGGGCACATCGTCGAGGTACTGCGATTCGCCGCGCACGTGGCGCTGGGGGTCGAGATGGTTCATGGCTTGTAGAACGGAGTGGCACTCCGTTTCCGTAAGCGCCGGGCGAAGCAGTAGAATAGGTATTTGCGCCCTGGTGGCGCGAACGACAAACGGAGTACCACTCCGTTTTACAGCAGCTCGGCCAGCGTGATGGCCGGCGCAAAGCGCAAAAAATGCGCAAATAGCAACTGCCTTAGCAACAGCCGCTTATAGGCCGCTGTGCCGCGCACGTCGCCGATGGGACTGATTTCTTCCTGCATCACCTCATTGGCGCCAGCTACCGTGGCGGCGCTCAACTCGCGGCCCACTAGGTACGCACCCGTGCGGACGAGTAGCAGCGGCACCGGCCCTACCCCACCGGCCGAGAGCCGGGCGGCGGTAATTGCGCCATTTTCAACCCGCAGCCAGGCGGCGGTATTCACGCTGGCAATGTCGAGGTGCATGCGCTTGGACACCTTTTCAAAGTTGAAAAAATCGCCCGATTGCGGGGCCGGGAAACTGATTTCGGTTACCTGCTCGTCGGCCGCTTTGGCTAGCTTCTTATAGCTCAAATACAGCTCGGCCAAGGGCACAACACGACCCGTGCCGCTGGCGTCGGCCAGCGTAACATCGGCCCCCAGCGCCAGGAACATGATAGTTAAATCACCAATCGGTGAGGCGTTTACGAAGTTACCGGCCACCGTGCCCATGTTGCGAATGGGCGTGCTCGATACCAGCTTGAGGTACTCGGGCAGGCGGGGCAGCAAGCCGCGCATCAACTCCGATTCGAGTAATTGGCCGGCCGTGGTAGCGGCCCCCAGCACTACGCGGCCGGCCCCGGCTTCGTGGCGGATGCCGCGCCGGCCATTTTGGTCGAACAGCAGGCGCACGGGCTGGGCGCGCAGCTCGTCGAGGCGCTGCACCAGCAGGTCAGTACCGCCGCTGAGCAGCGGGTGGGTGGCGTAGGGGAAGGCGCTGCTATCGTGGCCGTTCTGGCTTTGCGCGTGGCCGTTGGGCGAGGTTGAAACGGCGCTGCGGCGGTGGCCGTTGTTACTGGCGGCCAGCACTTCGGTGGCGACCGTTTCGGCGCGCAGGGCAGCCAGGCGGGCGGGCATTCCGGCAAAATAGGCGGGCACGAACTGCTTCTCGGTAAGCCACTGCACGCTATTGGTGCTGGGGCGCGCGGCCAGCTCGGGGGTGAGGGCAGCGGCGGCGCGCTCCAAGGATTTGTAGCCAGTGCAGCGGCAGATGTTGCCATCCATAGCGGCGCGGGTACTTTGGGCGGTGGCGGGCTTGTCGCTGAGGCTGTGGCCGGTGAGCGACATCACAAAGCCAGGGGTGCAGAAGCCGCACTGCGAGCCGTTATTATCCACGATGGCCTGCTGCACGGGCGTGAGCTGGCCGCCGGCCTGGTTGATGCCTTCGACCGTGACCACGTGCTTGCCGTGGACGTTGCCGAGGGGCGTGAGGCAGCTCGTCATGCTCTGGTAGGCAATGCGTTGGCCACCGCTGGCCAGCTCGCCCACCAGCACGGTGCAGGCCCCGCAATCGCCCTCGCGGCAGCCGATTTTGGTGCCCACCAGGTGCTCGTGGTAGCGCACAAAATCGAGCAGGGCGCTGGCCGCCGGCTCGGTGGTGTGAATGGGCTGGTCGTTGAGGAAGAAGGTTATCATCGGCAAAACCCAGTTAGCCAAGTGGTAAAGGGATTTCCAAGTTACTGCCGGCGCTGGCTTTGGGCAACGGGGCCGGGGGTTTTCTCAAAACAACACCGCCACCTGCATGCGCCCGGTGTGCACAATGCCCAGGCCGCTGGCCTTGCGGCCATCGTACGCCACGTTGATATTGAGGCCGTTAGCCAAGCGCTGCTCCAGGTTGAGGTTCCAGGTGTAGTTGGTGCCGGGGCGCAGGGCTTGCAGGATTTCGAGGCCCACCACCGACGATAAATCACCTTCGAAAGCTACCCGCGTGACGTGCGTGGCGGCTGTAACGGTGCGCTTGCTCACCTGGCTCACGCGGGCTTCAAGGCCCAGGTCGTCGAAGGTGGCGTTGCTGTCGGCCTTGCGAGCGGCCAGGGTGTTGGCCTTGCTGGTGTGCAGCAGCGTGCCGGTGAGGCGCAGCGCCGGGCTGGGCTGGTAGCTGACTTCGGGCTGCGCGGTGTAGATGAGCAGCCGAAAATTGCGGGTTTCCGAGTACGTGGCCTGGGCCTCGCGCACGTCGCGGGCCACGTTGAAGCGGCCCGTAAACGACTGCGCCAGCGTGCGTCGCAGCAGCAGGCTCTGGGTGGTGAGGTTGCGCAGGTCGAAGCCTTGCACCAGCAGCGTTTTCTGCTGGGTTTGCTGCACCGTCAGCTCGGCCCCGAAGATGGGATTGGCGCGGTTGAGGTACAACGTATTACGTAATAACTGATTAAAAGCCAGCAGCTTATCATCTTCCTTACTGAAGCTGAACGGGCTGAGGCGGGCCGCCACGTTGGGGCTGGTGGTGCGGCGGTCCACGGTTACGCTGCTCACGGTGCTGAGGCGGGCCAGCACGGCGCGCCAGGCCCCGGCTTCGCGCCAGCCGCGGGGCGCGTTCACGGTGAGGCGGTAGCTGAGGCGGTTTTGGTAGGCGGTGAGGTAGTCGGCGGTGGGCAGGTACACTTTGATAAACGTACGGTACTGCGCATCAGCCGTTTGCGCTTCCAGAAACTCATCCTTGTCCTGCACATTGTTGCCGTTGAGGTCGCCGGCGTAGTAGTGGGTACCCTGGCCGGCGGGCACGGCCAAAAAGGAGAAATCGCGCCGCAGCTCGCGGCCGGTTTGCACGCTGTAGCTCAGCTCGGAGCGAATCTGATTCTGGAGCAAACCCAGGGTGTGGTCGAGCTTGCCCAGGATATTGCGCTGGCGGGCGCTGTCGGGCTGGCTCACCAGGTTTACGTCGCGGTAGGTGGCGATGAGGCGCAAGTCCTGGTACTTGCTGAGGCGGGTGCTGAGGTTGCCCTGCACGGTCTGCGACTGGTTGTGCACCTGCAGGTTGTTCTGCTCGGCGGTGGGCGTGCGGTCTTGCCGGAAGGCGTAGCTCAGGCCGTAGCGGGTGCGGCCGGTGTCGGGGCTTTGCAGGGCAAAATTGTGCTCGTCGAAGTAGTTGGCCGAGCGGATGGTGTCGCCGCGGGGCGAGATAACCCGGTTTTTATCAAAGCGATAGGTGTAGCTCGGAATGAGCCGGCCGCCGCCGTAGCGCACGCTGGCCTCGCCCCGCGCCCAGCTCGACTGGTAGCGCCCGGCCTGCGAATTGAGCACAAACAGCGAGCCGCGCAGCTCGACGCGGCCCACCTGCTGGGCCACGTCGAGCCACTGCTGCACGCCGCTCACCTCGCCGGGCCGGTTGCGACGGCTCACGCGGTAGTTCACGGCGTGGGTGGCATCGCGGGTGAGGCCGATGGCGAAGTTGAGGATATTGTCTTCGCGCGGGGTAGCGGCCGTGGCGTTGGCGGTGCTGGTGGCGCTCCAGTTGCGGTCAAACTCGATGTCGCGGTAGCGGTCGATGGGCGCAAACTTGGGGGCCGTGTGCTCGTAGTCGAGCGCCGAGCGCAGGCGGTAGCTCTGCAAGGCCCCGGGGGCCCACTTGGGCAGGGCGCGGTCTTGCACGGTGTAGCCCAGGCGCACGGCCCCGCCCTTGTCCTCGGTGCCCAGTGCGAAGCGGTTGCGTTGCAGCTGCGAGCTGGCCACGTCCACAAACACGGCGGCCGTGGGGTCGAGCTGGTAGGTGGCCCCGCCGCTCACCATTTGCTTGAGCAGCGGCGTGGGCAGGGTGCGCACCGCCTTATAGCGGCCCAGGCCCAGGCCAGCGTAGATATACACCCGGCCGTTGGAGTTTATGTCGCTGGTGCTCAGGTTATAATCACCCAGTCCCTGGCCCACATCCGTGAAGCGCACCGTGTACACGGTGCTGAGCGAGTCGCGGGCAAACACAAATACCGAGTCGAGCCGGCCAGTGAGCGGGTTGAGCCGGCCCACGCGGTTGTACTGCACAATGGTGCGGTTGAAGGCCGCCCGCGCCCCACCCGGGGCCTGCACCACCGACACGTTGCCGGCTCCCCGCAACAGCTGCTGCTCGGCAAACGTCAGCGTGAGGTTAGCGGCGTTGTCGGGGTTGTCGGCCTCTTGGTAGTAGTTGGCGCGCAGGTTTAGCCTGCCCACCTGCTGGTAGTGGCTGGCCGTGTAGAGCGAGCGTGCGTAGTTGAGGTCGGAATACTCAAAATCGACCTTAATGCGCGAATTAGTGGTGATGAGGTGGCGGGGCGAAAACGTGATTTCGGCTAGGTTATAATCCACCACGTAGTCAAAATCGAAGCCCCGCGTTTGCAGGCGGCCATCGAGGTACACGCGCTCGGAGCCCGCCAGCACAATGATAAACTGCTCGCCGTTGGGCCCCTTGAGGCGGTAGGGCCCCTGCACGTTATCAATCGGCGCAATATCGATGCTGGCAAACTTGCCCTTGGCCACGCCGCCCGCCACCAGCGTGGAGGAGCGCACCTGCCCCAGCTTGTCGAGCACCGTGACGCTGCCGGTGCCGGCCACCGGCGCGCCCGGCAGCGGCTGGCCGCCCGGCACGGCGGCGGTGGGCGCCAGCAGCGGGGCCACGCCGCCCGCGCCGGGCGGGGCGGCGCTGTTGTTGGTCACGCCGTTGGTGTAGGTCGTGAACGACGAGGGCGGAGCGTTGCTCACGCTGTTATTGGTGGTGCCGGCTTGCAGCGGCTGCGGGCCGGGCGCGCCCAGGTTCACCTCCACGGCCGCGCCCTGGATGTTTTTGTAGTAGCGCAGGAAGTAATCGGGCTTGTTGCGCAGTACCACGTCGCCGGCCGTCAGGTTCCACTGCGGGCCGGTGAGGGTGATGTAGATTTTATCGAACTGCTGGAGCGTCTGCGTATTCCCCTCGGGCTGAAAAGGCACGTTCTGGTCCGAAATAGCCGCCGTGAGGCGAATCTTCTCCGTCAGCTGCCCTTCGAGCTGCAAGTTGAGCGCCGAGTTCACAAATACGTTCTGGGTATTGCCAAAGGAAATCCCCCGGCTCAGATTACCCGTTTTGCTGATGCCCGGCGTGCTGAGAATCTGCTCTTGCTGCGAAAAATCTTCGAGCCACAGCATGGGCCGGTCCCGGAAATCGAGGCTGTCCATGAGGCGGCGCGGGCGGCGGTAGCGGGCCCGCAGCAGCGGTAGCGGCAGCACCCGGTAGCACAGCAGCACCGAATCGGGCAGGGCCGCGCCGCTGCTGTCGCGCCGCGCCGGCTGCACCAGTTCGTAGCGGTCGAGGCGCGGGTCGTAGCGCACCGACTGCCCATTGGCCGTCACCGACGACGGCACCACGGTCAGCGTATCACTAATAGCGAAGCTGGTGGTGTCGCGGCCGGCCGCCAAACGCAAGTAGCGGCAGCGGCGGTTGTTGGGCGGCTCGGTGGGCGCCGCCACCACCGGGCGCGCCGCTTGCTGCGCCCGGGCCGGACCAACAGCCAAACTCAACACCGCTACGAGCAGGGCCACAAAGGCAAAGCACAAACGGTAGCGTTGGGTCATAGAGTAAAGTTCGGCGGCGGTGGGGGCACAACGCTACGCCGGGCCGGTTTGGTGCCTGGGCCAGCATAGAAGTCTGGCAGCAAAATCATCTCCACTACTGACCACGCGGCGCATACGTCAACCGGTCGTCCGGCTTCGCCGCTGGGCCGGTTGTCGTGTGCGCCGCGTGGTCAGTCGTGCGGGCGTCGCTCGCACGGCAACCGGTCGGCCGGCTTCGCCGCTGGGCCGGTTGTCATGTGCGCCGCGTGGTCAGTCGTGCGGGCGTCGTTCAAGCGGCAACCGGTCGGTCGGCTCCGCCGGCGGACTGGGGCACTAGCCTCAAAATTGCGCCAAAAGCCCCCAAACGAAGAGGCGGGGCGCCCGGT
>NZ_JASITD010000006.1:0-89738 GCF_030063445.1 Hymenobacter sp. H14-R3 | reverse complement strand
CCGTTGGGTCGCCCCGCCTCTTCGTTTGGGGGCTTGTCGGCTATAGCTGGCCGGTTAGTGCCTACGTAGTACCATTGGTGCTTCAGCCTCCGTCACAACCTGCTCATCGAGTTGCAATAACTTGTGGAACTGATTTGGCGTAAGCACTTTACCCATAGCAGCGTAATACCGAAAGTCAATGGCCTCGAACGCGGCCGTGGCGGCTGGCGGCGAGGCAAATAGCAAGTGGCTCAGTACTTCGGAGGCATCGAGGCGGGTTTGCAAGGCGGCCCGCAAAATAGCCACCTGCCGCGCCTTCAGTTGCAAGGCATCGGCCAGGTAGTCAACCTGCTGCCTGGTCCGCTGGGGCACCGCTACCGTAGTGGGCTCAGACTGGGCCCCAACGGCGGCTAACAACTCCGGCACGGAAGGGGTAGACAGTTGGGGTAACGGGGCATCCTGGGCCGAGGCGCCGAGGCTGCACAGCAGCAACCCCAGGCCAAGACCAAGAATTTGTAGGCGTTTTGACATAGCTAATAATTAGAAGCGGAGAGCGGGTGTACTTATTCTGAGGTGAAACTATACTATCCCGGGTCCGCTTGCCTAACCCGCTTACCCAACGTACTGGTTCAATAGCCGAACGCCTCTTTTCACGCGGTGAACCATCCTGATTTCTCGCCCAACTGCTTTACCCCGCCAGCGGTAGCTCAATAAAAAACGTGGTGCCCACGCCTACTTCCGTTTCAAACCAAATGCGGCCGCCCGCACTCTCGATACCCCGCTTGGCCACCGCCAGCCCAATACCCGAGCCAGTAGCTTTGGTGGTGAAGTTGGGCCGAAAAATACTATCGCGCACCTCCTCTGCAATGCCCGCGCCATTGTCGGCAATGGTGATGAGCACCTGGCCTGCGCCACTAGCGCGCAGGCTGATTTGCTGGCGGGGCGGCCGGCCGGGCGGCACGGCCTGCTTGGCATTGAGCAGCAAGTTGTTGAAGGTGCGCACCAGCAGGCTTTCATCGGCAAAAACGGTGAAGGTGCCGTCGGCGGGCAGGTGCAGGTGCAGCGCGCCGTGCTCGTCGCCATCGCTTTGGCGAAACAGGTCGGCGCAGTGGCGCAGCACGGCCGTCACATCCAGGCGGGCGGGCCGCATGGTGGGCAGGTTGGTGAAGGTGCTGAACGAGGTAGCAATGTCGGAGAGTACGTCAATCTGGGTAATCAGCGTTTGGGAAATGCGACCAATCAGCTCCTCGGCGTTGGGCCGGCGCTCGGCAATGGCTTTTTGTAAGTATTGAAGGCTCAGCTTCATAGGTGTGAGCGGATTTTTGATTTCGTGGGCTACCTGGCGGGCCATTTCGCGCCAGGCGGCTTCTTTTTCCTGGGCGGCCAGCTCGCGCTTGCTGGCTTCCAGCTTCCGCAGCATGGTGTTGTACTCGGTCACCAGCAGGCCAATTTCGTCGTCGCTGCTGCGGTAGTCGAGCACTTCGTTTTGGCCGGTGAGCGTGGTGCGCATCAGGCGCTGGGTTAGCAGCTTGAGCGGGGCCGTGAGCTGGCGCGTAGCCACAAAGGCCAGCCCCAGAAACACCACAAACATGAGGGTAAAGATGTTGAGAATCGTGGTAAACAGCTCGGTGAGCTTGCTATCCAGTTCTTTTTGCGAGTCGAAAAATGGGATGCCTACGTAGCCCAGCACGGGCCCGGCCGGGCCGTCGGTGCTGGCGGCCCGCACCGGCAGGTAGAGCGAGCTAAAGGAGAGCGTGCCGGCCCGCTCAGTGAGCAGCGTGCGGCTAAGGCCCCGCGTGCGCAGGTCTACTAGCGCCTGGGGGTTGAGCAGCGGCCCCAGCAAGCCCGCCTCAAAAATGAGCGGCTGCGAGCTCACCAGCAGCTGCCCGCGGGCATCGTAGAGGTTGAGGTCGGTTTCGGTAAGAGCGGCCACGTTGCGGGCCAGCGCCGTGAGCACGGGCAGCGCCGTGGTATCGGTGAGCTGGTCGCGGCGGCGCAGCAGGCTTTCGAGGGCAATGTGGCCCCGGCGCTCGTAGGTGCGGAGCAGGTCGCGGCGGTAACCCGAAATAACCTGGCTGGCCGTGGCCACGCTCACTACCAGCAAGGGAATAAGGATACCCAGGTTGAGCAGCAGCTGAATGCGGGCGCTAAAATTGAACCGCAACCCCAGCCCGCCACGCCGCGCCAGCAGATAGCTACCCCCCGCCAGTAGCCACACTAATACATTGAGCAGCAGCTGAAAGGAGAAATTGGAAAACCAGTCGGCCAGCGAGTAGGTGCTGGTGGTAACCACTACCACGCGCCGGCCGCTGGCGTCGGGCAGGGCCAAGTGGTGGAAGTTGCCGATTATCAGGCCCTCTTGCTTCATGCGCGGGTCATCGAGCAGTTCTACCGGAAAATTATTGGCGTAATCAAAATCGCCCTCACTGTACACGAGCTGGCCCTGCGCATAGCCCGCGTAGCTGAGGTCGGTGGCCAGACCCGGCTGAAAAAACTTTTGGTCTACCAGTAGTTCGGGCAGCACACTGTAGCTGGCCAATTGCTTAAGGCTCAGCATAAGCAAGATAGTACCCGCCGGCGCGGGCGGCCCAACGCCCCCCGGGGCCGGCTGCGTAATGGGCACCACCGCCACGTAGCGCCGCGAGCTAAACGAGTTGTCTGATTTCAACAAATACACGCCGGCCTGGTCGGTGGGCGTGGCCGTGCGCGCGAGCCGCTCGCGCGTTTGGTCGAAGGTTAGGGTGTCATCGGCCTCTCCCCCCACGGGCTGGCCACGGGGGTCAAAGAGGTCCACCGACTCTTCGTACTTATCAAAATAAGTGCGCAGGTACTGCCGCTCGATACGGCGGCGCAGCGCCTCGGTGCGCACCGGCACGGTAGTGAGCAAGTGGGTAATAACTGGGTCGGCCGCGAGTTGGCGCAGCCGTTGGCCCAGCAAAAATTCTCCCTGCAAATCGTTATCTACCAGTAAGTTACTTGCTAACCGCTGCTTATCAAGCAGCAACTGCCGCTCAAACTGTCCATACAAGGCCATCGCCCCAACGGCCGATGCCAAACCCAGCAGCAACAGCAGCAGCAGGTAGCGCGGCCCCACACGGCCCGCCAGCTTGCCGGCCTGCACCAGCACCAGGTACAGCAGCGTAACGCCCGGCAGCAGCAGCAGCACCTGGTGCAGCAAGGCCCCCGCACTTAGCAGCAGCACCGCCAGCACCGTACCCAGCAGCAGCAGCCGGCCGGGCAGGCGGCGCAGGTCGGGCACTACCAGCTCGGTGCACAAGTAAATGCCCACCACAAAAGCCGCCGTGTGCAGCACCACTGCCAGCAGTAGCACCAGCCGAAAGCTACTCATCTGGATGCTCTGCGTGATATCCAAGCTGAGCTGGTTGTTGCTGAACGCGCTTGAGTAGTAGTTGTGCAGGCCAAAAACAAGGAGGCCCAGTACCAGCAGCGCCGCCGTGCCCCACCGGCCTGGGCGGGCCCGCAGGGCCTGGGCCGGCAACTGATACTGGCGGCTCACCAACACTGCCAGCACGGCCAGCAGCACGGCCAGCAACCCATTGAGCAGCAAGTCGCCCAGCGAAGGGGCCAGGCCCGACACCGCATAGATACGGGGGTCAAACAACGGGATTTCCAGCCAGGCGTAGGGCAGCCCCAGGTAGAGCAAGACTAGTCGCAGGGCCACTGGCGTAACCGCCAGCACCGCGAGGGCCGCAGCTACGTGGCCGCGCTGCCAGCACCGGCGCGCTACGCCAAGCCACCCAGCGGTGTAAAACGATATGCCCAGCAGCAGCAGCAGCAGCGGCAATATCCGGCCCGTTAGCGCATCGCCTGGCAGTTGCACCACCGAGAAGAGGTAGTGCCCCTGGGTATCGACCAAAGCGGCTACTAGCCCGTGCGTTTCGCGGGCGCGCACCGGGGTGCGGCGCACCTGCACTTCCATGCCTTGCAGGAGTGCCGGCTCAGCACCCTCACGCAAGTAGCGGTTGCTGATGCCATAGCGGCGCGCCAGTGGCACGTACACCAGCACCACCACCGCCCCGCGCGCGCGCCGCACCACCAAAAACTCACCCAGTGCCGTTTGCGATAGCCGCTCGGCGCTTGAGTCGGCCAACTCAGCCTCAATGGGAGCTGGGCCGGAGGCCGACCAGCCAACCAGCGCCCCATTCACCGCCACAAAAGTGGGATATGAGCACTCGGCTAATAGCTGTCGGAAATCGGGCGCGGCCGGGGGCTGGCATTGCTGAGCTACCTGCTCGGCCTCGGCCCCGGCCGTGGTAGCCGCCTGGTTCACGAGCCGCTGCAAACGCGCCGCACTCGGGTACAGCGGGTTAGTGCCGGGTAGCTGCCAGTAAGTGTTAGCCAGCCAACTCGCCCCAAAGCTTAGCAATGCCAGCACGAGTAACGCAATGGGCCAAACGCGGGCTAAGGAAAAATGAGTAGGGGGCCGAGCAGACAAGAGGACGGGTTGAAATAGAAAACCAGGCCAGACAAAAACCAAGCCGACCGCGCTTCCCCTCCTCACATTACAGCAAGCAGTAAGGCCATCCAAAAACAAGAGCCGCTGGCTATCCGCATTGCGCGGAGCCGGCGGCTCAGTCTATACCAAAAACTACCTGTTCCAAAAACCTTAGAACTTGGTAGGACGCTTAGGATGTGTGCGACGGTACCAGAAGAAACCCACGGCACCCATCAAAATATAGGGCACAGTCATCATGTAAACGATGCCTTTGTTGAGGCCATCTACATCATAGTCGTCGCGCTCTTGGCGAGCAGCTTCCACCTGGCTTTTACACATCACGCACTGAGCCTGGACGGGCAACAGCGTTGATAGGGTTAAGAAGCTAAGTAATAATCCAAAAATCAGCTTTTTCATACTAGTAGAACGGTCAGTAAGTCAGAATGTTTACCTTAACCCGCCGGGTAATACGGCGCAATCATGAAGTAGACGATAACGCCCGTTACCGAGACGTAAAGCCAGATAGGAAAGGTCCAGCGCGCAATGCGCCGGTGCTTGGTATACTGCCCCGTAAGGGCAAAGTAGAGCGTAAACAGCACCAACCCCACCGTTACAACGGCCAAGCTGATGTGTGTAAGCAATAGGAGGAAATAAGCCATCCGAGCGGCTCCCACTCCCCCAAAATGCGTGCTCTCTACTTGCGAGTGGTAGGCTACGTAGGAAATCAAAAACAGCCCACCAAAAGCGAACGCCGTACCCATGGCAGCGCGGTGCGCCAGCACGTTTTTTTGCTTGATAAAGTAGAAGCCCACCAGCAGCGCCACGGCGGTGGCCGAGTTCAACGCGGCATTCACGGCAGGCAACGCATGCAAATACACGGCAGCACCTTCAATCCGGAAAATGTTCTTGTAGTAGAAAATAACGGCCACCAGCAAGGGCACCACCGCCCCCAGCGTCCCCAATATTATTTTGTACTTAGTATAATCACCCGGCTCCAGCACGGGCGGATGCAGCTGCTCAGTCGCGGTCGTCATAAGTATAGAGCAAAACGTTAATTTCGGTGATGAGCCGCTCGACCTCGTGCTTGTTAGCCGCGTCGTAGTAGCCACGCACATGTTGCGCACCGTCAATCAATAACAGCCGGCCGGGCAACAGGTTCCCCGGCTCAGTAGCCGGCCGAAACGGCAGGCGCTCGGGCCTCAGCGTCGTTTGCCCAAATTCCTCTTTTGCCAGTTGGCGCAGTGTATCGGCGGGTGCGGCCCCTAAGAACCATTTGCCATTAATCGTCCCGTACTGCTCATTAAGTTTGGTAAGCTGTGCGCTGGTTGTAGCTGGGCTTTCCGTGGTTGGCACCAACGTTAGTAGGCGCACTCGTGGCTCGGGTCGAAAGTGCTCCTGTAAGCGGGCCATCACCCGAGCCCCTGGTTCACCAACCGCCCCTGGGGCATAAAACTGTACTACGTACATCCCCCTACCAAGCTCCGCGCTCGTCAGGGTTTGCCCCGTAGCTGTGCGCACCCGAAACGGCCGGACCCTATGAAAAACAGTATCGCGCTGCCACCCTCCCGCCGAAGTGCGGACGGAGTCCGCCCGTTCGGGCAAGTAGGTTGGCAGCGCGTAATGATTGCGGCCGAAGCCGTAGAGGAAGAGAAACGCCAGTACTGGCACCAGCAGTAGCAGGCCCAGTAAAATAGTCTGGCGCGGTCGCATCCTGTATTGTTTAGCTACTGAACATGTGGGACAATACTTCGCCTACGTAAGAGCCTTCCGTTACGAGGGCTACCACCAGCCAAATCAGCAAAGCCGTAGGAATCAGAATGGTCCAGATGAGGCTCTTAGCCTCATGCTTCAAGTGCATGAATTCGCCCACGATGAAGAAGGCTTTCAAAACCGTCATCACGATAAAGATGCTGTTGCGTAACGTACGCAGACCTGGCGAGGTCATGGTGAAGGCAATCGCAAACTCAGCAGCCGTGATAATAACTAAAATCCAGAAAGTCTTCCAAATCCAAGCAGTGTTGGGCTTGGCGATTTCGCCAGGATGCAAAGCGAGTTCTTCCGCGTGATTAGACATAAACAGGTAAGTGAATAGTTGAGTAGATAAGCAAGTTTTTAGCGTAGGTAAACAAGTAGATTACTCACTTGCCTGCTGCTCACTTAATACTTAAACCAAGTAGAAGAACGTGAAAACAAATACCCAAACTAGGTCTACAAAGTGCCAGTAGAGACCAATCTTCTCAATCATCTCGTAGTGGCCCCGCTTCTCAAAGGTGCCGTTAGTTGTGGCGATAAAGCACCACACCAGCAAGCAAACGCCCGAGAGCACGTGTGTACCGTGGAAACCCGTAATAAAGAAAAACAAATCAGCAAAAAGGGGCGGGCCGTACTGATTCATGGTCAGGTTAGCGCCGTGCATTACAGTACCGTCGGCCATGAGCGTGCCTTCGCCTTCGCCACTGATGAAGTGGGTCCATTCGATTGCTTGGCTGGACAAAAACATCGAACCGAACAGGATAGTCCAGAGCAACCATTTCTGTACGTCAGCTTTATCCATGCGATGGCCAGCTTCTACTGCCAGCACCATCGTTACCGAACTGAAGATGAGAATCATCGTCATCAGAGCCACGAAGGCAAGCGGTAGGTCCATACCGTGCAAGCCAGGGAACGAGTTGAACACCTTCTCCGGAATAGGCCAATGCGCCGTGCTAAAGAAGAAATCTTTGGCCTGCCCTGCGAACACTCCGTGCTTGTGGCGAATGAGGCCGTAAGCAGTCAAAAACGCCCCGAAAGTAAATGTATCGGACAGCAGAAAGAACCACATCATCAGCTTGCCATAGCTTGCCTTAAAGGGTTCGTTGCCGCCATCCCAGGTGCCGGTGCGAGGGGCATCGACGTAGGAGGCGGGGGCAGCATTGGGCTGCAAAGTAGTGGAGTGGGCCATAACGGACAACAGATGGACAGGCGGGCTTTACGCCAAATTCCCGTTTAGTGGTTCAAAAGTAGGAACAAATAAAGGTACAGCCAAAGCCCACCCAAGAAGTGCCAGTATAAGGTAGCGTTACCAATCGAGAGCGTAGCGCGCGAATGCACCTGATAGTTAAGGCTTCGCTTCAGAACCACGGCCACAAAAATGAGTCCCGTAACTAAGTGGAAAGCGTGCACACCCATCAGCACGTATACAAAAGAGCCAGAAGGGTTAGCATCAGCCCCGCCGAAAAACGTGCGGCCCGATACCAAGTCACCCCACGAGTGCAGTTGCCCGAAAAGGAATACTATTCCCAGCGCAATTGTCAAAAGCAAGCCGATGTTAACACGCTTTACTTCGTCATGCTTGGCCGAGTAATAGGCCCATTGCATGGTAGCACTGCTCAGGGCAATGATAATGGAGTTGAAGAGCAGGCTGGCGGGCAAGTCAAACTCGCGCCAGTTACCTTCGTCGCGCCGCACAATGTAGCCGCTGGTAAAAGCAGCAAACATCATTACGATGCTGAAAATCAACAGAATAAGCAGCACACGCTTAGGGTGCCAACCTAGTCCTATTTCCTTTTCGGGCAATAGTGCTTCGGAAGTGTTCATGGGTAGGTAATTAGCAATTAGTAGTTATCCGTTTCGCGGTCAGTCACAGCCTTACGCTCCACTTACTAGCAACAAAAGATTAACAACTAAAAATCAAACTTTGTCTAAAAGCAGCGCGATTTGTACGATGGGCAAATAGAGAAAAGAGGCGAACATGATACTTAGAGCTGACTTGCGGTCCTGCGTGCGCATAAGGCGCACGGTAAGCAGCACAAACAGCACTCCGCACACCAGTGCTACCCCCGCCGAGACGCGCCCCGATATGCCCAACACCAGCGGCAACAACGACACCGGAATGAGTAGCACGGTATAAGTCATAATTTGGAAAGCCGTGCGTAGATCACGATTACCGGGCGTAGGCAGCATCTTGAACCCCGCCCGCTTGTAATCTTCATCAGCTACCCAGGCAATGGCCCAGAAGTGGGGAAACTGCCACATAAACTGGATGCCAAATAGCACCCAGGCCGCCTCCCCAACAAAGCCGGTGGCTGCTACCCACCCAATGAGCGGGGGCAGCCCCCCAGGAATGGCCCCCACCGCTACACATATCGGCGACACCGTTTTGAGTGGCGTGTAGATGAATCCGTACAGAATGAGCGACAGCAGCGACAGCGCCGCCGTGAGGGGATTAAAGTAGTAGGCTAGCAGCCCAAGCCCAGCCACTGCCAGCACCACGCAAAATACCCAAGCTTCGGCAGGTGAAATCCGCCCTGTTGGCAACGGGCGGTTCTCGGTGCGCTTCATCAGTTTATCAAGGTCTTTCTCGAAGACTTGATTGATAATGTTAGCTGCTCCCGTTACAAGCAGGCCACCGAGCAACACCAACAAGGCGCGCCCCCAGTTTGGCGTGGCTAAGCCCAACAAATAGCCCAGCGCGCTAGAGAAGGCTACCGTGAATGAAAGCCGGAATTTGAGTAACTGAAAGTAGGCGCGGGCCTTATTCATTAACCAGATAAAATTGCTAATGCAAAGGTACGCTCAGCACGTACGATAAGCTTTAACCGATGGGTATATTGGATAGCAGAACGCTAGTAACCTATAACGTGGCTTGTGCTACCATCGAAGTCCTGATTGGCTTTTCCCTCACCCTCGACAGCCGCCGCATCGCTAGCACTGCCAGGAATTGAACGCCGAAAAGCAGCGTCGCCAATGTCAGGTGTACGGGCTGCATAAAAGCAGGTAGAGCAAAATAAGCTAGGGTAATCCCCGCTACCATTTCCAGACCCAGCATTACCCAAATGCCTACAACCAACTGCCTCAAGGATGGTACCGCCAATTGCCATAACTGGTAGCCTACAAAAACGTTGGCTAGCACCACAATGGCTGACAAAGTTCTGTGCGTTTCGAAAATACTCCCTAACATGTCAATCCACGCGGGTCGATTACCATAACCAGCAGCCGAAGCGATGTGGTCAATTTCCTCGCGCACCTGCGTGCCAATAATAATTTGCACAAAAGTGAGAAGCAGAATTCCCCACAGGAGCCAACGCAAGCCAGTAGCAGTGGCTACCTCCTCATCTTGCTCACCCAAAGTCTCAAGAGCTACTTGAGTACTCAAAACTACTTCCTCATTAGACCAGCGCGCCCTATGCGCCGCATAGAGTAGCAACGCCACAATAAGCAACGCCAGCCCCATGTGGATCGTGACCATTATGGGCAGCAGATTGGTAGACACTACCAGCGACCCAAGCCACCCCTGAAAACCCGTAAGTAGCCAACTAGCTACCGCTAACCAGAATACCGGCCGGTCGCGTTTCCAGTAGGGCCAAGCAACTATGGCTGTTATAAAGACAAAAATGCCAATAAGGGCACCAAGTAAGCGATTCAAATACTCAATCCAAGTCTTAGTAGCATTGAATTCAGTCTCGATGTATTGGGTAGGGTGAGCAAAAATATCTCCGGCTACCTGCTTAAAACCTAAGCCCGCCAGTGTACGCGCCAATTTCTGGTTTTTAGCAACGCGCTGTGCCAGGTAAATCTGCTTGTAACCTACTGGTAATTGACTAGCTTCCGTAGGAGGTATCCATTGGCCAAAGCATCTGGGCCAGTCAGGGCAGCCCATTCCAGAGCCAGTAGCCCGCACTACACCACCAACAAGTATTAATAAGTAAATGCTACCAACGGTAAGCACACTCCAGAAGCGAAAATGCCTTGCAAACCCATCTTTCCCCATAGTACTTACTAAACAGTTGAAGGCAGGAAATTGCTTCTGCTTATCCTTCTAATTAAGGGCCTAAATAAAAAAACGGGCCGCCGCAATGCGGCGGCCCGTCTAGGCAGATTCTCTAGGGCAAGCTACTCAGCCAATTCCCGCTCGTAAGGCAGGTTAGAAGATGGCGTTTGCGAATAAGGCACGTTCTGCGGGATAAAATCCTCCTCAGCACCTGGCTTACTGTAATCGTAAGGCCAACGATAAACAGCCGGAATCTCACCAGGCCAGTTACCGTGACCTGGTACAATTGGAGTAGTCCACTCTAGCGTAGTCGAGTTCCAAGGATTTTCGGTAGCCCGACGACCACGGAAAATGCTGTAGAAAAAGTTGAAGATGAATACGAACTGAGCAAAGAATGCTAGAATGGCAGCAGCTGATATAAACTTGTTCAGGTCAGCAAATTGCGAGAAGGCATCAAAGCCAGTCCAAGAATAATAACGACGGGGGAAGCCCGCGATACCTACGTAGTGCATTGGCATGAACACTAAGTACACACCCGCGAAAGTTAACCAGAAGTGAATGTAGCCCAGCTTCTCGTCCATCATACGACCAAACATTTTCGGAAACCAGTGATAAACACCAGCAAAGAGACCAAAGAAGGCCGAAGAACCCATTACCAAGTGAAAGTGAGCCACCACGAAGTAAGTGTTGTGCATCTGGATATCCAAAGTAGCATTACCAAGGATAATACCGGTCAAACCACCTGAGATGAACAGAGAAACGAAACCAATTGAGAACAACATAGCTGCTGTAAAGCGAATGTTACCGCGCCAAAGCGTTGCTAACCAGTTAAACACCTTTACACCAGAAGGAACGGCAATAATCAGTGTCAGGAACATGAATACTGAGCCTAGGAAAGGGTTCATACCCGTTACAAACATATGGTGAGCCCATACTACAAACGAGAGCAGCGATATACCAATCAGTGAGCCAATCATTGCGCGGTAACCAAAGATTGGCTTACGAGCATTGGTCGCTAATATTTCAGATACCATGCCCATTGCTGGCATGATTACGATGTATACCTCAGGGTGACCAAGGAACCAGAACAAGTGCTGAAACAATACTGGTGAACCACCTTGGTTGTGCAGCGCCTGACCAGCGATGTAGATATCAGACAAGAAGAAAGATGTACCAAACGAGCGGTCAAAAACCAGCAACAGTGCTGCTGCGAAAAGTACCGGGAACGAAAGAATACCGAGAATAGCAGTCAAAAAAAACGCCCATATAGTGAGCGGTAGCTTACTCATGCTCATTCCACGAGTACGCATGTTAATTACGGTAGTAACATAGTTGACACCACCCAGCAACTGCGACACAATGAAGAAAACCATGCTCACCAGCCACATTGTCATACCCATGCCAGAGCCAGAGATGGCTTGGGGTAGTGCGCTAAGTGGCGGGTAGATAGTCCAACCTGAAGCAGCAGGGCCAGTCTCCAAGAAGAGCGAAGCAAACATGATAATGCTCGATACAAAGAAGAACCAGTACGAGAGCATATTCATGAAGCCTGAAGCCATGTCACGAGCTCCTACTTGCAAGGGAATCAGGAAATTCGAGAAAGTACCTGAAAGGCCAGCTGTCAGCACGAAGAACACCATAATGGTGCCGTGCATAGTAACTAATGCCAAGTAAAACTCAGGGTCGAGTTTACCACCTTCAATCCATTTACCCAAAACCGGCTTTAGCCAGTCAAGAGTAGCTTCCGGCCATCCGAGTTGTAAACGGAAAAGGCTTGAAAGGGCACCGCCAATAATCGCCCATATCATACCAGTTATCAAAAACTGGCGAGCAATCATCTTGTGGTCTTGGCTGAACACGTACTTCCACATCCAATGTTGGTCGTGGTGGTCATCGTGTTCATGCAAATGGTCGTCGTGCTCAGTGTGAGGCACCGGCGCGGTACCTACTCCGCCTTGCGACTGTGAAGAAACCGGGATACTAGTGGCCATAAGAAAAGGTAAAACTGCTGAAAATTAAATCTTAAAGCGAAGCTTGAGCAGCAAGCGGAGCAACTGTTTCACCAGCTTCCCCAGTGGCTGCCTCTTTTGCATCTTGGCTACCGCCTTTGCCCAGACCCGTTTGCTTGCTCATTTGCTTAAAAGAAGCCATTAGGTCAGCGTTTTTCGAGATGGGAGTCTGGGCAGCAAACCAAGCTACGTAATCGTCTGGCTCATCCACCACGATGTTAAGCTTCATGGCGAAATGGCCTTTACCACAAATCTGATTACAGGCCAACTCATATTTGAAATTTGGATTACCTAGCTTCGCACGCATCTCGTCAGTGGTGGTAGTAGGGGTAAACCAGAACCGCGTGGGCATACCTGGTACCGCATACATCTGCACGCGAAACTGAGGCATATAAACTGCGTGCAATACATCGCGTGAGCGAATTTTTATGAGCACTGGATGTCCTTTTGGCACGTGAATCTCCGATGCCACAAAGTCATCACCAGCTGCTTTATCGCTTAGGTCGAAGCCAAAATCGTTTGCAGCATCAATCAGGCGGTAGTTAACTACACCGAGCTTCATGTCACGACCCGGATAACGGACAAGCCAGTTAAATTGCTTACCCATTACTTCCAATACGATAGCATCTTTAGGAGCCGGACCAGTAATCCGCGTCCAAGCTTTCCAACCAGCAAAAATCAACGCAGCCATTACGATTGCGGGAATAATTGTCCAGATAACTTCGATTTTGTTGTTGTGCGAAAAGAAGTAAGCGCGACGACCTTCTTGGTGCTGATATTTATAAGAATAAATAAATAACAGTGCCTGAGTGATAACAAATGCAATCCCAATAACTATCATCGTTGTCCAGAACATGCGCTCCATGGCATGGCCATGAACTGATGCAATGGGTGGATTCATCTTGCTGAAGTTATCGGCAAAAGACCAAAAGAACGCTATACCGCCAACTACCATAAATACTAGCATTAGCAAAGCATTTATTCGGTTGCTTGTACCAATCTGCTTCACGTAGGAGCCAGAGAAAATAGCTGTCAGTATCTGAATACGAAACAACAGGCCAAATACGACCAGCAGCAGCGCCAGAACCAGCAGAATAGTTAAAGTTGTCATTGGATAAAAAGTATGATTCCAAGCTCAGAGCTTATTGCTTGTGAACAACTCGCCAACGAGCCCTAAGTTCTAAAAATCTAGGCTTTTGATTTAGGTTGCGTGGTGAACACTCTCCTCTATGAAGGGATGGTTAACTGGAACCAGAGAGGCTTCAGCTAAGCGACGGGTAACTAAAATTAGGAAGGCCCCTAGGAAAATTAAGGCGATACCAATCTCAATAATAAACCCATTATCGCCCTTCATAGTGCCCGGCATCAGCATTAAATAAAAGTCTGACCAGTGACCTACTAGAATAGCAATACAAACGATTTTCATGATAATCATTTGGCGTTTCGCATCCCGGGTCATGAGAGCAAGAAATGGGAAGCCGAAGTTTATTACCAAGTTGAAGTAAAAAATCCAAGTATAGCGACCTTCAAACCCGCCAAGGCGCTGATTGAAGTAAACAGCTTCCTCAGGAAGGTTAGCATACCAGATAAGCATGAACTGCGAAAACCATATGTATGTCCAAAAAATGCTGAATCCGAACATCAGCTTACCCAAGTCATGGAAGTGGTTGGCATTCATGAAGCGTAAGTAACCTGCCTGCTTCAGGAAAATGGCAATCAGGGTAGTAGCAGCAATACCCGATACCCACCAAGAAGCAAACACATACCAACCAAACATTGTGCTAAACCAATGCACATCGA
Source organism: Hymenobacter sp. H14-R3 (assembly GCF_030063445.1). GTDB lineage: Bacteria > Bacteroidota > Bacteroidia > Cytophagales > Hymenobacteraceae > Hymenobacter. Next base: position 75,745 of record NZ_JASITD010000006.1, on the reverse strand, counting down.
CTGACATAATCCAGTCCCATGCTGACATGGATGAAGTCACGGCAAACAGCACTAGGAAAAGCGCCGCTGTTTTGATGCTGAGGTGGAAATAGCTTGTGCCACCATTGAGGTCCTCTAGTAACGAAAGCTGACGAAGTCTCCAAGTAAATACTGCCCATATCGTGAGGTAAGACACCATTCGAACCAAGTAGAAACCGAAAGTCAAGAAGCCAGCTTTACCAGCGACAATTTTATCGTAGTTAGCTGACCCTTTAGTCATTATACCCTCATGAGTCCAGTGAAAAAGGTCATGGCGGCCAATAACGAATAAGACGATTAGTAGTACTCCTCCTGGAATCAACCAAGCGCCCAGCGCTTCGTTAATTCTCTTAACAATTACTGACCAGCCCGCATAAGCAACGTACTGGATAGCCATGAAAACGGTACCTACAACCGAAATGCCAATAAAGAAGATGTTGCTATGCCAAAGACTAACAACTATGCGGCGCCACAAAACTGAATGCTCATCACTATGAGCCTCGGCGTGGTTACCAGCAGTAAGGTGATTAGCAGCTTCGCCAACACCTTCGTGGCTTTCACCCCAATGCATCAGGGAAGCAATAACACCAATTATAAGGAGAACTATACCAGCCCCAATAATGGTCATGAACGTTCGCTGCGCCTTGGCGCTAGGGGCCAAATGCTCAATGGCTGCGGGTTCGTGATGATGAGTCAGAGTTGCCATAGGTCAATTAGTTCATCGAGCCATTACGGCCTTTAGTGCCCTGGCCGGGCGTTTCGGAGCCAGTGCTAGCATTTGCTTTTCCCTCGGCTTTTTGATTAGTACTGCTAGTCATTGCCGAGGCATTGCCAATGGTAGCGCTGTTTATCTCTAAAGGAGCAGTAACCTTCACGATTTTAGGCAAGTCAGCTGGGTCATTGTTCAGCTGTAAAACGTGAACATACATAGCGATTTTCCAGCGTTCTTCCGGGTTAACTTGTGAGCCATGAGGCATCATACGGTTCCGGCCCCATTCAATGACGTGATAAATGTGGCCATCATTCATCGTCTTGTATGTACCAGCGGAATAGTTAGGCACACCCTTAAACTTCATGCCCACTGGTCCTTGCCCATTGCCTTGCTCTCCATGGCAGTGCAGGCAATAACGCGAGTATAGCACCTGTCCTTCTTCGATGTTAGCCTTTGTATAAGGGTAAGGGTTACGGAGCGTGCGCTCGGCAATACCAACGCTATCTTTAGGAATATGGTCGAAATAGGCAAGCTTACCACGGGGTACCGTTCCTCCAGCTGGCGTCCGTTGGTTGATACCAAACGAGTTGACAGTATTGAAGGCAATCTGACGCAGTGGCTCGTAAGGAATTGACTCATACATCTCTGGTGCGTATTCAACACCAGGGTTGTTGGGGTCAGGAGAGCAGGAAGCTACGCCAAGACTCAGAGCTAGAGAGGCCGCGGACAGCCCGTATTTGAGAGAAGGCGCCATCGTTAAAATTTAGTCATTTCCTTTTGATTGACTTCACTGGCCCCATTTTCACGGAGCAGTTGTGTCAACTGTGGCATTTGTGAGCTCTGCTCATCCAACAAGATGGCCATTACGAATTTGTCATCCGTAGAACGCACATCTAGAACCGGCGTTTTAAAACGTGGGTAGAGTTTAGAAATCGTGTAGAATGTTATTACCATGCCATGGCAGGTAAAAAACACTGTCAACTCGAAACTTACTGGAATAAAAGCTGGTAAGGCAATGTTGGGCTTACCACCAATTATCATCGGCCAGTCAAAACCCAACATATAAATCTGCATCCAGAGAGCGAATGCCAATCCACACATGCCATAAAAGAAAGCGGCAATAGGCAGGCGGGAACGCTCAATACCTAGTGCGTCATCGATGCCGTGGACAGGATACGGGGAGAAGACATCGTAGATTTTGACACCTGCTGCGCGCACATTATCTACTGCGTGGAGCAAGGTATCTTCATCATCGAATATACCGAGTGCGAAGCGTTTGGTGGAACTGCTTGCGGCCGGGGCAGTTGAAACTGGCGCGGCGGTGAGTGCTGGGCTAGTCATTTTGCTTGTCGTAGTTTACAGGTGCCGAAGCTGGTACACCGGGCGTAGCATGTGGAACAGGGGAAGTATTGCGGCTAGGCGTACGGCTACCGTCGTTGGCGCCACCATAAGTGGGGCCATCGTTAACCGTATATTTCAGAATAGTCTTCACCTCCGCCATGTTAATTACTGGGAAAAACTTGGCAAACAATAAAAACAAGGTAAAAAACAGGCCGATAGTACCTACATATACACCTACGTCAATTCTGGTTGGCGAAAACATAGCCCATGAAGAAGGCAAATAGTCGCGGTGCAGAGAGGTTACGATAATTACGAAACGCTCGAACCACATACCGATGTTTACGATGATAGACAGGATGAACGTCATCGTAATGCTGTACCGGATACGACGTATCCATACAAACTGCGGGGAGAGCACGTTGCAACTCATCATACCCAGGTAGGCCCACCAGTAGGGGCCAGTGGCTCGGTTGATGAATGCATATTGCTCGTATTCAACTTGCGAGTACCAAGCGATAAAGAACTCGGTGATGTAAGCTACACCCACAATCGAACCCGTTACCATCATGATTTTATTCATCAAGGCAATGTGCTCCAGCGTGATGTAGTCTTCCAGCTTGAATACGACACGCGTGATAAGCATCAGGGTCAATACCATTGCAAAGCCGGAGAATATAGCACCAGCTACGAAATAGGGAGGAAATATTGTGGTGTGCCAGCCAGGTACAACTGAGGTTGCAAAGTCCATCGATACAATGGTGTGCACAGAGAGTACTAGAGGCGTTGAAACACCAGCCAGAATCAGCGATACTGTTTCATATCGTGACCAATGCTTGGCAGATCCAGTCCAACCCATGCTTAGCATAGAATAACTGAACTTGGCAATCTTGCCCTTAGCACGGTCACGGATAGTAGCGAAATCGGGTACCAAACCAGTGTACCAGAACACCAACGATACCGTGAAGTAGGTCGAGATGGCAAATACGTCCCACAGCAAAGGGGAGTTAAAGTTAGCCCAAAGCGAACCGAGCGTATTCTGCAATGGGAACACGTAGAAAGCTAACCAAGGGCGACCCATGTGTAACACCGGGAACATGGCGGCGCAGATTACTGCAAAAATCGTCATGGCCTCTGCGGCCCGGTTGATGGATGACCGCCACTTCTGACGGAACAACAGCAACACTGCTGAAATCAACGTACCAGCATGACCGATACCTACCCACCAAACGAAGTTGGTAATATCCCATGCCCAACCAACGGTCTTATTGAGACCCCATTCGCCGATGCCGAACCATAGAGTACGGTAAACGGAGTAGAAGAAAACACCTAGCAGGACCAATGCTACGCCCAAGGCGCCCATCCAGCGGATATTGGGAGCAGCCTCTACTTGGTAGCAGATGTCCTGAGTGACGTCGTGATACGTCTTACCACTCGTTATGAGTGGCTCGCGTACTGGGGATACGTACTGCATAGTGATGAATATTAAGGACTTAACTCTTTTTGTTCAAGCAGTTGGCAACTTAGGCGTTTTCTTCTTTGGGGAAAAACTCGACAACACCGTTACGAATTTTAGTTAGGTACGTGATGTTGGGCTGCACGTTGATGGAATCCAATACGTGGAAAGCACGCTCACCATCCTCGCGGCGCAGGAGTTGGCTCAAGCGGGTAGTAGGGTCACGCATATCACCGAAAACAATAGCTTCCGTGGGGCATGACTGAGCGCAAGCTGTTACAATCTCACCATCTTTAGGACGTCGCTTTTGTTTCTTAGCCTCGAGTTTGCCCAATTGAATACGCTGCACGCAAAGCGAACACTTCTCCATAACGCCACGAGCACGTACCGTTACGTCCGGGTTCAGCACCATGCGGCCCAAGTCGGTAAACATGTGACCGTTTACGTCTTCGAACTTCTCGTTGGAGTAATATGAGAACCAGTTAAAGCGACGGACCTTATATGGGCAGTTGTTAGCGCAATAGCGCGTACCTACGCAACGGTTGTAAGTCATCTGGTTCAATCCTTCCGAACTATGCGTGGTGGCTAGCACAGGGCACACCGTTTCGCAAGGCGCGTGGTTGCAATGCTGGCACATCATAGGCTGAAAAATTACCTGCGGGTTATCCGCAGGGTCTTCCATTGCAGCATACGTGCTCAGTTTGCCTTCTTTCTCAAACTCGTCCTCGTGATGATTCGAGCTATAGTAGCGGTCAATACGCATCCAGTGCATTTCTCGGCGGTTGATAACCTGCTGCTTACCTACTACAGCGATGTTATTCTCGGTCTGACACCCAATTACGCATGAGCCACAGCCAATGCATGAATTAAGGTCAATAGCCATACCCCAGTGATGGTCATTGTACTGATAGTCCTGCCACAGGGAAACCTTATTTGGTTTCTCCAAGCCGTCAGGGGTGGCAATCAACTCGTATTCAGTTACTTCTTTAGGATTTTCGCGGTACTTGGCTAGGGTATTCTCCTGCACTACCTCACGGCGGTCCATGATGGTATGATGCGTTTGCGTTTGAGCAATGGGATTGGTAGCACCCGTTGCTTGCAGCGTTACCACGTTATGATACAGAACAGCAGTGGGAGTCGATTGAGCCAGGACAAAAGCATTGGCGCCTACCGTGTTGCCTACTTTGCCCACCTTAGTGCGGCCATAGCCAACGGCAATGCTAACGGTACCATCAGCCTGCCCAGGCTGCACGAGCACGGGTACTTCAATACTTGCGCCAGTTGCGCTGGTGACTTTAATTACATCACCCTGCTTCCACTTATTATCCTCAGCCATCTTACGCGGCACGGCCACGTAGTTGCCCCAAGTTGCCTTCGAAATAGGGTCAGGTAACTCGTGCAGAAAGGGATTATTCGCTTCTACCCCACCCTCACCGATACCTACTTTTTCGTAGAGTACGGCTTCGATACCCGCTTTGCTACCACCACTCAGACTGCTGGTTGCGGCCGCAAGGCTCATTGGCTGCGTTGTAAAAGCCGTAACAGTCAAGGCTGAACCAGTAGCTACGCCGTCGTGAACTGCTTTATCCCAGGCAGTCTGAAAACCAACATTAGTACCGAGTACGGTGCGCCAGCCGTCTTTTAGGAAGTTATAGTAGGTTTCTTCTGAGCCAGCCCAACGCAGGAAAGTCTCCTGAGCCTGACGGGTTTTGAAGATTGGCGTGATTGCTGGCTGAGAAAGGCTAAGCGACCCACGCTTAGGCTCATAGTCATTCCACGACTCCAGCCAATGATGGTCGGGTGCCTGGTATTGGCAGAGCGAACCGGTTTCGTCAAGGCGGTCATTGAGCGAAATGCTCATAGCTGCCTTGTTTGCTCTTAGCGCTTCTTCTATTTCTTTACCACGGGGGTGGTTGAAAACGGGGTTAGCATGGTAAAAAATCACCGTACCTATTGCCCCATTCTTCAAGTCGCTGACAAACTGCGCCATACGGCCATCCTCACCCTGACGAACAAACGATGGCTCTGTGAGACTCAACGTAGTACCTACGTTACCCAACGATTGGTTGATGGCTGCTACCACCGTTTGTACGGCTGGGTCGTTAGAACCCGATACCACTAGGCCAGCACCCCGATTAGCCTGCAACTCTTTTACGGCTTGGGCAACCTGCTTCTGCGCGCTTGCGGATAGCCCAGCAACTGCGCTACCACCGGCTACGCCGTTGTAAAGCGCCAGTGCTACTTTACCAATTTCAGAAGGCTTAACGGGCACCCGCACGTCAGCATTGGAACCAGTAAGTGAAAGAGCCGTTTCAAACTGGAAGTGTCGCGACATGGTGCGCTTGTCAGTGCTCACCTTGCGGTTAGCCACATACTGACGCGAATACTCAACAGGCGAAATCCAAGTGCCCAAAAAGTCAGCACCAAGGCTTACGATTACGTTGGCCTTGCTGAAATCGTAGCCGGGTAACACACCACCGTTTGCCTGCAACAGTCCTGAGGCTGAGTTCACATCATACATGATGTGCTCAAAGTTGCGGGAATTGCCAGCTAGTGCAGCAATAGCGCGCTTAGTGCTTGGGCTAATGATAGTGGGCGAAACCAAAACCGTTTTACCCGTGGTACCAGCCAAGCCGGCCCGCACGGCTTTATCAAGCTCAGCATAATCGGCTGGCTTGCCCTTAATCATGAACTGCTGCAAGCGGGCGCCGTCGTACAAGTTGAGTACGGCAGCCTGTGCACGAGCGGAGAGGCCGCCGCGCGTTACGGGCGACTCCGGGTTGCCCTCCAGCTTAATTGGCCGGCCATCGCGGTTTTTAACCAGCACGGCATTGTAGTCCGAGCCAGTGAAATAAGTAGAAGCGTAGAAGTTGGAGATGGTCGGGTCAACCTCCTCCGGCTTGTTGAGATAAGGGATTGCTTTGTGAACCGGCGTTTCGCAGGCAGCCAACGTAGCTGCTGCTACACCAAAGCCCATTAGCTTCAGAAAGTCACGACGCGGGGCAACCGACGAATCGTCGGGGCTACCTGCACGACCTTCCTTGACCGGCAAAAAGTCGGGAAACTCAGCAAAGGCATTCCTTGCAAACTCTGGCGAGTTGTCCAGCTCTTCAATTCCCTTCCAGTATTTCATCTTATCAGTAATGAGACATTTTCAGTGAACCAAGGCTGAAGTAGCAACAACCTATAGTTGGCCACTCCCAGTCTCGTTTCATGTCTTTTATAAAATCTTAGCTAAAAAAACTTAGTAGTGGCACTTCGAGCACTCAGTGCCGCCATTGGATGACACAGTGAATGGCACGGCACTGTTCGACTTATCGTGCAATTTCACGAGGTTATCGTAGTAGGCGTTGCCCTTCGTATTGAGGGGCGTTTCGCGGTGGCAGTTGATGCACCAGCCCATGGTGAGGGCTGAATACTGGTATACAACTTCCATATTCTGGATAGGGCCGTGGCAGGTCTGGCACTGAATACCACCAACTTGCGTGTGCTGCGAGTGGTTGAAGTATGCCAAATCGGGCAGGTTGTGAATACGCACCCATTGAATTGGCTGCTTACGCTCAATGGCACGGTAAATCTTCTTGATTTCGGGCGACTCCGTCTTAATCTGCGAGTGGCAATTCATGCAAATGTTGGCCGAAGGGATGTTAGCTGACTTGCCTTTATACACCGAAGTGTGGCAGTAGGCGCAGTTAATCTGGTTTTCGCCAGCGTGAATCTTGTGCGAGAATGCGATGGGCTGGGTAGGCTGATAGCCTTGGGTAAGACCCACTGCCATTACGCTTTGTACGCCAGCATAGAGTAGCACTAGACCAAACACAACACCTACAATACCGCGAAGAGCTGATGACTGGTAAAGCTTGTTCCAATCGAAACGCTGGTCGAGGATTTCAACATCGCGACCATCAAGGTCTTTGCGACCTTGCAGCACGTCTTTCATCAGGTTAGCAATGATGGCTAGCGTTACGACCAGCACAATCATTACCACTACAAGTACAATGAGAAGGATGTCGGTATAACCACCAGCACTAGCAGTAGCGCCAGCAGCGGCGGTGCCATCAACAGCGCCAGCATTTCCGGCAGTTACACCACCAGTAGTTGCGTTGGCGCCACCTTCCTGAGAAGTTACCCAAGCGACGATACTCTTAATCTCATTGTCCGACAACTGCGGAAAAGCGGGCATCTGCTGCTTTCCGTAGTCGTTATACAACTTTACAGCATAGTCGTCGCCACTGGCAATAACTTTAGCCGAGTTGTGAATCCAAGGAATAATCCATGTGATTGGACGGCGCTTGCTGATGCCAGCCAGTGCGGGACCAACTACCTTGTCATTAACAGCATGGCACTGGGCGCAGTTGTTTTTGAACAAGGCATCACCAGCGGCGATAGCGGCGGCGTCGCCCCCACCAGCACCCTGGGTACCAGTGGGGGTAACGGCCGCAGCCGTGGTGGCACCTGCTGCCCCACCAGGAGCTACGCCCTCTCTAGTGACGGTAGCAGTTTGGGCCAGGGCCAGGGCCGGAGCCGCCACGGCCAGAAATAATGCGAGCACCCATGAGCTGGTGCGTGATAGAAAGCTATTCATCATCCAAACGAACCGGTAAAACGGATTGCGGGCGTACCCTTTCCGGAGTACAAATGTAGGCTACGAATTGCGGGCGGCAAAAGCAGGAAAGCCATTTCAGAGGTACTCCAACTTATTTGGAAACATCCTAAATAACCAAACTGGGCTTCTTTTGCGGCTCACTTTAAGGTGAATCGTTACCTGTTTAACCAACCCACTCCGAATAGTTTTGGTTTTCCTTTTTGCCAGAATAACAGTTGGCTGAGGCAGCCGTTTTGCACGATGCAGCACCCTACGGCTCAGCTTTTTACTAGCATCATAAAAGCAATTAGGTCAAGGAGTTGCTAATACGCTACAAAACCAGTACCTTTGCACCCAAATTAATTTTTTTCACTTTCATAAATCAACCCCGTCAATGGACGTAAGAAATTACGAGACGGTCTTCATCCTCACCCCCGTGCTAAACGAGGGCCAGGTGCAAGAGACGGTCGAGAAGTTCTCGCAGGTGCTTAAGGAAAATAGCGCCGACCTCATTTCTACTGAAGCCTGGGGCCTGCGCAAGCTGGCTTACCCAATTCAAAAGAAATCCACTGGTTATTATTTCACGCTGACTTACAATCACAGCGCAGAAGGTAACATCGTAGACGTACTCGAACTGGCTTTCCGCCGTGACGAGCGCGTTATTCGTTTTCTAACCACGGTGCTTGATAAGCACTCGGTTACGTATAACGAGCGCCGCCGCAATGGTGAGATGAACCAGCAGAAGGCGCCCCAGGCGGCCGAAGCCGTAGCTCAGTAACCCTCTAGCAAGCAATACGATGGCTACGCAGAAACGCAATAATGACCGCAACAACGGCAACAAGCCCGTTGACACCCGTAACAAGTACTGCCGCTTCAAGAAGAACGGTATCAAGTACGTGGATTACAAAGACCCGAACTTCTTGCTGAAGTTCGTGAACGAGCAGGGCCGCTTGCTGCCCCGCCGCATCACTGGCACCAGCCTGAAATTTCAGCGCAAAGTGGCCCAGGCCGTGGCAAAAGCCCGTCACCTAGCCCTGATGCCTTACGTAGCTGACGCCCTAAAATAGACCTAAGACATGGAAATCATTCTGAAAGACGACGTTAAGGGTCTGGGTTACAAAAACGACCTCGTAACGGTGAAGTCGGGCTACGGCCGCAACTATTTGTTGCCCCAAGGCTTGGCCATGCTGGCTGACAAATCGGCTAAGAAAATCGTAGCTGAGAACGTCCGTCAGGCCGCTCACAAAGCTGAGAAAGTGAAGGCTGATGCGCAAGCAGTAGCTGACCAGGTTGGCAGCCAGGTATTTGACCTGCCCGCTAAGGTTGGTGAAACCGGTAAAATATTCGGCCGCGTAACTACGTTGCAATTGGCTGAGGCCTTGAAGAACAAGGGTATTGATATCGACCGTAAGCGCCTGAGCTTTGACCAGGAGCCCGCTACGGCTGGTGACTATACTGCTACTTTGAACCTGCACAAAGAAGTGAAACACACGATTAACTTCCGTGTGGTAGCTGCTTAATTGCTGGTTATTAGCAAATTGATTGGACGCCCTGCCGTAAGGTGGGGCGTCTTTTTTTGGGCCTACCTTTGCGATTCATGTTTCGGACTGAATTAACTATTGCGCCGCAGGAGCGGCAATTGGCGCGCACGGCGCGGGTACTCACGGTAGGCTCATGCTTTGCGGAGAGCCTCGGGGCCCGGCTGCGCCTAAATAAGGTGAATGCGCTGGTCAACCCCTTCGGGACGGTGTTTCAGCCGCTGGCGCTTGCGCAGCTGCTGCGAGCCGCAGTTGGCGAGGAGCAGGACTGGCAGCAGCACGTGGTAGAAGCGCGTGGCCGCTGGCAGAGCTACGACTTGCACAGCACTATCGGGGCTGAGTCGCCGGTCGAACTGCTGCAAACCATTCAGGAAACGGTGCAGCGCGTGGGCGACTTCGCGCGTACCGCCGATATGGTGGTGCTTACGTTGGGAACGGCCTGGGCCTATCGCCTGCGCGAGACCGGCGAGTTGGTGAGCAACCTGCACAAGCTGCCTGCCAGCCTGTTTGAGAAGGAGCTGCTAACCGCCGATGAGATTGTGAATAGCTTGGCAGAAGTGCACGCGCTACTACGTCGCATTAACCCGGAAGTTCGCATCGTGCTGACAGTTAGCCCCGTGCGCCACATCAAGGATACGCTGCCGCTGAATGCGGTGAGCAAATCAGTGCTGCGGGTGGCGTGCCACTACCTGAGCGAGTTACTGCCGGGAGTAAGCTACTTCCCAGCGTATGAGTTGCTGACCGATGAGTTGCGCGATTACCGCTTTTATGCGAGTGATATGCTGCACCCGTCGGAAGTGGCAGAAGATTATATCTGGGACAAGTTTGCGCGGGCGTATTTCGACGCAGACTTTGGGCGCTTCCGCAAGGAGTGGGCGGCAGTGCGGCAGTCGCTGGGCCACCGGCCGCTGCATCTGGGTGCCCCCGAGCACCGCGCTTTCCTGGACCAAACTGCGGAGCGCTTGGAACGACTGAACAGCCAGGGTGTGGACGTTCGCCAGGAAATACGTGATGTGCAGCGCCAACTGGTAGCGTTGCCCCCGCCCAAGCCCACGCGCGTAGCGGATTCTATTCCGGATGACGGTGAGGAGCGCATCGATATTGGCGAGGACATGATTACGCCGGCTACTCCTAGCGAGCCGCACGCCGACAGTCTGACGCAACCCAATCGGCGCAACGAGAACCGCCGTAATGGGCGACGCAACGAGCGCAACGGCCAGGACCGCCGCAATGGCCACGCCTCAGTAGCCGATGGCTTACCGACCGAATTGGAGGTAGGTCCGGCCGATAGTAACCTGCCCGAGCCTGCCGAAGAAACGGCAATAGCTGCTGTGGAGGCGGTACTAGCCGGTGGCGAGCCCGACTTGCTGCTACCAGAAGAAGGTGCCGCTTACCCAGCCAAAAAGAAAAAGCGTCGCTCGCGCGGAGGAGCCAAACGGACAGCCCGCAAAAACGCTGCCCGCCTAGTCACCGAACAGCCAGAAGGCACGGAACCGATCGGCTTAGCTACGGAAGAATTGCTGGAAGAGCTAGCTCAAGAAGCAACCGGCGTTCATATGACCGCCGAGGTGGAGGCAATAACTGTTCTGCTGGATGTACCAGCTAAGCCCAGCCGCACCTTCGTGGGCGACAGCCCGGCTACCGACCCCATGGACCAGCCGCTACTGTCGATGTCCCCTGTGCGCAAGCGCGGTACGGGCCCAACACCTAAGAAATCGACGGTTATTACGAAGTCAGTATTGGTAAAGCGCGGCAAGCGCACCGACCTGTATCGGGCTCCTGCACCTGCTGAGCAGGAAGCCGCTGTTTCTGAGCCTATTACTGGTTCCGTACAGGATGTGCCTGCTATGGCTCCTATCATTTCGCCGCCTATCATTCCGATAGCGCTACTGGAGCGGCCGGCAGTATCGGAGGCCATGCTAGCAACCCCTGTTGAGGAGCTCATCACCACCACGCTGGCCAATGTTGAGCCAGCCACGCCACCTAAGCCACGCCGGGGCCGCCCAAAAGCAGCGGCTGCGCCAACGGAGGTGACGCTTCCCGATGTAGCCGCTACGCCCGAGGTTAGCCCCGCCATAGTAGAGGCAGCCAATGAGCCGATGCCCACGATAGAAAAGCCCACCGCCCGCACGGCTAGGCCGGCAGGTAAGAAGCTGGCGACCAAGAAGCATGTCAGCTCGAAGCCAACAACCGGGAAAGATGCCGCAGCCAAAAAGCCAGCCGCTAGGAAGGCTGTTGCCAAGGCTGCCACTTCCCGGCGAGCCAAGCCACCAGGCACCGATACGCCGCCAGCTGGTGATTCGCCCGCTACCTGATTTTTCCTCAAAACCCAGCCCAGTCGGCTGGGTTTTGTTTTACCCGGTTTATTCAGCTCCTATGCCCGCTTCCTCTTCACCCGCCAACCGCTTGGCCCACGAAACCAGCCCCTACCTGCTGCAACACGCCCACAACCCCGTGGACTGGTACCCGTGGGCCGGATGCCTTGGCGCGGGCCCAGGCCGAGCAGAAGCCCATTATTGTGAGCATTGGCTACGCGGCCTGCCACTGGTGCCACGTAATGGAGCGCGAATCGTTTGAGAACGAGCAGATAGCGCGGGTGATGAACGAGTACTTCGTGTGCATTAAGGTAGACCGCGAGGAGCGGCCCGACGTGGACCAGGTGTATATGGAGGCGGTGCAGGCAATGGGCGTGCAAGGCGGTTGGCCGCTCAACGTAATGCTCACGCCCGAGGCAAAGCCGTTTTATGGCGGCACCTACTTCGCGCCCACCAACTGGGTGAAGCTGCTCGAAAACATTGCCCAGGCCTACGCCGGCGAGCACCGCGCCGAGCTGGATGGTTCGGCCGAGCGCTTTGTGCAGGTGCTGCAAACCAGCGAGCTGGCGAAATACGGCGCGCTGGACGAGCCAGCGAGCGCAAAAGTCAACGAACAGGAATTCAAGCTATTAGCCTATAACATAGCAACGTGCTACGACCGGGAGCGGGGCGGCACCAACCGGGCACCTAAGTTTCCGATGCCCAGCATCTGGCGGTTTTTGCTGCGGGCGCACCACATTTCGGACAGCCAGCAGGTGCTGAGCCAAGTGAACCTAACGCTACGTGAGATGGCGTTGGGCGGCATTTACGACCAGGTGGGCGGCGGCTTCGCCCGCTACTCGGTCGATGCCGAGTGGCTGGTGCCGCACTTCGAGAAAATGCTGTATGATAACGGCCAGCTGCTCAGCCTCTACAGCGAGGCATTTCAGGTGACGCAGGACCCGCTGTACCGCGAGGTGGTGTACCAGACGGTGGCCTGGATACGGCGCGAACTCACCAACCCGGAGGGCGGCTTCTACTCGTCGCTGGATGCGGATAGCGAGGGCGAGGAAGGCAAGTTTTACGTCTGGACCCGCGAAGAATTGCAGGCTATTCTGGGCGATGAGGAACCGCTGGCCGCTGCCTACTATAGCTGCACGGGCGTGGGCAACTGGGAGCACGGCAACAACATTCTGCACCGCCGCCAGACGGATGCCGCCTTTGCCGAAGCTCACGACCTGGAGCCTCCCGTGCTGGCCAAGCTCATCCACGGCTGGCAAAAGGCTTTGCTGGCTGCCCGCATCCAGCGCGTGCGGCCCGGCCTCGACGACAAGGTGCTGACCGGCTGGAACGCCCTCATGCTCAGCGGACTGGTGGCCGCCTACCGGGCTTTTGGCGAAGCCGAGTTTCTGGAGTTGGCTCTGCGTAATGCTGAGTTCTTGCAGCAAAACTTGCGCAACGGGCCGCGTCTGTTTCGCACTTGGAAGAACGGCCGCGCCACCATCAACGGCTTTCTGGAAGACTACGCGCTGGTGATTGAGGCCTACCTCGCCCTCTACGAAGCCACCTTTGCGGAAAGCTGGCTGCGCGAGGCCGAAGCGCTGACTACCTACGTGCTCGCCAATTTCTTTGACCCCACCGAGCAGCAGTTCTTTTATACCGATGCCAGCGCCGAGCCGCTCATCGCCCGCAAGAAAGAGCTGTTTGACAACGTGATTCCCGGCTCCAACTCGGTGATGGCCAATAACCTGCTGCGCCTGGGCCGCCACCTCGAAAACGCTGACTACCAGGCCCTGGCCACCGCCATGCTGGGCCAAGTGCAGGCACTGGCCGCCAAGGAGCCGCAGCACCTCACCAACTGGGCCAGCCTCTACGTGGCGCTGCTACGGCCGGGGGCCGAGGTGGCCATTACCGGGCCGCAGGCTGAGGAGTTTCGGGCCGAGTTGAGCCGGCAATTCTTACCCAATGATATTATGGCGGGCAGCTTGACTACCAGCGACTTGCCATTACTGCAAGGGCGCAGTGCTACCGACAAAACCACGTTCTACGTGTGCCGCAATCAGGCGTGCCAGCTGCCCGTGCACTCGGTGGCCGAGGCGCTGGCGCAGTTGGCGCTGGCCGAGCGTTAGGCGGCCGGGCGGGAATCACTGGGCCCCTGCCGGGGTTATCTTTACTATTCGCCTGCCGCTAGTTTTTGCCCGTGTCGCTTACGTTCGAATTTGCCTCCCCTACCCCCGCGCCAGCGGCCACGCCCGACCGCGTGACGCTGTTCGTGGACGTGATTTTGCCCCTGCCCCTGCCCAAGCTCTACACCTACCGGGTGCCGTTTGAGCTGAACGACAACGTGGTAGTCGGGGGCCGGGTCATCGTGCAGTTTGGGGCCAAGCGCACGCTGAGCTGCATTGTGGCCGCCGTGCACGAAATGCCGCCCAAGGACTACCAAGCCAAGTACATCCTCGAATTTATCGACGATGCACCCGTGGTGACGCAGCCCCAGCTCAAGCTATTTCGCTGGATAAGTGAGTATTACCTCTGCACGCTGGGCGAGGTCATTAACGCCGCGCTGCCGGCCGCGCTCAAGCTCAGCTCCGAGTCGCGCATTCAGCTGCACCCAGCTTTTGTGGCCGATGGCAGCCCATACCCTCTCGATGAGAGGGAAACGCGCATTGTGGACAACCTACGCAGTGAAGAAGGCAAAGCCCTGACCTTTACTGAGGTAGGTGACCTGTTGGGCGTGGCCTCGTTTCACAAAGTGCTGAAGTCCTTGATGCAGAAGGACATTATTTTTCTGTTTGAGCAGCTTTCCGATAAATACTCGCCCAAGGTGCTTAAAAAGGTGCGCCTGGCGCACCACCACCTCACCGCCGGCTCGGTCGAGAAGCTGTTTGAGGACTTGGCCAGCAAGCCCAAACAGGTAGATGTGCTGCTGAAGTACTTGCAGCGCGTGCCGGTGCACCACGACGAGCACCTCAACCACCTGGGCATTGAGAAGGCGTACCTCACTAGCTCGCCCCACCTCTCGGCCTCGGCGGTGAACACGTTGATAAAGAACGGGATACTGGAGCAGTTCGACCAGATTGTGTCGCGCTTTCCGCTCGATGAGAACCCGGTGGCCCAGATGCCTTTTCAGCTCAACGAGGCTCAGGTAGTGGCCCGCGATGAGGTGATGAGTCTGTTCGGGCAGAAAGACATTGTGCTGCTGCACGGCGTGACGGGCTCGGGTAAAACGGAGATTTATATCGACCTCATTCGCAATGCGTTAGATGGCGGCGGGCAGGTGCTGTACCTGCTGCCCGAAATTGCGCTCACGGCCCAGATTGTGACCCGCCTCATGCGCGTATTTGGCTCGCGGCTAGGGGTTTACCACTCCAAGTTTTCGGACAACGAGCGGGTGGAGGTGTGGAACGGCGTGCTCTCGGGTCGCTTCCAGGTGGTGGTGGGCGTGCGCTCGGCGGTGTTTCTGCCCTACGATAACCTGAGCCTGATTATTGTGGATGAGGAGCACGAAAGCTCCTACAAGCAGTACGACCCCGCCCCGCGCTACAATGCCCGCGAAGTGGCCCTGATGATGGGTAACTTTCAGGGAGCCAAGGTACTGCTAGGCTCGGCCACGCCGGCCGTGGAAACCTACTACCAGGCCCGCATGGGCCGCTATGGCTTGGTTACGCTCAGCAAGCGTTTTGGCGAGGCGGGCATGCCGGAGATTGAGCTGATTGATACCCGCAAGCTGCGCGCTGAGAAGAAGATGCACAACCACTTCTCATCCGACCTGCTGACCGCGATGGAAAGCAAGCTGGCCCAGAACGAGCAGATTATCCTGTTCCAGAACCGGCGCGGCTACGCCCCGGTCACGGAGTGCAACGACTGCGGGTACATTCCCAAGTGCCAGAGCTGCGCCGTGAGCCTGAGCTACCACAAGCATGCCCACGAGCTGCGCTGCCACTACTGCGGCTACCACGAGGGCATGCCCAGCCAGTGCCCGGCCTGCGGCTCGCGTGCGCTGCGCACCCAGGGCTTCGGTACCGAGAAGCTGGAAGACGACCTCAAAATAATGTTGCCCCAGGCCAACGTGCAGCGCATGGACCTAGACACGACCCGCGCCAAAAACGCCTACCAGCAGATTATCGGCGACTTTGAGCAGCAGAAAACCAACGTGCTCGTGGGTACCCAGATGGTAACCAAGGGCCTCGACTTTGAGAACGTGAGCCTGGTGGGCATCGTCAACGCCGATGCCATCATTCACTACCCCGACTACCGGGCGCACGAGCGGGCCTACCAGATGTTTGTGCAGGTGAGCGGCCGGGCGGGCCGTAAGGGCAAGAAAGGCAAGGTGTTGATTCAGACCGGCGACCCCACGCAGGTTATTTTCGATAAGGTTATCCGCAACGACTACCTGGAGTTTTACGAGTACGAGATAACGCAGCGGCGCGAGCACGAGTACCCGCCCTTCGCCCGCATTATCAAGCTCACGGTGAAGCATGTGGACCAGGAACTGGCCCAGCGCGCCGCCATCCTGCTCACTCAGGAACTGGCCGACCGCCTGGGGCGCGGGCCGGTACTGGGGCCGGAAGCGCCCTACATTTTCCGCATTCGCAATTTCTTTTTGCAGGAAATCGTTATCAAGCTCAGCCGCGAGCACACGGTATTGAAGGCGGCTAAAATGGCCATTTGCGCTGCGCTGGACGTGGTGCGCGACCAGAAGGAATACCGTCAGGCGCGCCTAGTGGTGGACGTGGACCCCATGTAGCTGCCCAGGGCTGCTGGACTGCCGCTAACCAGCAGGCGCTTTAATAAAAAGAAAAATCCCCCACCGCGCTGGCGCAGTGGGGGATTTTTCTTTTTAACTAGGTTAGATGCAGCGGCTTATAGCGCATCGAGCAGCCAGAGCACGATGAATACCACGCCGATGATGGCGATGATGGTACCAATCAGGCCGTTGAGCAGGCCCACAAGCAAGCCAATGAGCAGCAAGATGATACCAGTGCGCAGGTTGCCATCAATGCGCGACGTACTGGCCGTGTTATCGCCCTTTTTGAACTGCGACTTGGCCATCAGCTTATCCATTTTCTTGGTGACCTTGGCCAAGGCCATGCGCTGCACCAAGGTAGGCTTTTGCGGGGCAGCGGCGGGGGCCGAAGCAGTGGCAATGGTAGCACCTGCTACCGCGGCCCGGGGCTTGGTAGCCGCTGGCTTAGCAGCAACTGGGGCAATAGCTATTGGAGCGGCTACGGCGACTGGCGCGGTGGCAAAAGGGGCTTCGGGCGTAGTAGCTACTACCTCGGCAGTGGGGGCTACGGCTACGGCCGGCGCGGCGGCTACGCGGCGGGCTTTGGGAGCTGCCGTGGTGGTGCCTAGGTACGAGGCAGACTTGGGTAAGAAGGCATACTCAGCGCGGCTGCACGAGCCCAGGGCGAGGGCACCGGCGAGGACTACCGTGAGGCGGCCCAGAGTAGAGGTCAGGTTTTGCATAAGGCGAAAAACGGAGGGGGTTAATGAAAGAATTGTGGTCCGGTTACGTTAGGAAGAAAATTTTAGCTACTTGCTAAAGTGCTTTTTTTGGTTATGACAAGTAGCCTGGGTTCGTAGCTTCACCCCTATTTTGCTGAACGCCCGCCCCTACTGAGTTGTTGTTCTGGGTAGAAAAAGCTGGTTTCAAGTAGGACTGATTTTGCCGTTTATGAAGAATATCGTTGTGTTGTGGCTGAGCATAGGCACGGTAGCAGTAAGCGCCGCCTGCACCCAGCTACCCATGGAGTCGAGCATAGCCAACCGGGCGGGGCTGCGGGCAGCCACCATCGCCCCGGGCCCGCCTGACTCGGTGGGCTACCAGAGCCGGCCTCCGCGCGACCCCAACGGCATTGCCCGCTACTACCAGGGCCGCCAGATAGCCCACGTAATGGGCCACGAGGGCGCTAGCTGGCTGGAGCGCGACGACCGCAGCCAGGAAGAGGGTACCGAGACCCTGCTGAAAGAACTGCACCTCAAGCCCACCGACACCGTGGCTGACATTGGTGCGGGCACGGGCTTTTTCTCGTTTCGGCTGGCCCCGCTGGTACCCAAGGGCCGCGTGCTGGCCGTTGATATTCAGCCCGAAATGATAGCCGAGCTCAAGCAGCGCCAGGCCCGCAACGGCCTGCGCAACGTGCAGCCCGTGCTGGGCACCACCGCCGACCCGCACCTGCCCGCCGGCCAGGTAGATGTAGTGCTCATCGTGGACGCCTACCACGAGTTTGACCACCCGCGCGAGATGGGCCTGGCCATCCGGCAGGCGCTGCGGCCGGGCACCGGGCGGCTGGCGCTGGTAGAGTACCGCGCCGAAGACCCCAACGTGCCCATCAAGGAGATTCACAAAATGACCGTTGCGCAAGCCAAAAAGGAGATGAAGGCCATCGGGCTGGAGTTTGTGGAGGTGAAGGAGACGCTGCCGCAGCAGCATTTGCTGCTGTTTCGCCGGCCTAAGTAGCGGCCGCATAAGGCCCAAATAAAGAACGTCCTGCTGAACGCAGTGAAGCAGCTCTACCGCATTATCAAAACGATGCGGTAGAGCTGCTTCACTGCGTTCAACAGGACGTTCTTTTTGCTTTCGACCAGGAATTACTTCTTCATTAAGCGCTCAATATCAGCCAGTTCCAGCGGGATATCTGCCATGAGGTCCTCGTTGCCAGTGGCGGTGAGCAGGAAGTCGTTTTCGAGGCGGATACCCAGCTTCTCCTCGCGGATGTAAATGCCTGGCTCAATGGTATATACCATACCAGCCTCGAACTTGCGGTACTTGTTGCCCACGTCGTGTACGTCGAGGCCCAGGTAGTGGCTGGTGCCGTGGGGGAAGTACTTTTTATAGAGCGGCGCGTCGGGGTCCTGGTTTTTGACGTCGCTGGCGCTGAGTAGGTCGAGCTGGATGAGCTCCTGCTCCATGGCCACGCCCACGGCTTTGTGGTAGGCTTCAATGTTGTTGCCGACTACCAACTGGGTTTGGGCGTACTTGAACACCCGCAGCACGGCCTCGTACACCTGTCGCTGACGCGGGCTGTAGGTGCCCGATACCGGGATGCTGCGCGAGAGGTCGGCGGCGTAGTTGGCGTACTCGGCGCCGAAGTCCATGAGCAGCACGTCGCCGGCCTGGCACTGACGGTCGTTGCTGATGTAGTGCAGAATGGTGGCGCTTTCGCCGCTGCCGATGATGCTGGTGTAGGCCGGCCCGCGCGAGCCCGCGCGCACAAACTCGTGCAAAATCTCGGCCTCAATCTCAAACTCCCACACACCGGGCTGCACAAAGCCCAGCACCCGCCGCAGGGCGTTGCCCGTAATTTCGGCGGCGCGGCGCATCAGCCGGATTTCCTCGGGGCTCTTGATGGCGCGCAGCTGGTGCGTGAGCTTGGCGGCGCGGCGGTACTGGTGCAGCGGGTAGCGGCGCTGCAAGTCCTGGATGAAGCGGGCGTCGCGGGTTTGCACCTCCACCACCGAGCGAATGTGCTCGTTCGAGTTGAGGTACACATACTCGGCCTCGTTCATAAGGGCCGCCAGTACGGCCGGAAACGCATCGAGCCACATAATGGTGGGCACGCCCGACACGGCTTTGGCCTCATCCTTTGTCAGCTTGTAGCCTTCCCACACCAGAATATGGTCGGAGGTTTCCTTCAAAAACAGGATTTCGCGGTGCTTGGGCAGGGCCGCGTCGGGGCAGATGACCAGGATGCTTTCCTCCTGGTCGACGCCGCTCAGGTAAAAGATGTCGGTATTTTGCTTGAGGGCCAGCGTGCCGTCGGCGTTGGTGGGCAAAATATCGTTGGCGTTGAAAATAGCCAGCGACTGCGGCGGCAGCAGCTCGCAAAAGCGGCGGCGGTTTTCAACAAACAGCTCGGGGGCAATGGGACCGTAGCGCATACGAAGAGACGGGGAAAACGGGTTAGAGGCGCAAGTTACGGCCTGCTTTACCCCGCGCCCGGCGGTAGTTTTGCAGCGCGGCAGGCTTTAGCTTGCCGTTTGACAGCGCGGCGGCTTGTCCTGTTTTCTACCAACGGCAAGCTGAAGCTTACCGCACATTCCTTTATGCTGCATCTGCTCCGGCAAACCCGCACGTTTTTGCTTCCTTTCACCGTGTTGCTGCTTTTGGTGGGCACCGTGCTACTGGCCACGCCCAAGCACGAGGCCTTCTTCTTCGTGAATGGTCACCACACGCCGTTTTTCGACCAGTTTTTCCGGCCCTTCACCAACGTGGGCGACGGCCTGTTCTACGTGCTCGTTACGCTGGGGCTGCTGTTTGTGCGCTTCCGCTGGGCACTAGTGAGCTTCGCGTGCTTCGCCGCCACCTCGCTGGCCGCCCAAATCGGGAAGCAGCTGATTTTCACGGGCCACCCGCGGCCGTTTCCCTACTTTAAGGAGCATCACGGCTTTCCGCCCCTGCACGTGGTGGAGGGCGTAGTAATGGGCACGCTCAAGAGCTTTCCCTCGGGCCACTCCACGTCGGCGTTTTCGGTGTTCTTACTGCTCACACTGCTGGTGAAAGACAAGCGCTGGGGCTACGCCTTCCTGGCGCTGGCCGTGCTCACTGCCTACTCGCGCGTGTACCTGGCCCAGCACTTCGTGGAAGACGTGTTTGCCGGTTCCGTGCTGGGTACGCTGGTCACGCTGGCTGTGCTCCACTGGCTCCTGCCCTACCTCGACCAGCACCCCCAGCCCTGGCACAGCTGGCGCCTGCGCCGCCCAGGCAAGCGCCACGATAAGTAGGTAGCGCGGGCTCTGTGAGTCCGCGCGTGGGGTCGTTGAACATTACTCTCAGGCACTTCGGCACCAGGTTGGACAGCATGCCAAGTAGCATGGACTCAGCGCGTCCGCACGTAGGGTCGTTGTTCAACGCTCCCACGCGCGGACTCACATAGTCCACGCTACATGCTTTACGCCAGCTGCGGCAGTAGCGCCTCGCGGCTGATGCGCCGGGTGCGACTGCGCAGTAAGTCGGTCACTTCCAGCTCCGTACGCGCCGTGCCGTCGAGTAGCACGAAGTGGCGGGCCAGCAGGTCGTAGCGCTTGGCCATGAGGAAGAAGAAGATGTGCAGGAAGTGAATACCATCAAACACAATTGCCTCATTATCAGCATATTGCGTTAAGTTATTACGGAAGTGTGCCGGGTGGTCGCTCCAGTGCAGGGCAGGCTTGAGGTGGTGGCTGATGTGGTAGCCATCGTTCCAGCACTTGTGGTTGTAGGGGGTGTTGATGCAGGTTACGCTGTTGCGGTAGCAATTTTCGGGGCTATTGGCATCAATAAAAGCGTGCTGCGCCCAGTTGCCCAGCATCATAATAACGCGCGAGAGCACAAACGGCACCACGAACACGGCCAGCGCGGCCGGCAGGTTCACGAAGCACAGGGCCACCGTCACCACGAAGTACACCACCTCACCACGCAGCAAGCGATAGCGCAGGGTGGCTTTATTGCGGCGCGACAAGTAAACCACTAGGCGCGGCACGCCCACCGCCAGAAAATCGCCGAGGTAACGCAAAAACCCGCGCACTGAGTCGCGCTGGTAGAACATGGTCGAGCTTTCATCGTCCGGCAGGTTGTTCTCGGGGTGGTGCATACCCATGTGGTGGGTGAAGTACGACTCGGGCGTTTGCCCAAACAGCGGCCCCAGCACCCACGGAATGTAGTTATTCATCCAGCCGTATTTCTTCTTGAAAAGCACCCGGTGGCTGGTGCAGTGCAGCATCAGCCCAAACGGACCCTTGAAGCGGGCATTGCTGAAGTAAAAAAACAGGCCGAAGATGGCCCACCACCACGCGTCGCCGCGCAGGGCGGGTGCAAACAGCAGCGCCGCCAGCGGCAGCATGGTAGCCGTTATCTTCAGCATGAGGTACACGAAGGGCAGGTCGCGCTCGTCTTGCAGGTAGCGGCTGAACCAAGCATCCAGCTTGGAAGGGGTGGCCGACCGGGTATAAACCGGGTCAGTGGAAACGGCCAATAATTTCATAGAGTGAGCTTCGGCGGGAGAAGCGCTACCCCCGGCGGGCAGCCCGCCCTGGCTCCCAACAACTGGGAGCCCCGGCAAAAGCAGGCGCAGCAGGCAGCAAAAAGGAACTGTACGCAGCCCTGGCGGCGGGCCTATGTGGCCCATTGTGGCAAGGTAACCTCAGGCGTTACTTCACGGTTCGACGGTGGTTGAAAATACCGACCTCACTTTCAGTTAAAAAACTCATTCACCTCAACCAAAACGCACCGCTAACCCCCGCCAGTCGGTAACTTTAGGGTCAGGGAAAAGCGTGAGCTTTCGATGAAAAATACTTACTCCCTGGTATTCAGCACTTGCTCGCGCCTCTAAACTACTTCTGCTATGCCTACGTTCTCGCACCTCCACTCGCACACCCAGTACTCGCTGCTCGACGGCCAGTCCAGCATCTCGGGGCTCATGAAAAAGGCGCAGGCCGACGGTATGCCCGCCGTGGCCCTCACCGACCATGGCAATATGTTTGGGGCGTTCAACTTCGTGGCCGAGGCCAATAAGTACAACGTGAAGCCCATCATCGGCTCCGAGTTTTACATGGTGGCCGACCGCCATAAGAAGACGTTTCTGCGCGAGAAGGGCGAGAAGGACAACCGCTACCACCAGCTGCTGCTGGCCAAGGACCAGGCCGGCTACCACAACCTGAGCAAGCTCAGCTCCATGAGCTTTATCGAGGGCGTGTACTCCAAGTTTCCACGCATCGATAAAGAACTGATTCTCAAGTACCACGAGGGTCTTATTGCTACCAGCTGCTGCATCGGGGCCGAGATTCCGCAGGCCATCCTGTTCGAGAGCGAGCACCGGGCCGAGGAGCTGCTGAAGTGGTGGCTCGACGTGTTTGGCGACGACTACTACATCGAGATTCAGCGCCACGGGCTCATGAACTTCGACGGCACCGGCAAAAGCCAGGAAGACGTGAACCAGGTGCTGCTGGGCCTGGCTAAGAAGCACAACGTCAAGGTTATCTGCACCAACGACTCGCACTACGTAAACCAGGACGACTACGCGCCTCACGACCTGCTACTGTGCGTAAACACGGCCGAGGAGCGCAGCATCCCGGTCGGCGATTTCGAGACGAACTACTACACTATTCTCACCGCCGACCAGCGCGTGCACTACAACACGCTCGACAAGCTGCGCGCCGACCACGGCAACGACGAGCACGCCCGCCGCATGCTCTCGCGCATTGATGAGGAGCTGCAAAAGCCGCCCAAGCAGCGCAAGCGCCGCTTCGGCTTCGCCAACGACCAGTTCTTTTTCAAGACCCAGGAGCAGATGAACGCCTTGTTCATCGACGTGCCCGAAAGTGTGGATAACACCAACGAAATTGTGGATAAGGTGACGCCGCCCAAGCTGGCGCGCGACATTCTGCTCCCCAACTTTCCGCTGCCGCCCCAGTTTGCCACCGCCGACGCGTTTTTGCGCGAACTGACCTACGTGGGGGCCTTCGGCGCCGGGGCCGGCAACGGCACCGTGACGATGACCAAGCCGCCCCGCTACTCCGAGCGCACGCCCGAGATTGAGGAGCGTCTGGATTATGAGCTGCGCATTATTGAGACGATGGGCTTTGCGGGCTATTTCCTTATTACCCAGGATTTTATCAACCACGGGCGCTCGGTGGGCGTGGCTGTGGGGCCGGGCCGGGGCTCGGCGGCGGGCTCAGCGGTGGCCTACTGCGTGGGCATCACCAACATCGACCCCATCAAGTACTCGCTGCTGTTTGAGCGCTTTTTGAACCCCGAGCGCGTGTCGATGCCCGATATCGACATTGACTTTGACGACGTGAACCGCCAGAAAGTCATTGACTACGTGGTGGGTAAGTACGGCAAAACCCAGGTGGCCCAGATTATCACCTTCGGCACCATGGCCGCCAAGTCAAGTATTAAGGACGTGGCGCGGGCGATGGAGCTGCCGCTGCCCGCCGCCAACGAGATGGCCAAGCTCGTGCCCGAGAAGCCCGGCACCACCCTGGCCGGCGCCTTCCGCGACGTGCCCGAGCTGCAAGCCCTGCGCGCCGACAAAACCGACCTCAAGGGCCAGATTCTGGCGCTGGCCGAGCTGCTCGAAGGCTCGGTACGCAACACCGGCATTCACGCGGCGGGCGTAATTATCGCGCCCGACGACATCACGAAGTACATCCCCGTTTCGACCTCCAAAGACTCGGACCTGCTCGTGACGCAGTTCGACGGCAAGGTGATTGAGAGCGCCGGCATGCTCAAAATGGACTTTCTGGGCCTCAAAACCCTGACCATCATCGTGGATGCCATGAACTTGATTGAGCGCAACCACGGCGTTAAAATCGACATCGACAACATTCCGCTCGACGATGAAAAGACCTACGCGCTCTACCAGCGCGGCGACACCATCGGCACGTTCCAGTTCGAGTCGGAGGGTATGCGCATGTACCTCAAGGACTTGAAGCCCACCAACATCGAGGACCTGATTGCCATGAACGCCCTGTACCGGCCCGGCCCGATGCAGTTCATCCCCGACTTCATCAACCGCAAGCACGGCCGCGAGCCCGTGGAGTACCCGCACGAGCTATTGAAACCCATTCTGGAATACAGCCAGGGCATCATGGTGTATCAGGAGCAGATTATGCAAACGGCCCAGATTCTGGCCGGCTACTCGCTCGGCGGGGCCGACTTGCTGCGCCGCGCCATGGGTAAGAAGGACATGAAAAAGATGGCCCTGGAGCGCGAGAAGTTTATCAAGGGCGCGGCCGAGCTGCATAAAATTCCGACGAAGAAGGCCAATGAAGTCTTCGACGTAATGGAGAAGTTTGCCGAGTATGGATTTAACCGCTCGCACTCGGCCGCCTACTCGGTAGTGGCGTATCAGACTGGCTATCTGAAGGCTAACTACCCGGCCGAGTACATGGCCGCCGTGCTCACCAACAACATGGGTGACATCAAGAAGGTGACCTTCTTTATTGAGGAAGCCCGCAAGCAGGGTGTGGCCGTGCTGGGCCCCGACGTGAACGAATCGGAGCAGAAATTCAACGTGCCTCGCGAAAACCAGATTCGCTTTGGCCTGGCCGCCGTGAAGGGCGCGGGTGAAGCCGCTGTACTAGAGCTAGTGGAAGAGCGCCAGAAAGGCGGCCACTTCTCCGACGTGTTCGACTTTGCCAAGCGCGTGAACCTGCGCTCGGTGAACAAGAAAACCTGGGAAAGCCTGGCGCAGGCCGGGGCGTTCGATGGCTTCGAGAAATACAACCGCCGCCAGTTTATGGACGCCCCGGCCGGCGACCAGAACCTCATCGAAAAGGCCATGAAGCTGGGCCAGCAGCACCAGGCCGCTAAAGAGTCGGCGCAGCACAGCCTCTTCGGGGCCGGCGCGTTTGGCGCGGTGGCCGCCCCGCTGCCCAAGGTGCAGGACCTCGACGATTGGAGCCCCAGCGAGAAGCTGCGCCGCGAAAAGGAAGTGGTGGGCTTTTACCTCTCGGGCCACCCGCTCGACGCCTACCGCATGGAAATCGACGCCTACTGCACCTGCCCGCTCGACAAGCTGGAGCTGCAAAAAGGCAAGGATGTGAACGTGGCCGGTCTGCTCACGGGCGTGGTGTTCCGCACCACCAAAAGCGGCCAGCCCATGGCCTCATTCAACATCGAGGACTACGACTCCAGCATTAACCTGGCGCTGTTTCGCGACGACTACACGCGCTTCAGTGCGCTCATCAACCCCAAAAATTACCCCCAGGAGCAGGTGCCACCCATGTACATCCGCGGCAAAATGGAGCTGCGCTACGGCACCCAGGACCAGTGGGAAATGAAGATAAAAACCATGGAGCCCCTGGCCCAGGTGGCTGACAAGCTCAGCAAAGGAGTGCGCGTGAAGCTGGATTTACGCACCGTAACCGGCCCCATGATTGACCGCTTGCAGGAAGCCATCGAACATTCGAAAGGTTCGAAGCGGCTCGAAATTCAGTTTGTAGAGCCCCACGAGCGGCTGGCAGTTGACATGTTTTCGCGCCGCTTTCAAATTGAGCCTAAGACCTTTATCGACAAGATGCACGAATTTGAACTCGACGTGTGCTCGCTGATTTAGGCGGGCAGCAAGCACTTTGTAAGGGTTATGCAACAGTCACGTCTAGCAAGTGGTCTTCATCAGTGTTTCATCTCCCTTTCAAAAATAACTGACCATGTGCCGCTATTTCCTACCGCTGCTGCTCGGCTTGCCGCTGCTGGCCCCGGCCCAAACCGCGCCCGGCCGCCACGCCACCATGCTGGACTTAACCGGGGCCGCAGGGCCAACCCTCAATTACACCTCAATAGCGGGCTGGCGGCTATGGGGGCTGGATGCGGCCGGACGGTTTCAGGCGGGCGTGGGCGTGCGCGGCAGCTACTACTTTGCCGATGCCCTGGCCCTGGACCCGCAAGGCGGGGCCACGCAGCAGCTATTTGTGCCCTCCCCGCGCACGGGGGCCGTAAACGTGGCGTTTCACGTGCGGGCCCGGGTGGCCGGCCCGTTGCGGCTGGGCTTCAACCTCGATGTGGGCGGCGTTAGCTTCGGGCCGACCCGCGCTGTCACCTTCGAGCGCACCAACAACATAGGGGCAGCCCAACCCACCAGCGGAAACCTGCTGCTGGGCGGCTCCAAAGACCGGGGCTCGCTCAACTCGGAGCTGTACGCCAGCCTGGCCCTGCCGGCGGACCTGAGTGTGCGCGTGGGCTACAGCCATATCGTGACAGGCTATGAGGAAGTAGGCCCCGATGCGCGCTACCGGCGCTTTCGCAACCTGGCCGCGCTGGGCCTGAGCTACCAGCTACCCTAAAAGTGGCTGCTGAACTTTCTCCACTCCGTGTTGTTTTACTCCCATTCCGCTACCTTGCAGCCGCGTTGGCCGTACACGCCGGACGTTTTTTCACTTAACTAAACCTTAGCGTCATGGCGCATAAAGCAATTGAAATAACCGATGCCAACTTCGAGGAGATTATCAACTCGGACAAGCCGGTACTCGTGGACTTCTGGGCCGAGTGGTGCGGCCCCTGCCGCATGGTAGGCCCTGTAGTAGAAGAGTTGGCTGGCGAATACGAAGGCAAAGTCATCGTAGGCAAGGTTGACGTTGATGCTAACCCCCAGACTTCCATGAAGTTCGGTATCCGCAGCATTCCGACGCTGCTGGTATTCAAGAACGGTCAGATTGTAGACAAGCAAGTAGGTGCTGTGCCCAAGCACGTGCTGGCTCAGAAGCTAGAAGCTCAGGTTTCGGCCTAGCTCTTGCCTAAACCACTGGTAATATAGTTATTAATATTACTCTTACTAAAAAGCCCCTCGCTAGCAATAGCGAGGGGCTTTTGTTGGCTTAAATGGGCTTGGTATTTAGCGCGCCCGCTTGTTTTGGCGCACGCGAACCTGTGATTGGCGGTGCAGGCGCTGCATGTTGCGGCGGTGCCGGTCGGGCGATGCTTTTTGGTTGGTGGCGGTGGTAGTGAGGGTGGTGGTCATGGTGGGGGCAGCCATTGCGGCTCCGGCAAAGCGCAAGCCGGTGAGCACAAGGCCCAGGAGTAACAGATTTTTCATGGGTGTGAATAGTTGGGTGCGCAAATGAAGCTGTACCTACTCAAATATCCTAGCAAAGTTTCATGCTTAGCACACCTATCTGAGGCGACATTGCAAGCAATGTGTAAACTTATTTTATAAAATACTGAATTTCAGTATTTTATGCAAAAATGACACTACTGTTACTAAGCAATTAATCTAAGTTAAATTAACATTAGCTTACCTGCAATATTCTACTAATCAGCGTAAAAACTGTTCGCTATCACCCCATTGCCTGGCAGAAGATGCTAACTAAGAGTAGCAATTCTTTCAGCGCGCTTGCCAGCGTATTTTTGGCACCGCTGAGCGGGCTACCGCCTCAACCCTGGCAGCCCACCCAGCGCCTGTTCGGATAGACAATGGGTAGCTGGGCAAACGCAGATTAACATTGCTTCCACAACTAATTTCTAGTCAACATAAAGGCTAACGGCTAGTAAATCAGCGCCAACGGCTCGCCAGTTATAACAGGAAATGGCCTATATTTCGGCCCAATTGCTGCCGGGCAAGGCAGTGCGTTCTCTTCCCCCTTTTTTTTCTGTTTTATGAAACGCCTTCTCGGTTTCTTCACCGCCTTGCTGGTAGCTGGCAGCCTCTCGGCTTCAGCCCAAACTGCCCCGGCCGCCAGCACTATGAGCAGTTCGGCCAAAACAACGACGACCAAAATGGCCCCGGCCACTACGTTGCACACCACTACCATGACCGCCAAAACCGGCATGATGGCACCAGCCGCCACCAGGCCGACGGCCAAGGTGAAAGCCGACGGCACGCCCGATATGCGCTACAAGTCCAACAAGACAACAAAATCCACGGCCACCCAAACCGGCCCCGTAAAGGCCGACGGCACCGCCGACATGCGCTACAAAACCAACAAAACCACCACTAAGGTCAAAATGTAGGTGTAGCTCGCTACACAGAAAAGGCCTTCCCGAGTTGCTCGGGAAGGCCTTTTCTGTGGGCTTGCTGGCGCTGTCGCCAAGAGCTTAGGCGGCTCCGGCCACGAGCGGGGCGGCGGCCTCTAACTGCACAACGCGGCTGAACACTTCTTCGAGCGAAATGAGGGTTTCGGTACGCTCCACACCTTCTATCTGCTGCACCATGTCGTGCAGCACATTGCGCAGGTGCTGGGTATCGCGGCAAGCCAGCCGGGCAAATAAGTTGTAGCTACCCGTGGTGAAGTGCAGGCTGATAACCTCCGGCACTTCACGCAGCTGCGCAATTACGCTGTCGCAATAAGAGCTTTTTAGCAGAAATATTCCTAGGAAGGCCTGAATCCCGAAGCCCACTTTCGTCATATCCAGGTCGAGGGTAGCCCCGCGCACAATGCCCAGCTCCTCCAGCCGCGTCATGCGGCTGTGGATGGTGCCGCCCGACACGTGCAGCTGCCGAGCTATTTCGGAGTAGGGCAGCTTGGCATCTTGCACCAGTAAGTTTAAGATACGTCGGTCGGTATCATCTAATTCGTAAGGGCGGGACATTCGGGGTGGAATTTAGAATAAAAAGCGAAGTTAGGCACAATACTGAAGATTATGCATCCAAGCAGCCTTTAAATTGAAAATTAATTAATTTTTTAACCTTTTTTAAATAAAATTTGCATAAAAAGAAATTATTGCCTTACCTTTGACCTATCAAAACGCAAACGGCGCGGCGATACCAACCCTTGTAGTGTGGTGAAACTGGCAGACACACCCTCCTATCTCGGGGGTGAAGGCAACTGGACAAAGCGGCCGCTTTTCGGAGCAACTGCCTAACTACTTCATGGAGGTTCAAGTCCTTCCGCTACAGCACTTAAAAAGGTGCGCTCCCGAAGGGAAGCGCGCCTTTTTTGCGTAGCAATTTCCTCAATTAGCTGGTAATCAGACTTTGCTGCAAAGCCACTGGGGCAGCTTACGCAGGCCCGCAACAAACCGCAAGTATCTTTTTATCAATACTATATACATTGGTATGCGCCAGCAAAACCACCTACCCGCCCATTGCCGTAGCCGCGCCCAATAAGGCAGCTTGCCGGGGCTTTCTAAGCCGGGTTATTTAGCTGAACATGAACTTGCCCCGTCAAAGTCCGTACTTTTGTTATTATAAAGGTTGCCCGACCGTCAGCGTCTGAGGGGAACCGACTACATGGGCTTAAAAATACTGCTTACCCTGTTACTGGTCTTGGTCAACGGGTTTTTCGTCGCCGCCGAGTTTGCGCTCGTCAAAGTGCGTGCTTCACAGATTGATTTGCGGGCTCAAGAGGGCAACCGGCTGGCCAAGCTCACGCAGACGATGCTACACAACCTGGATGCCTACCTCTCGGCTACCCAGTTGGGCATTACGCTGGCCTCGCTGGCCTTGGGTTGGATTGGGGAGAGCGTGGTGGCCGAGGTGCTACTGGCCATTATTCACAGCCTGGGCCTCACGCTATCACCCGAAACGGTGCACAGTGTAGCGCTGGTGTTCTCGTTTGCCACCATCACCATCCTGCACATCGTTATTGGTGAGCAGGCTCCCAAGGTGCTGGCCATTCAGAAGCCGGAGGCTACCACGCTGTTTATCACGGCTCCACTGCGGTTTTTCTACATAGTTACGTTCCCGGCTATCTGGCTGCTCAACAAGCTTTCCAACCTGTTACTGGGGCTATTTGGGGTAAAATCGACCCACGGCACCGAGGTACACACGGCCGAAGAGCTGCGCCTGCTCATTGACCAGGGCAAGGAAACCGGCGAGATACAAGACTCTGAGCACGAGCTGATTGAGAACGTATTTCAGTTCAACGACCGCATGGTGAAGCAGATAATGGTGCCCCGCACCAAGCTGGCCGCCCTCGACGTGAATGCCTCAGAGGAAAAGCTGCTCGAAACCATCTTCAGCGAGGGCTACTCGCGCATGCCGGTTTTTGAGGGCAACATCGACAATATTGTGGGCGTGCTCAACGTCAAGGACTTGCTGCCCATTATTCGGCGCGGCGAGCCGCTGGAGCTGGCGCGCATTATGCGCCCAGCCTACTTTGTGCCCGAAACTAAGAAAATAAACCGGCTGCTGCGCCAGTTTCAGCGCAAGCACATTGTGATGGCCGTGGTGAGCGATGAGTTTGGCGGCGTGTCGGGCATCGTTACCATCGAAGATATTATGGAGGAGCTGGTGGGCGAAATCCAGGACGAGTACGACAACGAGGTACCGGTGGTGGAGAAGATTTCGGAAAACGAATACCGCGTGAATACCTCCACGGCCATTCCCGACGCTAACGAGTACCTGCCCTTTGCCCTGCCCGAGGGCGATGATTACGAGAGCGTGGGCGGCCTGCTCAACGTGCTCTATGGCAACATTCCCGAAATTGGCGATGTGGCCGTGCTGGAGCCCTACGAGTTTCGGGTGCTCAGCCGCACCGGCCGCGTGGTAGAAATGGTGCAGCTGCGCGTTATCAGCCCGGCAACAGTGGATGAAACCGACCCGCTACCTGCATAGTAAGCTGCGATAGAATATTTATTTCCGTACTGAACCAAGTAGGCGCCAGCAAACACGTAGCTTTGCTTGCCGCTTACCTAGCTCAGTACGGTTTATTTTTTTTATGGAAGCTTCTAAAGTGCGCCGTTTTGTCAACTGGGCAGTTGACATTGGCTGTGTCTTATTCTTGTTCTTGGCGCTGTTGCGTATTCTGCCCGTTGGCTTGATAAAGACTGAATATTACCGTTTTGCCG
This sequence comes from Hymenobacter sp. H14-R3, assembly GCF_030063445.1. Classification (GTDB taxonomy): domain Bacteria; phylum Bacteroidota; class Bacteroidia; order Cytophagales; family Hymenobacteraceae; genus Hymenobacter. The sequence continues at coordinate 44,594 of NZ_JASITD010000006.1, read as the reverse complement.
TATTTGGAGTAATGTTTATGTACTACGCAATTGCAGAAATTGCTTTTAAGCGCACGATAGGCAAATTATTGACCGGCACTCATTTAGTAACGCAAGACGATACCGACCCTACCAGCGGGCAGTTGTTTATCCGCACCATCTGTCGTTTCCTGCCATTGGAGCCCATAAGCCTATTATTCAGCCGCCGCAAGATGGCTTGGCACGACAAGTTTTCGTCAACAAAGGTTATTTATTTGGATTAGCAAAGTTATAGCTATAGCTTGCGCATGATTTGTATAAATCATTATACAATCACCTTACCCAAATACTATGACTCGATTTAGACAAGCAGTAACTTTTGGCTTGCTGGCTGCCAGCCTTTCTTCGCTAAGCAGTTGCGCTACCGTTTTCGGTGGTTCTGTATCCAGCTACCAAAAAACCAAGCCTGTTGCTGGCCAGCCCCAGCGAGACGTACGGGTTGGCGCGCTCATTGCCGACATCATCTTATTCTGGCCTGGCACCATCGTAGATTTCGCAACGGGCGCAATCTACAAACCGCAGCCTGCGGGCAAATAAGTAGCGCGACGCTACCTGACTAAGAAGCCGTGACTTTCCACTACTGATGGTAAAGTCACGGCTTCTTAGTCAGGTAGCGTCGCTGCCCTACGCTCCCCACCTTTTCTACTTTCTGCATGTTTAAACTTCGACAGTTACTAGCCTTTGGGCTTATCGCTACTACGCTCTCCAGTTGTGCCACGGTATTTGGAGGGCATATTACTGAGTACCAGCGCACAAGGCCCCTGCCTGGACAGCCGCAACGGGAAGTTCGGGTAGCTGCCCTGATAATTGATGTGTTTTTGGTTGGCTTGCTAGGGGTAGGTGTTGACTTTGCTACGGGGGCTATCTATAAGCCTCACCCGCGCATACCGTCTGGCACGGCGGTAATACCAACCACGCCGGCAATTGAGCCCACGGTGAAATAAAGACCGGCCTTACGCAAAACGGTTGCTACGCTTCGCTTCGTTGCGTTTACAATGACAACCATTTTTGCGTAAGCCTTTGAAGACATAAAAAGCCTGCTTAGCGCCTAAGCTACCCATTCTTTTTATGTGAGTTTCGCGTATCGGGAGCCCGGTATTCCAGCTGGCAGCTTTACTCCGAAAGCCAACTGGCGTAGCGCTGGTAGTTGGCCGCCGTGCGGCGCAGGCCGGCGGCCTGGGCTTCGCTCACGGGCTTGATTTTGCGGGCGGGCACACCTGCGTAGAGGTAGCCCGGCTCGCAGATGGTATTTTCGAGCACCACGGCCCCGGCCGCGATGATGCAGCCCGCGCCTACCACGGCGTGGTCCATCACGATGGCGCCCATGCCGATGAGCACATCGTCGGCCACGGTGCAGCCGTGCACCAACGCCCGGTGCCCGATGCTCACGCGCGCGCCGATAGTGAGCGCTGCCTGCTCAAACGTGCAGTGCAGCACCGCGCCATCCTGCACGTTGGTTTCGTCGCCGATGCGGATACTGTTGACGTCGCCCCGAATCACGGCCGTAAACCACACGGTGCAGCCGCGGCCCAATACCACATCACCAATGATGGTAGCGTTATCGGCCAGAAAGCAATCGGGGCCAATGGTGGGCGAAATACCGTGAACGGGAAGGATGAGGGCCGGCATAGGTAGTGGTTTTTTTCTCTAAATGGATAGGGGCAACAGCCGCTTCCAGGTACCTTTTTCCCAGTTGTACTTCAGCGTGCTTGGCAGGGCTTGCCAGAAATACTTGCTGGTTTCGACCGCGAAGCTGGGCTGCATGTAGCAGTTGATGGTGCAGCCTTCGCACTGGGGCAGGCGGCCTTCGAGGGCGGCGAGGCGCTGGGTTTCGGGCGCGTGGTAGAGGTTGAACAACTGGCCGGCAATAGGGAATTTTTGCTGGCCCAGGTGGTAGCAGGGCAGCACCAGCTCATTGCTGGGCGAGATGACGAGCGTGGTGCTGGCGGCCCGGCACACGGGCGCGGCCACGTGGTTGCCGCCGTCGCGGCGCAACGCAATGAAGCCCTCGTTGAGGTACACGCCCTTGCGCTTGCCGAAGGCGGAGAGAAAATCCAACTCCTCCTCAGTTAGCTGCTCGCCGGTGGCAACGTCGCCATACTCGAAGGCGGGGTTGAGTAAGAGTATGAGGCCGTTGGGCTGGGTTATTTCGCGGTACACGCGTTCCAGCTCGCCCAGGTTGTGGCGAAAAACGGTGAAGATGATGTCGGGGCGCTCGCCCAGCGCCTTGGCTACGCGAATACTTTCCATTACGAAATCGTGGCAGGCTACGCCGCGGCCGCGGTCGTGGGTATCGCGGTCGATGCTGTCGAGCGAGAAATGCAGCATATCGACCAGCCCGCGCAGCTTTTCGGCGTTTTTGGGGTAGAGCAGGCCGTTAGTGGTCACGGTGGTGATGAAGCCCAGCTGCCGGGCCAACGCCAGAAACTCGGGTAGCTGCCGGTGCAGCAGCGGCTCGCCACCCGTAAAGTCGATTACCTTGACGCCCAGCCGCTTAAGGTCGCGCAGGTTGGCCTCCACATCGGCCAGCGTGATGTAGGGCGAAGGCTTCTCCCAAATATCACAAAATGAGCACTTCGCGTTGCACCGGTACGTGACGTAGTAGTTGCAGAGAACGGGGTGCTTAACGAGGCGCATGGATAAAGGTAATGCTGGAGTGTAGGGTAAGCTTCAGCTTGCCGCCGACAGGTCGTTCAAACGGCGGCAAGCTAAAGCTTACCCTACTTGCTAATGCGGCAGCTTGCCCCAGGCGGCGGCATCCCAGTGCGTGGGGGTGGCGGCCAGCGCCTCCGGCGTGGCTTCGCCAAACTGCTCTTTGTAGTAGTTGCAAAACCCTTTGAGGGGGCAGCGCGGGCAGTTGGGCCGCTGAAAGAAGCAGATTTGCTGGCCGTGCCAGTAGTTGTGCTTGTGAAAGTTGAAGAGCCCTTCGGAATCCAAGTGCGGCTTGAGCAGGTCGAGTAGCAGGCCATGGGCCTTCTCCACCGTCACCTTGGGGCCCAGCACACCCAGGCGCTGCATCACGCGGTGCACGTGGGCGTCGACGGGCAACACGGGCTTGCGAAAGTTGAAGAGCAGCACCAACGAGGCCGTTTTCAGGCCAATGCCGGGCATGTCGGTGAGCCACTCCATCGCGCGCTCGGTAGACCAGTCGGCCAGGAAATCAAGCGAAAAGCTGCCGCCCGTTTCGGTCTTGATGCGCGCCAGGATATCGTGAATGCGCGGGGCCTGCGTGGCCGGCCAGCGCGTGGTGCGAATGGCGTGAATAAGGTCATCGAGCGGCGCGTGCAGCACGCCCTCCCAGTCGCCAAAGGCTTCGAGCATGCGGTCGTAGGCCAGCTCTTCGTCGGCGTGGGTGGTGCGGTGCGAGAGCAGGGTCGAAATGAGCTCACGCATGGGCGTACGGCGCGGGGCCGTCGGCACCCGCCCATAAAACTCATCCAGAATAGTGTGGTCAGCCAGGGCCTTGTCGGCCGCAGATTCAAACGGATTCAACGGATTTCGCAGATACGAGGCTGACGCCCCTGGCTTTTTTGCAGTAGTGCTTGGCGCTGGGTAGCTGGCTGTACAACGTAAAAAGGCCACCCGAAGGTGGCCTTTTTAGGTGAAAAATAGCTTTTTACTTGCCGCATTTCCCTAACGGCATCCCGCATAGCCAGGGGCGCAGCCCCGTATCTGCAAAATCCGTTGAATCCGTTTGAATCTGCGGTTACAGCTGGCCACGCTTGGCGGCTTTCTGCATTTTCTCGTTGGCGAAGATGGCTACTTCTACGCGGCGGTTGGCGGCTTTGCCGGCTACTGTGGTATTGTCGCCTACGGGCTGGGTCGAGCCGTAGCCGGTGGCAGTGATGCGGCTGGTTTCTACCCCTTTGGTAATCAACTCGTTGGAAACGGCCTGGGCGCGGCGCTGGCTCAAGGGCTTGTTGATGGCATCGGAGCCCGACGCGTCGGTGTGGCCATCAATTGTGATGTTGGTATCGGCGTATTTCTGGAGCGTGGTGGCCAGCTCATCGATATTGCCAGCGGCAGAAGAGGTCAGGGTCGAGGAGTTGGTACCAAACAGAATGCCCGAGGCAAACGTGATTTTGATGCCTTCGCCCACGCGCTCTACGGTGGCCCCGTCGAGGTCGCGGCGCAGCTCAGCAGCCTGCTTATCCATGCGGCGGCCAATAAGTGCGCCCCCCGCGCCGCCCACGGCAGCACCCAAGATGGCACCCTTCGCCGTGCCCGACTTACCGCCGATTACGCGGCCCAAAATAGCCCCGCCAGCTGCGCCGCCCAGGCCTCCAATAAGGCCGCCCTTCAGCGTTTTGGACATACCCTTGGGCTTTTCGGTGGTAATAGTAGTGCTCTGTGCCTGGGCAAAGTGCCCCAGCAGCAGCAAAACGGCCAGGAAGTAAGAAAAAGAGAGTTTCAGGGTTTTCATGGGATGAAAATAAAAAGTCGAAACGACCACGCGAGGATAACGCGGCGGCAAGTTCGGCAATTGCAACCACCTTGCCAAACTTAGTCAAGTAGCCGGCGGCGGTCCACCCCTCCCGGCTTGGCACGGGCGGGGCACAAAAAAGCCCGGCCAAGGCCGGGCTTCCATAGTATCGGGGCACTCGCTGTCGCTACTTGTTGCGGTAGTGTTTGTAGCGGGCCGGGTCTTTTTTCTTGTCTTGGTTGCGGCCTACCAGGCCACCGCCTACTACGCCGACACCAGCGCCAATGAGGGCACCTTTGCCACCACCCAGCAGGCCACCTACTACGGCACCGCCACCGCCACCAATAGCGGCACCTTTGGCCTTGCGGCTCCAGCCCTTAGGCTTGTCCTGGGCCTGGGCAGCCGTGCTTACGAGCACGAAAACCAACAGCAGAAATGCAAAAAGCCTCGAAAAGGATTTCATAAAATAACGGAAATAAAGTTAGCAAAACAACGTGAGCAGCAATGCGCCCGAAGCGCGGGTATTTAACGAGGCCCTTCTGCTGGGAGTTACCAATAAAAACGAAAAAAAGCCCGAAACAACTTGTTTCGGGCTTTGTAAGTCAAGCAATTATGCTAGTAATTAGAGCGAACCATTTTCGGCAGCCTTCTTCATTTTCTCGTTGGCGAAGATGGCAATTTCTACCCGACGGTTGGCTTGCTTGCCAGCCTCGGTCGAGTTGTCGGCCACGGGCTGCGACGAGCCATAGCCCTTGGTGCTGATGCGGCTGCCGGCTACGCCCTGCGCCGTGATGCTGGAGGCTACCGACTGCGCGCGGTTTTCGCTCAGGGGCTGGTTGATGGCGTCGCTACCCGTGTTGTCGGTGTGGCCTTCTACCAGGATGTTGGTGTCGGGGTATTCTTTCAGGGTGGTAGACAGCTTGCCGATATCAGTTTGCGAGGCAGCACGCAAGGCGGCCGAGTTGGTGTCAAATAGGATGCCCGAGTCGAAAGTGATTTTGATGCCCTCGCCCACGCGCTCTACTTTAGCACCGGCCATATTGCGTTGCAGCTCAGCCGCTTGCTTATCCATTTTGCGGCCAATGAGTGCGCCCGTGGTACCACCAGCTGCCGCGCCCAAAATAGCCCCGATGGCCGTGCCCTTGCCGCCGCCCAGCAGGCCGCCCAGCAAAGCACCGGCCGCCGCCCCGCCGCCCGCCCCAATGAGGCCGCCTTTGGTGGTTTTGTTCATGCCGTCCTTGCGCACGCCTGTACCGTTGTTGTTCGACAGGTCGGGTTGGGTAGAGGTTTGGCGCGTAGAGGCGCACGAGCCCAGCAGCAGGACGAAGGCCATGAGAACAGCCGCGAAAGACTTAGAAGAAGTCATCATTTCAAAGTGATTTTGGTGAGTAGAATGGTAGTCCAGATAAGCCTTATACGCAAAAGCCCGCTCTGGTTACCAAAGCGGGCTTTTCCAAAGTCGTGCCAAGGGTGAAGTATGAAGGAATGAGTTGTGAAGGAGCAAAGGAACAAATAGTTAATTATCTTATTAACAATTAGTTAGCTCCTTCATCCATTCACCCCTCATCCATTCACCCCTCACCCGTTCACCATTGATAGCAAGTCGGCGAGGCGCTGCTTGAGCTCGCGGCGGTCCACAATAAAATCCAGGAAACCGTGCTCCAGCACAAACTCAGCGCTTTGGAAGCCTTTGGGCAGGTCTTTGCCAATGGTTTCTTTGATGACGCGGGGGCCGGCGAAGCCGATGAGCGCGCCCGGCTCGGCAATGTTGAAGTCGCCGAGCATGGCGAAAGAGGCCGTGACGCCACCCGTGGTGGGGTCGGTCAACAGACTGATGTACGGAACCTTAGCCTCTGCAAGCAGCGCCAGCTTGGCCGAGGTTTTGGCCATTTGCATGAGCGAGTAGCCAGCTTCCATCATGCGGGCGCCGCCCGAGCGCGAAATCATGAGGAAGGGTACGCGGTGCTGGCGGGCGTAGTCGATGGCGCGGGCAATTTTTTCGCCCACCACCGAGCCCATCGAGCCGCCGATGAAGCGGAAGTCCATGGCCGCGATAACGAGCGGCTGGCCAGCACTTTGGCCGTGGGCCGTGCGCACGGCATCCTTGAGGCCGGTGTTCTTTTCGGTGGCCTGCACGCGCTGCGGGTAGGCCTTGGTATCCACGAAGTGCAGGGGGTCGCCGGAGGTGAGGTTGGCATCCAGCTCTGTGAACTCGCCGTCGTCGAAGAGCAACTCGAAGTAGGCGCTGGCGTCGATGCGGTCGTGGTAGCCGCAGTTGCCGCACACGTAATGGAGGCGCTTGTGCTCGGCCATATTGGCCACGGTTTTGCACTCGGGGCACTTATACCACAGGCCGTCGGGCGTTTCTTTTTTCTGCTCGGTGGGGGTGATAATGCCCTTTTCCTGGCGCTTGAACCAAGCCATAGTGGGGAGGTACTGGTGGGATGACGAATTTGAGAAGCCAAGAAGACGGCGCGAGTCAGCGGGTTGGCTTTGGCAATTTTAGGCAATCTTCTGGTTGGCAAAATTACGCCACAGTTACCATCGGAGCCGAGAGTTGGTGGCCGGGGTGGCGGCGGGTGGGAGGCCGGGTGGCCCCGCGGGCAAGCCCGGGGTGGCCGTAACTTGCCCCAACCACCACTTAGCCCGCCACCGGCGGCATTTCTCTGCGTTGAAAAAGTCTTTTTCCGTTACTTCTCCCCTGCTCGGGCTGGCGCTGCTGGCCGCCGGGGCCACCAGCCTCACCAGTTGCGTCACGGCCAAGCGCTACGAAGACCTGCAAGCCCGCCAGCAAAGCGAGGCGCAGGCCCGCACCACCGCCGAGAGCCAACTGCGCCAAACCAAGGCCGACCTCCAAAAAACCACCGACGCCCTGGCCGAAGCGCACCTCAACCAGAAGCGCCTGGCCGCCGACTCGGCCCAGACCGGCAACGCCCTGCGCCGCACCCGTACCCTCTACACCCAGCTTACCGACAGCTACGATAAGCTGCTCAAGAACAGCGACCGCGCCCTGGCCGACCGCAACGCCGACTACGGCAAGCTGGCCAAAGACCTGGCCACCCGCGAAGGCCAGCTGGGCGCCCTCGACCAAAGCCTGCAAAAAACCAAAGCCGACCTTACCGCCCGCGAAGCCAAGCTCACCGAGCTGACCCAGGCCCTGGCCGATAAAGACAAGGCCGTGAACGACCTCAAAACCCGTGTGAGCAACGCCTTGCTCAGCTTCAACTCCAAAGACCTGCAAGTCAAGCTGAAGGATGGCAAAGTGTACGTGTCGCTATCTGAGCAATTGCTCTTCAAGTCGGGCTCCAGCAAGGTGGACCCTAAGGGCCAGGAAGCCCTCAAAACGCTGGCCACCGTGCTGCAAGAGCAAAAAGACGTGAACGTGGTGGTGGAAGGCCACACCGACAACGTGCCCATGCGCCCCAGCGGCGGCATCCAGGACAACTGGGACCTGAGCGCGTTACGCGCCACCGACATTGCCCGCCTGCTCACCACGGCCGGTGTAGAGCCCAGCCGCATCACGGCCGCCGGCCGCTCGCAGTACGTGCCCGTGGCCGCCAACGACTCGCCCCAGGACAAGGCCCTCAACCGCCGCACCGAGATTATTCTCACGCCCAAGCTCGACGAGCTGTTTCAGATTTTGGACAGTAGCAGCGGGGCGGCTAAGTAACGCCTTCATAGTCAACCTTACCCCAGCGGGGCGAACGGTTTGTGGCTATATTTAAGCCAACAACCTATTCGCCTCGCTGGGGTATTTATATGAATCAACTTTTTCGCTGGCGCTGGCTGCTGGCTGGGCTTCTATGGCTGAGCTTGTAGCCAGCCTCGTACGCTTCGCACCTCACAGGAGGCGACATTGCCTACGCTTCGGTGGCGTCTACCACGCCGGGGGTGCCGCGCTACCGCGTCACGCTGCGCTTGTTTCGGGATGTTGTGGGGGTTGACCAGCCAATGGTGCGGCTAACCGGCACCCAAGGCAGCTGCAACTCAACCGACCCCCGGAATTTTACGGTGGACATCACAAAGTTGCAGAGCACGCGGCTAACTCCGGTGGCCTGCGCGGGTGGCGTTTCCACTTTCATTTATGATGTTTTCCTATACGCAGGCGAGGTGGACCTGCCACGGGGTCAATGGACGCTAAGCTTTAGGACGGATTACCGGGCTAGTGGCATTCGCAACATTGACAACTCGCTAAATCGTACATCTTATCTGGCTGCCTACCTAGATAATACATCCATACATCCATTATCCAGGATACGTCGCCCACGTTTTTGTCAACTGCGGTGCCTGCCCTGCAAGGCAACCTGGCCCAGGCTTACAGCTTCAGCACGTACGATACGGACCGCGACTCGGTAGCTTACAGCGTGGTAGAGTCGCAGGAAACGCTGAACCCACTGGTACCGTGCGGCACAGCCATTGCCGGGGCCGTGTCACCGCATTTTCAGCTCAACCCGGCTACTGGGGCCCTACTTGCGCCGGCGGGGGCCGTGCAGCAGGGCCTGTATGCGATGGCGGTGCGCGTGCGCGAATACCGGCAGCTAGCCGGCACCTGGCAGCTCATTGGGGCCGTCACGCGCGACATCGTGTACTTAGCCCAAAACGTAGCCAACCAGCCGCCCATCTTTACGAGCCTGACCGTGGGCATCGGTGCGGCCCAGCCGCCCAGCCAAACCATTGCCGTGCGCCCCGACCAAACGCTGAGCCTCACCCTCACGGCCGCCGACCCCGACGCGGGCCAGCAGCTGCGCTTTAGTAGTGAGGCCACCAGCATTATTCCGGGTTTGAGCCTGACCACGCTCAGCGCTACGCAGGCGCGCCTCACTTGGCAAGTGCCGGCTAGCCTGCCGGTGGGCTTCTACACCGCTACTATCGCGGCCTTTGATGATGGCTGCCCGAATAGCGCGGTCGAGCAGACGCTCTACTTCCGGGTAACCAACCAGGTGCTGGGCACCCACCCGGCCACCGACGCCGAAACCACCGCCTTCCCCATGCCTTTCCGCAACCAGGTTCAGTTTAAGGCGGCGAGCGGCAACCAACTGATACTCATTGCTGATGCGCTTGGGCGCACCGTGGCGCAGCTGCACGCCGGGCCTGATGGCCGCGTGGTGTGGCAGCCCGCCAGCACGCTGCCCGCTGGCTTCTACGTGGCCCGCGGCAAGCTGCTAGCCCGCCTGCTGCGCGCCGCCGAGTGAGGCCGCTTTTGTGCATAAAAGAGACCCACACTGCTAGCAGCGCGGGTCTTTTTTATGTGCGGCTTACTCAAAACGTTTGTTATTGCGAGCGTAATCCTTACTTATAACATACTACCCGACAACTACTTACAGCGTGATATTCAGTCGGCCGAAGTAGTAGGCTCCGTTGAAGCCAAACTGGTTGGCGCTGTACAGGAAGCGGCCGCGGTTGGAGTTGTCCAGCGAGGAGTTGTAGCTCGTGGCAGGGTCAGCCGAGAAGTTGTTTGCGTTGTTGCGCGGGTCCACGTAGATTTTGTCGGGGTACACATTGAACAGGTTGTTAACACCCAGCACTACATTCAACTGCTTAACAATCTGCACGTTTACAGTGAGGTCGGTAATCCACTTGGCCGAGAACGTCTGGTCGAGGTTGGCGCGGGTGGGTAGGGCGTCGGCGGTCTGAATCTCCCCAAAGCGCACCGAGCGGGCCTCAATGCCAAACTTGCCCACGTTGTAGGCGGCGGCCAAGTTGATTTTGCTGCGTGGGTTGCCGCGCTCCAGGCGGGTGCGCTGCGAGCGGTCGAAGAGACGGTTTTGCAGGTTGTCTACGCCGGGCGTTTTGTCGTTGTTAATGGTCGAAGACGAGGAGTTGAAGCTCGTTACCTCCGTGCTGTTGAAGTTGGCGGCGGCGGTTAGCAGCAGGCGGCTGTTGGCACCCAGCGCAATGCGCTCGTTGGCTACCACGTCGAGGCCTTTGGTGGTGGTGTTCACAGCGTTGGCGAAGAACTGCACCTGGCTCACCTGGCGCGCACCCAGAATTTCACTTACGATGGGGTTGCCCCGCGTGAAGGCCGACGAGAGCACGATGCGGTCGCGGATGTCAATTTGGTACGCATCGACCGTGAGTGTAAGCTGGCGGGCCACGGTAGCCGTGAGGCCCACCCCATAGTTGCGCGACTTCTCCTGCTTGAGCGGCTCTACGCCAAAACCCTGCTGGCCGGCGGCCCCTGCAGTATAGCCATTACGCACTATCGGGTTGTCGTTATTTACGGTAAGCACCTGCTGGAGGGCGCCGCTGGCGAACTGCGTGCTGTTGTTATTGAAATAGCGCTGTTGCAGCGAGGGCGCCCGGAAGCCGCTACCAATGGAGCCGCGCAGCGCCAGCCCCTCGATAATGCTGTAGCGCCCGCCCGCCTGGCCGCTTACGTTGCCACCAAAGTCGCTGTAGTTTTCGGCGCGGCCCGCCAAGTGCACGAGCAGCTTTTCGGTGATGTCGCTTTCCAAGTCGAGGTAGCCCGCCACGTTGGTGCGCGATTTATTGACCTCATTCTGAGGCAAATAGCCCGGAAACACCTGCGCGCCGGCCACGGGCAAGGCAGTTGCCGGTTTGCCATTTTTGTCGAAGCCATCGACTACGATAGGCAGGCGGCTGCCCGTTACGTAGGAAGCGTACTCGCCCGCCCCAATAAGGTAGTTATCGACCCTGAATTCGCCCCCAGCGGCCACGTTAAGCGTAGCCAGCGGCCCCACCTCAGTGTAGCGCCGCGACACGCCCAGGTTGGTCGTATTCTGCATAAAGGCCAAGCGGCCAGCATAGAAGCTAGTGGGATTTACAATACCCGCCCCTTGCAGTAGGGAGGCGTTTATGGAGCCATCAACGGTGAAAGCCAGGTTGTTACGCCCAAAGGTATTGCTCAGGTCCAGGGCAAAGCCCCCTAGCTCCTTGCGCACGCCCAAGGTGCCCGAGTGGTCGTTGATAACGGTGTTGATGAACGGCAAAAAGCCGTTTGGGAACAAGCTGACGTCGCTCTGGGTAGGCTGGTTGGGTAGGCGGTTGAAGCCTGGCCCGCGGCCCGTGCGGTACGAGGCCCCGCCGAAGAAGTACACTTCGTAGCCCATACCCACGCGGTAGGCCCCGTTGAACATCGCCCCGAAGTTGCGCGAGTCGGACTGGCCCACCCGAATATCGCGGCGGTCGAAGCCGTTTTTGGCCACTTGCGCATCGTCCTGCGCTTTCAGGTCGCGGCGCTCGGCCTCAGTCGATGGCAAGCCGGTCGGGTTGCTGGTCGAAACCGGCAGGGCTGGGTTAAAAGCCGGGTTGGCTTTGGTGGGGTAGTTGCCGCCATTGTTGCCCGAGTAAATGAGCGGAGCGGTATCCTCAAATGAGCGGTTGGTGTAGCTGCGGTTCAAAAACTGGCCGCTCAAATCGAGGAAGCCGCGCTTGTTGAGGTTGATGCCGGTGCTGAAATCGACCTGCTCGGTTTTGCCGTCGCTCTGGGTGGTTTGGCCATACAGGCTGCTGATGCTGGTGTGGGTGGTGTCGTCCTTGAGCTGAATGTTGATAACGCCCGCAATGGCGTCGGAGCCGTAGAGGGCCGCCGCGCCATCGCGCAGCACCTCAATGCGCTTGATACTGGCCGTCGGAATCGTGTTGAGGTCGGTGCCCACTGAGCCGCGCCCAATGGTGCCGTTGATGTTCACCAGCGATTGGCTGTAGCGGCGCTTGCCGTTCACGAGCACCAGCACCTGGTCGGGGCCCAGGCCGCGCAAGCTGGCCGGGTCCAGGAAGTCGGTACCATCCGAGATAGACTGGCGCGACGACTGAAACGACGGCGCGGCGTAGGTAAGCACCTGGCTCACATCGGTTTGCGCGAAAGCCTTGATTTCGCGCGCCGAAATCACATCGACCGGCGCGGTGGTGAGCACGTTGGAGCGGCCCACGGTGGCGCGCGAGCCCGTTACTACTACATCGCCCAGGTCGGTGGCCGAGGCCACCAGGCGCACGTCGAGGGTTTTGCGGCCGTTCACTGGTACCTGCTGGGTGGTGTAGCCAATGGCCGAAAAGGTGAGCGTGGCCGTGCCAGGCACCGCCAGCGAAAACCGGCCGGCGGCATCGGCCGTGGTGCCGTTGGTGGTGCCGCTTTGCAGCACCGTGGCCCCGGGCTGCGCCTCGCCGCTGGCGCTCAGCACGCGGCCAGTTACGGTGATGGTCTGGGCGTGGGCCGCCAGCGCGGCCACTACGAACAGGGGCGTAAGTAAATATTTTTTCATGTAAAAAGCTGATTAAAAAGTAATTGCTTGCCTGTTGACACGAGCAAATTACACCGCAACTTCATAGCCACAAGCTTTTAGGCAATTCTTTTCACGTCAACCCCATTTTATACTTTTCAGGTAGTTAATTCAGCATCATGCAAGGAAAGCAAAGGGCATTTGGCAGGAAACACGCCAGCAAACTGCTGAGCAGGGCCAAAAAAATACCCCCTTCGGAGTATGAGACTAACTTTTACCCACGCCTTATAAAAGGTGCTGTTACGCGGATGGCGCGGCCCCGTGCCATCCGCGTAACAGCTAAGTCGGCAGCGCACAGTTACGAGCCCAAAAAAGCCCGCTCTGCTAATCCAGAACGGGCTTTTTACTTATCACAACTTATTGCCTGCTAAAAGTTTACGTTGAAGCGGGCGAAGTAGTAGGCTCCGTTGAAGCCAAACTGGTTGGCGTTGTAGAGGTAGCGGCCGCGGTTGGAGTTGTCCTGGTTGGAGGCGTAGCTCAGGTTGGGGTCGGCCGAGAAGTTGTTGGGGTCGTTGCGGGGGCTGATGGCCACCTTGTCGGGGTACACGTTGAAGATGTTGCTGGCCCCGATGGCCAGGTTTATCTGCTTGGTTAGCTGCGCATTAACGGTGAGGTCGCTAATCCACTTGGCCGAGTAGGTCTGGTCGAGGGCGGCGCGGGCGGGGTCGGCGTCGGCCGTTTGTATTTCGCCAAAGCGCACGCTGCGGGCCTCAATGCCGAAGATGCCGTAGGTATAATTGGCCGAGAGCACGATTTTGCTGCGTGGGTTGCCGCTTTCGAGGCGCACGCGCTGCTGGCGGTTGAAGAGCGTGTTTTGCAGGCTGGCCGTGCCGGGGGTCGGGTCGTTATTAATGGTGCTCGACGAGCTGTTGAAGCTGCGCACCGTGGTCTGGTTGAAGTTGGCGGCCGCCGTGAAGCCGATGGTGCTTTTGTTGGTCAGGCGCTGGCGCTCATTGAGCACAATGTCGATGCCCCGGGTGCGGGTGTTCACGGCATTGGCGAAGAACTGGATGGCGCTCACCGGCGTGTTGCGCAGGATGGTGGCTACCGTGGGGTTGCTGGTCGTGAACTGCGATGAAAGCACAATGCGGTCGCGGATATCCACCTGGTAGAGGTCGGCCGTAAGGGTAAACGTGCGCAGGAAGCGCGCCGTGAGGCCCAGGCTGTAGTTGGTCGATTTCTCCTGCTTCAGCGCCCCAACCCCGAAGCCGGGCTGCGTGGCGTTGTCGATAGCGTTGCGTACCAGCGCGTTATCGTTGTTGGCGGTGAGCACCTGACGCGGGTCGCTGCCGCTCACCACCTGCGTGGCCGTGCTGGTGAAGTAGCGCTGTTGCAGCGAGGGCGCCCGGAAACCGTTGCCGATGGAGCCGCGTAGCGCCACGCCCTCGGTAATGCTGTAGCGCGCGCCGGCCTGGCCGCTCACGTTGCCGCCAAAGTCGCTGTAGCGCTCGGCGCGGCCGGCAGCGTGCACCAGCAGCTTTTCGGTGATGTCGCTTTCCAAATCGAGGTAGCCCGCCACGTTGGTGCGCGATTTATTCACCTCATCCTGCGGCTGGTAGCCCGGAAACACCTGCGCCCCCGGGTTGGCCGGCGTGGTGCCGATAACGCGGCCTTGGTAGGCGTACGACGAATATTCGCCCCGGCCAATGAGGAAATTATCGTAGCGAAACTCGCCGCCAAATGCCACGTTGAGCGTGGCCAGCGGCCCCACCTCCGTGAAGCGGCGCGTGGCCCCGAGGTTCACGGTGTTTTGGGCAAACGCCAGCCGGCCGGAGTAGAACTCGGTGGGGTTGCGGCTACCCACGCGCTGCGGAATGGAGGCGTTGATGGAGTTGCTCACATCGTAGCGCAACTCGTTGCGGCCGAATGTGTTACTCAAATCAACGGCAAAGCCGCCGTAGGTTTTGCGCAGGCCCACGATGGCCGACTGGTCGTAAATGGTAGTGTTGATGAACGGCAGGTAGCCGTTGGGGTAAATGGTGAGGTCGCTCGACGTAGCCTGGTTGGGCAGGCGGTTGAAGCCCGAGCCCTGGCCCGTGCGGTAGGTGGCCCCGCCCGATACGTAGGCCTCGTAGCCGGCCCCGAGCCGGTAGCCCCCATTCACGAAGCCCCCGAAGTTGCGCGACGCCGACTGGCCCACGCGCAAGTCGTTGCGGTCGAAGCCATTCTTAGCTACCAGGGCATCGTCCTGGGCCTTGAGGTCGCGGCGGCCGGCCTCGTCGAGGCCGTTGGGGAAGTTGCCGCTGTTGTTACCCAGGTAAATGAGTGGCGCGCGGTCGGCGAAGCCCCGGTTGGTATAGCCGCGGTTGAGCAGCTGCCCGCTCAAATCGAGAAAGCCGCGCTCGTGGAGGCCGATGCCGACGTTGAAATCGACCTGCTCGGTTTTGCCGTCGCTTTCCACCGTTTGGCCATACAAGGCGCTGCTGCTCACGCCAGTAGAGTCGTCTTTGAGCTGAATGTTGATGACGCCCGCAATGGCGTCGGAGCCGTAGAGGGCCGCCGCGCCATCGCGCAGCACCTCAATACGCTTGATGCTGGCCGTGGGTATCACGTTCAGGTCGGTGCCCACCGAGCCCCGGCCCACCGTGCCGTTGATGTTCACCAGCGACTGCTGGTGGCGGCGCTTGCCGTTCACGAGCACCAGCACTTGGTCGGGGCCCAGGCCGCGCAGGCTGGCCGGGTCAATGTGGTCGGTACCATCGGCCATGGTCTGGCGCGCCGACTGAAACGAGGGGGCCTGAAAGCTCAGCACCTGGCTCACGTCGGTTTGGGCAAAGGCCTTGATGTCGCGGGCCGAAATCACGTCGACGGGGGCCGTGGTGAGGATGCGCGAGCGGCCCTCAGTGGCGCGCGAGCCGGTTACCACCACGTCGCCGAGGTCGGTGGCCGAGGCCACCAGGCGCACGTCGAGGCGCGTGCGGCCATTCAGGGGCACCTGCTGCGTGGCGTAGCCAATAGCCGAGATAGTGAGCGTGGCGCCCGTGGGCACGGCCAGCGAAAACTCGCCGTTGGCGTTGGCCGCCGTGCCGTTGGTGGTGCCGTTTTGCAGCACCGTGGCGCCGGGCTGCGCCTCGCCGCTGGCGCTCAGCACGCGGCCCGTTACGGTGATGGTTTGCGCGTGGGCCGCCAGGGCCGCTACCACAAACAAGGGCGTAAATAAGGTCTTCTTCATAAAATAAAATCGCACCCAGTATATCTTAACTACTTAACTATTATTACGTTAGTTTCCACTAGCCGAAGCCAATAAGGAGGCAGAAAAGCCCACGACTGGCTTTAGAGCAATACCCGCAAAAAGAGGATGAAAAGTGGCCCGCCGCGGCGGGCCTAAAAGCCTAGGCGCAACAGCAACCCCCGCCTGCCGGGCGGCAACAACACAAACAGCAGGCAACAAGGTGGCGCATAAACAAGGCCGGCTCAAGCCCCAAACTGGTGGCCGAACGCAACGAACCCCCAACTGCGATGCCCGAATTTTGTTCAGAACAATGGGTTGGTTACCTCACCTGGCAAACACTTAAACCCACTATCAATCAGCTTAAAAATTAGCTAAAATATTTATCTCCACCACCCCGAGTTGAGTGCCCCAGCGGCCACGTCCACGCGCTGGCCGGGGGCGGGCAGCAGCAGCGGCACCTCGGGGCCGGCGGCTTCCAGCAGGCGCTCTACTGGCTGCCGCCAGGCGTGCAGCGCCAGGTTAAACGTGCCCCAGTGGATGGGCAGCAGCGGGCCACCCCCCAGCAGGCGGTGCGCCGCCAGCGCATTATCGGGGCCCAAGTGAATGTCAGCCCATTCGGGGTCGGCCTCGCCAATTTCCATTAGCACCAGGTCAAACGGCCCGTGCGCCGCCCCAATCTGCCGGAAGGCTTCGTCGAACGGCCCAGAGTCGCCGCTGAAAAACACCCGGTGCTGCGGCCCCCGCAGTACCCACGACGCCCACAGCGTGCGGTCGCGGCCCAGCAGGCCCCGGCCGGTATAATGGCGAGCGGGCGTAGCAATTAATTCAAAATCAGGCGCTAATGCTATTTTATCACCCCACGTGGCTTCCGTAATCTGGTGGGCCGCCACGCCCCAGCGGCGCAGGTGCGCGCCCACGCCCAGCGGGCAAAAGAACCGCTCGCCCCGCCGGGCCAGCACCCGAATGGTGGCCGCATCGAGGTGGTCGTAGTGGTCGTGCGAGAGGATAACGCCGTCGAGGGGCGGCAAATCGGCCAGGGCGAGCGGGGGCGCGAAAAACCGCTTCGGCCCTACCAGCTGCGTGGGCGAGGCCCGCGCCGCCCACACCGGGTCGGTGAGGAAGCGGCGGCCATCCAGTTCCAGCAGTACCGTGCTGTGGCCCAGCCAGGTAGCGCGCAGGGCAGTGGCCGGCACGGCAGCCGCCAGCGCGGCCGCATCGGCCCGAAACGGGCCCAGCGGCTGCGCGGGCTCGCGCTCAGCCTTCTCAAAAAGGTAGCGCCGCAGCAGCGCCCCGTAGCCCGAGGGCGGGCTTATGCTGGTAGGCAGCACGTTGTAGTATTTGTTGCCGACGCGGCGGGGCTGAAGTGACATAGCAAGTAGCTGGAAAGCCCCGCAGACGCAGCCCCACGCTTTTTATTGCAGCAACCCCTGCACCACGGGCAGCGCCCGCGCCGCCCACTGCCGCATGTGCGGGCTCGTGTAGTGCAGGCCATCGGTGGTAAACTGGTGGGCATCGCCCGCGGCGGCACGGGTGAGGTCGGTGATGTCCACGAAGGCCACGCCGGCGGCCTGGCACTCGGCCTGGGCCACGGCGTTAAACTGGTCGATTTCGTGGCCCAGCAGCGCGGGCGGGCGGTCCTGGGTGGCGGCGAAGGGCGTCTGGCCCCAGTCGGGGATGCTGAGCACGACTACCCGGCCCGCCTGGCCGCCCGCGTAGGCCTGGGCCGTGGCCAGCAGCTGCCGAAACTCGGCGCGATACAGCGCCTGGCTTTGGCCGCGGTACTGGTTGTTGACGCCCACGAGCAGCGAAACCAGGCCGTAGTCGTGGCGGTGGTTGCCGCTGGCGGCAATAGCTTCCTGCAGCTCGGCGGTGGTCCAGCCGGTCTTGGCAATTACTTCGGGGTCAGCCAGTTGCAGGCCGTAGGCACGGGCCAGAGCGGCCAGCTGTACTGGCCAGCGGTCGGCGTAGCCGGCCCCCTCGCCAATGGTGTAGGAGTCGCCCAGGGCGAGGTAGGCAATGGAAGGCGTAGGCATCATAACAGACGGGGCCGGTGCGCCCGGGCGCGGGCCACCAGCGGCGGAGCTAGCGAAGAACCAGCTGGCAAAAGTAGCCAGCACGACGAGGCAGCTTAGCAAAAAATGATTGAAACGCATGGTGCGCACCTACGCCCGCCGC
The DNA here is from genome assembly GCF_030063445.1 of Hymenobacter sp. H14-R3. Classification (GTDB taxonomy): domain Bacteria; phylum Bacteroidota; class Bacteroidia; order Cytophagales; family Hymenobacteraceae; genus Hymenobacter. Next base: position 26,566 of record NZ_JASITD010000006.1, on the reverse strand, counting down.
CGCCAGGCCAGCTTGCCGAGCAGGTCAGGGCTTTATCTCAAACACCACATCGTAAGTCACTTGCACCTTTATTTTGCGCAGGCTAGGCGGGGCCATTTCCGTGGCGTGCACCTCCCGGGCCTGGTACAGGGTGCTGGCCAACTTCTTGTCGCGCAACATCTCTTCCGAGTAGTTGCCTTCGGGCAAAACTTCTACCATCGCCACAGTGCTACTGAGCTGGCTACCAGCAGCAAAGGCAATAATAATTTATTTAGTGCTTACGCAAAAGCGCCGGGCCAGCCTAACGGCCAACCCAGCGCTTTCAACTGTAGCCTACTGCTTACTACCCAATGGCTTGGGCCAGGTCGTCAATCAAATCCTCGGCATCCTCGATGCCCACGCTCAGGCGAATGAGCGAGTCCGAAAGGCCCGACTTGCGGCGCTGCTCGGCCGGAATGCTGGCGTGCGTCATGGTGGCGGGGTGGCCGCTCAGGCTTTCCACGCCGCCCAGGCTTTCGGCCAGGGTGAAGAGCTCGAATTTTTCGAGCACCGCAATGGCGTCCTCCTGCTTATCGCCCTTGAGCACGAACGAAATCATGCCCCCGAAGTCGCGCATTTGCTTGGCGGCCACGGCGTGGTTGGGGTGGCTCTCGAAGCCGGGCCAATACACTTTCTCCACCTTGGGGTGCTGGCGCAGGTACTCGGCCACGGCGCGGCCGTTTTCGCAGTGGCGCTGCATGCGCAGGTGCAGGGTTTTGAGGCCGCGCAGCACCAAAAAGCAGTCTTGCGGACCGGGCGTGCCGCCGCAGGCATTCTGGTAAAAGCTGAGCCGCTCCAGCAGCGTGGCATCGTTGAAAACCAGCGCGCCCATCACCGTATCGGAGTGGCCGGCCATGTACTTGGTGAGCGAATACACCGAAATATCGGCGCCCAGGTCGAGCGGCGTTTGCAGGTAAGGCGTTGAAAACGTGTTGTCTACCGCCAGCAGCGCGCCCGCCTCCTTGGCCACCACCGAGGCGGCCGCAATGTCGATGATGTTGAGCAGCGGGTTGGTGGGCGTTTCGACCCAGATGAGCTTGGTTTTGGGGGTCACTTTGGCGCGCACGGCCTCCATGTCCCCCATCGGCACAAAGTGAAATTTGATGCCCAGCGGCTCGTACACCTTGGTCATGATGCGGTAGCTGCCGCCGTAGAGGTCGTCGGTCGAAATCACCTCGTCGCCGGGCTTCAGCAAGTGCATCACGCAGTCGATGGCCGCCATGCCCGAGGCAAATGCCAGGCCGTGCTGGCCGTTGTCGAGGGCGGCCAGGGCGTCTTGCAGCTGGGTGCGGGTGGGGTTGTGGGTGCGCGAGTACTCGTAGCCTTTGTTGTCGCCGGGCGAGCGCTGGGCGTAGGTCGAGGTCTGGTAAATGGGCGTCATGATGGCCCCCGTGGTGGGGTCCGGGTGCACGCCGGCGTGGATGGCTTTGGTGGCAAATTTCATCGCAGATTCAAACGGATTAAACGGATTTCGCAGATACGCCCGCTGCGCGGGCTGGCTACGCGGGGTGGGAACACGGGGTAAAAATACGGGCTGGGTAATAGGAAACGGTTGGGGGCGGGCAGCGGGCCCAGCAACTGAGCTTATATTAGCAGCGATATTCTGTTTCACCTTTTTTCTGACAAATGAAGAAACTTTTACTCGTGCTTGGTAGCTGCATCGCGCTGTCGTTCAGCACTCAGGCTGCCCTACCCAGGCCCAAACCCAAGCCGGTGCTCGTGGACTCGGCCGCCGTGCACCAGGCGCAGGTCGATTCCATCAACGGCACGTTTGTGTACCAAGGGGGCCTCATCAACCTGCCCGGCGGGGTGGGCAAGCTCACAGTGCCGCCCGGCTTTCTGTACCTCGACTCGGGGCAGGCGGCCTACGTTATGCACAAGCTCTGGCGCAACCCGCCGCAGGAAAGCCTGGGTATGCTTTTTCCTGAGGACCGCGGCCCCATGAGCGACAACACCTGGGGCTACCTTATCAATTTTGACCCGATGGGCCACGTGCAGGATGACGATGCCGACGACATCAAGTACGACGAGCTGCTGGAGGAAATGCAAAAGGACGTGGAGGAGGAAAACCAGGACCGCACCAAAGACGGCTACCGGGCCGTGCACCTCATCGGCTGGGGCGCGCCGCCCTACTACGACAAAAAACAGCATACCCTACACTGGGCTAAGCTCTTACGCTTTGGCGATGGCCTCGACGAAACCCTCAACTACAATGTGCGCATTCTGGGCCGCAAGGGCGTACTCGTGTTCAACGCCATTGCCGAGCCCCAGCAGCTGCCCGAAATCAAGGCCAGCATCCCCGCTTTGCTCGCCAATGTGACGTTCGTTAAGGGCCAGCAATACAACGACTTCAGCTCCGGTATCGACGAGGTGGCCGTGTACGGCATTGGGGGCCTGGTGGCCGGCAAGGTGCTGGCCAAGGTGGGCCTGTTTGCCATCGTCGTCAAGTTCTGGAAGCTGGGGCTGCTAGCGTTGGGCGGGGCCTGGGCGGGCCTGCGGCGCTTCTTCGGCTTCGAAGCCAAGGAGGAGTAGCCCCGGCCCGGGCGCGCCGGCGGGGTCGGCTTTTGCGTAGGTACTTTCGCCTCCTCATCGGCCGGCCCCCGGCTTTTCCCTCTCCATGGCCTTTTTGCGCGAGCTTTTCCAGAAGAATTTTTCCACCTTGCTCACCATGGGGCTGCTGCTGGCGGTGCCCCTCCTCGGCTCGGCGGCGGTGCTGGGCCTACTCTATGAGCAGCCCGATTTGCTGCGTAACCTCACCCTGGGGCAGAGTTTTCTGTACTTCGCCGTGGCGGGCCTGCTGATGGCTACGGCCCTCACGCCCACCACGTTCGTGGCCATTATCACGGGGTTTTACTTTGGCTGGGTGGGGCTGCCGGGCATGGTGGCGGCCTACGCGCTGGCCTCGGCCATCGGCTACGAGCTGGCGCGCCGCCTCGACCACGGCAAGCTCCGCACCGTGCTCCACCACTTCCCCAAGGCCGATGCCGTGCTGGCTGAACTGCAAAACCAGAGCTGGTCGCTCATCCTGCTCACGCGGCTGTCGCCGGTGCTGCCGTTTGCGCTCATGACGTTTGTGCTGGCCATTGTGGGGGTGCCGCGCCGGCGCTTTCTGGCGGCCTCCGTCATTGGGATGCTGCCGCGCAGCCTGTTTTTCTACTGGCTTGGCACCAAGGCCCAGGACGTACTGGCCCTCCTCCACGACCCCGAGCAGGGCCTGGCCAGCAAGCTGGTGCTCATTGGCTTGGTGGCAGCCTCGCTCTTCGGTCTGTTCGTGGTATTCAACCGGGCTTTGCAACGGGTATTGCGCAACGGCACCCCAGCCAACTAAGATTTTGTACCTGATTATTACCGGTTTGCCCGACGCAAACCGCGTTTTATCCAAAAAACTTACCGTCGTATTTGCACAGCCGAAAATTTTCTTGCTACCTTTGCACTCCCAACCCGGGACAACGGTTGTATAGCTCAATTGGATAGAGCATCTGACTACGAATCAGAAGGTTTAAGGTTCGACTCCTTATACGACCACCAAAAAGGCCCTCACAGCAATGTGAGGGCCTTTTTTTGTTTAACTGTGGCAGTTTCTGTGGCAGTCTTTACCAAATGCAGCCCGGCTTGCGGGTGGCGGCCAGGTTGCGCAGTTGTTACTCCGCTACCAAGGTGCTGCTCTGCTCCAACTGCACGCAGGCATGGCGGCGACTGCTGAAAAGATATTCGTGTGCCAGGCAGCTTGGCGCTGGGTGGCGCAGCGGCCAGCAGCTGCAACCATTTGGCTGGTTGAGGGCTCCTGCCTTCAACTATGCTCCACTTTTCCTTTTCTCCATGAAACGCGTTCTTTTTCTGCTTAGCAGCGGGCTGCTTGTGGCCAGTACTGCGCACGCCCAGTTTGGGCTGCGCGTAGGGGGCAGCCTGTCCAAGCTGCATACTGCTACTAGCGCAAACCTTTACAGCAGCTCCGGCGCACGGCTTGGCTACCAAATTGGTGTCACGTATCAGCTGCCGCTTACAACCTGGCTGGCCGTGGTGCCCGAAATACAGTACAGCGATGAGCGCAGCAGGCTATCGCAAGCCAGCTATGCCCGCCAGGATGTCGCTTTAAGCGCCGATTCGCGCCTGAGCCTGCGTTACCTCAACGTGCCCGTGCTGATGCGCGCCACATTTGGCCCCGTGTACGTAGAGGCCGGCCCCCAGGCCAGCCTGCTGCTGGGGGGCCGCCAAACTGGCACCGTCACGTATACTGGGTGGGGAATAAGTGCTTCTACACGCACGTTTGACCAGCCCGCGACCGAGGGTAACCGGCGCTTCGACGCTGGCGCCTGCGTAGGCATGGGCGTGAAGCTGGCGGCCGGCCTGGGGGTGAGCCTGCGTGCTTACCGGGGCTTGGTAACCCTCAACCAAGAGCGTAGCAACTTCGATGGCGAACACCAGCGCCAAAGCCTGCAAGCGTCGCTCACCTACCAGCTGCCCACGCGCTAATAAGGCGGCATTTCCTTGCGACCGTGCCCTCTCTGCAAATTACTGAGAGGGTTTTTGCTGTGCTAGCATGTAGGCACTCCCAAAACTTTGGCAGGGACGCGCATCAAAGCTAACAGTCTGTGATAAACTATTATCTGTCAGATTTTTATCACTCTTGGTAGCATTGCTTAGCTATGCCTGGGGCTTAGAGGCTATCCAGAAGAGTCGTTGGGCGGGCGGCCGGCATTGAGCCGGCTGTCCGCTCGCCACTGGGAGGCAATTGGTGCCAACAATGAGCGGATAGTCGCCTCAACCCCGGCAGCCCGCCCAGCGGCGCCCACTCGCCCAGCCCCTATTTGGATAGGAGCTTGGTAGCCTCGCGACCTAAGATGCAGGTAGTTACTTAGCTAGATAGATTCTTTTAGCTAGCGGTGAGTGGTTTGGAACCCAGCTGGGGAACCTTAGTAGGACCTTCGGAAGAGGGCCGATTTCATCGGAAAAGTTCCGAAAAGCTCCACTATTTATTATCGGTAGCAGCTAAATCCAAGGCATTTGGTAGCGGCGTAGGTGGGGTTCGCTCTATCCTTTTCCGCTAATGAAAATCCTTGAACAAGAGGCTGAAGACCAGCTCATCCAACGCTTGCACGCAAAAGATGAAAAGGCCATGTCATTCTTTTACAAGAACTACAAGAAGGCACTGTACCAGGTAATTCTGCGCATTGTGCACCAAGAGCAGCTGGCCGAAGATGTGCTGCAGGAAAGCATGTTGAAGTTTTGGCTGGCCTTCCCTACCTACGATGCCAGCAAGGGCCGGCTCTTTACGTGGGCCCTCAACATCAGCCGCAACCTGGCCATCGACCGCCTACGCGAACAGCGCCGCACGGCCCAGCGCACCCAGCCCCTCAGCGACAGCAATGCGCACCAGATGGCCGCCCCGCCCACGTTTCGGCCCGAGCACATTGGCGTGCGCGACTGGCTGGTGCTACTAGCCCCCAGCGACCAGCAGCTGCTGGAACTGCTTTATATGCGCGGCTACACCCAGGCCGAGGTAGCCGACGAGCTGCAACTGCCCCTGGGCACGGTAAAATCACGCGGGCGGCGCATTATCCGCACCCTATCCCAGTTGATGAATAAGTGATTCAGCAATTATGCAAAAGCCGTTTGTCATGGCGAGCGCAACGCAGCGGAGCGCGGCAGTCGTACCAGAAATAGTCGTTTGTCATGGCGCGCTTCACTGCGTTTCGCTCGCCATGACGAACAGCCCCTTGGCTTATCCTCTCAATTAGTGGGGCCGGTATCTTTCCTGGCCTCTATGCTGCGCTGAATAGTGGTGGACACGGCCGAAAGCAAGTCGTAGCCGGTGGCCGTTTCGATGGCGTTGACGGTGGTGCGGTAGCCGCCCCAGTCGGGGTCTACCGAGTCGTTGTTGGGCGTGTCGATGGCGATAACGCGGGTGCTGGCCGTGATGCGGCCCACGTCGTTGGTGCCGATGGGCAGCACCACTACCACTTTCCAGCAGCGGCTGGGCACGGTTACGCGGCCGCCGTCGAGGGTGCCGGCGTAGCCGTTGCTGCCGGTGCCGCCCCGGCCGTAGCTGCCCGCAATGAGGTAGAGCTCATTGCCATCGCCCACGAGGCTGCGGCAGTAGTTTTCGAGGCCGGCCCAGGTTCGCTGGTTATTTTGCGGGGCCTGGGGCATCATGTTGGTCATGAGGAAGGTAGCCGTGTTGTCGGCCGCCGAGCCGGTGCGGTCGGCGCTGGGGCAGTTGTGGCCCCGGTCGAAGCCCGAGCTGGTGTAGCTGCTGCTACTCACTTGGTACCAGCTGCCGGGCAGCTCGTCATCGGCGGCAAAATTGTCTTGCCGGGGGGCCGCGCCCAGCCAGGCATTGCTGAGGTGCCAGCTCACCCAGTTGGGCTTGCCCTGGTCGCGGTTATACGAGAGCGCGTATTGAGCCTTGGTTAGCAGGTAGTTAGTGGGCGAGCCGGTGGCATCGGCCACGGCCCCGCTGGGGTTGCCGAGGGCCAGGTTATCATCGCGGGTGCTGCCGTCGGGGGCGGGGGCGGGGTCTTGGGTGGTAGAGCAGGCGGTAATGAAAGCCAGCAGCAACGCGCTGCCAGCCAAGCGGATAGTCAAAAATTTCATCAAGGGAAGACGCAATAAAGAAAGGGGAGCAAAGGGAGTAAACGAAGAACCAGCAAAGTTCTTTTGTTTCAGAATCTTATCGGGCAGGTACTTGTTAAATACTGATGGCTCTTGAGCGGCTCGCAGCCGCTGCGGGAGCCGGCCTTGGCGACCGCGCCGGGCCGGCCGTACCTTTGTACTCATTCTAAATACTAACGCAATTTCGCCTGCATGTCTGCTGTAATTTCCACTGATATCTGCATTATCGGGGCTGGCCCGGTTGGTTTGTTCGCCGTTTTTGAAGCTGGTTTGTTGAAGCTGCGCTGCCACGTGGTAGACGCCCTGCCCCAGCCGGGCGGGCAGCTATCCGAGATTTATCCCAAAAAGCCGATTTACGATATTCCCGGCTACCCCGAGATTTTGGCCGGCGACCTGATTGACAATCTGATGAAGCAGATTGCCCCCTTCCACCCCACCTTCACGCTGGGCGAACGGGTCGAAAGCTTCGCCAAGCTCGACGATGGCTCGTTTCGGCTCACCACCACCGACGGCACCGAGGTGCAGTGCAAAGCAGTAGCCATTGCGGGCGGCCTGGGCTCGTTTGAGCCCCGCAAGCCGGCCGTAGAGAACTTAGAGCGCTTTGAAGGCGGCAAAGGCGTGCACTACATGGTGCGTGACCCCGAGCACTTCCGCGGCAAGAAAATCGTGATTGCCGGCGGCGGCGACTCGGCCCTTGATTGGACCAATTTTCTGGCCAACGTGGCCTCAGAAGTAACGCTCGTGCACCGCGGCACCACGTTCCGCGGTGCGGCCGACTCGGCCGAGAAAGTGCAGAAGCTGCACGAAGCCGGCAAAATCAAGCTCGTGCTCAGCTCCAACGTCACGCACCTGCACGGCAACGGCCACTTGCAGGAGGTCACCATCACGGGTAATAACGGGCAGGCCGAAACCGTGCCGCTCGATGCCTTCGTGCCCTTGTTTGGCCTCACGCCCAAGCTGGGGCCCATTGGCGAGTGGGGCCTGGGCCTCGAAAACGACGCTGTGCTGGTTAACACCGAGGACTACAGCACGTCGCTGCCCGGCGTGTACGCCATCGGCGACATCAACACGTATCCCGGCAAGCTCAAGCTCATTCTTTGTGGCTTCCACGAGGCGGCCCTCATGTGCCAGGGCGCGTTCAAGTACATCTACCCCGACAAAAAATACACCCTCAAATACACCACCGTAAACGGGGCACCTTCGCTGTAAATGGGTAAGTGAGTAGATGAGTAAAGGGCCAAACGGGCCCTTTACTCATCTACTCACTTACCCATTTACTTAATCACCAAATGGAAAACGATATCAGAATTTACGTGGAGGACGCGCCCGGCCAGCGGCGCGAACTGGAAGCCCCCACCGATATGGGCCTGAGCCTCATGGAGTTGCTCAAGGCTAACGACTACCCTATTCAGGCTACGTGCGGCGGCATGGCGCTGTGCGCCACCTGCCACGTCGAGATTTTGGCCGGCCCCCCGCTCATTGAGCCCAGCGACGACGAGTGGGCCATGCTCGACACGCTGCCCGTGCTGCACGAAACCAGCCGCCTCAGCTGCCAGATTCGCCTCCAGCCCAATTTGGATGGGCTGGTGATTCGCGTGGCCGACCCGGCTTAATGAGGTAACGTGGACTCGGCGAGTCCGCACGTAGAACAACCCACGTATGGACTCGCCGAGTCCACGCTATCCGCGCCCGGCGCGGTATTTCGGCGGCCATCTTCCCCGGGGCTGGCCGCCGAAATACCGCGCCGGGCGTTTCGCAGTTATCGCCAGCAGGCCGGCCCGCCTACTACTGATTCAAGTACTTCTGACAGAACTGCTTATACCGGCTTTCATGAAATCCCTTTTGCTGCTGCTGGCCGCCACGCCCGCGCTTGCCCGAACCGGCCCTACCGCGCCGGCTCACGATGTAGCCTGATATACCCAGCACGCGCCCTTCGCCATGCCCAGCGTGCCCAACCCGGTGATTCCGGCGCGCACCGTTTCCATCAAGGATTTTAGAGCCCTAGGCGATGGCAAAATGCTGGTTACGACGGCCTTTGCCATCGCTATTGCGGCCGGCGCGGCGGCCGGGCGGCGTGCTGAGCGCCGACGGCAAAATATGGTGGCCCAGCCGCGAGACGCTGGTTAAAAAGCTGAAGGCCAATACTAATACCACCGAGACTAACTGCCGGCCGGCCCGCGACTACCTGCGCCTCAAAATGGTGGTTATCACCAACAGCCAAAACCTGCTGCTCGACGGGCCCACGTCTCGCAACTCGCCCCTGTTCGTCATCAACCCCAAGGGCATCACCAACCTCATTATTCGCAACGTGCAGTTGCACAACGACTTCTGGGACCATAATGGCAACGCCATCAACATTGGCGCCAGCCATAACGTGGTGATTTACCCCTGCATGGTGAGCGGCAGCTGCATAAAATCGAGCGGCGGCAACGCCGACGGCAGCATGCGCAACGTCTGGGCCACCGACTGCCGCTTCATCGGCACCGACATTGGCGGGCGCGTGAAAAGCAACGCCGGCCGCGGCGGCCGGGTGCGCGGCATCTACGTCGATAACGTAATAATGGCCAATACTTTACATGAAGCTATACTTTTTAACGCGTCGTATGAAGACGTGCCGACTGGTAAGGAGAACGGCAGCGGCCTGCCCGTAACCGCCACCAAGGTGCCCGGTTTCCAGCAGTTCTACCGGAAGAACATCACCTACAAAAGCGCCGAAACGGCCATCTATTTCCAAGGCCTACCCGAGTGACCCGTGCACGACCTGCATTTCGACAACGTGACTACCACGGCGCAGCCCGCTATTCCGGCGGCCAACACCAAAAACATTAAAGCACTGCAAGTAAGCTTCTTAAGCTAGCAGTATGCGTCCGGTCCGCCGGCGCTAGCTGGCCGACCGGTTGACGCGTGAACGATGCCGGCCCGACTGGCCAAGCGGCGCGCCCGTCAACCGGCGGACCGGCGCACGTACCCCGATAGGGGCTATCCAAACAGGAGTTGGGTAAGTTGGTGCCCATCCCCAGCGAGGTTGCACCTGACAGAGGATATTTGGGAAACTTACTAAACGCAAGAGGCCCGGCATTGCTGCCGGGCCTCTTGCGTTGGGCGCGCCTGGGGCTAGCGGCGCTTGTGCTTGGTGGTAGTGGCTTTCGCTTTTACCTTGGTTTTCACCTTTTTAGCAGCGGTGTGGCTGACGGCTTTTTTGGTGGCAGTCTTTTTGGCCGTGTGCGTGGCGGCTTTCTTGCTGCTGTGGTGCGTGGTGGCTTTGGCGGCGGTGTGGTGCTTGGCTTCGCGGGCTTCCTTGGCGCGGCTGGCTTTGGTCGATTTGCTGCTGTGGCTCGACTTGGCGGCGTTGCTGGTGTGGCGGGCGGCGCGGCGGGCGGCGGCGCGGCGCTCAGCGCGAGCTTCGTCGGCGCGCTCTTCGCGGCGGGCGGCCAGCCAGGCGGCGTGGCGGGTGGCGCGCGAGCGGGCGGCGGTGGCTTCGTGGGCGGCTACTTCTTCGGCGCGGGGCTCGGGGGCAGCTACGTTGTAGTGGGCGGTGGCGTCGGTTTCGGGCGAGGCACTGGATAGCTGCTCGGCCGAGGCGGTGGGCTTGGGCGTTTCGGCGGCCTTTTTGCGGCGCACCGGCATCAGGAAATCGCGCTCGGCGCGCTCGCGGTTACTCAGGCTTTCTTCGCCGGGCAGCTTGGTAACGACTGGGGCTTTCTCGGCTTGGGCCCAGGCCGCCGACGAACTCAGCGACAGGGCTAGTACAACAATTAGCTTCCTCATCAATAACTTACTGGATAATTTAGAAAAACAAAAATAGCTCGCCCGGCCCGACTACACAAGGCGGTCAGCCCGCAAAACGTGCCCGCCGGGCAGCCCGCAACACCAAAGAACAGCTCCTGCCCCGCCCCGTGCGGGCCGCCTACTGCGGGGCAATGGTGAGGCGCAAACCAGCCGAATTGGCCCCAAACTCGGGCGCATACAAGCATTGGGCCTGGCTGAGCCCCCCCGAAAAATTGCCGGCCTGGCTGGCCCGCAGCCGGTATTCAAACACGTGGGTGCCACGCGGCACGGCGCTCAGAAAAAAGTTGGTGGCCGCGTCGCGCGGGCTCTCATAGTAGCCCAGCCCGTTCTGGTAGCGGTAGCCGCTGAGTGGGCTAATAGGCTCCAGGCCAGCGGCGCGCTGGTCTTTGAGGTGCACGTACTCCAGGGCGCGGTCGGTGCGCAACACGAGGCGCACCACCAGAGCGTCGCCCACGCGCAGCGGCGTGGCGGCATCAATCTTTTCGAGCTGCGGGCCGGCGGCGGTGCGGGTTTCGCGGTAAAGCTGGCGCTCCAGGCTGAGGGGCGTGGCGGCGGGCGTCACCTGGTCGATATCCTCAAAATACTGCCAGTAGAGCGCGCCCCAGGCCACGCCGGCATCGGTTTTGGTGACGGTTACCCGGCCCTGGGCGGGCTGCATGGCGGCGGCGGGCCAACTGGTTTTGTAGTAGCCGGTACCGGCCTGGGTGGCCTCGGGCTGCACGGGCTGGCCGCCCACGGTTACTTGCAGCGGCGCGGGCGTGGCCAGCCAGTCGGTGCCGCGCAGCAGCAGGGCGTAGCAGGCATCGGCGGTGGCGCGGGTGCTTTCCCAGTTATGGGTTTGCTTCTGGGTGAGCAGCCACAGCTTCATCTCATCCACCGCTTGCTGGTCGTTTTTAACTTCGTCGAAGGCTTCGATGAGGGTAGCCTGGGTTTCGGTGCGGGCCTCGCGCCAGTAGTAGCCGCCGCGCACTTCCTTCCAATACATGCCCAACTCGGGGCTGTGGAGGGCATTTTCGCTGAGGGCACGCAGGATGGCCGTGGCGGCCGGGGCCGTGGCATCGGCCCGGAACAGGGCCAGCGCCAGCTGCGCTTGCAGGTAGCGCGTTTGGCCGGGCCAGTAGGTGGCGGCCTGGCCGCGGTAGTAGGCGGCGGCCGGCTGGTCGGCGGCCGCTACGGCCGGCTGGGGCCAGAAGCTACGGGCGTACAGCGCCTGAATGGCGTTGTCGCTGAGGTGGCTATCGGCCAGCTTCACGGCCTTTTGCCGGCGCAGGTCGGCGTACTCTCTGGCCAGGGCGGCGTCGAGGTAGCGCAGGGCATTTTGGAGGATATCGCGGGCCGCGTCGTCCTGGCTGGCGTCGAAGGCCCCGAGCTTTTTGAGCTTGCCGAAGCCCACCACGATGAGCTGGGTGATGTAGCGGTCGGCGGGCATTTGCGCAAACCACGGGAAGGCCCCGCCGGGCTGCTGCATGGCTTGCAGCTTGGCCAGGGCGCGGGCGGTTTCGCCGCGCAGGCGGGTTTCGTCAAACAGGGTGCTGAGGCGGGCCAGGCGCTCATTTTCGCCCTGGGCGTCGCGCACCCACGGCGTTTCCTGCAAGAGTAGGTTTTTAAGCTCCTGGTTTTGAGCTAGTTTGCTTTCGAGGGCGTTGCGCTGGGCGGCGGTACCGCTCTGGGCCTGGCGCGTCCACTCGGCCAGCACGGCTTTGAAGCGCGGGTTGGCCTTGAGAATCTGGGCGGCCAACAGGTTGGCGTAGAGGCGGCTAAACACCTGCTCGGAGCACTCGTAGGGGTACTCCATGAGGTAGGGCAGGCTCTGCACGGCGTACCAGGCGGGGTTGGCCGTCATTTCGAGCGTCAGCGCGTAGTTGCGCCGGGTGAGCGAGCTGGTGCTGGTCAGCTTTTTCAGCTCAAACGCGCGGGTGCCGGGCCCCACGATGGGCAGCGGCAGGCTCTCGGTAATAAGGATGCGATTGGGCAGCACCGGCAGCGTGTTTTCCTCACCGTCGGAGAAAGTGGTAGCCCCACCCCCAGCCCCTCCCCTGTGGGTAAGGGGGGCCGGATTATTACTTTTTCTGCGCGATTTTTTATCCGATACCTGATGATTGCTACCTGATGACTGACTCTGGGCCACTACGCGGTAGGTAACGGCGACGGGCGCGAAGTCGGTGGGTAGGCGCAGCTCCCAGCCCAGGGCGGCGCTTTGGTGGGCGGCGGCGCTTACAGGCTGCTCGGCGGGGCCGCGCAGCAGCTGGCTCGTAATATCCTGGCCGGTAGCGGCATCGAGCAAAAAGAGCTGCGTGGTGCCGCTGACGGCGTAGTCGGTGAGGTTGGAGAACTTGGCGGGGAACGTGAACGTGTCGCCGGGCCGCAGGAAGCGCGGGGCGTTGGGCGTTATCTGGATTTCCTTCTGCGTCACGAGCTGGCGGGCGAGCTGGCCGGTGCGCAGGTTTTGGTCGTGGGCCAGGGCCAGCAGCTGCCAGCGTGTTACGGCCTCGGGCATCTGAAATTCGAGCACAATATCGCCGGTTGCGTCGGTGCGCAGGGCGGGCTGCCAGAAAGCGGTTTCGCGGAAGTCGGTGCGGGTGGGCACCGCGGTGAGGTCGGGGGCACTACCCGGCTGCGCCGGCGCGCTGGCAGTGTCTGCGCGCCCATCTGCGGCTACGCTTTCCTGCATTTTAAACTTGGTTGCTGCGGCCATGGGGGCCGGAGCAGCCACTCCGCGAATCATTACTTTTGGGCTACCGCCAATGGCCATGCCTCTCATTCGCACCCCATCCAAACCGCCGCCTCGCTGAGCTTTATATTCTGTGTACCAGTTTTTTAATTGGGGATATTCTACACTCAATTCATTCTCTGAACCAGCAAGCTGACCCAGCACTTCCGAATTCAACTCCCCAAACTCGCCCTGCCAGCCAAACCGGGCCGGGTAGTAATTACCGCCGAAATCCAGTCCCGTAAAGCTGTGGGGCCGGAATACGTCCAGGCTCTGGTCGTAGAGCGTAGCCAGCAGCTCGGCCGCGGCAGGCTTGCCGTTGGCCTGGCGGATAGTGACGCGCCAGGTTTCCTGTTGGCCGGGGGCCAGCTTATCGCGGAAGGTGCTGATGGCCAGCGCGAGCGGCTGGGGCTTTTCGACTACCTGCACAGTGGCATCGTGGCGATACAGCTGATTAGCACGCACCTGCGTGGTGTGCACGTAGAGCGGGCCGCGGGCCGCGGCGGGGCCACTTTCCAGGGCCAGGCGGCGCTGCTCGCCGGCTTTCAGCGTGAGCCACTCGTGGCGCAGCAGCTGGCCGCCGCGCTCCACTTCGAGCAGAATGCGGGCATCGGCCTCGCTGCTGCCCAGCAAAATGCTGGCGGGCTGGCCGGGGGCCACCGAGTCGGTGAGGGCCACAAACCAGTCGGGCGTGGCGTAGGGCACGGTGGCCGCCCGCGCGTCGTAGAGCGTGAAGTCGAGGCTGGCCCGCGCCGAATCGCGGCCGGTGGCCTGGGCTTCGAGGCGGTAGCGGCCGGTGGGCAGCGCGGCCAGGGCGGCGCTCAGGGCGAGCGCGGGGCCGGCTTTGGTGTCGAAAGCCAGGGTTTTGACCAGTTCGGCGGGCGCTTCGTTGTCGGCGGTTTCGGGCGCGGGGCCGGGTATACCAACCGGACCTTTTTTATAACTAACTGCTAATAAGCGTAATACTCCGGCAGCCGGCAAGGGCTCGCCGGTCGCGTTGGTGCTCAGCAGCGTGAAAGCAGGCAGGGCGGCCTTATCAACCTTATCGGGGCCGGTGAGGCGCAGGCTGAGCGGGTTGTGGCCGATGGCCACGTTGCGGGTGCCAGTGCGGGTTTCGCCGGCCGCGTCGGTCACGTCGGCGGTTATTTCAAAGAGGTAGCCCGGCTCCCAGCCGCGGCGGCCCGGCTGCCGGGGGGCCAGCGGCGGCGTGAAGGTGATAGCGAAGCGGCCCTCGGCGTCGGTGGTGGTGGTGCCGTGGGCGATTTCCTGGTTGCCCCCACGCGGGCCGGGCCGCGAAATGCGGCTTCGGCCGCCCAGGTCGTAGTCAAACAGCGCCCACAGCTCGCGGCGCGTGATGCGGTAGCTCACCTTGGCCCCATCGGTGGCCTGGCCGGCATAGGCGCGGGCGTGGCCGCTCAGGGTCAGCGGCTGGCCCAGCTGCGGCCGGCCGGGCACCGAGTCGAGCGCCACCAGGAAGGTGGGCCGCTTGTAATCCTCCACCGCGAAGCTGAGGCTGCCGTGGTCGGTTTGCAGCCGCATCTGGCCATTGAGCAGGCCGGTGGGCAGCACCAGCGAGCCGTGGAAACTCCCGAAATCGGAGGTGGTGAAGGGCAGCGTTTGCACGGTTTGGCCGTTCACATCAATCAGGCGCACGCTCACCAGCTGGCCGGTGAGCAGCTGGCTTTTGGCCGCCCGGCTTTCGGTCGTAATTCCCTTAAAATAAACCGTTTGCCCCGGCCGGTAGATGGCGCGGTCGGTGAACAGGAAGGTGCGTTGCTGCGGCCGGTCCACCTCTTCGTAGCTGGGGTAGTAGGAGCCGTTGAGCAGGGTCAGCAGCGTGTCGCGGCCCCGCCACGAGCGCACGCTTTGCAGCTGCTCGCGCCCAAACGACGCGCTGTTGCTGAGGGGGGCCGGCAGTTCGGCTTCGCCCATCGTGTTGGTGGGCAGCACGGCACTCAGGCGCTTATCATCGCGCGATTTTTCGCGGTTGTACACGTTGAACGCGGCCTGGTTGTTCACCCCGGCCAGCGGCGCGCCGCTTTGGCGGTCCAGCAGCAGCAGGGCGGTGGCCCCGGTGGTGGCCTTGGGGCGGTGCACCACGCTCAGCCCGCTGGCTCCCAGCAGGGCGTAGCTCGTTACGGCCCCGGCCTGGGGCGCGGTGGGGTCGGTGGCCTGGCTGCTGATAACCACCACGTAGTAGCCCACGGGCAGCGCCGCGCCGGCGGCCACTAGCTTCTGCTCCAGGTAGTTGAGAGGCTGGGTGGGCACCACTACCGGCCAGCTGGCGGCCGGCGCGGCGCGCAGGGCGCGGGCGTAGCGCTTGGCAAAGGGCCGGCCTTGCGGGTCGTAGCCGGAGCCCTGTTCCCACTCCTTCAGCGTGATGCGGTAGGCCGAGGCGTGCAGCGCGGTTACGTTGCGGGCCGTGAGGCTGAGGCGCCAGGGCTGGCCGGGCACCACGATGGCGGCGGCCGAAAACGCCAGCTCGGGCCGCTCAATCTCGGCGCGCAGCTGCCGGGCCCGCGCCGCCCCGCGCGACTTTGGAAACCGGGCTTCGGCCTCCCGCGTCAGGGCCACGGCAGCCACGGGGTCGGCGGCGCGCCGGGCCTCGGCGCGGCGGGCCACAAACTCGGCGCTGATGGGCAAGGCCTGGTACGTGGCGGCCAGGCGAGCCAGGGCGGAGTCGTACTGGTCGGCCAGGTCAGTATCTTGGGTAATACCGCGCAGGTAGTCAATGCGTTGCAAATCCACATTGGCCAGGGCCGCCAGGTTTTGCGGAGCCAGCTGCTGGCGTGAGGCCGTGAGGCGCTGCAACAGGTGCAGCACGTGCAGCTGGCCATTGAGCGAGTCGGCATCCGGGGCCAGCAGGCGCAGCGCAGCAAATTCCTGGGCACTCCCAAAAAGCTGCGGCTCAGTGGGTTGCCACTGCTGCTCGGGCCGGGTAATGTAGAGCTCCTGGTTTTGGAGGCCGGCAATGGCGCGCTGGGCCAGCAGGTCGTAGAGGGTGGGGCGCAGGGCGCGGCCCTCGGCATCGCCGCCGGTGGCCAGGTCGCCGAGGTCGGCCAGGGTGGTTTTGAGCTGGCGCTGCGGCTCGTCTTCGACCGACTGGTAGTAGTGGCGCACGATGGCCACGCCGAGCCGGCCCGCATCCCAGGTGGCGAGGCTGGTGCCGCCGTCGGCCGCGCCGGGCGTGGCCGCGTCGGTGGTGGGGGCGGCCCCGCTGGTGCGCTGGTACAGCTGGTAGCGGTGCTGGTTGTAATAAGCGGTGTATAAGCCCCCTAGCAACGAGTGCAAAATGGGCCGCGCCGGAAACTGCGCCGTATTCAAGTCGCTCTCCAACAAGGTAATACCTTTTTCGTCGGCATCGTTCTCCTTGTTATCAAGCAGGCGAATCTTGTAGAGCAGCGCCCGCACGTAGTCCGGGGCGTTGTTTTCGCGGCGGGCCTGCTGATAGATTTTCTCTACCAGCGGGGCAGCAGTGGCCGTCTGCTCCTGCTGAAGCAGCGCGTCAATCTTTTTCCACTGAGCCGCAAAGGGCGTGTGGGGGCCAGGGGCGGCCGAGTCGGCAAGTAAAGCAGTCATCAGCAGGCAGCAGCAAAGCAGTAAGTAGCGCATGGGGCAGGCCGGTCGGCCAAGGTTGATGCCCCAAAGATGCCGGAACTGTGCCAATTGCACATTTTGCAGCCCCACCCCCGGCCCCTCCCCTGCGGGGGAGGGGAGCCAAAATTCGATTATTAAATGAGCATTTATCAATGAACGATTGCTCACTGTCCCGTACTCATTATTAATTACGTCTGGCTCCCCTCCCCCGCAGGGGAGGGGCCGGGGGTGGGGCTGCCCGGTACCTAGCTCCGCCCGCGGCGCACCGGGTAAAACAGCAACTGCACTATCAGCAGGGCCACGCTGGTAAACAGGATGCTGACGCCCACCCGGCCCAGCGTGCGCAGCGGGTACTGAAAGGAGCCCAGCTCCAGGAAAAAATACACCACGTGGTGCACGCTCACCAGCAGCAGCAGGTACACCGAAAACCACTGCCAGCCCATCTGGTGCACGTTCACGGTGTCCTGGGTGTCGTAGCCGTCGCGCGGGGTGAGCAGGCGCAGCACCCAGGGGCGCAGGTAGGCCAGTAGCACGGCGGCGGCGGCGTGCAGCCCGCCCGTGTCGTAGCTAATATCCATCGAAAGACCCATGGCAAAGCCCAGCAGCAGCTGCAAGGCAATGGGCGTGCTCAACGGTAAAAACAGGATAAAGCCCAGGTACAGAAAGCACCAGCCCAGCCCAAACAGCGAGAGCTGCCCCACAATGAATACCTGCACCCCGGCGTAGATACCAAACCGCAGCAACTGCCGCACAAGCATTGCCAGCACACTCATCGCGGAACGTGGGTGGGTTTAACGAGCGGCTTCACCGGCTTGGCGGGCAGGGGCTCGGGGGCTGTGGCGGCGGTTTCGAGCGAGTCGCGCTCGCTACGGGGCCGGTTGTGCACCACGTACACGTAGGTGAGGCGGCTAAAATCGGCGCCCAGCTTCAGGCGCACGGTCCAGAAATTTTTGTCCGGCTCCTTCACAAACGACTCCACGGTGCCCACAAACACGCCCTCCGGAAACACGGCATTGTAGCCCGACGTCACCACCGAGTCGCCCACCGCCAGGCGGTTCTGGCGCGGAATGTAGTCGAGCAGCGCGTGGCTATAATCTTCACCGGGCCATTTCACGCTGCCAAAGGTACCGTCGCGCTTTATTTTGGCCGCTATCGCCATTTTGGAATGCAGGATGGAGAATACCGTAGCGTAGTGCGCGCTCACCGATTTTACCTGCCCCACTACGCCGCCGGCGCTCATCACGCCCAGGCCGGGCTGCACGCCGTCGGCCGCGCCTACGTTCAGGGTCAGGTAGTTATCCACGGCCCGCAGCGAATTGTTGATTACCCGGGCCGGAATGAGCGGGTAGGCCGCATCGCGGGTGGCTACCCGCACGCCGGCCAGCAGCAGCGTATCGGGGCGGGCCAACACCTTGGGCAGCTTGGTTTTAGGCAGCGGCTGGGGCAGGCCGGTGGTAGGCAGGGCCTGGCTGGGGTCGGGCCGCAGGTGGCGGTAGATGACGTGGCCCAGCGTATCGCGGCCCACGGGCAGCGAGTCGGCCTCGCGGTGGGTAAAATCGGGCGGGTACAGCTGCTGGCGCAGCCGCGAGTTATCCACCAGCAGCTGGTGGTTTAGCTCGTCAAGTCTAAAGTAATCAGCCACTTGCGTGCGGCGTTCCAGTACTACGCCCGCGTAGGCGTTGGCCGAGTTGAAAAACGCCGCCCGCTGGTACGAGCTATTGGTCACGAACAAAAACAAACTCGCCACTTCCAGCAGCACAAAGAGCATCACCCCCTGGAAGCGCAGCAAAAAAGCAACGAGGTTACGCATAAGAAACTAAGCGTGAAAGTCTTAAACTCGTTTGTCATTGCGAGGAGGAGCGACGAAGCAATCTTTCCTTCTGTTTGCGCCGCTTGGGTAGTGCAAACGTTAAGGAAAGATTGCTTCGTCGCTCCTCCTCGCAATGACAAACGAATTGGCCGTTGAACTACCTGGCTAATTAAGTTAGCAGCACGCCCCGGTAGGCCTGAATGTCTTTGATGGCCTTGCCGGTGCCGCGCACCACGGCGCGCAGGGGGTCTTCGGCAATGTGGATGGGCAGCTTGGTTTTGGCGGCCAGGCGCTTGTCGAGGCCGCGCAGAAGCGCGCCGCCGCCGGTGAGATGAATGCCATTTTCGTAGATGTCGGCCGACAGCTCGGGCGGGCTGATTTCCAGCGCCTTCAGCACGGCTTCCTCAATCTTGGCCACCGACTTATCGAGGGCAATGGCAATTTCGGAGGACGTGACCTTAATCACCTTCGGGATGCCCGTCATCAGGTCGCGGCCGCGCACCTCGTAGTCGGGGGGCGTTACGTCGAGCTCGGTGAGGGCGGCACCCACTTCTATTTTGATGCGCTCGGCCGAGCGCTCGCCGATGAGCAGGTTGTGCTGCCGGCGCATGTAGTCCAGAATGTCCTGATTAAACACGTCGCCGGCCGTTTTAATCGACTGGTCGCACACGATGCCCGAAAGCGCGATAACCGCGATTTCGGTGGTGCCGCCCCCAATGTCGATAATCATTGAGCCCACGGGCTGCTCCACGTCAATGCCGATGCCGATGGCAGCGGCCATGGGCTCCTGAATCATCCAGACTTCCTTGGCCCCGGCGTGCTCGGCCGAGTCGCGCACGGCGCGTTTCTCCACCTCCGTAATGCCGCTCGGAATGCAGATAACCATGCGGTGCGAGGGCTGAAACAGCCGGTTGCGGGTATCAATGAGCCGGATGAGGCCCTTTATCATTTCCTCGGCCGCGTGGAAGTCGGCGATAACGCCGTCCTTGAGCGGGCGGATAGTCTTGATATTATCGTGCGTTTTCTCGTGCATCTGCTGGGCCTTGGTGCCCACCGCGATGACTTTATTGGTGGTGCGGTCCTTGGCAATAATGCTGGGCTCGTCCACCACAATCTTGTCATTGTGAATGATTAGCGTATTGGCAGTGCCCAGGTCAATGGCAATGTCGCTGGTTAGAAAATTGAAGAAACCCATTTAGATAGCTCAGCGCGTAATAGAAGGCTGGTAGTAATAAACAAAGGTACAATAGAACGCCGTGGCAGTAACGGGGCGGTTGGTGAAGTGGTGAAGGAGTGAGTTGGTGAAGGAGTGATTTGCCCATTCACCAACTCACTGCGCCTTATCAAGGGCCAGCCGGCCTTCTTCCAAGTCTAACTCGTTTTCGAGCTTGCGTAGTACTTCTTCGCTGATGTGCCGTTCCTTGCGCATGTTGTCGAGCACGCCGCGTTCGAAGTGAATGAGCACTTCTTGCAGCTGCTGAAAGGGGGTGAGGGTAGCGGGCTGCACGTCTTCGGGGCTGTTGGTGCGCAGGCGCAGGCGCTCTAGGCGCTGGGCGTAGCGGTGCTGCATACGGGCCATAATTTCGGGTGGGGCCTGGCCAGCAGCTTCGGGGCTGCTCAAGTACTCCACGGTGCGGTGGGCCATGCTGATGCGCACCTCCTGCTCCTCGCGCTCGGCCTGGGTGTCGGGCTCTAGGCCCAGCCAGCCGATGAGGGGCCGCAGCGTGAGCCCCTGCACCAGCAGCGACACCAGAATGACGATAAAAGTGAGCAGCAGAATAGGGTTGCGCTGCGGAAAGGCTGCGCCCGAGGGCAGCGTGAGCGGCAGGGCCAGCGCGGCGGCCAACGAAAGCACCCCGCGCATACCGCCCCAACTCACGAGCGTCACCTCCTTCACCGACAGGCCCGGCTGAATGGAATCGCTGAACCGCCCCAGCAGGCGCGTCAGGTAGGTGGTCGGATATGCCCACAGCATGCGGGCCCCAATGATGGCCACGCTCACCAGCAGGCCGTAGCCCAGCATCGGCCAGCGCAGGTCGGGGGCCACACCATCCAGAACAGCCGGTAGCTGCAAGCCTATCAATATGAATACCAGGCCATTAAGCAAAAACGTAAGCGAATCCCACACGGCCAGCACCTGCAACCGGCCTTCGTGGTTGAAAATGCGCGCCGTGTACTGGCTCACAAACAGCGCCGACACCACTACGGCCAGTACCCCCGAGCCATGAGCCGTTTCGGCTACCAGGTAGGCGGCGTAGGGCGTGAGCAGGCTCAGGCTGGTATCGACGGTAACGCTGGTGCGCGAGAGGCGGTGCACTACGTAAAACACGAAGCCCACCACCAGCCCCACCACTATGCCCACGCCTGCCACCAGCACCAGCTGCCCCGCCGCCGCCCCCAGCGCAAACTGCCCCGTAACCACCGCCGCCACCGCGTAGCGGTAAGCAATGAGGCCGGTGGCATCGTTCACCAGGCTTTCGCCTTCCAGAATGGAGATGATGCGCCGCGAAATGGGCAGCCCCTTGGTAGCCACGGCCGCCGACACGGCATCGGTGGGCGAAATGATGGCCGCCAGCACGAAAGCTGACCCCCAGCCAAAGCCCGGCAACAAGTAGTGCGTTACGGCGGCTATAAACACCAGCGAAAACAGCACGCAGCCGATAGCCAGCATGGAAATAGGCCGCAGCTCGGCCCGAAAAGCCGACCACGACAGCTGCCAGGCCGACGCAAACAGCAGCGGCGGCAGAAACACAAAGAATACCAGGTTAGGGGCCAGCGATACCGGCGGCAGGCCCGGTAGCAGGCTCAGCCCCAGCCCCGCCAGCACCAGCACCACCGGGTAGGGAATATTCATCCGATTGGCCACCTCGGCCAGCGCCGTAGTTACGGCCAGTAAGATTACCAGGAGTTCAACTTCATGCATAAGCTAGGAGGGAGGACGGAATTATCAAAATCGTCTGTCCTTGCCGCGCTCCACTGCGTTGCGCTCGCAAGGACAGACGGAAGGCTCTTATACGTGCTTAGTGCTTGAAGTGGCGTACGCCCGTCAGCACCATGGCCATACCAAGGCGGTTGCAGGCGTCAATACTGTCCTGGTCTTTGATGGAGCCGCCGGGCTGCACCACGGCGCGCACGCCGGCGGCGGCGGCGATTTCCACGCAGTCGGGGAAAGGGAAAAACGCGTCGGAGGCCATCACGGCACCCTTCAGGTCAAAGCCGAAGCTGGCGGCCTTCTCAATGGCCTGGCGCAGGGCATCGACGCGCGAGGTCTGGCCCACGCCCGAGGCCAGCAGCTGGCCGGGGCGGGCCAGCACAATGGTGTTGCTCTTGGTGTGCTTGCAAATTTTGTTGGCAAACTCCAGGGCGGCCACCTCGTCGGCCGAGGGTGCGGAGGTCGTGACGGTGCGGAAGTCGGGGGCCGTCTCTATTTGCAGGTCGGCATCCTGCTCGATAATGCCGTTGAGCAAGGTTTTAATCTGCTTCTTTGGAAACTCTACCGGCTTCTGCAACAGCAGGATGCGGTTCTTTTTGCTTTGCAGCACGGGCAGCGCCTCAGCCGCAAACGAAGGCGCGATGAGCACCTCGAAGAACAGTTTGTTAAGCTCCTGGGCGGTGGCCAGGTCTACTTCCTGGTTCACAATGATAACGCCCCCGAAGGCCGATACCGGGTCGCAGGCCAGCGCGTTGACGTAGGCGGCGTGCAGGTTTTCGGCCTGGGCCACGCCGCAGGCGTTGGTATGCTTGAGGATGGCCACGGCGGGCGGCCCGCCCGCAAACTCGCGCATGAGCTGCACGGCGGCATCCACATCCACCAGGTTGTTGTAGCTCAGCTGCTTGCCGTGCAGCTGGTCAAACAGCGCCGCGAGGTCACCGTGGAAAGCGCCGGCCTGGTGCGGGTTTTCGCCGTAGCGCAGGGGGGTGATAGTCGGCTGGTTATCAGTTGCTTGCTCAGCGCCCGCTGCTAAGCTGGTGCCCTGGCTCACGTACTTAAAAATCTCGGTATCGTAGTGGCTGGTGGCGGCAAAGGCGGCGGCGGCGTAGTGGCGGCGGTCGTCGAGGCTGGGGCTACCGTTGGTGGCTTCCAGCAGCTGGGCCACGGCCTCGTACTGGTCGCGCGAGCTGACAACCAACACGTCGCGGTAGTTTTTGGCGGCGGCGCGCAGCAGGGCAATGCCGCCGATGTCGATTTTCTCAATCACGTCGGCCTCGGGCGCGCTGCTGGCTACGGTTTCCTCGAAAGGATACAAATCGACCACTACCAGGTCGATGGGCGGAATGCCGTGCTGCGCGGCCTGGGCCAGGTCGCCGGCTTCGTGGCGGCGGTGCAGGATGCCCCCGAACACCTTGGGGTGCAGCGTTTTCACGCGGCCGCCAAATACCTCCGGGAAGCCGGTCAGGTCTTCTACGGCAACTACTTCAGCACCTTGCTCTTCGAGAAATTTCTGGGTGCCGCCCGTGGAGTAGAGCGTAACGCCGAGGCGGCGCAAGGTGGCAACGAGCGGGGCCAGCCGGTCCTTGTGGTACACGGAAAGCAGGGCGGCGCGAATGGGGCGAGCGGCGGACATTGGCAGGGAAAGTTTGGGGGGTAAAATGCTGTGCGGAGCGCAAAAACTGCCTCCCCCCTACCCGGCCAACCGCGGTAAGGGTTTAGCGCTGCAAAGGTAGGCCCGGCCATCTGGGGGCTGTCGGGCTTTTTCAGAAAAAGTCGAAAACCTGCTGCTGGGCCCGCTGGCAACTCCCGGCCCCTGTTTGGAGTTAGGAATAACCTAACCGTCTGCTCACGCACGCGCCCCCCAATGCTCGATATTCCTACCGCCAGCCCACCTACCGCTTTCTCGCCTCCCAAGGCCACTCCGCTCCCTCCCAACACGCCCGCGGCTATGGTGGCGGCGGCGGCCAGCCTGGCCCCACGCCTGCTGGCCCAGGCCGCCAGCACCGACAAAATCGGCGGCTTCCCCGCCCAGGAAATGACTTGGCTGCATGAGGCCGGCCTGCTTACGGCGGCCCTGCCCAGTACGCTGGGCGGCGTGAGCCTCGGTGAGCCCAGTACGGCGCTGCCCCTGCTGCAAGCCCTCTACCACGTGGGGCGGGGCAACCTGGCGGTGGGCCGCCTCTGGGAAGGCCACGTAAACGCCTTATTACTAATACGTTGCTTTGGCAGCACCGCGCAGCTGGCCCGCGCCGCCGCCGATGCCCGCGCGGGCCATGTGTTTGGCGTGTGGAACACCGAGAACCCCGCCGAGGGCGTGCACCTGGAAATGCGGCCCATGGTGCCGGGCCACTACCGCCTGCGCGGGGCCAAAACGTTTGCGTCGGGCTCGGGCCACATTACCCGGCCCGTGCTCACGGGCGCGCTGCCCGATAACCAAGGCTGGCAGCTGGTGCTGCTGCGCGCCGACCAGCAGCCCCCCCAGCTCGACCGCAGCTTTTGGCGGCCCCTGGGCATGCGGGCCACGGCCAGCTTCCGCGCCGATTTTACGGGCCTCGAAATTGGCCCCGATAACCTGGTGGGCCAGCCCAACGACTACTACCGCGCCCCGTGGTTTGGGGGCGGGGCGGCGCGCTTTGCGGCCGTGCAGCTGGGCGGGGCCGCCGCCGTGCTCGACGAAACCCGCCGCTTCCTGCGCCGCCTCGGCCGCACCGACGACCCCTACCAGCGCCAGCGCCTGGGCGAGCTGCTCGCCCTGCACGAAACCGGCCAGCGCTGGCTGCGCGGCGCGGCCGAGCACGCCGCCCTGCCCACCACCGCCGCCGACCCGCTGCCCCCGGCCCGGCTGGCCGCCCTTACGGCGTACGTCAACGCCTTCCGCGGCACCACGGAGGACATTTGCCTGCAAACCCTGCGCCTGGCCGAGCGCTGCGTGGGCGCGCGCGGCCTGCTCCAGCCCGAGCCGTTTGAGCGCCTGCACCGCGACCTCACGCACTACCTGCGCCAGCCTGCCCCCGACGGTGCCTTGGCCGATGTCGGGCGCTTTGCCCTGGATTCGGACCTACCTGCCTATCAGCTTTTTAATTAAGCAATTTTAGAATAACTGGTTCATTTACAGTTATTTACATTAATACTTACGTAAATATTTTTTTAGCCCCAGCGGGGTCGTACCCAGCAGGGCAACATACATATTACTAGTAAAACCCTGTTAAGCAGAGCTAAAGCCCCAGCGGGGCGACATGCGGGCCCGATGCATCAGGGTGTAGCCCTGCCGGGTACGACCCCGCTGGGGCTGGGTTGTCCTCTTAAGCAGGTGGGTATTAGTAACATATGGCCCTGACGGGCACGACCCCGCTGGGGCTAAAAAACAGACTTCTGCGCGAGCACTACACCTTGATAATGACTGCTTTGCCTTTTGATTCTTACCCGCTGCGTCCCGCCAGCTACGCGGCCACGCTGGGCCGCACCGTTATCGTCATTCCGCACCCCGATGATGAGGCCCTGGGCTGCGGCGGGCTGCTGGCGCTGCTGCGGCAGGCGGGCCAGCCGGTAGCCGCGGTGCTGGTGAGCGATGGCACTATGTCGCACCCGCACTCGCAGGACTTTTCGGCCCCGGCCCGCCGCGAACTGCGCTACGCCGAGCTGCGCCACGCCCTGGCCGTGCTGGGGGCTGATGAAACCCAGGTACTGTACCTAGGATTGCCCGATAGCCAGGTGCCCAGCGCTGGCCTGGCCTTTGAGGATGCCGCCGCGCAGCTAGCCAGCTTTATCACTGAGCAGCAAGCCACTACCGTGCTTACGCCCTGGCGGCGCGACCCTCACCCCGACCACCGAGCCAGCAGCCAGCTCACGGCCGCGGCCCTGGCCCAGCTGCTCCAGCCCCCGCGCCGCCTTGAGTACGTGGTGTGGGCCTGGGAGCGCGCTGCCCCCGCCGACCTGCCCCAGCCCGGCGAGGGCACGGGCTTCCGGCTGGACATTACCGCGGTGCTGCCCCAGAAGCAGCGCGCCATTGCGGCCCACCGCTCGCAGCTAGCGCCCGGCACCATCACCGACGACCCCAGCGGCTTTTTGCTGTCCGAAACCATGCTGGCCCACTTTGCCCAGCCCACCGAGGTCTTTATTGAAGCCTGAGCCAACGCCCATGAACACCGACCAACCCAATACCCTAGGCCCCAATTACTTCGACGATGTGTACCGGGCCAATACCGACCCCTGGGCCTTCGCCAGCAGCCCCTACGAGCGCCAGAAATACACCGATACCCTGGCCGCCCTCACCCGGCCGCACTACGAGCGGGCCTTCGAAATCGGCAGTTCCATTGGGGTGCTCACAGCGCAGTTGGCACTCCGCTGCGGTCACCTGCTGAGCGTAGATGTGAGCGAGGCCGCCCTGGCCCAGGCCCGGCAGCGCTGCGCCAGCCTGCCCCAGGTTGAGCTACGTAAGCTCCAGGTACCCGATGAGTTCCCCGAAGGGCAATTTGACCTCATCCTGCTTTCGGAGGTGGGCTACTACTGGTCGCCCGCCGACCTGGCCCGTGCCGCCGACCTACTGCTAGGAGCAATGGCCCCCGGCGCCCAGCTGCTGCTGGTGCACTGGACGCCGGTAGTGCCCGACTACCCGCAGACGGGCGACGAGGTGCACGAGTTTTTCCTGCAAAAAGCTCGCGAAGAAGGCGTTATAAAACACCTGCACGGCCACCGCGCCGACAAGTACCGCCTCGATTTATTCGAGGCTCCGGCTTTGTGACGCTAAGCGAAGGATTCTTGCTTGATACCGTTTGCTGGCGGGCACAAGCTCGGATTACCCCACGCGCCAATTGGAAATTTGCCATAGCTTACGGTCTGCCAGCGGTTTCTACTTCACTCCTATCAGTTCTGCACTATGCTAGGTCATTCTCTACTGTTAGGTGTTTGCGCTGGGTTGCTTGCGCTGCCAGTAGCCGCACAAAGCCGGCCGGGCCCGGCTTATTCCTTACATGTATGGTCCCAGAGAGTCATGGCGTACCTTTAACCCGCGACTGTCAGGCAAAATTATGGAACAAGTACTTCACGCAAGCGCCCGCACCACGCCGGCCATCCGGCGGGCCCTGCAAACCAGTTCGGA
>NZ_JASITD010000069.1 GCF_030063445.1 Hymenobacter sp. H14-R3 | reverse complement strand
GATTTAACAGTACGCCAGCCGCAACTTTCTCGCTGGGCTATCTGGTGGGCTTGTATGGACTGTAGTCTGCGTCGCGCCTGACCACAATTCATACGCGCTCCCTTTTCTCGTTGGCTCCGGGATTTTCTGCTAGAAGTTGCGCCGTAGGTTTTAGCGCCGGGGGTTTCATCAGCGGCGCTAAAAGCCGGGGGTTGGGTGCCACGACGCGGTGCACCTTATCCCAAAACAAGTCTTACCTCCCGACAAAGGAAGCAGTAGCACTACCGTGACAACTGCGCCAATGGAGACTTGCTTAGCCAGTAGAATTGAGGCGGCTGCCTAGTTAAACAGAACTACATCTTTAAAGTGGGCCTAGTAGGAGAAGCTACATTTCGTACTCGTAGTCCTGCTCTTTTTCTGCCTCGCTCCGCACGTCCTGCGCTTTACTTTTAGGAGCCATTGCACGGGACAATCGGTTAATGGTTTGTTCCATTGTACTCATAGTAATTGCTGGGGTGTCGGGCTTTCTTCCCTCTTTCGGATAGGTAGGCGTTGGAAAAGAATGAGCGGGCCCATCCATCCGTAACGCACCAGCTTCACTTACCCGGCCCGTAGTCAAATAATCATAGGGGTTGGTAGTCGCCTTTCCCTTCTCGGCGTTACGTTCGATTTTTCCTAGCCGGTCGTAAAACACGTTGTCATAGTTGCGCTCCTTGGCCGCCTCTTTTACTTGGGCCGGGTCGAGTTGCTGCGCGGGATTGAGCTTCGTATTGACGCGGGCAACCTGGGTATCAAGCCGGGCATCTTTGGCAGCAATCTGCACTTCGGTCAGCGGTTTCTTTTCCCGTTTGTTGGCAGCTGCTTTAGTTGTAATCTCCTCGGCTTTTTCGGCAATGAGTTGCTTGCGGGTGGGCTCGGCTCGGGTTACGTCGTGGGCCGTCACGCGCCCGAACTGAATCTCCATTTGGGCCACGGCTTTGGCCTGGAACTGTACCCGGTTAAAACGGTCAGGAGTGCTCAGCGCGTTAAGCGTAATCTTCTGCTCGGAGTCGCGGGCCGAAACGATAACGTGAATGTGGGTCTGAGGTCCTTCTTTGCTTTCACTCTGCTTACCGCCATCAGTCCCCCGATTCTTGCGGTCGTTATGAATAATGGCGGCCCAGACCAAGTTAGACTCGCCCAGCTCGCGCCCGTTTTTGAGCGTAAAGTTTTTGGCGTAGTCGTCCATTACGTTCTGGGTGTACTTCTCCAGGGCCTTGGGATTATCACCAATCAGGCGCAACTCATCCGGGCTCGGACTCAGCACCAGCGAATGAAATTTAGCGTCGTCTTTACCCAGGCCCTTGACGTTGGAATCAATCATAGCCATCACTTCCTCGCGCGTCTTTTCCCCGCTGCCCGGTGCGCCAAAAAACTTCGCTTCCTCACCTGAGTCCTTCGCTTCTTTGGCGAGGTAGTTCGTTGCCCGGGCGGAGCTGCCCTTGTTGTCGTAGGCTTTTTTACCGTTGGTTTTTGGATTGATTACTTTGGCATACATGGTACAGCTGGAAGAAAATTTGGAGGCAGGATTGGTGCGGTTGCACGCCGGATTGTAACCGAAAGCAGTGGCCGTACTACTCCGGTTGCAGCAGAAGTTGTAAGCGAATTCGGCCCGGATTGGAAGAAAAGTTACCCGGCCTCCGTGGTGGAAACCGGGCATACAACCGGAGCTTACAACTAGGCTTTTTGGCGGTGGTCTAAGTAGGGATGAAATTCGTAGGAGCTATTATGGTTTACACACAACATTTTTGCGCCAAATGTGGCAGCGACCAAATTCGGCGCAATGGCCATAGCCAGGGGCACGCCCGCTACC
>NZ_JASITD010000068.1 GCF_030063445.1 Hymenobacter sp. H14-R3 | reverse complement strand
TCTGCACTTTGCTGGATAAGGCGCCGAGTTGCCGGCGTTGTTGTGGCGCAGCCGTGTGGTAGTTTTCCCATAAGTTGGCCTGAAAGCTACGACGCAAAATCCCTCCCCCATCCTCCGGGACCATACAACTACCATCATCACATTTTTGATGGTTTTTCTTATCCAGCGCTCCCAAAATAAGGACTCGCTGGTGCTGCACCTCAAGCTCAACGAACTCATAGCCGCCACGCAGGGAGCCAGCAACCGCCTTATCAACGCCCAGGATTTTTCGGAAGAGGAAATCCGCCTCCTTCACGATTTTTACAGCTTACTGGTCGAGAAAGCCAAGCTGGACAATGACCTAGGCCAAACCCACTCGGTAGAAGAGGCCGAAGACAACCACCACGACAAGCTGGCCGCCCACCGCGAATAGCCCAGGGCCCACACGCAAAAAGCCTGGCCGACTGGCCAGGCTTTTTGCTTTTGCCTGCGGCGAGCCTTACTCGGCGCGGGTCAGGGGCGACTCTACCACGTGCTCCGATACGAACCACACTTGTAGCTCGTTGGCGCGCATTACTTCGCTCACTACCAAGTCGTTGGTACCATCATCGCCCGAATCGTCGGCTACTTTGGCGTAGGCGTGGCAGTTTTTGAGGATAATCTGGTGGGCTTCGAGCAGGCGGCTTACCTGCACGGGAGCCTCCTCGCGGTCGCGCGGGGGGCGCGGAATGCTGGTCGTTTCGGCTACGTCGTGGGCCATGGCCACGGCCACGCCACCCAAAATCTGGATGCGCTCGGCAATGCTGTCTACCAGCGTCGCCTGCTCCTCGTAGTGCTTATCATAAAGCAGGTGCAACTGATAAAAAGTGGGGCCTACTACCTGCCAATGGTGTTTCTTGTACATGTCGCGCAGCGTCATGGTATCGGCCAGCAGTTGATTGAGCATCGTTACGCTCTCTTGGCGCACGTTGTCGTCGAGGCCGATGGGCAGGCGCTGGCTCACGGTGCCGAATCGCTGCGTGGGGGCCGGGGCCTTCAGCTGCTGATTGAGCAGGGGCTGAATGTTGACGGCAGGGTTGGTCTGGGGCAGGCCGGCACCTTTGAGGTCGGTCACACCTTCCTTGGTGGTTTTGGCGGGGGCTTTGGTAGCCATAATCTAAAAGAACTAATGAGAAAAAATACGTAGCAGAGCGGCGGAACAAGTAAGGCCCGCCAGCGATTTGCTGTACGCAGGGCGCGGCTGCGGGTTGAGGGTCAGCCTACCTTTGGGGCCCTTATTGCCCCATTCCTCCGCCATTGCTGGTAGCCGTTTTCCATTTCCCCGACTTTTCCCGATGAACCAAGCCCACTGGCACCTGATTTTTAACCACGCCCCCATTTTTGGAGCCCTGGCGGGCGCACTGCTGCTGGCGGCCGGCCTACTGCAAAAGCAAGACGCGCTGCTGCGCGCCGGGCTGTGGGCGCTGGTGCTGGCCGTAGTGGTGGGGCTGCCGGCGCAGCTCACCGGCGCGGGCGCGGCGCAGGTTGTGAAGGACATGCCCCGCGTGAGCCAGGCGCTCATTCAGCACCACGCCGCCACGGCCCGCACGGGCTACTGGGTGCTGGTAGCCACTGGCACGCTGGCGCTGCTGAGCACGCTGCAATTGCAGCAGCGGGCGGCGCGGGCGCGGCAGTTTGTGTGGGCCACGCTGCTGGGCGCGGTGCTGAGCTTTGGCATGCTGGCCCGCGCGGGCAACCTGGGCGGGCAAATCAGCCACCCCGAAATCCGCGAGGGTTACGGCACACCCGACGAGCTGTGAGCGACACTGCACACTGTAACTGTAACTGTATTAAGAACGTCATGCCGAACACGATGAAGCATCTTCTTCGCCTCGTTGGATGAGACGGGCGAGAGGCTTCATCGCGTTCAGTATGATGTTCTTGTTCTATTCCCTCAATAGCTTTTTACCCATCCTATAATAAAAAGTAGTGGTTGAAAAACCTTATTGGGTCTGGTGGGCTTTTCCGTAGAAAAGCGCTTTCGTCATGCTAATTTATCGCTTGTTTCTGACCGCTGAGGAACGCCAGACCCTGGAGGACTGGCGAAAGAAG
>NZ_JASITD010000067.1 GCF_030063445.1 Hymenobacter sp. H14-R3 | reverse complement strand
TATTAAAATTAGCATTGATTGCCATAACCGTAATATCATCCTCACTTAGACCACCACCGGCTTTTTTAACTCAGGATTTAGGTGGAACTGCTGGACTGGCTGGAGGGGGAGTCGGCACTTTCGCTGGAACCGGCGTGGCTCCAGGTTTGGAGTTGGGACGTGGGGTATCCAGCTTGTGGTCCTTGATAAACTCGCGTAGCCGGTTGACGACGACTTCCTCGCGTTCCTCATTGAACTTGGCGTTCTGCTCATTTAATAGCGTGGGCTTGTCAATTAACTTTAAGTAGATGCGGGCTGCCATTGAGCGCGTGATAAATGCTTCCTGCTCCGTTCGGAAAAGATGCTCAACCACGGGTTGAAAAACGTTGGAGTCAATCGCTACGAGGTGGCGGAGTAAGTTAGACTCGATGGACTCCAGGTAGGAGTAAGTGGTCAGCTGCTGCTGCTGCTCAAAAGCGTAGAGCGTCTTCTCAAAATTTCGGGTGAGCGCGTAGAGCCGGTTGCCAATGTCCGCGTTATGAATCCGCACGTTGGCCACGCCATCCGTGACGGCCACGCCCAGTAAGGCAAAGCCGACCTTCATCTGCTCACTGAGACTTCCCAAACTTGTGGCCTGCTCATCTAGCGGATTTATGCCGGCCTGGACGCAATAAGCGATTGCCGCACTAGCAAACTTGCCTTTAGCAACCTTGAGTTTTTTAGCCTGAATTTCTAAAATTCTTGCCGCCTCGTCCTCAATCTTGATTGAGTTACCGAGTTTTTCATTCGGCTTTCTGCGTGGTGGCCGCCCCGCTTTTCTCTTCTCAGGCTCCATAATTATCTTGAAAGAAAGTGAACTTAATTATACATTAGTGCTACCCGCAATAAACTGATAATTAGCGTTCTTAATGATTCTTGCTACTACTAGTAAAAACTAGAGCTAAAACAGGATACATTGAAAGCCTATTTTTAGCTTAATGCTACTCATAAAACATTCATTACTAATACGATAGCTATTACGTACTACTGACAAACTCTGTTTGTCACTGATAATCAATGCGGTAGCTTTGATTGAAGGTAGTCCTCTAGCTAACTATCACTACTAATCGTTGAATCGGTACCCTATGTCGTCCCCAATCTACAACTAGTCTAGCCTACTTCTACTACTACCGGCTATAAACTATCCCGTCACCCCTAGCCACAATCAGCCTCTCCCTGCCACTATCTCGCCCCTCAGCCTCCTACCACCTCACCGACCAACTACCGCTCTCCTGTGGCCCCAAATCCAAGCTATCCTATCCCATTAGCTCTATTCCACTCCCGCAACTACTCAACGATTAGCTTTTAGAATTTTCCTTTTCAACTTTTGCCGGCCCCCACTTCCCTTTTGAACTACCCTCACCAGCCACACTACCCCAGCTAATTTTCTACTCAGCCACATCAACTTTTCTTGCTCCCCAGTCACAAAATCTTTAAGCAGCTCCACCACTTCTTCTCACCTGGCCTTCAACTTCTGCTGCGAATCCCACCACCCTTAGCTAGCAAATACCGCCACCTACCTTATCGAAAACGCTGACCCTGCCCCTACCAAATCAGCTTATCCATGCCCACCATTTTTGCTTCTCCGGACTCTGTTTTTACTGCTAGCTGCTCCCCAAAAACTCTACCTCTTCTGCTGCTATTTCTTCTACCAGCGTCCTGCTTTCTACTGCTGCCCTTACC
Source organism: Hymenobacter sp. H14-R3 (assembly GCF_030063445.1). Lineage (GTDB taxonomy): Bacteria > Bacteroidota > Bacteroidia > Cytophagales > Hymenobacteraceae > Hymenobacter. Next base: position 433 of record NZ_JASITD010000067.1, on the reverse strand, counting down.
CCTACTACCGCTTCATTTCTTATCGCTTCCTACTGATTCGCCTTCCCCTCTCACCTGCCACTCTTATGCCTCCCCACCTCTTTTTTTAGCTTTTGGAATCTTCTTTTTACTGGCACTTCCCCCGCTAAATCTTTCCTGCGCGTCCTGCTCCAGCCCTGCTTTTCCTTCGGCTACACTCGCTCCTTCCTACCTCCATTTCCTCCCTCCACCCCTCCCAATCGAGTGACTACCTCTTCAAAAAGTCGCTTCCCTATTCTGACTTTTCTTGCTCCTCCCCGCCCATATTTTCCTTAGCCTAGCCTCTAATTGCTAGTACTACTCAGCTGCTTTTCACCCCGCCGACCTGCCCACTTACCACCTTCCTTTCTCCCCAACCCAGCTGCTTTTCACCTCCCCCATCCGTCTCTTTCCTGCCCGTCTTTTGCGCATACCC
>NZ_JASITD010000066.1 GCF_030063445.1 Hymenobacter sp. H14-R3 | reverse complement strand
GCCGTCCCCACCAAAGTCTGAATGGCCAAACCCCAGCCCAGGTCTTCGCTCAACCTTCTTTTACCAAAGTATAACCATATTACTTAACAAGCCCCGCTAAACTGTCCAGTTTTTGGGGAGTAGTACACACTACTGACTCCACCCACGGGCTGCGCTGTGCCCCAAACCGCCTGCTTGACCAGCCAAAACCGACGATGGCCAACCAGGTCTGGGTCAGCGACATCACGTATTTACCGCTGGCCAGCGGGCAGTGGGCCTACCTGTGCGCCTTCCAGGATGCCTGCACCCGTCAGGTAGTGGGCTGGCGGGTGCTCGATACCATGCCGGAAGAGTTGGTCACCAGCGCCTTACGCCAAGCCCTGCTGGCCCGCCAACCTGCTCCTGGCCTGCTCGTTCACTCCGACCGCGGGGGGCAGTATTGTGCCAACGCTTACCGGGCCTTGCTCGACCAGCACGGCTGCCTGCGCTCACAGAGTCGCCGGGACGAGTGCCTCGACAACGCGCAGGCCGAGAGCCGCTGGTCGCGGCTCAAAACGGAGGAATTAGGGCCGCGCGAGTGGCCTGTTTTCCGCGACCTGGCGGACGCGCAGTACAGCGTGGCCACTTATTTTGACTACTACAACCACAAGCGTCGCCACTCCGCGCTTGCCTACCAATCCCCACAAGCCTTTTACCTTCAACAACTTAAAAATACCGCCCTAAACTCTCTCGCTTAACTGGACCACCTCAACGAGTACAGATATACGCACAAGTTTTTATCTGTCAATTAAGAAGTTGACAGATAGTAGCTGAAAGCTAGTGGCTTAGGACTTGCAAATGCATTATTATGCTTTAGGCCGAAGCGAAAAGAGATTCACAAGTGAGTCATAATTTAATGCAATTTACTGATAATCAGCACTTAGTAACTAGTTATAGTTTATTACATCATCCTACTTCAAGCTAATTAAAAAATGGAAACCAAGCTTAACAGAAAAGAAGCGATTAAAGCTATTAAAATGTATATGCTTTTACATCTGAACATCGAGGAAAAAGGAAATATTTTACTAGGCGAAGGATTGGATAGTGTAGTCAATGAAGACGAAAGCTGGAATCAAGGCGAGATTTTTAAACATAAAAATAATAAATTAATTGTTGGGCAATTTCAGTTTGGCGCACTAGTTACGAATAAATATTTAGAAGCATTAATTAAAGATTTATACAAAGTTGATATAGAAATAATTGACCAACAGCCGGAAATAAAGCAAGTCGCTAAGTGCATTTGTTGTGGATATAAGGTGGCTTTTGAAAACGAAGAAATTGATATATGCCCTGTTTGCTATTGGCAATATTCATATATTAAAAATGAAGAAAGCTATAGTTCTCCTAATCACTCTTCATTGAAAGATTATCGAGAAAATTTTCAAAGCAAATATGAAAAAGATACGGATAATTTAAGATATAAAATATTCTCGAAGTAAACCCTGCCACTTTACGGAGGACGGCAAGGCAGCCACACCACCGTGCATACCTACGATGTGCGCGGCCAGCGCACCGGGTTGTGCTCATCGCTGGGGGCCGCCTTTGCCTAGCAGCACGACGCACTGGGCAATTTGACTACGGTACGGGCCGGCGCGGTGTGGCAGGCGCAGCTCCGGCACGACGAGCGGGGCCTGGAAGTACAGAGCAGCCTGAGCGACGGCCAGCGCGTGACTGTGGGTTCGCAGCCCACCCGCCAGCGCCGCTACGAGTAGCGGGGAGTTGACCAGCTCCGGATGGTTGAGGATTCCATCAGTGGCCGCACGCGCCACAGCTATGATGCTGCTGGTAGCCTGACGGCCACCACTTATGCAGACCAAACGCAGGAGGTACGCTCGCCGGATGCGGTCGGCAATTTGTTTCGCTCCCCTACGCACAGCGACCAGGAGTACGCCCGCGGTGGGCAATTGCGGGCGGCCAATGGCGCGCGCTACAAATATGATGGGGAAGGCAACTTAATTCGCAAAACAACCGCCCAGGGTCAGGTTTGGCGCTACGCCTGGAACGGGGCAGGGCACTTAGAGGCTATCCGAATAGGGAAAAATCAGTTGTATTTTAGGGGTATGGCTACAGTTCAAGAATTTCGCATTTCGGACACGCTTTGGGCGCGGTTGTCCCCTCATTTGCCCGTCCACGTGCCC
>NZ_JASITD010000065.1 GCF_030063445.1 Hymenobacter sp. H14-R3 | reverse complement strand
CCATTTCTTCCTGGCCTGCCTACGAAAGGCTGTTACGCTTCGAATAGGGGCCTCGAAACTGCCTGAACTGCTCGCTACAAACTGCCCTGACGGCCTCACAACTGCCCGAACTGCCCAAACTGTTCGCTGTAAACTGCCCTGACGGCCTCAAAACTGCCCGAACTGCCCAAACTGCTCGCTGCAAACTGCCCTGACGGCCTCAAAACTGCCCGAACTGCCTGAACTGCTCGCTGCAAACTGCCCGAACTGCCCCTAACTCGTTCTACCACTATGCAAGAGCTACCCAAACTGACTTAGCTGCTGCGTAAATCTGCCGGAATAGCCCGGGTTTCTTCGTTAAGTAGTTGCTTGAAACGTCCCGGCTTTACATATGCCAAATTATAAGACAGTTCTGAGGCCTTTAGTTAGGCTTTTCTCCACCGTCAGCCAGGTCATTCAGGTGGGAAGCGTACAAGCCAACTATGTAATCTGCTAGCTCCTTCTTAGTAAATCGCTTTGCTTTGGCTGGAACTTCGCGCACTGTTTCTACTACTTTGGCTTCGATACGTAGTAAATCTTTGGAACCTCACTATGGACTAGTTCTGTCTAGCCAATCTCCACTTCAGGAATCAACTGGCTAAGTTCCGGTGAGAAGGCCCTGCTGGTGAAGCACATCTAATGCTTGGCACAACGCAGTCAACCTAGCGCGGAGTTTATCCTTAAATGACCCCGTTGCAATACTAGTAAATAGCGTTTTGTAGTCGGTATTATAAAGTGGTTCCCAGCAAGCCCACCCGTCATTGCCTTGCGTATCACCCAGTAGTTTGCTTAGCGCTTGTCCTAATGCACTTTTCCTGCCTCCTCCAACAACTCCCACGTCTAACGTTGGCCCCGAGAATTCTAACCCAATGCAGAATGACCCCCACGTTGACTTTGTAAAGGAACACGTAGTTTCATTGGTCAGGCCTATAAAGTCCTGCCAATCATCTTCCGAATAAGCTGGCTGCAACTGTAGCCCTTCTGCTACGTCTCGCAATTCTTGCCCCAACCTCACACCAAGACGCTTTTCCGCCGCTTTTAACGCATTGGGAAGTTCGTAAGCTGCTTGCAACAGCGTGACATCCTGCAACAATAAGTCAGCGATTTCCTCTTGATACATAGTGGCGGTAGGCGAAGTGGATGGAAAGTTTAGTTGGCGCTCGACTTGATACCGAAAATCGAGCAGGAAAAGGCGCACTTTCTCTGGCTTGGCCACCTCAGCCCATTCACTGAGGAGGGGTAGCAGGAAGGTTTCGTACGTGAGGTTGAGGTAGTGCCCCGTCTGTTGCAAGGCCATTCGTTTGACTGGGTCTAAGCTTGAGGCGTGGGGGGCACGTGTGCGGCCACTCAAATAGATCAATAAGTAGTCGTCGCCAAACCCACCGATACCGGTTAAAAACTCGTGATAAGCTTCCAATTGCCGATCCTGGTCGACTGTGCTAGCGTGCGGCTTGTTTTCGATACACAGCGCGAACCGCGGCTGAGTACACGTCAGGAGCAAATCAATTTGCCCGTAATCGCCCCCTCCGTGACGCTTCTCTGCTACTACTTTGTATAATCCTTGGGACAAGCGAGGGTAAGGAAGATGGGCTTGCACGGCAGTCACAAAATTCCTCTGAAAAGCATCTTGCTGACCATGACTCTGCTGCGCGTCCAAAAAGTAAGCGAGCAGATGCGTAACCGGAACCTCCCCCCATTTGATAAAGTGAAAGGGCGAGAAGCCCGGGGCCTCTTCTAGGTAAAGCGTGCGCACCTGGTCTTCGTGTTGGACCACCAGCTCTTGGGTCCGCTGTAGTAAGGAGCGGAAAGGCGTAAGCGTATCAACCATCTACTAGCTTTAGCGCACGTTTTCTGAAGCGAAGTTGGTTCAGGATGCCTGCGGCGAGCGAAGGTAAACGCCTTTCGTTTGAAATTAACATGTAAAATTTTTTATATAAAAAGAATTTTCTTGCAAAAAGGTGGTATCGTTAGAATCTCCAAATTACTATGGGGTTACGGAGCTCTTTCTCCGCCCCTTTCTTTGTGAGCAGTACCCTAACACCAGTAACGCCCGATGCCGGAAAACGCTAAGTTTAAACGATTGCTCACGCTTTGGAAAGCTACTGGTACTCCTAAGCTCCTATAGCGGTTTCGTGAACCGCTTATCCTATTTCAGACGGGCTGCACATGGT
>NZ_JASITD010000064.1 GCF_030063445.1 Hymenobacter sp. H14-R3 | reverse complement strand
CGTGAAGACGGATTGAAACCCGTAGTCGGTGAGGCGGGCCAGGGCATCAGCAGCGCTCGTGAGCTATTCCGACGTGAAGACGGATTGAAACCTGCCATTGCCGACAAGTTCAACAGCGGCCAGCCGCTCACCGCTCGTGAGCTATTCCGACGTGAAGACGGATTGAAACTCTATAACCGGCTGGGTATTACCGACCAGGACGAGCGCTCGTGAGCTATTCCGACGTGAAGACGGATTGAAACTGGCAAGCAGAGCAAGCCCAAAATGTTCTATGCCGGCTCGTGAGCTATTCCGACGTGAAGACGGATTGAAACTATCGGATAACGACGCAAGTACGGCAGCGCAAATCGCTCGTGAGCTATTCCGACGTGAAGACGGGTTGAAACAAGACCTCCAATAAGGGTCAGCCAGAAAGGCCCAAAAAAAGTGCCTTCACGTGCTGGAAACGTCCTCGTTAAAACCATCCAATAAGGGCCCCTTAAGTAAACTTCAATAAGCTAAAAAGAGCGTCGACTTTTCGGCTTGCGCTTTCGAACTTTGAATGAGGGTAAGCCTGTCGGCTAGGCTTTTCTATGTGCGGTGAAGTACACTAAGAAATACCCAGGCGGCTCGCTTCATCAAGTAACAATAAGCGGGTGAGAGCGGATAGGGTAAGGCGACGGGCTTTTGCTACTTTCTGGAATAACGCTTTTTCATCGGCCTCAACCTCGATCCCAATTTGAGGCTTGCGTATGCGCTTTTCATCATTACTGCTCATGGCGCAAATATACATCAAGTAAAAATCTTGACAAAAATTCGGTAAAATCAAGAATTTTACTTGGTTTTATCAAGTATACTAGTACATTTGTGCTGTTCAAGTCGAACAGCCTAATTCGTAGTAAAAGTAAAAGAGGCCAGTCGCTGGAAACGACTGACCTCCGGTATAACACCTGTTTGTAGCAGGCACTACGGTTGGGTTCTTGCAAACCTTACTTCAAAAATACATGGCAAACCATGTAACTGGGACGAGTATGCTTCTTAGCATACTCCCCACCTCTCTAGGCGAGCTGCGCCAGCACGTCCTATCGCCCCTCATCGGCAACCCCCTTTTCAGCGCAGCGGAACAACTGCGGGCCCATCACTTCGTCCACGAAAGCGAAGATATTGCCCGGCTAACTCGTTGGGGCGCAAACGTCCTGGCCGAAATCGCCCATCGCCAAGCCGAAGCTGCCCGCCAGCGCCGCGACCTCGCCACAGATGCCACGCTGCGCCAGTTGTGTTCCGATAGCTTCCGCAGCTACCGCACTCGCCTGTGTCGACCCACCCCGAACTGGGTACTCGGTACTTGCTTCCCCGACCGGTCCGACCGCCGGGCCGGCACGTTTGACCGCCGGGCCGCCGCGCGCTTTCAACCAGCCGACGCGCTGACGTTTGCTGAACTACTTAGCCAGCCCGTCCGATGAGCTACCGCCGCGACCTCCAACTGCTGCGCCGCGCCCAGAAGCAGGCCAAGCGTCAACTGCGTCAACTCGCCGAGCTGGAGCTCACCGGGCTGACCGCTGTCACGCTCCACGCGCATAACCGGCAGGTGACGGTTACCCTCGTTTCCGCCACGGGGGAACCCTTTACGGATTCGCTGCGGGAAGAGCTGCACAAGCGCCGGCAGGCCCTGCAGGTCGAGGTGCAGCAACTCCTACTTACCTGGGTGGAAGAGGCACAACTGCGCGAGCGCCCCGCCCCGGCCGCCGGCCCACCGCTGCCCTAACGACGCCCGAACCCCGGCTAGATTCCGGCGGCTGGTTACCCAGCGGCTGGCCCCCGCGTGCCTCTTCACTTCTTACCCTTTCCGGCGCATGTTCTTCTCCACCACCTTGTCTTTACCTTATCAGCAGGCCACCAGCGCCCAGCGCACCCAGGTGCTGCACTACCTGCAACTCCGGTTGGCCCACCATTTTCCGACCCTTTCCGAACGTACCCTAACCCGAGCTCTGGACGAATTCAGCCCCGAGTTGTGGTACACGGCGGGCCAGGTATCGCTGGACCCAGTGGAGCTACAGCAATTCGTGCACCACGTAGCGACCAGTGTCGGGTTTGCCGGGCTGGACCCGCCTATCCTGGACCCGGCCACCCGCGATCTGACCCAGTACGTGCTGCACAGCAGCGAGCTGGTCGTCTGGCTGTTGCCCGAACTGGAGGCCGGCACTAGGTCCTGCGGCCCCCGCTTAATGGCGCTGCTGCGCCGGTTGACGCGGCCGCCGCTGGTGGCCCAGCAGCGTATCCAGGCCTGGCGCTGGGACGTGCCCGGGGGCCCGGGGCTACCG
>NZ_JASITD010000063.1 GCF_030063445.1 Hymenobacter sp. H14-R3 | reverse complement strand
TCGTAGAGCTGATTGCGTTTCAATCCGTCTTCACGTCGGAATAGCTCACGAGCGTAATACGCCACCATCAGACTGAAAAAAGGAGTTGGTTTCAATCCGTCTTCACGTCGGAATAGCTCACGAGCTCCCCCACGAGTACGCCAGCAGCGCGGAATACCTGCTGTTTCAATCCGTCTTCACGTCGGAATAGCTCACGAGCCGCCCGGTGGCCGGGGCCGGTTTTAGCGACATTGGGTTTCAATCCGTCTTCACGTCGGAAGAGCTCACGAGCATAATCGGCCACGCAAACCCCCAGCCACAAGGCAAGTTTCAATCCGTCTTCACGTCGGAATAGCTCACGAGCGGTTTTGAGCGGGGTGGTGAGCAGCAGGGGCATGGTTGTTTCAATCCGTCTTCACGTCGGAATAGCTCACGAGCACTTCGTAGCCAACGGCCCGATTTACCAGAAGCTCCGGGTTTCAATCCGTCTTCACGTCGGAATAGCTCACGAGCATTGCGTTAGATAATCAACTGCATCTTCTTTGCTATGTTTCAATCCGTCTTCACGTCGGAATAGCTCACGAGCAACAAGCCCACCACCACGCGCCCAAAGGTTTTTATGTTTCAATCCGTCTTCACGTCGGAATAGCTCACGAGCGAGGCCAGCAGGAAGAGCGAAGCCCCCAGGGCTGAGTTTCAATCCGTCTTCACGTCGGAATAGCTCACGAGCACCCACGGCCTTTAGCCAGTCGTAGAGCTGATTGCGTTTCAATCCGTCTTCACGTCGGAATAGCTCACGAGCGACTGGGTAAGGCTGCCCTGCTGGTCGGCATCGACCGTTTCAATCCGTCTTCACGTCGGAATAGCTCACGAGCTAGCCGCTCAGCGTGCCCGTGCTGGAGGTGCCCGAAGTTTCAATCCGTCTTCACGTCGGAATAGCTCACGAGCCCGTCATTACACATAAGGCCCTTGTAATGTAGCAGTTACTGGTAATTACGGGTCGATTGAATAGTTGTTTACAGTTGGTCAAAGAACGAATAAATATCCTTTGAACCTCTACCTTCCGGTAGTCTAAGATACAGACAGCCAGAAAATTAGTGGCAATAAAAGAGATACTGGCCATAAGTTACTGCCCGGAACGTGGGTCGACGACCACTAGCGGGTGCAGATTTTCCGGTACGTGCAAGTTACACAGCGGCTTTTGTACTTCGTGGCTTTCGGATAGAGGTTCTGCTCGATAATGTTCTGAACGGCGGAAGCGATGCGCTTTACGTCGTCCACGTTAGCGAGCGTAATCGGGACTTCCACCACCTTGTAGTTACTACGGGTATAGACCAGGAAGCCTCGCGTCACCGGCTGGCCGAACGTGGCCTCAATCAGCCACGCGTAGCAATACAGTTGGGTTTGGTACGTGGCATACACCGTATCCTTCCACTCGGCAAACTTGTAATCCAGCGGGGCCAGCGTCCCATCGGCTAGTTGCAATACCTCATCGACGCGGCCGCGTAGCACGTCATTGGTCAGGTATTGGTCCAGGTACTTGCCCGTCACGCCCAGCCGGCGGCGCAGGTAGTCCTTGTTCTGCTCCAGCCGCTGGTCATGCAGGTGGCGCCCGCGCATGACTTTGTAATCCTTGTCCTCCTGCTGGGGCACTCGCAGCACATATTCGAAGTACGTGAAGCGCGGACAGTACAGGTACTCAATCAGGTGCGAGGGCGTCAGTGACATGGACCGGGGAATAAGCAACGCGGATAACTCAGAAAAACAGCGCCTGTATTTCGTCTGATACCAGGGCTTTATCGAAGGCCTGACCCAGGAGTACGGTTTGTTGCAGCTCGCTCTTGTTCATGGGGAAAAGATAGACCTTGTCCACCTGTTCATCAATCAGCGCTTCCAGTTGGAGCGTGAGCGTGTCCTTCTGGTTGGGCGTGAGCGTGCCCAGAAAGCAGGAAAACTGCACCCGGTACAGCCCCGCCAGCTTGCAGGCTTTGGCCGCCTTCGTGCGGGCGCGGTCGTTTTTGATGTCGTAGAGGACCCAGGCGAGCATGGTTCAGGTGGTTTCGGGTAGCGGAGCGCGGCCGATGAGGGCATTGGCAAACTGATGGGCATCGGCCTGCAGGGCTACCCCGCGCAGCAGGTTACGGCCCCGGTGGCGAATGCTATCGGCATCTAGGAAACGGCCAAACGCCTCCACCAGCAAGGCCTTTCCCTCGGCGTTGAGCGTCACGCCCTGGGCCAGCGGGGCCGTGTGCGCCTGGTTCACCTTCTTGCCCGAAAACAGGCGAAATACCGTCTCATCGGCCCAGGCGCGGTAGGGCTCGATGAAGTCGAACACCATGCTGAGCTGGTTGTAGTCGTCGCGGTGCAAAAAGCCCAGGTAAGGGTCCACGCCGGCTACCATCAGCGCCTTTTCCACCCGGCTGTAGAGGATACCGTAGGCGTAGTTGAGAAAGGCGTTGAAGGCATCGGCCGCCGGCCGGCGGCTGCGGCCGGCGAACCGATAGTCGGGCGGCAGCACGTAGCTCAGCGTCTCGAAGTAGAGGCGGCCAGCCGTGCCTTCCAGCCCTCGTAAGGTATCAGCTCCGGCCGCCACCGTTGTCGCTTCCTGGCGCTGAATCGACACGGCCAGGGCTTCGATGCGGGTGATTTTATCGTGGAGAAAATCGGCATGCTGCGCCCGGTGCTTTTTCAGGTCTTTGATGAAGTCCACCTGGTTGCCCAGCTTCGCCAGCAGCCAGCTTTTTACCCAGCGCAATCCTTCCGCCGAGAGGCTGGCTTCGAGTTGCGTCTTGCGAATTTTGGTGGTGCTGCCCAGCTTGCTGTGCCAGATGCGGGCAATGGG
>NZ_JASITD010000062.1 GCF_030063445.1 Hymenobacter sp. H14-R3 | reverse complement strand
AGGCGCAGGGCTTCGGCCCGGAAGGCGGCATCGTAACGCCGACGTTTAGTAGGTGGGGGGCTGTCTTTCATGAAGTTGGAAAGTTAAGGCCCTATTCTGTCCAGATTTACTCGACCACCTCATATTGAGGTGGTCGGGTGCCAGTGGACACGAAGCTAAGGTAGGTTGAAACGGTAGTGGAGTTCGATTTCGAGCGGAGTGTAGGCGCTGGGTGTTGTAGTAATGGTCCAAGTACTCAGCTAATTCGAAGCGGGCTTCTTCCAGGTCGGCAAAGCAGGCCCCACGCGGTAATAGTTCGGTTTTGAGCGTGCTCCAGCCACTCTCAGCCAAGGCGTTATCGTACGGATTACCGGGCCGGCTCAGGCTGGCAATGGCCTGGGTGCGGTCCAGCAGCGTAGTAAAGGCCTCGCTGGTGTGTACTGGCTGCCGCGGTCGGCGTGCACGAGCAGGCCCGGTGGCGGTTGGCAGACGGCCACCGCCCGATTAAAAGCGGTCAGAATCAATTCCGTGTGCAGCGATTCGCTGACGTGCCAGCCGACCACGCGTCGGGAAAAGGCATCGCGCCAGCAGGCCAGGTAGGCCCAGTGGCCCGTAGCCAGGGCTAGGTAGGTGATATCGCCGACCCAGATTTGATTCGGGGCAGTGGCGACCGGCCAGGTAGCGAGTTTGTTGGCGGCAGCCACGGCCCGTGGGTCAGCCTGGGTAGTGCGCGGGGGGCGAGTACTGGCGCGGGTGCAGAGGGCACGTAACCCACTGGCGCTAAGCCAGCTGCGTAGCCGCTGCCGGCCTACCGCATGGCCTTCGCGGCGCAGCTGGGCGCGCAGCCGGCGCTGGCCATAGCGGCCGGCATGGGTCGTAAATACCCGTTGGGCCGCCACCTGCCAAGCAAGCGGCGTTGGCTCGACGGCTACTATGCCTGGCGCTTGCGCCAGGCATAGTAGCCGCTGGCGCTGACGCACAACACCTGACACTGCTGCTGCACTGGCCAACAGGTAGCGTGTAAAGCAATGAAAGCGAAGCGTTTCATCGGCCCGTCGGTTGTGAAAAGATGGTCAGCGCTTTTTTTAAAATATCGCGCTCCATCTCGGCGCGGGCTAATTGGGTCCGCAACTGCTTGTTTTCCTGCTCCAGCGCTTCGCTGCCTGCTGGGCGTGCCGCTTGGCTGCGGGCGGCCCGCACCCACTTGCCCAAGACGGCCTCGCTCATGCCCAAGGCCTGCGCGACGCGCGTAGCCGCCTGTTCATCCTGCGTTACCCGGCGGACTGCTTCGAGCCGGAAGGCCGCATCATATTTAGTTCTAGGCCGTTTGCCGGCTGGTTTTGCTGCTTCCATGACAAGGGAAAGTTACTTTCGCCGTGTCCATTTTTACCCGACCACCTCAGGTCAGTAAGCGGTTGGGTATGACAGTTTAGTACAGCTTTATGCGCTGAATTTGCTCTTGAGCATGTTCTCGTATCACCTCATTGTCTGAATTGGCTAGACTTTTAATCATTTCCCTAGCTTCTTCATTATTAATTGAACCCAATGCCCAAAGACATTTACGAGCCAAGTCGAAAAACTCATCTTCTTCTAAGTAGGTAAAATGCATCGTTGCAGCCTTAAATAGACACTGGACAGAAGTAGTACTTTTTAGCCGTTGCAAGATAAGAGCAATATTTTCATGGCTCGTATGCCATTCAGCCACTAATAATCCTTCCAAAATTGGCAGAAAATCAGTGTCGGCCCCGTCATACGCGAGGACCATTGCAGGCCAGAGTTTATCATCGTCTTCCAGCTCGACGGCCTCGTTTAAGCATTCTAAAACGTAGGCCTTAGTTATGGGTACTGGATACAGTTTTTCAAATTCTTGTTGCGTTATTTTATTGCTTAGCAACTTAATAATGAGCGCTCTTTCTTGTTCGTTAATTGAATTTAACATGTATTTCGTCGGCTTACTTCTTGAAAATCAATAATATTTTCGTTGAAAATAGATAACGCTGGGCCCTTGCCGAGTGCTATTGTAGTCTGCTTGCCTTCCGTTTTGAAACGGGCGTTCGTCAGGTTCCATTTTTGGCCTTTTTCTAGCTTAGGAAGATGAGAATAGGCTGCCTGAGTGCCTTTTGATACATCGCGAACGCCTATATTCTCAAGTGCCTGCGTGGTGCCAGGTTTCATTTTAAACTCGACCGTAACGCCATTATATGTTTCCGAATAGGCTCTTACTCGTGAGGTCGAGGTCTCACCGGTACCAGTTACCTTGCCCGTTTTATTTAACTGCTCAAAATGATCAAGGCTCATAGTACGATAATGCGTTTCCGGGTCGCTCGCCAAGCCGAAAGGGTCAAGCCAGGCGCTAGTGTTTCGGACGTAAGCATATAAAGCAGAACTTCCATTAAGCCGCAATGGGTCCTGGGAAATATACTGCCCAACTTCGGGGTCGTAGTAGCGGAAGCGGTTGTAATATAACCCCGTCTCCACATCCTCATACTGGCCCTGGTAGCGAAACGGGCAATCCTGCGGCTTGCCTCGCCCCTCCCGTACCCGTCCGTAGCAGTCTAACTGCGCCTGCCAGGTTTTTTCCCCCTGCGCATCGTAGAGTTCGAGCGGCGTACCCAGGTGGTCGCAGACTACGCTCTGCGCGCCCTGCCCCGTGAGCTTGGCCAGGGGGGCGAAACTTTCCTCTTCAAACAGCCAGGTCAGCACCTCGCCCACGCTGCCCGCGCCAGGGCCAACTTCCAACTCTGTCCACTCGTGCAGCGGCTTGTTGCCGTCCCAGACCCAGCGCGTGACCCGGCCCCGAAACCGCTTGCTCAGACGCCGGCCCAGCGCGTCATACGTAAAGCGGACCGCGTAGCCATCCGGACGCTGGACTTCGACTAAGTGCCTATCCGAATAGGGAAACAGCGTCACCCAAAAAGACAATTGTACCACGTAATTCGGGCGCAGGCAAAATGGAGCATGGCCAGGTAGTTTTCCGGCTTTTTGGCCCAGCGGATGAGCAGGT
>NZ_JASITD010000061.1 GCF_030063445.1 Hymenobacter sp. H14-R3 | reverse complement strand
ACCCTACCATTGCCTTACCCGACTTTGCCGACCGCGTAGCCCGACTGCGAAGCTGGCAGCAGCGCATTGCCTCAGGCTACGTAGGTAGCCAAAAGGAAGAAGCTCTCCAAGCCGAGTTTCTAAACTTGGTGTTTGGCCAGGCACTGGGTTACGAGCACGAGCGCCCCGACTATCGCCAGCTGCTCTTGGAAAAGAAAACCAATGTGGACGGCACCAAGCCCGATGGCGCCCTAGGTGACTTCGCGGCCGATGGCAAAGGCGCCCTGTCCGGCCCCGTGCGCGTGGTAGTGGAGCTAAAGGATGCCCGCACCCTGCTCGATGCCAAGCAGAAACTTGGGGCCAAAGGCCGTGCCGAATCGCCCGTAGAGCAAGCCTTCAGCTACCCTTCCAAGATGGGAGCAAGCTGCCGCTGGGTAGTGGTGAGCAACTTCGTAGAGTTGCGCCTCTACGCCGCCAACGACCAGACCCGCGCCGAGGTATTCCGCCTCGATACCCTGCCCGACCAGCCCGCGCTGCTCCGGCGCTTCTTTGCGCTGCTAGCCGTCGGGCAGGTGCTGCCGCTACCCACCCAGGCCGATGCGCCCCTCGACCTAGCCCTGCGTCAGCGTCAAGAGCAGGAAGCCCGCATCAGCAAGGAGTTTTACCGCGACTACCGCGCCGCCCGACGCGCCCTGCTCGACCACCTCATCGAGCAAAACCCCACCGTGCCCGCTCTCGACCTGCTGCAGCACACCCAAAAGCTGCTCGACCGCGTCATCTTCGTGTGCTTCTGCGAAGACAAAGGCATCATCCCGCGCCAAACCTTCCGGCGCCTGCTCGATGCCGTGCGGGCCAACGTCTTCGACCCCGCCGACGACAAGATTTACCGCACCGTGCGCGGCCTCTTCCAAAGCGTCGACCTCGGCAACCCGGCCGCCAATATCAACCGCTTCAATGGTGGCCTCTTTGCCCCCGATGCGGCGCTCGATGCGCTGGTCATCAAAGACCGCACCCTAGGGCCGGTTATCAGCCTCGAGCGCTACGACTTCGCTTCCGAGCTCAACGTCAATATCCTCGGCCACATCTTCGAGCAAAGCCTTTCCGACCTAGAGGCCGAACGTGCTCGCCTACTGGGCGAAGCCCCACCCTCCGCCAAGCAGGGCAAGCGCAAGCAAGACGGTATTTTCTACACCCCCGACTATATCACCCGCTACATCGTGCAGCAGGCCGTGGGCGGCTGGCTGCGCGAGCGTCGCCAAGAGGCCGGCCTCGATGCCCTGCCTGAGCTGACCGAAATCGACCTGGCCAGCATTCGGGTGCGGCAGGGGGGCAAAGGGTTGCTTAAACCCGAACCCCGCGTGCAGAAGCATATCGACGCGTGGGAAACCTACGGCCAGCGCCTGCGCAATATCCGGGTGCTAGACCCCGCCTGCGGCTCTGGCGCCTTCCTCAACGAAGCCTTTGGCTATTTGCTGCGCGAAGGAGAAATCGTTAATAAAGAGCTGGCCGACTTACGTGCCGGCCAGCGTGACGCATTTCTTGACCTTGACCGCCACATCCTCCAGCATAATCTCTATGGGGTCGACTTCAACCCCGAGTCGGTGCAGATTACTCGCCTCAGCCTCTGGCTCCAGACTGCCAACCCTGGCCGGCCTCTTACCTCCCTCGACCACAGCATCCGCACCGGCAATTCCCTCATCGCCGACCCCGCCGTGGCCGGCGACCGTGCCTTCGACTGGCAGGCCGTTTTCCCTGAGGCTTTCGCCGATGGCGGCTTTGATGTAGTGGTAGGAAATCCGCCGTATGTGCGAGCAGATGCGGTAGGCAATGGGAAAGCATTTCGCACCTACATGGTACAAAGTGGGAAATATGAAACGCTGGCAGGCAAATGGGACTTGTATGTCCCATTCGTTGAGAGAAGTCTACAATTATTGAATGCAGGTGGCTTATCTGCCCTAATTATTCCTGATGCTTTTGTCCATGCTACCTACGCTCGGAAGCCTATGCAGTGGCTCAAGCAGCGAAAGCATCTGCGGTTTATTGATTATTACCCCGAAATGGAAGTTTTTGAAGGGGTAGGAGTTAAGAGTATTACTGTTCATTTGAGCAAGGCTCCGCAAATTGGCTTTGAGCAGCGTGTTCATCACGATAAACAGGACTACACAGTAATACCACATGCTGATTATCTCGACAACATGCGGCTTGATGCGGCAGACAAAATTTCGGGTAACGGCTCCTCAGACTTTTACATGCTGAGCGCGATTTGTTATAGTAGCAAAGGCATTGTTGGCAATAGTGACGAGAAGAAGTATAAGGGAGAGTTTTTGGTGAGTGATTTAGTATCAAATACTCATGATTCAATTCATTCACAACCTTATTTTGAAGGCAAAGATGTTGGCAAGTGGAACTTGAATAATATCCGCTGGATTGAATTTGGTACTGAAAGGTCGCCGGCAAAGTGGAGCCGTAGTGGCTTCCCTGAGATGTTTAGTGGTAGCAAACTAGTTACCATGCGAAGTCCTGGCTACTTACCTAGGACTCTTTTAGACAATTCTGGTGCTTATTTTAATGAAAGCGCGATAGGGTTTAAGCGCTGGATTGACTTGCAAGGTGTAGAAAATAAAAGTTTGCGCAATGTCTGTCCAGACCCAATTATTCGGGCTGAGTACGAAGGCATTTCCAGTCGTTTCTCGCTGCAATTTTTGTTGACAATACTCAATTCGAAGGTGGTACGCTACGAACTCAATACCAATAGACGTAGCAACATCCACATTTATCCTGAAGATTGGAAATCAATTAAGATTCCTAAAGCTGCCGAAGTAATTGAAGTGCAACATCCTTTCATAACCCTAGCCGACCAGCTCCTAGCCGGGCACCGTGCCCTGCACACCGCCGATGCCGACTTTGCTGCCCTGCTCCGCGCCGAGTTGGGCCTAGTTAGCCCCCTCACCGGCAAGCTGGCCCTCACGCAGGAGTGGAAGCCCTGGAGCACCGCCCTGCAAAAGAGCATCGGCCGCGACCTCAACCTGAAAGAGAAAGGGGAGTGGCTCAAGCACCACACGGCCCATCAGCAGGCGCAGGCCGCCGCCCGCCAGCACCTGGCTCAGCTCGGTAGTCAGCTCGACCAGCTTGTGTACCAGCTCTACCAGCTCACCCCGACCGAGATTGCCCTGGTAGAAGGCACTTCTGCCGAGCTAGTAAGCTAATTTGCTTCAACCTATAGC
>NZ_JASITD010000060.1:2434-3627 GCF_030063445.1 Hymenobacter sp. H14-R3 | reverse complement strand
CCGCTATCACCCCCAACTTTTACACCAGCCTACTCCCACTATTTCCGCTGCCCTGCCTCCCCATCCTACGCTAAAACTCCGGGCTCCCTCCTTCCTGACTCAGCTAGCACCTTCCTGTTTCCCCGCCTACAACCCGCCCCTGCTCCTGACTATTTTCTCCTTCCCGCTCAGAAACACCCCCACTTCCTGCTGCCAATTTTTGCTCCTTCCCGCTCCCCTTTTCACAACCCGCCCCCTGCGCTTTCTTACCAACATACGCCCCCTCCAGCGCGCCTACTTAATCCTGACCCTTCTCCAATCTACTCCCGTTTTTCCAGTCAGGCTCTTCCCACTACCAGCCTACGCTACCCCACCAGTCATCCCACATACCGCCGCCCTTCCATCCAGTTTTCCCCGACCTGCTCACGTAAAATCCAGCCTGCCATGCGCTGAATTTCTGGCCTTATCTACTCCTTTTTACCCCTGCCCACCGTCAAAAATCAGCTCCTATTCTTGTCATTTTCGACCATCCCCCCGCTCTTTTTTTGGACGATTACCCTGGAAACTTTGCCTCTGCTGCTTCCATTTTTTTACTTACGACCGCTCACTTACTCCTTCACCTTTCCACCGCTACTGCTTTAAATTTTCGCACTTGCTCCCCGACTTCTGCTGCCGCTTCCCCTTCCATTTTTCTGCTGCTTCCTGCCCATTTTTCCTGATCACCCGGCTGCTGTTCCCCTCCGCTACTTGCCTGTTCTTACCTGCCAATCGCTGCCTGGCCTTAGCCTTTTTCTACGCTAGCTTCCCCTGAAAACCTCGCCTTCCTTAGCCGAATTTTCTCAGCTCACAGCATCTTTTTTCGGACTTAACCCGGCCTTTTCGCTCGTTCTTCCCCTGTAAAACCAGCTCCTCCTCCCCCTACTTTCCACGAACTCCTCCCTCCATTTCTTACTCGGACTTGCCTACTTTTTTTGCCAACCACCTTCAAAATTTAGCTGCCTCTCATCCGATTTTTTACTTCCCTACCCTGCCTTTTTAGCTGCTGCCTTTTCACTTTCTTACCTGTCCTGCCCGCGCGCTTTTCCCCCGCCTTGCCCTTCCACCTATCGAAAAAAACTTACCCGCTCCTTTGCCTATTGCTCCCAGTCCGCTCCTGCTTTCAGCCGCTATCCGCCCCCCCAGCGAGCTGAAACTTTCTACCACCTGCCCCCATT
>NZ_JASITD010000060.1:0-2184 GCF_030063445.1 Hymenobacter sp. H14-R3 | reverse complement strand
CGCCCTTTTTCTCCTACGCTACTCCCAGGTCCAGTCTGCGCTGTTTCCTATTGGTCACTTGCTATTCTGCCTCCCCGGCCCAGCCTTTTTTGCGTACTCCCCCGCCTTTTCCTCTCCCCAGGCTTTGTTCTTTATTGCCCGTCCGCCTTCCCTGTCGCGTCATCGTTTTTCCATTAGCCTCCAGCCCTTTCTTACTTGGACTCCCCTGCTTTTTTTACTTACCCTACCCTACCACCGCCGGCTATAGCAGAAGCAATCAGCTCCTCTTGCGCACTACTACGCTACTGCGGCCCCCTGCGGCCTATCAATCCTCCCTGCGTCTTCATTAGGCGCTACCCCACCGGCCTGCTTTTTCCCCTGCCTATTTTACTCGCCACCTCTCCCTTTCAACTTTTCCCCCATCCGCTTCCACCACTTACCGCCTACTTTTTTTCAGGCCTCCCCACCCAGCTGCTGCCTCTCGCCTCCTGCTGCTTGCCGCCTACCTTTTGAGGGCTCCTGCTCCTTTCTGCTCCTTACCGACTCCTTTTCCGGCCTGCTCCCCGTGGCCTTTTTCCTTACCGATTGACCTACCAACTTGCGTTTGGGCATTGGCGGCAGCCACCAGTTGGTGGCTGAGCGCCTGCTGCGCCCCGCGTTGGCTCTTACCCGCTCCTGCTTTACCCGACAGCCGGCTGGCTGGCCTGGTCCTGTTTCGTGCCGCACCGCAGTTGCGGCCATCCCACCCGGCCCTTTTCTATTTTTTCGCATGTCTCCTTCTTCAGAATCTACGCGTAGCGCAGCGGCGCGCAAGCAAGCCTTGCAAGACCAAGTGCTGACCACCATCCAGGGCCGGCGCCTGGCCGGCATCGCCCTCACTATGGGCCTGGGTAAAACGCTCCTCGGCCTGCGCGACATGGCCCGGCTGCTGGCCGCCGGCTTCCTCCCCGACCCAGGGGCCGGCAAGCCCTTTCTAGTGGCGGCCCCCACCCAGGCCATTCTGGACGCCTGGCCCCAGGAAGCGCATAAGTTCGGCCTAGCCCACCTGCTCGACCACATCACGTTCACCACGTACCGCTCGCTGGGCAAAGCTCTGGCGGCCGACACCTACCAGAAGCTCTACTTGGACGAGTGCCACGCCCTGAAGGACTCGCACGAGCCAGGCCTCAAAGCCCACGCGGCCCGGAAGCGCAGCATTCTAGGCCTGACGGGTACGCCGCCCGCGCAGGCTAATTCAGAGAAGGGCCGGCTGGTGGCTACCTACTGCCCCATCGTGGTGGACTACACCACCGACGAGGCCGTGCTGGCGGGCCTGCTCAACGACTACCGCCTGGTCGTGCACCGCCTGCCGTTGCGCACCGAGCGGGACTACGTGCTCACCACTAAGGCTGGCAGCCAGTTCACGACCAGTGAGCGCGAGAACTACGTCTACTGGAGCAAGCGCCTGGCTAACGCTGCCCAGGACCAGCTCCCGGTCGAGACGCTGCGCATCCTGCGCATGCAGGTCCTGATGAATTATCCCGGCAAGGGTCACTACATGCGCTGGCTGGCCAGTCAGCAAACGGAGAAGGTCTTGCTCTTCACCTGCAATCAGCAGCAGGCCGAAGAGCAAGCCACCCACACCTACCACTCCAAGAACAAGCACAGTCAGAAGAACCGAGATCTATTCAACGCGGGCGAGATTCAGCGGCTGGCCTGCGTTGCCCAGCTTTCGGAGGGCATCAGCATCCCCAATCTGCGGGTGGGTATTATCTGGCACGCCTTCGGCAACGAGCGCAAGGCGGCTCAGCGCATCGGCCGGCTGCTGCGCCTCAACCCCGATCAGACGGCCACGGTGCACCTGCTCCTGTACCAGGACACGGTCGATGAGCAGTGGGTCACCCAAGCTCTGGAGTCCTTCGACCCCGCCAAAATCAGCTATGTCGATGCCACCGGCTACGACCTGCTAGTTGCCCCATAAGCGTAGCAGCAGTTTATAGGGAAACCCTCCGACTCGTGAGTTATGCAACTTGAATGTTGGCGAAGGCAAAAATGTGTCGTAGGCGTAGCGTGGGATAATAGTCATCGAAAGAGGCTAGCGAAAACGAGCGTTAAGGTCACTGCTTCGTCTACATGCTGAATAATGCATTATCAGGTAAGACCCTAACGATGAAAGTTGGCAAGGTGTATATCTGAGTTGGGGGGGTGCCCTCTTTGCTTATCAAC
>NZ_JASITD010000005.1 GCF_030063445.1 Hymenobacter sp. H14-R3 | reverse complement strand
CGCCTTGGGCACGTGGACGGGCAAATGAGGGGACAACCGCGCCCAAAGCGTGTCCGAAATGCGAAATTCTTGAACTGTAGCCATACCCCTAAAATACAACTGATTTTTCCCTATTCGGATAGCCTCTTAGTGCGAAACCTTCAGAGAAGGGGAGCCAGCCGAGAAATAAGTACTTCGCCCGCAAAAACCATTTTAAGCACGTTGCATTCTTAAGCCATCGGCCTTCCCCACGCCACCTC
Organism: Hymenobacter sp. H14-R3; assembly: GCF_030063445.1. Lineage (GTDB taxonomy): Bacteria > Bacteroidota > Bacteroidia > Cytophagales > Hymenobacteraceae > Hymenobacter. The sequence goes on along the minus strand of NZ_JASITD010000005.1, from coordinate 261,613 downwards.
GGCTCTCCCTCTCTGAGGGCTTCGCGCTTAAAGCGAACCGGGGGCCGGGGGGTGAGGCGCCCCGCCCGCGCAGCCTCCAAATACCATGACCATCCTCGATAAAATTATTGCTGAAAAGCGCCAGGAAGTAGCCCGCTGCGAAGCCAAAACCGCCGCCGCCACGCTGCGCAACGCCCCGCTGTTCACCCGCCCCGTGCTCTCGGCGCGGGCGGCGCTCACGGCCGCCAGGTCGTCGGGCATCATTGCCGAGTTTAAGCGGCGCTCACCCTCCAAGGGCCTTATCAACGGTACGGCCGAGGTGGGCGCCACTACGGCCGGCTACGCGGCGGCGGGCGCGGCCGTGCTGTCGGTGCTCACGGACGAGCCGTTTTTTGGCGGCACTCCCGACGACCTGCGGGCGGCGCGGGCGGCTTGCCCAACTACGCCTATTTTGCGTAAAGACTTCATTATCAGCGAGTATCAAATACTAGAGGCGCGCGCAATGGGGGCTGACCTCATCCTGCTCATTGCCAGCTGCCTCACGCCAGCCGAAGTGGCGCAGTACGGCGCCTTTGCGCACGGCCTGGGCCTGGAAGTGCTGCTGGAGGTGCACGACGAGGCCGAGCTGCGCAGCCACCTGGCCAATACCGTCGATTTGGTGGGCGTGAACAACCGCAACCTAGCCACGTTTGCCACCGATGTAGACACGTCGGCGCGGCTGGCTAGCCTCATTCCCGGCTCGTTTGTGAAGGTGGCCGAGAGCGGCTTGCAGCACGCCAGCACCATTATGGCGCTGCGGCAGGCGGGCTACCAGGGCTTTCTGATTGGCGAAACGTTTATGAAAACTACCGACCCCGCGGCAGCCCTTGCCGGGCTGGTAGCCGAACTATCTGGGCCCCTCGCGGCTTCTTAGGCCACTATGAAAGTCAAAATCTGCGGCATGCGTGAGGCGGCCAACATTCTGGCCATCGCCGATTTCAACCCCGATTTTCTGGGGTTCATCTTTTACGATAAGTCACCGCGCTTTGCAGGCGAAGTGCTCTCGACGGAAGTGCTGCGTAGCTTGCCCGCCACCGTGGCCAAGGTCGGCGTTTTTGTCGATGCGCCGCTGCCCGAGCTATTAGCTACTACGGCCCGCTACAGCCTCGAATACGTGCAGCTGCACGGCCACGAAACGCTGGCCTACTGCCAGGCCGTGCACGCGCAGGGCCTGCGGATTATCAAGGCTTTTTCGGTCGATGAGCAGTTTGATTTTAGCACGCTGGTAGCCTTTGAGCCCGTGTGCGAGCTGTTTTTGTTCGATACCAAAGGCCCGCACCGGGGTGGCAACGGCCAGACCTTCGACTGGCGGGTGCTGGCCAATTACCACGGGCCCACACCCTTTCTGCTGAGCGGTGGCCTGGGGCTGGCCAACACCGACGAGCTACTGCGCTTTCACCACCCCCGGCTGGCGGGCTACGACTTCAACAGCCTGCTCGAAATTTCCCCTGGCCTCAAGGATGCAGAAGCCACTGGCCACCTGCTGACCCGCCTGCACGAGCGGCGCGCCGACTACTAATTACTCACTGCTCATTACTCATTAGTAATTACTTATGACTCTCACTGCCCCCTCCCCCTACCGCGTCGATGCCGGTGGCTACTACGGCCCCTTCGGCGGTGCCTACGTGCCCGAAATGCTTTACCCCAACGTGGAAGAGCTGCGCGATAACTACCTGCGCATTATTGAAGACCCCGAGTTTAAGCGCGAGTTTAAGCAGCTGCTGCGTGACTTTGCGGGGCGGCCCACGCCGCTGTTTCTGGCCCAGCGGCTCTCGGCCGAAATCGGCACCACCATCTACCTCAAGCGCGAGGACCTATGCCACACCGGCGCGCACAAAATCAACAACACCATCGGCCAGATTCTGGTAGCGCAGCGACTTGGTAAGCAGCGTATTGTAGCCGAAACCGGGGCCGGCCAGCACGGCGTGGCCACGGCCACCGTGTGCGCCCTCATGGGCCTGGAGTGCATTGTGTACATGGGGGCCATCGACATTGAGCGCCAAAAGCCGAACGTGGACCGCATGCGCATGCTGGGGGCCAAGGTGGTGCCCGCCACCAGCGGCAGCCAAACCCTGAAGGACGCCACCAACGAGGCCATGCGCCACTGGATTTCTAACCCCACCGACACGCACTACATCATCGGCTCGGTGGTGGGCCCGCACCCCTACCCCGACATGGTGGCCCGGTTTCAGTCCATTATCTCGGCCGAGACCATCACCCAGCTTTTGGAGCAAACTGGCCGCGCCAACCCCGATTTTGTGCTGGCCTGCGTGGGCGGCGGCTCCAACGCGGCGGGTGCGTTTTACCACTACCTCGACCAGCCCGGCGTGCGCCTCATTGCCGCCGAGGCCGCCGGCCAGGGCGTGACTACCGGCCACTCGGCCGCCACTACGGCGCTGGGCAAGCCCGGCATTTTGCACGGGGCCAGCACCATTCTCATGCAAACGGAGGACGGCCAGGTAACCGAGCCCTACTCCATCTCGGCGGGCTTGGACTACCCCGGCATTGGGCCGCAGCACGCGCAGCTGTTTGCCACTGGGCGGGCGGAGTTTCTGTCGATTACCGACCGGGCGGCGCTCGATGCGGCGTTTCAGCTGAGCCGCCTGGAGGGCATTATTCCGGCCCTCGAAACGGCGCACGCGCTGGCTTGCCTGCCGCTCATCGGGGCCAAGAAAGACGACGTGGTGGTGGTGTGCCTCTCGGGCCGCGGCGATAAAGACCTGGCCACCTACACCCAGCACCTGGAAGAGTACTCTTAACGTTTTTTAGCGCGAAGTTTCGCGCCCAACTTCGCGAAACTTCGCGCTAGAAAAGCCATGAACCGCCTCACCACCCTATTCCAACACAAAACCGCCGACGTCCTCAACGTCTATTTCACCGCCGGCTTTCCGCAACTCACTGATACCGTGCCTATTCTGCACGCGCTACAGGAGGCAGGCGCCGACCTCGTGGAAATTGGCATGCCCTACTCCGACCCCGTGGCCGATGGCGAAACCATTCAGCGTAGCAACCAGCAGGCCTTGGATAATGGCATGACCGTGGCCACGCTGTTTGAGCAGCTGCAAAACATTCGCCAGCAAGGCATTACGGTACCCATTCTGCTCATGGGCTACCTCAACCCGGTGGTGCAGTTTGGCATTGAGAAATTTTGCCAGCAGTGCCAGGCCACGGGCGTCGATGGCGTGATTTTGCCCGACCTGCCGCTCGAAGTATTTGAGCGCGAGTACCAGCCGCTCTTCACCAAGTACGGCCTCAAAAATGTGTTTCTGGTAACGCCGCAGACCAGCGCCGCCCGCGTGCGCCAGCTCGATGGCCTGGCCGACGGCTTCATCTACCTCGTGGCCGCCGCCGGCACCACCGGGGCCCAAACCGACATGAACGCCGACGTGGACGCCTACCTCAGCCGCACTAAGGCGCTGGGCCTGCGCAACCCCACACTCGTGGGCTTCGGCATCAGCGACGCGGCCAGCTTTGCGGCGGCCAGCCGGCACACTACCGGGGCCATTATTGGCAGCGCGTTTATCCGGCTCTTGCAGCACACACCGGCCGAGGGGCAGGCGGCCGCCATTAAGGAGTTTGTGGCCGGCATTCGCCCATAGTACAAACAGCTGGTTTTCAGGCCCGCCCGGGCAGCGTGGTGCAGTTGCACCCGTTGCCCGGGCGGGCTTTTTTGTGTTTTTGCTAACAAAAACACCTGCGAGCAATCTGGATTAATTCTAAATAGATTTTGAAGAGAACCTGTTTCAATCGTTCCTTTGCAGCTCTTTAGATTTAGTCTAAATACAAATGCTTCATGAATAGTTTTCGTTACCTGCTCTTTCCCTTAGTCGCCTGCGCGATAACTGCCACGGCCCAGGCTCAGACTACCGGTATCATTCGCGGCCGCATCGTTAACCGTAGCGGCGGCGCGGCAGAAGCGGTGAGCGTGGGGTTGCAAGGGCAGCCGCAGGGCGACATTACCGACGAGCAGGGCCGTTTCCAGATTCGGCAGGTAGCACCGGGCCAGTACACGCTGGTAGTATCGGCGCTGGGGCTCAAAACAGAGCAGCAACGCGTAACGGTAGTGGCCGGGCAAACGGCTACCGCCAATTTTTCGCTGGTCGAGAGCGCCGCCGAGCTGAAAGAGGTGGTAGTGAATGGCGGCCGCACCAATAAGTTTAGCCGTACCAACAGCGTGGATGTGGCCAAGATGCCACTCAAAAACGTGGAGAACCCGCAGGTCTACAACACGGTCACCAAGGAGCTACTGGCCGAGCAGCTCGTTTTCACGGCCGACGATGCCACCCGCAACGTGCCGGGCATTCAGCGCATGTGGGAGTCGACGAACCGGGCCGGCGACGGCGGCAGCTTCTACACCATGCGCGGCTTCGTGACGCAGAGCCAGCTGCGCAACGGCCTGGTGGGCAACGTAACCAGTGCCATCGACGGGGCCAACCTCGAAAAGCTGGAAGCAATTAAAGGGCCGTCGGGCACGCTCTACGGCAGCGCGCTGGCCTCCTATGGCGGCCTGCTGAACCGCGTCACCAAAAAAGCCTACGACAACGTGGGGGGCGAGGTCAGCTACTCGGGCGGCAGCTACAATTTCAACCGCGTGGCGCTGGATGTGAACACGCCGCTCAACAAGGCCAAGACGGTATTATTCCGCGTGAACGGGGCCTGGAACTACGAAAACACCTTCCAGGATATTGGCTTCCGCCGCGCCTACGCGCTGGCCCCGACCCTCACCATCCGGCCTACCGACAAGCTGAGCATCACGCTCGACGGCGAGTTTCAGTGGGCCACGGCCACGGGCCACACCTTCTTTTTCCCCAATGCGCCCCTCAACCAGCTCGGGTTCGACCGCGCCGACCAGGTGCCCGTCGACTACCGCAAGTCGTACTCCGGCCCGGGGCTCTGGAACACCAGCCGGGCCACCAACCTGTTTGGGCAGGTAAACTACCAGCTTTCGCCGGCCTTCCGCTCGTCTACCAACTTCGCCACGAGCCGCAGCTACTCCAATGGCTTTGGGCCCTACATCGGCATCACCGGCCGGGGCATCAGCCAGGATACGCTCCAGCTCTCCGACCAGTCGACGCGCGACAGCCGCGGCCGCCTGGTGCAGGTGCAGCAGCTCTTCAACGGTGATTTTCAGCTGGGCACCATGCGCAACCGCGTAGTGCTGGGCCTGGACTTCCTGCACGTGCGCAACGACCAGTTTTTATTCGGCAGCACGTTTGCCGCGCCGCCCATCAACTCAAACTTCGACTACGGCACCTTCAACGGGGCCAATTTGACCAAGTTCTACGCTGCAGGCGCGCCCGGCTATACGTATCCGATTTTTAATGAAACCAATACGTACAGCGCCTTCGTGTCGGATGTGCTCAATATTACCGACCGCTTCAACGTGCTGGCCGCCCTGCGGGTCGACCGCTTCGCCAACAAGGGCGCCGACGGGGCCAACGCTGGCTACAACCAAACGGCGGCCTCGCCCAAGTTTGGGGCCGTGTACCAGCTGGTGCCCGAGCAGCTATCGGTGTTTGCCAACTACCAGAATTCCTTCGCCAATCGGGGCACGTACTACGGCTACGACGCCGCTACCAATACCCTCACGGCACCCCTCACGGCCAAGCTGGAGCGGGCCAACCAGGTAGAAGCCGGCGTGAAGTTTGACCGCCTGGGGGGCCGCTTTACCGCCACGCTGAGCGTGTACGATATCCGCGTCCAGAACATACTGCGCACCGACTCTAACCCGGCCGGGGCCGCCCGCTTTGCCCAGGTGCAGAGCGGCGAGCAGGTGAGCCGCGGCGTGGAAATCGACTTGGTAGCCAATCCTTTTGTGGGCTTCAACGTGGTGGCCGGCTTTGCCTACAACCACGCCGAGCTCACCAACGACGTGCCCGCCACCGAAGGCCGCCGCCCCGGCACCGCCGGCTCGCCGGCCCTGGCCAACCTCTGGCTGAGCTACCGCCTAAGCAACGGCCCGCTCAAGGGCCTGGGCCTAGGCGCGGGTGGCAACTACGCCAGCGATAACATGGTGGTGAACGATGCCAACAACGGCCAGTTTACGCTGCCCAGCTACGTGGTGCTCAATGCCAGCGCCTTCTACGACCAGCCGCACTACCGCCTCTCGGTAAAAATGGATAACCTCACCGATAAGCACTACTGGATTGGCTACGGCTCGATGAACCCGCAGAAGCTGCGCAGCATCATCGGCCAGGTGGCGTTTAAGTTTTAACTACCGGGTGGCGCGGGCGCTGCGCGGCCGGGCTACCATCCTCCCGCCTCCACATGACTTTCAAAAAAGCTATCGGCAATCTGCACCTGTGGCTCGGGCTCGGCTCGGGGCTGGTAGTCTTTGTGGTGAGCCTGACGGGGGCCATCTTCACATTTCAGGACGAAATTCGGGACGCCACGCAGCCGTGGCGGCTGGTGGCCACGCCGGCCGCTACGGCTCCGCTGCCGCCCTCGCGCCTGCAGGCGGCCGTGGTAGCCAGCCACCCCGGCGCGGCCCCTTCCTACACCACGTATTACGGGCCGGGCCGCTCGGCCACGGTGTATTTTACCGATAAGGCAGCGGGTACCTACTTCAGCTCGCTCGACCCCTACACCGGCCGGGTGCTGCACGAGCAAGACCTGCGCACCGATTTCTTCACCATCGTGCAGGCCCTGCACATGCACCTGCTCTTGCCGGTAGCGTGGGGCGAGTGGGTAGTAGGCATCGCCATCACCATCTTTTTGATGATGCTGGGCACCGGCCTAGTGCTGTGGTGGCCCAAGCGCAGGCACGAGCGCAAGCAGCGCCTCACCATAAAATGGGGGGCCAAGTGGCGGCGGCTCAACTACGATTTGCACCAGGTGCTGGGCTTTTATATCGCGGCCAGCGCGTTTATCATCGCCCTCACGGGCTTATTCATGAGCTTTGGCTCGTGGCTGCAAGCGGCTAGCACAGTGGCCAATATGGGCCAGCACTACTCCCTCGAAGAAACCCCGCCCGTAGTCGATACCCTGGCCACGGCCCCCACCACCACCCAGCCGCCGGTAGATGTGGCCTACGCGCAGGTGCGCCAGCACTCGCCCACCGCCGACATGGTGGTCATCGTGCCGGCCGCCAGCCGCCAGCAGCCGCTCTACTGCCTCACCTACCAAAAGGCGCTGCACTACTACCACCGCGACGAGTACTACTTCCACCCCGTGTCGGGCCAGTTGCTGCGGGCCCTCCCCCACGCCACCAAAAGCAACGGCAAGAAACTCGGCGACCTCAACTACGACCTGCACACGGGCCAGCTTTTGGGCCTGGGCGGCAAAATTGTGGCTTTCTTAATAAGCCTGCTCTCGGCCAGCCTGCCCGTTACGGGCACGCTGCTGTGGTGGGGCCGCCGCCACAAGCAGCCCCAAAAACGCGTAGCCGTAGCCGCCTAGCCCCGGCCGGCCGGCTGTCGTTGCACGGCGTTGGGCGGGCTTAAAGGCTTTTCAGATGACAGCTACGTTGGCGCCAGTAGAAGCGGGCGGCCCAACGCCTGGTTGAACAGGGTCTTGGCAGCGTCAACCAACTGTCGTGGCACGGCGCGGGCTTAGCCGCTCGTAAGCGGCCGACGGGCGGGCGCCGACGAGCACATTAAACATAACTACTTGTTTAACAAATAGTTACTTTAGTGGATAGCGCTGAAACGTGACGTTACCCATTACCTCTTTCTCGTATTTTGCCAGGCAGCCTAGGTTGAAGCGGGCTTCAAAATTCACCTCTCCCGGCTGCACTACTTTCGGCACCGGCTGGCCCTGCCGGAAGAAATACACCTTGGTGTTGCCGTACTTGGTGTAGGGCGTCAGGTCGCCGTATTGCTTCATCTGCTGCCACAGCGTGTCGGTCACCGTCACGGCCAGCACGCGCACGATGGGGCCCGTATTATTCTCGTTGCGGTAAGCGGCCACTTCCTGAAAGTCACCCTTCAGGTCGCCCACCCCCGGCTGACTGAGCGAGTCGAATACAAACCAGCCTAGCAGCAGGGCTACGGCAGCGAAAACCATGTATTTAAGCTTCATTTTCAAGTTGTTATCCCCAGCGCACTTGCAGGCCCGCGTACGCCCCAAACTTGCCGTCGCGGCTGATGAGCGTAAGGTCTTCGGCGAGGGCCTGGGCAATGAGCAGGCGGTCGAAGGGGTCGCGGTGGTCCCTCACCTGCGGCAAGGTAGCGTAGGCAACCAAGTGCTTGTCAAGAATAGGTAAAATCTGAAAGTCGTTGCTTTTCACTAGCTCAAACCAAGTAGCCAAGTTGGGCTGCAACGCCAAGCGCTTGAGATTTAATAGAGTGGCCAGCTCCCAAAAAGTAACTATGCTCACCAAGCGCTCCACAACCGGCGAATCTAGTAGTTGCCGCGTGGCAACGGGGAGCTGCGGCGAGCCATCGGCATACCAAATGAGGGCGTGCGTATCCAGCAAAACCCTGGCTATCGGCTGCTTACTCATGCTGGTGCTTCCAGTCGGTCAGGGGCGCATCCCAGTTGTCGACCATATAACTTACTGACCCGCGCAAGAACCCCGCCTTCCCACGCTGGCGTTGCGGATGCAGCACGTCCTGCACCATCGCCTCAATCTTATCGAAAGCCGCTTCGTCCTCCAACTGCGCGATAACGGTCAGCAGTTGCTGCTTTTTTTCTTCTGCTATCATAGCGGTTTGATTTTAAGTATCAATTTACGACGCTGCCCGCCCAAGTTACCCCGCCACCTTATCGGCCAGAAACCGGGCCGTGTGGTTGGTATCCTTGAGCTTCACCAGCTGCTCGGGCGTGCCCTCAAATAGCAGGTGCCCGCCGTTGGTGCCGCCTTCGGGGCCGAGGTCGATGAGCCAGTCGGCGCACTTGATGATGTCCACGTTGTGCTCGATAATGAGCACCGAGTTGCCCTGCTCCACCAGCGCGTTGAGCGCGCCCAGCAGCTTGGCAATGTCGTGGAAGTGCAGGCCGGTGCTCGGCTCATCGAAGATGAACAGAATCTTATCGTGCTGCAGCATAGCGCCTTTGGTGAGGAAGCTGGCCAGCTTCACGCGCTGGGCCTCGCCGCCGCTCAGCGTGTTGGCCGACTGCCCCAGGCGGATGTAGCCCAGGCCCACATCGAGCAGCGGGCGCAGGCGCTCGGCCACTTTGGGCTGGCCTTTGAAGAACTCCACGGCTTCTTCCACCGTCAGGTCGAGTACCTCGAAGATGTTCTTGTCCTGAAACTTGATTTCCAGAATGTCCTGCTTGAACTTGTGGCCGCCGCAGCTTTCGCAGGTCAGGTAGATGTCGGCCATGAACTGCATCTCGATTTTCACCTGGCCCTCCCCCTGGCAAACTTCACAGCGCCCGCCCTCCACGTTGAACGAGAAGTGCGACGGCTTGTAGCCCCGCGCCTTGGCCAGCGGCTGCTCCGAAAACAGCGAACGTATGGTGTCGTAAGCCTTTACATACGTCACTGGGTTGGAGCGCGACGACTTGCCGATGGGGTTCTGGTCCACGAACTCGACGTGCGTTACCTGGCCACTCACGCCCAGCAGGCGGTCGAATTTACCGGTGGTTTCGCCCGCGCCGCCGCCCAGCATCTTCATCAGCGCCGGGGCCAGAATGCGCCGGATGAGCGTCGATTTGCCCGAGCCCGACACGCCGGTTACCACCGTCATCACGCCCAGCGGAATCTTCACGCTCACGTTTTTGAGGTTGTTTTCGCGCGCGCCGGTCAGCTCCAGCGCGTTGCGCCAGGGGCGGCGCACGGTGGGCACCGCCACTTCGAGCTGCCCGCTCAGGTACTTGCCGGTGTAGGTAGCCGTGTCCTGCATCAGCTCATCAAAGGTGCCTTGGAACATAAGGTTGCCGCCGCCAGTGCCGGCCTCCGGGCCGATGTCAATAATCTGGTCGGCAGCCTCCATCATTTTTTCCTCGTGCTCCACCACTACCACCGTGTTGCCCAGCGCTTGCAGCGAGCGCAGCACGCCAATCAGCTGCTCGGCGTCCTTGGGGTGCAAGCCAATGCTGGGCTCATCGAGCACGTACATGGAGCCCACCAGCGCCGAGCCCAGCGACGTGGCCAGCGAAATGCGCTGGCTCTCGCCGCCGCTCAGCGTATTGCTCAAGCGATTGAGCGTGAGGTAGCCCAGGCCCACGCGGTCGAGGTAGCCAAGGCGGTTGGTGATTTCGGCCAGCAGGCGGTCGGCCACGGCCATGTCGTGCTCGCTCAGCGCCAGATTCTGAAAAAAGTCCAACGCGCCCGAAATGGGCAGCAGCACCAAATCGGTGATGCTGCGGCCGTCAATTTTCACGTACTGCGCGTCTTTGCGCAGGCGGGTGCCGCGGCAATCGGGGCACACGGTGCGGCCCCGGTAGCGGCTTTGCAGCACCCGGTACTGGATTTTGTGCGTTTGCTCACCCACCCACTTAAAGTACGCATCGAGCCCCTCAAAGTGCTTGTTACCAGTCCAGAGCAAGCGCTGCTCGGCAGCGCTGAGGTCGTTGTAGGGGCGGTGAATGGGGAAGTCGAACCGGATGCCGTTCTTCAGCAGCGGCTTGAGCCACTCGCCCTGCTTCTCGGTGCGCCAGGGGGCAATGGCGCCCTCATACACGGTCATGCTTTTGTCGGGGATTACCAGGTCTTCGTCAATGCCCAGCACCGAGCCGAAGCCCTCGCAGGTGTGGCACGCGCCGTAGGAGTTGTTGAAAGAGAAGAAGTTAACGCTCGGCTCCTCAAACACCTCGCCGTCCAGCTCAAACTTGTCCGAGAACATGCGCGTCTCGTTGTCCAGCTTCACCACGCAGGTGCCGTGGCCCTCGAAGAAGGCAGTCTGCACCGAGTCGGAGAGGCGGAACTGCAAGTCTTCATCATCCGGCTGCACGGCGGCGCGGTCGATGAGGATGGAGACGTCGCCTTCTACCTCGGGCTTGCCTTCGCCGATAAGGTCCTCAATAAAAGCATTCTGGCCATCGGCCAGCACCACGCGGCCGTAGCCTTTCTGAAGCAGCAGGTCCAGCTCCTTGCTCATGGGCCGGCCGGGCTCAGTGCGCAGCAGCGGGGCCAGGATGGTCACGCGCGTATCGGCGGGCAGCGAAAAAAGGTAATCGACTACGTCGGCCACCGAGTCTTTGCGCACCTGCTCGCCGCTGGTGGGCGAGAACGTGCGACCCACGCGGGCAAACAGCAGCTTCAAATAGTCATAAATCTCGGTGCTAGTGCCCACCGTCGAGCGGTTGTTTTTGATGCTGACCTTCTGCTCGATGGCGATGGCCGGCGAAATGCCCCGGATGTAGTCCACGTCGGGCTTGTCCATGCGGCCCAGAAACTGGCGGGCGTAGCTGCTCAGGCTTTCTACGTACATACGCTGGCCCTCAGCATATAAGGTATCGAAAGCCAGGCTCGATTTGCCCGAGCCCGAGAGGCCCGTGACCACGATAAACTTGTTGCGGGGCAGCGCCACGCTCAGGTTTTTGAGGTTGTGGACGCGCGCGTTTTTGATAACGATAAACTGGCGCGGGTCGAGGAGGTCGATTTCGTCGTGGGCCGGGGCGGCCACTTGCAGAGCGGAATTGTCGGACATGAATGGGATAACGCCTAGCGGGGGGCGTAAGGTTTCGGCGCAGCGGCAAAGGTCGGCACGATTACGAGGCGGCTAGCTGGTTGACTGGTAAATACAAACCTCCCGTTGCCTTAGTTAAAGTAGCTTGCGCGCCCGACTACTTGCGTTTCCTACCCGTATTTTCGCCCCATGCTGCTCGAAGAACTGCGCTCCCCCACTGGCAAGACCTACCTCTCTATTCACCGGCCCGACCGCGACCTCTGGCTTTATGCTGACTGGACGGGCTACCCCACCGCCGCCAACGTGTCGGCCGGGGCCCTGGCCTACCTCGACCGCATGAAGCAGGAAAAACTGACCAGCGTACTCAACGACAACCGCCACCTAGTGGGCCGCTGGGACAGCTCGCTCGACTGGCTGCAACGCGTGTGGCTGCCCCACGCCGCCGCCTGCGGCCTGCGCCACTGGGCGCACCTTGACAACCCCGACGCCATGTCGGTAGAGTCGGCCAACGGGCTGCGCAAGCTGATTGGCAATCAGTTCGAGGTCGAGTTATTCACCGACCAGGCGGCGGCCGAAAGCTGGCTGCGGGCAAGCCGCCGCTAGCCGCTTAGCATCAAGCACTGCTCCCAGTTGCGGCCAGGATGCCAGTTCTTTATCGTTGTGCTTTAGTAACGCTTCCTTTGTGTATGCCCATCATTAGCCCGCTAGCCACGCTGGTAGCCACCCTCAGCGAAGTTTGGCGCCAGGCCGAGCAGAACTACCCACTGCTCAGTAAGAATGAAGCGGCTACCCGCGCCGCGCTCATTGACCCCGTACTACGAGCGCTGGGCTGGAACACGGCCGATGTGCGCATGGTAGAGCCCGAGCGTACCATTGAAAACAAGCAATCTCTGGATTACGTGCTGAAGGGTCCGGCCGGCACCATTCAGTCGGTAGTAGAGGCGAAGAAGTTGGGCGAAAGCCTCGATAAACTCGGCCACGTGGGCGCGCTGATTGGCTATGCTTTTTCGCTCAAGCCAGTTTCGTTTTTCATTACCGATGGGCTGAACTGGCACTGCTATGCGCCCGGCCACTCGCACTACGAGCCTACTTCTACCATTGAGCTGCGTGCCGACGGGCTACTTCCGGCGGCCATACAATTGCTTCAGCTATTGGATGCGGCCCACAGCGGGCACGGCCTTGGCACGACTCCTGCTGCAGAACCAAATGCCGCTGTTGTTTCGCCCGTTGCTAAGGCCCGGTTGCGCCAAGCCAACAGTGCCTCAGTGCCCATAGCGACCAAAAAATACTATCCCCTGTCCACTGACCTGACCGACCCTGCCAAGCAACTGGGCAAACCACTATGGCTGCGCTTGCCAGACGGCCAGGAGCATGCGCTCAAAACGTGGAAGGATATTCTGCTAAAAGCGGCTGAGCTGGTTTTACATGGACAAGACAAGCTGCCTATTCCGCTGCCAGACAAAGCCGGCAAGAAAACGGTGCTGCTGAGCTGGTATCCCTCGGGCAAAGAGCGTAGCTCACAGCAGTTATCGTATCAGGGGGAAACCATTTTTCTGGATACGCATTACAGCGCCCGCGATTGCGTGGCCAATGCCCTGCATTTACTGAAGCTGCTGCCGAAATCGAAGCATGCAGTTGAGCCCGCCCTCGCGTTTGGTTAATTGACTGGCAGAAGATGTAGCACCGCTGTTTTAACAAGTACTTCTCCACTACCTGGCCCGAGGTTACTTCGGGCCAGTGTCGCCAGAAATGTAGCGCAAACTCTATAAGTGGTGCTGTATCCCGCTGCACAATAGCCCGCCCTCAAAACTGCCCCTCGGCCCCACCCCCGCCCGAGTGGCCGCCGCCAAACTCAAACCCGGGCTCAACGGCTGCCGGCACGTGCGCTGTTTGGGCCACGATAAAGCTTTCGAGATTGAAGTGCGGCGGCTCCGTTTCATCGGCGGCGGCGAAGCCGTGGCGCGGCGTGCGCAGGTAGCGCAGGGCCCCCAGCGCCAGGGCCAGCAGCACGGCCCCGCCCGCCGTGGCGGCCACCGCAGGCGGCAGCACCGAGTGGTAGTAGCGCAGCGTAAACAGCGAGAAGGCCACCGCCAGCAAGCCCAGCAGCAGCAGCAGCCGGTCGTGGCGGCGCAGGCCCAGCACGATGTAAGCAACCGGAACCACGGCCGTGAGCACGTAGAACAGCGGCGCGAGCGGTATCTGCTCCGAGGGGCCATTGCCGCCGTGCAGAGCCGCGTTGCCCTCCCGCATCACGAAGTAGTTGCCAGCCAAGTAAATAGCCGCCAGCGCCAGCGTGCGCAGCACCAGCAGGCTACTACGGTAATAGGGATAATCGGCCCGCGCCGCCAGCGTGCGCAGCCAGGCGTGCAGGCCGGCTGCGGCCAGCATTACCACAAAAGGCAGCAGCAGCAAGCCAATGGGTACTTGCAGCAGCACGTGGCCCAGCAGCGCCAAGCCCGCCCCAAAGGTGAGCAGGGCCACCACTGGGTCGGCATAGCGCACCAGGGCCAGCAGCAGCGTCAGCAGGCCCGGCACCAGCCACAGCCAGAGCCAGGGCCCCATGAGTGCTGTGTCGTGGTAATGGTTGGGAATGAGCTTACTAACCATGATACCTACGGCTACTGCCCAGGCCAGCAACGCACTGTATAGCAAGGCGTTATCAACTCCCGAGCGGTAGTGCTCAGAACTTCTGATGACTAGTTCCAGCACCACTGTCGCCGCGGCTGCCACCACTAAACTGAAGGCAATGATGCCTCCCTCACTAAAGCCATTATTGATGGTAATGACCAGCAGAAGTACAAAACTAGCCACGCCCAGTAGCGTAGCCACAAACAACCCGATGCGCACAAACAGCACCGGCCGGTAGTACGCTACGGGCGAGGCGGCCTCGATGGCGGCCAGCTGGGCGGGCGTGAGCAGGCCGCGCTGCTGCCAGCGGCGGGCCGCGGCGCGGCGCGCATCGTGGCGGGCCCAGGCGGTAGGGTAGGCTTTCCAGCTCATGCGATGCGAAGAATTTTCTTGATGTTGATGAAAAAGAGAATAATGCCCAGCAGCGTGAGCGGAAAGTACAGAAAAGCCAGCGGCCACAAAACACCTTCGAGGCCGCCAAGCTGCGCCAGCAATACTACCAGGCTCGTAATGGCCACGTAGCCGTAGCCAACTGCCAGCAGTAGAAACAGATACGACTGCGTACGGCGCGCATACCAGCCCAGCAGTGTGCAAATGCCCAGCACCAGCAGCGTTATCAGCAGCGCCTGTAGCCGTAGCACGCCCGCGTCACCAATCACCTCAAACAGCCGCGTCAGGGCTGCCACCAGCGCCACGTTGCTACCCAGCAGCAGGTAGGTATAGGCAAAATGCGCCTTGCGGCCCAGCCGCTCCGATGCCAGCCCCACGGCCAGCAGCCCCAGGCCCAGCAGTAGCCCCGGCCCGCTCAGCTCGTGCGCAGGAAAGCCCTGGCCCGTAAACAGGGCCAGCGGGGCCACCTTCACCCCCACCCAGGCCGCCAGCGCCGTAAGGCCCATGGCCAGCACGCCCCGGTGGTCGAACCGGTAGGCCAGCCCTAAAAACAGCACGGCTGGCAGCAGCGTCACCAGCCCGTAGCGCGTGCCAAACACCCCGTATGCCACCTGCACGTAGCCCTCCAGCACCAGGAATAGTAAGCAGCTGAGCACCAGCAGGTAATCGGCCGCAATGCGGGTGCGCGGTGCCTCTTGCCACGTGAAGGCCGGCCGGTGCCGCGCCGCGTAGCCAAACGCCGCGGCCATCGCCAGCGCAATAAACGCCGTGATAATTTCCTGCCCCAGGCTGTCGCGGTTTTCGTAAATGAGCACGCCCAGCCCGCCCGCCAGCAGCACGCTGCCCAGGTACAGCAGTGCCCGTAGCTCGTGGTGCAGCGAGAAGGGCCGGGTGCGCTCGTCCTCGGCAATGGCGGCGGCCTGGGCGGGCGGCAGCAGGCCCTCGGCGGTGAGGTCGGCCAGCAAGCGGGTAGTGGTAGAAGCCATGATAGCGGGATGAAACCGGGGTGAACCAGCCGTAAACATAGGCTTATTCCCAAAGGCGGCCGACATTGCGTGCTCAACTGCTAACGTTCACTCCCCGTACTGGGGCTACCAACTTACCTGCCCCAATGGCCGAGCTTCGCATTCAACCCAAAAAATCGGCCCCCAGCCCGTGGCTGCTGGTGGCCCTGGCCGTGCTGGTGCTGGCCGCCGCTGCCTATTTCTTCCTGCGTTCCGACCCCGCCGACGAGCCGGCCGCGCACCAAACGGAATTGAGCCAGCCCCCCGTGCCGGCCGATAGCCTGGCGCGGGATAGCTCCGGCGCCAGCGCTACCCCGCCCCCGCTTGCCGCGCCCGATTCCGTCGCGGTCGAATCAACAGCCGCGGCCAGCCCCGCTCGCGCAGCTTTGCTAGGGCTCCTGCCCACCCTCACGCAACTCGTGGACCGGGCCGACCTGCGCGACGATGCCACCGTTCGCGAGCAGCGCGACAACCTCACCAGCGCCACTTCCCGCCTCACCGACGGCGACCCGCAGGCCAGCCTGCGCCCTGGCCTGCTGGCCGCCGCCAACCTGCTGCTGGCCGTGCAGCAAAAAGGCTACCCCAACCTCAGCACCGAAGCCAACGCGCTCACCCTGCAAGCCAGCCAGCTTTCGGGGCGCGATACTACCCCCGCCGAGCAAGCCCGCAACCAAGCCTACCTGCACCAGCTGACCCAGCTGCTCAACACCATGAGCTACCCGGCCGCCGACGTCTTATAAATCAACCCGTTATGGATTCCCCTCTGTTGCGCCGCCTCCGCGACCTGCCCACTTTTGAAATGGCCACCGGCGACCCCGACCCGCGCGGCTGGGCCGTGCGCGGCAGCGATGGCAAGCCCTTCGGCACGGTGCACGAGCTGCTCGTTGACCCCGTGGGCCAGCGCGTGCTGTACCTCGATGTGGTGCTGGCTACCGGCCTGCCCGGCGTACCCGCCCCCGCCCCCCACACCGACCAGCGCATTCTGCTGCCCCTGGCCGCCGTCAACCTCGACCCGGAAGGCAGCAGCGTGTTCGTCACCTCGCTCAACCACGACAACATCAGCAGATATCCCCTCTTCGTGGATTTCATCCTGCCGGTCGATTTTGAGGAAATAATGCGCGAAAAGCTGGGCCTGAGCTAACCGCTTCACTCAGCTAAAGAAGCAAGCCGGCCCCACCACTACCTTAGGGGCGGGGCCGGCTTCTTTTCAAAGCAGTTGTCACAAAACGATGCCCGCTCCGGTCCGACGCCGAAGGCGTCCGACCAGTTGTCGTAGAATGATACCCGCCTGACTACCGCAGGCGCCCCCGTCCGACTGGTTGCCATAGAACGACGCCCGCATGACTACCGCAGGCGGCGCCCCCGTCAACTGGTCAGACGCCTTCGGCGTCGGACCGGAACGACCACGCTAACGAGCTCTTACCATCTCTGCCACGGCCGTTACCCAGTGCGGCTCCGCGTTGAGCGAGGGTACCAGTTGCCAGTGGTCGCCGCCATTCTCCTCAAATAGCTCCCGAAACTCCATGCCTACTTCGATAGTGGTTTCAAGGCAGTCGGCCACGAAGGCCGGCGAAAAAGCCAGTACGCTCTTGATTCCTTTGGCCGGAAATTCCTTGAGCACCTCGTCGGTGTAAGGTTTCAGCCAGGGGTCACGCAGGCGGCTTTGCAAGCGGCTCTGGAAGGTCATGGTGTACTGGTCGTCGCGCAGGCCCAGGCCGGCCGCTATCAGCCGGGAGGTGGCAAAGCACTGCGCCCGGTAGCAATACTGGTTGGCCGGCGTTAGCGAGTCGCAGCACGCCCCAAATTGGCAATAGTTGGTGGGGTCGCCCTTCTTCACGTGCCGCTCTGGTATGCCGTGGTAGCTCAGCACCACGTGGTCGAACGAGCGCTCGGCCATAGCGGCTTTGCCCCGCGCCACAATGCTGGCAATGAAGCCCGGCTCGGTGGCAAACTGGCTGATGAAGCTAATGCTAGGCACTATCCACCAGTCTTTTACGATGTCCATCACCTTCTCCTGCACCGAGCCTGTGCTGGCTGACGCATACTGCGGAAACAGCGGCAGCACAATAATACGGTCCACGGCTGCGTCGCGCAGCTCGGCCAGCGCCGTTTCGATGCTGGGCTTCTGGTAGCGCATGCCAAAGGCTACCACGTACTCGTCGCCCAGCTCTTGCTGCACCGCCGCCTTCAGGTCGAGGCCGTGAAAGAGCAGCGGCGAGCCACGCTCGGCATCCCACAGTTCCTGGTAGATTTTGGCCGACTTGGGCGCCCGCAACGGCACCACCAGCCCCCGAAACAGCGGGTAGCGCACGGCGGCCGGCATGTCTACCACGCGGCCATCGGTCAAAAATTCGTTGAGGTAGCGGCGCACGTCGCTGGTCTGGGGCGAATCGGGCGTGCCCAGGTTGACCAGGAGCAGGCCAATGCGGCGGGTGGGGGTAGGCATTTTTTTATAGCTGTTGGCTTTTAGCGGCTAGCTGTTAGCTTTTTGGAAAGCCCGCAGCCAGCGGCCGGCGGCCGGTTTTGTAGTGACTCCCACTTTAACCAAAAACGCAGGACTTCGGCTCAGAATCAACGGCAAAAAAAGCTAATAGCTAACAGCTAGAGGCTAACAGCTAAAAGACGGCGTACCTTTGCAGGCTGATTTTCAAAACTATCCTTTAAAATTATCTCCTGTGAACCCCGAACCTAAGCCCCACCGTGCCGGCTTTGTCAGCATCATCGGCAAGCCCAACGTCGGCAAGTCCACGCTGATGAACGCCTTAGTGGGCGAGCGCCTGAGCATCGTCACGAGCAAGGCCCAGACCACGCGCCACCGCATTCTGGGTATCCTCAACGGCGAAGATTTCCAGCTCGTCTACTCCGATACGCCCGGCATCATTCAGCCCAAATACGAGCTGCACAACGCCATGATGGCCTTCGTGTACTCGTCGCTGGAAGATGCCGACGTGATTCTATTCGTCACCGACATCTACGAGAAGCACGACGAAGAGCCCGTGGTAGAGCGCCTGCGCAAAACCGAAGGCACGCCCATCTACATCTTAGTCAACAAGATAGACCAGGCCGACCAGGCCGAGGTCGAAGCCAAGCTCGCTTACTGGAAGGAGCAGCTGCCCAACGCCACCGACGTGCTGCCCATCTCGGCGCTCAATGCGTTTGGCACCGAAAAGGTGTTGCAGCTGGCCCTCGACAGCCTGCCCATTCACCCGCCCTACTACCCTAAAGACGAGCTCACCGACAAACCCGAGCGCTTTTTCGCCGCCGAAATGGTGCGCGAAAAGATCTTCAAGCTCTACAAAAAAGAGGTGCCCTACAGCTCCGAAGTCGAGATTGAGGAGTTCAAGGAAGACGACGACATCATCCGCATCCGGGCCGTCATCTACGTGGAGCGCAACAGCCAGAAGGGCATCATCATCGGGGCCAAGGGCGAGGCGCTGAAGAAAGTAGGCACCTGGGCACGGGAGGAAATGGAAAAGTTTTTCCAGAAAAAAGTGTTTCTGGAATTGTTCGTGAAAGTGAACGAGAACTGGCGCACCGACAGCAAGGCCCTGAGCCGCTTCGGCTACCAATAAGGTAGCGTGGACTCTGTGAGTCCGCGCGTAGCACGCTGATACAACCCACGCACGGACTCACAGAGTCCACGCTACATCGACCATTTTAAACCCTAACTACTCCGGGTACTGCTGCGCCAAGGTCGGGCCGGTGGCTGGAGCCAACTACATGAATACCATTGCAATAGTGGGCCGCCCCAACGTGGGTAAGTCCACCCTGTTCAACCGCTTGGTGGGCCGCCGCCAAGCCATCATGGACAACCAAAGCGGGGTAACCCGCGACCGCCACTACGGCTACGGCGACTGGATTGGGCACAACTTCACCGTGATTGATACGGGTGGCTACGTGCACAACTCGGAGGATATTTTCGAGAGCGAAATCAACCGCCAAGTGAAGCTGGCCATCGACGAGTCCGACGTTATCCTCTTTATGGTGGATGCCGACTCGGGCCTGCAAGGCCTCGACGAAGAATTTGCCGAGGTACTGCGCCGCTACATCGGCAAAAAGCCCATCTACCTGGTTGCTAATAAGGCCGATACCAACCTGCGCGCCCAAGGCTCGGGCGAGTTTTACGCCCTCGGCCTTGGCGACACCGAAGTATTCGCTATCAGCTCGGCCAATGGCTCGGGCACCGGCGAATTGCTGGATGCCGTGGTGAGCCACTTCGACGAAGTAGGCGAAGAGGAGCCCAATGCCGGCCTGCCGCGCATCGCCATCCTGGGCCGCCCCAACGTAGGTAAGTCGTCGTTTGTCAACCTGTTGCTGGGCGAAGAGCGCACCATCGTCACCGACATCGCCGGCACCACCCGCGACTCTATCGAAGCCAAGTACAGCGCCTTCGGCCACGAGTTTATGCTGGTGGACACCGCCGGCCTGCGCCGCAAAGCGCGCGTGAACGAGGACGTGGAGTTTTACTCCAACATGCGCACCCTGCGCGCCATGGAGGCCGCCGACGTGTGCGTGATTATCCTCGACGCCAGCCGCAGCATCGAAGCTCAGGATGTGAGCATTATCGGCCTGGCTGACCGCAACCGCAAGGGCATCGTTATCTTGGTGAATAAGTGGGACTTAATCGAGGGCAAAGAGACGAATACCGCCCGCGATTTTGAGGCCAAAATCATGGAAAAAATCGCACCGATTGCTTATCCGCCGGTGCTTTTCATCTCGGTGCTGAACAAGCAGCGCGTGCATAAGGCCCTGGAAGTCATCATGGAAGTGTACGGCAACAAGCGGAAGAAAATCCCGACTTCGCAGCTCAACGACGTGATGCTTAAGGAGATTGAGAAGTACCCGCCGCCCATCCAGAAGGGTAAGATGGTGCGCATCAAGTATGCCACGCAGCTACCCACGCACAACCCCGTGTTTGCGTTCTTCTGCAACCTGCCGCAGTACATCCCCGAGTCGTACGCCCGCTACCTGGAAAACCGCATGCGCGAGCATTTCGACTTCAAAGGCGTGCCTATTGGCTTGGCATTCCGAAAAAAATAAATTTTTGATGAATAGCGGGTTACCTCCCACCTTGGGAGGTATTAACACCGGAAACTCTAAAAAACCATTTCCCCTTCACCATGAAAAAAGTATTGTTCCTCGCCGTAGCTGCTATGTCCCTCTCGCTCGCTTCGTGCGACAGCAAGAAAGAGGACGCTGCTGAAGCTCAAGGCACTGCCGTGAAAGAAGCTGGCGAAGCCAAAGCTGATGCTATGGAAAACAACGCTGAAGCCGTTCGTGACTCAGCCGACAAAAAAGGCGAAGCTATCGGCGACGCTGCTGATGCAAAAGACCCCAAGTAATTACTACTGGGCCACCTGCCAAGGCGGGTAGCTCATACTAAAAGCTCTGCCCATTGGGCAGAGCTTTTTTTGTGCCCCGCTACTTCCTAAGAAGTAGGGCTCTCAGGAGCACGCAGCAAAATAATAATGTGGCCCTGGGCGCTCTAAAAGGTGCATAATGCAAAAAAATGAGCGCTAAGCAAAACTTTAAGGCTGAGGTTAACGATATTAGGACCGAAAATTGTCTCTCACTCTTCGCACTCATTTTCAACACCATGAAAAACATCCTTTTTATTGCGCTGCTCGCTGGCGCTTCGGCCGCCCAGGCTGCCCCCGTTTCCGTTGCTGCCCCGGTAGCCATCAGCCAGACGGCCCCTACCCAGGAGCCGATGAGCAAGTCGGAAATGAAGAAAATGAAAAAAGCGCGCAAGCAAAACGGCCCCGAGGTTTACAAAGGCAGCGTCGCTGAGCAGCGTCGCATTGTTACCGATGCCGCTGGCGCAGAAAAGGAAGACGGCGACGTTTCCAAAAAAGAGCGTAAAAGCAAGAAAAACTAAGTAGTATACTTACTTTGTTTTCAACAAAAGAGGGAAGCTGGCTTTGGCCGGCTTCCCTCTTTTGTTCAGTTGCGTTCCCGTTAGCCCAGGCGGCGCTGCAACAGCCCGCCTACTTCCTCCACAAGTCGGCGCGGCTCATAAGTGCGCCAGGGCAGGTCGTCGAGCTCGCCGCCGAAATTAATGTAGTTGTCCAGGTTATACTGGCTCATTTCACGGCGCACGTGGTCCTGAAAATTGATGCCGGCAATCCAGCCATCCTCTACTTCCTCAAACCACTCCTCGTAATAGCTGTCGTCGGAGCCGTGAAAGTTGAACACGTTTTCGCCAATGAGAATGAACCGCTTTACCCCTTCGTGCAGCAGCACATCCAGGATATTGCGTTTCAGGCTCATGATGTCGTTTTCAATAGCGTCGTTCCACTCGCCGATAAACTCCAAAATGGCGATACCATCATCGTAATCAGCCCAGAGAATTTTTATAAACAAGGTATCCGATTCCAGGCTATCCCATTGGGGGTGAATGTAATAGCCATAAATAGTATTGGAAAATGTATCCAGGCTGTACTCAGCGCCGAAGAGTGGCGAGCGCGGGTCGTCGGCCGCGGAATACTGGTCAATCCAGCTGTAGTGAGGCTCAATGGTATGCATAGCAGCGGGGCCTGCTAGGGCAGGCCCAGTGCAAAAACGCCGCCTTGCCCGAATCGTTCGGGCCGGCGGCGCCTTCTTTTGGTTAACGCTTGATTTTCAGGAGGCTAATTCTCAATAGCGGGGCCCGCCTGCTGCGCGTGGGCGGCCAGGGCGACCCGCACCGAACCGTGCTGGCGCAATAGCTCGGCAGCCTGGGGCTGGGCAATGCCCAGCTCGTCCATCAGCATCCGCTGGCCGCGCTCCACAAGCTTGTCGTTGCTGAGCTGCATATCGACCATTTTGTTGCCGCGCACCCGGCCCAGGCGAATGAAGGTGGCCGTAGTCAACATATTGAGCACCAGCTTCTGGGCCGTACCCGCCTTGAGGCGCGTGCTGCCCGTCACAAACTCGGGGCCCGTTACCACCTCTACCGGAAACTCGCAGGCCGCCGCTACTACCGAGCCCGCGTTGCACACCACGCAGCCGGTGGCCAGCCCGGCCGCCCGCGCCGCTTGCAGGCCGCCAATTACATAAGGCGTGCGACCCGATGCCGCAATGCCCACCAGTACATCCTGCGCCGCTACGTTAAACTGCTGTAAATCAGCCCAGGCCTGGGTGGCGTTGTCCTCTGCCCCTTCCACAGCCTGCCGAATGGCCCCGTCGCCACCAGCGATAATGCCCACTACCATGCTCGCCGGCACGCCAAACGTGGGCGGGCACTCGGAGGCATCGACCACGCCCAGCCGGCCGCTGGTGCCCGCTCCAATGTAGAAGAGCCGCCCGCCCGCCCCAAGGCGCGCCACAAGGACCTCGACCAACGCTTCAATCTGCGGCAGAGCGTTTTGCACGGCCAGCGGCACGGTTTGGTCGAGTTGGTTCATGCCGGCTAGCAGGGCCGCCGTGGGCAGGGTTTCGAGATTTTGGAAGGTGGAAGGCGTTTCGGTAGTCATGCAGTGTAGGGTAAGCTTTAGCTTGCCGCTTGCTAGATAAAAAAGAATAGAATACCACCTTGACGAAGGCAAGCTGGAGCTTACCCTACAAGGGTAACCGGCCGATTATCTGAAACTTATCAAATACCGTGGCCAGGTGCGGGGAGTCTTCATCCAGCTCGCGGGTGAGGTCCTGGCCGGCCCAGTGCTCGTAATGGTTGCCGCGCTGCCAGAGGCGCGAGCGCGTTACGTCGTAGATATTACCCTGGTAAGCCACCCAGATTTCGTCACGGTCCTGACCGTTGCGCAAGGCCAGCTGGCTTCTGGTATAAATCTTAATCTCTTCGCTATCAGCCATTTTACCAAGTTAAATTTTAACCTAATAACGCCTGCGTACGAATCCAGCGCTGGGGCAGGTCGCCTTGGGCAGCGTGCAGGTAGTCTTGGTGCGTGCAGGGCACAATGCGCTTAACGGCTTGGTCGGCCAGGCTCTCAACTTCCATCCACCACTTGTCGGTATCGGCGCGGCGCGACTTGTAGAACACCAGCTCGCTGGGCGAGTTGCCGACGTTGCCGGGCAGCACCAGCGTGTAGGTGAGGAAGCGGTAGGTGCCGAAGCCCGTTTCGGGGCGGCGGTGGTAGTAGCCCTCAATAAAGTACCAGAGCATGGTGGCCAGCGTGCCAGCGGCCAGCCCGTGGGGGTCGTGGTCGGGCCGGTAGCCATATAAGCCAATGGAGGTAAGCTGCTCGTTATGACCCGCATACCAGCACATTTGGGCAGCATCTTCGTTGCTCAGGCCGAAGGGGCTGGCCGGGTAGTAGCCGGGTGCATCCTGCCAGCGGATGGCGGCAATGTCCACGCTCAAAAAGTTGGCCTGGCGCAACACTGGCTCGGCCAGGCGGCGGTCGGTGCGCAACTCGCCCACGCTCATGGTTTCGAAGTGCAGCTTCTCGAAGGCCGTGAGCACATCGGGTGGCGTAAGATATTGCTGGTGAGCCAGGTGTGCGCAACTAAACACGAAGTTGGGCGTGTGCATCAGCAGGCGGCGCAGGTGGCTGTCTTCGGGCGCGGCGTAGGGGCCGGGCATGGCCATGTCGGGCCGCGAGTCGATGACGGCAAAGTTGATGGCGGGCACCGCGTCGTGCTGCGGCTCGTAGGCCAGAAACTGGCCGTAGTCGAGGTCGTGGCCGCCGCCCAACAGCAGCGGTATCGTGTTGGCTTCCAGTAGGGCAGCTACTATTTCGCGCAGGCGCTGGTAAGTATCTTCTAGACTGAGGCCGGGGCGCAGGTTGCCCAGGTCCACGAGGCGCAGGGGGCCATTGCCGCGCTGCAACTGGTAGAAGCGCTCGCGCACGGCGTTGGCCCCGTGCGCGCTGGGCGCGCCGGCGGCCGTGCCGCGCCACTCATTGAGGCCAATGAGGGCGAGGTCGGCCGAGCGCCAGTCGGGGAAGGTTTCAGCAAACCGCGTGACGTAGGCCGCCACGGTAGTAGGCGCGGCGGCGGGGGCAGTCAGCGCGTCGGGTAGCGGGTCAAAAAAGAGGGCCAGGTTCATCAGCAAGCGCGACGGGGCGCGGTCAAATTTACGCCTTGTCCGGTCCAGGTTGGTCGTTCTGCCGTACGCATTGGGAAGCTTAGGCCGGATTTCGCCAAAAATCCTGTTTCTTTAGCTCCTCATTCCCACGCCGACCGCACCTCGCCCCACCTTTATGGACGTCCGCCGCTCCTTCGATATTCTCGCCAATCAACTCGAAAAATCCCCCAAAGTCGACGCACTCGCGGGCAAAATCAACGGCCAGTACGTGCCCTTGAGCAGCCAGCAAGTGCAGGACCAGGCCAACCTTGTGAGCCTAGGCTTGCTGAAGCTCGGGCTGAAAAAGGACGATAAAGTGGCCATTATCAGCATGAACCGGCCCGAGTGGCTGCTCGCCGACTTTGGCATTGCCCAGATTGGCGGCGTCAGCGTGCCCATGTACCCCAGCATCACGGTCGAAGACTACAAGCACATTTTCACCGATGCCGGCGTGCGGGCCGTATTCGTATCCGACCAGTCTCTGCTGGAAAAAGTGCAAGCAGCCACGCAGGGACTCGACATTCCGGCCGACAACGTGTTCACGTTTGATAAGTGCGACGGGGCTCGCCATTTCAATGAGCTGCTCGACCTGGGCCGCCAGGGTAACCCCGCCGACCTGGAGCACCTTAAGGCCGCCGTGCAGCCCGACGACCTGCTCACGCTCATCTATACCAGCGGCACCACGGGCAAGCCCAAGGGCGTGATGCTCAGCCACGATAACCTGCTCAGCAACTGCCGCAACTCGCAGCCGTTTGTGCCCGTCAGCACCGAGGATAAAGCCTTGAGCTTCTTGCCGTTGTGCCACATATTTGAGCGCATGGTGACGTATTTATACATGATTAACAGCGTGAGCATCTACTACGCCGAGAGCATGGAAACCATCGCCGACAACCTGCGCGAGGTACGCCCCGACATTTTCACCACTGTGCCGCGCCTGCTCGAAAAAATATATGATAAGATTGTGGCCAAGGGCCACGAGCAAACCGGCATCAAGCATAAGCTCTTCTTCTGGGCCCTGAATTTGGGCTTGAAGTTTGACCCGCAGAAAAACCAGGGCTTCGTGTACAATACCGAATTAGCGCTGGCCAACAAGCTCATTTTCAATAAGTGGCGTGAGGCACTGGGCGGCCGGCTGCGCTGCATCGTGAGCGGCGGCGGGGCCTTGCAGCCGCGCCTGGCCCGGGTGTTCTGGGCCGCTCAGATTCGGGTGATGGAGGGCTACGGCCTCACCGAAACCTCGCCCGTAATTGCCGTAAATGGCTTTGAGCCAGAGAATAACATGATTGGTACCGTGGGGCCGCTCATCCGCAACATGGAGGTGAGAATTGCCGAGGATGGCGAAATTCTGACCAAATCGGCGTCCGTGATGAAGGGCTATTACAACCAGCCCGAGCTCACGGCCAAGGAGATTGACGCCGACGGCTGGTTCCATACCGGCGACATCGGCGAGTTTATCAACGGCAAGTTCCTCAAGATTACTGACCGCAAAAAGGAGATGTTTAAGACCAGCGGCGGCAAATACATTGCCCCGCAAGTCATTGAAAATAAGGTAAAGGAAGACCCCCTGGTGGAGCAATTGATGGTGGTGGGAGCCGACCGCAAGTTTGCGGCAGCGCTCGTCATTCCGGCCTTTGACGAACTCAAGAAGTGGGCCGCCAAAAACGGCGTGGCCGCCACCTCCAACAAGGACCTGGTGAAGGATGAGAAGGTGGTAAAGCTCTACCACGACCTCATGGGTAAGTACAACCAAAGCTTCGCGCAGTGGGAGCAGGTCAAGAAAATCATCCTCCTGCCCGAGCATTGGACGGTGGAAAGCGGCGAAATGACGCCCACCATGAAAGTGAAGCGCAAGGTGATAACCGAGAAAAACCAGCCCGCCATCGATGACCTCTACGAGCGGGCCGACAAGGAGCCCCACGAGCGCAAGGCCCACTAGAAAGTAGCTTGGGCGCTGTGAGTCCGAGCGTGCGCGAAGTGAGCATCCAGAACCGGACGGTTCAGACGCCGGATGCCCGCTACGCCTACGCTCGGACTCGCGACGTTCAGGCCGCATTTAGTATGCAAGCCTAACAAATTCTTCGTATGTTTACCGCACTTTCGCTGCGATATGAAACCTGAAGAAACCGTCGATTATAACATTAAAGTAGCCTGGCATGCCATTTCGCGCATGTACAACACGCAGGCCACCCGCTACGATATCACCACGAGCATCGGCTTCGTGCTGCTCAATATCGACCAGGAGCTGGGCACCCCGGCCACCAAAATAGCGCCGCTGCTGGGTCTCGAAACCCGCTCGCTCACGCGCATTTTGCGTAGCATGGAGGAGAAAGGCCTCATCTACAAACAGGCCGACACCCAGGACAAGCGCTCGGTACGCATTTTCCTTACCGAGCTGGGGCTGGAGAAAAAGGAGGTTTCGCGCCAAACGGTGCGGCACTTCAACTTGAAGGTGCGCGACAAAATACCGCAGAGCCAGCTGGACGTTTTCTTCAAAGTGGCCAGCCAGATTACGGGCATGATTGAGGGCAAAACGCTTTACGATGATTTTGAATTGAAGCCGTTGCGCAAGGAGGTAGTGTAGCGCGGACTTTTAGTCCGCGTCACGCTTCTTTACCAATAGAATATCCCACCCAACGCGGACTGAAAGTCCGCGCTACTTTATATGAAACGCATAATCAAGAAAGTTGCCGTGCTGGGCTCGGGCGTGATGGGTTCGCGCATTGCCTGCCACTTTGCCAACATCGGCGTGCCGGTGCTGCTGCTCGACATCGCCCCCAAAGAGCTAACGCCCGACGAGGAGAAAAAGGGCCTGAAGCTAGACGCGCCCGCCGTGCGCAACCGCATCGTTAACAGTGCGTTGCAGGCCGCCGTGGTGGCCAATCCCTCGCCGCTGTACCGCAAGAGCGAGGTGAGCCGCATCAAAACCGGCAACTTCGATGACAACCTCAAGGAAATTGCTTCCTGCGATTGGGTAATTGAGGTGGTTGTGGAGCGGCTTGACATCAAAAAGGGCCTCTACGAGCGCGTGGAGCAGTTTCGCAAAAAGGGCACGCTGATTACCAGCAATACCTCGGGCATTCCGATTCACCTGCTGGCCGAGGGCCGCTCGCAGGATTTCAAGGAGAACTTCGCGGGCACGCATTTCTTCAATCCGCCGCGCTACCTGAAGCTGCTGGAAATTATCCCGACGCCCGACACCAAGCCGGAAGTGGTTGATTTTCTACTGCATTACGGCGACCTGTACCTGGGCAAAACGGTAGTTTTGGCTAAGGACACGCCTGGCTTCATCGCCAACCGCGTGGGCGTATTCGCCCTGCTCGACGCCATGCAGACCATGCAGAAGTTGGGCCTGACGGTGGAGGAAACCGACAAGCTTACCGGCCCGGTTATCGGCCACGCCAAGTCGGCCACGCTGCGCACCTCGGACGTGGTGGGCCTCGATACGACCATTAACGTAGCGAACGGCCTGGCCCAGGGCCTACCCGACGACGAGGCTAAGGACGTGTTCGTACTGCCCGATTTCGTGAAGAAAATGGGCGAGAGCAAGTGGCTGGGCGACAAAACCGGCCAGGGCTTCTACAAGAAAGTGAAGGGCGCGGACGGCAAGTCGGAAATTCATGCCCTGGACCTCAACACGCTGGAATACAAGCCTTCGCAGAAAGTGAAGTTTGCCACGCTGGAGCTGACCAAGAGCATCGACAAGCTGGCCGACCGCTTCAAAGTGTTGGTAACGGGCAAGGACAAAGCGGGCGAGTTTTACCGCCTCAGCTTCGGCAGCCTGTTTGCCTACGTGAGCAACCGCATCCCCGAAATCGCCGACCAGCTTTACAAGATTGACGACGCGCTGCGCGCTGGCTTCGGCTGGGAGCTAGGGCCGTTTGAAACCTGGGACGCGCTGGGCGTGCAGGCCGGCATCGACCTGGCCAAGGCCGCTGGCCGCACGGTAGCACCGTGGGTAGAGGAAATGCTAGCCGCTGGTAATCAGACCTTTTACAAGGTGAGCGCCGCCGGTAAGCGCGAGTTCTACGACAAGGAAAGCAAGCAGTACCAGCCGGTAGCGGGCGTGGAGAATTTCATTATTCTCGACAACCTGCGCGCCAGTGGTAAGGTGCTGTGGAAAAACGCCGGGGCCTCGGTTATCGACCTGGGCGACGGGATTCTGAACGTGGAGTTTCACTCAAAGATGAACTCGCTGGGCACCGACGTTATCCAGGGTTTGCTGAAGGGCGTGGAGATGGCCGAAGCCGGCTACCGCGGCCTTGTGGTGGGCAACGACGCGCCGAACTTCTCGGCCGGGGCTAACCTGGGCCTCGTGTACATGCAGGCGCTGGAGCAGGAGTTTGACGAGCTGAACATGATGATTCAGCAGTTTCAGCAGGCCATGATGCGGATGCGCTACAGCAGCATTCCGGTGGTGGGCACCCCGCACGGCCTCACGCTGGGCGGCGGCTGCGAGCTTAACCTGCACTGCGACAAGGTAATAGCCTCGGCCGAGTCGTACATCGGCCTCGTCGAGTTTGGCGTGGGCCTGATACCCGGCGGAGGCGGCACCAAGGAGATGACCCTGCGCACCGCCCTCAAGTACGAGGACGGCGAGCCGGAATTCAACCTGCTGCGCAACACCTACATGACCATCAGCACGGCCAAAGTTTCGACTTCGGCAGCGGAGGCATTCGACCTGGGCTTCCTGCGCCGGGGCGACGAGATTGTGGTGAACCCCAACCGCGTAATTGCCCAGGCCAAGGCCGCGGCCATTGAGCTGGCCGACGCCGGCTACTCGCAGCCCAACCAGAAAACCAACATCAAGGTGCACGGCAAGGGCGCCATTGCCATGTTCCGCACCGGCGTGTACGCCATGCAGCAGGGCAACTACATCTCAAAGCACGATGAGCTGATTGCCAATAAGTTGGCTTACGTGATGTGCGGCGGTGACCTCTCCTCCCCTACCGAGGTGAGCGAGCAGTACCTACTGGATTTGGAGCGCGAGGCGTTCCTCTCGCTCTGCGGCGAGCGCAAGACGCTGGAGCGCATTCAGTCGATTCTCACTACCGGCAAGCCGCTGCGTAATTAAAGCGCAAGGTTTCGCAAGGTTAAAAGAGGTTTCGCAAAGTCTGCTGACAAATTCTACCTCTTTTAACCTTGCGAAACCTCGCCCAATCTAGCGAAACCTTGCGCTCAAAAACTTAAAAATATCATGGCTAATACCGCATATATCGTGGCCGGCTTTCGCACGGCCGTTGGCAAAGCGCCCCGGGGCGTCTTCCGTTTCACCCGCCCCGACGACCTCGCAGCCGAGGTTATCAAGCACCTCGTGAAGTCGGTGCCGGCCCTGGACCCCAGCCGCGTCGATGACGTGATTGTGGGCAACGCCGTACCTGAAGCCGAGCAGGGCCTACAAATGGGCCGCCTCATCTCGCTGCTCGCGCTGCCCATCAACGTGCCGGGCCTCATCGTGAACCGCTACTGCGGCTCGGGCGTGGAAACAATCGCCATGGCAGTGGGTAAAATCACGGCCGGCATGGCCGAGTGCATTATCGCGGGCGGCACCGAGAGCATGAGCATGGTGCCCACCGTGGGCTGGAAAACTGTGCCCAACTACAAGCTCGCCAACGAGCATCCTGACTACTACATGGGCATGGGCCTCACCGCCGAGGCCGTGGCCAACGACTACAAAATCAGCCGTCAGGACCAGGACGAGTTCTCCTACAACTCGCACCAGAAGGCCATCAAGGCCATCAAGGAAGGCAAGTTTGCCAAGAGCATCGTGCCCATCACGGTGGAGGAAACCTACCTCGACCAAGCCACCGGCAAGAAGAAAAACCGTTCCTACGTGGTCGATACCGACGAAGGCCCGCGCGCCGATACCTCTATCGAAGCCCTGGCTAAGCTGCGCTCCGTATTTGCCCAAGGCGGCAGCGTGACGGCCGGCAACTCGTCGCAAACCTCCGATGGCGCGGCCTTCGTGCTGGTGATGAGCGAGCGCATGGTGAAGGAGCTCAACCTGGAGCCCATCGCCCGCATGGTCACCTACGCCACCGAGGGCGTAGCCCCGCGCATCATGGGCATGGGGCCGATTGCCGCTGTGCCGAAAGCTCTGCGCCAAGCCGGCATGAAGCTGGAAGACATCGACTTACTCGAGCTAAACGAGGCGTTTGCTTCGCAGTCGCTGGCCGTGGTGCGCGAGCTGGGCATCAATATCGAGAAGCTGAACGTGAACGGCGGCGCCATCGCGCTGGGCCACCCGCTCGGCTGCTCGGGCGCCAAGCTCTCCATCCAGCTTTTCGACGAGTTGCGCGACCGGGGCCAGAAGTACGGCATCGTTACCGCCTGCGTAGGCGGCGGCCAGGGCGTGGCGGGCATTTATGAACTGCTGAAGTAGATTTAGACTGCTCGCTGATTCGCACTTTGTTTGCCCGATGAAAGTTAAAGAGCTAAGAAAATTGATTGAAGATGACGGCTGGATATTGGCTCGGCAATCGGGCAGCCACATGCAGTTCAAGCACCCAATCAAAACTGGCTTGGTTACATTAGCTGGTCATAAAGCATCTGATGACGTAGCTGTTGGCACGGCTATCAGTATTTTAAAGCAAGCTGGCTTACGTTAACTTATCATGAGAAAGTATCTGGTAATTTTCGAGCATACCGCTACAGGCTACTCTGCTTACGTGCCCGACTTACCGGGCTTGGCTGCATTTGGCGAAACCCGGGATGAAGCCGAGCAGAATGCACGTGAAGGCATTGTCTTTCATATTGAAGGCTTAGTGCTAGAAGGCCTGCCAATACCCGAACCTAGTGCAGAATCGGCAACTTTAGAAGTTGCCGTAGCTTAGCTCCAAATGACTCCTTAGAATTCCCACTTCGGTGGGTTTTCTTTTCATTAAATAGTCGGCACGCCTAACATTTTTCACCTATCTTGCAACACTAATTCGGGCGGCGCTGTGTTTCCAATTACGCGGCAAGCCTAACAGTTTCACTCCCACCTTATTCTAATTACCATCATGGAAGTATCGAACAAAGCCGTCGTGAAGGGCGGCGAATTCATCATTAAGCCTACTGAGGCTCAAGACGTTTTCACGCCCGCCGACTTCACGGAGGAGCAGAACATGATGTACCAGACCTGCGTGGACTTCCTGGCCGCTGAGGTACACCCGCTGCTGGAGCGCCTCGACAACCACGAGGAGGGCCTCATGCGCGGCCTGATGGAAAAGGCAGGCCAACTCGGCCTGTTTGGGGTGAGCGTGCCGGAGCAGTTTGGCGGCCTCGATATGGACTTCCCAACCGCCCTGCGCGTGACGGAAGGCGTGGGCGGCGGCAACTCGTTTCCGGTGGCTTTCGCGGCGCACACGGGTATTGCCCTGCTGCCGATTCTATACTTCGGCACCGATGCGCAGAAGCAGAAATACATCCCCGGCCTCACCGACGGCACCCTGATGGGCGCTTACTGCCTCACCGAGCCCGGCTCGGGGTCCGACGCGCTGGGCGCGAAGACCAAGGCTGTGCTCAACGCTGAAGGCACGCACTATGTGCTCAACGGCCAGAAAATGTGGATTACCAACGCCGGCTTTGCCGATGTGTTTATCGTGTTTGCCAAGATTGACGGCGAGCAGTTCACGGGCTTCATCGTGGATAAGGACACCCCCGGCCTGAGCCTCGGCAACGAGGAGCACAAGATGGGTATTCGCGGCTCTTCGACGCGCCAGGTGTTCCTGAGCGATGCGCAGGTGCCGAAGGAAAACGTGCTGGGCGAGATTGGCAAAGGCCACCTCATTGCCTTCAACGTGCTGAACATCGGCCGCATTAAGCTGGCCGCTGCCTGCCTGGGCGGGGCCAAGGCTACGGCTACGCAGAGCGTGAAGTATGCCAACGAGCGCGTGCAGTTTAAGCTGCCCATCAGCAAGTTTGGGGCTATTCGCTACAAGCTGGCGCAGCAGGCCATCCGGATGTACGCCGTAGAGTCGGCCATTTACCGCGCCGGCGAGGACATCTACCGCAAAGAGCAGGAGCTGCTGGCCAGTGGCCTGGGCACCAACGAAGCCTTGCTGGGCGCGGCCCGCGAGTTTGCCGTAGAGTGCGCTATTTTGAAAGTAGAAGGCTCGGAAGTACTTGATTACGTGACCGATGAGGGCGTGCAGATTTACGGCGGCTACGGCTTCTCGTCGGACTACCCGATGGACCGCAACTACCGCGACTCGCGCATTAACCGGATTTTTGAGGGCACCAACGAAATCAACCGGATGCTGGCCGTCGATATGATTCTGAAGAAGGGCATGAAGGGCGAAATCGACCTCATGGGCCCGGCGCAGGCTGTGCAGCAAGAGCTGTTGAGCATCCCGAGTATGGGCGAAAGCGACGACTCGGCCTTCGCTACCGAGAAGAAAGCCATCGCCAACATGAAAAAGGCTATCCTGATGGTAGCCGGCGTGGCCGTGCAGAAGTACATGAACTCGCTCGCCAAGGAGCAGGAAGTGCTCATGAATATCGCCGACATGTCCATCAAGACCTACACCGCCGAAAGCGTGCTGCTGCGCGTAGAAAAGGAAGTCGCTGCCAAAGGCGAAGAAGCCCTGGCCCAGCAGCTCGACATGGCCCGCGTGTACCTCTCCGACGCCATTGACTTGGTGGAGAAGTCAGGCCGCGAAGCTATCGCTAGCATGACCGAAGGCGATGAGCAGCGACTGCTCAGCATGGGCCTCAAGCGCTTCACCAAGCCCGACTTATTCAACGTGAAGGACGCCCGCCGCCGCGTGGCCGCCAAGCTCATTGAGGCGAACGAGTACTGTTACTAAAAATCACGGATTACGCGGATTTCACGGATTTTGTAGACGATTTGCTACACGTAAAAAGGCCACCCAATTGGGTGGCCTTTTTTGATTTGGCACGTAGCGCAAGTGTTAGATAAAGAAAACCGCGCCGTCCACAAAATCCGTGAAGTCCGCTAAAATCCGCGTAATCCGTGATTTATTTAAGCTTAACTGTATTCAGCTGCAAGGCCGCCGACTTTTTGCTGGGGCGGCTGATACCGATGATGGTTTTCGGATTGAGCCAGGTGGTAAAGTCCTTCACATAAGCTAGTTGCTGGTCATTGGCCACGTTGAGCTTGAGGCGCTGGGGCTCGCTGATGACGCCGGTGGCGGCCTGCACTTTACGCAGGTAAAGGTCCGACTTGCCGTTGATGGTTTCCAGGGTCATCAACTGCACTTCCTCGCCGAAAACGGCGGCGCGGTAGCCGATGCCCGTGTAGCTGTCGATGGCCGGGGCCACTTGGTCCTTGGCTACGATGGTGTGCCAGGTGGGCGTCAGGAACGGGCTGTAGCCAAACAGGTACAGCTCTTGCGCGTGTACGGGCAGTTCGGGGCCGCCTTCTTCGAAGTGGCGCTCAGCAATAATTACCAGGTTCTTGCTGTCGGTCAGCAGCATATCACTTAAATAGATATCAGCCAAGCCTTTAACTTCTTTGCCAGTGACCTTGCTGATTTCAGCCAGAAAGGCGGGCGCGAAGGGCAGCTCCTCGGCCAGCTTGAGTTTGCTCTCGGCAAAATCAAAGCGCACCACTTTCAGGCCGCTAAGCTGGCCGGTGCGGTCGTTGGCGCACAGGGCGGCCGCGTAGAGCTGGCCGTCGGGCTGGAGGCTGAACTTGGCATCGCGGATGGTTATGGGCTGGCCGCCAAAGGTGCCGCCCACCGGCACGCCCAGCACCGGAATGGCCGTGGCTACGCCCACGCGGTCGGGCGTGGCGGGGTAGCGGCGCACGGTCAGCTTCTTCATACCGTCGCCGAGTAGCGTCACGTACTGCGTACCATCATTAGCGAGCAGGATATTGGGCGAAAAGAAATCGCCCTGGTCTTTGAAGTCGTAGGTACGGTCAAGCGTCTTACTCATCTTCTGGTCGTAGAGCGTGCCTTCCAGGCGTAGTATCTGCGCCTCGCGCGCCACGTATCGGAAGGCCAGCAGGCGGTTGCCATCGGGCGAGAGGCGCACGCCGGGGCGGCGGTCATGGGCCGGAGCCGACACCAGCACCACCGGGGCACCCTT
The DNA here is from genome assembly GCF_030063445.1 of Hymenobacter sp. H14-R3. Taxonomy (GTDB): domain Bacteria; phylum Bacteroidota; class Bacteroidia; order Cytophagales; family Hymenobacteraceae; genus Hymenobacter. The sequence continues at coordinate 227,021 of NZ_JASITD010000005.1, read as the reverse complement.
CTGGCCGCCACTCAGGCCAAACAACTGGGCGGTAAGGTTTTGCTCATTTTCATCGGCGTGGTGCACTACTACCCAGGCCTGGTCGGCACTGTGGCCAAAAGCCTCCACGGTTTCGCCGGGGGCCACGGGCAGGGTGGTACTCCATTGCTTCTTGAGGTCGGCATCGTAGCGTTCCACGGCGTAGGCGCTCCCGCTTTGGTGGGCCAAAATGATAAAGCCGCTGCCATCGGCCAAGGCCAGCGTTTTTTGGGGCACGCGCTGATTGTAGCGGTCCTCACCCTGCTCGGGCAGGTAGCTAAAGGGGGCCGACTTGGTTTTTTGGGCTTGCGCCGGGTGGGTAGTAGCCAGCAAGCCGCTTAGGGCCAGGGCAGCTAAACCAAAGGGAAATCGCATGAGAAATAAGGGGTCAGAAAAAGGGCTTCCACTAGCGCCCGGTACCCCAAAAGTACCGGGTACTCACCAAGCCAGCATAGCTAACCAAGCAATTTGCTCCACTCACCAGCCCTAACGAGCGGTTCGGCAGCCGTAACTTTGCCCACAAGCAGGTGGTAACCTAACTTTAACATTTAAAGCACAACTATTACCACGGCCGTTCGTTCAAGGGGCGCACTCTAGCTAGAGAGACTGCTCCTCCCTACTCTCTTTCTTTTCCCACCCACTCGCTAATTCCTTGTTATTCAACTAAAGTATGCATCCTGGCACTAGTTTTGAGGTAGCGCGTGCCCCTACCCTTATCTTATGAAATCTTTGCTCAAACTCGGTTCCTTATTTGCCCTTATTATTGCTGGCCGTTACATGCACCTGACCGAAGCGGCTTCGGAAGCTGGCCTGGCCAAGTCTCCGCTGCTATTCACTCCCAGCACAGCCACTACCATGACGCTGACGCGCTACACGCAGGAGCCGGTCACAACTATCACTCCCGTTAGTCAGCGAGAGGAAGCTCCCGTTACCTGGTTTTAACGATTAAGCGGTTTCATTTAGAAGCCGCTTTTTTTATGCCCGGCCGGGTGGTATTTGGTAGCAAATAACTTCCGCTACCCGGCGGCCCTTAGCTAATTCGGCTCCAGTTGACGGCCGTAGGCGGCAGGCTTTCGATGTGGCGACGAATGTTGCCGTGCTCGGGCCGGGTCAGCTCGGGGTCGTCGGCCAGGATGGTTTGGGCAGCAGCCCGGCTTTCGCTCATGATGCGGCCATCTTTGGCCAGGTCGGCTATCAGCAAGTCTAATACGCCGCTTTGCTGGGTGCCCATGAGGTCGCCGGGGCCGCGTAATTTGAGGTCAATATCGGCTATTTCGAAGCCGTTGTTGGTACGCACCATCGTTTCGAGGCGGGTGCGGCTGTCTTTGCTCAGCTTGTAGCTCGTCATCAGGATGCAATAGCTTTGGTCGGCCCCGCGGCCCACGCGGCCCCGCAGCTGATGCAGCTGCGAGAGGCCAAACCGCTCGGCGCTCTCAATCACCATTACGGAGGCATTGGGCACGTTCACGCCTACTTCGATAACGGTGGTAGCCACCATTATCTGGGTTTCCTGCTTCACGAAGCGGGCCATTTCGAAGTCCTTTTCCTCGGCCTTCATGCGGCCGTGCACAATGCTGATTTGCAGGTCGGGGAAGGCGCGGCTCACGCTCTCGTAGCCATCAGTGAGGTCTTTGTAGTCAAGGGTTTCGCTTTCCTCAATGAGCGGGTACACAATGTACACCTGCCGGCCCAGCGCCACCTGGTCGCGGATGAACTGAAACACTTTCAGGCGGTTAGCGTCGTAGCGGTGCACCGTTACGATGGGTTTGCGGCCGGCGGGCAGCTCGTCAATCACGCTCACGTCGAGGTCGCCGTAGAGCGTCATGGCCAGCGTGCGCGGAATGGGCGTGGCCGTCATCACGAGCACGTGCGGAATCACGTAGGGGTTTTTTTGCCACAGTTTCGAGCGCTGCGCCACGCCGAAGCGGTGCTGCTCGTCCATGATGGTCAGGCCCAGGTTACGAAATTGCACCACATCTTCGAGCAGCGCGTGGGTGCCCACCAGCATTTGCATCGTACCCTCGCGCAGTTGCTCGTGCAGCACGCGCCGCTGGGCCGTGCGGGTGCTGCCCGTGAGCTTACCCAAGTTGATGCCCAGTTGGTCGGCGTACACTTTCAGGCCCTGGTAATGCTGGTCGGCCAGAATTTCGGTGGGAGCCATGAGGCAGCTTTGCGCACCGTTGTCGGCGGCCATGAGCATGGCAATGAAGGCCACAATGGTCTTGCCCGAGCCCACGTCACCTTGCAGCAAGCGGTTCATTTGCTGGCCGTTACAGAAGTCCTTATAAATCTCGTGGATAACCCGCTTCTGCGCCCCGGTGAGGTCGAAGGGCATGATATTTTTGTAGAAGTGCACCAGCGTGGGCACCTCACTAAAAATCTGGCCGGCCAGCGTCACCTTGCGCTGGTCTTTCTGGCGCAGCAGCTTGAGCTGGATATAAAACAGCTCCTCAAACTTGAGCCGAAACCGCGCCTTTTCCAGCAGCTCGGGCGTTTGGGGAAAGTGAATCTGCTGCAAGGCCGTGGCCTTATCCAGCAGCGCATAGTTTTGAATGAGCGCCGGCGAGAGCGTTTCGGTTACCTGCGGCAACGCAATTTTGAGCAGGTCGCCCACCATGCGCATAATAGTCTTGCTATCAACGCGATGGTAATTTTTAAGCTTCTCGCTGGTGTTGTACACGGGCTGCAAAAAGCTCTGGCCGGGCTTCTGCTCGCTCACCTCTTCCAGCTCCGGGTGGGCCATCTGGGGCCGGCCGTTGAACATAGTAGGCTTGCCAAATACGATGTATTCCTGATGGTTCTTGATGACTTTTTCCAGGTAGTTCACGCCCTTGAACCACACCAATTCCAGCTCGCCACTGGCGTCGCCCACCTTGGCCACCATGCGCTTTTTGGGCCCCTCACCTATCACTTCGCGCCCGCGCAAAATGCCCTTTACTTGCACGTAGGGTAAGTCATCGTGCAGGTCCACAACGTTGTAGAACTGCGTGCGGTCGAGGTAGCGAAACGGGTAGCGCTGGATGAGGTCTCCGTAGGTAAACAGGCCCAGCTCCTTGCCCAGCAGCTGCGCCCGCTGCAAGCCCACGCCGCGCAAATATTCGAGCTTGGTTTGAAAGAAATTACTCATTTCCGGAATAGAATGAGACTAGTATAACGGTAAAAAAAGAACGTCATGCTGAGCCTGCCGAAGCATCGCGCTCGCATCGTTGAGCTAGTAGTCTAACGATGCGAGCGTGATGCTTCGGCAGGCTCAGCATGACGTTCTTTTGGAGAAAATTATTAATACTACTTATACTTCAACGTATTGAGCATCCGCATCATATCGTACTTTACGTACTCAATCACTGGGGCCAGTGAGTCGTTGGCGGTGGCAGTGCGGAAGTACAGCGCCGCCCGAAAGAAGTGCTTGGTGCTATCGGTAGTATAGAACTGAAACTGGCTCGGTACCTCGCCCTCCAGCTCAAACACGGAGGCGCGCATCCCGTTGGGCGTGCGCAGAATTTTCTCCTCAATGGAGGTCGCCTTAATCTGGTGCTTACCGGTGAGCTTGCGCGCATCCTCCATCATCTTGTTGTAGAGCTGGCGATTGTGCACCACATCGGTGTACGTAATCTGCACATTAGCATGTAGTTGCGGGTAGTACACATTCAGCCAGTCGGGCTGCGCCAGGTACGAGGAGTCGCGCAATACTTTGGCCTGGCGCGAATATTCAAACGTATAGGGGTGCCCCGCCGGCAGCGCCCGGTAGAGGTGCGGCGGCAGGTCGATGCGGTTGTAGCCCTTGGGCTTGGGCGTGTAATCGGGGGCCGACGAGCAGGCGCTCAACAGCCCGGCCGCGCCCAGCGCCAGCAGCACTACCCTCCCAAAACGAACAACAATCATAGAATGCAAAAGCCAGGCGAATCCCAAAGTTAGCAGGTGCCTTGCGGCCTAACGCCAAAAAGCCTCGGCTTGGTGCCGAGGCTTTAAGTTTAGCAGCACTTTGCCGCTGGCTAGGTTTGTTTAGAAAGGCAGTTGGTCGAGTTCAGGCTCCTGGCGGAGGCTCACAGTTTCGTCGGCGCTGTTTTGGGCAGCGGCCCCGTTGGCGGGGGCCGCCCCGCCGGGCCGGCCGCCCAGCAGCGAAATTTCCTCGGCGATAATCTCGGTGATGTAGCGCGTCTGCTGGTCCTTGTCCTGGTACTGGCGGGTGCGCAGCTTACCTTCTATGTATACCTGGCTACCCTTTTTCAGGTATTTCTCGGTCAGCTCGGCCAGGCCGCGCCAAGCTGAGATGTTGTGCCACTCGGTGCGCTCTACGCGGGCGCCTTGCTTGTCCTTGTAATATTCGTTGGTAGCGAGGGTAAAATGGGCCACGCTGTTGCCCCCCTCCAGGTGGCGCACCTCGGGGTCTTTCCCCAGGTTACCTACCAAAATCACTTTGTTTACTCCGGCCATAATCCTATACTTTATAGCGTATGCGACAGCCAACCACAGCTGTCATTGACGGGTTAAAAGTACGAAATAATTTTTTATTTTGCAAATATTATTAGCAAACTAAATCTACTTTCACTAGTAATTCTTCATCAGCTAGTGACTGTGCAAAATCAGTAATAAGGAAGCTGCGCGCGAATAACGCACAAGCAATTGCTCAACAATGATTTAGCTCACTTTAGCCAGGTAGTTGCTGATTAGTACGGGCTTGGGCAGCTCCTCAATTTCGGCTGGCGAGTAGGCGCGCAGGCCAGTATCGCGCATGGCGGTTTCGGGTAGCGGCGCGGCCAGCTCCACGGCGTGGAAGCAGGCCTCCAGCTTCTGGTGGCTCAGTACGTGGCGCAGGGCGGGGGCGGGGCGGTCCTCGGCTACGCGGCTGGTATCGGGCTGGCCACCGAAGGCCGCCACATGGCGCAGCACTTCGGCGGCGGGCAGGTCGGCGCTATCGGTTTCGGCCAGGGCAAAGTCGTAGAGGCCCTGCCAGATGTCGCCGGCCAGGCGCTCCTTCAGGTACAGCTGCTCGCCATGGCGCAGCACCAGGTAGTGAAAGAAGCGCACCCGCGCCGCCTTGGCCTTGCTCTTGACGGGCAGCAGCGCCACCTGCCCGTGCTGAAACGCCCAGCAGGAGCCTTGTAGTGGGCAAAACAAGCAGTCGGGCTTGGCGGGGGTGCACTGCAGCGCCCCAAACTCCATAATGGCCTGATTGAACTCGGCGGCCTCGGCGGGCGGCAGGTGCTGGTCGGCCAGCGCCTGGAATTCTTTACGCGAACTCGGCGCCGCGATGTCGGAATACAGGCCAAAAACCCGTGCCAACACCCGAAAAACGTTACCATCAAGCACTGCCACGGCCTCATCGAAGGCAAAAGATGCGATGGCTGCCGCCGTGTAGGGACCCACGCCTTTGAGCTGGCGCAGGCCAGCATAGGTGGCTGGGAACTGCCCACCGAACTCGCTCACTACCTGCTGGGCTGTATGGTGCATGTTGCGGGCCCGGGAGTAGTAGCCCAGCCCCTGCCAATGGCGCAGCACCTCCTGCTCGGGGGCGGCCGCCAGGTCGTGCACAGTGGGGTAAGAAGCCAGAAAATCAAGGTAATACGGCAGACCTTGCGCTACCCGGGTTTGCTGCAGAATAACTTCAGAAAGCCAAATGGCGTAGGGGTCCTGGGTGTGGCGCCAGGGCAAGTCGCGCCGGTGGCGCGGATACCAGGCCAACAAAGCCTGCGTTAGGAACGAACGGCCCGAAAATGGGGCCGTAGCAGCGGGATTTTTGAGCAAAATAATGAGGCAGAATATTTTGGCTAATGGAGAAACTTGGAGATTTCCATTGGCCGAACAAGAATTAAGTAGTACCTTTGCGCTCCGTTTCGAATGGCGAACTTCCTACCGGGCAAGGATTTACGTCGGAAACGGTTGATTATCCGCCTGATATTTTTTTTTCACTTTTAGTACCCCCCTTACCAACGTGACCAAAGCTGAGGTAATTTCCGAAATTTCGCAGAAAACTGGCATTGAGAAAGCCGACGTTCTGACGACCGTTGAAGCCTTCTTCAAAGTAGTGAAGGATTCGATGACCGAAGGTCATAACATTTACGTGCGTGGCTTCGGCTCGTTCGTGAACAAAAAGCGGGCTCGTAAAGTAGCCCGTAACATCTCGAAGAACACGTCGCTCATCATTGATGAGCACTACATCCCGAGCTTTAAGCCAAGCAAGACTTTTGTTGCCAAAATTAAGGGCAGCAAAAAAATCACGGGCGATGTATCGGCCAAAGCCCCTAAGGCTGCCAAAGGCACCAAAAAGGCAAAAGCTTAGTTGTTAGCAAGCGCATGCTTGTGAAAGCAAGGGGGTGATAAGGGCGGACATGGCTAGCCGTAAGGCCGGCTGCGCGTTCCCCTTATCACCCTCTTGCTTAAAGGCTTAACTCACTTTTCAATGGCTACCACCTCCCCTACTAGTACGCATCAACTGTTGCTGCTAGCCGGTGCCCTGGCACTGGCGGGCGGGCTCTACGCCCTGCCAAAGGGCATTGTGAAGCCCAAGGAAGGCAAAGCGGAGCTCACGCAGGACGTGGCGCGCACGGCCAATCGCGACGGAGGTGGCGCCGCCACCAACGGCTCGAAGGCCGATGCCTCGTCGGGCCCACGGCCGGCCGAAACCGGTACTGTAGGCGACGGACACGTGCACAAGGACGGTGACGAGCATGGCCCCGAGGCAAATGCGCCTCACACGCAGGCTACTACCGCCCAGCGCCAGGAGCTGAACACCCTACTGGCTCAGTACCACACCAGTACAACGGCCAACCGCCGCCAGGTAGCCACCACGCTGGCCGCCCGCTACGCCACGGTGCAGCGGTTTGATAGCGCTGGCTACTACCTGACTACGATTGCCACCGTGCAGCCCAGCGAAAAGGCCTGGCAACAGGCTGCCGATGCGTATTTCCAAGCCTATAGCTTCGCGGCTTCGGCCGAACGCAAAAAGATGCTGGGCACTCAAGCGCGGGAGTTGTATGATAAAGTGCTGGCTGCCAACCCGAACAACATGGATGCCAAAACCAACCTGGGGATGGCATACATGAGCAGCGACGACCCCGTAAAAGGGATTGGCCTACTGCGCGAGGTACTGGAGCAGGACCCCAAGAACGAGAAAGTGCTCTATAACCTGGGTATCCTGGCTATTCAGAGCAACCAGTACGACAAGGCTATTGAGCGTTTTTCGCAGTTGGTGCAAGTCAACCCGAAAAACGTGGAAGGTCAATTCTACCTGGGCGTGTCTTTGGCGCGCACCAAACGAGGCGACGCGGCCCGCGCTGCCTTTCAAAAGGCCAAAGCTCTCAGCAACGACCCGGCCCTGGCCGCATCAGTTGATGAGGAGTTGGCTAAAATCAGAAATTAATCCCTGCTTTCAAGCAACTGGCCGCCGGGGCGTTACTTTTACACCCCCAAACCAAGTACAAAAAACAGGAATACTTCCTATCTACCCTTTAACTCACCACGACAATGCCCTGCGGTAAGAAACGTAAACGTCATAAGATTGCCACCCACAAGCGTAAGAAGCGCCTGCGCAAGAACCGTCACAAGAAGAAGTAATATTCTGACTTAGTGCGGAGTAAGGGGTGGGCAGTGCGCCGCGCAAGCGGGGGCTGCTCACCTATCTCTCACGTAGCCTCCGCCACGCGGACGACTAACGTGGTGTTGCCGGACTGCCCACGTAGGGCAGAAGCCGTGGCTCGCGAGGGGAAGCTGGGACACTCTAGTCCTGGCTTCCCTTTTGCTGGTTTCGGGGCATTCCAACCCGTGTTCGGGGCCAGGCGGGCTACTTTAACTAAACCTACTACGTTGAGCAATGAATTAATAATCAACTCCACCCCTGAAGGGGAACGGATTGCTTTGCTCCAGGATAAGCGGCTGATTGAGTATCACTTCGACCGCAATGACACCAACTACGCAGTGGGTGACATCTTCCTGGGTACGGTGCGCAAAGTGATGCCGGGCCTCAATGCGGCCTTTGTAGATATTGGTTCCGAAAAGGATGCCTTTCTGCACTACGGCGACCTGGGCGAGCAATATCCGTCCCTCAACAAGTGGGTGGGCAGCGTGCTGAAGCACCAAGCCCCGGCCGCGGGACTAGAAAATTTCAAGCTGGAAGCGCCCCTCGAAAAAGTTGGCAAGGCCGATAGTGTGTTCAAAAAAGGCCAGAGCCTGCTCGTGCAGGTGGTAAAAGAGCCGATTTCGACCAAGGGGCCGCGCGTGAGCACTGATATTTCGATGGCTGGCCGCTACCTGGTGCTGATGCCCTTTACGAATACCATCTCGGTATCGAAAAAGATTGTGAGCAAAACGGAGCGCGACCGCCTTAAGCGCCTCATTGCCAGCATTAAGCCCGAGGGCTTTGGCGTGATTATTCGCACCGTGGCCGAAGGCCACGAAGTGGCCGAGCTGGACCGCGACATGCAGAGCATGGTCGAAAACTGGGAAACGCTTTACACCAACCTGCGCAAAGGCCAGCCCCGCGACAAGCTTCTGGGCGAGCTGGGCCGCACTTCCTCCATGCTACGCGATATGCTCAACGAGTCGTTTGACTCGATTGTGGTAGATACGCCGGGTCGGTTTGAGGAAATGAAGGAGTACGTGCAGAAAATTGCTCCCGATAAGCTCGGACTGGTGAAGCTGCACAGTAATAAGGCCAAAGTATTTGAGCACCTGGGCATTGAGAAGCAGCTTAAGACCCTTTTTGGCAAAACGGTGAGTGTGCCGGGCGGCGGCTACCTCGTGATAGAACACACCGAGGCGCTGCACGTGATTGACGTGAACTCGGGCTCGAAGAGCAACCAGGAAAACGACCAGGAGGCCACGGCCCTCATGATTAACCTACTGGCCGCCAAGGAAGTAGCGCGCCAGCTGCGCCTGCGCGACATGGGCGGCATCATCGTGATTGACTTCATCGACATGCGCGCCGCCGAGAGCCGCAAGAAGGTGGAGGACGCGGTGTACAACATCATGAAGCAGGATAAGGCTAAGTTTACCATCCTGCCGCTCACCAAGTTTGGCCTGATGCAGATAACCCGGCAGCGGGTGCGCCCGGCCGAAACCATTATTACCGGCGAGGTGTGCCCCACTTGCGGCGGTACCGGCAAGATTTCGGCCTCCATCCAGGTGACGGACGAGATTGACAATAGCATCGACGACCTGCTGGTGAACCAGAACCAGAATGGCCTCACGCTGTACGTACATCCCTTCTTGCACGCTTACTATACTAAAGGCCTGGTAAGCAAGCAGATGAAGTGGTACCTCAAGTACTACAAGTGGGTGAAGGTGATGAAAGACACCGCCCTCGGCCTCACCGATTTCCGCATCGAGGACGAGCACGGCGAGCAAATTGAGCTGCACTCGGCCGCTGGCGCCATGGCCCGCGCCCAAGACCGCGAAGTAGTCGCAGATTTAGACTAAATCGCAGATTTAGACAGATTTCGCTGATTCAGACGACTTCTGAAGGAAACTATCAAAACACAAACGCCACTCCTCTCGGAGTGGCGTTTGTGCTTCAGAGCCGAGCTATCTGAGGCTGATCGGGGTCGTTCTGATCAGCGAAATCAGCGCAATCAGTCTAAATCTGCGCTTAGAATTTGAGGCCTAGGTCGAGGGCGAAGACGCTGTTTTTGATATTGACATCGCTGAAGCCGCGGTTCTTTTCGAAGTAGCGGTCGAGGTCAATCAGGCCGTGGTGGTAGCTGATGCCGGTGAGGACTTTGGTACTTTTTCCTAATTGGTACTCGACGCCGAGGCCGCCAATGAGGTTGGCATCGACGGCGAAAACGTGCTTGGAAGCGTCGGTTTGGGTATTGCTGTTGTAAGCGTCGGTGTAGAATTTGTCGCCGTTGATGCGCGTGCTGACCGGGAAAGCCACCGAGCCGCCCACCTGGAAATAAACGCGCGTGCCGGGAGCTATCTCATTGGTGAACAGCTTAATAGTAGCTGGTATTTCCAGGTACTGCATCGCTATCTTTTGCGTGGTACGCGGCACCGCCGCACCGATAATCGGCTCCTGATAGGAAATAGTACCCCCCTTACCCGTCAGAAAAAGCCCGGTATTGAAGGCGTAATTCTCGCCGAAGAAGTAGTCCATAAAAATGCCACCGCCAAAGCTAAACTTACTTTTTTCGCTCTGAAACGACGTATTCGAAGGCGAATCGGTGCGCAGGTAACTAATAGAGGGAGAAACCTTAAGGCCAATTTCAACTTGCGCGAAGGCAGCGGGAGCTACGGCGAGCGCCGCCAGAGTGAGAATGATTTTTTTCATATGTAGTAGAAAATACGCTTGGCACTACGCAACGGAATGCGGCGTTGGAAACGTGTAATTTTATGCAAAAATACTCTGCGTTTGAAACTCTCTCCTATTATATCAGTGCTGCTGCTGGCCACTACGGGCCTCGTGAGCAGCTGTCGCCAAGGCCAGAACGGTAGCTGCCGCCCCGACCCCGCCGCCGATGCACCGGCCGCACCCGTGCACCTCAAGCACTTAGAACAGGCTTTTTTTCAGATTAAGAATCCGGCCGAAGGGTTGCAGTTCATGCGGGCCAATCCGGTTTTTGCTCAATCTTTCTTGTTATCGGGCCAGGTGCCGGCCGATACGGTGGCGCGTACGCTGGCGCAGCTAGCGAGCAACGCGGGCTTACAAAAACTAGGCCGCGAAACTACGGCCGCCTTCCCGGATACGGCCGCGCTACGGCAGGATTTGGGCGGGCTGTTTGGGCGGGTGCACTACTATTTTCCCGATTTCAAGACGCCTCCCGTAGCCGTTACCAATGTGAGCGGACTGCTGGGTAAGGGCATCTTTGTGAATGATAACTTACTGGTGCTCAACTTAGATTGGTACGCCGGCCCCAAGGCCAGCTACCGGCCCGACATGCCGCAGTACATGCTGCGGCGCTACCGGCCGGCCGACCTGCTGCCCGCCCTGGCCACGTCCGTAGCCGATAAGTACAACAAGCACCAGCTCACGGCCAACTCCATGCTCGACCAGATGGTGGACCAGGGCAAGCGCCTCTACTTTGCGGGCGCGGTGCTGCCCTGCACCCCCGATTCGCTGCTGCTTGGTTACTCGGGCAAGGAGCTTAAGAATGTGCAATTCAACGAAGCGCGCATCTGGGGGCATTTTTTGGAGAACAACCTGCTGTTCAGCACTACGCCATTTGTGATTCAGAAGTACGTGGGCGAGCGGCCGGCTGTGCCCGAGATTGACCGCACCTGCCCCGGCCGGGTGGGCCAGTGGGTGGGCCTGCAGCTCGTGCGCAAGTACATGGCCGAGCACTCCGACGTGACGCTGGCCCAGCTCATGGCGATGAAAGACGCGCAGAAGCTACTTAACGACTCGCACTACCGACCCAAAAAGTAACTAAGTAGCTGGGTAAGTACGTGAAGTTTTCTGTTGGCGCATTTACCCAGCTACCTAGCTACTCAGCTACCCTATGCACGTTGCCGTTTTCAGCCAGTACCACACCAGCCCCGACTGCCCGGCCACCAGCCGGCACTATACGCTGCTGACTGAACTCACAAAGCACCACCGGGTTACGCTGCTGACTACGCCCGCCTGGCGGCCCCAGCAACTGACGCACGAGTGGCCCTGGGTGCCGCCGGGCGTGGAGTTGCTGGAGGCTGATATTCCGTATGAAAATACGATGGGGCCGGCGCGGCGGGCGCTGGCCTTTGCGCAGTATGCGGCCTGGGCCGTGCGGGCGGGCCGCCGCCTGGCCCGGCCCGATGTGGTATGGGGCATCAGCACGCCGCTGACGGCGGCCTGGGCAGCAGCGCGGTGTGCGCGGCACTGGGGGGTGCCGTGGGTATTTGAGGTGCAGGATTTGTGGCCTTCGTTTCCGGTGGCGATGGGCGCGGTGCCCACGGCGCTGGCCCGGCAGCAGCTATTTGCGCTGGAGAAGCGGCTGTACCACAGCGCTGCGCATGTGGTGCCCCTTTCGCCCGATATGAGCCAGTACGTGGCGCAACTGGGTGTTCCGGCTGCTAAGATAACGACCCTGCTCAACGGCACCGACCTCGACCTGGCCGCTCGCGCTACGCCCAAAGCAGTGGCCAGGCTACGCGACGAGCAAAGCATAACGAATAGCAAGACAGTACTTTACGCGGGTACCTTTGGACGAGCTAATGATATGCCTACGGTGGTAGCCGCCGCCGAAGCGCTGGTAGCAGCCGACCCGGCCGTGACGTTCCTGTTTCTGGGACACGGTTTTTTTGAGCCGTTGGTGGCGGTGGCGGCGGCGCGCTGGCCGGGGCGCATCCGGCTGGTGGGCGGGCAGCCGCGCCACGCGGTGTTTAGCTGGTTTGCGCTGGCCGATGTAGCCGTGGTTTCGTTTCTGGATATGCCGGTGCTGGACACCAACTCGCCGGCCAAGCTTTACGATGCGCTGGCCGTGGGCACGCCGGTGATAGTTACTAACCAGGGTTGGACCAAGGCGCTGGTGGAGCAGCATGGCTGCGGTTGGTACACCCCAGCCGGCGACGCGGCTGCGTTGGCCGCGCGGCTGCGCGCGGTGCTGGCCGACCCGGTGGCCGCGGCTGAGGCCGGTAAGCGCGGGCAAGCGCTCGCGCAGCGCGCGTTTGATAGAAGACTGTTGGCTGAGCAAATGCGTGCTATTTTGGAAGAAGCGGCACGCTCGCACAAAAAATAAGCCCGGTCGCAACGCGTGCGACCGGGCTTATTTCACTTGTAGCTTGGCTAAGCTTACTTGATTTTGATGCGCTTGCCGTTGCCCTTCACTTTCGTGCCGGGTGCGGGCTGAATTACGGTTTTACCCTCGTTTTTGGTATCAGCCGACATGGTAGCGGGGTTGTCCGTAGTGGTAGTCGACTCCACAGTGGTCGACGAAGGCGGCGTTGCCGTCTGGTCGGGGCTCGTGGTGGCCGGCGTAGTCGTGGTCTCGCGGGTCGTCGTCGTCGTGGTGCCGGTTTGGGCATTGGCCGAGTAAGCACCGGCGGTCAACATGGCGGCGAGGATGAGCAGCTTTTTCATAAGAAAACGTGTTTTCGTTGGAAGAAGTAGAGTATAGCCGGCAGCTTGCCAGCTGGTGCGGATATCCGCGGTGCCTCTAACGCAGCCTTAGCCGATAGGGTTGTGCTTGATTGAATGAATAGCTTCTATCTCCCTTCAGTAAAAGGGGAAATAAGTACCACTCGAAGTGCGGTAAACCTTACGAAATCGGCACTTTCCGTAGAATAGCCTCAATCAGGTCGTGAGTGCGGATGCCGTCGGCCTCCGCTTCATAAGTCATTAGTATTCGGTGATTTAGCACATCCTGGGCTACGTCTTTGATGTCTTCGGGCAGCACATAGTCGCGGCCGTCGAGGTAGGCCACGGCGCGGGCAGCGCGGTGCAGGGCAATACTGGCGCGCGGGCTGGCGCCAAACTGCACGGCCTGCGCAAACTCGGGCAGGTCGTAGTCAGCGGGGCGGCGCGTGGCGAATACCAATTCGATGAGGTATTTCTCCAGCGTATCCGAAATCTGCACCTGGTTTATCTGGTCGCGGATGCCAAAAATATCTTCCTTGGTGAGCACGGGCTGCACATCGCCCTGGAAACCCATGTTGGCCATGCGGCGCATCACCTCCAGCTCGTCGGCTTTTTTGAGGTAATCGACGTGCACTTTCAGCATGAAGCGGTCTACCTGAGCCTCGGGCAGCGGGTAGGTACCCTCTTGTTCCACAGGGTTTTGGGTGGCCAGCACCAGGAAAGGTCGGTCGAGCAGGTAGGTTTGGTCGCCAATGGTGACCTGGTTTTCCTGCATGGCTTCGAGCAGGGCGCTCTGCACCTTGGCGGGCGAGCGGTTGATTTCGTCGGCCAGCACGAGGTTGGCGAAGATGGGGCCTTTCTTGACTTCGAAAACCGACTGGTTCTGGTTGTAAATCATGGTGCCCACCAGGTCGGAGGGCAACAGGTCGGGCGTAAACTGCACGCGCTGGAAATGCAAATGCAATACTTTAGCTAAAGTACTTACTGTAAGTGTTTTAGCTAATCCAGGTACGCCTTCTAACAGAATATGACCGCCCGTAAACACGCCAATGAGCAAGCGGCTGACCAGCGCGTGCTGGCCCACCACCACTTTTTCCATTTCGGCGAAAGCCTGGCGAATGAGGGGGCGGTAATCGGGGGCGGAAGTAGGCTGCATGGGGCAAAGTAACGGCCGGCCGCGGCTTTGCCCGGCTGGGGAAGCATACCAAAAAGCCTCCTTCACGGCGTTAGCGCTACGGTTGTGCTGCCTCAACCAACGCTATTTTTGCCGGTATTCGCCCAACCCCGTCCAATAGTTTCCCGTTTGGGAAGACTTAGCTCGGTTTAACTACCGGGCTGTACCCGCTTCGCCCCCTTTTTATCTGCTTGTGACCATCTATCTACGACGCCTGCTGTACGTTATCCTTGGATTAATCGCGCTGGTACTCGTGCTGGTGGTGGGAGTAATTGCGTTTTTACAGTTTCCGGCAGGGCAGGATTTTGTGGCGCGGCGGGCAGAGGGCTACCTGCGCGACAAGCTCAAAACGGAAGTGCGCCTGGGGACGTTTCGCACTGATTTTCGGCACGCCATCAACTTCGATAACGTGTACCTGGCCGACCAGCAGCGCGATACCCTGCTGAGCGTGGGCCACTTAGGAGTAAGCGTTGATATTTTCGCGCTGTTAAAAAAACAGGTCAACATCAAGGACGTGGAGATGGAAAACGGCCGCGTGCGCCTGACCCGCACCGAGCCCGACAGCATCAATAACTACGACTTCATTATCAAGGCCTTTACCGACCCCACAGCGCCGGTTGACACCACCAGCGCGGGGCTGAAATACAACGTTGGCAGGGTGCACCTGAGCAATATTCTGTTTACCCAGAATGACCAGGTAGCAGGTTCCGACCTACGCGCCAAACTCGGCGACCTACTGGTGAACATGGACGAGGTAGATGTGGATAACGCTGTGTATAAGGTGGATAACGCAGCGTTGCGCCACGCCTTCATTCGCATGGAGCAAACCAAAACTGCGCCCGAGCTGGATGACAAGAAGCCTGAGAAGCCGCTGGACCTGACGTTTGGCCTGAACAAAGCCACGCTGGAAGACGTGGGCTTCGTGTATAAGAACGCGCCGTCGGCGCAGTATATCAACACAAAAATCGGGTTGGCCGACATCACGGCCAAGAACATTGACTTGGCCAAGGAGCGAATCGACCTTAGCAAGCTCACGCTGAAAAACACCACGTTTGCTTACTCGCAGAACAAGGACGTGCCGGTGGAGCAGCGGGCCATCAACCCTGCCGAAGCGGTGCGCAAAGTGGACGAGGCCGCCGACAAGGCCAGCGCCACGCCCCTGAAATGGCGCGTAACGCTGGGCGAATCCGATATCAGCCAGGTGACAGTAAACTTCGATAACTTCAACGACCCCAAGCTGAAAAGCCGCTACCCGGCACTCGACTATAGCCACCTGCACTTCACTGATTTAGTGCTGAATACGCGGGAACTGTCCTTCACCGAGAACCTGACCACGGTGAAGATTGACAACCTGGCGGGCAAGGACCAGAGCGGCTTCGCCATCAGCTCGGCGCGGGCTAATGTGGTGTACGACTCGGTGGAAATCCGGCTCGACAGCCTCGACCTCGTGACGCCGCACACGCGCCTCAAGCGCAGCCTGGGCATGCACTTTAAGAGCCTGAGCGCCATTGCCGACGACCTGCCCAACCTGGGCCTGAGCGGCGACCTGCGCAACACGCGCCTCGGCTTCCGCGACGTGCTGTACCTGGTGCCGAGCCTGGCCAACACGCCGCCCTTCACCACCGGCCCCAACCAAAGCGTGCTACTGAGCGGGCTGGTGAGTGGCCGGCTGGGCGATTTGCTGATTCGCAACTTCGACTTTGTGGGGCTGCGCAACACTACCATGCAGGCGCGCCGGGCGCATATCGTGGGCCTGCCCAATGTGGATGGCCGGCTGTACGTAGACCTTGATATTCAGAAGTTTAGCAGCACGCGGGCCGACCTGCTGAGCGTGCTGCCCAAGGGCACGGTACCCGACAACATCAGCATTCCGCCGACTGTTTCGCTGAGCGGCACCTTTAAGGGGCGGCCCACTACGCTGGCGTTTGACACCAATTTGAAGTTGCGCTCGACGTATGGTAATGTGGCGTTCAACGGCAAGCTGGGGGCGGCGCAGGCCAATGGGCAGCAGCCGCTGGTGGGCACGTTTGCGCTGCAAAGCTTCGACGCGGGTAAGCTGCTGAAAGACCCTACTATTGGCACGATTACGGGCACGGGGCGCATCAACGCCACTGGCAACTTGCAGGACCCCAACACGTTGGTGGGCAAGCTTACGGCCAATATTCAGAGCGCCCGCTACAACGGCTACAACTACCACGGTGTGGCTACCACGGTAGCTATTGACCGCGGCAAGTACACTATTGCGGCCAGCAGCCATTCCGACCCTAACCTCGACCTCGACCTGAACGCGGTAGTGAACCTGCGCGACGCCAAAAACCCCACCTACGAAGTCACCTCGCTGAACCTGCGGGGCGTAAACCTCACAAAACTAGGCTTTTACACCGGCGGCGACCTGCGCATTCAGGGCGACCTGACGGCCAGTATCCGCGGCTCGGATTTGAACACGATTAACGGCACGTTTAGCGGGCGCAAGGTGGTGATTACTACTGATGGGCAGCCCATTGCGCTGGACTCGCTGCAAGGCAGCATTGTGCAGAACGCCACGCGCACGGCGGTTAAAATCAACTCGGACCTAGCCAACGTGCGGCTGGATGGCAACGTGCGGCTGGGCGAGCTGGCTACCGAATTGCAGCGGCACATCAGCCGCTATTTCAAGCTGCCGGGCGTGCAGCCATTTACCAATACTAGTGGCGACCAGCGCTTTACCTATTCACTGCAAGTGAAGCGCACGCAGCTGCTGACCAAGCTGGTGAAGGATTTGAAGGAAATATCGCCCTTCACGCTGGCCGGCGAGTACAGCCGGGCCCAGGCCAGGCTCACAGCCGATACGCGCATTTCGGTGGTGCGCTACAGCACCTACCGCCTCGACTCGGTGCGGCTGGATGTAGGCTCGAACCCGCAGAAGCTCGACTACGCGCTGCGCCTGGCCAGCGCCAAGCAAGATACCAGCCTGAACCTGCGGCGGCCCAGCATCACGGGTACCGTGGCCGATAACAAGGTGAACGTGCGGGCCGCCATACTCGGCGACAGCAGCAACCGCGAGCGGCTGGTGCTGGCCGGCGCGCTGGCCGTAGTGCCCCAGGGCCGGCGCGGCGACGGCTACCAGTTTGCCTTCGCCAACGACCAGATAATCAACTACGATACCTGGACGGCGGGCGCCGGCAACTACGTGCGCTACAACGCCGACGGCACTGTTGTGGCTAACAATCTGCGCCTCAGCAACGGCACCTCAGCGCTGGTGGTGCAGAGCGAGAACCCGGCCGTGAACACCTCGCCGCTGGCCGTGCGCTTCGAGCAGTTCAACCTGGGCATCATCAGCAAGGCCATTGGGCAAGCCGACTCGACGCTGGGCGGCACCCTCAACGGGCAGGCCGTGGCCCGCAACCTGGGCACCAAAAAGCAGGCATTTACGGCCGACCTCACCATCAAGGACTTGCTGTACAGCAAAACGGTGCTGGGCGATGTGGCGCTGCAAGCCCGCAACCCTACCCCCGACCGCTACGACGTAAACGCCCGCCTTACGGGCGGCGGCGGCAACGATGTGACCCTGAGTGGGTACTACTCTACGGCCACGGGCGCCCAGAACCCGCTCAACTTCGTGGCCAACGTGGCCCGGCTGAACCTGAAGACGGCCGAGCCGTTCTCGGCCGGGCAGCTGAGCCAGAGCACTGGCTACCTGCGTGGCAAGCTCGATGTGGCGGGCACCCCCAGCGCCCCCGAGGTGCGCGGGCAGCTCACTACCTCAACCGATGCCAGCTTTGTGGTGCCGCAGCTCGGCTCGCCGTTCCGCATTGCCAACCAGGAAGTGGGCTTTGATGCAGAAGGCATTCGGTTCCGGGATTTTACGGTGCTGGACTCGGCTGGTAATAAAGCGGTGGCCAACGGGTACTTGCGCACCAAGAACCTGGCCGACCCAAAGGCCTATTCCCTGGACCTGCGGGCCACAACCGATAATTTCCTGGCCGTGCGCAGCAAGCGCAGCAAAGACAATACCCTCTACTACGGCCGGCTGGTGGTAGACTCGGACACGCGCCTGACGGGGCCGCTCTCACTCATTAAAATCGACACCAAGGCTACGGTGGTGAAGGGCTCGGACCTGACGGTGGAAAACCCGGCCATAGACCCCTCGGTAGTAGCGCGGGAGGGCATTGTGGAGTTTGTAGACTTCAGCCTGCCCGACTCATTGCGCAGCCTGAAGGCCGACACGGCTAACTCGGGCGTGGTGGGCTACGAAATAAGGGCCGCGATTACCATCACCGACGCCACGCCGTTCACGTTCATCGTGGACCCGGTGAGCGGCGACAACCTGCGCATTCGGGCGGCGGGCACGCTCACAACCACCATCGACGCGGGCGGCAACATTGGGCTGAGCGGGCGGCTCGACGTGCGGCGCGGGCAGTACCGGCTGTCGCTGTACGGGCTGGCCAGCCGCGAATTCATCATCACGCGCGGCTCCACCATTATCTGGACGGGCGACCCCTACAACGCCGACCTCAACATTACGGCGGTGTATAAGGTGAAGGCGGCCCCGGCCGAGCTGCTGGCCTCGCAGGGCACCAGCAGCGGCTACGCCACTAACATGGCGCGCAATACGCTGAATTTTAACGTGGCTATTAAGGCCACGGGGCCGCTGAGCAAGCCCATTATCGGCTTTGATATTACGCTGCCGCAGGCCGATAAGAGCAGTGCCGTGGGTGGCGAGGTAGATGCGGCGCTGGCCCGCCTGCGCCAACCCGACCAGACTTCGGAGCAAAGCAAGCAGGTGTTTTCGCTGCTGGTGCTGGGCCGCTTCATTCAGCAAAACCCGTTTGAGACGACGGCCGGCGAGGGCATCCTGGCCAGCCAGCTGCGCGGCTCGGTGAGCCAGGTGCTCACCGACCAGCTTCAGAACCTGACTGGCAAGTACCTGGCCGGCCTGGGCCTCGACCTGGGCGTGACCAACCAGGCCGACTACAGCAGCGGCTCGGCCCAGAGCCGCACCGACCTGAACGTGGCCGTGCGCCGGCAGCTGTTTAATAACCGCCTCACCGTGCGGCTGGGCACCGACGTGCCGCTGAGCGGGCAGGGCAACAATGCCACCTCGGGTAAAAACTCGGCTAGTAGCTTTGCCGGTGATGTAAGCCTGGAATACACCATCTTGCGCGATGGCCGGTTGCGGCTGCGGGCCTTCCGGCAAAACTCGTACGAGGATATCGACGGGCCCATTGTGCGCACGGGCGCAGCCCTGGTTTTCCAGCGCGACTACGACAGTTTCAAGGACCTGTTTGCGAAGCTGGCCCCGGCCCAGAAGGAACAGATGCGCGATGCCCGCGAGCAAACCAAAAAAGACAAGGAGGAAATGAAGGAGCGCGAGCAACGCATGGCCGACTCGACGGCCGCCGCCCGCGGTGCCCGCGCCGCCACCCGCCCCGATACCACGAAGTAATGAGGAAGCTGATTAATACCTGTTTATCTGACAAGGTGCAACCGGTGGCGGCACCGCGCCGCGCCGCCTGGCTGCTACTACCCGCGCTACTGCTGGCCTCGTGCTCGGGGCTGAAATACATTCCCGACGGGCAGAAGCTCTACACGGGCAGCACGGTCACGATTGAGGCCCCCGAGAAGCTGCGCAACCAGGATGTGCTGCAAACCGAGCTGGAAGCCGTGGTGCGGCCCGCGCCCAATGCGTCTTTTCTGGGGCTGCGGCCCAAGCTATACTTCTGGCACCTGGGCGTGGGCAAGCAAAAAGGCCTGGGGCACTTTTTGGCCGGCAAGCTGGGCGAGGCCCCAGTGCTGTTGAGCCAAGCCCAGCCAAGCGCCACCCAAAAGCTGATGGCCAACCGCATGCAGAACCGGGGCTACTTCCACGCCACGGCTAGCAGCGAGGTGAAGAGCCAGGAAAAAACCGCCCAGATTGCCTACACCGCCCGGCCGGGCACGCAGTACCTCATCAAGGAAATTCTCTGGCCGGAGCGCGACACGCTCATCGACCAGGCCATTCGGGGCCTGCAGGCCGAAACCCTGCTCAAAGTGGGCGACCCCTACGACCTGGATGTGCTCACCAACGAGCGGGTGCGCATCGACTACGCCCTCAAAAACCAGGGCTATTACTACTTCAATTCCAGCTACTTATTATTTCAGGTAGATAGCACACTGGCCGGGCGCGGGCAGGTGGGCGTGCACTACCGCGTGAAGCCCGACGCGCCGCTGAAGGGACTGCGGCCCTACTGGCTGAAAAAGGTGAGCCTGAACACCGACTTTCAGCTCACCGACACGGTAGCCCGCGAGCCATTTCGCTACAACAAGTACCTGTACTACCCCGACGAGTCGATGTTTAAGGCCAAGGCCATTACGCGGGCCGTGTTTCTGTACCCCGACAGCCTGTTTCGGCAGAAGCGGCGCGACCAGACCCTCTCGCGCCTCATGAGCCTGGGCACTTTCCGCTACGTCGAAACCAAGTTTGACCTCTCGGCAGCCCCCGACTCGGCCGGCCGCGCCTTTTTGGATAGCGACATTCTGATGACGCAGCTCAAGAAGAAGAGCCTGCGGGCCGAGTTGCAGCTGGTGAGCAAAAGCAGCGGCTTCACGGGGCCGGGCCTCACGGCGCAGTTCCGCAACCGCTCGGCGTTGCGCGGGGCCGAGCAGCTGCTCATCAACGCCGTGGCCTCGTATGAGGTGCAAACCAAGGCCCCCTCCAACGCCGAGAGTCGTAACAACTCGGGCCTCATCTCGACCGAATTTGGGCTCGATGCCAAGCTGATTTTGCCCCGGCTGTTGGCACCCAACCTGCCTTTTCTGAACCCCCGGCTGGTAAATTCCGACTTTCAGCCGCGCACCAACTTCGGGGCCGGCATCCGGTATGTGACGCGCACCGGCTACTTCAGCACCACCACCTACTCGGCCAACTACGGCTACTCGTGGAAAACCAAGATTACCAATGAGCAGGAGCTGAAGCTGGTTGATGTGTCGTACAACGCCGTGAGCACCGACCCAGCCTTTGACCGGGTGCTCGTGGCGCGGCCGTTTCTCAAGCAGGCCTACACCTCACAGTTTATCCTAGCCAGCAGCTACCGCTATACCTATAACCAGCAGGTGCTGGAAAACCGCCGCCAGCAGATTTTCTTCCAGGGCCAGGGCGAATTGGCGGGCAACTTCGCCAACCTGTTTGCCCGCGCCGCCGTGGGCACCAAAACGCCCACTGAGCGCTATACCCTAGCCGGCCAACCGTTTGCCCAGTTTGCCAAAGTCGATTTGGAGTTGCGCGAGTATTACCGCATCAGCCCCAAGCCCACGTCGGGCAACCGCCTGGTGGGCCGGCTCCAGCTGGGCGTGGGCCTGCCCTACGGCAACTCGGGCGGCCTGTCGCTGCCCTACGTGCGGCAGTACGGCATTGGGGGGCCCAACTCCATCCGGGCCTTTGCGGCGCGGCAGATTGGCCCCGGCTCGTACCACCCAGTGGCCACCGATTTTATCAATAACTACTACGACCAGACCGGCGACATTCGTATGGAAGGCAACCTGGAGTACCGCCAAGACCTGTTTCCCTACGTGAAGGGCGCGGCCTTCGTGGATGCCGGCAACGTGTGGCTGGTCAACGACGACCCTTCGCGCCCCGGCGGCAAGTTCAGCCCCAGCACGTTTATGCAGCAGCTGGCCGTGGGCGCGGGCCTGGGCCTGCGCATCGACGTGCAGTTCTTCGTCATTCGTTTCGACTACGCCATTCCGCTGCGCGCCAACTACGGCACGCCCGACGATAAAACCGGCCGCCTGAACCTGGCTATTGGGTACCCTTTCTAGCTTTTTTGGGCGCGAAGGCTGGCTATTGGAGGGCCCGTTGCAGCAGCAACGGGCCTTTTTTTTGGCGTGGGCGGGCCTTGCATGGACGCGGCAGTTGGTTTATTTACCGTAGCGCATGGCTTGCGCAGTCGCGGTGCAGGGTAAGCTTTAGCTTACCAGATGCCAGAACCTTATTACTACTATTTATCTGATATACACTATTTTATAACAACGACTGGCAAGCTAAAGCTTACCCTACCTTGCAGTAATTCACTCTTCCCCTCCCCTTCCCCCATGGCTAAACGTTTCTTTTGGCACGGTGCCGCCCTGCTTGGCCTGGCTGGCTGCGCCAGCAGCGGCCCAGCCACGCCCGTAGCTACCACCCCCACGCCGGCCACGCCGGCCGCTGCGCCCGCCCCGGCCGGCGTGGGCCTCGACGTGGCCGACCTCGACCGCACGGTGTCGCCGTGCCAGGATTTCTTCGAGTTTTCGGGTGGCAACTGGCTGAAATCCAACCCGATTCCGAGCTACGCTACCAGCTGGGGGCCGCGCAACCTGCTGGGCCTGCGCACCCAGGCCACGCTCAAGCAAATTCTGGAGGAAGCCGCGGCCAACCGTAGCGCCGCGCCCGGTTCCAACGCCCAGAAAGTGGGCGATTTCTACGGCGCGGCCATGGACACGGCGGCCATTGAGCAAGCCGGCATTGCGCCGCTCAAGCCCGAGCTGGCCCGCATTGCGGCCCTCAAAACCCGCGCCGGGCTGCCCGCACTCCTCGCCCACGAGCAGGATTTGGGCACCGGCGCGTTTTTCCGGGGCGGCGTGCAGGTCGATGAGAAGAACACGACCCGCTACGTCATTGGCCTCGACCAGGGCGGGCTGACGATGGGCGACCGCGACTACTACCTGAAGGACGACGCGCGCACCCTCAAAATCAGGGCCGCGTACCAGGCCTACATGCAGCAAGTATTTGGTTTGCTGGGCGATAACGCGGCCCTGGCCCAGCGCAACGCCGCCACCGTCGAGCGCCTCGAAAAGCGCCTGGCCACCGCCTCGCGCAGCCGCGTGGAGCTGCGCGACCCGCAGGCCAACTACAACCAGATGCCCCTGGCCGCCGCCGCCAAGCGCTACCCGGCCGTGCAGCTGCCGCAGCTGCTGGCCAGTATGCAGCTAGCTAAGGCGCAAGAGGTTATTGTGGGCCAGCCCACATTTTTTGATGAGCTGAACAGCTTGCTCAAAACCGAGCCGCTGGCTGCTATTCAGACCTATCTGCGCTGGCACTTGGTGCGCTCGGTGGCCGCCACGCTGCCGGCCGCCTACGTGGAGGCCAGCTTTCGCTACAACCAGGCCCTCACCGGGGCCAAGGTGCAAACCGTGCGCTGGAAGCGCGTGCAGGCTTCAACCGACGCCACCATTGGCGAGGCGTTTGGGCAGTTGTACGTGGACAAGGCGTTCTCGCCGGAGGCCAAGCAGAAGGCTCTCGACATGGTGGCCAACATCAAGGCTAGCCTGGCCGAGCACATCCAAACCAACACCTGGATGAGCGCGCCCACCAAGGCCGAGGCCCTGAAAAAGCTGAACGCCCTGCGCGTAAAAATCGGCTACCCCGATAAGTGGAAGGACTATTCGGCCCTGCCCATCACGCGGGCCAGCTACGCCACCAACATCCTCAACGCCCGCCGCTGGGAAAGCCGGCGCGAGGCCGCCCGCTTTGGCGGCCCCGTGGACCACACCGAATGGGGTATGACCCCGCCCACCATCAACGCCTACTACAACCCGCCGCTCAACGAGATTGTCTTTCCGGCCGGCTACCTGCAGCCGCCCTTTTTCGACCCCAAGGCCGATGACGCCGTGAACTACGGCGCCATTGGCGGCGTGATGGGCCACGAAATGACCCACGGCTTCGACGACCAGGGCCGGCAGTACGACAGCCAGGGCAACCTGCGCGACTGGTGGACGCCCCAGGACGCGGCCGAGTTTACGAAGCGCGCCGCCGTGGTGGGCCGCCAGTACGACGCCTTTTCGCCCCTCGACTCGGTGCACGTGAACGGCAAGCTCACGATGGGCGAAAACCTGGCCGACTTCGCCGGCCTCACCATCGTGCACGGTGCCCTCGAAAAGCAGCTGGCGCAGCGCTACGGCAACGGCCCGCGCCCGCAGTACGACGGCTTTTCGCCCGAGCAGCGCTTCTTCCTGAGCTGGGCCCAGCTGCGCCGCACCAACATCCGGCCCGAAGCCCTGCGCCAACAAATTCAGACCGACCCGCACTCGCCGGGCCAGTACCGCACCATCGGGCCAGTTATGAATATGCCGCAGTTTCAGGCGGCCTTTGGCTGCAAGGAAGGCGATAAGATGACGCGTACGGCCGCCGACCGGGCAGTTATCTGGTAAAATAAGTGCAGGCCGCGCCGGCCGGCCGGCTTGCGCCGGCGAACCGGCGCGGCGGCGCGCTAGCCTGCAACTTGATAGGACTCACGCAAAAGCCGCGTTGGCCCACTGACTCACGGGTATCGGCGTTAGCTGGTACCCGTTTTTTGTGTTGGTCGGCCCGGCCAGCCAAGCCACGGTATCGACCAACTGGCAGGTGGCCTGGCCCGGCTCCATGCAGACCCACTACCAGGCGCGCCCCGGCAAGAAGCGCCACTTGCGCCAGCAGGGGCAGCATGTGGGCCAGGGCTCGTCGCGCAGCAAATACTCTTCTACCGACTGCTACGCTCGGCTGGCGGCAGAGCCACGAAACGGCTTAAAAAGGCGGCTTCAGTAGGAAGCGGCGGCCTGGGCGCGCAGGGATAAACACGGGTACCAGGGGCCGCGCAATGCACTCAATTTTTCATCTTTCTCATTTTCAATGGGTTAAAAATTTATTACTGATATGGCTAGGTGGGCGGGTACAGTGCGGCTACGCCACTGGCGCACCGCCCAGGGCGCGCCTCTGGTGAACGATGACAAACAGCGCGCGCGGCGCTGGTGTGGCTGCGCGGCTATGTGCAGGGCACCCTGCTGGGCACCAGGGCCACGGCGGTCGCGGCGGCGGGCGTGTTTCTCCACCCCAACCCCGCGGCGGGCGGGTGCGTGTCGCTGAGCTTGCCAGCCAGCCTGGGCCAGCAGGGCATCGGCGTATCGCTACTCAATGCACTGGGCCAAAGCGTGTTGCAGCAATACCCTGCCCCCTCTACCGAAGCCAGCCGCGCGCTGGCGCTGCCCGGCGTGGCCCGCGGCCTCTACACCATGCGTCGGCAAATCAGCGCCGGTGCCCTCAGCTAGCACTTAACGGTAGAGTAAGGGCCTTAGCGCCAAACTTGTCTTTTGCATAACTACTTACTACGCAGCCTACTGGCATTTTTGCCGGGAGGTCGTTGGCGTTGGGGGCTAGCGCCTGGGCGGGGTTCGGCCGGCGGGTAGCTACTTTCGCTTTTCTTCCAACTTATGCTTCGCAAACTCCTACCCTTTTTCGCGGCGCTGCTGCTGCTGGCGCGCCCAGCCGCTGCGCAGTCCATCTACTCGGCCACCGACCCGCTGGCCCACACCTTCAGCATCGTGGCCCGCGACCCCAAGACCGGCGAAATGGCCGTGGCTGTGCAAAGCCACTGGTTTTCGGTGGGCACCAGCGTGAGCTGGGCCGAGGCCGGCGTGGGCGTAGTAGCCACGCAATCGTTTACCAATAAGTCGTTTGGCCTGCGCGGTCTGGCGTTGCTAAAGAGCGGCAAAACCGCCCAGCAGGCGCTCGACGAGCTGCTGGCCGCCGACGAGGCCCGCGAGGTGCGCCAGGTGGCCATCCTGGATAACCAGGGCCGCGTGGCCACCCACACCGGCAAAAAATGCGTGGATATGGCCGGCCACCAGCAAGGCGCGCAGTTCTCGGTGCAGGCCAATATGATGCTCAACGCCACCGTGTGGGGGGCCATGGCCAAGGCCTACGAAGCCAGCGCCGCCCTGCCCCTGGCCGAGCGCGTGCTCGCCGCCCTCGACGCGGCCCAGGCCGCCGGCGGCGACATCCGGGGCCGCCAGTCGGCGGCGCTGCTGGTGGTGCGCGGCACCACCACCGAAGGCCCCTGGGCCGACCGCCTCGTGGACCTGCGCGTGGATGACAGCGCCGCGCCCCTGCCCGAGCTGCGCCGCCTGCTGAAGTTGCACCGCGCCTACGACCACATGAACGCCGGCGACCTGGCCGTGGAAAAAAACGACATGCCAGGGGCCATTGCCGAGTACCAGGCCGCCGAAAAGATGCTTCCTAATAACCTGGAAATGAAGTACTGGCACGCCATCACGCTGGCCAACAAGCAGCAGGTGCCCGCCGCAATGGCCCTGCTGAAACCCATTTTCAAGCAGGAGCCCAACTGGCGGGTATTAACTGAGCGCCTGCCTAAAGTGGGCCTGCTCACCGTGTCGCCGGCTGAGTTGAAGCAGATTCTGGCCCTGTAACGTAAGCTTCAGCTTGCGAGCGAGCGCAGCGAGCAGGCGGTACCGCGCGGCTCAAACGACCATGCTCGCTGCGCTCACGCACGAAGTGGAAACTTCGCGCTACTCATCGCCCTCGACGCCGATGTGGCTATTACCCATCAAACCAGTCCTCAATGCCCAATCTGGATTCCTTTTTGGTTAAGCTAAGCCAGCTGGAAGCGCAGCTGCAGGCGCTGAGCCACGAATATACCGAGCTGTACCAGCAGTTTGCCGGCGACGCATTTGCCGAGCAAAATGCGTACGCCAGCCGCTTGGAGAACCTGGTTTTAATGGCCACCCACGAAAGCGCCACTGGCCTGGGCTTTGCCAGAGAAGCACTGATAATCTTGGCGAAATTCACTGCGTTCCGCCAAGATTATCAGCACCTTTCTGATTGGCAATTGGCACAAATTATTGATAACCAAACACTAACAGCCCCGGCGAAGCTGGCCCTGAAAAGCCAGCTGGCTAGCCAGGATACAGCGCACTTGCTATCGCTCCTCGCCGAAGTCAAAAAAGCCTGGCAACTGAAGTTTCCCACCAAAACCTATGAGCAGGTGAGACAGGCCGTTGCGTAGCATATTTCGTAACTAACTTTGAATTAAACACTTGTAAAAAATTGCATCAAAGTAAGCAGCTGCCAGCCCTGTAGCGTAAGCTTTAGCTTGCGAGCGAGCGCCAGCGAGCAGGGTCGTTCGCGCCGGGCGGGGCCGCCTGCTCGCTGGCGCTCACCCGCAAGCTAAAGCTTACGCTACACTTTTACTTACTCTTCGTTATGCGCCAGTTCCTACCCCTGCTTTTCCTACTCACCGCCTTCGTCGCCCAGGCCCAAACCAAGCCGGCTGCTAAAGTGCCGCACCACTTTTTCACCCTCCCCAACTTTAAAACCGAGGGCGGCGCGGTGCTGCCCCAGGCGCGGGTGGGCTACGGCACCTACGGCCACCTCAACGCCAAGCGCGACAATGCCGTGCTGCTGCCCTCGCATTACATGGCCGACCACCGGGGCTATGAGTGGCTCATCGGCCCCGGCAAGTGCCTCGATACCACCAAGTTGTTTCTGGTTACTACCGAGCTGTTTGGCAACGGCCATTCCTCCTCGCCCAGCAACACGCCCGAGCCGTTTCACGGCCCGCGCTTCCCGGTGATGACCATCCGCGACAACGTGCAGGCCGTGCACGAGCTACTGGCTAAAGACTTAAAAATAACGCATTTGCGCGCCATCATTGGCTTTTCGATGGGCGCGCAGCAGGCCTTTCAGTGGGCCGTGAGCTACCCCACCTTCGCCGACCGCATCGTGGCTACCTCGGGCACGGCCAAGAACTACCCCCATGGCGTAGTACGCCTCGAAGGCCAGATAGCGGCCCTTACCGCCGATGAGGCTTTCCGGAACGGCGACTACACCGCGCCGCCCACTAAAGGCATCGAAGCCTTCGCCACCGTCTGGACGGGCTGGCTTTTCTCGCAGGAGTGGTGGCGCAAAGAGCTGTGGCGCAACGAGGAGAAGCCCGGCACCACCTTCGAGCAAGTGCTGAATAACTACCGCACGCACTTCATTCCGGGGGCCGACGCCAACGACCTCATCGCCCAGATGCGCACCTGGGAGTACCACAACGTGGGCACCACGCCCGGCATGGGCGGCGACGTCGAAAAAGTCTTGCGCAGCATCAAGGTGCCCATTTTATACATGCCTTCCGAAACGGATTTATACTTCCCGGTGGGCGACGCGCGCTATGAGGCGGCGTTCATTGCGGGCGTGCAGCTGCTGCCCATTCCGTCGCTGTGGGGCCACACCGCCGGCGCGGCCAGCAACCCCGCCGACGCCAAGTTTCTGAACGAAAACATTGGGAAGTTTCTAAAGTAGCGTAAGCTCTAGCTTGCGAGCGAGCGCCAGGGAGTATGGTCGTTCGCGCCGCGCGGAGCCGCCTGCTCGCTACGCTCACTCGCAAGCTAAAGCTTACGCTACTTTTTGAAAATGCTTTTGGGTAGCAGCATGTGCGCGCCGCGGGTGCCGTCTACCACTTGCGTCACGTTGAGGTCGCCGGCCACGCTGCACAGCATGTAGGCATCGTCCTTGGTCATGCCCTTGGTTTTCATCAGGAAAGCTATCATTTCGCGCACGGCCTGCTTGCCGGCTAGGGTCAAATCCTCATCCAGGCCCATGCTGATGTAGTGGGTCGGCGTTTCGGCACGGGGCAGGGCTAAGTGCGTGTCTTTGTGCACGATAAACTCCAGGTTGCCGGTCAGGGAAGTTTCGAGGGCGGTGATATCGACCTCACCGTTACCCTGGCCAGCATGGCCGTCGCCCACAAAGAATAGTGCGCCCGGCACGTGCACCGGCAGGTAGAGCGTGGTGCCCACCACCAGGTCTTTGTTGTCGAGGTTGCCGCCGAATATGCCGGGTGGCGCGCTGTTTACCCGGCCCATCGCGGGCGGCGGGGCCACGCCCATGCTCCCAAAAAACGGGTGCAGCGGCAGCTCAATGCCGGGCGCAAAGTCGGCCACCATCCGCTTCTTATCGAGCGGAATAATCTTCATCTTGGCGTAGCCAAAGTCTTCGGGAATAAACCCGCTCTTCGGCCCAAACCCGTTGTAGGCGTACGGAATAGCCAGCTCAATGGCCTTGATGCGCACCTCCAGCACGTCGCCCGGCTCGGCCCCTTCCACAAAAATGGGCCCGGTGAGGATATGCCCGCCCGGCCCCTTGTTGGTCACTTTCTCATAGATATCGCGCAGCGACTGCTCTACCTGCGCCGGGGCCACGCCCGCCCCTTCGAGCCGCGTGGGGCTGGAGGTAAGGAGCGTGTGCACCTGCACCGTCTCGCCCGATTTGATGCGCATCACCGGCGGCGCATCGGCTGAGTAGTAGCCCCAGGCCACGGTGGTGGGGGTGGCCAGCAGCTCGTGCTGGGCTTTGGGCAGGCGTTGCGCCTGGGCCTGGCAGCCAGCCAGCAGCGCGGCGGCTAGCAGGAGGAATCGGGTATTTTTTTTCATTGCTGGAAAGTACGGCACGAACGGCACCCCCCCGGCCCCTCCCCTGCGGGGGAGGGGAGCCGGGGCAACGCAATCGTTCGTCTGCCAAAACCCCTCTTACCTGGGGGATGAAAGCTACAGTAACGCATCGGCAAATTCGTCTGGCTCCCCACCCCCGCAGGGGAGGGGCCGGGCGTGGAGCTACTTCGCCTACCCGTTCATTACCCGCTCCTGGCGCATAACCGACTCCAGGTGAACGGCTTCCAGGTAGCGCTCCACGAAATCTTCCGTGAGGCCCACCTGGGCACCCTGGCGCTTGCTGCGCTCCAGAATCTCGTTGAGGCGGGCGGTTTGCAGGATGGTAATGTCGTTGTCTTTCTTGTACTGCCCGATTTTTTCGGCCACGGCCATGCGGCGGCCCAGCAGCTGCATCACCTCGGCGTCGAGGTTGTTGATTTGCTCGCGCAGGCCGGCCAGGGCAGTCAGGTACTCGGCCTTGTCGGTGGTCTCGTGGCGCCACACCAGGTTGGTGATGAGTTGGCCCAGCACCTCGGGCGTGATTTGCTGCTTGGCATCGCTCCAGGCGTTGTCGGGGTCGATGTGGCTCTCAATCATGGTGCCGTCGAAGTCGAGGTCGAGCGCCTGCTGCGCCACGGCAAACAACGTATCGCGCCGGCCGCAGATGTGGCTGGGGTCGTTGAGGATGGGCAGCTCGGGCATCCGGCGCTTCATCTCGATGGGCAGGTGCCACATCGGCGCATTGCGGAAGTCGGTGTTGCCGTAGCTCGAAAAGCCCCGGTGAATCATGCCAACCTGCTTCAAACCAGCTTTTTGCAGGCGCTCGATGGCCCCCACCCACAGCTCCAGCTCGGGGTGAATGGGGTTTTTGACCAGCACCGGAATATCGACGCCGCGCAGGGCATTGGCGATTTCCTGCACCGAAAACGGGTTGCCCGTGGTGCGCGCGCCCACCCACACCAGGTCCACACCAAAGGCCAGGCAGTCCTCCACGTGCTTGGCGGTGGCTACTTCCACGGCCACCGGCAGGCCGGTGAGCTCGCTGGCTTTTTTGAGCCACGGCAGGCCCTTGGCCCCCACCCCTTCGAAGCCGCCGGGCTTGGTGCGGGGCTTCCAGATACCGGCGCGCAGGGCCTGCACCTTACCGGTGGCGGCCAGGCGCTGGCAGGTTTCGAGCACCTGCTCCTCGGTTTCGGCCGAGCACGGGCCAGAGATGAGGAAGGGCTTATCCTCGGGTT
Source organism: Hymenobacter sp. H14-R3 (assembly GCF_030063445.1). Lineage (GTDB taxonomy): Bacteria > Bacteroidota > Bacteroidia > Cytophagales > Hymenobacteraceae > Hymenobacter. The sequence continues at coordinate 196,426 of NZ_JASITD010000005.1, read as the reverse complement.
TGCGGTTGAAGAGGTCGTTGAACATGGGGGTATGAGTTGGTTGTGAAAGCGAAGTAAAACGGAGTGACACTCCGTTTGGCGTAAGCACGGGCCGCACAAGCTGGCCGAGCGGAAACGGAGTGGCACTCCGTTTTACATTTCAGGGAATTATTTTCTTTATCTCGTTGGCGTGTTCCAGCTGCTGCGTCAGCCCGACGTAATCCTCGGTGGCCAGCAGTTCGCGCAGCTTATGCAGCTGCACCAGGTGCTCATCGAGCACATCGAGCACGTTTTCCCGGTTTTGGCGGAAGATGGGCACCCAGGTAGCCGGCGCACTCTTGGCCAGCCGCACGGTGGAGGCAAAGCCGCCGCCGGCTAGGTCAAAAATGCGCTGCTCGCCGCGCTGCTCCTTCTCCAACACCGTGAGGGCCAGCGCAAACGAGGTGAGGTGCGAGATGTGCGACACGTAGGCCGTGTGCAGGTCGTGGTCGGCCGCGCCGAGGTGCAGCACCCGCATGGGCACGGCCCGAAACAGGGCCTCCACCGTGGCCACGGCGTCGGGGTCGCTGGCGGCAGCATCGCAGACTACCAGCGTTTTGCCTTCGAATAAGCCACTCACCGCCGCATCGGGGCCCGAGTATTCGGTGCCGGCCATGGGGTGCACGGCCACGAAGCGGCCCCGGCGCGGGTGCCCGGCCACGGCCGCCAGCAGGTTGCCCTTGGTCGAGCCAACGTCGATAACCAGCTGCTTATCAGTTACTAAATCAAGCACTTGCGGTAATACCGTCAGCATGGCATCCATGGGCACGGCCACAATAACGAGGGCTGCCGGGGCCACCGCCGCCGCCAGGTCGGGGCCGATTTCATCGACCAGGCCCAGCTCCAGCGCCCGGCGGGCGTAAGCGGGGTTGGCCTCCACGCCGATGAGCCGCGTGGCTAGCCCGTGCTGGCGCAGGCTGAGCGCCAGCGAGCCGCCGATGAGGCCCAGGCCGATTATGGTGATAGTCATACTAATACACTTATTACCTGCACGTCGTGCAGACCGAAGGGAAGCACCTCGCTCACCTCGTTGCTGACGATTGATTTACTGCTGCTTGCGAGCTGCTACCCGGCGGTCTGCATGAGTTACTTTCATACTTTCAACCCGTTCCAGCGCCTCGCGCAGCACGCTTTCGGGCTGGCACAGGCTGGCCCGGATGTAGCCGTTGCCGTTGCTGCCGAAGATGCCGCCGGGCGTCAGAAAAACCCGCGCCTCGGCCAGCACGGCGTCGCTCAGGGCGTAGCCATCGGCGTACTGCGGCGGCACGGCGGCCCAAACGAACAGGCCCGTTTGGCCCGGCGCGGCCTCGCAGCCCAGCGCCGCCAGCAGTTCGCGCACCAGCTCGCGCCGGGCGCGGTAGGTGGCGTTCAATTCTGCAAACCACTCCTCACCCAGCGCCAGCGCCGCTATCGCCGCCTGTTGAATACCCAGGAACACGCCCGAATCCATGTTGCTCTTGAAGCGCAGCACCTCGGTGAGCCAATCGGCGCGGCCCACCAGCATGCCCACGCGCCAGCCGGCCAGGTTATGGCTCTTGCTCAGCGAGTTAAGCTCCAACGCCACTTCCCTGGCGCCCGGAATACTGAGCAGACTGGTGGGCGGCGTTTCGTTCAGCACGAAGCCGTAGGGGTTGTCGTGCACCAGCATAATGCCGTGCTCCGTGGCAAACTCAACCAGCTTGGTCAGAAACTCGGGGCTGGCCGGCGTGCCGGTGGGCATGTGCGGGTAGTTGACGAGCATCAGCTTCACGCGGCGCAAGTCGCTCTGGGCCAGGGCTTCCAGGTCGGGCAGCCAGCCGGTGGCGGCGGTCAGGTCGTAGTCGCGCACCTCGGCCCCGCAGATTTCGGCCACCGCGCGGTAGGTGGGGTAGCCGGGGTTGGGGATGAGCACCGCGTCGCCGGCCTCCAGAAAGGTCATGCCAATGTGCATCAGGCCCTCTTTGGAGCCAGCCAGGGGCAGCACTTCGGTGGCGGGGTCGAGGGCCACGCCGTAGCTTTTTTGGTAGAAGCCGGCCATGGCCTGGCGCAGCGCGGGCGTGCCCTGGTAGCTCTGGTAGCCGTGGGCGTTGGGCTGGGCGGCGGTGGCCGCCAGCGCCGCCACCACGCGCGGGTGCGGCGGCAAATCGGGGCTGCCGATGCCCAGGCTGATGATATTGGCCCCGGCCGCGTTGAGGGCGGCCAGCTCGCGCAGCTTGCGCGAGAAGTAGTATTCGCCGGTGTGGGCCAGGCGGCTGGCGGTGGAAACTTGCATTTTTCTAGCTACTTAGATAATCGGCTGTCATTGCGCGCGCAGCGAAGCAATCGCATCAGCACGAAATCGTTGAATTCTTATCGTTCTATCGGGTCGTGCTGATGCGATTGCTTCGCTGCGCCCGCAATGACAACTGGCGCGGAAAACTCCTGCCTGAAATCCATGCTGCCGCGCTCGTAGGCGCCCAGCACCCGCAGCTCCTCCGTCACGGCGGGCAGCTCGGCCAGCAGGGCCGCCAGCTGGGCGGGCGCGCCAAACTCCACGTCGGCGTGGAAGCCGTAGTGCCAGGGCTGGCTGGGGCGCGGGCACGACTGCAACTTGCTCAAATTCAGGCCGTGGCTGGCTACCAGCGTGAGCACCCGCGCCAGCATGCCCGGCGCGTGCGAAGTGTAGAAATACAGCGATGCCTTATCGGGCTGGGCCACCGGCTGGGCCTCGGCGGCGCACTCCAACACCAGGAAGCGGGTGTAGTTACTGGGGTCGTCGTTGATGGCGGGAGCCAGAATTTCCAGGCCGAAGGCCTCGGCGGCCTGCGCGCCGGCTACTACGGCCACGCCCGCCGGGCGGCGCTGGGCCAGCAACTGGGCGCTGAGGCCAGTGTCTTCGGTTTCAACTAGTTGCCAGTGGGGGTGTTGGCTCAGGAAGTCGCCGCACTGGCGCAGGGCCATGGGGTGCGAGTGCACGGCCCGGATGTTGGCCAGCGTGGTGCCGGGCAGCACCAGCAGGTGCTGGTGGATGGGCAGGTACACCTCGCCCGTGATGGTGAGGTGGGCGCGCTCCAGCAGCAGATAATTAGGTAAGATGCTGCCCGCCAGCGAGTTTTCCATGGCCATGAGCGCCGCCTCGGCGCGGCCGTCGGCTACCTGGGCCACCACTTCGCCAAAGGTGGCGCAGAAATTCAGCGCCGGGGCCGCCCCGAAATACTGGCGGGCCGCTACTTCGTGGAAGCTGCCTTGGAAACCCTGAATGGCAACGCTTGCTGGTGCTTGATACATAGTGCTTGGTGCTTGAAGTAGCTGGCTACAAAGCTGAAACGCATAAAAAAAGCGCCACCCGAAGAACGAGTGGCGCTGCTAAATCTCAGTGGCTTAGCTACATGGCGACTCGTTCTACGCGGGAGGCGTAAAATAATAGAAGCCAAAAAAGTAGCGGGCGGTGAACATGATATCTGTCGAACTGGGTGGCAAGGTAGGCAGGAATTCTAAATCTCCAAGCGCCGTAGCGTGGACTCTGCGAGTCCGCGCGTGGTAACGTTGGTCAATGACCCCACGCGCGGACTCGCAGAGTCCACGCTACCTCACCCGTTCCAGGTGCCAAATTTCCCCTGCTGATAATCGGTGTACGCCTGCTCGATTTCGGCCTCCGTATTCATCACAAACGGCCCGCCCGACACCACCGGCTCACCAAACGGCTCGGCGTGGCCTAGTAGCAACACGCTGGTAGCCAATGCTTTAATTACCAGCTCGTCGCCATCATAAGTAAACTCGACCAGCTCGCGGGCAAACGCTTCGGTGCCGTTTACGCGCACGCTACCGCTTACCACGTAGAAGAATACACTGCGGCTGGCCGCAATGGGCAGCGTCACCGCCGCGCCCGCCGCCAGGTCGAGCCAGGCCAAAGCCACGTCGGCCAGCGGCTGCACGGCCCCGGCGGTGCCCGACCAATTGCCCGATACCGCGTGCGCGGTTACGCCGGCAGCCAGCTCCGTTACGGGTATCTCGTTGGCTTGCAGGCCAATGTAGCGCGGCTCAATCAGCTTGAACTTCGCCGGCAGGTTCACCCAAAGCTGCAAGATTTCGAGTGGCCCACCCGTTTTCTTGAACTCATCGGACGACACTTCGGCGTGGATGAGGCCCGCGCCGGCCGTCATCCACTGAATGCCGCCGGCTTTTATCACGCTCTCGTGGCCGCTGCTGTCCTTGTGCAGAATATCGCCTTCCAGAATAAACGTGACCGTTTCGAAACCCCGGTGCGGATGCGGGCCGAAGGGTAGGCCCCGGTTATTAGCCCGGTACACTTGCGGCCCGTGGTGGTTCAGAAACAAAAACGGGTCAATGTATTCGACTGATTGCGTGGGGATTGCCCGGTACGTAACGAGGTCGGCAATGGGGGCGCTTACGGCCCGGTGCTTTTGAATGACGGTGCGCATAGAGTGCTTTAACTCGCTGCCCCGCCTTCAGTTCGGCACCAGAAACGGTATGTTGCCGGTGGCTACGTTGCCGTGGCCATCGTGGGCGTACACAAACAGGCGGTAGGCCCCCGGCGCGGTGGGCGCGGTAAGCGTGGTTTGGCCCGTTGCGCCGGCCGGTACGCGGCCCGCCACGGGCGTGGGGCGGCTTTCGCGGTCGCCGCCCTGCTTGAGGTCGGTGCTCTCGGGTAGCAGCTCCCACTGGTAGGTGAGCGCGTCGTGCTCGGGGTCGGTGACGGCGGCGGCCAGGGGGTAGGGCTGGCCGGGGCGCAGCGTTACGCTGGCCGTAGCGGGCTTGCCATCAAGGGTTAGCGTGCTAATATGCGGGGCGCGATTCTTCGGATAGTGGCCGGTCCAGAGGTACTGAATCACGTCCACGACCTCCGTTTCTTCCCCCTTCTCGGTGAAGATGCCGTACCAGGTGGGCGTGCGCTCCTGCTTCTGGCCCCAGAGAAACACGTAGCTGCCCAGGCAGTGCGCCCGGTCTTTCTCGATAGAGGCCTCGTAGCGGCTCTTATACACGGCCGCTTTTTGGCTACTGGTTTCCTCCACCGAGGCTTTCCAGGCGGTTTGGGGGCCTTCCCAGTGGCCGGTGGGGCCCCACTCGGCCACGAGGTAGGGGCCGGTCCAGCCAGCGTCGGCTACCTGCTGGGGCAGGGTGGCCAGCCCGGCGTAGGTGTTGATACTCAGGATGTCCACGGCCGGGCAGCGGGTTTTCACGTACTCGACCTCCTTTTTATTGGCCCCGGCCAGCACAGTCGAGGTAGGGTGGTTGGGGTCGGTTTCGTGAATCATCTTCGCGATGTCGTTCACGGCGTCCCACACCTTGGGGTTGGTGTAGTCGAGGTTCAGCTCATTGCCGATGCCCCAGAACAACACGGCCGGGTCATCCTTGTACATAAGTACCTCTTGCTTGATTTTTTGCAGCTGCGCGGCCACGGCGGCCGGGTCGTTGTAGTCGAAGCCGTGGCGCTCGCGGGCCACGTCGAGGCCCAGCATCACGGTGAGGTGGTGCTTATTGGCCTCCGCCAATACCTTGGGCGCCTCATCGGTGCTCCAGGTGCGGACGGAGTTGCCGCCGTAGGCCGCAATGCGCTCGGGGTACTGGCCGCCGCCCGCGCCTTTCACGAAGTAGGGTTGGCCGGCGCGCAGCAGCTCGTAGCGGCCATTGGCCTGGCGCACAGCTACTTTAATGGGGCCGGCGGGTGGGCCGGCCAGGGCTGGCACGCTGGTGAGCGCGGCCAGGGCCAGCGTCAGGACATAGGGTGAGAAGCGGTTTTTCATGGGGTGGGAAGCGGTAGAATTTGGCAAAAATAACCGTGCGCGGGCACCTCACCCCCGGCCTCCTCTCCCCAGAAGAGGGGGAGCCTGACCACCTTTTTGAGAAGCAGAAAGCACCCTCAGCAAATGCTAAAAGTGCTTTCTATCCTTGCGAATTTTCAAGAAATCATCCGGCTTCCCTTCTTTTGGGGAGAAGGGGCCGCGGGTGAGGTGCCTTACGCCTCTTCCTCGGTGGGCGGCGTGCCGCGGAAGGCGTCTATTTTACCCACGCCGGCGGTTAGCTTCACGGGCCGGTTCTCCTTGGCCGACTGATAGATAGCCTCCATAATGCGCTGGTCCTGCAAGCCCTCTTCGCCGGGCGTGTAGGGCGTTTTGTTGCCGCGCACGCACTCGGCCATGTGGTCCATTTCGAGGGCGAAATGCTGCTTGGCGGGGTTACTCGGGATTTCGGTTACCTGCTTGCCGTTGGGGGCGTGCACCAGCTCCTGCTTGAGGCCTTTGTAGGGGAAAGCGGGGTCCATTTTGATGGTGCCGGTTTCGGAATGTACGGCGTAGCTCTTAGCGTTGAACGAGCCGTAGCCCGTCATGCACTGCGAGATAACGCCGCTCGGGAAACGCAGCGTAAAGCTCACATTCTCTTCGATTTCCCGGAAGCGGTCGTCGCCGGGCGTGCTATAGATTTGGGCCGAAACCTCAGTCGGCTCCTCCCCCAGCAGAAAGCGCGTGGTGTTGAGGCAGTACAGGCCCACGTCGGGCAGCGAGCCGCCGCCGGCCAGGGCTTTTTTGTGGCGCCACTGCTGGTCGTGGGCCTGGTTCTGGCAGTTCATCATCTGGATGAGCTTGGGCGCGCCGTAGGTTTTAGCGCGCACCAGCTTCATGGCGGCGCGGTTCAGCGGCTCGTACTGAATGCGGTACGCAATCATGAGTTTCTTGCCGGCTTTGTTGCAGGCGGCAATCATTTCCTCGCACTCCTTCACGGTGTTGGCCATCGGCTTTTCGCAGAGAATGTGCTTGCCAGCCTGCGCGCCCCGCAGCGTGAACTCGTGGTGCTGCGAATTAGGCAACACAATGTAAATCACCTCTACTTCGGGGTTATCCTTGAGCTTATCGTAGGTTTGGTACGAGTAGCAGCTGCTGGCTTTGATGCCGTACTGCTTGGCCACTTTGGCCATTTTCTCGGCGTCGCCGCTCACCAAAGCTACCGGCTTGGCGTGCTTGCACTGGCCGAAGGCGGGCAGGATTTCGGCCAGCGTGAGGTGGCCGAGGCCCACCAGCGCGTAGCCCACGCGCCGGTCGGGGGCGTCGGGGTTGGGCAGCGGGCCGGCCTGGGGGTCGGTGGGCGCTTCGAGGGGCGGCAGCTTGATATCGAGCGGGCCCGTGATGGGCGGCGTATCGAAGCCGCCGAGGTCGGCGGCTTCGGCGGCGGCCAGCGGCAGGGCGGTGGCCAGGCCGGCAGCCAGCAGGCCGCGCCCGGCGTGGTTGATAAACTGGCGGCGCGAGGCGCTGGTGGCCGTATCGACCGCAACCCGGTCGAGGGTTTCGGCAGTGGAAATCTCGTGGAACATAGTAGTGCGGGGATAGAAAGCTGGCTTTACGTGCCACCAGGGGCCTAGCGTTGCCCCCGTGGCACGTAAGCTCGGCGGTGATAACCTCTACTGCATAACCTGGTTTAGCACAAGTCAATCGCTGGCTATCAGCCGCTTATCTTCCTCACTAACTACTTGATAAGCAAGCAGTAGCAAGGCAATTTTTACTTTCCCGACGCTTATTTCCTTTCGCATGTCCGCACTTTTCGAGCCGCTTACCCTACGCGGCCTCACGCTCAAAAATCGCCTTGTCGTTTCGCCCATGTGCCAGTACAGCGCCGTCGATGGCTTTGCCAACGACTGGCACCTGGTGCACCTGGGCAGCCGCGCCGTGGGCGGGGCCGCTTTGCTCATTCAGGAAGCCACGGCGGTGTCGCCCGAGGGCCGCATCACGCCCGAAGACCTCGGCATTTGGAAGGATGAGCACATTGATTTTCAGCGCCGTATCAACCAGTTTATCGAAGCCCAGGGCAGCGTGCCGGGCGTGCAGCTGGCCCACGCCGGCCGCAAAGCCAGCACCTACACCAGCTGGCTGGGCAAAGGCCACGGCGCCATACCCGAGGCCGAGGGCGGCTGGCAGGTAGTGGCGCCCAGTGCTATCCCGTTTTCGGCCGATTATCCCCAGCCGGTGGCGCTCGACGCGGCCGGCATCAAGAAGGTAATTGCCGATTTCCGGAGCGCCACCGAGCGGTCGTTAGCGGCTGGCTTTAAGGTAATTGAGATTCACGCGGCCCACGGCTACCTGCTGCACGAGTTTCTGTCGCCGCTCAGCAACCAGCGCACCGATACCTACGGCGGCTCGTTCGAAAACCGCATCCGGCTGCTGCTGGAAGTAGTGGCCACCGTGCGCCAGGTACTGCCCGACAACCTGCCGCTGCTGGTGCGCATTTCGGCCACCGACTGGACCGAGGGCGGCTGGTCGGCCGACGAGTCGGTGCAGCTCAGCACCGGGCTGCGCGACCGCGGCGTGGACCTCATCGACTGCTCGACGGGCGGCAACGTGGCCGACGCCAAAATTCCGGTCGGCCCCGGCTACCAGGTCGAATTTGCCGAGCGCATCAAGCGCGAAGCCGGCGTGCCCACCGGGGCCGTGGGCCTCATCACCACGCCCGCCGAGGCTGAGCAAATTGTGGCCAGCGGCCAGGCCGACCTCGTACTGCTGGCCCGCGAAGAGTTGCGCGACCCCTATTTCCCGCTGCACGCCGCCCACGAGTTAGGGGCCGAGGTAGCCTGGCCCGTGCAATACGAGCGCGCCAAGCCGCGCAAGTAAGTAACGGCTCGCGTGGAGGACATTCTTAGCCCCAGCGGGGTCGTACCCGGTAGGGCTAAAAAAGCATTTTCTGCGTGAGTCTTAACTGATGTTATGCAGCAGGATGTAGCGCGGACTTTGTAGTCCGCGTTGCCACGCCGTTAAAGCCTGCCTGATGGCGCGGCAACGCGGACTACAAAGTCCGCGCTACACCCCTGGCGTAGCCGGTACTAAGGCCCTGCGTAACAGCAGTTATTGATAATTCATAACTAGCCTAACCGTTACCAGCAATTGCCCTACGTGGCGCGTGGTATGCTCGGCGGCGTGTACCAGCAGGCCGATAACGGTGCTCGGCAGCTGCGCCCGGCCCACGCCGCGCCACTCGGGCAGGCTGGTTTCGGGAGTAACCTCTAGCTGCGCCAAGGCCTTATCTACTTGCTCATTAAACAGTTGCACCAACTCTTGCGCGGCGCCGGGGTGCGTGGGCGGCTGGCCTTCGGTAGCCAGGTAGGTCAGCTGGGTTTCGCTGAGGGCCGCGCCGCGGGCGTAGGTGAAGGTGCGGTCGAGCACGCCCGCCAGGTGGCGCAGGTGGAAGCCCACCGAGGCCAGGCCCAACGGGCGCTCGGCTAGGCGTGCGGCCGGGAAATCGGCCATGATTTTGGCCACTTCCTCGCGGGCTTGCAGCAGGGCGTGGGCTACGGGCTGGAGCAGCGGCGGCACCGCGGGCAGCGGGCCGCGCAGCCAGACTTCGGGCAGGTTCTGGGACATAGTTATTGCTAACGCAATTTGTAAATCAAGGCAGGTGCGCTGGTCGGCTAGCTTCGCCAGCCAACCGGATGACGCGGGAAACAGGACTGCACGACGGGCCCGGCGGCGCATACTGCAACCGGCCGGCCGGCTTCGCCGACGGACCGGGGCATGTGGCCGGACGAGTACCCGCCAGCGGGCGCGAATTGGGGTGGCGCACAAAGTTCGGGGGCCACGCTACTACCAGGGCCGGCCAACGTATTTTTGCGGGTACTTATGTCTGCACTTCCAACTACGGCCCTGCTGGCCGCCGCCGCGCAGTTTGGCACCCCGCTCTATGTGTATCAAGCCGATACTATTCGGGCTCAATACCAGAAGCTTACCACCGCCTTTAGCGGCCACCCCACGCGGTTTTTCTACGCCTGCAAAGCGCTAACCAACGTGGCCATCCTGAAGGTGATGCTAGCCGAGGGCGCGGGCCTCGACTGCGTGAGCCTCAACGAAGTAAAGCTGGGCCTGCACGTGGGCTTCCGGCCCGAAAACATTCTCTTCACGCCCAACAGCGTGGCATTCAGCGAGTTGGTAGAGGCCAAGGAGCTGGGCGTGAACCTCAATATCGACAACCTATCACTGCTGGAGCAGTTTGGGGCCACCTACGGCGGCAGCTACCCGGTGTGCGTGCGCCTGAACCCGCACATTGAGGCGGGCGGCAACTACAAGATATCGACCGGCCACATCGACAGCAAGTTCGGCATCAGCATTCACCAAATGCGCCACCTGGAGCGCGTGGTGAAGGGCACCGGCCTGCACGTGCGCGGCCTGCACATGCACACGGGCTCCGAAATCAAGGACGTGGCGGTGTTCCTGCGGGCCCTCGAAGTGCTGTTCGACGCCGCCCGGCGCTTCCCGCAGCTGGAGTTTCTGGACCTGGGCTCGGGCTTCAAAGTACCCTACAAGTCCGGCGACTACGAAACCGACATGACCAGCCTGGGCCAGCAGGTGACAATGGCTTTCCAGGAGTTTGAGCAGGAATACGGCCGGCCGCTCGAAGCCTGGTTTGAGCCCGGCAAGTACCTGGTGAGCGAGGCGGGCTTCCTGCTGGTGGAGGTTGCGACCGTGAAGCACACCACGGCCACGGTATTTGCGGGCGTCAACTCGGGCTTCAACCACCTCATCCGGCCCATGATGTACGATGCGTACCACTACATCAGCAACCTCTCGCACCCCACCGGCCCCGAGCGCCTCTACACGGTGGTGGGCAACATCTGCGAAACCGACACCTTTGCCTGGGACCGCCTGCTGCCCGAAGTACGTGAGGGCCACGTACTTGCCTTCCACAACGCCGGCGCCTACGGCTTCGAGATGAGCAGCTCGTTCAACTCGCGCCTGCGCCCCGCCGAGGTGCTGCTCGATGGCGACGCCCCGCCCCGCCTCATCCGCCGCCGCCAAACCTTTGAAGACCTGTTGGCCGGGCAGGTTATTGGTGAATGAGTGAGTTGGTGAATGAGTGAATTACCTACTTTTAATTCGCTCATTCACCAGCTCACTGCCCCAAAAGCCAGTTTACGGCGTCGGTTTCGCCCTCAAAATTGCGGTAGAGGTGGCCGAGCCGGCGGCTGGTGGCGAGCACGCTATTCATGGCGAGGCGGGCAAATACGTCGTGTGCCACGAGCACGGCCCCGTAGCGGTAGCCGTTTTCCTGCACGGCCCGGGGCAGCCATTCGTTGTTCATCCAGCTCTCTTCGGCGGGCGTGAAGGGGTTCATCTGCTGCTGGTTGATGAGCACGCGGCTCCAGCTGTGGCGCTGCATGGCCTGCCGCAAGTGCGTCAGCATCGACCGGAATTGTCCTTCTTCGCGGAGGCCGGGGTAATAATCGAGCCGCAGGTAGGCCTGTGGCTCTTCCCAGATACAGCCGATGCTGTTTTTGAAGTAGATAGTACGAGAATCGGCGGGCATAACACGCAAGCAAAACGGCCGGCTCGTGCCCAACCGAAATATGCCGGTGGGTGGGGCGAAGCCGGGGCAACCCGCCTTAAACTGTGAATTACCGCTTTAGGTTAGGGCGGCGCGCCGTTTACTTTGCGGTCTATGAAGCCCCGCCGCAAGCCCGCTGCCCTCCGCAAGCCCGATTATTTTCCTGCCGATAACGTACTCACCGGCCTCGATGCGCCCCGCCTTCTGGCGCTAGGTACTGACTTTGAGCAGTTTCGCTTCGTGCAGTGCGATTTTAGCGAGGCCAGCCTGGCCGGCCTGCGCTTCGAGGATTGCCTGTTTGAGCGCTGCAACCTCACCACCACCAAGCTCAGCAGCACCTCTCTGCAAAACGTGGCTTTCGCCGATTGCAAGCTGCTGGGCGTGAGCTTCGGCGCGTGCCTCGACATGCTGTTTGGGGTGCATTTCGATAGCTGCCAGTTGCGCTACGCCTCCTTTGGGGGCAAGAAAATGGCGGGCACCCACTTCGGCCAATGCAGCCTCGACGAGGCCGATTTCACGAATGCCGACCTGAGCAACGCCGTTTTTCAGGGCTGCGACCTTACCCGCACCAATTTTCACAACACCCTGCTGGCCGGGGCCGACTTCACCACGGCCACTGGCTTCAGCCTCGACCCCGAGAATAATAACCTGACGGGCGCTCGCTTTGCGCTTGCCGGCTTGCTGGGCCTGCTCGATAAGTACGGCCTCGTGGTGGAGTAGTGAGTGAGGAAGTAATGAGTAACAAGGGCAAAAGAACGTCAGGCAGACCGAAGGGAAACCTCGCGCGTGGGATAGCAACTACAATTGTTCAACGGGGCGAGCGAGAGGCTTCCCTTTGGTCTGCCTGACGTTCTTTTGTGCTCCCCCATCCCACTCCATCCCCTTTCTCATGGACCAAATCCCCCCCGCCACCCACTACCGCTGGGACGACATGCCGAAGGACGAGCTGTCGGACACCATTGCGCGCCGCCTCATCACCGGCGACCAGATGATGCTGGCCCACGTGTACCTCAAAAAAGGCGCGCTCGTACCCAAGCACTCGCATCATAACGAGCAGATTACCTACATTTTAGAAGGAGCCCTGCGCTTTCACCTCGGCGAAGACGAAAGCCAGGAGGTAATCGTGCGGGCCGGTGAGGTGCTCACCATCCCCTCGCACCTGCCGCACAAGGCCGAAGCCCTGGAAGACACCCTCGACGTAGACGTTTTCAGTCCCCCCCGCCAGGACTGGCTCGACGGCAGCGACAGCTACCTGCGGCAGAAGTAGTTACTAACTCAATTGTCATTGCGAGCACCGCGAAGCAATCGCACCGGAACGAGTCGTTCGGGCATCGTTCTGGTACAATTGCTTCGCGGTGCTCGCAATGACAACTTTCCTTACCCTACCAAAATGGACCTCGGAATAACCGGAAAAGTAGCCCTCGTAACGGCCGCCAGCAAGGGCCTGGGCCGCGCCGTGGCCGAAGAGCTGGCGGCTGAAGGCGCCAGCCTGGTGCTGTGCGCCCGCACCGACGCAACCTTGCAGGCAACCTGCACTGCCATCCGGGCCGCTACCGGGGCGCGGGTGCTGGGCGTGGCCGCCGACGTGGCCAACCCCGCCGACGTGGCCCGGCTGGTGCAGGCCGCCCTGGCCGAGTTTGGGCAGGTCGATATCCTGGTGACCAACGCCGGGGGGCCGCCCGCCGGCACCTTCGAGCAGCACGATGCCGCCGCCTGGGACGCCGCTACCCGCCTGCTGCTCAGCAGCGTAGTGGAGCTTACGCGGGCCGTGCTGCCCGGCATGCAGGCCCGCGGCTGGGGCCGGATTCTCAACATCACATCCATCGCCGTGAAGCAGCCCGTGGCGGGCCTCATGCTTTCCAATAGCCTGCGGGCGGCCGTTACGGGCATGGCCCGCACCCTGGCTACCGAGGTGGCGGCCAGCGGCGTCACGGTCAACAACATCTTGCCCGGCTACACCCGCACCGAGCGCGTCGAGCACCTGGCCAGCGCCGCCGCCACCCGCGACAACATCAGCCCCGAGCAAGCTACCGAACGCTGGACCAGCGAGATACCCATGCGCCGCCTGGGCGAGCCGCGCGAGTTTGCGGCGCTCGCCGCCTTCCTGTGCTCCGAGCGGGCCAGCTACATCACCGGCACCTCTACGGCCGTGGATGGCGGCTGGCTGCGGGGTCTTTATTAGGCTTCTCCTTATTTGTCATTGCGAGCGCAACCAAGTGGAGCGCGGCAATCGCCCCAGAACGAAACCAGAACAAGCTAATTGAGTTGTTTTACTATCGTTCCAAGGTGATTGCCGCGCTCCACTTCGTTGCGCTCGCAATGACGTATTTATACTGAATTCTTTATTTTGATTACCCTGCTCGTCGGCACCAGCCGCCCCCAATCGCGCACCCGGCGCGTGGCCGAATTTTACGCCAGCCTGCTCGATGAGCTGGACGCCCCCTACCAGTTTCTAGACTTGGTGGATTTACCCACCGACTTTCTTAGCGTTGCGCTCTACCACAACGCGGGCAAGCACGCGGCTTTCAACCAGCTGGCGGCCCCGCTCGACCACTCGGAGCGCGTCGTCATTTTCGCGCCCGAGTACAACTGCTCCATTCCCGGCGCGCTCAAGGCCTTTATCGACGCCTTGCCCTACCCCGGCGGCCTGCGCGGCAAAAAAGCGGCCCTCGTGAGCCTGAGCAGCGGCGGCCAGGGCGGCCTGCTGGCCCTGAGCCACCTCACCGACATCCTTTTCTATCTGGGTAGCAATGTGTTGCCCCAGCGCGTGCGCCTGCCCAACATCAGCCAGCACCTCTCCAAGGAAGGCCAGATAACCGACCCGCTGCTATGCCAGGTGCTGCGCGAGCAAGCCGAAGCCCTGCTGGCTTGGTAATGGGTAATGGGTAATGGGTAATGGGTAATGGGTAATGGGTAATTAAGAAAGAACGTCATGCTTCACTGCGTTCAGCATAATGTTCTTTCTTTTTTGCTAACTACCTAACCAACAATTATTTACGTGTTCGCAGCAACAGCACGAAGCCATAGAGCGTAATGGCCAGCACACCCAGCGCCGAAAGCATGGCCACGGCGTCGCGCACGTTTTTGCCGGCCCAATCCATGAGGAAGAATTTATGGAGCACGGCAAATGAAAGCCCCTCACGCCGGTCGCCGTCAGTGACGCGCGCGGCGAGGCGGCCGGTGGCGGGCTCCACATACAGGGCCGGGTGGCCGGCCCCGGCGTAGGCCAGCTTCACTACCGGCAGGCGCTTGTTTACGAAGCCATACTCGCCGGCAAACTTGGTTACCAGCTCGGGGTCGGACTCGGTAGAGCTGCCCAAGTTGGCCACGGCGGGCGCGCCAATGGCCACCGGGGCCTCGGTGGTAAGAGCGGGCGCGGTGCAGCAGTCGGGCAAGGCACCGTCTTCGGCCGCGCCGGTGGCGCTGGCCGTGGCCGGGCGGCCATCGAGCGCCAGCATAAACTCCTGGCCCAGCTCGGCGGCGTAGCGCATTTCGCCATTGGGCAGTTCGGTACCGTCGCGGGTGCTGCGGTAATGCACAGTTGACTGGCCGTCAGCGCCTTTGCTCACCAGGCGGTAGTAGGGCTGGCCGGCTACGCGCGCCAGCGATAGCCGCGTGGCGGGCGCAGGGCCCGCCAGGGCGTCGGCCAGCGGCCAGGTTAGCTCGCTGGCGGCAAAGGCGCTCACCCGCGCCACGGCGTCGCGGCGGTCAGGCGTGATTTTTTGCCAGAGGTGGTACGATGCGCTGAAGGCAAACGTGCACGTAACGAACGCCACCCACAGCCCCAGCGTGCGGTGCCGGCGGCGCAGCCAGCCCACCTGGTCGTGCGCCGAGCGGGGCTGCTGCAATTTCTGGCGCACAAAGCCGTAGATAACCAGCCCGCTCAGCGCCGACAGCCAGATAACGGTGGTAAAAACCAGCATGATACCCAGGTGCAGCGGCCGGGGCAACGCATCCAGAAAATCCCAGTTGTGCAGCATTCCAAACACCCACAGGAAGCGGGCGCGGGCCAGGTTGTTGAACGTGCCCAGGCGGCTCTGGCCGGTTTCGATATACACGGCCATGCCGTCGGGCCGGGCAAAGGTGATTTTCCAGACGGGCAGCAGGCGGTTAATAAACTTATAATCACCCGTGTAGTGCGTCAGGCGCTCGGCGCGGGCCAAGGCGCTGGTCGAGTCGGCCAGCAGGTAGCGGGACAGTTCCTCGGCGTAGGCTTGGTCGCCGCCGGGCACTTCCTGGCCGGTGGCGGCCAGGAAGTAGCGCAGCCGCCCCCGAAAGTCGGTGAGCTGATACGCGGGCTGGCGAAGCAGCCGCACTACGCGCAGGTTTTGGATGGCCGCCAGGTGGTTTTGGGCCAGCAGCTGCGCCACCGGCACGGTGAGCTGGCTGGCCAGCAGCGGCGGCGCGGGCACGGTTTCGTGGGCAATGGCCGGGCGCAACCAATTGGACATCAGCGGGTGCGAGAGCCCGCTGAGCGTCCACATAATAACGGGCAGCAGCGTGACCAGGCCCAGCGTACGGTGCCAGCGGTACAGGTGCCGGCCCACAAAGCGCCGCACGGGCGAGGCGGCCGCGCGGGGCGGCGGGGAAGTGGCTTGCATATGGTTAATTATTAAGCAGTTAAATCTTGTCAACGATTCGTCCCCCCCTCTCCCGGAGGATATCGCGCATGAAGCGAGGGGGGCCGGGGGGTGAGCGCGGAGGGCTACTCCCGCGCTTTGCCAGCAAACGTGTAGCCCAGGCCCAGCGTAACGGTGCGCGGCGCGGCGGCCTGGTAGGTGGTGCCGTACTGGTTGCTGGTTACTAGGCTGGCGTACAGCTCATTGCTGAGGTTCGCCACGTTGGCCCACACTTCGAGGCCGCGCACGGCGGGCTGCGGCAGGCGGTAGCCGAGGCGCAGGTTCAGCAGGTTGTAGCCGGCGTAGGTCTTAGTATTGGCCGCGTTAGTGAAATACTGGCCAATGCGCTGGTACTCAAGCCCCAGCCGGGCCCCGGGCACGAAGCGCGGCTTGTAGAACACCTCCGCGTTGGCAATCCAGGTGGGGGCGCTCACCATGCGGTTGCCGGCGTAGTCGCGGTTTTTGCCCTGCACTACTTCGCTGTATTCCAAGTAGGTATGCTGCACGTTGGTGCCGCTCACGCGGAAATTCACCTCCGATACCGGCGCGTAGGTCAGCGTGTATTCGATACCCCGGTGGCGGGTCGCGCCCACGTTTTCGCTCTGCGTGGTGTTGTCGGGCTGCAAGAGGCTCACCATCTCGTTGCGGCCCTCTAACACGTATGCACTCAGGTCGATATACACTTTGCGCTCAAACAGCGCCACCCAGCCGCCCACCTCGTAATTGTTGAAATTGGCCTGCTTTAGCTCAATCGTCTGGCGCGAGCTGTAGAGGCTACCCGTTTCGGGCGGCTGAAAACCGGTGCTGAAGTTGGCGTACAGGCCCTGCGCCGGCCCCAGGGCGTAGGTCAGGCCAAGCTTGGGGGCCACAATGTTGTAGGTATTGTTCTGGACCGCTTTTTTGGTGGTTTGCGCGCCGCTCAGGTTGTTACTGAAATTGTACTGTACCCGGTCGTAGCGCAGGCCTCCCACTATCCGCAGCGCCTCAGTGGCCTGCACCTCATACTGGGCGTAGGCCGCCGTGTTGAAGAGGTCAATCTGGTAGTTGTCGAGGTAGCGCCCGGTGTCGGTGTAGCCTGTGTAAAAGTTGTTGGCCACGTCCTTGTCAATAGTCAGGTAGCGGGCGTAGTACGTGCTCGGGCTATAATCAAAATAGCCACCCACGATGAGCCGCGAGTTCAGAAAGCCCAGGTCGAGGCGGTGTTGCGCCAGCGCCCCATAGCTACGAAACGACTGGTTATTTACCTGCCCGTTAGAACTTTGATACACGCCCTTAACCCGCATATCGCTGATAAAATAGCTCGGCAGCTGGCCGGTCGAGTTGTAGCGTGCAAATGCCGTAAAGGCCGTTTGCTGCGCGGGGCTCCAGTCGTGCTCCAGGCGCAGGCTGGCCCGCACCGCCGATACCACGCGGTTGGTGAAGCGGTTGTTACTCTGGTAGCGGCGGCTGTAAAAACGGGTGCTGTCCAGGGTGCCCGGCGTTTGGGTGTTGAGGTAGTTGTAGGTACCCATGCCCACCAGCCGCGTTTTAGCACTAACCCGGTAGTCGGCCCGCGCCGTCCACGACTGCTTATCGAAGTCGGTGTAGTCTTGCCAGCTGTTGCGCTGCCGGGCCGCGTAGCCGCCCACGTACAGGCCCAGCCGGCCGGCTGGGCCGCTGGCGCTGGCATCGACGCGCCGATAGCCGAAGCCATCGCCCTGCACCGAAATGCCCGCCGTGGGCAACGGCGTGGGGCGCTGCGTCAGAAAATTTATAGCCCCCCCGATGGCGTTGGAGCCGTAGAGCGATGAGGCCGGGCCCTTCACCACCTCTATGCTGCGCACGCCGGCCTGGTTTATCTCATACAGCGCGTTGTGGTTGAAGATACCGATGGGCCGAATGGGCAGGCCATCTTCCAGGTACAGGTACACCGCGTTGGTACTAATGGGCTGGCGGATAGCCATCATGTGCTGTTCATTGCCGAGGTTCACCATGTACACGCCCGCTACCTTGTTGAGCAGCTGGTAGGGCGCGGTGGCCTTGGTATCGGCAATAAGCTGCGGCGAAAGCTGGCTGATAGCTACCGGTGCTTCGGTGCGCTTTTCCTGCTCGCGGCTCGCCGACACCACCACGCCTTGCAGGCTCACTGGCGCAGCTTCGAGCCGTACGGTGAGGGCCTGGCCGTTAGCAGGCACGCGCGCCTCCTGGGCACTATATCCTATAAATGAAATAGTTACCTCCCGCACATCGACTGCCGCGGGTAGCGTAAAGTGTCCAGCGGCGTCGGTGGTGGTGCCCAGGCTACTGCCGGGCACTACCACCGTTACGCCCGGCAGCGGCTGCTGCGACTGCGCATCGAGCACGGTGCCGCGCAGGGTGGTTTGCTGCGCCACGGCGCAGCTCAGGCTGGCAACGGCCAGCCCAGCAGTCATAAAAATAGACTTCATCCCCTTGAAAATCAGGTTAAAAACAAACCAAGGGGGCAAGGCTCGGCAGGCCGGAATGCGCGCCAAGCGGCATCCGGGCCACGGCCGGCCGGCAACTCCCCAGTCGAAGGTTGGTTTTTAGCCCAGCGGGGGGCGGAACACGGTGCCTAGCGGGGCAGCGTAGGTGCCCGGCACGAGGCGGCGGTAGCGCGCCACCACCCGCGCCACGGGGCGCGTGGCCTGCGGCTGCCAGGCCGCGAAGGCGGGCGGCAGCATTTCGAGGCGCTCCTTGAGCGGGCCGGCCGAGCGGCTTTCGCGCTCTTCCTGCTGCTTCAGCTTTTTGGCGAAGTAGCACTTGCCATCGCAGTGCAGCAGGGGCCGGGCCTTGTTCACGCAAAAGCGCGCCGTGATGGTAGCCTGGTTCAACGTAAAATCTACCACCAACAGCTCACGGCTGAAGGTTTGCAGCAGCACGAGGACCGCGAGCAAATAGGCGAAACAGGATTTCAACAGAAAATAAACAGGGTGAACCGAGGGCAAAAATACGGGCAGTTGCCGGTTATCCGGCTGCGTTGGCCGCTTATTGGCAATTTCTTCACGCGCCCCACAACCAACGGCGCTAGTTTAGCCCCTGTAAATCTGCTACCTTTAACAAGCATTGCGCAGGTGGCTAGCCGCCGCGCCGGGGTCGAACTTTTCGGCCGCGCGGCTTATGCTGACGGCCACCCTTTCCTGCGCACCTTTCGCCTTGGCTTTCTTTACTATCCCGATGAGAACCCGCTCGTTTACTACCCTTTGCGGCTTGCTGTTTGTGGCTTCGACGGCCGTTTTTGTCGGCTGCAAAAAAGACAGCGACCCCGAAATAACCACGCCCGGCGAGGTCGATTTGCAAATCTCCAACGTGGTGGGTACCAAGGCCCTGGCCCTCGATGGCACGGCTTACGCCACGCCGGCCGGCGAAACCTTCACCGTTGCTACCCTCAAGTACTACGTTTCCAATCTGAAATTTACGAAGAGCGACGGCACCGTGTATGCCGCGCCCAACACGTATTTCCTCGTTGACCAGGCCCAGCCCGCCTCGCAGCGCTTGGCCATAACGGGCGTGCCCGCGGGCACTTACACCGGCGTGAGCTTCGTGGTGGGCGTCGATGCGGCCACCACCCAGGCCGACCCGCTCGGGCTCACCGGCGCCCTCAACCCCGCCAACAGCATGTACTGGGTTTGGGCCACGGGCCACATTTCCATGAAAATGGAGGGCACCGTGACCTCCGCCAGCCCGGCGCGGCCCATCACCTGCCACATCGGCGGCTACACCGACCCCAACAATGCTATCGTAACGGCCACGCCCGCCCTCAATGGCAACGTGCTGAGGGTGAACGGCTCGCACACGTCAACCATCGCCGTGCAGGCCGACGTGCTGAAGCTGTTTGACGGTGCTAACCACATCACCCTCAGCACGTTCTCCAACGGCATGATGCCCGGCCCCGAGGCCATGAAAGTAGCCAAAAACTACGCCGCGGGCATGTTTACCGTCACCAAAACGCAGGTAAACTAGCGCGGGCGTGCGAACCGGGTGGTGGAAATCGGCAGCGTGGCCCGGGTTGGGGCTGCTGGGGCTGGCGGCCTTGCTCGCGGCCGGCGGCTACGGCACGGCGCGGCCCGCCGCGGCCGCGGCCATGCCGGGGGCCGCGCAGCCCGCCAACTTCCCGGCCATGACCTACGCGCTGGCTAAAAACCAGCCCAACCGCGCCACCTTCGAGCTGGGCCGGGCCCTGTTCTACGACCCGCGCCTGTCGAGCAGCGGCACCGTGTCGTGCGGCTCGTGCCACCAGCAAAGCCGGGCCTTCACCGACGGCCGGACGCTGGCCCTTGGCGTGGCCGGGCGCCGCAGCCCGCGCAACGCCCCCACCCTGCAAAACCTGCGCTGGCGCACCAGCTTCATGGCCGATGGCGGCGTGCACGGCCTCGAATTGCAGGCCCTGGCCCCCCTCACCAGCCCCGCCGAGATGAACACCCCCCTGGCCACCGCCCTGGCCAGGCTCAACGCCGACCCCGCCTACCGCCAGCGCTTCGCGGCCATCTACGGGCCGGGCACCATCGATACGCCGCAGTTTTTGCGGGCCCTGGCGCAGTTCACGGCGGCCCTCACGTCGGCCAATTCGCGCTACGACCGGTACGTGCGCCACGAGGCGGGCGGCACGCTCACGGCCCCCGAGCGGCGCGGCCACGCGCTATTCGTGGCCAAGTGCGGTGGCTGCCACGCCGGCGAGCTGTTTAGTGATAACTCCTTTCGTAACAATGGGTTAGACAAGTCCTTCCCGGTCGATTCGGGGCGGGCGCACATTACGCTGCTACCCGCCGATGCCGGCCGCTTTGCCGTGCCCAGCCTGCGCAACGTGGCCCGCACCGCGCCTTACATGCACGACGGTCGCTTTGCCACGCTGCCGCAGGTGCTGGCCCACTACGCCCACGGTGTGCGGCCCTCGCGCACCCTCGACCCACTGCTGCGCCCACCGGGCGGCCGCCTGGGCATTGCACTCAATGAAACGCAACAGGCTGATTTACTTGCTTTTCTGAATACGCTCACCGACAATAGCTTTCTTACTGATAAGCGCCTAGCCGACCCCACGTTGGAAACCAAGCCGGCTACTCTGCGCGTTGAGGCTGCGGTGACCGCCGTACTTTTTGGCCGCTAACTCCGCTCTTTATCTCTTTTTTATGGCGCTGTTTATTACGCGGTTTCGGGCACCTTTACTGCTGGCAGCCAGCGCTTTACTCGGCCTCAGCAGCTGCGGCAAGGGCAGTGAGCCATCGGTAGAGCCCACCCCCACTGCGCCCACGGCCTACCAGCTGGTGGTGCCGGCGGGCTTCCCTACGCCCGTTATCCCAGCCGATAACCCGCTCACCAACGAGGGCGTGGCGCTGGGTCGCCAGCTGTTCTACGAAAAGGCGCTGTCCGGCACCGGCACCATGAGCTGCGGCTCGTGCCACCAGCAAAGCAAGGCCTTCACCGATGGCCGCGCCCTGGCTGTGGGTGTCGATGGAGTAGCCAACCCGCGCGGCACCATGTCGCTGGCCAACGTAGGCTGGAGCACCCAGCTCACCTGGGACGGCGCCTTTACTACCCTCGAAACCCAGGCCCTAAAGCCCCTCGAAAACCCCATCGAGCTGCACCAATCGCTCACTATGGGCGTGGCTAAGTTGCGGGCCAGCAGCACGTACCCGGCGCTTTTCCAGGCCGCGTTCGGCACCAAAACGATTACCAATGAGCTAACCCTGAAGGCGCTGGCTCAGTTTGAGCGCACGCTCATTTCGGGCAATTCGCGCTACGATAAGTACATGGCTACCCGCCAGGGCTTTACGGCTGATGAGGTGACGGGCCTGAAGCTCTACACCACCCACATCGCGCCCGGCGTGGTGCGCGGGGCCGAGTGCTTTCACTGCCACACCCAGCCGCTGATGTCGTCAAACTACGAGGGCCGGTTTTTTAACAATGGCCTCGACCTCACCTTCCCCGACCCCGGCCGGGGGGCCATTACCAAGCTAGCCGTGGACCAGGGTAAGTTCATTGCCCCTACCCTGCGCAATATCACGCTCACTGCCCCCTACATGCACGACGGCCGCTTCAAAACCTTGGAAGAGGTGCTCGACCACTACTCCGACCACGTGCAAATGGCAAGCCCCGGCCTCGACAACAACCTCATCCAAGGCCTCAACAACCCGCCCTTCGGCACCCACATGGACCTCACGGCCCCCGAAAAGCGCCAAGTGCTAGCCTTTCTTAAAACCCTCACCGACTCCACCTTCATCAATAACAAGCAACAATCCGCCCCCCAATAATCGCAGATTTAGACAGATTGCGCTGATTCAGATGTCAGATAGCGGCGCATACTATGATTGACATACAAAAGGGTGGCCGCTTCGAGAAGCAGCCACCCTTTTGTATGTCAATCATGCCTGATAAATACCTTGTATGCAGCGCTTTAGCTGACGTCTGAATCAGCGAAATCTGTTTGAATCTGCGATTGCGCCCGAATCAGCAAAATCAGTGCAATCTGTCTAAATCTGTGATTTAGTCGACATTATCGTGCAGGAAGCGGTTGTCGCCCAGCAGCTCGTTGTCGTCGCTGAGGTTGAAGCGGGAGATGTTCTGGGCGCTGCTGGGCGTCACGGGCTCCAGCTTTTGGCCGCGGCGCAGGTAGGCGGGCGTATCGAGGTGCGTGGTGGCTTCCGGCGACAGGCCCTGGTTCTGGCTGAGCTGCTGCAAGCGGCGGCGACGCTCCTCAGCCTGGGCCTCCAAAATGGCGGGGCGCGGGCGGGGCGGGGCGGGCTGGCCCGGCTGCGCCGAGCCTTGGCCCTGGCCC
The DNA here is from genome assembly GCF_030063445.1 of Hymenobacter sp. H14-R3. Taxonomy (GTDB): domain Bacteria; phylum Bacteroidota; class Bacteroidia; order Cytophagales; family Hymenobacteraceae; genus Hymenobacter. The sequence continues at coordinate 173,743 of NZ_JASITD010000005.1, read as the reverse complement.
TGGCTCGATGATAGCAGCACGGGGTCGCCGGGGGCAGTGATGGGTGCGCCCGCTAGCCCGGTTTGGGCGTTGGGCGTGTTGGGACCGTTGAGCTCGTAGGTAACGCGGGCGGGCTCGGGCGTGATGAACTTCGGCACTACGGGCACCGTGGTGGCGTGCTGCGCGGGCTTGTCGTAGGCTACCTCCGCTACCGGGGCCGCAGCCACTGGCTCGGGGGTAGCTTCGGCGGGCCGGGTGTTGGTCGAGATGGTGTGCGCCTCGCGGGCAAAACCGGTGGCAATAACCGTCACGCGGATGCTCTGGCCCAGCGTATCGTCGGTGCCATGGCCAAAAATCATCTCGGCATCCTCGCCGGCCTTATCCTGGATGTACTCGGTGATTTCCGACAGTTCATCCATTTCCAGCTCGGCCTGGTCGCCCGACATGATACTGAGCAGGATGCGCTGCGCGCCCTTGATGTCGGTATTATTGAGCAGCGGCGAGTTCAGCGCCTCCTCGGCGGCGCGGCGGGCGCGATTTTCACCCTCCGTAATCGAGCTGCCCATTACGGCCGCCCCCGAGTCCTTCATCACCGTTTTCACGTCCTCGAAGTCCACGTTCACATCGCTGGTCACCGTAATGATTTCGGCAATCGACTTGGCTGCCGTGGTTAGCACCGTATCGGCCTTGGCAAAGGCCTGGCCCATGGTAAGATTGCCATAAAGCTGGCGCAGCTTATCGTTGAGAATCACCAGCACCGTATCGCAATGCTCACTCAGTTCCTTGATGCCTTGCTCGGCCTGGTCGCGCTTCTTCTTACCCTCAAAAAGGAAAGGCGCCGTCACGATGCCCACCGTCAGAATATTCAGCTCCTGCGCCACCTGGGCAATAACCGGGGCTGCGCCCGTGCCCGTGCCACCGCCCATGCCGGCCGTGATAAACAGCATTTTGGTGCCGTTGCTCAGCAGCTCGCGAATCTGCTCGCGGCTTTCAAGGGCCGCCTGGCGGCCGCGCTCGGGCTTGGCCCCCGCGCCTAGTCCTTCGGTCAGGTCTACCCCAATCTGGAGCTTATTGGGCACCGTGGAGCTTTCCAGGGCCTGCCGGTCAGTATTACAGATAATAAACTCCACGTCCTTGATGCCCTGCTTATGCATGTGCTTCACGGCATTGGAGCCCCCACCCCCTACCCCAATCACCTTAATGATGGAGCGGCTTTGGGCAGGAATGTCGAAGGTAAAATTCATAGATTCAATGAGTGAGTGAGTGATTGAGTGAATGAGCGCTTGAGCAGGCGGCTGGGCCATTCACTCAATCACTCATCCACTCATTCGCTCATTGATTAATATTGCTTATCGTCAAAATCGTCAATCAGAATACCCTTCAGCTTACGGGTGATGTCACCCAAAAACTTGAGACCTTTCTGCTCCTTTGCCGGTTTAGGCGGCTCGGGGGTAGTGGCCGCCGGGGCCACCGGGGCCGGGGCCTGGGGCGTGAAGCTGGGCACCACCGGCGCGGCCACCGGGGCCACGGGCTGGTAGTTGTAGGCCGAAACCTCTTCCTCGCCGTAGCCGGGGCGGGCAATGCGCTCGTCCTGCGCCTGGTAGCCGGCCAGCACGAGGCCCACGCCGGTGGCGTGCATCGGCGACTTCACGGCTTCGATTTTGCTTTTGCCCAAGTGTTGGTTGGGGTAGCCGATGCGCGTGTCGAGGCCGGTGAGGTACTCGGTCAGCTGCTCCAGGTTTTGGAGCTGCGAACCGCCGCCAGTCAGCACAATGCCGGCCGAGAGCTGGTCTTGCAGGCCCATACGATAGATTTCGGCATACACCAGCTCGATAATCTCCGACATGCGGGCTTCGATGATATAGGCCAAATTCTTGAGCGACACCTCTTTGGGTGGGCGGTTGGGCAGGCCCGGGATGCTCACGATTTCGTAGTCGCTGGCCTCCTCGGCAATGGCTTTGCCAAACTTCACCTTTAGCTGCTCGGCCTGGTTGGGCGTCACGTTGCAGCCCTGCTTGATGTCCTGGGTGATGATGTTACCCCCAAACGGCAGCACTGCCGCGTGGCGAATAATGCCATCCTTAAACACCGCCAAATCGGTAGTGCCACCGCCAATATCAATCAGGGCCACGCCGGCTTCTTTCTCCTCGTCGCTCAGCACCGATACGCTCGACGCCAGCGGCTCCAAAATGAGGTCGGCAATGGCCAATCCCGCCTTGGTTACGCACTTGTTGATGTTGTTGATAGCCGCGCTTTGCGCCGTGATAATGTGGAAGTTACCTTCCAGGCGCACGCCTGCCATGCCGATGGGGTCGGTTACGCCCCCTTCAAAGTCAACTTTGTATTCCTGCGGCATCACGTGGATAATCTGCGAGCCGGGCGGGGTCACCAACCGGTACATATCCGCCGTGAGGCGATTCACATCGTCCTGGGTAATCTCGGTGTCGCTGCTGGGCCGCGTGATGGAGCCATTGTGCTGCAAGCTCTTGATGTGCTGCCCCGCAATGCCCACGTTCACCACCCCAATATCGATGCCCGACTGCTCCTCGGCCTGCCGAATGGCGCGCTTGATGGCATCCACGGTCTTGTCGATGTTGAGCACAAGGCCACGCTGTACCCCATCGGACACAGCCTTGCCCATACCCAAAATTTCGAGCTTGCCATACTCGTTTTTACGGCCTACCAGGGCACAGATTTTCGTTGTACCAATGTCGAGACCGACGACGATTTTATCTTGTTGCATAGGATGGAGGTAGGCAGTGAAAGAGCAGAAGCTAAACTAGTTAGCAAGACACGTAAAAAATAGATTTATGATTGCCAAGCAGTTACTACTCGCAAATTATTTGGTTTTGGTATTCTACGTTGACGCGATGGTACGTATCCCAGCCCAATACCGAGGGTATTTGTCGGTAAAATACCATCAATTTGGCGAATTTCTCCGAAATGTTGTCCGGTGCGCCAAACTCGATGCGTTGGTCGCCAACCTGCTGCGTAAAGCTGAGCTTACCGCCCGGCTCCACGAACACCTCAGCCACCTGGGCGCGCCAGAAGGGATGCTCGTCTACGAAGCGCAGGAAATCTAGGTAACCCCTACTAGTGCTATCCTGAAAAAAATTACTGGGGAGCGTGCCGCCACCGGCCCGGCTCACCGTGGCCACCCGCGCCGTGTAGAGCGGCGAAAGCGGCAGGCGCTTGCCCGAGGCATCGACGTAGGCATCGAGGCGGTCGTCGGGGTGCACGAGGCGGGCAATGGGGCGGTTCTGGTGAATATCGGCGTGCAGCGTGCCCGACAGGTCGCGGTACACCTGGGCGTCGCGCACGAAAGGGTGCGCCTTGAGGCGGTTTTCGAGCTCCCGCAGGCGGTCGCCCTCGGGCACGGTGCCAATCACGGGCTCCTTACCGCCGTTGGTGAGCAGGGCCGTGACGCCGCGCTCGCTGATGAAGTAATTATCGGCGTCGTTGGCCACGTTCACCACAATGTCCTGCACCGGGCGGTGGGCCTGCCGAAAAGCCGCAAACGCGGCCATACCTCCCAGCCCCAGCAGGCAGGCAAGCGCGACGAGCAAATTGCGAACGGTTTTGGTCACGATGTATAATGCTTTTAAGGCTAAGCGTTTGTCATTGCGAGCGTAACATTCTGCGCATCAAGCAGAGGTGGGGCGCGGCAATCTTTTCTTCACGGTCGGGTTACTAACTCAGTGAAGCGAACGACCAGGAAAGATTGCCGCACTCCATCTCTGCTTGATGCGCAGAATGTTGCGCTCGCAATGATGGGCGGTTAATTTCGATTAATTCAGAATTCTTTTTAGCTGCGGAACCAGCGTGTCGATGTCACCGGCACCCACGGTTGCCAGGATATCAAAAGTAGGGTTATTTTCCACTCTTTCCAACACTTGTTCCTTGGTTTGCAAGGATTTAGCTGCCGAGGTAATGGCGGGCAACAGCATGGCTGCCGTGATGCCCGGCAGGGGTAGCTCGCGGGCCGGATAGATATCCAATACTATCACTTCGTCGGCCAGACTCAGGCTCTGCGAAAAGCCCTCCGCAAAATCGCGCGTGCGGGTAAATAGGTGGGGCTGAAAAATGGCGCAGATTTTTTTATTCGGGTATAATGCCCGCAGCGAGCGCAGAAAGGCTTCTATCTCCCGGGGGTGATGGGCGTAGTCGTCTACGTACACTTTGTCGGGCCCGGTTACGATAAATTCAAAACGCCTTTTCACGCCCTGATAAGTAGCCACAGCCTCAGGAAGTTGTGCGGCCGTGACGCCAAATAATTGTGCGGCGGCGGCAGCGGCCAGCATATTTTCCACGTTGTGGAAACCCGGCACGGCCAGTTCCAGCCCCGTTGCTACGCCCTCGGGGCCATGCAAATCGAAGTGAAACTGGTGGCCCTGAGCTGTAATATTGGCCGCAAATAAATCGGGGCCTTCGGCGGCCGTGAGGCCGTAGCGCAGCACCCGCGTGCCGGGCGGCACGGCAGCGGCCACGCGGGCATCGGCGGTGTGGTTGAGCAGCAGCGTGCCGCCGGGCTTTATCTGGCTCACAAACTGGCAAAACGAGTCGATAAGCGCGCTTTGCTCGCCGTAAATGTCGAGGTGGTCGGCGTCGGTGCTTGTCACGATGGCCACGTCGGGGTACAGCGTGAGGAAGCTGCGGTCGTACTCGTCAGCCTCGACTACCACGGGCGCATCAGGGCTGTTGGGCAGCAATAGATTCGAGCCCAGGTTTACGGCGATGCCGCCCAGAAACGCGCCCGCATCGAGGCCCGCGTGGTGCAGCAAATGCGCCACCATACTGCTGGTAGTGGTTTTGCCGTGGGTGCCGGCCACCGCGATGGTGGGCCGGCCCTGAGTGAGCAGGCCCAGCACTTGGCTGCGCTTGCGAATATCGTAGCCCTGCGCGCGCAGCCACGCCCACTCCAGGCTGGTGGCCGGAATGGCGGGCGTGAGCACCACCAGCGTCTGCGCTTTATGCTCCCGAATTTCCAGCGGAATATTCCTCACCTCGTCGGCGTAGTGCACGGCAATTCCTTCGGCCTGCAAAGCCAGGGTAAGCGGCGTTTCGGTTTTATCGAAGCCGCTGACCTGGTGGCCATTAGCCTTGAACCAACGCGCCAGCGCCGACATGCCAATGCCCCCGATGCCGAGGAAAAATATGTAGGGAAATTGCTGCATTATTTATTTTTTACTGCTGATAATTCAGACCGTCATGCTGAGCGCAACGAAGTGGAGCCGAAGCATGACGGACCATTTTGTTCCCTTTACTTTCTGATTAACTTAAACAGCTCATCCACAATATCTTTGGTAGCATCGGGGCGGGCCAGCTCGCGCACGCGCTCGCTGAGCTGCTGCTGGCGCTCGGGGTCGGCGAGCAGGCGCAGGGTTTCGTCGTAGAGGCGTTCGGGGGCGTGGGCGTCGGTGATGAGCACGGCCGCACCTTTGCCCACCAGGGCCAGGGCGTTTTTGGTCTGGTGGTCCTCGGCCACGTTGGGCGAAGGCACCAGCACGCTGGCCTTGCCGGTGAGGCAAAGCTCTGATACCGAGAGGGCTCCGGCGCGGCTCACTACCACATCGGCGGCGGCGTAGGCCAGGTCCATGCGCTTAATAAACTCCAGGGCTTGCAGGTGGCTGGCGGCGTAGGGCGTGGCCTGCTGCTGGGCCTCGGGGAAGTAGAGCTTGCCGGTTTGCCAGAGCAGCTGCACGCCGGCCTCGCGCAAGCGGGGCAGGGCGGCGGCAGTGGCCAGGTTGAGGGTGCGCGCCCCGAGGCTGCCGCCAATGACGAGCAAGGTTTTTTTATTCGGGTCGAGGCCAAAAAATTGCATGGCTTCGGCGCGGTCGCCGTGGGCAATTTCGGCGCGCACGGGGTTGCCGGTAAGCACGACTTTATCGGCCGGAAAAAACTTGTCCATGCCCTCGTAGGCCACGCAGATTTTGCCCACGCGGCGGCCCAGCAATTTATTAACCAAGCCAGCGTATGAATTCTGCTCCTGAATAAGGCTCGGAATAGTCCGCGAGGTGGCGGCCAGCAGCACCGGGGCCGAGGCGTAGCCGCCCACGCCCACCACGGCATCGGGCCGAAATTGCTCAAGTAGTTTGCCGGCCCGGCGCACCGAGCGAAATACCCGCACCGGGAACAGAATATTCTGGGGCGTGAGGCGGCGCTGCAAGCCGGTAATATCCAGGCCCACAATCTGGTAGCCGGCTTCGGGCACACGCGTCATCTCCATGCGGCCATTAGCACCCACGAACAAGATATCGGCGTCGGGTTGCCGCCGCCGGATTTCGTTCGCAATTGCTACCGCCGGGAAAATATGCCCGCCCGTGCCGCCGCCGGAGATGATGAATTTCATAAGTGAGCTGTTAGCTATTAGCTGCTGGCTGATAGCTTTTTATGGATAGTTATTATGCTAGAAAGCTAGCAGCTAATGGCTATTAGCTAACAGCTTGAATTTATGCGTGCTGCGCGCGCTTGCTGGGGATACGGGGCGTGTCGGTGGCTTCGCCGGCCATGGGGCGGGTTTCGCGCTCGCCGCGGCTCACGGCCAATATAATACCCACGCTTAAACCAGTGAATATCAGCGAGGTGCCACCCATGCTGAGCATGGGTAATGGCAAGCCCGTTACGGGGCCCAGGCCCACGGCTACGCCCATATTTACCATGGCTTGCAGCACCAGGCTGAAGCACAAGCCGGCCGAGAGCAGGCCGCCGAACGCGCCTTGGCTATTCATCACGGTTTTGAGCCCTCGATAGAGAAAAGCGAGGTACAGGAAGAGCACGACCAGGCCGCCAATCATGCCGTATTCTTCGATAATAATGGCGTAGATAAAGTCGGAGTATGGGTGCGGCATGATGTTGCGCTCGGTGCTTTTGCCGGGGCCTTTGCCGGTGAGGCCACCCGTGGCAATGGCGATGTAGGCGTGCTCCGACTGGAAGGCCACTTTCTTGGTGTGGTCGGTGAAATTGGTGATGCGCGATACGACCGTGCCCAAGCGCTGCCCGGCGGCCAGGCCGGCCCCGCCCAGCACCACGCCAATGACCACCATCACCAGCATTTGGCGCATCGGCACGCGGCCGATGAACATAAGCAGCAGGCAGGTCAGAAATAGCAGCAGGGCCGTGGAGGCGTTGGACAATACAATTAGCCCACAAATGACTCCTACCCAGACCATTACCGGCAGCAGCGTACTTTTAAAATCGTGCAAATGCTGCTGGCGGCGGCTCAGCATACTGGCCAGGTGCGAGATAAGCGCCAGCTTGGCCAGGTCGGAGGGCTGAAACGTTTGGTTGATAACCGGGATGGTGAGCCAGCGCGAGGCCCCATTGGTTTCGCCGCCCATGAGGTAGGTGAAGAGCAGCAGCGGCACCGACAACAGCAGCGCGTAGAGCGACAGCCGCGAGTAGTGGCGGTAGTCGATGCGGTGCGCTAACCACATGAGACCCAGCCCGATAAATATCAAGCTGCTGTGCTTGAGCACAATCATCTCGACCGAGCCGTTGCGGCCGTGCAGCTCGTTGCGATACGCCAGCGTGCCGGTGGCCGAGTAGACCACGGCAATGCTGATGAGCGAGAACAAAATGACAATGGCCCACAGAATGGGGTCGCCCTTGAGGTTGCGCTGGAGCCAGGTGAGGCGGTGAGGAGCTTCCATAAATCGCAGATTTAGACAGATTGCGCGGATTTTGCTGATTCGGATGGCGCTAACGCTTGCACGGCGGCGGCAAATTGGCGGCCGCGGTCTTCGTAGTTTTTGAAGAGGTCGAAACTGGCGCAGCAGGGCGAGAGCAGCACCACGTCGCCGGGGGCGGCGAGGGCGGCGGCGCGGCGCACGGCATCGGCCATACTTTGGGTTTCTTCGAGGTGGGGCACGGTACTGCCGAAGGCGGCGCGCAGCTTGGCATTGTCCACGCCAAGGCAGATAAGAGCTTTCACTTTTTGCTGGGCCAGGGCCTGCAGGGATGCGTAGTCGTTGCCCTTGTCGGTGCCGCCGGCAATCCAGACGATGGGGCGTTTCACGCCGTCAAGGGCGTACCAGGCGGCCTCCACGTTAGTAGCTTTACTATCATTAATATACTCTACATCAGCCAGTTTACGCACCAACTGCAAGCGGTGGTCGGCGTTATGGAAGGTGGCCAGCGTGGCCTCAATCTGCGCAATGCTGATGCCGGCGATGCGGGCGACCAGCACGGCGGCCAGCACGTTCTGGCGGTTATGCTCGCCGATAAGCGGCGATTTAGCGGTGCTGATGTACTCAGTTTTGCTGTAGTAGCCGGGCAGCAGGTCTACGTGCAGGCGGGTTTCCTGGTCATAATAGCCAGCCAACTGGTAATCGGGGCGGTGGTGCAGGCTGAACGGCATCTGGCGCATGGGCCGCAGCGCCGCCTGGAAGAAGCGCTGAATATTCTCATCATCCGCATTGTAGATGAAGTAGCTGTCGCTGTCCTGGTTGCGCACGAGGCGCAGCTTAGCACGGGCATATTTTTCCAGGGAGTAGTCGTAGCGGTCGAGGTGGTCGGGGGTAATGTTGAGCAGCACCGCAATCCAGGGCCGGAAGTACGAGATGTCATCGAGCTGGAAGCTGCTCAGCTCCAGTACGTAATAGTCAAACTCATTGGTAATTACCTGCTCGGCCAGCGAGTAGCCGATGTTGCCGGCCAGGCCCACGCTGTAGCCGGCTTCCTTCAGCAGGTGGTAGGTGAGCAGCGTGGTGGTGGTTTTGCCATTGGTGCCGGTGATGGCGATAAAGCGCGCCTGAGTGTAACGGCTGGCAAACTCAATCTCGGAAATAATCGGCGTTTTTTGCTCGCGCAGGGCCTGGATAACTGTCGATTTCTCGGGGATGCCGGGACTTTTAATTACCTCCTCGGCTTGCAGAATGCGGGGCAGCGAGTGCTGGTTTTCTTCGAACTCGATGCCCGCCGTGGTGAGTTTTTGCTTGTACTCGGGCTGGATTTCGCCGCGGTCGGATACGAACACGGTGTGGCCTTTCGCTTGCGCGAGGAGGGCGGCACCAACGCCGCTTTCGGCGGCTCCGAGAATTACGATATTCATTGCAGCGTAGGGTAAGCTTTGGCTTACCCTTGTTAGGGAGAAATTATGTTGCGCTAGCGGTGGCAAGCTAAAGCTTACCCTACACGTTAGCGCAATTTTAGGGTAACCAACGTAATGATTGCCAGCATGATACTCACAATCCAGAACCTCGACACAATTTTAGATTCGTGGTAGCCGAGCTTTTGGTAATGGTGGTGCAGCGGCGACATGCGCAGCAGGCGGCGGCCCTCGCCATACTTGCGCTTGGTGTACTTAAACCAGCCTACCTGCACGACTACCGACAGGTTTTCAATGATAAACACGCCGCATAGAATGGGAATGAGGATTTCCTTGCGCACAATGAGGGCCAGCACCGTGATGATGCCGCCCAGCGCCAGCGAGCCGGTATCGCCCATAAATACCTGCGCCGGGTACGAGTTGTACCACAAAAAGCCCACGCAGGCCCCCACGAAGGCGGTGCAGAAAACAACCAGCTCCCCAGAATCGGGGATAAACATAACGTCCAGATAATCAGCCAATAGCGCATTACCGCTCACGAAGGCAAAAATGGCCAGCGTGACCCCGATAATGGCCGAGGTGCCGGCCGCCAGCCCGTCGAGGCCGTCGGTGAGGTTGGCCCCGTTGCTGATGGCGGTGACCAGAAAAATGACAATCGGGATGTAGAGAATGCTGTAGAGCCCGTTAAACATGTCGCCCGCCGAGGCGAATAGGTCGCCGTAATTCAGCTCGTTATTCTTCATGAAGGGCACGGTGGTAATCATCAGGTGCACATCGTGGTACACCTTGCTGGCGTCGATTTCCGAGAGCGTGCCGTTGGGCAGCACGTACTGCCGGATGGTGACTTCCTCGCTGAAAAACAGCACCCACCCTACCGTAATGCCCAGGCCCACCTGACCCAGAATTTTGAAGCGCCCGCTCAGGCCCTCCTTATTCTTGCGGAATACCTTAATATAGTCGTCTAGAAAGCCAATCAAACCCAGCCACACGGTGCTCAGCAACATCAAGATAATGTAGATGTTACGCAGGCGGGCAAACAGCAGCACCGGCACCAGAATGGCCAGCAAGATGATGAGGCCGCCCATGGTCGGCGTGCCTTTTTTGTCGAGCTGCCCCTGCAAGCCCAGGTCGCGGATGGTTTCGCCGACCTGCTTTTTTTGCAGCACTTTGATGAGCCGGCCGCCAAAAATCTGGGCAATGAGCAGCGACACAATCACCGACAGCCCGGCGCGGAAGGTCGTGTATTGGAACACGCCCGTGCCCGGGATGTGAAAGTGTTCGTGCAGGTAGCGAAAGAGGTAGTAGAGCATTTCGTTTTGAACTATGAGCCGTTCGTCATTGTGAGCGAAACATTCTGCGCATCAGACAGAGATGGAGCGCGGCAATCTTTCCTTGGTCGTTCGCTTCACTAGGTTGGTAACCCTAGCGTGAAGGAAAGATTGCCGCGCTCCATCTCTGCTTGATGCGCAGAATGTTGCGCTCGCAATGACAACTGGCACTTAATTTTTACTTCATAATTTCCAGCAGCGCGGCGCGCAGCTCTTCGCGGTCGTCGAAGGGTGATTTCACACCTTTAATTTCCTGGTAGGTTTCGTGGCCTTTGCCGGCCACCAGCACCATATCGCCGGGGCGGGCCAGGGCCACGGCGGCCCGAATGGCCTGGCGGCGGTCGGCAATAAGCTGGGCGTGCGCATCGGCGGGCGGCAGGATGCCGGCCTGCATCTGGGCCAGAATAGCGAGCGGGTCCTCGTCGCGCGGGTTGTCCGACGTAAGGATAACCTGGTCAGAAAGCTGGGCGGCGAGGCGCGCCATGACGGGGCGCTTGGCTGCGTCGCGGTTGCCGCCGCAGCCCACCACCGTGATGATGCGCTGCTCGGGACGGCGCGTCTGGTGCAGGGTTTGGAGCACGTTTTCGAGCGCGTCGGGCGTGTGGGCGTAGTCCACGAGGCCAGTAATAGCCTGGCCCGGTACCGTTACGGGCTCGAAGCGGCCGGGTGCGGTCGTCAGGCCCGAGAGGATGGTGAGCGCCTCGGTAGGGTCTTCGCCCAGCAGCACGGCCGCGCCGTACACGGCCAGCAGGTTGTAGGCGTTGAACACGCCGATGAGGCGGAAGTGGACTTCCTGGCCATCGAGCTCCAGCAGCAGGCCGTGCATCTCATTGGCTACCAGGCGGGCGCGGAAGGTGGCGGCCGTGCGCAGCGAGTAGGTGGCGCGGTGGGCGGCCGTGTTTTGCAGCATCACCGGGCCGCGCTTGTCATCGGCGTTGGTGAGGGCGAAGGCGGTTTTGGGCAGCGCGTCAAAGAAGGCTTTTTTAGCCTTCAGGTAGTTGTCGAACGTGCCGTGGTAGTCGAGGTGGTCGTGGGTGAGGTTGGTGAATACGCCACCCACAAAGCGCAGGCCGCCAATGCGATGCTGGGCCACGGCGTGGCTGCTCACCTCCATGCAGGCGTGGGTGCAGCCGGCGGCCACCATCTGGGCCAGCAGCTCGTTGAGCCGGATGGCGTCGGGCGTGGTGTGGGTGCTGGCAATGACGGTTTCGTCAATCTGGTTTTGCACCGTGCTTAGCAGGCCGGCGTGGTAGCCCAGCTCGCGCAACAGCTTGTGCAGCAGCGTGGCGCAGGTGGTTTTGCCGTTGGTGCCCGTGATGCCCACCAGCGTAAGCTGGCGCGACGGGTGCCCGTAGAACGCGCTGGCCACGGGCCCGAGCGCGGCGGCGCTGTCGGCCACCTGCACGTAGGTGGTGGCCGGGTTCAGCGCGGCGGGTAGCTCTTCGCAGAGGATAACGGCCGCACCCTGCTGCACCGCCTTCTCGATGAACTTGTGGCCGTCGGTGGCGGTGCCACGCAGGGCGCAGAACAGCATGCCCGGCCCCGCCTGCCGCGAGTCGAGGGTGAGGCCGGCCACGGGCGCGTCGGGGTTGCCGTGCTGGGTGAGCACGTCCAGGTCCGTTAGCAGGGCGAAGAGGGGCAGGGTACTCATGCGGATTTCTTGGGTTTGGTAGCCGACTTGGCGATTGACGTGCCTGGCTTAGCGGGGGAAGTTCCCGCAGAGAGCGCGGAGGAAGGCACTGAACTGCGCTGAGTCGTGCGGGTGTCGGGCTTTTTAGTCGGTTTTTTGGCTTTGCCGTCGGGCTTGGTAGCTGGCTTAGCCGAAGTGGCTTCGTTAGCAGCGGCGGGCTTGGTAGCCGGAGCAGCCGGTTTGGCAACTTTGGGCGTGGTGGGTTTGGCGGCTTTCGTCAGCGGCTTAGCAGTCAGCTTGGTGGTTTTGGTGCGCGTGCCGGCCTCAGCCGGAATCAGCAGCGTGTTCTCGGCAATTTCGGTGTGGTCGGGGGCGGGCAGCGCCATGGGTACGGCGGCCATAGTGGCGGTAGGCACAAGCACGAGGCCCACTACCAGGCCGCGCCGGGCGGGGCTGCCAGATGCTACCGACTGCTCGCGCACGCGGCCGGTGCCGCTGGCCTGCACCTTGAAGCCCCGGTTTTCGAGCAGAAACAGCGCGTCGCGCAGCGTCAGGCCGCGCACGTCGGGCATGCGGCCGGGGTGGGCTACGCTGGCATCGGGGCGCAGCGACACGGTGCGGGCCACGAAGGCCGTATCGGTGGCGCGGGTGGCGCGCACCCACTCCTCGCCGCCGGTGGCGCGCGTCTGGCCGGGCAGGCCAATGCGGTCGCACACCAGGGCAATTTCCTGCTGTAAGCCGGCTCGCACCAGCGGCACGGGCGTGCGCCGGGCGGGCACCCGCGCCAGCATGGGCCGCTGGCTGGCCTGGTCGCGGGCCATGCAGCGGTCGGCAATGTCGCGGAACACTGGGGCGGCGACGTCGCCGCCGTAAATGCGGCCCTTGCTCGGCGAGTCAATTACCACGATGCAGCTGTACTTGGGCTTGTCGGCCGGGAAAAACCCGCAGAAGCTGGTCGAGTACGTCTTCGTATACTGGCCGTTTTTGAATTTCCAGGCGGTGCCCGTTTTGCCGGCAATGCTGTAGTCTTTGGGCCGGATGGCCTTGGCCGTGCCTTGCAGCACCACGCCTTCGAGCATGGCGTGCAGCTTGCGCAGCGTGGCATCGGAGCAGATTTTGGGGTTCAGCACCTGCGTGTCGAAGTGCTCCACCACTTGGTCGGCCTGCTTGATTTCGCGCACAATGATGGGAGCCACCTTCACGCCGCCGTTGGCCACGGCGTTGTAGAAGGCCAGCGTTTGCAGGGGCGCCAGCTTCAGCTCGTAGCCGATGGCCATGGTCGAGAGCGAGGTGCGGCTCCAAGTACGGTCGCGCGGGTCCTTCACGTAGGGCAGCGCCTCGCCGTTCATCTGAAAGCCCAGGGGCTTGTCGAGGCCGAAGCGCTTGAGGTAGTCGGTGTAGCGGCTGGGGTTACCCGAAAAGTGCTCCTGCACCAGCCGCGATACCCCAATGTTGCTCGATTTTTCAAACACCTGCTGCACCGTGATGCGGCCGTTGGCGTGCGAGTCCGTTTTCACGGCCCCGCCGATGAGCATGCGGCCGGGGCCGGTATCCACCACGTCGTCGAGCTGCAAAGTGGGGTCGGCTTCCAGCACGGCCATCATCGAAGCCAGCTTGAAGGTCGAGCCCGGCTCGGTGCGGCCCTGGTCGGCAAAGGCGTAGTTGTAGTCCTCCTTGTAAGTGCCGTCGGCGGTTTTGCCAAGGTTGGCCACGGCCTTGATTTCGCCGGTCTTTACTTCCATCAAAATCACGCAGCCATACTTGGCATCGTTGGCAATCAGGGCTTTGTAGAGGGCATCCTCGGCGCCATCCTGCAAGTTGATGTCGAGCGTGGTCTTCACGTCGAAGCCCGGCTGGGGCTTGATTTCGGTGCCGTCGTACACGGGCTTGAGGCCGCCCGGCACGCGCTCAAACAGCGCCTCGCCGGCCCGGCCCGACAGCTTTTGCTGGAACGTGAATTCAAGGCCTGCGCCGTTGTTGTCCTCGTTCACGAAGCCCACCGTGCGCTGGGCCAGCCCCCCAAAGGGCCGGAAGCGCTTGTCTACCTTCTCAAAAATAACCCCGCCCTTGCGCTTGGCCCGGAAGATGGGCCAGCTCGCGAACTCCTTCTTTTCCTGGAAGTTAATCTGCCGCGAATTCAGGCGGATGTAGCGTACCTCGTGGCCGCGGTGAGCGTCGAGCAGCTTGCGGCGGTATTCCCCCACGCTACGGTCCTGGAAGAAGTGGGCCAGGTGCCAGGCCAGCGAATCGACGTTGGCCCGAAACAGGCCGTCCTCGACCACGCCGGGGTCCCAGGCCACCCGGTAGAAGGGCAGCGAAGTGGCCATAATGCTCTTGCCATCATCCGAAAAGATGTTGCCCCGCGTGGCTGGCACCGGCTGGTAGCTAATGCGGCGCTCCTGCTCCAGGGCGCGCCACTTGGCCCCCTCCTGGTACTGGATGCGCGAGATTTTCCAGGCCACGGCGCACGAGAACAGCGCCACCCCCAGAAACGCGAGCCGCACCCGCGTGACGATGGATTTTTTAACGCTGCCTTTCATGGTTTTTGGAATCTGCTTGCTGCTTGCGGTTCTGGGCTTTAGAATAGGAGGCTGGCTTCTTAAAAACAGCGCTCCGTGGAACTGATTGGGCCGTTTTAGACTTTTTTATACTCTTCTCTCCGTTAACGCGGGTGAGGGGTCTTTTATTTCTATCGGATATCTCATTGTTTTCCAAGTCATTATCATTATCAGTTGCGCCGGCTTCCTCGGGGGCTACGCCGGGCGGCGGCGCGCCCAGCTCAGGCGTATCATCGTTAGACAAGCCCAGTTCCTGGCGGCGGGCGCGGCCCTGGATGGAGTCGGCGCGCACGCTGGCTACTGAGTCGCGGGCGGCGCGGGCGGCCAGCGTGTCGGCCGTGAGCACGGGCATGGTTTCCAGCTCGGCCTGGTCGAGGCGGCCGGCCGGAATGGCAATGCGGAAAGGCGGCGATGAGCTCTCTACCAGCCCGATAGCGGCTACCTTGCGCGCCACCTCGCTCTGCTTGCTAGCCTCCATGTAGTCGGATGACAGCGTGGTATAATCGGCGCGCAGGTCCTCGGTTTCCAGCTTGAGGCGCTGGATGTTGCGGTTCATGCGGTTGCCGTAGTGCGTATTACCGATGTAGAGCAGCGTGAGCAGCATCACGAACAGCATTTTGGGCAGGAAGCGCACCGGCAGGCCCTCCCGAAACAGCCCGTCGAGGCCGGTGAAGCGGTCGAGTAGCGAAAACAAACTCCAGCCGGTGGCCGACACGCCCTCGTGCCGCTCCCAGGCGGGCGCGGTGAATTCGGCAGCCGGGGTCGGGGCTGGGGCGGGCTTGGCCGCCTTTTTGGGCGCGGCAGGCTGGGCCTGGGCGGCGGGCGCAGCGGCGGGCGGCGGCACGGCAGCGGCCGGCACCTCCTCGGGCGCAGGCTCGGGAGCGCGCGGGGGCCGCAGGGTGTTGGCACGGGGCGGGCCAGCCGTGTTAGGACGTATCGTATTACCAGCCATGTACTTACGCAGGAATAGAGGTGCGAACGCCGATGCGCAGCTTGGCACTGCGGGCGCGGCTGTTTTCAGCTACTTCCTCGGCCGAGGCCTCGGTGGGCTTGCGCGTGAGCGACTCAAAAGGCAGGCTCGTGCGCCCGTACAAATCCTTCTCGGCCTGGCCGAAAAACTTCCCCTGGCTGAGAAAATTCTTCACCAGCCGGTCTTCCAGCGAATGGTAGCTCATGACTACCAGCCGGCCGCCGGGGCGCAACACCTGGGCCGTTTGGGTCAGCATCTCCTGCAAGGCAGTCAGCTCATCGTTTACCTCAATGCGCAGGGCCTGAAATACTTGCGCCAGGTATTTATTTTCCTTGCCACGGGCTACCACCGGCTGAATGGCCTGCTTGAGCTCCTGGATGGTGCGCAGCGGGCGCTGGCGGCGGGCCTGCACCACGGTGGCGGCCAGCGTGCGGGCGTTGGTAACCTCGCCGTACATGCCAAAAATGCGGTGCAGCGCGGCCTCGTCGTAGTCGTTGAGCACGTCGGCAGCCGTGGCCACGCTGCCATCCTGCGGGTCCATGCGCATGTCGAGCGGGCCGTCGAAGCGGGTGCTGAAGCCGCGCGCGGCGGTGTCGAACTGGTGCGACGACACGCCCAAATCGGCTAGCAGGCCATCCACGGGCAGGGCATCGCGCTGGGTTAGCTCGGCGGTGAGGTGCCGGAAATTGGCCCGGATGAAGGTGAATTGCGGCCGGGCCAGGGCCGCCGACTGGCGCTCGGCGGCCTCGTCCTGGTCGAAGCTATATAAATGGCCCTCAGGCAATTGCTCCAGGATGCGAGCCGAGTGGCCGCCGCCGCCGAAGGTGACATCGACGTAGCGGCCGCCGGGCACGAGGTCGAGGCCGGCCAGGCATTCGGCTAGCATTACGGGGCGGTGGTAGGCAGTATCGTTGGGGTAGGTAATCATACGGCCAGGCCGGGCAGCGCCGGCGTTTCGGGGGTGTCCGACAAGAACTTCTGGGCCAGCTTGGAAAAGGCCTGCTGGTCCTTGATGAGGTAGTCGTCGTAGCGGGTGGGGTCCCACACTTCGCAGCGGTTGCCGAGGCCCACGATTACGGCATCTTTATCGAGGCCGGCGTAGCGGCGCATGGAGCCCGGCAGGCCAAAGCGGCCAATGCTGTCGAGCTCCACCTCCGTCATGCCCCGCAAAAAATTGCGCTGAAACTGGCGGTATTCTTCGTTAAACTCGTCGAGGGCAGTGACTTTGGCGTGAATCAGGTTCCAGGCCGCGCGGGGGTACAGCACCAGGCAGGGCTCGAAGCCGCGCACCAGCACCAGCTGGTTGGCGAAGGTATCGGGCAGGGCGCTTTTCACCTTGGCCGGCAGCACCAGCCGCCCCTTGGGGTCGAGCTTGCAGTCGTATTCGCCGGACAGGAGCTGTTGCATGGGAGAAAAGGCCAGGCTAGGCAGCAGCCGCGGCTAGATAACAAAAGTACGGAGCCTTTCAAAAAAGCCGCCACTTTCTACCACTTTCTACCACGGGCCCAAAAGAGCCTTAGAAATACACAGGGGCATTTTTTATTAATTATGAAACTTTGTTGCATTGTTAATATAGCCCTGATTTCGGCATTTTGCCAAGTTGCGGTGGTTCAAATTCCAAGCCGATTGACTTTTATTTTTAGCGAAACAATGTTGCATTAATTTTAAGGTGCTGACTCTAATTCCCTGTTTTACAGGCTTATGGTGGCTTACTGCCTGGTGGGCGGGCAGCGTGGACTCTGCGAGGCCGCGCGCGGGAATGCTAGGGTGCTCCCACGCACGGACTCGCAGAGTCCGCGCTACTGCGGCGCTGGCTGGGGCGTGTAGGTAGGGCCCAGGCAGCGGGGGCCCTTGGGGGTCCAGGCCAGGGGGTCGAGGCAGAGCTGGCGTTCGGTCATGGCGGCGTTCCAGGCGTGGTACACGAGGTACTCGGTGCGGCCGTCGGGGCTGCGGGTGTGGCAGTGGTGGCCGGGGCCGCGCACGTGGCCGGGCACCGCATGCAGCACCCGCGCCCCGGCATCGGAGCCCGAGTCGGCGTAGGGGCCCAAGGGGTGGTCGGCCACGCAATAATCGACGCCGTAGCGGTCGGTGAGGAAGTTGGCCCCGCTGAAAAAGCAGTAGTACTTGCCCGCGTGGCGGCGCACAAAAGGCCCTTCCAGCGTGTGCCACTGGGCAAAGGTACGGTTGCCGTAGAGGGGCATGAGGCGGTTGGCCTCGAAGAGCGTCCAGGCGTGGCGGGCGCGCAGCACGGTGCGGGGCTGGCCGGCCAGCTGGGTCATGCGCACCAGCTTATCCACCACCAGGCCGGTGCCGGGGTAGTAGCCCTCGTTGGTGTCGGTGAAGTCGCGGGCGTAGAACAGATACCACTGGCCATCAACGTCTTGAAAAGCGTGGGCGTCGATGGTAAACTGGCTGTCGGCCACGGGCAGGGCGGCTACTTCGGTGTAGGGGCCTTCGGGGCGCGGGCTGGTGGCCACGTGCAGCTGGTGGCCCACGGTGGCCCCAATGGCCCCGCCGCCCCGCGAGTAGTACATATAAAAGGTGCCCTCGTGCAGCACCACTTCGGGGGCCCAGAAGTCGGCCTGCTCGGTACCGGGCGGGGGCGTAAGCGCGCCGCCCGCCGGTTGCCAGTCCACCAGGTTATCGGAGGTGAGCAGGGCAAAAATGCGGCCGTCGGGCGTGCGGCCCCGGCCGGTGGTACCAAAAGCGTAGTAGCGCCCCGCGTGGCGCAGCACGAAGGGGTCGGGAAAATTGCGGGCTACGACCGGGTTGGTGTAGGTGCGGGCCGCGGCGGCAGCAGAAGGAACGCGCATAGCGAGCAAAGCCAGGCCGGTGGCCGAGCCCGTAAGAAAGTGACGACGAGTGGGCACGGGGGAGAAGGCAGTGAGGCCGGGGGGCCGTCCGTAAAGGTGCAGCAAATTGGCTACGTTGGTAGATTAGCGTGTTTTCACCGCAGAAGACTTCGCAGAAGGACGACCTCTGCAACTCTTCTGCGGTGAAAACACCTGTGCGGGCGGGCGCGGCGAGCGGAAATTTGCAACTACCCACCGTAACGCCAACCGGCAGTTGCGGCCGTAGCTTAGCCCTTTCGTTATACCCTACATTCCCACGCTGTTGTATGAAAAAGCTTAGTTTGCTGCTGCTGGCCCTGGCCCTACTCGGGGCCCCGGCCGCCGAGGCCCAAAAGGTTAAAGCCAAAACCAAGGGCGGCGCGCCCGCGCTGGCCACGGGCCAGGCCGCCCGCTGGCCCGCCGCCAAGGCCAATGCCTGGTACAACGCCCGCCCCTGGATGACGGGCGCCAATTTCATCCCCAGCACCGCCATCAACCAGCTCGAAATGTGGCAAGCCGCCACCTTCGACCCCACCACTATCGACCGGGAGCTGGGCTGGGCCGAGGGTATTGGCTTCAATACCATGCGGGTATTTTTGCACAGCCTGGCCTGGCAGCAAGACCCGGCGGGCTTCAAAAAGCGGGTGAATGACTACCTGGCGATTGCCGATAAACACCACATCCAGACCATTTTAGTGTTCTTCGATGACTGCTGGAACAAGGATGCCAAGGCCGGCCCGCAGCCCGCGCCCAAGCCGGGCATTCACAACTCGGGCTGGGTGCAGGACCCCGGCGACCCCGCCTCGCGCGACTCGGCCACCTTTGTGCAGCTACGGCCCTACGTAACCGACGTACTCACCAGCTTTGCCCACGATAAGCGCATCGCCCTCTGGGACTTATACAATGAGCCCGGCAATTCAACCAAGGGGGTGGCCTCGCTACCACTGCTGCGCAACGTGTTTACCTGGGCCGAGGCCGTGCGCCCCGACCAGCCCCTGAGCGCGGGCCTCTGGAACATGGGTTTTCAGGCCCTCAATACCTACCAGGCGCTGCATTCCGACGTGATTACCTACCACAACTACGGCGATGGCCCTGAGCAGCAGCGCCTTATCGAAGCCCTCCAAACCCACGGCCGGCCGCTCATCTGCACCGAGTACATGGCCCGGCCTCGCAACTCGCGCTTCGCCAACGTACTGCCCGTGCTCAAGAAGTACCACGTGGCGGCCATCAACTGGGGCCTCGTGGCGGGCAAAACCAACACCAAGTACGCCTGGGACACGCCCCTGACCGATGGCTCGGAGCCGGCCGAGTGGTTCCACGAGGTGTTTCGCACGGACGGCACTCCCTACCGCCAGGATGAAGTCGATTTTATTAAAAAGCTAAACACCAAGTAACTAAGCAATTATTTGGCGGTAGCGCCCTGGCTATTGCCCCTTACAAGAGCTTGCCAGCTCGCGGCCCGCTGGGGCGCGGCTGGGCAAGCTCTTTTTTGGTGGCGGCCGTGCCGGCTGGTGGCTCGGGCGGCTGGCCGGCAATAGGTTAGGCTGGCTATGCTGCAATACCTGCGGGCGGGCGCCCCGGGGCCGAGCGCATCGCCGCCGCCACCAATCGCGACTGGCTCTCCAGCACGGCCTTCCAGAACCCCGGCGGCAAAGTGGCCGTGGTGGTGATGAACAGCGGCTACAAGCCCCAGGATTTTCAGCGGCGGGTGAAGGGCCAGGCAGCCACTACTACCAGCCCGCCGCATTCTATTACTACCTATATAACTAACTGATAATCAATAATAATTTTGGGGAAAAACGTCATGCAGACCGAAAGGAAGCATCGCGCGCGCCGCTAGGGTCACTCACCTATCGATTCGAGCGAGATGCTTTCTTCGCCAGCATAACGTTCTTTTTTTGCGTCTATTCCAACCTGATTCCTTTTCTCATTCCCATGAAAACGCTCCTGCTTTGCCTGCTTACCCTGCCCGCCCTGGGCCAAACGCCCACCAGCCTCCCCCTCCGCGCCGAAGGCCCCAAAATAGTGGATGCCCAGCACCACGAAGTGCTCCTGCAAGGCATGAACCTGGGCGGCTGGCTACTCCAGGAAGGCTACATGATGAAGCCCAACTACGGCGGCACCCAGGGCTCGGTGAAAAAAGTGCTCTACCAGGCCGGCCTGAGCGACGCAGCGGTGGAGAAGTTCTACCAGCAGTACCGCGATAACTTCGTCACGCGAGCCGATATCGACTTCATTGCCCAGCAAGGCTTTAACTGCATTCGGCTGCCGCTGCACTACGACCTGTTTCTCACGCCCGCGCAGCGCGCCGTGCGCAACGGCGTGATTCGGGGCACCGTGCCCTACGCCAGCTACGTGGCCCAGCTCAAGCAGTGGCAGCAGCAGGGCGAGCTGTTTCAGGAGCCCGCCAAGCTTGAAGCTATCCGGCTGATTGACAAGACACTGGCCTGGTGCGCAGCCAACAAGCTCTACGTGGTGCTCGACCTGCACGCCGCGCCCGGCGCGCAGGGCACCGACTCGAATATCGCCGACGCCCTGCAACCCAACGACTTCTGGCAAGAGCCAGTCTTTCAGGATGTTACCAACGGCTTGTGGGCTACCCTGGCCCGGCGCTACCAGCGCGACGGCCGCATTGCGATGTACGACCTCGTGAACGAGCCCAACAACGTGCCCGGCGGCAACGCGGCCATTCATACCATGCTGGAGCGCCTCATCAACACGGTGCGCGCCACCGGCGACCAGCATTTGCTGCTGCTGGAGGGCAACGGCTACGGAAACAATTACAACGACTTGGAAAAGAAGACGTTCACGCACCAGGAGAACCTGGTGTACAACGCTCACCGCTACAGCATCCTGCCCAAATACCCGCTCAGCAACGCCTCCGACGCCCGCAACCCCGACGCCAACCAGCTCGGCACCATCGGCAACCTGCTGGCCTTTCGCACCGCCCAAAACGTGCCGGTGTGGGTGGGCGAAACCGGCGAAAACACCCCCCAGTGGATGGGTGAGGCCGCCCGCAACCTCAACCAAGCCGGCATTGGCTGGTGCAGTTGGACGTATAAGCGCTTCAACGACAAGCCCATAGCCGCCCTGCTGCGCATCAAGCCGCCCTACCTGGTCGATGTAAAAAGCGCCGCCGAGCTGCCGGTTATTCTGGAAAACATCAAGTTTAAGAACTGCGTGCCGAACCCGGAAACTATTGACGCCCTCAAAGCCGAGCTGAAGAAGTAGCAGGTCGGGTAAGCTTTAGCTTGCCAGTCGATTGCTTACAAGGGACTGCTTATTAGCTAGATAAGTCGTTCTGTTACCGGCAAGCTAAAGCTTACCCTACACACCACCTCTTTTTCGTTATTCCACCATGAAGTCTCTTGCTCTTTGCCTGGCGCTGGCTACCGCACTACCCAGCTTCGCCGCCGCCCCAGCCGCCAAAAAACCCCGGCCTACTAAGCCTGTCGTCATTCTCTTCATCGGCAACAGCTTCTTTCACGGCGCTTTTCAACCCGTACTAAGCTATAATAACCAGGCAGTTACCGACGAGAACTTCCAGCCCGACCGCACCGGGCAGCGCCGCCGTAAGTACGAGCACGAGCAGCGCCCGTGGGGCGGCATCCCCGGCATTTTCAAGAAGCTCACCGACGAGGCCGGGCTCCGCTACGAGGTGCACCTGGAAGCCATCAGCGGGCAAACGCTTAAGTTTCACTACGACAGCGCGTTGGCCATTATTCAGCAGCCGCGCTGGGACCAAGTGGTGATGCACGATTACAGCACCGGGCCGGTGCCTACGCGGCACAGCGGCCAGCCAGCGCGCTTTTTTACCTACGCCACCAAGCTGGAGCAGGCCGTGCACACGGCCAACCCCGCCGCCCAGGTGTACCTCTACCAAACCTGGGCCCGCGCCGACCTCACCTACCCCGCCGGCCAGCCCTACACCGGCCTGCCCCTCGACTCGATGACCGCCGACCTGCACCGCGCTTATTACCAGGAAGCCGCTCAGAACAAGCACTTTGCAGGCGTAGCCCCGGCCGGCGACGCCTGGCTGCGCGCCATGCGCCAGGGCGTGGCCGACCCCAACCCCTACGACGGCCTAGCGCCCGGCCAGGTGGACCTCTGGGGCCGCGACTACTACCACCCCAGCACCTACGGCGCCTACCTCAACGCCTGCGTGCTACTGGCCGAAATAACCGGCAAAGACCCCCGCAAGCTGGGCCGCCAGGAGCAAGCCGCCGCCGCCCTCGGCATCGCGCCCGAGGTAGCCGTGCGGCTCCAAAAAGTAGCCTACGAGCAAGTGCGCGCCGCCAAAAAATAGGACCTGTACCGGCTGCCCGCTACTGGACACCCTGCCCGAAAATGGACACATTTTCGGGCAGCTCTTTTTCAGGATACTCTTACAATTGATTGACTAATAATATTTTATGACCCTGGCACGGGGCTTGGCTTAGGTAAAGGGTACTACCTCACCGCTTGCCCACTCATGGACAGAGTCATTTCAACTACCACGCAACACCGCCGCCGGCTGCACCGCTGGCTGCTGGGCCTGGGGGCGCTGGCCGCGCTGCTAGCCGCCGGCCTGGGGCTGCGGGCCGTCCTTCAGCCCAGCCTGCGGCGGGTTGATATACTGACGGCCACGGTAGAAACCGGCGACGTGGACGCGGCCCTCACGGCCGCCGGCATCCTTATTCCGGGGCGCGAGGCGGTGATTGTCAGCCCCATCCAGAGCACCGTGCGGCGGGTGCTGCTGGCGGTGGGCGCGCGGGTGCAGCCCGGCCAGCCCATTCTGGAGCTCGATAAGGACCTGGCCGCCTCGGCCCTGGCCAAGCTCGACGACGAGCAGCTGCGCAACCAGAACAAGAACTCGCAATTGCAGCTCACCCTGGAGCGTAGCCTCACTGACCTGCAAGCCCAGCAGCAGGGCCAGGACCTGAAAGTCAATAGCTTGGAGTCGGCGCTACGCGACGAGCAGCACCTGCTCAGCATCGGGGGCGGCACCGCCGAGGCGGTGCGCCAGGCCGAGCTCAACCTGCGCACCGCCCGCCTCGAAGCCCAGCGCCTGCGCCAGCAGCTAGCCAACCAGCGCCGGGCCAGCGCCGCCGACCGCCGCGAGCTGGGCTTCACTGTGTCGATGCAGCAGCGCAGCATTGCCGAGCAGGCCAGCAAGCTGCGCCAGGCCGACATCAGCAGCCAGCTGCCCGGCGTGCTCACCTGGGTGAATGACAACCTCGGCAGCACCGTACAGGCCGGCGACGCCCTGGCCCGCGTGGCCGACCTCAGCCGCTTCCGGGTGCGCGCCACGCTATCCGATAGCTACGCCGACCAGCTGCACCCCGGCGACGCCGTGCTGGTGCGCCTCGGCCCCGGCACCGACCTGCGCGGCACCGTGGCTAGCATCAGCCCCGCCGTCGACAAGGGCGTGGTTACCTTCTACGCCACCCTCGAAAACGACCACGCCGCCGCGCTCCGCGCCAACCTGCGGGCCGACGTGTTCGTGATAACCCGCGCCCACCGCGGCGTGCTGCGCCTGCGCAACGGCCCCTTTTACCAGGGCGGCCAGGAGCAACCGGTGTTTGTGCTGGCCGGCGGCCGGGCCGTGCGCCGCGTGGTGCACTTCGGCGACAGCAACGCTGACTACGTGCAGGTAGTGAGCGGGTTAGCGAAAGGCGATGAGGTGATTATATCGGATACTAAGGCATTTGCGGACACGCCGGCGCTGCGGATTACGCCCTAACGTGCAGCCCCACCCCCCGGCCCTTCGCCGCTTTATGCGCGGAATCCTGCGGGGGAGGGGGAGCCTGATGACTCCTCACACCACAGAATCATTAAAAAATCAACCGTGATTTTCACTCGCACTAAATCGTCAAGTAGCCAAAAGTCGTCAGGCTCCCCCTCCCCCGCAGGGGAGGGGGCCGGGGGGTGGGGCGCTCCGTGGAGGGCGATTCTGCTTCTCCTAGCCCTAAAGTCTTCCGCCCAAACCCTCACCCTGCCCGCCCTCATCCAGCAAACCCTCACTACCGCCGCCCCCAGCCTGCAAGCCCGCGCCGCCCGCGAGGGCGGCTACTGGGCCTACCGCGCCTACCAGGCCAGCTACCGGCCGCAGCTGGCGCTGGCGGGCACGGTGCCCAATTTCAACCGCCTCATCACACCCGTGGTGCAGCCCGATGGCACCATCGCCTTCCAGTCGGTGCGCAACAACAACTCGCTGCTGGGCCTGGCCGTGACCCAGAACATCGGCCTCACGGGCGGGCAGGTGGTGGTGGGCTCGCAGGTGCAGCGCTTCGACAACTTTGTGGGCAATACCAAACAGTATAATACCCAGCCCTTTAACCTCAGCCTGAACCAGCCGCTGGGCTACTTCAACGGCCTGAAGTGGGACCGCCGCATCGAGCCGCTGCTGTACCAGGAAAGCCAGCGCCAGTACCTGGAGGACCGCGAGGCCATTGCCCAGCGCGTGACCGAGCTGTATTTCGACGTGCTCTTGCAGCAGGTAAACGCCACCGTGGCTGGCCAAAACGCCCAGGCCACCGCCGAGCTGCTGCGCGTGGGCCGCGAGAAATACAAGTTGGGCCGCCTCTCCCAGAGCGACTTACTCCAACTGGAGCTCAACCTGCTCGACGCCCAGCAGGCCCAAGCCCAGGCCCTGCTCGACGCCGACAACGCCGCCGTGGGCCTGCGCACCTACTGCGCCCTGCCCGCCGCCGAGGCCGATGCCGCCACCCCGCCGCTGGCCGTGCCCACCCCCGCGCCCACCCCGGCCGTGGTGCCCGCCGAGGCCCTGGCCCAGGCCCGGCAGCACCGGGTGGCGGTGTTGGCCTTTCAGCGGCGGCAGCTGCAAGCCGCCCGCACGGTAGCCCTGGCGCGCGGCACTACCGGCCTGCTGGCCACGCTCACAGCCAACCTGGGCTACGTGAACCAGGCGCCGTATCTGGCTGATAGCTACCTGTCTCTGCAAAACCAGCAGCAGGTGGCGCTGGCCTTTTCGCTGCCGCTCGTGGACTGGGGCCGCCGCCGCGCCACCATCCGCACCGCCGAGCTGGCCCGCGACCAAACCCAGGCCGCCGTGAGCCAGGACGAGCGCAGCTTCGCGCAAAACGTGCTCACCCAGGCCAGCCAGGTGCCTACCCTGGCCGGGCAAACCCGCCGCGCCGCCCGCGCCGACACCCTGGCCCAGCGCCGTTACGCCATCACCCGCGCCACCTACGAGGCCGGCCGCCTCAGCCTCACCGACCTCACGCTGGCCTCGGCCGCCAAAGACCTGGCCCGGCGCGGCTACATCCTGACCCTGCGCGCCGGCTGGGTGGGGTATTATCGGCTCAGAGGACTCACGTTATTTGACTTCGAAACCCAGCAGCCGCTGGCGGCGGAGTAGCCGTAGCGCGAAGTTTCCACTTCGTGCGTGAGCGCAGCGAGCACCGTCGTTCGCGCCGCCCGGCCCCGCCTGCTCGCTGCGCTCGCGCACGAAGTGGAAACTTCGCGCTACTTCCTTCCTTACCACCCCTTCCTTATGCAACCCATTCCCCCCGTCATCCGGCTTACCAACCTCGAAAAGGTGTACCAAACCAAAACCATTGAAACCGTGGCCCTTAGCCAGGTCAATATCAGCATCGCGCGCGGCGAATTTGTGTCGGTGATGGGGCCCAGCGGCTGCGGTAAATCTACGCTGCTCAGCCTCATGGGCTTGCTCGATGAGCCTAGCAGCGGCACCATTGAGATTGATGGCCGGCCGGTTACCTCCTACTCCGATAAAGAATTGGCGGGGCTGCGCAACCACAAAATCGGCTTCGTTTTCCAGAGCTACCACCTCATCAACGACCTCTCGGTAGTCGATAACGTGGAGCTGCCGCTGCTGTACCGGCCCGGCGTGAAGGGCAGCGAGCGCCGCCGCCGCGCCCTGGCCGCCCTCGATCAGGTAGGCCTCAATGCGCGCACCGGCCACTTTCCGGCGCAGCTCAGCGGGGGGCAGCGGCAGCGCGTGGCCATTGCCCGCGCCCTGGCCGGGCAGCCCGAAATCATTTTGGCCGACGAGCCCACCGGCAACCTAGACTCGGTGATGGGCGAGGAAATAATGGAGCTGCTGCTGGGCCTCAACCGCGACCAGGGCACCACCCTGGTGATGGTGACTCACGACGAGCAGCAGGCCCGCAAAACCCAGCGGCTCATCCGGTTTTTCGACGGCCGGCAGGTGGCCTGAGCAGGAATACGGCGCCCGTACCGCCTGTTATTGCGAGGAGGAACGACGAAGCAATCTTTCCTAACTATTTGATTACTAATTTTTTGTGAAGGAAAGATTGCTTCGCCGTTCCTCCTCGCAATGACAGCCGACTTTTAAAGCTCAAAAACAATGCTTCTCTCCTACCTCAAAATTGCCTGGAAAGTCCTGCTCCGGCGTAAGTTCTTCACGGCCATCAGCCTGTTTGGTATCAGCTTCACGCTGATGATTTTGCTGGTGGTGTACGCGCTGTTCGACTTCACCGTGGGGCCGCACCGGCCCGAGCTGCAGGCAGATAGGCTGCTGTACGTGAGCCGCATGCAGCTGCTGTACCGCGAGGGAGGGCAGAGCAACAACGCGGTGGGCTACGGCTTTCTTAATCAGCATATTCGCACCCTCAAAACGCCCGAAAAGGTATCGCTCAGCGAAGCTAATTTCAACGTGGCCACGGCCTACGTGGGGCAGCAGATTCTCAAGCTCGACCTCAAGCGCACCGATGGCGAGTTTTGGCAGGTGCTGGATTTTGACTTCGTGGCCGGCCGGCCCTACAACCCCACCGAGGTGCGCGACGCGGCCCACCTGGCGGTTATCAACGAGAGCACGGCCCGGCGCTACTTCGGCACGGCGGTGGGTGTGGTGGGCCGGCCGCTGGAGGCGGATGCCGTGCGCTACCAGGTGGTGGGCGTGGTGCGCGACGTGCCCGTGGCCCGCGCCAACTCCTACGCCGAGGTGTGGACGCCCGTGACCACCGGCCCCGACGACCTGCGCAAGCCCGACCTGCTGGGCAAGTACCAGGCCATTGTGCTGGCCCGCCAGGCCGCCGACGTGCCCGCCATCCAGGACGAAGTGCAGCAGCTGGTGCGGCACACTCCGCTCCCCGACCCCAAAATATTTAAAAAAATAAATATGCGCGCCCAAACCCTGCTGGCCTCCTACACGGCGCGCTTCGACGACAACGCCGGGGCCGACGGCGGGGTGGGACGCTTCACGGGCCTGCTGCTGGGGCTGGGGCTGCTGTTTATGCTGCTGCCGGCCCTCAACCTGGTGAATATCAACGTGAGCCGCACCCTGGAGCGCTCGGGTGAGATTGGGGTGCGCAAGGCGTTTGGCGCCACGGCGGGCCGGCTGGTTGGCCAGTTTTTGCTGGAAAATATCTTCCTGACCCTGCTGGGTGGCGTGCTGGGGCTGGGGCTGGCGGCGGGCGCGCTGGCGCTGCTCAATGGCAGCCACTTTTTTGCCTATTCCAACTACGCCCTCAACGGCCGGGTGTTTGGCGTGGCGCTGGGAGTGGTGCTGTTTTTCGGAATTCTGTCGGGGGCCTACCCGGCTTATAAAATGTCGAAGCTACAGGCCGTCAAGGCCCTTAAAGGAGATATCGCCGCATGATACGCCACCTGATTACCCTGATGTGGAACCGCAAGCGCGCCAACGGCTTGCTGATTCTGGAGATTTTGCTGGCCTTCGTGGTGCTCTTCGCCGTGAGCAGCGTGGGCGTGTACAGCTGGCTCAACTACCGCGCCCCGCTGGGCTTCACCTACGACAACGTGTGGAAAGTGCAGCTCAACCCCGGCACCCAGCCCGCCGCCGAGCAGTTTGCCAGCTTGCAGCGGGTGCTGGCGCGGCTGCGTAGCACGCCGGGCGTAGTCACGCTCTCGCGCAGCGTGGACAACACGCCCTTCGCCTTCACCACTAACACGGCGGAGTTCAAGGCGCGCGAGGGGAAGAATAGACCGGACGCTTACGGCGATATATACGATGCCGGGCCCGAATTGCGCGACGTGATGGGCCTGCGCATGGTAGCCGGCCGGTGGTTTGACCAGCGCGACGAAGTAAGCGCGCGCTACCCGCCCATCATCGTTACCGAGCTGACCCAGGCGGCGCTGTTTCCCGATGGCAAGTCGGCACTGGGCCAGCTCATTACCGACAACGACCGGGAAACTTACCGTATCGTCGGCGTGAGTGGGCCCTACCGCGCCGGGGGCGAGCTGAGCGAGCCCCAGCCGGGCTACTTTCTCTACATCAGCCCGCAGGATACGGCGCGGGCACTCTTCAACCTGCTGGTGCGGGTGCAGCCCGGCAGCGGCGCGGCCCTCGAAAAGCAGCTGAATGCGGAAATAAGGGCCGCGAGCGGCGGCTGGGCGAGTTCTATCGTGGCCCTGCCCGACGAGCGTGCAACGAAGCTCAAGTTCAGCCTCACGCCCCCCGCCATCCTAGGCGTGGTGTGCGTATTCTTGCTGGTCAACGTGGCGCTGGGTCTCTTTGGGGTATTGTGGCTGAACATCAACCAGCGCCGGGCCGAGCTGGGGGTGCGCCGGGCGCTGGGCGCTACCGGGGCGGCTATCAGCCGGCAGGTGCTGGGTGAGATTCTGGTGTTGACGACCTTTGGCCTGGGGCTGGGGCTGCTGGTGGCGGCGCAGTTTCCGCTGCTGGGCGTGCTGGATGTGAAAGCCGGCGTGTATGGCACGGCCATGGCGCTGGCGGCGAGCGGCCTCTACCTGCTGGCCACCGTCTGCGCGCTGTACCCCAGCCAGCTGGCGGCGGGCATTCAGCCCGCCGTGGCCCTGCGCGAGGAATAATAAAGCAGCGGGTGGGGCAACTACCGGGGCCGGCTCCTCATCTGACGAGGAAAGGAAACGAGCGTAAAAAAAGACTTTTCGCCCCCGTAACGAACGCCCGGCTGGCCCGGTACCCACCCCAAACCTCCTTTCAGTCAACTCCTTTCTTCATCACCATGAAAAACCTTCTGCTCGCCGCCGCCCTTTGGCTCGTCGCCCTCGCCCCCACCCTGGCCCAAACCGGCCGCGAAGTGCGCGCAGTCCCCACCTTCCACGCCCTCGAAGTGAGCAGCGGCATCGAGCTGCACCTAGTGGCCGGCCCCACCCAGCGCGTGGAAGTGAGCGGCGATACCCCCGAAAACCAGGCCCGCATCCAAACCACCGTGGAGGGTGGCGTGCTGCGCGTGAAGTTCGACATCCTCCAATCGAAGCCCTGGCGGCGCGACCACCGCGGCCGCCTCCAGGCCTACGTAACCGCCGCCCAGCTCACCGGCCTGCAAGCCAGCAGCGGCTCCGAGCTGGAAGTTGCCGGCCCCTACCCCACCACCGATTTACAGCTCGAAGTATCGTCGGGCGCTACCCTCAAGGGCGAGTTTGCCGCTACTTCCATTCAGGCGCGCCTCAGCAGCGGCGCCGAGGCCGTGGTGAGCGGCAGCACCCAGCGGCTCGACGTGCACACGTCGAGCGGTGCCTCCTTCACCGGCAAAAACCTGCAAGCCACCGATTGTCAGGCCTCGGCCAGCAGCGGAGCCAGCATCACGGTGGCCGTGCAAAAAACGCTGTCGGCCAAGGCCAGCAGCGGCGGCAGCGTGAGCTACGCCGGCTCGCCCACAGTGGCCAAGCACACCAGCAGCGGCGGCAGCGTAGGCGGCCAGTAGCCCCGGGGGGAATTAAAAATGAGGAATTAAAAATTTGGCTGTCAAGCTTTTAATTCTTTAGTTTTTGATTCCCTTCAAAGCATTCGTCAATTCTGATGCTTCGCCCACCCAGCACCTGCCCTTTGCCCGGCGCGCCCCATACCTTCGGCTGCCCTCCATGATTCTGATTATTGACGACGACGTAGCCATTCGCACCTCCCTGCGGCTGCTGCTCAAGCAGGCCGGCTACGCCACCACCGCCGTAGCCGGCCCCGCCGAGGCCCTGGCGGCCGTGCGCGCGGCCCCGCCCACGCTGGTGCTGCTGGATATGAATTTTACGGCTGCCACCAGCGGGGCCGACGGCCTGGCCCTGCTGGCCGAGCTAAAGGCGCTGGCTCCCGCCGTGCCCGTGGTGCTGCTCACGGGCTGGGGCAGCATTGCGCTGGCCGTGGCGGGCATGAAGGCTGGCGCGGCCGAATTCGTCACCAAGCCCTGGCAGAATGAGGCCCTGCTCCAAACCATTACCACCGTGCTGGCCATTCAGGCCCCCGCCGAGGCCGCGCCGCCCGCCGGCCGCAAGGCGCTCAATAAACAATTCGCCCTCAGCAACATAGTGGGCGACGATGCCCGCCTGCTGGCCGTGCTGCGCCAGGTGGGCCAGGTGGCCGCTACCGATGCCTCGGTGCTGATAGAAGGCGAAAGCGGCACCGGCAAGGAGCTGATTGCCGAGGCCCTGCACCACAACAGCCGCCGCCGCCAGCAGCCCTTCGTGAAGGTGAACCTCGGCGGCATTTCGTCGTCGCTGTTTGAGAGCGAGATGTTTGGCCACCGGCGTGGGGCCTTCACCGATGCCCGCGCCGACCGCGTGGGCCGCTTCGAGCTGGCCAACGGCGGCACCATCTTCCTCGACGAAATCGGCGAGCTGGAAATGGCCAGCCAAGTGAAGCTGCTGCGCGTGCTGCAAGACCGCACCTACGAGGTGCTCGGTGACAGCAAGCCCCGCCGACTCGACCTGCGCGTGGTAGCCGCCACCAACAAGAACCTGGCCGAGCTGGTGGGCCAGGGCCGCTTCCGCGAGGACTTGTTTTACCGCCTCAACCTCATCACGCTATACCTGCCTGCCCTGCGCGAGCGCCCCACCGACATTGCGCCCCTGGCCCGGCACTTCGTGGCCCAGCTGCGCGCCACCTACCAGCGGCCCGGCCTGCGCCTGGGTACCGCCGCCGCCCACTGGCTGCAAGCCCAACCACTGCCCGGCAACATCCGCGAGCTCAAAAACCTGGTGGAGCGCGCCGTGCTTACCACTCCCCACGACGAGCTCACGCCCGCCGATTTCCAAGCCAAAGCCGCGACTCCCGTTGCCCAAATCCTCGCCTCACCCCTACCCGCCCCCGGCTCGATGACCCTGGAAGCCCTTGAGGAACAAATGATTCGCCAAAGCGTGACCCATTACCAGGGCAACCTCAGCCAGGTGGCGCGGGCGCTGGGCCTCAGCCGCGGCGCATTGTACCGGCGCCTGGATAAATTTGGCATTCCGTACAGTGAATAGCGCGAACGGTTACCCCACCCCTGGCCCCTTCTCCGCTTAATGCCGCTTCGCCTCCAGCTTACCCTGTTTCTGCTACTACTCTATGGGCTGCTGGCGGCGCTACTAGTGCAGGTGCGCACGAGCAGCCCAGTGCTTTTTATCGCCGGCGAGGTGGCCCTACTAGTCAGCCTGGGCCTGGCCTGGACGCTCTACCGGGGCCTGCTGCGCCCCATTCGGCTAATTGAGGCGGGCACGGCGGCGCTGCAAGCCCAGGATTTCAGCCTGAAATTCCTGCCCGTGGGCCAGCCCGCCCTCGACCGCCTCGTGGCGGTGTACAACGACATGCTCGACGCCCTGCGCCAGGAGCGCCTGAGCCAGCACGAGCAGGGCGTGCTGCTGGAGCGGCTCATTCAGGCCTCGCCGGCGGGCGTGCTGCTGCTCGATTTTGACAACAACATTACCAATGCCAATGCCGCCGCCGCCCGCGCCCTGGGGCGCAGCGCTGGCCTCGCTAGCGGCCGGGCAGCTGCAAACCCTGCGCCTGCCCAATGGCCACACCTACCGCGCCGCCGCCGCGCACTTCTTCGACCGGGGCTTCCAGCGCCGCTTCGTAGTGCTGGAGGAGCTAACCCAGGAGCTGCAAGCGCAGGAAAAAATCACCTACGAGCGCCTCATCCGCCTCATGGCCCACGAGGTCAACAACTCTATTGGGGCCGTGAACTCGCTGCTGGGCAGCCTGCGGCACTATGCCCCACAGCTCGACCCCGCCGACCAGCCCGATTTTGAGCAGGCCCTGGAGGTGAGCATCACCCGCAATACCCAGCTGGCCGACTTCGTGGCCGGCTACGCGCGGCTGGTGCGCCTGCCCCCGCCCGCACCCCACCCGCTCGACCTGCACCAGCTATTGCGCGACCTCGGCCACCTGCTGGCCGCGCAAAGCGTTGCGCACAACATTCAGTGGCACTGGAACTTAGCCGATAACATGCAAGCTATAGCAGCCGATTCCCAACAGCTCACCCAAGCCCTGCTCAACGTGGCCAAAAATGCGCTCGAAGCCATCGGGCCCGGCGGCGGCCACGTGTGGGTGCGCACCACTGCCGAGCCGCCCGCGCTCACCATCGAAAACGATGGCCCTCCCCTCACGCCCGAAGTCAGCCAGCGGCTATTCACGCCCTTTTTCAGCACCAAGCCCAGCGGCCAGGGCATCGGCCTATTGCTGGTGCGCGACATTCTGCGGGCCCACGGCTTCGCCTTCCGCCTCGAAACCGGGGCCAATGGCCGCACCGCCTTCACTTGTGCGCTGACTACGGAACAAATCGGTTTTTGGCCGTAGCAATTGACGTTAAGTAGCCCCGGAGAGGCGATATGCCAATAGTAACCAGTTGCCCAGCAGGCCTGAAGCTCCGGAGGAGCGACACTCAACTTCCGCAGACGCTGGGTGTCGCTCCCCCGGAGCTTTGGTTTTTTTCCAATTCCCTAATCTGTTGCCTTGTCGACCCTTTGGGGCGGCCGGTGGGTGACCATAGCCAGCGAAAAGCGCTATTGGCTGGTTTCCTTGGTGCGCCACAGGCGCCACCAAGGCAGGTAGGGCTGGTCGTGGTGCTCGTAGTGGTAGCCAAAGAAGTAGCAGCTCACAAAAGCCCACACGTGGTGCCGCAATTGACTGCGCGATTTATGGTGGTTATCAGCCTCATGCTCACCGCGATGCGGCAAATAAGTACCGAAGAAAAATAGTTGCAACGTGGCCAGCACGGCCGGTATCATCCAAAAGGCAATGACGTTGGCCTGCGGAAAATATAGCTTCAACACGTTGTAAGTCAAGGCCATCGCTAGTACCTGCCACCAGGTTACGTAGTTCCAGGCGAAGCGCAGCAGCCAGGGTAAGAAGCCAGTGTAGTGCTCGGGGTGAAAATCGGGGTCTTCCTGGGTGCCCACGTGGCGGTGGTGGTCGTGGTGCTTGGGCAGCTGCCGCGGAAACCAGTTGTAGGCAAAAAGCAGCGCGCACACCGTGCCAAGGGCGTTGTTCAGCCGCTTATTGGGGCTCACCACGCCGTGCATGGCATCGTGGGCCGTGATGAAGAGCCCGGTGTACAAGTGCGTTTGCAGCAGCAGCAGCAGGTAGGGCGCGGGTGAGCGCCAGTCGGGCCGATACCAGCCCAGCAAGAACGCCAGCAGCCCGCCCCAGGCCGCCATAATCACCAGCGCCGCCAGCACACCCCGCCCCCGCAAAGGAGCCGGGGCCACCCGCACCCCCTCCACAACAGCAGGAACCGCCCGAACGGAATGCACAGCCTCTACCAAAATGCAAAAAAACTAAATTAAACCAAAGCCCCCAAAACCAAACCAAAGGATAGCCAAGGAGCGAAGCGACGTATCTGCGAAATCCGTTAAATCTGCGGTCTAGAAGCGCTCCAACGCGTCGCGCACCTGCTCCATCAGCCACATAGGCGTGCTGGTGGCTCCACAAATACCCACCGACTGCCCGGGCGCAAACCAGCTGGCACATAGCTGCTCAGTATTCGATACAAAGTGCGTTTGAGGATTAGTTTCCTTGCACACCTGATAAAGCACCTTGCCATTCGAGCTTTTAGTACCCGACACAAACACCACTTGGTCGAACTGCGCCGCGAAGCGTCTCAAAGCTTCGTCGCGGTTGCTCACCTGCCGGCAGATGGTGTCGTTGGCGTTAATATTGTAGCCGCGACTAATGAGCTCATTCTTAATAGTATAGAACGAAGCCGTACTTTTTGTGGTCTGGCTGTAAAGCGTAATATTGGTGGGTAGCTCGTGGCGCAGCAGCTCGTCGAGGCTCTCAAACACCACGGCCTCACCGCTGGTCTGGCCCAGCAGGCCCAGCACTTCGGCGTGGCCGTGCTTGCCGTAGATGAATATTTTTTCGCGTCGGTCGAAGCTGGTTTTGATGCGATTCTGGAGCTTGAGCACCACCGGGCAGCTAGCGTCGATGAGTGTCAGGTTATTTTCCATGGCCCGCTGGTAGGTGCTGGGCGGCTCGCCATGCGCCCGAATGAGTACCGCCTCGTCGCGCAGCCCCTCAAACTGTTCGTGGCCAATGATACGCAGGCCCTTTTGCTCCAGGCGGTGCACTTCCTCATCATTGTGCACGATGTCGCCTAGGCAATATAAATAGCCTTGTTCCTCCAAGATATCTTCGGCCATTTGGATGGCGTAAATCACGCCAAAGCAAAAGCCGGAGTTGGGGTCGATGCGAACGCTGAGATATAAACCAGATGGCATAGCGCGAAGCTAACTACCAACGGGCCCACAAGGTTACCATTCGGGTTCAAATTTCGAATGATAACGTGCTGTTTTTAGTGGTTTTCGCCTACCCTTTCACGCGGGCCAAGCGCTGGGCGTCGTCGTCGCTCACGTGCTTGCGGTCTACCAAAAAGCCCCGCACCGTCTGAAATGCCTCGGCATCCATGCCCGAGCCGGGGTGCTGCAAAGCAGCATCGAGCAAGAAAGCCTTATCCTCGTCTACGTGCTTGCTCAGGCCCAGGAAGGACGGCAGGTTGCTTTCTATCGAGAAGCGCAGAAAGCGGATTTCGGCGTTGTCACCGTCCAGGGCCACGGCTTGGTCAAACGTTTTGGCGGCCTGCTGCACGTAGGTGAGCTTACTGAGCATGGAGGCATCACGGGCCTTAATAGCCTCAGAAGCAGCCTTATAGCCTAGTACTAGCGCATCCTGGCCAGTGTAGCCGTGCAGCAGCTGGTAGAATTTGTCGCCGGCCTGCTTGTCGGCGGCGGCTTGCTCGTAGTGGTAGCGCAGGGTGGCGGGCTGGTAGGGCGACATGGGCAAAATTCGGAGTAAAGGGCGACCCGCTGCCGCGCCGGAAGCTGCTGGCAGCGCGCTCAGCAACACAAGAACAAGCAGTCGTTTCATGGGCACAAAGCTAGGGCGGAGGCAATTATGGGGCCACTACCGAGCTTAGCCAACGCCGCTACCGCGCGCAAAGTGCTTCGCGCCGGCCTACACCGCCCGCAGGCGGTAGCGCAGCCACGAGCCGGCCAGCAGCAGCAGCTTGGTATTGTCGGGCAGGCGCACGCGCTCGGCCAGCACCTGGGTGGCCGGGGCCCGCCGCAGCTTGTGAAATAGCTTGAGGTAGTAGATGTAGGCCAGATATACGCCCATGCGGGCCGGCCGCGGCAACTGCTGAATACCCACGTAGGCGGCCTCAAAATCGGTGCAGATATCGTCTTCCACCGCCTGCTTGGCGGCGTCGTCAAACTGCTCGTAGCGTAGACCAGGGAAGTACACGCGGCCCCGCTCCTCATAGTCGGAGCGGATATCGCGCAAAAAATTCACCTTCTGAAACGCCGCGCCCAGCCGCCGCGCCGGGGCCTTCAGCTGCTCAAACAGCGCCGGCTGGCCCTGGCAAAACACGCGCAGGCACATCAGCCCCACCACTTCGGCCGAGCCGTAGATGTATTGCTCGTATAGCTCCTGGCGGTAGTTACGGTCCTCCAGGTCCATTTCCATACTTCGCAAAAAAGCATCAATGAACTCGTGATCAATCTGATACGCATTCACCGCCCACTGAAAGGCGTGCAGCACCGGATTGAGGCTGAAGCCCGCCGCGATGGCCGCGTAGGTATCGCGCTCAAACTCGGCCAGCAGCGCCGCCTTGTCCTGGGTATGGAAGGTGTCCACGATTTCGTCGGCCCAGCGCACAAACCCATACACCGCGTAAATGGCCCGGTGCAGCGTCTTATCCAGGGTGCGGATGCCCAGCGAAAACGACGTGCTGTAGCGCCGCGTAATGAGCTGCGCGCACGCCAGGCTGGTATCGGTAAAGAGTTGCTGTTGGTCCATGTGACTATCAAAAATCGGCTGTCCTTGCGAGCGCAACATTCTGCGCATCAAGCAGAGATGGAGCGCTCGCAAGGACGTTTTTTTACTTCTTAATTTCCTTCATGACCTCGCCCGCCACCACCTGGCCCGAAATGAGCGAAGGCGGCACGCCCGGCCCCGGCACCGTAAGCTGGCCCGTAAAGTACAAGTTACTGACCTTGCTACTCTTCAGCGAAGGCTTGAGGATAGCGGTCTGTTTCAACGTGTTAGCCAAGCCGTAGGCGTTGCCTTTGAAGGAGTGGTAGTCGGCCACGAAGTCGCGGTGGGCGTAGCTGCGCTTGTATACTACGTGCTCGCGGATGGTATGGCCGCAGTGCTTTTCGAGCCGGTCCATTATCAGGTTATAATACTTCTCGCGGGTGGCCTCGGGGTCATCGAGGTCGGGGGCCACGGGCACGAGTAAAAACAGGTTTTCCTGGCCGTCGGGCGCCACCGTGGGGTCGGTTATGCTGGGCACCGAGGCGTAGAACAGCGGCCGGCTGGGCCACTGCGGCACCTCGTAAATCTCGTGGGCGTGCTGGCTGAAATCTTCGTCAAAAAACAGGTTGTGGTGCCGCAGCCGGTCCAGCCGGCGGTTCACGCCCAGGTAAAACAGCAACGACGACGGCGCCATGGTGCGCGAGTCCCAATAGGCGGGCGAATAATGCCGATACTCAGGCGCAAGCACTTGCTGCTCAATATGATGGTAGTCGGCCCCGGCCACCACCGCATCGGCGGGCCAGAAGCCGCTGGCGGTGCGCACGCCGGTGCTGCGGCCTTTTTCCACTACTATCTCGCGCACCTCCTGGTCGTATTCTATTTTAACGCCCAGCTCCTGGGCCAGGCTCACCATGCCACGCACTATCTGATGCATGCCGCCCTTGGGATACCAGGTGCCCAGCGCCAGGTCGGCGTAATTCATGAGTGAGTAGAGCGCGGGCGTGTTCTCGGGCGTGGCCCCCAGAAACAGCACCGGAAACTCGATGAGCTTCAGTAACTTGGGGTGGCTGAAATACTTGCGCGCGTGCTTGGCCATGCTTTGCAGCAGGTCGAGGCGCACCGCGCCTTTCACAATTTCCCAGTCCACAAACTCCAGCACCGAGCGGCTGGGCAGCTGCACAAATTTGTTGATGCCTACCTCGTACTTGTACTTGGCCTGGGCCAGAAAGGCGTCGAGCCGCGCCGCGCTGCCCGGCTCCAGGCTTTCAAATAGCTGCCGCAGCTCGGGCATGCCGGCCGGGATATCCACAGCATCGTCGCCCTCAAACATGACCTGGTACGACGGGTCGAGCCGCACCAACTCGTAGTAGTCGGCCACCTTTTTGCCAAACCGGGCGAAGTATTGCTCAAACACGCCTGGCATCCAGTACCAGCTCGGGCCCATGTCGAAGGTAAAACCCTGGGCCTCAAACACGCGCGCCCGGCCGCCGGGGCCGCTGTTCTTTTCGAGCAGCGTTACCTGCCAGCCGGCCTGGGCTAAGCTACTGGCGGCCGATAAGCCGGCAAAGCCGGCTCCGATTACTACTGCGTGGGGCATTCTAGAGTAACTATAAGTTTAATCAATACTTTCATAAAGTACTGAGCAACAATTATTTATCTTCTTTAAAACAGCTCGGTGTACAACGGTCGCAACTCCTCACTGGCGGCTTTCAACAGCTTGGGGGTTAGCGTAGGGGAGCCAAAAATAGCGTTCAGTACGTCCTCCCAGAGGTAGGCAATCAAGCTTTGCTGCTCAGTATCTACGTCATCATCTAAAAACTCCGGGTCGATTGGTTCTTGGGATTCTTCGGGCAGGTACGGTACGAAATTGTGCTTGCAGGCCAGCAGTAGCGCCAGGTTTTCGCGGGTGCCGAACTGCTCCGCAAACAGCTTGTAGTGCTTGTGCGACTGCGTGGAGAGCAGACAATGCATAAACACGGGCAGCGTCGTCTTGTTAATGCCAAATCGCGCCACGAAGGCCAGCGTAAACTTCTCCTGGATGGACTGGTGCTCCTCATCCACCGTGCGCATATACTTGGTTATCAGACTAAAGTACGTATCGCTCACCAGTCCCAAGGCAAACACGGCAAACGTCGAAGGCATGGCGCAATCTTCCGCGCTCAAGTTATTATACCACTCGTGGGGCTTCATCGCCAGGTTGGCGTATTCTACTAACAAGGGGTACAGGATTTCGTAGCGCACCGCATTGCCAAACAGCGCGTTAACCCCTTTTTTGGGCAGGCCTTTGATGGGCAGCCAGTGCTTTTTATGCGCCGAAAACTCGATGGTGTAGCTGCGCGGAAAGTCGGTTTGCAGCAGCTTATTGAGGAAGCCCAGCGCCAACCGGTAGCTTTCGGGCCCTTCCTGCTTCACCGCGATTTTTATAGTGGCAAAGGCGTCGTTGGCTACGCAGCTCACGCTTGCGTCCTTGTAATCAGTCACTTCGAGGGGCAGCGTACCGCTCCCGAACTTCTTGAGTTTGGCTACTTCATCCGAGCCAAGCGCGGTGACCATATCAAAATACCGGTTGGCCGTAACGCTGGCGTAGCTGGGGCCAAATTTGAGGTGGCAAACCGCCACGTAGCACATAAATTTCAGGTAATCGGGGTTGATATTGGTCAAGTCAACCCCAGGATTCAGCACGTATTGCACGTTCCACTTATCCCCGGTATTCGTAAAAAACGGGTCGCGGACGGTAGCTTCCAGCCACTTATCTATGGGGTAGTGAATGCCGTTGAACCCCTTGGAATCAATTTTGCGCAGCTTCTCTACAAACTCAGTGGCCTCAGCCAACACAAACGGCTGTTGCTGAAGGTAATACGCTATCAGCGGGCTATCGAGGCAGTCTCGGTAGCCCGGCAGCCGGTATGGGTTGGGATAGGCCTTCGTGGCCCGGCACGTACCGGCAAAAACGGCTTCCACGTACTTCGCCAGCACCGTTTCGTTGCCCTCGATGGTGGCGATATAGTTTCGATTCATAAGAAGCAAGCGGGCCTTTGAGGTACACAAAAAAACCGCGCCTACCGAATAAACGGTAGGCGCGGCTTTCGGTTTGGGAAGCAACTGGCTAATCCTCTACTTCTTCTAATACGCTACCGGCGCGGTCGGCGCCAGCGGGGGCATATACTTTGAGGGCAGTTTTGAGGTCCTTGCGGGCAATGTGAATGCGGTTTTTCACGGTGCCAATCGGGATTTGCAGCTTCTCGGCAATCTCCAGGTACTTGTAGCCGATGTAGTACATCATGAAGGGCGTGCGGTAGTCGGTGCCCAGGCTGGCAATGGCCTCGTTGATGTCGCGCACCACAAAATCGGTGGTAGCGCCGTTGTGCGTGATGTAGTTCTCATCGGTGTTGAAGTACTGGAAGTACTCCGTCGAGTCGATGTTGGAGCTACGCTTGGTTATCTTATTATAATTGTTGATGAAGGTGTTGCGCATGATGGTGTACAACCATGCCTTCAAGTTGGTACCCGCTTTAAACTTGTCCTTGTTGAG
This sequence comes from Hymenobacter sp. H14-R3, assembly GCF_030063445.1. Taxonomy (GTDB): domain Bacteria; phylum Bacteroidota; class Bacteroidia; order Cytophagales; family Hymenobacteraceae; genus Hymenobacter. Next base: position 133,940 of record NZ_JASITD010000005.1, on the reverse strand, counting down.
CAGTGCTTTCAGCAACGTTTCCTGCACTAGGTCCTTGGCATCATCCGCGTCGCGGGTGAGGTTCATGGCCACGGGCCGAAGCGAAGAAGAAATTTTCTGCACTTGGGAGGTGAATTCCAGAGAAGTCATATTGTAGAAGGGTTCGTAGCAGAATCTTAAACAAAGATAACGCATGGGCCGGTAATACGGCTCACCAACCGATAGTTTTCTCAGCTTTTGTTCGCCTCCTTCCAGTCGGCTGGCCGAGGCGGACCTGTGTACGTACAAGATTGCCCGGCAGATGGTATACGCGCGTTACTTTTCCGCTAACTCTAACTTAACTCCTTGATTTACAAAGGGAATTAAATCGCGGAATTCGTGCAGGCAAGCCAGCGGCATACAGCCTTCGGGCAAGCCAGCGGTTTGCACAGCCAGCGAACCAAACAGCATAACGGTGGCTTCGGGGCACTGCGCGCGCAGCGCAGCAGCAAAACTTTGCACCTGGCCGCGGGCCGGCGCGGTGGTGAGCACCGTAGCCAGCACTGTAGGCCGGAAAGCCTGCGCAGCGGCCACTACATCGGCAAGCGGCAGGTTGGGGCCCAGGTAAAGCACCTGCCGGCCGCGGGCCCGCAGGGCGTAGTTCATAAAGAGCAGCGCCAATTCCTGCCACTCGCCCTCGGGCAGAAAAAGCAGCCAGCGAGGCGCATCGGCCTGCGAAAGCGGAATGAGGGGCAAGGCATCGGCCGAGGCCATGAGCTCTTGGCGCAGCAACTGGGCCACGAGGCGCTCCTGGGCCAGGCTCAGCGAGCCGGCCTTCCACGACACGGCCAGGCGCTGAAGCAGCGGGTAGCCCAGGCGCAGCAGCGTGTCCTCGGTGCCCAGCTCGCCAATGGCCTCGTCGAAAAGGCGGTGCAGGCGAGGCTCATCAAGGTCGAGCGAGGCACTCATGAGGGCATTGAGGCGCGGGCCATCGGCGGGCTGCACCTCGTTGCAGAGGGCCAGGGCGGCCATCTGGCATTCTTCTTCGCTCAGGCGCACCACCTGCGAGATGCGCTGGCCGCGCCCGCACAGCGTAGCTACGTTGAGCAGGCGGCGCAGGTCCGCTTCCCCGTAGGTGCGGATGTTGGTAGCGGTGCGGCTGGGTTTGAGCAAGTTGTAGCGCTGCTCCCAGATGCGAATGGTGTGCGCCTTCACACCGGAAAGCTGCTCCAAATCGCTGATAGAGTAATGGGCCACTAGTTTGTTTTTTAGAGAAGAATAAATAAGAATCCCGCCCTCGGCCGGGTAGCCAAGCAGCGGGAAACGCCTACCTGAATAAGTTATAATCTACCGAATATCCTCATCACGTTTCCTTAATTACTAATTCACAAACCCCGCAAATAGTTTGCCAGCCGCCCACGGCCCAGCTTAGTTTGCGCGCTTAGCGGCCTGCTGGCGGGCCAGGCGCAGGTACTTGGGCGACACCCACAGCAGGCCAAATTCCTGCGAATGGTCGCGGCCCTGGGTTTTGTGGTGCATTTTGTGGGCCATATTGAGGGCGCGCAGGTACACGCTGTCGGTCTTTTTCCAGAACGGCAAGCGGCCGTGAATCAGGCCGTCGTGCACAAAGAAATACACCGTGCCATAGGCCGCAATGCCCACGCCCACCCAAAACCACCACCGCTGCCCATTATCGCCGGTGATAAATAGTGCGGTCGAAATAGCCCCGTAAATCACAAAAAACCAGTCGTTTCGCTCAAACGGGCGCGGACTGGGCCGCACGTGGTGCGAGCGGTGCAACACCCACAGCGGCCCGTGTTGCACATACTTATGCATGAACCACGCCCAGAATTCCATGAAGGCGAAGGTGGCCAGGGTAATTAGGATACTACTAAAAATAGACATAGCAGAAGTAATTTGTCATTGCGAGCGCAACATTCTGCGCATCAAGCAGAGATGGAGCGCGGCAATCTTTCCTTTTACGTTGGGTTAGTAACCCTCTCGGCCAAGGAAAGATTGCCGCGCTCCACTTCATTGCGCTCGCAATGACAGGATTGAAAGGATTACCAATCAATCTTTTCTTTGTTTAGAAACGCGGCAATACCGCGGCGGCAATCGTCGGAGGCGCGGGTGGCGGCGTTGCGCTCGGCGGCGTAGCGCAGGCCATCTTCGAGGGCCAGCTCGGGCAGGCGGGCCAAGATTTCCTTGGTGATTTCGATGCTGTGGCCCGAGTTTTCGCGGGCCAGGCGCAGGGCGTAGGTACGCACGGTTTCGGCCAGTTGGTCGCGCTCCGCAATAAACGTAATGAGCCCATAATCAAGGGCTTGCTGAGCCGTAATGATGTCGCCGCTCAGCAGTAATTGCTTGGTGCGGGCCTCGCCGATGCGACGCAGCAAAAACACGCTCACCACGGCGGGCAGGAAGCCAATTTTAACTTCGGTGTAGCCAAACTTGGCCTCGGGCACGGCAAACGTGATATCGCAGAGGGCCGCCAAGCCGCAGCCGCCGGCCAGGGCGTGGCCCTGCACCTGCCCGATAACCAGCTTCTTAAGCGTATAAATCTGGTGGAACAGCTGCATCAGGTGCGTGCTGTCGGCCAGGTTTTCCTGGTAGGTATTGTCTTGGAGCTCTTGCAGATACTTGAGGTCGGCCCCGGCGCAAAACACGTCGCCGGCCGCCCGCAGGATGATGACCTTTACTTTATCGTCGGCTTCGGCCTGCTCGAAGGCTTGCTTCAACTCGGTTACTACGTTGGCGCTGAGTGCATTGCGCTTAGCCGGGCGATTGAGGGTGATGTACGCCAGGCGGTCCTGCACCTCGTATTGCAGAAAGCGGAGGGTGTCGAGTTCTGGGGAGATATAGTCGGTCATAGTGCGGTAAAATACGGTAAAAGCGGGCGGGTAGATTAAACGGGGCGCGCGGGCGGGAAGTATACCGGCGGCGGCGCGGGAAGTTACCGCTGAGGTGCGCTGAGGGAAGGCGCTGAGGTACGCTGAGTTGTTCAGCGGCCGGGCGGTAGCTGGTAGGTGAAGGCACCGCGCTCGTTCACATCCCAGGTGCGGAAGCCGGCGGCGCGCAGGGCCGAATCCTGGCGGGCGATGTACCAGCGCTTGCACGACGAGTCGAACACGACTTGCGCGCCGGTGCCGAAGTGGGCGGCCAGGGCCTCGGGGTAGAGGTAGGGGTTGCGGCGCAGCACGATTACGTGGGTAGGCTGGGTGGGGGCCGCACCGGCCAGCCGGCGCAGACTGCCGCTCACGAAGGCCACGCGCAGGCCGCGCCACTGGGCTAGCACCAGCGGCGCGGGTGGGTAGCGGCGGGTGGCCTCGGCGCTGTCGGGCGGGGCAATCTGGCGGGCGGGCACGGCCGAGCCTGCCCAGCCCACGCAGTAGCGCGGGGCGCGCACGCGGCGCAGTATCAGGCTGGGCTTGAGGCGGTAGGTGCGCTCGGTTTCGGAGAGCGGCAGCGAATCGACGGTGGTAAACTCGACGGCCGCGCCCTGCCAAAAGCCCACCACCGAGCGGCGCGGAATGCTGTACACCACAAATTCGCGCACTGGCGCCACGGCCCGCGCCTCGGCCACCCGGCTGCCGCCGTAGAGGGCCAGCAGGGCCACGCACCACCCCGCCCAGGCCAGCCGCCGCGAGGCCGCAAACACGCACAGCGCCCCAATGAGCAGAAACACCAGCACCGTTTGCCCCTGGCTGAGGTGCACGCCGCCCACCACGGCCCCCGGCAATACCCTGCCAATGAGGAAGATATACTCGTTGAACAGCCAGATGAGCCCCTGAAACAGGTAGCCAATTAGCCGCGGCAGCCAGTCGAGCCCCGCCGCGGCGGCCGCGGGCAGCGCCAGGCCTACCAGCGCCACCAGCCCCTTAGCCAGCAGCAGCACCACGCCCACGTACACGGCCAGGCTCGAAATGGGTACCGCTATCAAGTTGGACAGCAGAAAGTTGAACGGAAATTGATGGAAATAGTACAGTCCCAGCGGAAACGTGGCCACCTGCGCCGCCAGCGACAGCGCCGTGAGCTGCCAGCTGGCTTCGGCGAGCCAGGCGGCGGCGCGGGTGGCTTTTTGCACGGCCGGCGCGTGCCAGCTGCGGCGGCGGTCGAGGAAGAAATTGCGCACATCGAGCCAGCGCACAATGCGCGGCTGCAAGTACACGATGCTCAGCACCGCCAAAAACGAGAGCTGAAAACCCACGTCGCACAGCAGATAGGGGTTCCAGAGCAGCAGGCCGAACGCGGCCGCGCTCAACGTATTAAACAAGCTGCTCTGCCGCTCCCAGGCCTGCCCCACAATCACGAGCGTGAACATGACGGTGGCCCGCAGCACTGACGCCGAGAGGCCCGTCAAAAATGCGTAGCTCCAGATGAGGGCCAGCCCCAGCCCGGCCGTGACCAGCCGCCGCCGCCACACCGCGCCGCCTGAACTGCTCAAGGGCACCCGCGCCAGCAGCCACTGCAACGCCGCAAACAGCAGCCCCACCTGCAAGCCGCTCACGGCCATAATGTGCGTGGTGCCCGTATTGGCGTAGGCCTGCTTAGTTTCCTGGTCAATATCATCCTTAAAACCCAGCACCAGCGCCGTGCCCAGCGCATACTCGCGCAAGCTGGGCACGTAACGGCGCAGCACGCCATCGAGCACGGCGGCCGTGCGCTGGCTAATGGCCACCGGCAGGCTCAACGGCGCGTAGCCCAGCACTTTATATTGCCCCTGGTGCACGTACTGCGCGTGGTACACCTGGTGCGTTTCCAGGTACCGGCGGTAGTCGAATTCGCCCGGGTTGGCGGGGCCTTTGCTGAGCTCGGGCGCGCCCTGCACCAGCCACACCTCACCGTAGCGCGGGGCCGGCACCGAGTCGGCCGTTTCATGGCGCGGCAAGCTAATGCGGATGCCGCCCGTGGCCGCCCGCCAACGCCCAGCCACCCGCACCGCCTGCACCCGCACGGTAGTGGCAAAGGTACTGGCCCGCACTACGGGGGCCTCGTCCACGGTGGCGCGGTAGTACTCAATGCGCGGGGCCAGGTGCCCGATGTGGTCGGGCCGCCGGCTTTCGGTGGCGGCCTGACTGCGGGCAAAGCCCAGCGCCGCCACGGCTAAAAGGCCCACCATGCCCGCCGCATCGGTAGCGGCTGGGCCGGGCCGGCGTTGGCTTACGAACCAGCCAATTATATAAACCAACACCAACGCCGCCGCCCAAGGCGCGGCACTACCCGGCCAGCTCTGCCCCAGGCAGAGGTAGCCCGCAATACCCGCGATAAAAGCCAGCGCCACGCGCAGAAAAGGGGCCGAGGACCAAGTGAGCATGGCGCAAAGATTGGCAGCGCCGAGCAATAGCCTACCGAAATAAGTTAAACTCTCGCTATTCTGCTCTCAAGCATGAAGATTTAAATTCAAAGAGCCCACCGCTAGCGAGGCGGCCGGCTCCTCATTTTGGCATTCGTGCTTTTGAACATCCCCTACCCCAGCACCATCTTATAGTGCTGAATATCACACTCTTCAAACAGCTCTCCTTCCTTGTGGAAGCCCGTGCGCTCGTAGAGTGGAATGGCGCGCAGTTGCGCGTGCAGGTACACCTGGGCCGCGTCGGGGGCTTCGGCGCGCACGTCGGCCAGTACCTGGCGCACAAGCGCGTCGCCCACGCCTTTGTTGCGGAAATCGGCCAGCACGGCGAAGCGCTCCAGCTTGACGCCGCCCGGGGTGGGGCGCCAGCGGGCGGCCCCGGCGGGCTGGCCATCGACGGTAGCTAGGTAGTGGCGGGTGGTAGCGGCGCGGTCATGGGCGTCATATTCGGCCTCGGCGGGCACGTTTTGCTCGCCCACAAATACTTTTTCGCGGATGGTGAAAGCCGCATCGAGGTCGCGCAGGTCGGTGATTTTATGAACGGTAAGCATAGCGGGCGAGGGTCGGCAGTGGTGGTGGCACGCAAATATCCGGCGCGGGCCGCGCCCGGCCAATGGCTACGCAACGGCGCACGCCCCGCGCCCGGGCCGATATTTGCCCCACGTTCATCAACCTATTTTTAGTAACTACTTATGTTTCAGTTCTTAGCTAATTCATTGGCCCGGCTGCGGGCAATCAGCATCCTGGAGGGCGCGTCGCTGTTGTTGCTGCTGGGCGTGGCCATGCCGCTCAAGTACCTGGCGCACGAGCCGGCGGCGGTGCGCGTGGTGGGGCTCATCCACGGGGTGCTGTTTGTGAGCTATGTGCTGCTGCTGCTGCAAAACACCATCGAGCGGCGCTGGTCGGCGGGCAAGTTTTTGCTGGGCCTTGTGCTGTCGGTGATTCCCTTCGGGGCGTTTTACGCCGAGCGGCGGCTGTTTCAGCCCGGTGCGGGCGATGTGATTTAGGCGTTGCGCATTAAGACAAATAGGACTTACGCGCACCGTTTGTCTTTGCGAGCGCAACATTCTGCGCATCAAGCAGAGATGGAGCGTGGCAATCTTTCCTGGTCGTTCGCTTCATAGGTTTACCAACCCAGGTGTGAAGGAAAGATTGCCGCGCTCCATCTCTGCTTGATGCGCAGAATGTTGCGCTCGCAAGGACAAACGGTGCGCGTAAGTCTTAACAAAAAAAGAACGTCCTGCTAAGCAGGACGTTCTTTTTAACTAGCTTACCAGCTGGCTTTTACAGCGCCTGCTCGTGGTTCACGGGCAGCTCCGTGTCGGAGGTGTCGAGGGACGGGCGGCGGTCGCGGGCATCGTAGCTGCGGTCGTTGCCCTCGCGGCGGCGCTGCTTGTACTCGATTTCGCGGCGCTGCTCGGCCACGTCGTGCTTGTCGTAGGCCAGCACGATGTCTTTTACCAGGCGATGGCGCACCACGTCGTCGGCCGTCATTTCGACGTAGCCAATGCCTTGGATATCCTTCAGAATATCAAGCGCTTGCATGAGGCCCGATTTCTGGCGGGTGGGCAGGTCAATCTGGCTGCGGTCGCCGTTAACCATCACCTTGGCCGAGGGGCCCATGCGGGTGAGGAACATCTTAATCTGGCTCGGCGTGGTGTTCTGAGCCTCGTCGAGCAGCACGAAGGCGTTGTTGAGCGTGCGGCCGCGCATGTAGGCCAGCGGGGCGATTTCGATAATCTTGTTTTCCTGGTAGAACTTCAGCTTTTCGGCCGGAATCATATCCTCCAGGGCATCGTAAATGGGGCGCAGGTAGGGGTCTACCTTCTCCTTCATATCGCCGGGCAGGAAGCCCAGGCTTTCGCCAGCCTCCACCACGGGCCGCGAAATGATGATTTTCTTAACCTCCTTATTCTTAAGGGCTCGCACGGCCAGCGCCACCGAAATATAGGTTTTGCCGGTGCCGGCGGGCCCGAGCGTGAAGGTGAGGTCGTGCTTCATCACGGTGTCCACCAGCTTCTGCTGGTTGGGCGTTTTGGCCTTGATGATGCCGCCTTTAGCGCCGAAGAGAATAACGTCGGGCGAGGCGGCCAGCACCCGGCCCTCGGCCTCCTCGGAGGTGGCGGAAAGGTACTGATTCACGTCGCGGTCGGTGATGACACCGTACTGGTGGTAGTGCTCCAGCAGGGAGCTAAGAATATCGTTGACCCGCGAAATGACCTCGGCGGGGCCTTGAATCTTGATTTCGTTGCCCCGGGACACTATTTTACTGCCCGGAAAAGCAGCCGAAATACGACGGATATTCTGGTTATCGGCCCCCAGGAAGTCAACCAGGGACACATTTTCGAGGGTGATGACTTTTTCGACCAAGCTAAAAAGGCAGAGGAAAAGAGGGAGAAAAGAAACAGAAACATAACAGCCAGTCGGTCTCAAGGGCAACTGGCCTCACTTTACCTAACAGTCGGGCGGGCCAAAAGCTTCCCGCCCACTACCAGAAACTAGGCTACTTTTGCAGCCGCGCCAGCTAGCTGGCCGGCTACTCAACAATACTACGAAGAACCTGGCAACTGCGGGCATGGGGGTACTAACACTGCTTACGGATTTTGGCTACCGCGACCACTACGTGGCCGCGCTCAGAGCCCGTTTGCTACGGCTGGCCCCGGCCCTGCCGGTGATGGATATCACCCACGGCGTCGAGCCCTATAACATCGCGCACGCCGTGCACGTTTTGCGGGCCGTGTTTCGCGACTTTCCGGCGGGCACCACGCACCTCATTACGGTGAGCGACTACGGGGCCAGCGCGGCCGGCGCGGTGGCCGCGCCCGCCTGGTACGCCGCCCAGTACGAGGGCCACTTCTTCGTGGCCGCCGACAATGGCCTGCTGCCCCTGCTCTGCGATGGCGTGCCCGCCCAGGTAGTGCGCCTGGAGGCGAGCGCGCCGGTTGCGCCCGCCGCGGCTATCCTAGTGGCCGGCAATTTGCAGCCCACAGCCCTCAACCCCACCCGCGACGTGCTGGCCCCGGCCGCCGTGCGCCTGGCGCTGGGCCACCCGCTCAGCACCCTGGGGCCGCCCGCCACCGACCTCTACCTGCTCACCAACCGCCAGCTGCGCTTGCAGGACAACCGCATTACCGGCCACGTGGCGCACGTAGACCACTACGGCAACCTCGTTACCAACATTTCGCGCGAGGCCGTGGAGGTGGTGGGCCGGGGCCGGCCAGTAGCCGTGCACTTTGGCCGTGAGGTGGTGCGCGAGCTGCGGCCCCACTTCGCCGCCGCGCCCCCCGGCGAAATCGTGTGCACCTTCAACCCCCAGGGCTGCCTGTGCGTGGCCATCAACCAGGGCCATGCCAGCGAGCTGCTGGGTTTGTATTTTGACTCGCAGGTAGACGTACGCTTTGCGGAAGCTCAGTAGTACCCACCAGGCGCACGAACGCCCTGACTGCGTGACAGCCAGGGCGTTCAGATTCAATTTAGCTTATTGACAACCTACTCGGGAGCCATAGTCGAGTTGGCTACTACGGCCGCGCTGTCGGAGGCAGCTGTGGCTTCGGCGGGCACGACTACGGCCGTTTTTTCGGTGGTAGTAGCTTCGGGATTGCTGCTGCACGAGGTAAGCAGCGAGCCGGCCAGCAGGGCTGGGACAGCCAGCCAAAGGGCGCGGGGAGCGTAACGCATAAAATATGAGGTAGTTAAAAGAAGGAAAATAAGTGGGGTTGTACGCCGGGCAGGCGGCGAGGTTAAGCCCGAGCTTACTTTTGCGGCTGCTCCCTAGCTGATTTAAGCCACTTCCCCCGCTCGCTTTTCGTGCTCATCCGCATTGTTCGCCTGCCGCTGCGCCCCGAGGGCGTGGCCGATTTCCTGGCCCTGTTTCGCCAATCTGAAAGCCGCATCCGGCAGCAGCCCGGCTGCCAGCACCTGGAGCTGTGGCAGGATGCCGACCAGCCCCATATCTACTGCACCCACAGCCACTGGGAGAGCGCGGCCGCGCTCAATGCTTACCGGCACTCGGCGCTGTTTGGGGAGGTGTGGCCGGCTACCAAGCGCCTGCTGGCCGCCCCGCCCCTGGCCTTTTCGGTGGTGCAGGCTCCCGAAAACGCGTAGTTTTCGGCTATTTCTCAACCATCGCCCGCCGCTGGCTGTACTAACCAGTACCCGCGCGGCATGGCGCCGCGCTGGTCCTCCCTTATGGCTACTACCCCCACCTACTTTGCTTTCTACGGCTTGCCCGAAGCTTTTTTGCTCGACGAAGCCGCCCTCAAAACTAAATACTACCAGCTCAGCCGCGAGCTGCACCCCGATTTCCACGCCCAGGATACCCCCGCCGCCCAGGCCGAAGCCCTGCGCCTGAGCACCCTCAACACCGACGCCTACCGCACCCTCGCCAACCCCGACACCCGCATGGCCTACCTGCTCAGCCAGCACGGCTTGCTGGAAGAAGGCAGCGCCCAAAACCAGCTCCCCAGCGATTTTCTGATGGAGGTAATGGACCTCAACGAGCAGCTCATGGAGCTGGAGTTTGAGCCCGATTCCGCCGCCACTACCGCGCTCGAAACGGAGGTAACAGCGCTGGCCGACACCCTTGATGCTGGCATTCAGCCGGTTCTGGCTGGCTACGCGGGCCTGCCCGCCGACCACCGCCCGGCCGCCCTGGCCCAGGTAAAAACCTATTACCTAAAAAAGCGCTACCTCTTGCGGCTTCGCCAGCAATTGGCTACCTTTGCGGCCCGCCCGTGACTACCGGCCGAGCGGAATAGTTCTTGCCCGGATGGCGGAACCGGTAGACGCGATGGTCTCAAACACCATTACCGCAAGGTGTGCCGGTTCGACTCCGGCTCCGGGTACTAGGAATTACAGACGAAAGGCCCTAAAGACTGCTTAGTTGTGCACTAAAGCAGTTTTTAGGGCCTTTTTGCGTCCGTCCCTTTTTGCATTTACTCCCATTTGCGGCCGCATTTGTTCTACCAAATTCGCTACCAAAAATGACAGTAAAATTTGTCCTGCGGGAAGACAAGACCGATAAGCACGGATTGGCCCCAGTGTTCCTAATCGCCCATTTCGAGGGGCTGCGGCTCCAGGGCTTCACCCGCGAGAAGTGCCTGCCCAAAGAGTGGAACGCCGACAAGCAGCGGTTTCGGAAGGCGAAGGAAGGCTACGAGGAAGCCAACAACGTGCTGGACGCGATTGCGGAGCGTGTGCAGAAGCGCTACCGGGAGATGCGCACGGCGGGCACCCCGCCGACGCTGGCGCTGATACGGGAAGTAATTAACCCGACCGCCGTCGTGCCGGAGCTGGGGTTCGTGGAGGCGATGACGGCCTTTATTGAGGTGCTGCGCGGGCGGGGCTACGCCTTCCATACGCTACGGCACTATGGCACGGCCCGCAACCACCTCGCTACTTTTCTGACCACGGGGCGGCGCAAGAAAATAACTGTGGTTGACTACGACGGGGCTACCCACGACGACTTTGTGAAGTACCTGCGCACTACGTGTGGGCTAGGGGCCAACGGCATCTACTCGGTGGTGAAGGACTTGAAAACGTTCCTGCGGCACGCGCAAGACGAGCGGCAGCAGACGCTGGGGCTGGAGCTGAAACGGGTGGAGGTGCGCTACGTCGACCAGGCCAAAACGTATTTGAGCGGGGCGGACCTGACCGCGCTGGCGGCGGTGAAACTCTCAGCGACTTTAGAGCCGGCGCGGGACGTGTTCTTGTTCTGCTGCTACACCGGGCTGCGGTATTCCGACGTGGCATCCCTCCACGGCGGCAACCTGCATGCCCTGGGCGCGAATGGCGACGGCGACCGGGTGCTGCGGCTGGTGCAAACCAAGACGCGGGCCACGGTGAGTATTTACCTGAGCCGGCTGGCGGCGGATATTCTGGACCGCTACGCCGCGCCCGAACGCTCGGGCGAGGGGGCCAGGCTGCTGCCGGTGCTGGCCAACCAACCCATGAACCGCTATTTGAAGAAGATTACGAAGCAGGCGGGTTTGATGCGCCTGGTGGAAGTGGTGAGCACGGCCGGCGGCCGGGTGGTGAAGGAGGCCGTGCCGCTGCACGAGTTGGTGACCATGCACACGGCGCGCCACACGTTTGCCGTGCAAAGCCTGCTGCGTGGGATGCCGGTAGCGGTGCTGCAACGGGTGATGGGCCACGCCAAGATTCAGAACACCATGCGCTATGCCCAGGTGGTGGAGGAGTTGCAGCACCAGGCGATGCGGGCGGCCTGGGACGGGCCGGCTACTCCGGCCGCTGCGGTGCCGGACAATGCGGTATGCGCCGTGATGGCCGTGGCGTAGGCAGCAACTAGTAACAAAAAAGCCCCGCCAGCGCGGGGCTTTTTTGTTACTAGTTGGTTGGCCTTAGCTAAGCAGCTGGCTGGGCGACGGTGGCCAAATAGTCCTTCAACTGCTTGAGGTGGGCTGGCTTGTAGTTGCGTAGGCGTAGGCGCTGGTAGCTGGCAGTGCCTAGGTCGTCGGCCAGCGGGCTGAGTGAGGAGTTGAGGAAGGAACTGGAGAAGCTGATTACGTCGGTCAGGTCGAGCGTGACGGGTCCGGCTTGCTCAGTCAGGGCCGCTCGCAGGGCCTCGAACAGCTTATTGCCATCGGCGTTGGTGAAGGTGCCAGCCGTAAGGCGGGCCACCGGCAGAACTGGATGGGTGGGGGTAGCAATGCTCATAAACCAAAGGTTCGAGGCGACGAAAGTAGGCAGCCGTGCAACTAGGCGTTGATACGGGCGAGCCTGGAGTGAAGGTGGGGCGAGCTGCGGGGGAAGCCCGTGGCTCGCCTTTCTTTTTGGGGCCTCCCCTAGCGGTTAATGAGGGGCTGGGCGAGGGCGGCGGCCACCTCGCGCTCGGGCAGGCCAGTGTAGGCGCAGAACTCACCGACCGAGACATAGGAATCGGTGGCCTTGCCGAAATGGGCACGCACGCGCTGGAGCAGTCGCTTGGCCGCGTCGTAGCCGTTGCCGGTGATGGTGGCGGCGTCTTTGGGGTAGATGACGACCTGGGGCATGAAAGCGGGGTAGTTTGGGGTATAGTTGGGTAGGCGAATATACAACCGAAGCAGGGGCGAAATAGGTTTGCGCCATGAAATTCTTACCCGCTATTCATTTGGGGGCCCGGCTCGGGTTGGTGCTTGCGCTGGCCGGCAGCTCGCCCGCTGCATCGGGGCCGGTGGCCTGGGAAATGGCGCGGGTGACGCGAGTAGTCGACGGCGATACCTACGAGGTGCTGGCCGGGGGCCAGGTGCTGCGGGTGCGGCTGCTGGGCGTGGATGCGCCGGAGCACGACCAGGCATTTGGGCCGCAGGCCACCGACTCGGCGACGGCGCTGCTGCGCGGGCGACTGGTACGGCTGCAACGCCACGGGACGGACTTGTACGGCCGCACGCTGGGCAAGCTGCGGCTAGCCGAAAGCGCGGGGGCCGTTGATTCGCTGCTGGTGGTGCGGGGGTGGGCCTGGGCTTTTGACCCGAGTCACGTGGCGGCGGCGCGGCTGCCGCAGCAAGCGGCGGCGCAGCGGGCCGGGCGCGGGCTGTGGAAGTGCGGCGTCGATGGGACGCTGCCGCCGAAGGTATGGCGCGGGTTTACCGCCCAGATTAAACGGCGCTACGGGGTGGGCTGCACCTGGTAGCAAGGCCGTTAACGCAAGCAGCAAGACGTATTTTCTTACCTTTTTATCCTTATCAGTTATGGCCCAGCAAACGGGTATTTTGGGCATCAAGGGCACCGTGGGTGGCCTGGTGTTCGCCAAGGACGGGAGCGTGCGGCAGAAGCCGGCCTCCAACAAATCAACCTTCACGAGTAAGGCCAGCATGGTGCGCGTGCGCGAAAACGCTTCGGAGTTCGGCGCGGCCGGCTCGGCGGGCAAGCTGGTACGCGATGCCTTGCGCACCCAGATTCAGGCGGCCAGCGACCGGTACATGGTCTCGCGCTTGTCGAAGGCGATGAAGAGCATCATCAACCTCGACGCCACCAGCGACCGGGGCATGCGCCAGGTGGTAGCGGCCAACGCGGCTTCGCTGCTCGGCTTCAACTTCAACCTGGGCGCGGGCCTGGGGCAGTCGCTGTTCTCGCCCTACACCGTAACGCCGAACGGCGCGACGGTGACGCTGGCCATTCCGAGCCTGAACCCCACCGTGGACATTGCGGCCCCGACGGGCGCCACGCACTACGAAATTCTGTTCGGGGTGGCCGCGGTGAACTTCGTGGCCAAGACGTACTCGGCGGCCACGGTGGCCGCGCCGCTGGGCATCTTGCCCCTGACGGGCGCGGCGCGCACGAACGTGAGCCAGGTGGCCACGCTGCCGGCGGCCCCCACGGCGGACGAGCTGGTAATTGGCGTGCTGGGCATGAACTACTACCAGCAGATTAACGGCAAGTTCTACCCGCTCAACAACAACGCCAGCAATCCGCTGGCGGTGGAGTACACCAGCGCGGTGCCGGTGACGGGCGGCGGCGGCGGCACGGGCAACGTGGTGTATAACACGAACCTGAACGGCCCGAACGACAACGCCCAGGGCGTGACCCTGGCAGCCTCGGCGGGCGACGCCTTCGGCTTCGATGCGCTGACCACGGGCGGCTCGGCCCCGTCGAGCATGGACATCAACGTAGGTGGCGCGCAGGTGGCCTCGGTGGCCTATCTCGACCGCTACGCAGGCAAGGCGTTCAGCTTTACGCACGCCGGCGTGCCCCACACGGGCGCATTTGCGGCTACGGTGAACTTCTAGGCCGCGCGGCTTAGGAACTAAGGGGCCGGCCCTGGTAGCGATGCCGGGGCCGGCCTTTTTTCTTCCCTACCCCCCTACTTTCTCAATACGATGACGATGCTTTTCAAAGCTCCCGCCGGTGCCTCAGCTGGCGCGGTGGAACCTACTGACGCTGGCCGGGGCCAGCTGTACATCGCAGCTGTGGAGCCGGTGGTAGGGCTCGGGACGGTGCGGGCGCAAGTGGCGCTTTCGCACTGGCTGGTGGCCGTGGTGCAGGCCCCAACGGGCCGAAGCTACACCGACCTAGAGGCAGCTTTTCCGGTGGGAGCCGGATGGCCGCTGGCGGCTTTCCCGGCCGGCTACGTGCTGCTGGGCTACCTCGACCCGCGTGACTTGACGGTCAACTAATCTCTTTTTCAACTCTTTACTTCTTCTTACCAATGAGTACGATAAGCAAAAAACTGGTGGGCTTCCTCTACGGCGGGGCGGCTCAAACCCTGACCTCAGCGGCCTGGAAGGGCAACGTGAATGCCGTGTACGGCTTCAACAGCGGGGGCACGGGCTACCAGGTGTTCAAGCCGGGCAATACGTTCAACTCGCTCACCCAGCTTGTACCCGATGGCATGTACATTCTGGACGCCGACAAGCTGGGCTTCGACCTGCCGGGGGCCGTGCTGACGGCGAGCACCGCGACGGGGCCGGCCGCTGGGGCGCTGGCACTGAACAGCTTCATCCACAGCTTCTCGGGCGGCTACGACAACATCACCATCCAAGTCTCCTCGCCGGTGGCGACGGACACCGAGTACCTGCTCGTGTTCGACTCGCCGGGGGCCTATTCCTACAAGCTGGCGCTCAATGATTCGATTAGCTTGTCGGTGCCAAATGTGGCGGCTGGGCAGGTGGTGACGCTTTCGGCGGTGGCTCCTTCGGGGGCGCGGCTGACGCACACGTTTACCGTGGGCGAGCAAGCCGCTGCCGCGCTGTAAGCTGCTTTAGACGTAATCAAAAGGTCGGCTCCCTGGTAGGGAGACGACCTTTTTTTGTTAGGCGAGTAGGCTAAACTCGATTCTCTGGCTAGCCTACTCACTATTCTTGCGACAGTGTCGCAAGAATTATACTTGCTTGAAAATCAACCGTTACTTCTGCTAGGCATAAGAAATAACCACGGCTACTCTGAGGAAGCGGGAGGAGGCCAAGCGTCCTCCAGGCCAGCGCGCAGCGCATTCAGGGCAGCCAGGCAGGTGGCTATTTCGGGGCCCTGGCGGCTCATCGCTCTGGCTAGTGGGCTTACCTCGCCTAGGGTCAACTGGTCGGCTAGAAGTGCGAGCAAGCGGCCCTGCACCGGGCGGTCGGCCAGGAGCTGGTGAATTTGGCGGCCTAGGACCCGTGCGCCTACCAATAGGGTTAGGTTGGTGGTGTCAGGGGTTTCCTCTTCCGCAAAGAGGTCGAGGTGGTTGGCGTACACGTCGTCCGTTATCAGGTCGAAATAGACGGCCAACAAGTTCCAGATATCAATGGCGTCTTTGCCGCGCTCCGGGCGGTCTTGCCAGGCTACGAGCTTGAGCACCACGATGCCGGGCAGCGTCACGATGCGCCACTGCTCGCCGGTGGGGATGGTAACGGTGGCCGCGTCGGCCAGCACTTCGGTGAAGCCTACGGTGGAGATACGCTCCATGCCGCGGCCCGAGAAGTACACGTCGCCCGCTTCGTCGGCGATGGCCCCGAAGGGCATCAGGTCGACCGTTACGTTGCCGGGGCCATCGGCTGAGTGGTAGAGAAGGCAAAAGGCGCTGCTCTGCGCCAGCACGAATCCTTCCTGCTCTACCAGCCACGCTTGCAGGGCCTCGTACTCGGCCGTGTCGTGAATAAAGATGGCCAGGTCCAGGTCCTTGGTGGTGCGGCGGTCGGGCTCGTCGTATATCTGGGTCAGCCAGATGTCGCGGGCTACGGCACCGACGATATAGAAGTCGATACCGAAGTAAGCAAACCCGCGCTGCAAGGCCGCCATCGCCAGGCCCAGGCCGGCAGGCTGCAGGCGCTCAGGTGAGATGGGATAGATAGTGCTCATGCAGGAGGTGGGCCACTTCGCGGTTGCGCGGGTCGGCGGTTAGCAACAAGTCGGCGTAGGCTAGCAGTGGGTGAACGGCCTGCGGCTGGGGCCGCCCTGGGCCTAGGGTGGTATCCATCGGCCGTAGTACCTCCACCTTGCCCGCGGCATCGGGCACCAGCCGGAGCTGGCGGATTACTTCGCCCCGCGCCGCCGTGGTGTACAGCGTGAAGTATTCGGGCAGCAAGTAGCCATCGAGTAGCAGATGCGCGGCCGGCTCGCCCCCCCAAGCCATGTCAGGCCCCAATTCCAAATTCTGCCAGCCCTGGCGGGCCACGGCGGGGTCGAGCCAGCGGTAGCGCTGGGCGGCCAGCTTGGGGCGCACAACCTCGCCGTAGGCATCCACCCAGCGGCGCAGTACCTGGGCCGGGTCCGTCCAGCGGCGCTTGCCAGACTCGTCGCGCAGCAATTCCAACTGCTGCAAGCCGCGTAACAAAATGCTGACCGAGCCCAAGGCTACCTGGGCCTGCTCGGCCATTGCCCGGTAGCTGGCCTGAAGCAGCGCGGGCTCGCTCAGCAGGTGGTAGAGCAGTTGCACGCCGGCGGGCTGGAAGGCGCGGTGCTGCACTTGTTTTCCAATTGCCGGTTGGCGCTGACCTCCTACCAAGATAAAAAGGCCAGCGTCAGCCGCGTTCAAATACGCATTACCTGCCGTGTCTAGGTATTGGATATTCTCGCGCTGCAATACCCTGCCCAGGCTATCCGGTATGTAAGGAGCAGCTAGTACTACTGGATATTGGGCGTGGTCGTTGATATACCGCAATTGCATCATGGTATCCTCACGCAGTCTGGGTTTCGCTTCTACTAGCAAACGATATTTATTAGCTCCAACTAGTAAATACCCGGCTGCGTGGTAGCCCATACCTACTGCTTTCGCCGCATCAATATCGTTTAGGGCCGCTACCTGAACGGGCTGCCCTATTCGGCTCTCAAGCGCCTGACTAGCTAGAAGCAGCACATTTTCTTCGGGTACGTTCACTATTTACAGGCGTTCACTAATAATGAACACTCAAAAATAATGAACAATGAGCAATAAACAAGCTTTTGAACAGTCAGAATTGACCGGAGAGTAGCTACTAAATTCCGATACCCATTCCGTATTGCAAACCTTTTGCATTCAATATGTTATCAAGAAATTTTGCCACATAATTCCGATACCTACTTTCACTGCGTGAGCCTACCGTAATTCAAAAGAAACCGGGGGAAATAAAGCGGCCTGCTCTTTTGGAGCGGGCCAAATGGCTAAGCTGCTAGCATCATTGCCGGAGCGGCTAAGTCCTGCGCAGAGGCCGGTAAAAGTTGGCGGGCGTGATGGCGCAGCAAGGCGGTGTACTTCTTGCGGCCCTGCTCGATGAGGCCGGGCATGGCGGTCAACTCGACGCGCCACACCTGGTAGGGGGCCTTTTTTTGCACCCCGATGATGAGGAAGCGCGTGGCACCGAGCACGTCGAGGTATAAGGCGGCCTGGCGGTCATAGTCATATTTCTCGATGGTGGCCAAGAAGTGCGCGAGGTCGGGGGCACTGCTGGTTTTGAAGTCGATGAGGGTGAGCTGGCGGCCGGCGCGGCTGCGCACGAGCAGGTCAGGGCGCAGCTTCACCCCTACCCCCGTGGCGGTGTGCATGGCGGTGTAGGACTGCTCGGCCTGGCCGCGGTAGAGCAGGTCGCGGCAGTAGCGTTGGCGGCGCAGCTGGCGGGCTAGGGCTTCGAGGTCGGGCCATTTGATGCCGCGCTCGTCGGTGCGCTGGTACTGGCCGGGCTCCAGCACGGCCGTGTGGAAGTGGGAGCCGAAGGCTAGGGCCACAGGATTGGGCCGGCGCAATTGGCCCAGGATGCTGGCCTTGAGGTTGGAGAGGTCAGTATTGGAGACGTGCGGCAAGGCGCGGTGCTGGGCCTGGGTCAGGCCGGGGTGATGGGTCAGGGCGTAAAACATAATGAGGAAGAAAACAGGGTTAGCGGATGAGGGCCAGGCGGGTCGCGTCGGCGGTGCGATGCAGCCAGATATGAGCACTGCCGCAGCCCACACGGTAGGCGGGCTCGGGGAAGAGCTGGCGCACGGCGGGCGCGAAGTCGCGCAGGTCGGGTAGCGGGTCGGTGTTGGCTAGCAGCTCGCGGAGCTGGGCTAGCTGCGCGGCCTCGGCTTCGTCGTGGGGCGGCTGCTCGATAAGTAGGCGGGGCGTTTCCATTGCAAGGGGTAGTGAGGGCCCCACGGCGGATACCGTGCGGCCGGTGACACTAGGCAGCTTGGGGCAACTCGACGGCGGCGGGCAACTCGACGGCGGCGGGCAGCTCGGCGGCGGGGGTGTGGGGGTCGCCGTCTTCGGGCACGGTGTAGGCGTGCTGGATGCGGATATCGGCCGCGCCGGTGTATGTTTCGGCCCGCCAGATGGGCAGGTCGCGGGCGTAGTCGCGGCGGGCAGCGACCTCCTCGGCGGGGGCCGGCTCGTAGCTGAACTGGGCGATGTAGTAGGTGGCCGTTTTGCCCTCCTTAGTGGTTTGCTTTTTCTCGGCGGTCACTTTCACCACCACGTCGGCCAGGGTCAGGTCGTCGTAAAACAGCGGCTCGATGAGGCGGTAGAGGTTTTCGACCGAGTAGCCGTGAAAGAGCACCGCGCAGATAGCGCCCTTGTCGTCTGCAAAAAATAGCTCGGCCCAAAGCTTACGGCCCATGTTGAGAATATCGTCCTGAAAAATGCGCCAGGCCAGCGGGATGAAGCGGAGCGAATTGCCCAACGGCACCGTGCCGCCGATGTTGAACTGGCCGGCCTTGGCATCGAAGCGCACCTGGCGGGGGTGGCCGGGCAGGTAGCGGAAGCGCGACACCTGCGCGACTTCGCCGCTAGCCTCGTCCACTTTGCCGATGAGGTAGGCGCGCTGGGGGGTAGGGATGGTGGCGGGCAACGTGGCGGCGGGCGCTTCGGCGAGGGGACTACGCTGGGCTTTTACTTTGGTAGACATCTGATAATGGGGTTGGAATGAGAGAAAAAAGTGGGGCTCGTTGGCGGCCGGCCCCGTCGCCGGTGAAGCTATTTTTTGCTTTTGCGGGCATCGTACTCGGCTCGGTTGGCCGCTACCTCAATGGCGGCCCGCAGGCACTCCGTGCGGTCACCTAGCATCAGGTCGGTGTAGTCGCAGCCGGGGCGCTGCATGAATGTCAAGTAGGTGCCGGGGCCTAGAGGGCTACCCGGCACGGGGCGCTGCACGATGCGGCAGATGGGGGCGAGTCGCTTGCTCATCGGGGGCCTAGCGAAACTGCTTGTCGTGGCACAGGATGGCGCGGCCCACGATGGCATCGAAGCCGCGGGCGGCGGGATGGTGCTGGTGCCAGAGATAGGTAGCCAGCAGGTTGAGGTAGGCGGGTTCGCGAAACTTGCCTTCGTCGTCGATTATCAAAATCAGCTCATCGCTGAGGCGTACCACGTCGACTAGCCGGCAATCGAGCAGGCGGTACAGCTCGGGCAGTTTGAAGCTCTTGCCATCGGCCGGGCTGACGGGTTGCGGCTCGGCGGCGTGCGGGTCGAGCAGATGGGGCTGGTAAGTGACGGTAGTTTTAGGCACGGTAGTAGGGAAAGCGGGGCCAGTATGTGGCCGGCCCCTAGGTGGGTAGTTAGGACTGGTGGGCAGCCAGGGCCGGGTAGGCATGGGCGCTTTCGAGGAAGAGCTGCACGGCGGCGGCTAGCGCTTCGTAGCAGGTGGCCCCGGTGCCGTGGTAGTGGCCGGGGCAGCCAGTGCCGACCGGGGTGCTGACGGTGAGCGAGTAGCGCGAGCCTTTGGCGCTGGAGTAGCCGCTGACGGTGCAACCGGCCAAGGGAAAGCAGGCGGCGGCCACCTGCGAAAAGCTGGGACTGAGGCGGGCAATCATAAAAGGGGAGCTAGGGGCCCGCGCCGACGGTGGGCGCGGGCCGGGTGGCTAGCAGCTGGCGGGGGTTGAAACCTGGGCCGCCAGGCGGGCGGCCTCGGCGTGGGCTTGGTAGGCCGTGGGGTGCTCCTGGAACTCGCCCACCGTATCGATGCCGGCGCTGGCCGGGTTGAAGCAGCGCACGGTATAGAGCCGGGGGCTGCGCTCATCAAACTGCTCGGACGTGACGAAATAGATGCCGCCCGGCCCCTGGTGCACGCGGGCACTGATGCGGGAGCGGAAAAAGCGCAGCGTGTCGCGGCTGAAGAAATACAGCCCGCGGACGCGGTTGGCCGTTTTAATGTCGGAAAGGGTGTAGGTCTTGGGGTGCATGGTGGGGCGTGAGGCTGGGGGCCCGCGCCGCCAGAAGTGGGCGCGGGCCGGGTGGCTAGAGGAAGCCTTGCCAGCGGCAAGGGTCAGTGGCGGGGTCATCGAGCGGGTCGACGGGGCGGCCCTCACTGCGGGAGGGGCTGCGGCGGCGCAAGGGGCCGGCGGCCAGCGCCGCATCGTGAGCGGCTAGGCGGGCGGCCAGCTCGGGGTACTGGCGGGCAATGGCGGCCAGCTGCGCAGCCCGCGCGGGGGCCGCGCCCGGCTGGGGCGCGGCCGGGGTGGCGGCCAGCGGCGGGCTAGGCACGGAGCAAGCGGAGGCAACGGTGGCGACGGGCGCGGCAGGCGAAGCCAGCGCCGCGGAGCGGCCGGCCGGCCAGCTGCCCGCCCAAGGTGGCCAGCACCCGGCGGGCGAAGCGGCGGGCCACTTGCGCGCTGGCCAACTGGCGGGCTGCCTCGGCCTCGATACCAGCTGTGTAGTGCTGCACGGCAGCGGCCACGGCGGCAAGCGGGCACTCGGCGCGGCCCATGTGACACACGCCGCCCACGTGGTAGGACGCGCTATAAGTGGTACTAGCGTGGTCGCCAGCAGCCGCGGCGTAGTGCTCGATGCTGGCAATAATAGCGGCGGCGGGGCCCGACCAGGCGGCGGCGGCCAACTGGGAAAACTGAACGGAAGTGAGCATGGCTGTATGGGTGAGCCGTGGGGTGCCCCGTGCCGTAGGCCTCCGGTGGAGCGGTAGCCGGGCCCTTCCCGACTACCTTACAAATATACAACTAAAGTATACATAAACAAACTAAAGTAGCACATAAAAACACTTTGACAGCAACTATTTTTTACTTACCTTTAGGTATGGAAAAATACAAAAAGCAAGTGGTGGCGGTAGTAGGCAGCCGAGGCGTGAAAAGCTGCGCCGCCCTGGTGCAGCGGCTGGCCGAACTAGAGCCGGCGCAAGTGGTTAGCGGCGGAGCCACGGGGGTAGACACCCTGGCGGCCACCTGGGCACGGGCCCACGGGGTACCGCTGCTGGAACTGCGCCCCGACTACGCCACCCATGGCACCGGCGCCCCCCACGTGCGCAACGCCGAGATAGTGCGCCGCGCCGGGCTGGTGCTGCTGGTGTGGGACGGCCGCAGCAAGGGCACGCTGAGCGCCTACAAGGCCGCGCGGCGGCTGGGGCGGCCCTGCGAGCTGCTGCCCCTGGACTGAGCCCCCAGGCGGGCCGCCGGCACCGGGCGCGGGCGACCTGACCGAACGGCTGAATGCCTTGCCCTGGGGGTGTGGGGGACGGGCTGAGGCCCCCACTAGACACTGCCCGAAGGGCTCCTTATGAGGGCGGTGCGGGAGGTTTAGGGGAGGGCCCGAGGAAGATGACCGGGCGTTAGCCAGGGCATGGTGACAGGGGGTGTGGGGGGCCGCCCCCACTGGACACTCCGCGAAGCGGGCCTTATTGGTGCTGGGGGCAGAGGCCGGGGCCCGTAGCAGCGCGGAGGGGCTGGGCCGGTGTGGCTGGTTTTGGGGGGCTGGACGCGCGGCCTGCCTTTTGGGGCAGGTGGCGCGGGAGGCGACGCGGGGGCCGGGCGTCTGGGGCGTAGGGTGAGGCTGGCCGACCTACGGGAGGCGGGCCGGGTGGGGTAGGTGAGCGTCTGGGGTGGTAACTGGGGGGGGCGGGGGCGGGCGGCTCGTCCCGGAGGGCGAGGGGCCCGGCTGGTAGCGGCTAGTAGCAGCAGGTTGCGGCAAGGATAGTAGCCAAGCCGACCGAAGGGAGGCTGCCCGCAGGGCCGCAGCGAAGCGGAGTGGCGGATAGCCTGGCCCCGGCCCGCAGCAGCGCGGAGGGCCGGGGAGCCGCCCGAATGAACAGTGACGCACTACCTTAAAGTACAATTTATGGCTCAGGTCGCCTATTGCCTGAATCAGGCTATTATGCAACTATAATTCACTAATGGGCGTATGTTTGTGATGCAACTATTATTGAACAATTTTTCCCTAACCCATTATGTTTTTCAGCAGCACGAAGACCGGACACTTGGCCCATATCGTGGCCACGGCATTTTTGGGGCAGGTGGCTAGCCAGGAGCTGGTACCGCCCGACCCCAGCAAGATTGAGAACTACGGGCACTTGATTATTCAGGGCCTGGTGGCGATTGTGACGATTTGGGCGACGGTGCGCAAGGCGATGCAAAAGCCGGAAGCGGTGGTGAAGATGCCGGCCGAGTCGTTGCCTAACCTTAAAATGGACGAGAGCAATGGTGGCGCTCAGTAAGACCCAGGCGGCGCGGCAGGTAGCGCGGCTGGCCTCGGTGCGGCCGGAGCTGGCGGAGGCTTACGCAGTGGCGTTGCGGCGCTGGCTGGGCGACCCGCTGCTGGTGGTGCTGGGGCGGCCGTTTGTGAGCGAGGGGTACCGGTCGGGGCAAGAGCAGGACGAGCTGTACACGCACGGGCGGTCGGCACCGGGGCCCATCGTGACGTACAAGCGCGGGGGCGAGTCGAAGCACAACGAGCTGCCGAGCAAGGCGTTGGACGTGGCGTTTTTGCTGTCGGATGGCACGGCCAGTTGGTCGCCGGACTTGCTGGGCAAGTTTGCGCGGCTGATGAAGGCGGCGGACGTGCGGGTGCGCTGGGGCGGCGACTGGCCGGGGTTTAAGGACCGGCCGCATTTTGAGGTGTAGGTGCAAACGAAAAGAGCGAGCCAGTTGGCTCGCTCTTTTTTTATTTACTCTGTGCGGCTTTATTGGGGCGCTGGGTACCAGTTGCGCAGCCGCACGTCGATTTTCTTATTGCCCGCGTTCACCTGCTTCTGGAAGCTGGCCACGTCGCTCAGACCGTTTTGGCCCCGGTAGTGGTAGGGGTACACGATGCCCGGCTTGAACGCTAGCACGCCCTGCGCGGCCTGGTTCACGTCCATAGTGTAGGGCAGGTTCATGCACACAAAGGCCACGTCGATGTTTTTCAAGGCCCGCATTTCGGGAATGTCTTCGGTGTCGCCGGACAGGTACACATTTTTACCGCCTAGGTTCAGTACGTAGCCATTGCCGCGGCCTTTGGTATGCGGCGCGTCAGCAGCTTCGGGTAAGTTGTACATCGGGATGGCCGACACGCTCATACCCAGCGTGTCGAGGTGCTGGCCGTTGCGCAGGATGCGCACCTGGGCTTTGTACTCTGCGGGCAGCTTTTCGGCCACCGCTGGGGGTACTATCATTAGGGCCTTGCCCACGGAGAGGCCGGCCAGCGTTTTGGGGTCGAGGTGGTCGCCGTGGATGTCGGTGATGAGGATGACATCGGGCGCGGCCAGGCCGGTGTAGCCCGCGGCCCCGCCGTAGGGGTCTACGTAGATGGTCTTGCCGTTCCAGGTGAACACCACGCTGCCGTGGGTGATGGGCTGCACCGTGAGGGGGCCCTTGTTGGTGGCAATCTGGTCGGGGGCTGCGCGCTGCGTGGTGGTAGCTGCGGCGGGGGTAGTTTGGGCCGGGGCCTGACTGGCAAAAGCCGCCAGCGCGGCAGTAAGGAGGAGCGTGAGTTTCATGGTTTTGCTGCTGGGTGAGTCGGAGTTGTGAGCGAATTATTTCAGGTATAGAAGCCCCTATAGCAGGAGCCGCTCCCGAGATAACCTAGTCGCCGCGCGCAAGTTCAGACGTTAGGGTGCGCTGCTTTTACTCAGCCAGGAGGTGCTGGTGGTGGAGCCAGTCGAAGATGAGCTGGTCGACGGCCGATACCTGGGGACGGTGGCGGTAGGTGAGCCAGACCACCTCCGCGATTTCGGCGGCGGGCTGGATGATGCCAGTGTAGCGCGGGGCCCAGTAGCAGCTCATACGCACGAGCACGCCGGCGGGGTGGCCGTGGGCGGGCGCTTCGAAGGTGCCGGCGTAGGTGAGGCTAGCGGGGTCGAGGGCGACGGTTAGCTCTTCCCGGATTTCGCGCAGCAGGGTTTGGGCGTCGGTTTCGCCGGACTCGCGCTTGCCGCCGGGCAGGTAGTAGCGGTCTTTGCCGCGGCTGCGGGTGCTGAGCAGCTGGCCGTTGTGCAGGTGCAACCAGGCGATTTTATCAATCATGGGACAGTAGGTGCTGGCGGGAAAGACCTAGCGCAACTCGTGGCTAGAAATGATACCTTGGGCAGCAAAACGGGAGCGGACGGCGAGGCAGTTCATTTCTAAAAGTTGTGGAAAATAACATCTTTTAGAAATGAAGTGCGAAAACTAGCAGGTAGTTTTTAGTGGCTAAGGCTGGCGCACGGGTGAGGATTCTCTCGACAGTGTCGAGAGAATGTGCAAGCCCCAATTCTCCAGACACTGTCTGGAGAATTGGGGGCGTCAATTTTGCAGACGCTGTCTGCAAAATCTATTGGAGTAGCCTATTCAGGTAGGACACTAATTATTGGTGACCTCGTGTGGGATGCGGCTACCGAAGAAAGCCACGTCTTACTGTCATACACAGTGCTTTTGGGGTAGTGCATCAATCTTCTGTCAAATTTTAGAATTCAGTTAACCAACAAATTAGGTTTATAACTAGCAACTTGGTTAGCATAGCATCAACTAAAATTGTTAGCAGCACCGTATAATTGCAACCGCTAAGCAAAATTAATTGCTTAATCGCATAAAGTTGCTTGAGCTTACGCCCACCCTCCTACTTTAGTCGCATCTTCTTTATGAGCCACGTTACTATCCTCGGGCCGGCCGTCCCGCTGCTGTCGGCGCAGCTGCTGCCGCTGGTTGAGATGCGCCTATCGTGCGGGTTCCCGTCGCCGGCCGCTGACTACGAATCGGAGCGGGTGGACTTGAACCGGCTGATGCTGCGGCACCCAGATGCCTCGTTTCTGGCGCGGGCGATGGGCGACAGCATGGAGGGTGCCGGCATCCACGACGGGGACGTGCTGGCCGTGGACCGGAGCATGCGGGCGCAGGACGGCGACATTGTGGTGGCCTGCGTGGAGGGCGAGTACACGGTGAAGCGCCTGCGGAAGCGGGCCGACTCGGCGGCGTTGGTAGCGGAGAACCCCGCCTACGCCCCCATCGTGGTGCACAATGCCGAGGACCTGCGCATCTGGGGCGTGGTGGTGCTGGTGCTGCACCCGCTGGTGGGCGAGAGCCGGCGCGGCCTGAGCTACGTGCGGTCGGCGTGAACCTCACCCCCGGCCCCTCTCCCTAGGAGAGGGGAGCCTGACGATTAACAATTCTCATCTCTCGACTCCTTTCGCAAGAGGGAGCCTCCCACCCTACTGCCTTATGTTTGGCCTGGTTGACTGCAACAATTTCTACGCTTCGTGCGAGCGGGTTTTTCGGCCCGAGCTGGAGGGGCGGCCCGTGGTGGTGCTGAGCAACAACGACGGGTGCGTGATAGCACGGTCGCAGGAGGCTAAAGCGCTGGGGCTACGGATGGGCGAGCCCTACTTCAAAGTGCGGGAGCTAGTGGAGCGGCACCGGATGGCGGTCTGCTCCTCGAACTACGAGCTGTATGGTGACATGAGCCGGCGCGTGATGTGGTACTTGAGCCACGTGGCCCCCACGGTAGAAGTGTACTCGATTGACGAGGCTTTTCTGGACCTGGCCGGCATGGACCGCTGGCACGACTTAGCGGGCTGGGCCGGCGAGGTGCGCGGGGCCGTGCGGCAGCGCACGGGCATTCCGGTGTGCGTGGGCGTGGCCCCCACCAAGACCCTAGCCAAGCTGGCCAACCGGTTGGCCAAGCAGGGGGCGCACACCAGCGGCGGGCCGGGCGTGCTGGTGCTGAGCGACGAAACGGAGCGGCGGGAAGCGCTGGCGCGGGTAGCGGTGGAGGACGTGTGGGGCGTGGGCTACCGGTCGGCGGCCAAGCTGCACGAGGTGGGCGTGCGCACGGCGGCGCAGCTGGCGGGGGTAGGCGATGCCTGGGCGCGCAAGCACCTGGGCGGCGTGGTGGGGGCGCGGCTGCTGCACGAGCTGCGGGGCTTTTCGTGCGCGGGCGTGGTGGTGGAGGACGAGGCGCGGAAGTCGTTGGCCTGCACCCGCTCGTTTGGGCAGCCGCTGACGGAGCTGGCCGACCTGGCGGGGGCCGTGGCCACGCACGTGACGCGGGCCGGCGAGAAGCTGCGGCGGCAAGGGCTGTCGGCGCGCCTACTGACGGTATTTGTCGAAACCAGCAAGTACGCGGGGCCGCCCCCACCCTACTCGTTTTCGGCCCAGCTGACGCTGCCGGTGGCGACCGACGACACGCTGACACTGGGGCAAGCGGCCCAGCGCGGGCTGGAGCGGATTTGGCGGCCGGGCCGGCGCTACGTGAAGGCTGGGGTGGTGCTCGACGGGCTGGAGCGGGCCGGGGCGGGGCCGCAGGCCACCTTGTTTGGTGACCTAGGGCCGCCCCCGGAGCGGGCGGGGCTGATGCGGGCGCTCGACGCGCTGAACGGCCGCTACGGTACCGGCACGGTGCAGGTGGCGGCGGCAATGCCGCCGCCGGGGCAGCCCCCGGCCTGGGTGATGCGGCGCGGGGCGAAGAGCCCGGCGTTTACAACGAGTTGGGGGGAGCTGTGGGAGGTGAAGTGCTGAGTTGGCACGCTATACAGAATTACGGAACACTTATCGAGCAACGGCGATGGCTAATTCATTTTTTATCATGGGGGCCCACGTGCAGAAGAGGCCGGGTAGCGAGCGGGAAATCGTGGTATCGAAACCCGGGGCCGCCGCGTGGCGGGCGGGCCTGCCTCCACTGCTGGACCAGCCGCCAGCCACGGCCGCGCTGGTGGACTACGTGGTGAAGCTCTACTTCCGGCAGATGCCCTTCGAGGCGGAACTGACGGGGTGGGCCACGCTGGCCTCGGTGGTGGGCGCAGCGCTGGCCCACGCCAATGGGCAGCCGGGGGAAGAGTGGGAATGCGGAGAGACAGTGGATTAATAACCAAGCTACTCCCGCCATCATGTCGAATAAAGCAAACTGGCTCGTGGGCCGCATGGGGCCCCGGCAGAAGGCCAAAGCCAGGGCCCGCCTCCCCCAGGCGTGCGCGCACTGCGGCGCAGCGCAGCACCTGACTTTGGACCACAAGCTGGCGCGGGCGCACGGCGGCACGAACCACATCAGCAACCTGCAGATGCTGTGCAGTTCGTGCAACAATGCCAAAGGGGTCGTGGAGCAGCAGCTAACGGCGGCTCTACGAGCGATAAACAGCAATAAAACCGAGGGCTTTCAGGCCCTGGCAGCACACATTCACACCCATTTACTTTTCACTTTTTTAGTACACCACACGATGCGACAGTTTGTGCCGGATGCAGAATCTATCACCGAGTTTTTTGGGGAATATGAAGCGCGGGGCTATCGGGTAGAGCTGATAAGCGCCCCCCGGCTGGGCGGCTACGCACTGCGGATGCCGCTGGGGCCGGGCGATGAAGTAACGCCGTTGTTTCCGCTACCGGCGGACAAGATGCAGACACCGGAAGATGCCCAGCGCTGGATGGAGCACCTGCGGGACCATCAAATCAGTCAGTTTGCGTTCTTGCTGGAGCGGCGGGCAGCTTGATTTCTTGAATTGTGCAAGTGGCACTTGCACAATTCAAGTTGACTGTTGTTACAGTCTTTTTATTACACTGAAATCCGTGTAATATGCAGTGTAACAACGAAAAAGCCCTTCCTAATAAGTAGGAAGGGCTTTTTCAAAACATAATGCTAACCAGATTAAATGACCATCTCAATCTTAGCAGGTAATAGCTGACCTTTTTCAACTTGGCTGCTCGGATAGTCGGTAACTATAACCTTCGGGTCAGGATTTCCAGCACCGAGTACTCGATAGATAGAATATTGTGGCCCATGTTCAAACATTATACTCCATTCGGCTGGGGAAAGGTAGATGCTGTCCTTGTCGCGGGAAGGAGTGCCTTTAACCTCTAAAAGACGTTGTTGCCCTTTTTGAACCACTTTAAAATCGTAAGGCAGACTACTTTCACCGTGCTGATTCATCCACTGCACCTGAGTAAACTCAGTTGCATCGGCGCACAGCAGCTTGTAAACCAACTCCTCGCACCAGCGACCAATGTCGAGCCGTACTTCCAGGCTAGCAATTGTATCATAATTGCCTTGTTGAATAGCGGCGGCTTGTATAACAGACGCATGCTTACTCACTAGAATAGAGGTGGGGTCGATTGCATCAGCAGCAACCATCGGCTCAAAAGTTTCATCTGCCCAATTAGAAGACTCGTCGGGCGATTCATCAAAGCCGTTAGCATCGACATAAGGAGTTGACAGCACTGAGGCAGGCTCACTGGGAACTGACTCTGTAGTATCCAACGCTGGGGCTACCGTGGGCAGCCAACTTTGAGCCGCCGCTAAATCGGCGGGAGCAATCCCCATATCATCTAGCAGCCACTGGGCAATTTCAGCGGCTGGAAGCTCTAGTAGTAGACGCAATTCATTGTCAATACGCTTTACCTCCAATAGCGTACTTAACTCACGGAGCATGTGATAGGCAGTAAGAGGACTACGCCAATTTCCCTTAAGATAAAAGCTGTGGTCGGCACCACGAAAGATGGGGAGAGGCTGGCCACGGAAGGTTTCTCCTCGATAAATAAAGGAAAGGCAAATAGAGGATGCTGAATAAAAGCTAGTTGCTTCTACCAGCTTATGCATACGAGTGAATTCGGCCTCGGCTGATTTATACTGCCGTTTGTGGATGATAAGCGCCAAATACGGCAGAATTTGCAATAGCTTATTTTTAAGTGCCGTGTTAGGGCTACGGCCTTCAATCTGAGGCGTAAACTCTCGGATACACTGCACCTGTAGTAGCTCTAGCAACTGAGCGAATTCGGGAATATCAGTTTGGCAGTTTTTAGGGATGTATAGGGCTTTGAGATTACTGCCAGACAGAGAGCTGAAGCCTTCCTCTGTTATCCATTTCAACTCAGTGGCTGGCTCAAAGCTGCCGTTGACAGCTAGCAATCGATTAGTACCTGACCAAGTAAATAAAGCGGCTTTTTCAGTTGTCGAAAAATGTGCCAATCGTTTAGCTAGCTGATTATATACCAGACCAATACGACCACGCTCGGCATCGCTCACTGCCCCGTTGCGTTCAATGGCAGTTTGAGCGATACTCGTCAAAATTTTCAAATAGTCTTCAACCTCTAATTGCTGTCGAAACTTTAGCAGTGGCTTCCACCCTTCTGGAATTGGCTCATCGTAGTCAAAGACAGGCAGGTGTGCACCGGCCACCTCAGCTATATCCTTGTGATTAGCAAATACTTCTACTGCTTTGCGGCAAGATTTCTGGCTGGTTGGGAAGACAGGTTGGTTATCCAGATACCAGTGAAAATAGTTGGTTACCCGCTCAACACTACCGTAATAACCCCACGGTATGCGAGCACACTCCTTGACCTCAGCAACAGTGATACAAGTAAAAGCTTGCTCCCAAAACAGCTTGGAGAACAGGTAATTATTAGCAAACTGCGAGTATCTTATTTTATCAAGAATGACCCGACTACCAGGGCCTATCAGATGGGGATAAGAATGGCCTTTCTTTGCCTCTTCTATCACAAAGTCAAAGTATTCTGGCTCAATGACTTTATCTACATTCTTGCTGCACGTGAAGTTTGCTAACGCTATATTCTCACTGACTCCTATTTTGATAAAGAACGGTTTCCATTCGCTAGTTAAATCTGCCTGCTGCTTGTATTCAGCATCAACAAAATCACCTAATTTATTGCGCTCCTGAAGCTTAAGAACAGGCTCGTACATATCAGATAGGTAGCACTCTTTGGCCGCAATCAGTTTGCCATTGGTACAGAGCAAGTGTAAATCCTGCAGCTTCTCCAAATGCATGGGCGTTAGCTTACCTTTCTTAAACTGGCTGAATAGGTAGCGGGTAACCTGCTGATAATTATCGAGAGTAATGCACTTTTCAATGTCACCCAGAATCTCATTTTCAAGGTATGCTTCATCAGATGGCTCTTTCACGCCTAATGACTCTAGCCAGCTTTTCAGGTCTGCGTGCTGGTTAAGCTTGGCATAGACGGTGGGGTGAATGACGGTAACTGTCTGACCATTTTCAGCTTTGTATACTAGAGAGGGAAAGCAAATAGTAGCCGGCGCTTTCAGTTGCAGGTCAGAGCTATAGATAAACGGAATGAGCTTAAGTTTATGTTTCCACTCGCCAGTAGCATCAAACTTGGTGGCTTTGCGGAAGAAGTATTCGAGCAGCGCATAGTTATGGTCAAGCTGATGGCTAGCTGCGAACACTTCAGAGAGGAAAAAGCCTTCTAGATTACTGGCTTCAAACAAGGTAGCTCCTAGGGGCTGCAGCTTTTGAGGGCGTTGCAGGTCGGCGTGGGAGAAGGATGAAGGAGTAAAGTGGCTGCCAGTTTTGGCATTAATAAAGGCCGCTAGTGCTTCTTTCGAAATAAATGGTTGGCTAGCCAGACCAGTATCATCAATGACTACTTCGCTGATGCGGGATATACCCTGGCTTTGAGTTGGGACAAATGCGCACGTCGCAAGTGCCTGCTTTGCTTTTTCAGTAAAGGCGTTCTTCAACTCATTACCTGAGTTAGCAAATAGGGTCGGCAGCAAGTGTAACACCTCGAAACGGTGTTCTGTCTGCGCGAGCTGCGCTAGCCATTCAAAGAGCTTACTGGCGACCAAGCCCAGAAGCCACTGATTCCATACTCGGTCTTCATGTAAAGCTTCGCGGGCGGCGCTGGTAAGAAAGCTGCCGTTAACCAGAAACGGAAAACCGAAGTCGGCCACCTTGGTAGGAAGGTAGGTGAACAACAAACTCTCCTCGGCTGTGAGCGCCCGAATGCGACCGCTGTCTACGCGGGCCGCAAAGGCTAGTTCGGTATGACTACCATCGCGGAGCTTGGCTGGGGTTTTCTCGTCGGCTCGCAAGGCCTTTTGCGTATCGGCGTCAACCGGTAAGTGGTCGAAGCGCTGCACAAGCCAATGGCTAGTGAGTTTTTGGTCTTTCCATAGCGTCGTGGGCTGGTAAGCGGTGGTCGCCAGCTCTACGGTTTTGGAAATAGTGTATTGCACTTGCCCCTGTCGGGCAACGGTGATAGCACTGATATGGCGCAGAAACAGTAAAATCTGGCCACTCTGCAGCAACTCGGCTAGCTCCTGCTCCAGAGCTTGGGCAGCAGGTAGATGAATGACTGTGGTAACGTGATAGCCGCTGACTTCGACAAAGTGGCGAACCTTGTCGGGCAGGCTATTAGCTTCAGTCCAAATAGGAATTACCTGCCAGGGCAAGCGCGTACCGTGATGTTCCTTATCGAATCGCAGGTGGTAACCGTCAGAGAAAATACCGACCCAATTAGACTTGCCAAATACGGATTTAAAACCAATGCCTTTGTAGCCAGTCTTGGTTGGGTCGTTTTTCTTACGACTGAATCCAGCTCCGGTAATAGCCTCGATATCCTCGGGTGTAAAAGCACTACCATTGTGCGAAACCAGCAGATGGTGTTCGAAGAAATCAAAACGCACCTCATTCGAGTCGCCGCGCGCCGCATCGTCAGCATTCTGAATCAACTCAAAGACAAAGCGCTGACTTTCAGAATAGATATCACTGGAAACCGTATCAAGCAGGTTAGCAGTCATCTCGGCCTGCTCGGGGTCATTGTAAGTAGCTCGCTTTATAAAGAGACTGTCAATAAATTCCTTTTTGCTCATAGAACGAAGAGATTTACCTCTGCAGAATAGGGTGACTAGCTAATATTAGCGTGGCAAGATGCATAGCAATGCACTAGCCATCAAAGCAAGTGTCTCGCTCACAACCTATTTAAGATGCCAGCGACGGCCTCGCTGGCGAACATGCATGGAAGATAGTCGACCTTGTAGAACGAGCTAACAACTAGGAAACGCCATTCACAATGGCATTAGTAGCATTGGCACAAGCAAATGACCAAGTGAAAGGTCTAGCGTCTTGAGGTTAGCCAGGCAGTTTACACAGAAACTCGCGTAGGTCGTCGGCGTGGTGGCGGCGCTGGGCATAGCAAAGTAGGGTGCGCTCGTCGAGGCGGTAGAGGCGGCGGGCGTTGGTGAAAATGGTTTGCAGCTCGTGGCCTTGGTAAGCGGGAAAAAGGTCGGGGCGGCTGAAGAGGTCGACCAGCAGCTTTTCGAGGCGGGGCACGGGCACGCCGTCCACGAGCTGCACGGGTGCCCGGCTGACGAGCGGCAGCACCACGATGGGGTGGTCGGCCTCGGCGATGTAGTAGGTCAGCATATCGGGCTGGGGGCGCAGAAAGACGCGGTGCGGATAACGGTCTTTGAGGGCGTAGAAAACGGCCTGCACGTAGTCGCGGGGCACTTCGACCAGCAGTAGAGAGCGAAACGCTTGGTGGCCGCTGAATTCATTGGCCCAGGCGGTGGACCATAGGCAACCCTTGGGTAGGTGCAACTCCTTGACCAGCGTGCGCCAGAGGGTGCGTTCGGAACGGCCCAGGGTGGGCTGGAAAGCGGGCCGAATGCTGGCGGCGGCCGCTAAGGTGTAGCGACCTCGGCTCACGGCCAGCAGCAAGCGCCGCTGGAGCAGCTGGCGGATGCGAGAATCGAGCGTGTTCGGGTTAAGGGAGGCGTCGGCGTGGTGGTAGAAGGCCAGCACCTCGGCGCGGGTAAAATCGGTGCGGTCAGCAAACGCCGCCTGGAGCGCGGGCCAATTGAGGCTGGCGGGGGCGGATTGGCTGAGCGTCGACACGAAGCAAAGAAACGCCACTATCTGAAGGAAGTGGCGTTTCGTGTATTCTTCTGAAGAGGCAAGGAATGAGCAAAAGCCCATTTAAGTCTATGGCAAGCAGAGGCAGCGTTAGAATAGGCGATACTATTGCCCTCAGTAGGACATTCCTTGCTTATGACACCTATTAAAGTTGTAGCTGATAGTGAGGCCATAAGTAAATTTTAGTTGCACAATTAGGAACTTTTTGCTACTTTTCTTAGCCGTGAGACAAACTAGATTTGCCGTATCGACTAACTTAGCATTAAAAACACTCCTATGTTACTCGACCGGTTAATATTCCAAGGGCACGATACTTTCCTGTGCCGCAACAACTGGCTAAAAAAAGGCTACGACTTCATTCAGGCTGGGGGTAACTTCAACGATGCCGATGCAGTGGTGCAATTAGGCGTAGGTAAAAACATGGTCACTGCTATCCGTTATTGGATGAAGGCTTTTGGGCTGACTGATGAAGCAGATACATTGCAGCCGGTAGCGCACGAACTACTGCACAGCGAGGGATTTGACCCCTATATCGAGGACAACGCTACTCTTTGGTATCTGCACTACCTACTGGTACGCACAGGACGCGCTTCACTTTACCACTACGTTTTCAACGAGTTGCGCAAGGACGGCTTTTCTTTTAGCCGGGCGCAGCTACAACATTTCATTAATCGGAAATCTGCGGAAAGAGGCAATCCGGTCAACGAAAACACGCTAGAATCCGACATCACGGTGTTTGTGCGGAGTTACGCACCCTCGGGTAAAGAGAACGGCAAAGTGGATATCGAGGAAGAATCGACAGGCCTTTTGCAGGACCTTGGCCTGCTTACGGTGAATAAAAACGAAGGTATCCGCTACCACATTGAGAATCTGGAGCGGCCAGAACTCCCGTGGCAAGTAGTGCTGCGCGTGATATTGGAAAACGAGGCCTATGGGGAGTCTATTAGCTTTACCGACCTCGAAGTTGCTCCTGACTCGCCGGGGCTGGTGTTCGCCTTGAACGAGAAAGGATTATTTTACAAAATAGAGGAGATGATGGCTGAGTACCCGGCAGCCATTGTTTATTCGAGCACGGCGGGTAACCGAGTGCTAACCATCAAGAAAGACCAAATTGACCTCACTGAGGTACTGCGTGAATACTATGGCCAGACCGTTTAGCCCTTCCGTCAACATTACCCGCGATGCTGAGCAGGAATTATCGTATCTGCCTACTCCGAATGCCCAAACTGTGTTTGGGCAGGTGGTCAACAACTATCTATCGGGCATCCACTGCTTCAACATCGTGGGGGCCTATGGAACTGGAAAGTCGGCGTTTCTATGGGCGTTCCAGCAAACACTAAATAAGCAGCATACCTATTTCCACACGGAGGTCGGATTTAAAGATGTGAAAGGCTTCCGCTTCGAGCATTTTGTGGGGCAGTATGCTTCGCTGAAGCAGACCTTAGCGCAGCACTTTGTTGACGCTGGGGCGACAGCTGACACACCGACAGCTACCATTATTGCGGCACTCGACGAGGAGTACCGGACCCTAGCCAAGAAGAAGTTTGCGCTGGTGCTCGTGGTGGATGAGTTCGGTAAATTCCTGGAATATGCGGCGAAAGAGAATCCTGAGGAAGAACTGTACTTTATCCAGGAGCTGGCGGAGTACATCAACGACTCGCGCAAGGATATTTTGCTGTTGACGACCGTTCACCAAGACGTGAGCGCCTACTCGGTAGGGCTGACACGTGCTCAGCGCCAAGAATGGGAGAAAGTGAAGGGCCGGCTGAAGGAGTTGACCTTTAACGAACCCGTAGAGCAACTGCTGTTCCTGGCAGCGCAGCAGCTGGGCACTACGCATCAGCCCACGGCTCCTGACGAGGCCACAAATCGCAGCCTGTTTGACGCTATTGCGAAGGCTCAAGTCTTTCCGCTGCGCGACTACTTCACCCCGGAAATGCAGCAGCAGCTGTGGCCGATGGATTTGCTATCGGCGGCCGTATTGGTGCAGGCCCTACAGCGATATGGCCAAAACGAACGGTCCCTCTTTACTTTTCTGCGCTCGAATGACTACTTAGGGTTGCAGCAGCATGTTGGCAGTGGCACCTATTATTCTATTAGCCAAGTGTACGACTACTTGAGCTTTCATTTTTATTCGCTGCTAACCTCACGCTACAATCCACATTATGCTCAGTGGTCTATTATTCGGGCTTCACTCGAACAAATGGAAAAGTATGTCAGCGACCCAGACGAGCTTGATACAGCTAATCAGTTAGTAAAAACTATTGGTCTGTTGTCTATTTTCGCGCCGGCGGGGGCTGAAATCAGTGCTAATTTCTTAGAGGCTTACACAGGCATCAATACCGCTGTACCTAGTGTATTACCGGTACTGAATGTGCTGCGGCAGCAACAGCTTGTCCGCTTTGTGCCTCACAAAAACAGTTATATCTTGTTTGAGGGTAGCGACTTAGATATTGAGTTGGCGATAGATGCGGCGGGTAGCTTAGTAGAGCAGGTTACCGATGTAGCGTCGAGATTACAGGAGTTTTTCACGTTTCCTTACATAGCAGCCAAACAGCTCTCTTTTGAGAAAGGCACTCCGCGCATTTTTGAAGTGAAGATGACGGATAACGTATTATTGGAAGAGCCAAAAGGAGAGGTAGATGGCTTTGTCAACCTGATTTTTTCGGATAGTCTTACGCTTGAAAAGCTACGCCAGACGGTGGGCACTAGGCAAGACGCTATACTGTACGGCATCTATGAGCGGTCTGGCGAGATTAAGAAGCTCATCCGCGAGATTGATAAGGTGCGTAAGGTGCGTGACGAGAACTTAAATGATAAGATAGCTCGGCGCGAACTAAATAGCATCTTAGACCACCAAGAGGCACTGCTCCGACACTACGTAATTGATAGTCTGTACGCGCAGGATGGAGCCATCGTATGGTTTACTAATGGGCCAACTCAACTCGATTTTGTAGGCCGGCGAGGCTTCAACCGCTGCTTGTCAGCTATTGCTAGTCACGTTTACCCAGCCACGCCGACTTACCGAAGTGAACTAGTTAATAAAACCAAGTTATCAACTCCAATTCTGACAGCTCGCAAAAACTTTATGCGGGCGCTGTTTGAGAACTGGCAGCAGCAGGACTTAGGATTTCCAGCCAACAACTTTCCGCCAGAAAAGACTATCTATCTCTCGCTGTTGAAAAAAACAGGAATTCACCAAGTGGTGAATGGGGAATATGCGCTCGTGGCTCCGGCAGAGAACTCATTCCAAACTCTGTGGCAGGTTGGCGAAGAGTTTTTGCAACGCTCACAGGAAGCTCCTCTGAAGATTTCAGAATTGATGCAGGTACTACTGCGCAAGCCACTGAAACTAAAACAAGGCTTCGTAGACTTTTGGGTACCGCTCTTTTTGTTCATGAAGCGCCACGAGTTCGCACTTTATGGTGAGCAAAACAAATACATTCCTGAGCTACGGCTGGAAGTAGTGGACTTGTTCACGAAAAGCCCAACGCAATACTCAGTTAAGGCATTTGCGCTTCTGCCGGAAAAGCTGGCTCTGTTCAACGACTATCGGGAGTTATTGCAGCTACGCACGACAGACCGGGTATCAAATGAGGCCTTTATTGAGTCTATTAAGCCATTTTTGACGTTTTACAAGCAGCTCCCCCCCTATGCTCAACGTACCCGCAGCTTACCTGCGACTACGCTACGCCTACGTGAGAGCATTGTGACAGCGAAAGACCCAGAAGCAGCTTTCTTCGAGAAGTTTCCAGGAGCGCTAGGGTTCAACTTACCTGAGCTGCAGCGCGACGCGGCCACTCGAGAACGGTACGTAAAAACGCTGCAAGAAAATATCGCCCGGCTACGCCAAGCTTACCCAGCCTTATTGTCGCGGCTAGATGCTTTTATTGGCAGTCAGGTAGCAGGCAAGGCAGTTGATTTTGACCTATATAAGAAACGGCTACAAGAGCGGTTTAAGAGCTTAGACAAGCATCGGGTACCGGCAGAACTGCGCGTGTTTCAGGACCGGATAACGTCTAAGCTAGACGACCGGGAATCATGGCTTAACTCGATAGCGAACTGCTTACTGAGTAAGAGCCTGACCAATTTTGACGATACGGATGAGCGCGCTTTTCAAGACAAGTTTCAGCAGCAACTTCACGAGTTGGACAACTTGGGTGAGTTGGTAAAGGCTAATCCAGATGCTGAGACGGAAGACGTTTTCCGGTTGGGTATCGCAACGTTTGGTCAGAAAGAGCAGACTCGCATTATCCGCCGGCCAAAACAACTTAGTGCGGCTGATGTAGCAATAGAGAATGAAATCCGAGCGCTGCTAGGAACTGACAAAGCTCGCAGCCTTGCTATCCTGGCCCGTCTGTTACAGGAACAACTATAATCGTTATGACTAAGCCCACACGGCATTTACTCGGCATTTCTGGTGGTAAGGACAGCGCGGCGCTGGCTATCTACCTGCGCCACAAACATCCAGAGTTACAGCTTGAATATTACTTCTGCGACACGGGTAAGGAGCTACCGGAAACGTACACCCTGATTAGCAACCTGGAAAACTACCTAGGGCAGAAAGTAACGCGCCTAGAGGCCGCAGAGGAAAGCCCAGAGGATTCGTTTGACCATTTCGTGAAGGTATATGGCGGCTACTTGCCTTCATCAAGTGCCCGTTGGTGTACTAAAAAGCTAAAACTGGAGCCATTTGAGAAGTTTGTCGGTAACGACCCGGTAGTATCCTATGTGGGCATTCGAGGGGACGAAGACCGAGAGGGCTACATCTCGCGCAAACCTAACATTCAGTCCATTTTTCCATTCCGGCGCAATATCTGGAGCGAAGACGTGGTGCAGAAAGTGCTGCAGAACGACGCGACAACGCGGTTGCGCGGGCTTTACGAGGAACTGAGTGAACCCGCACAGCTGGCGCGAGTGGTGGCACTAGCTGAAACTCCGATATCACGGAGCTTCACCCAGTCGCAGAAGCTCAATGCCCTACTCGATGCTGACACCCGCTTGTTCAACAAAGTGGTGTTTCAGATGCTGCGGGATACAGCCTACCCACTAGCCCAGGCTCAGGACTTTGCCCTACTAGACAATGAGGATAATCTCATTCGGGCCGATATCTTCCAGCTGCTACGGGAAAGCGGGGTGGGCGTACCAGCCTACTATGAAAAAATAACTTTCGAGGTGGATGGTCAGAAAGGCGAATATGCCCGCAGTCGTTCTGGCTGCTTCTTCTGCTTCTTTCAGCAGAAGATTGAATGGGTATGGCTTTATGAGCAACACCCTGACCTGTTTGAGCGGGCCCTTGCCTATGAGCGGGACGGTTACACTTGGATGGAAGAGTCGCTAACAGACCTTATTAAGCCTGCGCGACTACGTCAAATTAAGCTGGATACCATTAACAAACAGCGCAAAGTGAAGGCTCCTTCTAGTCTATTTCTGCTAGATATTCTAGATGATGAGGAAGAAGTCGGTTGCGCTTCATGTTTTATCTAGATTTTTATACGGGTACGCCCTCATATGGCAAAAAAATCTACTCCAGTAAAGAAAGCTCCTTACGATATTGATTTTGGTGAAAGGAGCTTGCTAAAAGACCATAGAAAAGCTTTTTTTCTTTACCCTGTCTTTTGGGAAGAAACCACAAATCCCTTACCTGCACACATCAAATGGAAACGAGTAAAGTTCTCTAAGAGCAATCACAAGCTTATTCCATTAACACGAGGTATTTATTGTTTTGTTGTCCGTCCAAGAGTTGATTTATTCTTCAATACTGAATACCTATTCTACGTAGGCAAAACGGATAGGACACTCAGTGTAAGATTCAAAGAGTATCTTGATGACCAAGATGGAAAAGGCAAACCAAGAATCAAGGTTTTCGAAATGCTTAAGCAGTATGATGGGTATCTATACTTTTATTTTACTGAACTACGGTCAGCTGCTGAAGTCAGTAGGGTTGAAGAAAAATTAATTAATACTTTCGTACCAAGAGTAAACACGCAAATTCCAAGAACCAAAGTAAAGGAAGAGCTTAAATATCTGTACGAAATATAAATATGAAATCATTGAAAAAGGTTAACAACATCTCTACTCAAACATCAAAAAAAGCTAAAGCGGATGTTGGACAGCTTGTTCTACCTTGTTTGAGGGGAAGAATAGGCGACTGGATGTATTATTCGACGCTCCTACCATTTAAAGAAATTGCCAATCGTATTTCAATGGCTGATGAAATACACAAAAACAAGAAATTAAGCCACTGGATTCAGCGTGAAATCGGTGATAGAATACCAGAAATTGTTCGTTATATACAAGAGCAAGAGCAAAGGTTCTTTAACTCAATTATTGTTGGAATATATGGTGGAAAACCTGCTTGGCAAGGTTTAGCTATTGATATGAAAGCGCTAAAATTATCCGAGGAAGAAAGCGACTATTTAGACAAAACGTTTGGCATTCTTCGTCTTACCGGCAAAGAAGAAATGTTTGCGATTGATGGTCAGCACAGAACAGCAGCAATAAAAGAGGCAGTCATTTCCAATCCAGAGTTATTATCCGAAGAAGTACCAGTAATATTCGTAGCACATCGAACTGATTCTGAAGGAGAAATTCGTACGCGCAGGCTTTTCTCGACGCTAAATCGTTACGCAAAACCGGTTTCAACGAGCGAAATAATTGCATTAGATGAGGAAGATAATGCGGCTATATTAACGAGAAGATTAATTGAGCAATATCCAACCTTTACAAATAAGATTGCCTTTAATAAGAATAAAAGCTTGAGCTTAAGCAATAAAAATGATTTTACTAATATTATCCTTTTGTACGAAATAATTACCACACTTTTAACAGACAAAATTTTCATAAAGTCTATTTCAATTGATGGTTTTAAATTTGATAATTTTGTAAGCAGAAGATTGCAAGAGGATTTATTATTGTCAACTTACGACAAGCTTACACACGAATTTGAGAAGATAATTAGTGGACTACCATTTCTTCGCACTTTCTTTGACGATGGAACAGTAGATAGAAAGGCAAGTAGCTCTAATTTATTATTCAGACCAATCGGGCAAATAGTATTCTTCAATGCTTACCGCATTGCTAAGTTTCATAAGAAGGAAAAACTCTTGCTCAATTATTTTTCCGATGACGATTTTAATTTAGACCATCCTGTCTGGAATAAATTATTTATAGACCCTGGCACAAAAAATACAGTTGTCACTCAGCAAGTTCAAAAGGCGGCTATACTGCTGATTCTGGAAAAACTTGATATTCCATTCACCTCCACAGCAAAAGATAAAGCGCTGCTTGTGAACTTAGCAATTGATGTTAACAGCATTTAGCTAGAGTACTCTGTCGGTCATGTTGAAGAACATTGTATTTCCGAAAGGAGAAGAATACCGTTCTGGCACTAACAATGAGCCGTTCGCTTTCTATCTCGAAAGCTTAGTTGAGAGTAAACGACTAGATTTACTATTGGGCTATTTCAGCTCATCAGCGATTAATGTGCTTGCATTAGGATTCGCAAAGTTTATTAGTAACGGTGGGCGTGTCAGGTTAATTATTAATCATATTCTGTCGCCGCAGGACAAAGCAGCAGTACTCAAAGGATTGGCTACTGCCGAAGATGATAATCAGTTTTCAGTAGAAGATTTCCACGGGTTACGCAATGCTTTAGATAAGTACGGCCAGCATTTTTTCGACTGTATCGCTTGGCTCATTGCACAAAAACGAATCGAAATCAGAGCTATCCGCCCCGTTGACCGGCGCGGTATTGCGCATTATAAGTCTGGCATATTTTACGACGGCATCGATAAAGTCAAGTTCAAAGGCTCCTGTAATTTCACAGCTTCGGGCCTACTGGAAAACCTAGAGGAACTCGACTTAAAACTATCGTGGAAGTCTGACCCTGACGCATTTGCAGAATACGAGCAGGATTACGACCAAATTTTTGATGGCCAAGTTGATTACGCGATGCTCATTCCTTTTGAGCAAATAAAGGAAGCAATAGTTCAGGAGCATGGTGGTAAAGACCTAGATGAACTACTGGTAAACGAACACTACCTACTGGCGCAGAAGGCTAAGCAAAAGCACACCGAAGCGACACGGCGAGTAATGGAAACTATTATGCAAAAGATAGAAACGTACCGGAGCTCACCCAGATTTCCATTCGATAGCGGGCCACGTCAATACCAGAAGGACGCTTACCAAAACTGGGTTAGCAATGGATACCACGGCATTTTTGCAATGGCCACGGGTACCGGCAAGACTATCACAGCACTTAACTGCTGCCTAAACCAGTATACTGAAAGCAAACGATATCAAATAATTATCTTAGTGCCTACCACTATATTGGTAGAACAATGGGAAAAAGAAGCGAAGAAATTCAATTTCAAAAAAATTATCAAAGCATCGTCTCGCAACCCTGGTTGGCGAGATGCGCTGCATGAAATACGGAATCGACAGTTAGTAGGAGTAGCCTCGTCTTACGTCATTATTTCGACTTACCGCACTTTTACTAATGACAACTTTCAGGCCTTTCTGGAGCAAGCTGGAGCAGAGGCCATTCTCGTAGCCGATGAGGCGCACAATGTAGGCGCGCCGGCTATTGCAGCCAAGTTTGAAAAATTGCCTATTCAGAAACTTATTGGATTATCAGCAACGCCAAAGCGCGTGTATGATGAGGAAGGCTCAGGCAAAATGGAAGCATTTTTTCATGATGCCCCTCCTTATGCTTACAGCTTTTCAATGGAGCGAGCAATTACCGAAGGCATTCTGTGTCAATATTATTACTACCCACACGTGGTAGAGTTGACCCCTAATGAGATGGTAGTCTACACGGAAATTTCAGCCAAGCTTGCTTCGCTTCATAATCGAGCAGCGAAGGATGCAATGGCTCAAAAAAGCTACGAGATGCTGCTAATGGAACGGAAGCGCATCATTCACAAAGCAACGGGTAAATTAGTAGCCTTTGAGCGCATTTTGAAGGATGTAGCAGCGTCACCCTCAGGCTTAAAATATATGCTTGTGTACGCGCCGGAAGGCTACTACGAGGAGGACGAAAATGCAGCAGAATCTTACCCCGACGTGCCAGATGCTAGCCGCATTATCGAGTACTACGCCAACGCTGTAAGGCAAGTATCTCCAACTACGCACGTGGCGAAGTACATTAGCGAATCGGCCGATAAAGACCATGTGCTAAGTAGTTTTGAAGAAGGTAAGATTGATGTGCTTCTTTCAATGAAATGCTTGGATGAGGGGGTTGATATTCCGCGTACTGAGCAAGCAATATTCTGCTCGAGTACTGGTAATCCACGCCAGTTTATTCAGCGTCGGGGCCGCATTTTACGGCAGCATCCAGACAAAGACTTTGCTAGGATTCATGACTTGGTGGTAGTCCCAAGCAGCATGCCAACTGGGGCAACTTTTGACCTGGAGAGAAACCTGGTGAAGAAGGAGTTGGAACGGGTAGTAGATTTCGCCTATATGGCCATCAATAAGTACGAAGCAATTGCAGCGGTACAGTCTGTCTGCGACCGCTATGACATCAATCCCGATACCTTAGACCCTTATTCTTCTCCCACCACATGACTAATCCAAGCTTAGAAACATTCAAAGCCTTTTTACAAGATGAGGCTATTCAACAGAAATATGACCTCAGCGAGGCTATAGTAGCAGAAGCCGGCCTGTTTGGCAAACCGACTGATAAGATGATAGTGGTATTGATTCGGGAAATGGTGAATAAATACTTCGAGAGCAAATCCCCTAACATTACCGCCAAACATCTGAGCGTTGTGCTTAGCAACCGCCTGTAGCAAATTTATGCGCATTCTCAACATTACTCTCTCTAACTTCCTGTGCTACTATGGGGAGAACAATCGGCTTGATTTTGCCGATGGGCTTAACTTGATACTTGGGGCAAACGGTTACGGAAAAAGCAAGCTGTACGATGCTTTCCAGTGGGTTTTTAGAGATGGCATCACGGATGATAAACCCCGACTTGGGGCAGCACCAAATGCTATTCGCCCAACCTCAGCACTAAAAGAAGCGCTTGTAAATGAACGAGCACTAGCAGAAGCCGAGGTAGGGGAAACTATCAAGTGTGAAGTCTGCATTGAAGTTACTGGTAGTCAGAATAGTACCTACCAACTCGTTCGACGTCTATACGTCAAAAAAATAAGCGATACTGAAGTTAAGCCTGCTAGTGGAAGCTCCTTAACTGTGTTCTATAAAGATGTTATCGTCTTTAAACCGCTTAGCGAGGCAGAAGGTGAAAAAGTAGTGGCCCAATTATTACCTCACGATATCATGCCTTATCTGTGGTTTCAAGGGGAACGAGGGATTAACAACCTTATTGATACATCGAGCCGCGAATCATTAAAGCAGGTGGTTAATAAAATGTCCGACATTGAGAAGTGGGACGAATTTATTAAGACCGCACAAGCAGCCTATGATGCAGCTGATAAAGAGCTAAAACATGCACTTAGCGGCGACACAACCAGGAAGCAGAAAGCTGCTATTTATCAAGAGCAGCAAAAGACTGCTCAAAGCAAACTAGATTCGGTCGAGGTCAAAATTTCGGAGGCAGAGAAAAACTTTGATGCTGCGTCAGCAAAGCTTGATAACATTGCTGGTCAGTTTGATGCTGCGTCTAAAGTGAGTAGCCTAGAAAAAGACTTATCGCAGCAGGAGAAGGAATTGAAGCAAGTAGTAGGCCGCCTTGACAATCTAAAACTCGGCTTCACGAAGCGCTTGTTCACCGATTCGTGGCTGCTAATGGGCACAGAAGATATTGTAGATAAGTTTGAGCA
Organism: Hymenobacter sp. H14-R3; assembly: GCF_030063445.1. Classification (GTDB taxonomy): domain Bacteria; phylum Bacteroidota; class Bacteroidia; order Cytophagales; family Hymenobacteraceae; genus Hymenobacter. The sequence goes on along the minus strand of NZ_JASITD010000005.1, from coordinate 90,150 downwards.
GAAGTATCGAGATTATTACACCATAGTCACAACCCGACAAGCTGAAAAGAAATTTGAGCAGAAGTCGACGGAGGAAGTTCACAAGCGCTTGTCTTTACCGAAGGGCATTCCAGACCGAGTTCATGTCATGGATATGCTTGAGCATGAACAATGCATAGTATGTAATCGACAAGCTCTCAAAGGCTCGGCAGAATATGAGGCAATCAAGCGACTGCTACCTGAAGAGAAACCTAAGCTGGCACCACAAAAGGCGATTATACCTGATATTGAGCCGGAGCTTCGCATATTGAATCGAGCTGCGTTCAGTATGCGGGACAAGTATGTTAAAGCAGACCAAGAAATTGCGGGCACTTACCAAGAGCAAGAAGACCTAGAAGACGAGCGAAAAGAACTGGAAGAGCAAATTGCGTCGCTAAAGGGTGCTGTCGCTACTGAGATTTTGAATAGTGGCTTGAGTGGCAACGGCAATGCCGGAAGCATTCTAATTTCAATTGAATCCGCAAAACGTGATATAGCCAATTACTCTGGGACACTAGAGAAACTGCGGGGTATGCGTGATACTTACCTAGCGGATTTGAAAGCGTTAGAAAACGAGTTTAGCAAACTTTCGCAAGGTGGTGGAATAAACCCTAAACTTGAGGAGAAGCGGAGACTACTAGCTGATTTGCGCGACCTCACGGTGCGGACGAAAGAAACTCAGTATGCAAAACTGATTCAGCAGCTAGAAGATACTGCCAACCAGCACTTCAATAGCATGAATAAGCAAAGCCAGGCAGGATATGGCAAAATCCGCTTCGTAGTAGAAGGCAATGGCTATGTACCAGAAATTCAAGGTGAGGATGGCAAACGGATGGATAATCTTAATACCTCACAAAATAGTTCGTTCAAGCTAGCAATTATAATGGCAATCGTTACTGCCAATCAGAACCGGGGACTTGCGAGAAACTATCCATTGATTTCTGATGCGCCTATGTCGGACTTTGACGCAGTGAAAGCGCGGGATTTCTTGGCAGAAACGGCCCGCACATTCCGTCAAAGCATCGTTATTGCTAAGGAGTTTTTAGATGCTGACCCTGCTCATCCTGGCCGTTATATAGTCGACCCGACTAAACTTGCACAGGTGAAAGAGGATACTGAAGCTGCAGGCAAAACCCTAAACGTCTATCAATTAGTGGTCCCACCTGGACAATCAGCGCAAAGCCGTAAGAGTCTGTCTGTCCAAATCACCCGCGTTACCGTCTGATGAAGTTATTAAAAGAGAAATTCTTGAATAAGGATGCTTTATATCCCACAAGCTATAAAGAGTTTATACTTCGTTTGACTCGTGTAGCCGACGTAAGTAAGAGTTCAGGTAGTGATGAGGAGAAAGCGGAACGCGGCAAGGCATTTGGTAGTGTTTACGAATGTTTTATGTACGCCACTATGCTTGGCATCAAAGCTCAATATCCACTTCCTTTTGAGCGTGGGGCAGCAGGCACTAAATTCCTTCAAACCAAATTTTGGAAACCTGACAATTTAGTTGAATACATTTTTATAAGCTTATTAGCACTAGCTGATTTTCCATTTTCTGAAATTGAAAATCTTACGGAAGAAGAGGCTGACACGAAAGCGCTTGACTTAACTAAGTCAATGGAGTTTTACGCGAAAGGTGGTTTTGAGCTTATGGCTACTAAAAGCAAAGAATCTCCTCATTATTTTGAAAATGCTGGTAATATTGTCTCGTTCCTACAAACAATGAAACCTTTGGCTAGCTAAGAACAATAAGCATGGTAAGCGGAAGTTAGTCAGGTCAATTTATGCAAGTAGCATCTGCACAAATTGACCTGACACAAATGGCTGGTATAACGTAATGCCGGTTTATGAAATACTCGTACAATTTCCACGAGGCGCCGATTCCGAGCCGTGACCTGGTATACAGTCTGAGTTTGATGCAACCGGCATTGATTCGGCTACGGTTGGCGGCAAAGGCATACAGGCCGCTGCTCGACATACTGGCGGAAATGCCCGACGTGTGGCCGCGGCCGACTGGCAAGAGCATCCAGGAGAAGTTGGGTATCAGTTCATCCGTGTTTCGGCGCTGGCTGGATGAGATTTACGCCGATGCGTGGGAGCTGGTCGGGTCGGATGCGTCGGTACTGGATTTTACGAATGCGGAGTACGAGATAGAAGTACCCGACAAAAAAGACTTTCTGCGCTTCAAATGCCGGTTATCCGTACCGCCCCGTGTGGGGGAAGCCTTCGATGTGAAATTTCTAGGGCGAATAGCGGGCCGATTTGGCTTGTATGTAGATAAAATTCTGTACGAATTAGAAGGCAGCAAAACGATTATTACCGTGACGCTTCGGGAAGGCTCTTTCAACCCCTATCTGCATCATCTTCGCTACCGGGCCCGTTTCGAGCATCGCCTTACCTTCGAACAGGAGTACAGTATGAACGACGGGGCATTAGCTGAATACTTACGTCAGTTCTACGAAGCGCCTCCTAAGCCAGCCCCGGCCCCAATTCAGGCAGCACCGGCAAGACACAAAGGCCGCTACGGTCAATGGCGCTGATTTCAGCCTGGTATGAAAGAGGCAACTAGGGCTTTCTGGAGCGCTCCAGGTGGTTGATTCGGCGGCGCAGCTCGGTTTGCAGGTTGTGCAGGCGCTTGTGTGAGAAGCGAATGACGTTTTCGGAGGCGGCCAGCCAATTGCGCAAGCGAGCTACTTCAGTAGTGCACGCTTGTTCGGCCTGGGCGCGGAGCTGGCGCTTGGGGGTAGGGCCGGGCTGTTGGTCGAGTTGACGGCCGAGCGTGAGGGTCGCGGTGCGCTCGGCCACCAGGTCCGCTTCAAGGTGGCGGATGCGGGCGCGGAGCTCATCGAGTTGCAGCTGATGATTGTAGGCGGGCGTTTGAGCGTAGGCCTCGGCGACCAGGGCTAGGACCTCCTCGCCGGCCTGGCGGTGGGCAGGGGTAGCGGCGGGTGCCTGGGTCAGCCAGTGGCGGTGGGCCGTGACCAGGAAAGGCGGCAGTTTCATGGTAGGGCCAATTAGCTGGTGGGTACTTGGGTAGCCACGTAATTGGCTTCAAATACGGCGCGGGCGAAGCCGGCGGGCGTGGCTGAACGCAGGTTGGCGCGGTTCTTTGAGTCGGGCAGGTTGTGCATTTTGGAGCCCAGAATGAGCACCACGGCTTTGGGCTCGGGCAGATGGAAGCCACCGCCCGTCCAGAGGCAGGTACGCTTGGTGTAGGCTTCGCTGAGCTGCTGCGCGGGGGGTAGGTAGCCGGCGTAGTCGCAGGGGTCGAAGCGGAAATCGGGCTGCCGCCAGTAGGTGCTGACGGTGCTCACCGGGTTCTCGATAAAGTAGGGGCACTGGCACCACTCGGCTAGGCGGGTGGACCACTCGAACAGCTGCAGGGCCTTGATGACGCTGCTGAGGCCCTTACGGCGGAAGTGGGCGCGTCCGGAAATGGCGGTGTCGGTGCAGGGCGGAAAGAAGGCGGCGAAGGCAACGGGGCCGTAGGGCGGCAGCCACTCGCGCACGTCGACACCCACGCGGATGATGTTGCCCTGGCGGGTTTCGCCGGGCGGATGCTGGAGGTCGACACAGTAACAGAGGTAGCCAGCGTCGGCCCACGGCTGCACGAGCGTGGTGGTGAGGTCGAAGCAGCTGATGACAATAGGGGTAGGCATAACGGGCTAGCGGGGAGAAATAGCGGGAGTAGTGAAAACGAAGTGGGCCCAGTCGGCCAGCGTGAAGCAGATGAGGTATGTCTCTGGCCTGGCATCGAGGCAGCCGACCGTCAGCGTCTCGACTGTCAGTTCCAGAACGGAATAGCAGGTGCCGGGCAGGAGCTGGGTGAGGTAGGGCTCGTCGGTGAGCGGGTAGGCGACGGCCTCGACGGGACAACGCACGGTGAAGCAAGGCAAACCGCTGGCTTCCATAGGAATCAGAAAGTGGTAGCCGCATCTTGAAACAGACCGCGGCGCAGATTACAGCTGGTAATCACCTCGTCGGTGGCCCCGTTGCGGTGCTTGGCCACGTCGAAGAGGATGGTATCAGCGGTGGGGGTACCGTCCTCGTACTGAGGAATTTTGTAGTACTCGCCGCGCCAGAGGAAGATGATGCAGTCGGCGTCTTGCTCAATGCTACCGGACTCGCGGAGGTCGGAAAGCAGTGGGCGCTTATCCCCTCCCCTCTTCTCCACGTCGCGGGAGAGCTGGCTGAGGGCGATAACGGGGGCGTTGAGCTCTTTGGCCAGCTCCTTGAGGCCGCGGCTGATGCTAGCAATCTCCTGCTCGCGGTTGCCTTTGGTGTCGCCGCGCATGAGCTGGATATAGTCGACCAGGACCAGCCCCAGGGGGTGTTGGGCGTGGAGGCGGGCGCACTTGGCGCGCAGCTGCTGGATGCTCAGGCCGGGGGTGTCGTCAATGTGGAGGCGGTGGCCGTGGGTGAGCAGGCGCTGGGCCTGCTCGCGGATGTGGGCCACCTGCTCGGGGCCGCCGGGGAGGTTGCCGCGGCGCAAGTCGGAATTGGAATAGCCGGGCACTTCGCTGGCCACCAGGCGCTGCATGAGTTGCAGGGTGGGCATTTCGAGGCTAAAAATGGCCGCGTGCTGGCCGTGGTCGAGGGCGGCGGTGCGGGCGAAATGCAGCAGGGCAGCGGTTTTGCCCATCGCGGGGCGGGCGGCCAGGATGATGAGGTCGGCGGGTTGCCAGCCGCCGGTGAGGCCATCGAGCTGGGTGAGGCCGGTGGGGATGCCCGTGAGGCCTTTTTGCTGCACGGCCTGGGTGAGGCGGTCGAAGGTGGCGGCGAAAGCGGCCGAAGCGGTTTGGCTGGGCTTGGTTTCGAAGGCCCGGTGCAGGCCGGTCAGGTGGGTTTGGGCGTCGGCCAGCAGGGCTAGCGGGTCGCGGGTATCGTCGTACCCGTGGGCGGCTAGCTCGGTGCCGGCGCGGATGATGACGCGGCGGGCGTGCTGCTCTTGCAGAATCCGGCAGTGCGTTTCGAGGTGGGCAGCGGAATTGATTTTGTTGGTCAGGCCCGCCACGAAGGCGGGGCCGCCGACGCGCTGCAAGGTGCCGCGGTGGCGCAATTGCGCTACGACGGTGAGCATATCGGCGTGCTGGCCAGCCTGCACCAGGTCGCGAATGGCTAGGTACACCTGCTGGTGCGCGACCAGGTAGAAGGCCTGCTCATCGGGCAGCGTGGCCAGCAGCGTGCGCTGGGCATCGGCTTCGAGCAGGGCCGCGCCGAGAACGGCGGCTTCGAGGTCGGGAGCCTGCGGAGGTAGGTGGCTGGGCTGGGGCGGCGTAGGCAGGGCCCCGCGGCGTGTAGAGGGGATAGCGGATAGCATGATGAATTAACTCCAGCGGTTGGGGTCAGTGGGTTTGGGGGCAGTGCGGGCACGGGCCGGGGGTGCGGCGGGCTGGTGGGGGTTGGCGGCCTGGAACTGCGGGCGGCGGCGCAGCCAGCCGCGAAAAGCGGCCTGCCAGTTGACCATCGGGGTTTTGCCGCCGACCCGCCAGCCGTTGCTCTCGAAGTGGTCGAAAAAGGCGGCAGCCTCGGCCTGGGTGTCGGCGCTGCCGGCTGGCAGGGTGGCGGCGTAGGTCTGGACTTCAGCCAGCGTGGGCGGCGCGGGGCCTTTCGGCCGGTCGGTGGCGGGCTTTTTTGCCGGCGCAGCCAAAGCTGGGGCGAGCGGGGCGGCGGGAGCCGCCTCTCCCTCTCCTATTGAAGTTGTAATTGAAGATGAAAATGAAGGGGTTGCAATTTGCTTATCCCCGGTGGTTGAGGTTTGCTTGGTAGTTTGGTTAAGCAACTGGGGATTTCCACCCTTTTTGCCCGCCTCGGTGCGCACTTGGCGGAGTTTTTCATCCTTGACCATGCGGCGGCAGAAGAGCGCGCCATCGACCTCGCGGCGGCTGGCTACCCCGTAGGTTAGCAGGGTGGTTAGGATTTGGTTGGCGGCTTGGTTATCCAAACCCAGGCGGCGGGCAATGACGGCATCGGGCATGGGCTGACCGTTGACGAGCAGCACGCCGCGCTCCTCGCTGTCGTGCATCATCAGCAGCAGTTCGAACCAGGCCCCGCGCTGCGCCAGGTCAAGGGCCTGCACGCCCTGGTCCTTGTGCCAGTCGCCGGGGTAAAATTGGATAGCAGGCAGCTTCATGCCTGCGGGGGCGTGGGCACCAGTAAGAGGTGGGCGGTTGCGGGCTGCTCGAACAGGTCGAGCTGGCGGTACTCGGTGCACTTGCCGCGTAGGGCGGCTTCGACCTCGGCTAAGGCAGTGGCTAGGGTGGCTTCGAGCAGGCCGGCGTAGGCGTAGCTGCTTTGCTCCTCATCGAAGGATTGGTAGGGCGTGGTCAGGTTGAGCACCCGGCCGCCGGCTAGCTCGCGCTGACCGATGAGCGTGACGCCGCCCTGGTTCTTGCCCATTGAAAAGCCGGTGACGGTGAACGACTCAAATTTGGCGGGTAGGTCCTCGTCGTCGCTGGGCCAGTAGTTGGGCGTTTCGGCCAGCTGCTCGGTGAGCAGGCAGAGGTGCGGCACCAGGCGGCTGAAGGCGTGGGGCAAGTCGGGATGCACCTGCTCGGCGCACGTGAGAGCGAAGCTGCGCGGGGGCACTTCCTCGCTGCGCTGCTCGGTGAACTCGCAGGTCAGGTGCTGGTCCTTGAGCTTGGCCTTTTGGATGGTGAGGATGGAATGGACCTCGGGGTTGTCGGGGCCGACAATGGGCAGTAGGGAAGACATAACGGGGTAGACTAGGGCCGGGCTCGGGCAGGGTAATGCGGGCTGCTAGGGCCGGCGGGTGACAAGAAAAAGCGGACTAGGCAGCAGCGGCCAGCAGCGCGGGCACGGCGGCCCCGGCCGCGGGCTGGCGGTTGTAGCGCGTGAGGTAGCGGGCTAGCTCCGACTGCCGGAAGCCCCACTCCTTCTCGTTGATGCGCACCCCGAAAAGTCGGCCCTGGCGGCGGGCCTTGCGCAGGCCTTCGGGCGTGACTTGCAAGTAGGCGGCGGCCTCGCGCACCTTCAGGATGCGGTCGGGCGCGGACGGCGGGGTAGCGGGGCGAGAGGCTTTTAGGGCTTGCACATCGGCCAACAGCTGCTGCCACTCGTGTTCGGAAACCAGGATGGCGTGCTGCATGGCTAGGCGGCGGCGGCTTTGGTGGCGCGGGCCCCGAGGGCGGCAATGCGCTTGCGCTCGGTTTCGACTACGCTGATGAAGGCCTCAGCCACGTCGGTGTTGAGGTAGCGGCCGCTGAGCACGTTGTAGACCTGCTGCTTAGAGAAGTTTTTACCCTCCGCAGCTAGCAGCTCGACCGTGCGGCGGGCGTAGTCATTGCGCTTGGGGAGGGTAGCCCGCAAGTCGGAAATAATCTTTGCCAGGTGTTCCATTTTGTTTGCTGAGTAGTATCTTTGTTTAGACTTATGTCGTACAAACCTGGCGATTAAAGTCGAAATAAGCAAAAAAAGTTTACACGCTAACAGCAAAAATAGTGGAACAAAAAACACTCGTTGGCGACCGGATAAGCTCTTTGATGCAGCATTACGGCTTGTCAGCTTACCAGTTAGCTAAGAATCTAGGGTACGAGGGTCCACAAAAGTTGTATAAACTGGTTCAGAATAAATCGAAGCCAGGATACGAAACTTTAATGGACATTCTGGATAAGTACCCGGAGCTGCGGGCCGAATGGCTGATGCGCGGGCTGGAGCCCATGCTCCGTGCTGACGAGGCCCCTACCCCCGCGCCCAAGCCCCGCGAAGAGTACACGGGCATGCCCTACGCCGTGACCGTGGACGAGAACGGCGACGAGCGCATCAGCATCGTGTCGACCAAAGCCCAGGCCGGCTACCTGCTGGCGCGCGACGTGGACGCGACGATGCAGGATTTGGAAACGATAAGCGTGCCGGGCTACCGCGGCAAGACGGTGCGTGGCTTCGAAGTGGCTGGCGACAGCATGCAGCCCACCATCAGCCAGGGCGACCTGGTGATTGCCACCTTCACCGAGCGGATGGATTTGATTCAGCCCAAGCACGTGTACGTGGTGGTGACTGAGGACCGGATTATGGTCAAGCGCCTGCGCGGGCCGGTGAAGCGCAACGAGCCCATCGAGCTGCTGTCGGACAACCGCTACTACGACCCGTTTATCCTGCCCCAAAAAGACCTCAAGGAGCTGTGGCAGGTGAATGCGCTGCTGACCGGCAGCATCCCAGCCAACACCAACGAGACGTTTGACCGCATGCTGGTGCTGCTGGAAATGCTGGCGCATGACTCGCAGCAGTTGCGCAATATTCTACTCGACGTGGCCGCCCGCTACGACGTGAAATTGGTAGGTGAAGCAGGCTAATCGAGCTGGCGCTACCAATGCCGCTACCAAAACCAAATTGACCACTTTTAAAATGGTCGTAATTGGGTAGTAAATCAAAGAGTTAGGGCCGTAAATCTGATGGTTCGCAGTACCCCGGCTCCGGGTACCAGGAGGCACTGCTTGTAGCTTCCAACTACGAAAGACCCCCTTTTCAGCATTGCTGAGAAGGGGGTCTTTTCAATTTCGAACCAAATTGAACCTGTGTAAAATATGCTGCCGCGTAGGTTATGAAACCTGTTTCTACCCTACTTTTATCCAAATAAATAAGTAATGAAAATCGTCCTCTCGCTCTTACTTGTGTTAATTTTTTGGCAGGGTAGCGCGGCCCAGCAGCTGCTGGCTCCCTTACCCGTTAACACTGCTACTGGCCTCATTACTTATGCCGGCGTAGTGCCTACGCCAGGGGTAATCCAGACTAGTTTGCTGGCACGGGCTAAGGTGTGGGCAAATCGGGTGGGGGTGGTCAACAAGCCTCCCCTTGCCGTTACTGAATTGGGTACCGATATACTGGTGGTGGCCGGAACGCAGCCAATGGAACAAGTTAATGGCAGTTCTCCTAGTGCACTCTATTTTTTAGTGCAGGTGTCCTTGCGTGAGGGTCGCTACCAATACAAGTTCGAGGAGTTGACCCTGGAAACGTACAACACCACTGGCTACCCTAGTTACCAAACGGCAGAATCGCTCTTTATTCAGAATCCGCCTCCCAAGGCTACTGGCAACTCCTACGCCACGCGCTTACGCAAGGCTTTCGATGAAGCTGTTGCGCAGGCAGCAACTAAACTGCACAGCGCGCTCGTGACTCCGCTCACCATTCCCAACTCAAATGGCACTGAATGGTAAGTTGCTGATTATATACTAGTTACTTCATTCGTTAAAATACCAGCTTAACGCCCTGCTCAGGAAATATAAACCTGGCCTGCAATGCATTGCCCGCGGCTAGCTCCTGCTTGATAATGGCCTCGTTGCCGGGCGAGGGCTTGAGGTGGGTGACTACTACCGGCAGCCCGCGCAGGGCCGCGCTGCCCGTGAGCTGCGCCAGCGCCCCCAGCTCGCGCAGCAGCAGTACTGGCGTGAGGTGACCGAAAAGCTGGGCCGGTGGCTGGCTGTTGGGGTACGAGGCTTCGATAAAAATCGCCTTTACCTGGTGGGCCTGCACCAAGGGCGCGATGGCCCGCCAGAGGGCGCGCAGGTAGTGCGATTTTTCTTGCTCATCGGCGCCTGTGTCGCCCAAGTAAAGCAGGTAGCTCTCGCGGCTGCGTACCAAAAAGGCGGTGCTTTGCATGCCCGGGCCGTGGCTGAGCTCGAAAGCCTGCACGCTGAGCGGCGTGTTTTCGAGCGGGGTTTCCTGGCCCGGTACCAAGGCCCGCAACTGGTATTTGCCCAGGGCCGGCGGGGGGCCGCCGTTGCCAAAATTGGGCCAGGCGCGCCAGTTGAAGTAGTCCTGCTGCACGGTAGCCAGGCAGGCGGGCAGGCCATAAATAGGCTTCGGCGCATCGTCGGGAGCGTTGAGGAGCAGGCCGGCTACGTGGTCGAGGTGCGGGTGCGAGAGGCAGTAGCCCTTGATTTGCTGCCGCAGCACCTCCTCCACCGGGGCCGTGAATACGTGGTTGGCCACCGCCTTTTCTACGCCGGGGCGCAGGCTGCCCGCATCTAGCGCGATGTAGCCGGGGCTACCGGCCGCCGCCACCAGGTAGGCCGAGAGGTTGCCCTCGGCCAGGCCGCCCTTCACGCCCAGCGGCACCACCGTGAAGGCGGGCGCGGGCTGCGCCCAGCCAGGTGGTACCCAGCCCAGGAGTAGTAAGAGGAGGAGCTGCCGCATGGGTTACAAAGTTGCAGTAGCGCGAAGTCTCCGCTTCGTGCACGAGCGCAGCGAGTAGCTTAAGCGTTGGTGCTCGCTGCGCTCGTGCACGAAGTGGAAACTTCGCGCTACGTTTAGAACGCGTAGGGATAACCAATTATTTCCAGCTCGGCGGCCAGGGCGGGCCAATCGGTCAGCTCGTTGTTGAGGGCCAGGGCGTGGGCTCTGGTCAGGGTTTCGTGCAGGTACAGCGGGGTCACGGCGGCGGCCGTGATAGGCACGCGGTCGGTCTCGTCGGTGTAGTACTCGGTGGCCCACTCGGCGTAGGTGGCGGGGTTGCCGTCGAAGATGTCGAGCAGTTCCTCCGAGCCATTGTCTTCATCTTCGACCGTGCCAATTTGCCAGGCGCCCTGGGCCGAGTGCCACAGGCAAAACGTGGTGCCAATGGAAGCCACCGGTTCGCCCAGCATAAACTCCTGAAAGGCAATGGGTAACCCTCGAATAAGGTCGGTTTTAATCGGCTCGTCGTAGCCCAGCAGGTAGCCGTTGATGACGCAGCCCTCGGGCCGGAACAGCACCAGCAGCTGGTCGCCCTCGCCGTCGCTCATCTCAAACACGGCCTCGTGGTCGCTCCACTCGGGGGTGTAGGTGTAGTAGCGGTACTCGGCATCGGGCGAGTTGATGGCATCGAGGGCGGCCAGCGCCTGGCACAGGCGCTGCAAATCGGCCGGAGCGGGCAGGTTGGGGTGGTGAGTCGAAATCATGGGTTTACCCTACGCACAAAACTGGCGAGGGGGTGAGTTGGGTTGGGTTTGCGCCCGCTTGTTGCAGCGGGCGGGGCATGCAAAAGCCGCTGGGTGGGGGCCAGCGGCTTTTGAAATGGTACTACTAGCGGCAAGCTGAAGCTTACCCTACGTGGGGGTTAGCGGCGCTGCACGGGCAGGTCTTCGAGCTGGGCGTAACTGAGCTTCCAGGTGCCGTCGGCGGCGGGCTTCCACAGCAGCAGGAAGTTGCCCTCGCCAAAGCCGGCGGGCTGGCCGGGGCCAGCGGGCTGCACATCGACCGAGAACGTGCCGGCCTCGTAGGCCAGCTTATCGGTAGAAGTGGCGCTTACCGTGCTGATTTTCAGATTATTGGTACCCGACTGGGTGGCGCGCACCCATTTATCGCTCACCTCCGACTTACCGCTGAAATGGGCGCTGCCTTGCAAAAACTGCACATCATCGGCCAGGAAGCCGAGGGTTTTTTCGAGGTCCTTGTTGTTCCAGGCCGTGAGGAAGGCCCGGTCGAGGTCGGCGGCGCTGGTGGCGCTGGCCGCGCCAGAGTCGGCCGACTTGCTGCACGCCGCCAGCAGGGGCAACGCACCCAGCAAAACGAGTTGGGCCAGGGAAATACGCATGCTATTCAGGTAGTTAGAAAGGTGAAGGAGGCAAACCAAAAACCCAGGCCGCTTGGCCTGGGTTTCGGCAAAACAACGGATGAAAGCCGCAGTGACTACCAGCTGCGCTGGCGGTAGGCGGTGCTGCCGTAGGGGTTGGCAGGGTCGCCGGGAGCCTGGTTGGGCAGGTAGCCGGCTTCGGTGGCTGGGGCGCTGGCGCTAACGGCGGCGGCCGAGGCTACCAGGGCCGTGGTGCCCACGGCGGCGGGGCTGGAGCTGCGCACAATGGTTTCGCGGGTGGTGGTGCGGCGAGCCAGGGCCTGGCGCTCGGCGGCGGCGCGGTTGGCGGCGGCCCGCTGGGCGGCGTAGGCCGCGGCGGCGCGCTTCTTATTGCGGTTATCCACGTGCTTGCCCACGGCGTAGCCCGCGCCGGCCCCCACCACGCCCCCGACCACGCCGCCCACGGCCCGGTTGCGCTTGTTGATAACGGCCCCGAGGATGGCCCCGCTGCCGCCACCGATAACGGCCCCCTTGGCCTGCGGGCTAAAGCGCTGAGCCTGGGCATTAAACGTGCTGGCCATCAGGGTAGCTAACACTAAAAAGCTGAGGAAAAAACGACGGTTTTTCATGATGCGAAGAAAGCTGGGTTTGGAAGCTTGCGAAGTTCGGTAAACAAGCACCGTGCCGCAACGAATGGGTACCGGGGCTCAAAGTACGGCGCCGCGCTCGCTTCCGGATTGAACAGGCTGCCGGGCGCAGGCCCCGCCAACCTGCAATTTTCCGAAAGCACGGAGGCCTCGACGCGCTCGCGGCCCGTGGCGCACACCAGATGCCTGGCAGGCGCATCGTTGCGGGTGTTTTGGCTTTTTGAGCGCGTTAGCGCTCTTGCGCACTGGCTCACAACCGAATATCCACCCAAAAAATTGTATAAGATTTCGGCTTTTTCACTGAATTAACGCCCTTGTCATTATCCTATTTTTACTCCGTCAATTTTTGGACCAAAGCAGCCGCTTCAGACCCGTTGCTGGCCGTAGCTGAACTAGCCGGGCACCCAAAACCTCGTCTGCTTCGTGCAAAAGGCTTTTAGCTGAAAACTGGCGCGTAAGTGCTTTGGGTTTCAGGCAGATTAAGCTTCTCGCAATCTTCATCTAGCGTTCATAAATAGGATATTTGGCAGTGTTCGGGATTTTCCTACCTTGCGCCGATTCCGGTGAAAGCCGGAGTTTTTACCCACACATTCTTCTTTTCCCAAACCAACAATCTATGTTCCATAAGTACCATACAGCGGCTTGGCTTGCCCTAGCTGCCGCCACCCTCCCCACCCTGGCCCACGCCCAGGATGCCCTCGTGCAGCAGAAGACCCTGGCCCAGGACGGCCAGCCCACCCTCATCGAGTTTTCGCCGGCCGGCAAGCTTACCGCCCGCGCCGCCGAAGGCGAGCAGGTTATCCGCCGGCAGCTGGCGCTGGGCACCAACGACCAGCTACGGCCCGCCCGCACCGAAACCGACCAGCTCGGCTTCAGCCACCAGAAATTTGACCAGTACTACAAGGGCGTGAAGGTGGAGCACGCCACGTACACGGCCCACGCCCGCGGCGGCCAGATTGAGAGCCTGAGCGGCGACTTTGAGAAAGTGGGCGAGCTGAGCGTGACGCCCGCGCTGAGCGCCGACGCTGCCCTGGCCCGTGCCCTGGCCGCCGTAGGAGCCAAAAAATACATGTGGCAGGATGCCCGCGAAGAGGCCGGCCTCAAAACCCTGGCCCAGGATGCCGATGCCAGCTACAAGCCTACTGGGGAGCTGGTACTGGTGCGCGACAGCCGCCAGAGCGCCGAAAACGGCCCGCTGGTGCTGGCCTGGAAATTCAACATCTACGCCCAGCTGCCGGTGAGCCGCGCCTACGTGTATGTGGATGCCCACACCGGCGAGGTGGTGCTGCGCGATGCCATTATCAAGCACGCTACGGGCGCTACCGCCACTTTTGCCACCGCGTATAGCGGCAGCCGCGCGTTGGCCACCGAAACCGCCACTGGCGGCTACCACCTGCGCGAGTACACCCGCGGCCTGGGCATCGAAACGTACAATTGCAAGAAGGGCAACAGCTACACCGCCGCCACCGACTTTACCGACGCCGACAACAACTGGACGGCCGCCGAGTACAACAACGCCAACTACGATAACGTGGCCGGCGATGCCCACTTTGGCGCGCAGGCCACCTACGACTACTGGAAGGCCGTGCACGCCCGCAGCAGCTACGATAACGCGGGCGCCAAAATCAAAAGCTACGTGCACTTCGACGACGTGCCCGGCGGCGCGGGCTACGAAAATGCCTACTGGAACGGCTCGGTGATGACCTACGGCGACGGGGCCAGCACCTTCAAGCCCCTCACGGCGCTCGACGTGTGCGGCCACGAAATCGGCCACGCGGTGTGCGAAAAGACGGCCAACCTGACCTACGCCAACGAGTCGGGCGCCATGAACGAGGGCCTGTCGGACATCTGGGGGGCCAGCATCGAAAAGTACACTTCCGACAACCTGGGCCTGACCAAATCGACCTGGGACATTGGCGAGGATATTATGAAGGCCGGGGGCGCGCTGCGCTCCATGAGCAACCCCAACCAGTACGGCCAGCCGGCCTTGTATAAGGGCAGGTACTGGTCGGCTACCACGTCGTCGCCCTCCGACGCCAACGACCAGGGCGGCGTGCACACCAATTCGGGCGTGCTCAACTACTGGTACTACCTCATCAGCGTGGGCAAGAGCGGCACCAACGAGGTGGGTAGTTCCTACTCGGTAGCTGCGCTGGGCTTGTCGGCCGCCGCCAAAATCACCTTCCGCATGGAGAGCGTGTACATGACGGCCTCCTCTACCTACGCCCAGGCCCGCACCTACTCCATTCAGGCGGCCACCGATTTGTACGGAGCCACCTCGACGCAGACGCAGGCTGTCACCAACGCCTGGTACGCCGTGGGCGTGGGTGCGGCCTACGGCGGCACCACCACTACGCCGCCCGCTACCTCCAACTACTGCACCAGCAAGGGCACCAGCCAGGCGTATGAGTACATCGACTACGTGAAGCTGGGCACCGGCATTGCCCGCACCAGCGGCGCCAACGGCGGCTACTACGACGGCACCGCCAGCACGGCCAGCGTGGCCGCCGGCAGCAGCCAGACGGTGAGCTTCTCGGCCGGCTTCACGGGCTCGGCCTACACCGAAAACTGGAAAGTATATATCGACTACAACCAGAACGGCGTATTCACCGACGCCGGCGAGCTGGTGGTGAGCGGCAGCAGCAGCAGCGCAGCCACCCTCAGCAGCACCTTCACGGTGCCCGCCACGGCCAAAACCGGCAAAACCCGCCTGCGCATTATCATGAGCGATGCCAGCACCACCACCAGTTGCGGCACCTACAGCTACGGCGAAACCGAAGACTACAGCGTGAGCATCACGGGCGGCGCAGCCATTGCGGCGGCCTCGGCTACGCCCAACGGCCTCACCGCCGGCACTGTGCTCAGCGGCGATGCTGTGCTAAGCCTCTACCCCAACCCGGCCGCCTCGGTACTCACGCTTTCGCTCAGCTCGAATGAGGAACTAACTAAGGTAGAAGTACTTGACGCCCTGGGCAAAACGGTGAACGCCGCCCGCTACCAGGGAAACGGCCAGCTCGACGTGTCGGGCCTGGCCGGCGGCCTCTACCTGCTGCGCGCCAGCAGCGGCTCGCAAACCTTCGTGCAGCGCTTCGTGAAGCAATAAGCGAGCGCGGCTTTTGCCTGATAACTGAAGAAGCCCGGCCAATTGGCCGGGCTTTTTTGTTTTTTAGATAATGCATTGTATAACAAGTATTTATAAAATAAATCGTTCGTCATTGCGAGCATGTTGCGCATTAAGCAAGGGCGCAACATGCTCGCAATGACGAACGATTTTACATAAGCCCTACTTATGCAAGTAGTTGCTGTTCATAGTTTTACGCCTCTAAACTCCGAGGCCAACCAGCCAGGTTTCGGCAGCCTGCATACTATCGAAGCGCTTGTAGACAAACTCGGTCGGCGAGGCGCTCACCACCGACTGCGTGGAGAGGCGGTGCATGGGGTTGGCGCCTTCCACAATGGCGCAGTGCCGGGTGTTGGCCAGGGCAATGGCGCGGGGTATCCAGTTGCCGGTGAGCCAGGTTTGGGCCTCGCCGGGCAGGGGCGCGCGCTGCCCGTGCTCGGACAAGATGCGGTGGCTGCCCGTGCTGCGCAGCAAGGCCAAGGCCTGCTCGTAATAGGCCTGGATGGGGGCCAGCGGCAGGCGCTCGCTGCCCCAGGCCAGGTGCACGTAGCCAGCGGAGCGATAGTACAAGCGGCCGGCCTGGTTTTCAAAAAAAAGGGTTTCCTGAGCGCGGGGCTGCATACTGCTGCTTGAAATAAAAGCTCCTAAAGTTAGGCCCTTATGCCCCCATTCCGGAACAAAATCAACCATTGGGCGGCATTCAGATTGGTAATCTGGGCCGTAGTATTGCAGCCGTGACTACTGTTTCCCTGCCTCCGCCGGCCGCGCCCGCGGCCTACTCGCCCGGCCTGCACGTGCTGGCCACCTTTGAGGCCCCCGCCGCCCGGCTGCGCGATGCGGCCGGTAGCCAGCAGTTTTTTGCGGCGCTGGTGGCCCGGCTGGGCCTCAGCGGCGTGGGCGAGGTGTACCACGTGTTTGCCGAAAACGCGGGCTTCACGGCGGTGCTGGCCCTCACCGAGTCGCACCTCAGCATTCATACCTGGCCCGAGCATGGGCTGGCCACGTTCGACGTGTTTCTGTCGAATTTCCGGCGCGACAACCACGCCACCGTGCGCCAGGTGTACCAGGAAACGCTGGCGTTTTTTGAAGGCGCCCCCCGCGCTTACGCCGAAGTACTGCGATGAGTGAAACCCCGCTGACCACGGCCCCCGCCACCGTGCCCTGCCCCAAGTGCGGCACCCAGCTACCCTGCTACGACCCCACCGCCAGCCGCTACTTCGGCTGCTTCAAGTGCCGGGCGTATTTCTACGCCGACGCGGCCTCCCCGGCGGCCTCCACGCGCTACGTAACCGGGTTTAAGAAGACGCTGGTGCCCGGCCCCAGCCTGCCGCTGGGCACGGTGGGCCTGGTGGGCGGCCACCGCTGCCGCATAACCGGCTACCAGGTGCGCACCGAAAAAAACGACAAGTCGGCCACCTGGCGCGAGTACCAGCTGAGCCCCCCCGAGCCCGGGCCCACCCAGCAAGTGCCGGCCGATTTTCCATTGCAGCTGGCCGAGTACCACGGGCACTGGCTGCTCATCAGGCGCGCCCCCAGCCACCCCGCCAACAACGGCAAAAAGGGCTACAAGGAAACCACCTGGCTCGACGACACCACCGACCGCCTCTACAAGCTGTGGCACCGCTACCAGCCCGACGTGCTCGATGCCGAGGGCGAGTTTGACTGGGATATTCTGGAGGATGAAAAACTCTTCGTCACGGAGTTTATCTGCCCGCCCTATATTCTTGTTAGCGAGCACCTTACCAGCGGTCCGCCCACCTGGTACCTGGCCGAGCACCTGGAGCCCGAGGTAGTAGCAACGGCCTTTTACGTGCCGGTGAACCAGCTGCCCAACCGCTACGACGTGGGCGCGGCGCAACCCAACCCCGTGGCCGGCCCGGCCATGCTGCGCGTAGCCGTGCTGCTGCTGCTGGCGCTGCTGGGCCTGCGCTCGCTGGTGGGGCAGTGGCGGCCCTCCACCACCACCACGCAGCAGCTGGAGCTACCCGCCACGCCGCTCGCGCAGCCCACTGCTTTCGTGATACCCCCCGATAACCGGCCGCCCATTATCCCCTACGATTCGCTGCCCGCCGCCGGCACGCCGGCCACCCCAGAGCCCACCCAGCAGTCGGCCACTGCGGTCGCGGCGCCGCCGCCCGCCAGCACCATGTTGGTAACCAACTCTTTCACGCTGGCCGAGCCCACGGCGCTGCAAATCGAGCTCGCCATCCCGAGCCTATCCAACCGCTGGGTCGAAATCACGGCCAGCCTCGTGAACGAGGAAAATGGCCGGGGCTACGAGTTCACGCGCTCCCTGGAGTACTACTCGGGCGTGGAAGGCGGCGAGAGCTGGTCGGAGGGCAGCACCTCGGCCAGCGCCGTGTTCAGCAGCGTGCCCGCCGGGCGCTACCACCTCAACCTCTACCCCAGCGCCGAGCCCACTACCGAAACCGCCACGCTGCAAGTAACCATCGAGCAGAACACGGAGCTCACGTCTAATTTATTGCTGGCGATACTATCGCTGCTGGCCATTCCGGCCTTGCAGTGGTGGCGCTACTCCTCGTTTGAAACCAGCCGCTGGGAAAACAGCAACTTTGGTCCCCAATCGTAGCTTCAACCCCTTCCTATGTTTGATTTTTTCACGAAGCTGGGCCCCTCGGTGCGCCAGATGCCCCTCTACACGGTGCTAGGCGTGCTGATACTCACGGCGTTTACCCTGATGGGCCTGAACGGCTACCGCCTCCTCGGCGACGACAACGAAAGCACCGAGAGCACCCAGACCGGCCCGCACCGCTCGGGGGGCCGCGCCGGCTTCGTGCACGGCTTCAACCACAAGTGAGGTACCGCTGAGTGAGTTGCGAACAGGCAAGCTTACCACAACTCACTTGCTTATAACTTATTCATTTACAATTTACTAGCAATAGTATGCGGCTGATACGGGGCAGAGTCCCGCGCCAGCCGCCAGCCGCGGCAACCCGCTCACTTACAACTTACTCGTTTGCTCCATTACTCATTTACTCCCTGATACCCCCGCTCATGGAATACCTTACTCCCAAGGCGCTCACCGCCTCCGTTGTGTACGCGCTGCTGGGCATCCTCATTCTGGTAATCAGCTTTTATATCTTTAACAAGCTGACGCCCGGCACGTTGCGCCGCGAAATACTGGAAGAGCACAACTCGGCCCTGGCCATTATCGCGGCGGCGTTTATGCTGGCGGTGGCCCTCATCATTAGCGCCGCCATTCATGGCTGAGGGTTCTGTACTAACGCGCCGGCGGCGGGCACGGGCCGCCGCCGGCGCCAACGCCGAGGGCGCACCCCGGCCGGCGCTGCTGCTGGGCTCGGTGGCCGTGATTGCCACCTGCGGCCTGCTCTATGAGCTGATTGCGGGCACGCTGGCCTCGTACTTGCTCGGCGATTCGGTGACGCAGTTTTCGACCGTTATCGGGGTGTATCTGTTCAGCATGGGCGTGGGCTCGTGGCTGTCGCGCTACCTCAATGGGCAGCTGCTGCGCTGGTTTATCCGGCTCGAAATACTGGTGGGGCTGGTGGGCGGGGCCTCGGCCCCGCTGCTGTTTGGGCTGTTTGCACACGTCAGCTCGTTTCGGGTGCTGCTGTATGGGCTGGTGGGGCTGCTGGGCGCGCTGGTGGGGCTCGAAATTCCGCTGCTGCTGCGCATTTTGCAGGGCCGGCTAGCTTTTAAGGAGCTGGTAGCCAGGGTTTTTACCTTTGATTACGTGGGGTCGCTGCTGGCGGCGGTTATTTTTCCGCTGGTGCTGGTGCCCCGGCTGGGGCTGGTGCGCACGGCCCTGCTGTTTGGGGCGCTCAACGTGGTGGTGGCGGGCGTGAGCCTGCTCTCGTTTGAAGAAACGCGGCCCTACCGGCGGCGCTACCTGGCGGCCATTGTGGTGGCGCTGCTGGCGCTGGGGGTAGGCGTGGTGGGGGCCGAGCGCATTCAGCGCTACGCCGAGGGCGAGGTCTTTCAGGATACCGTTATCTACGCCCTTAGCACGCCCTACCAGCGGCTGGTGCTCACGGGCAACCACCGCGGCGAGCTGCGCCTATTTCTCAATGGTAATCTGCAATTTAGCTCGGCCGATGAGTACCGCTACCACGAGGCGCTGGTGCACCCGGCCATGCAAGACCGGCCCCACGCCCGCCAGATATTAGTGCTGGGCGGCGGCGACGGCCTGGCCGTGCGCGAGCTGCTGAAATACCCCCAGGTAGCGCACATCCGCCTCATCGACCTTGACCCGGCCATGACGCGCCTCTTCCGCAGCAACCAGCTGCTACGTGAGCTCAACCACAACTCGTTGCACTCGCCCAAGGTCGAGATTCACAACGCCGATGCTTACGCCTGGCTGCGCCAGGACACCGCCCGCTACGACGTGGTGCTGGTCGATTTCCCCGACCCCGGCAACTACTCCATCGGCAAGCTCTACAGCACGGCTTTTTACCAAACGCTGCGCCAGCGCCTGCGGCCGGGCGGGCTGGTGGTGGTGCAGGCCACCTCGCCCTACGTGGCGCGCCACGCCTACTGGTGCGTGGTGCACACGCTGGCGGCCAGCGGCTTTAGCCCGGTGCCCTACCACGCCTACGTGCCGTCGTTTGGCGAGTGGGGCTACGTGCTGGCCCAGGCCCAGCCCGGCTCGTGGCGGCCCCACGGCAGCCCGCTCCCCGCGGGCTTGCGCTACGTGACGCCCCAGGTTATCGGCCTCATGCGCAGCTTCCCCCCCGACATGGCCGAGGTGCCTACCGAGGTAAATCAGCTCAACAACCAGGCACTGGTGCGGTATTTTGAGGAGGAATGGGGGCCGTATGGGCAGTGAGGGGCTGGTTCCTGGCCCCTCGCCCTCCGCGGCACCTCACCCCCTAGCCCCCTCTCCAAAAAAGAGGGGGAACTAGTTTTTAGCAATAATTTCTAAAAGCTAAAACTAGAGCTAATCCCCCCTCTTTTTTGGAGAGGGGGCTAGGGGGTGAGGTGCCCCCGCGCCAAAAAAAGCAATTCATAATCAGTAAGTTAATATGCTCCTCCCCCGTCGCCAGTTCATTACCCAGGCCAGCGCGGGCGTGGCGGGCACGCTGCTGGCGGGGCTGGTGGGCAGCGTGCCCGGCTGCACACCCGCGCAGTCGGCCGTGCAGGGCAAGCTGCGCGGGGCCGGGCACGCACTGGGCCACCGCCTGCGCACGCCCGGCGGCCTGCCCGCGCCCGCGCATACCCAAGCGGTTGATATCCTGATTATTGGCGGCGGCGTGAGCGGCCTGGCCGCCCGGCGCGCCCTGCACCAGCTGGCCCCCGGCCGCACTACGCTACTACTGGAAATGGAAGCCGACACGGGCGGCAACGCCGCCGCCGGCCACAACGCCCGCACCGCCTACCCTTGGGGCGCGCACTACCTGCCCCTGCCCGATGCGCGCGATACCGAACTACTGGCCTTTTTGCAAGAGACTGGTATTTTGACAGGTTACGGGCCTACCGGCCTGCCCATCTACGACGAAACGGCTCTCTGCCACGACCCCGCCGAGCGCTTGCTGCTGCACGGCCACTGGCAGGCCGGCCTGCTACCCGAGGCGGGCGTGCCCGCCGCCGACCGTGCCGAAATAGCCCGCTTCCTGGCCGAGATAGAGCGTCTGCGCCGCGCCACCGGCCCCGACGGCCGCGACCTGTTCCGGCTGCCGCTCGACTGGTCGGTGGCCGATGCCGATGCCCGGCAACTCGATACCGAGTCGATGGCCGACTGGCTGGCCCGCCACGGCTACCACTCAGAGTACCTGCGCTGGTACCTCGACTACTCGTACCGCGACGACTTTGGGGTGCCGGCCGCGCAGGTATCGGCCTGGGCGGGGCTGCACTACTTCGCCGCCCGCAAGGGCCGCGCCCACAATGCCCCGCCCGATGCCGTGCTCACCTGGCCCCAGGGCAACCACTACCTCGCTGAGGCATTGCGCCGCCAGGGCGACGGGCGCGTGCAGGCCAATACACTGGTATTCAGCATAAAAGAAATTAATAATGGCCAAGTCGAAGTACTGGCTTTCGACAATGCCACTCAGCAAACTACGCGCCTGCTGGCCCGGCAGGTGGTGCTGGCCACGCCCTGGCACGTAACCAAGCACCTGCTGGCCGCCCCGGTTACCCTGCCGCCCCTGGCCCCGCTGCACGCGCCCTGGCTGGTTGCCAACCTCACGGTAGCCGGCTACCCCGGCGGCCCCGGCCAGCCCCTGAGTTGGGATAATGTGCGCTACGGCAGCCCGGCCCTGGGCTATATCGACGCCGAGCACCAGGCCCTGCGTGGCTTCGAGGGCGACGAGCCGCGCAGCCTCACCTTCTATTGGGCCCTGCCCACCAACCCGCTCGATGCCGTGGCCGCCCGCCGCCACGCCCTGGCCAGCAACTACGCCGACTGGCGCACCCTGGTACTCACCGAATTAGACCTCATGCACCCCGGCCTGGCCGCCCAGGTACAGGCGGCCGAGCTTTGGGTGTGGGGCCACGGCATGGTGGCCCCCACGCCCGGCTACGTGTGGGGCGCGGCGCGGCAGCAGGCCCAGCAGCCGCTGCTGGGCGGGCGCGTGCACCTGGCTCACACCGACCTCAGCGGCATCTCCGTTTTTGAGGAAGCCTTTCACCAGGGCCTGCGGGCGGCGCGGGCGGTACTGGCCAGGCCCGCCAACAGCTGACAGGTTGAAAACCTGCGACTTCTGCGCACCGCTACCGGGCCGCGGGCCGTATAAGCAGGCGTCATCAACAACTTTTCTTTTATGAAACAAGCATTTTTTGGCCGCACCCTGGCGGCCCTGCTGCTGGGCGGCCTGCTACTGGGGGCCTGCGGCGGCAGCGGCAGCCCCACTACCAGCACGCCCACCAGCACCCTGGGTACCGACTCGGCCGCTACCGAGGTGGGGGGCACCCCTGCCACCGATGCCGATACCGCCGCCACTACCACCACCCTGGGTGTGCCGGCCGGCCGCACCACCACCACGCCCGCCAACACCATGGGCACCGGGCAGTAGGCAGGCGCGGCGGCTTCGCTATTTTGCGGGCCGCCATGCCCCTTACCTCCTCTACTACCCAGCCCTGGCTGCGCTCGCCGCGCTACGACGGCTGGTTTATACTCGCCCCGCCGTTCGTGGCGCTGGCCGTGGTGGCGCTGCTGCCCGCGGCCTACCGGCAGTCGGCGGCGTTTCCGCTGCTGGCCTGGGTGGGCGTGGTGCTGCTCATTGATGTGGCGCACGTGTACGGCACGCTGTTTCAGACGTATTTCGACCCGGCGCAGCGGCGGCGGCGGCGCGGCCTGCTGCTGCTGGTGCCGCTGGCCTGCTACGCGGGCGGCGTGGCCCTGCACGCGGCGGGCGGGCTGGTGTTTTGGCGGGCGCTGGCCTACCTGGCGGTGTTTCACTTTGTGCGGCAGCAATATGGGTTTTTGCGGCTGTATGCGCGGCGCGAGCCGGCGCTGCCCGGCGCGTGGCTGCCGCCGGTGCTCATCTACGCCGCCACGCTTTACCCTTTGTTATACTGGCACTTATCGCCCCCGCGCCACTTCAACTGGTTTGTGGAGGGCGATTTTGTGCAGGCTGACTGGCCGCTGGGGCGGCACCTGGCCACGGGCCTCTACGCGGCGCTGCTACTGGCCTACGCGGGCCGCGAGCTATGGCTTTTTCGCCGCACCGGCGCTTTTAACCTGCCCCGCAACCTGCTGCTGGCGGGCACGGCCAGCTCGTGGCTGGTGGGCATTGTGCTCTGCAACGGCGACCTCATTTTTACGCTGCTCAATGTGGTGGCGCACGGCGTGCCCTATCTGGCGCTGGTGTGGAGCCGCCGGCCGGCCGGGGCCACCGGGCGCGGCTGGTGGGCCGGCCGCTACGGGCTGGCGCTGTTTATCGTAGTGCTCGGGCTATTCGCGTTCCTGGAAGAAGGCCTGTGGGACGGCCTGGTGTGGCGCGAGCACACCGCCGTTTTTGGCTGGTTTCAGCGCCTGCCCGTGGTAGCCGAGCCCGGCCTACTGATGTGGCTGGTGCCGCTGCTGGCCCTGCCCCAAAGCACTCATTACGTGCTCGATGGCTTCATCTGGCGGCGCAGCTACCAGGTGGCTTCCTGAAAGTTAAGACGCTTAGCGGCTATCCGAATTGGCCTTGGGCGGGCTGCCGGGGTTGGGTCGACTGTCCGCTCGTTATTTGTGCCGATTGCCTTCCAGCGGCGAGCGGCCAGCCGACTCAACCCCGGCAGCCCGCCCAACGGCACCGACTTGCCCAATACCTAATCGGGTAGGTCCTAACCCGTAAAATATTCAACAATAAAGCGGTAAATCAGTTAGCCACTAATTACACTCCAGGTTCGAATTTTTTCATTACATTTAGCACATGCAAACTGCTTACCCAACCACCAGCGACCTGTGCACCGCGGCTTGGCTCAAGCAGTTTGCGGCGCAGCTACCCGGGTACGCCGCCAAGTACCAGATTGCCGAGGCCGAAGCCACCGCCCTGCAAGGGGCCACCACGGCCTACCTCGACGGCCTGGGCGAGCAGATTTACCGCGTGACACAGGCCATTTTGCAGTTGGCCGCC
This sequence comes from Hymenobacter sp. H14-R3, assembly GCF_030063445.1. Lineage (GTDB taxonomy): Bacteria > Bacteroidota > Bacteroidia > Cytophagales > Hymenobacteraceae > Hymenobacter. Next base: position 66,321 of record NZ_JASITD010000005.1, on the reverse strand, counting down.
GCGCCCTACGCGGGCGGCTGGCCGCCCGCCGCCGTGCCCCGGCGGCCCAGTATGCGGGCCCTGCCGCAGCAGGCGGCCGCGCTGGGCCAGCGCATTCTTACCCACACCACCTACGACCCGGCCGATGGCTACGCGCTGGGCCTGGTGTGCCGCCTATCGGGCTACTGGCCCGCCTAAGCCCGCCAGTAGCCCACTGCGCAACTTATTGTTTATTTTGTAATTACCAGCTCCACCCGGCGATTAAGCTTGCGGGTTTCCTCGCGGTTGTTGCTGAACTTGGGGCGCGAGCCGCCGTAGCCCACGGTGGTGATGCGGCCGGCGGCCACCCCGCGGCCCACGAGGTAGCGCTTCACGGTAGTCACGCGCTCTTCGCTGAGCACCTGGTTTTTATCGGCCGGCGGCTCGTTGGAGGTGTGGCCTTCGAGGCGGATTTCCAGCTGCGGATTGTCTTTCAATGACTCGGCCAGCTTGTTGAGCGTGGGGTACGACGAGCCCAGCAGTTGGGCCTTGCTTTGCACGAAGAGCAGGTCGGCCAGGTCGAGGCGCGAGCCTACAGTGGCGGGCGTGAGGCGCGGCTCGTAGCGGCGCGACTCGCCCGATTTTACCGTGAGGGTATCGACGCGGGTGAGCAGGCCGGCGGTGGTGGTCAGGCGGTAGCGGCCGGGGGCCAGCGACATCTGAAAGCCCACGGCATCGGCGCGGGCCGTGCTGCGGAAGTCGATGGGGCCGCCTATCATCAGGGCCTGTACCTCGGCCCCGCCCGCCAGGGGCTGGCTGGTGCGGCCGTCGAGCACGCGGCCCGTGAGCAGGGCGCGGGGCTGGCTCAGGGGGTCGGCGGCGGCCGCGATAATGGCCGTGGAGTCAATTACCGGCGGCGGGCCGGGCGGGGTGCGAAACAGCTTTTTGGGCGACGTGTCCTTGGCCCCGGTGCTGGCATAATAGGCCGTGCCGTCGGGCCCAAGGGCAAAAAAAGCGTCGTAGCCGGGGCCGTTGAAGCGCGGCCCCAGGTTTTGGGGCGCGCTCCACTTGGTCCAGTCCTCGTCGAGGCGCTGACTCACAAAAATATCGGCCGAGCCGTAGCCCTGGTGGCCATACGAGCTGAAATACAGTGTTTTGCCATCGGCGGCCAGCCAGGGGGCAAACTCGTAGCCCGGCGAATTCACGACCGCGCCCAGGCTCTGGGGCGCGGTATAGCCGCCCGCCCCATCGGCCCGGCTGATGTACAGGTCGTTGGCCCCCTGCGAGTCGTCGCGCTCCAGGCTCAATAGCAGCACTTTCTCATCGGGCGTCATAAAGAAGTTGGTGGCCGGGCTGGTCGAGCCGAAGCCCGCCACGCGCACCGGCGTGGGCCGGCTGCTGCCCCCCACGGCCACCCGCGACACGCTTTCGTCACGAAAGCCGCCCGCGTCGTAGGTGCCGCGCAGCAGCAGCGCGGGGCTGCCGGCCGGGCCCACCACGGCCTGCACGGCGTTATTTTGGGCCGTGTTGAGGCCGGCCGGGCCGTCGAGATGGGTGGGCGCGCCCCAGGTGCGGCCCTGGTCGGTGCTCTGGCTCAGCCAGATATCGGCGCTTTCGGCCACGCCCTCCACGTTGCCGGCAAAGCGCGTGCGGCTGAAATACAGGCGCTGGCCGTCGGGCGCGGGCACGGGTTGCAGCTCGTTGCCGGCCGGCGAGCTGAGGGCCGGCAGCGGCTCGGGCGCGGCAAAGTAGGGCGGCCCCGTGGCCAGCCGCAGCTGCAGCTGAAACAAGCGCCACTGCTGGCTGAGGCGCCCCACGCTGCGCGCCGCCACAATGGCCGTACTGTTAAACTTGTCGTTGGTGGCCAGCGTGGCCACCCGGCCATCGAGCCGGTTTTCGAGTTGAAAAGAGCCCACGATGCCCGTGGGCACCAGCCGCCACTGCTGGCCCAGCCCGCCCGTGAAGGGCCGCTGCACCAGCGGCGTGTTGGCCCCGGCGGGGGCCGTGGGGTTCACTTCCAGGGTTAGGCACAGGTCGCTGTGCTTGGCTTCGAGGCGGTAATACTCGCCGCCCTCCCGAATGAGCACCAGATGCCACTGCTGGCTGAGCGCGTGGGTGAATTCCCACTGCACGGCGGCCGCGCCGCTGGTGGTGGCGGCCCGCGCCACGTCGAGGCTGCGCCCGCTGGCGCGGTTAATTACGCCGTAGAGCGCCTTGCCATCGGGGGTCAGCGACGTTTGGGCGGCGGCCGATAATGCTAGTAAACACAGGAAAAATACTCTAAGCATGGGGTAAAGGTCGGGCCGCCGCCCGAAATGGCCGGGTTATTGGTTTATTGGCTAGCTCCACCCACGAATCTTCTGGCTTTAATGTACGTTCAGGCGGTACCCTCTACTAGCCACTCAACTAGCCATTTCCCATCCATGCGCAAAGGCACCCAGGTAAGCTGGAAATACGGTACCGGCACGGCCACCGGTAAAATAGAATCCGTTCATAAAGAGCCAATTACCCGCAAGCTCAAGGGCAGCGACATCACCCGCAACGGCTCGGCCGACGACCCTGCCCTGCTTATCGTGCAGGGCAATGGCGACCGCGTGCTCAAGCTCAAAAGTGAAGTTAAAGCCCTTTAAATGAGAAACTTATATAAAGTAGGTACTCCGCGTTCTGATACCATCGCCGACGGCCGGCTGCGCTACTACTCGGTGCATTACCAGGCCACGCCGCCCCTCATCCGGGGCACTGTGCGGCACCCACTATCGGCCACCGAAATGACGGAGGCGTGCGAAATGATATTGGAGCATGCCCAACGCCACAATTGCCCCTACTGGCTGCTCGATGGCCGGGCCGATGCCTCCGGCCGCCCCACCGACGTGTACGAGTGGCTGGCCGAAGAATTTTTGCCCCGTGTGCACCGCACCCTGGGCCGCGTGCCCTGCCTGGCCTTCATTGCGCAGGCCGAGTTTTGGCAGGAGTTGCGAGCCCATCACTACGCGCCGCCCACGGCCGCCCTACAATTGGCCACGTACCGCGCAGGTTGGTTTGTAGACGAGACCACCGCCCAGGCTTGGTTGAATCAGTTTCGACCTGCGTTGGGCTATAAGCGATAACTTATTGATTGAAAGATACTTACTTAATACAGATAAAAATAATGTCGTGCTGAGCGCCGTGAAGCATCTCTACTGTTCACTAAATCAATCGTTTACCAATGAGATTGAGCTGCTTCACGGCGTTCAGCATGACGCTATTTGATATAAGCAATTCCACCGAATTACTTACAGCTAAAAAGACCCCGCCGGCAGCTTGCCAGCGGGGTCTTTTTTTAACTCAAACCAACCTACCGGTTATTGGGGTCGGGCTTGATGAAGGCTTCTTTTTCCATTTCTTCAGGGATAACCACGATGCCTTTTTGCAGCATCGAATTGCGCTTGCCGTAGAGGAAATACACGATGAAGCCGAGGAACATCCAGCCAAAGGCCACTTTCAGGGTGAACGAGTCGAGGGCGCCGATGAGCAGCAGGCAGACGAGCGCGCCCATTACGGGCACCAGCGGTAAGCTGGGCGACGAGAGCGGCGCGCGGAACGGCCGCGGCTGGTCGGGGTTCGACTTGCGCATAATCCACACGCCCAGGCTCACCAGCACGAAGGCCAGCAGCGTACCGAACGAGGTGAGGTCGCCGGCCAGCGAGCCGGGCACAAAGGCCGCAAACAGGCCCACGAATACCATCAGCATGAGGTTGGATTTGTAGGGCGTGTTGAACTTGGGGTGCAACTCGGAAAATGCCTTGGGCATGAGCCCGTCCTTGGCCATGGAGAAGAACACGCGGCTCTGGCCCATCAGCATTACCAGGATAACCGAGGTGAAGCCCAGCAGGATACCCACCGTAACGGCGGTAGCCAGCCAGCCGTAGCCGGGCATGTGCGCCTGAATGGCGTAGGCCACCGACGCCTCGCCGCCCACGGCGGGGTCGGCAAATTCGCGCCAGCTGGCCACGCCCGTCAGCACGTGCCCAAACAGGATGTAGAGCACCGTGCAAATAGCCAGCGAGCCCAGAATGCCGATGGGCATGTCGCGCTTAGGATTCTTGGCTTCCTGCGCGGCCGTGCTCACGGCATCGAACCCGATAAAGGCGAAGAATACGATGGCCGCGCCCCCCAAAATACCGCCAAAGCCGTGCTTGTTCCAGTCGGAGTACGAGTGCGGGCCAATGGGCGGCTGGTCGGCCGGAATGAAGTAAGGCGTGTGGTTGGCGGGGTTGATAAACTGCCAGCCCACTGCAATGAATACCAATACGATAGCCACTTTCAGCACCACCACTACGGCGTTGAAGGTAGCCGATTCCTGGGTGCCTTTTACCAGCAGCAGGCTCAGGGCCACAATCACGAACAGCGCCGGCAGGTTGATGAGGCCGTGCACCTGCACGCCGTTTACCACGGCGTGCTCGAAGGGCGAGTGGCTGAGGTGGTAGGGTATACTGGTGTGGAAGACTTCCAGCAACTTATTGAGGTACTCGCTCCAGGCGATAGACACGGTGGCCGCGCCCAGCGCATACTCCATAATGAGGGCCCAGCCAATAACCCAGGCCACAAACTCGCCCATGGTGGTATAGGCGTAGGTGTAGGCCGAGCCGGCAATCGGAATCATGGCCGCAAACTCGGCGTAGCACAGCCCGGCAAACACGCAGCCAATGGCCGCCACAATGAAGGCCAGCGTAACGCCCGGCCCCGCGGCCTGGGCCGCGGCGGCGGCGGTGCGCACAAACAGGCCCGCCCCGATGATGGCGCCCACGCCCAGCGCCACGAGGTTGCCCGCGCCCAGCGTGCGTTGGAGGGTGCCGTGCCCGGTAGAGTTTGCTTCGCCCAGAAGCTGAGCAAGCGGTTTTTTGGCAAAAATACTAGCCATGCAAGAGAGAGGAAAAGAACGAGTGGGGGGAAGTACTAGTAGCGGCTTTTTCGCGTTGAATTAACACCGAGGAACAGTTCGGCTGGGCCGAAAATACGCTAAACTTCGCGACTGGCGCGCTCGCTGGTTTGGCCGGGCCTTTGCGCTGGGCGGCCCGGCGCGGCCCAACCCTCTCCCCCACTCCTTTTTACCCCGCCAACTGCGGCGGCGCGAACCTACTTTTGTCCTATTACTTTTCCCCACTTTATTCTATCAGTTGCTGTGAGCAAGACGCTTCTATTTGTAGCCTTACTGGGCCTGGCGGCCGGCACCGCCCGGGCCCAAGCCACCCCGGCCGTGCAAAAGGCCGTGGCCGCCCAGGCCCAGCGCATGACCCAGGAGCTGGGCCTTTCGGCCGACCAGAACACCCGCCTGCGCCAAGTGCTGCTGCTAACCCGCCAGCACATGGACGCCGACCGCACCGCCCACCAGGACGACCCCGCCGCCCTGCGCGTAGCCATGGCCTTTGACCGCGCCAAGTCGGACGAGCTGATTCGCGGGGTTCTCACGCCCACCCAATACGCCAGGTACCAGCAGCTTAAGGCCGCCCGCATCAGCCAGCTGCACACCACGGCCGGGGTGGGAAATTAGCAGGAAGTGATTGGTAATGAGTAAGGAGCTGTTTCCTCAAACGCTATGCTGACGAAGGAAGCATCTCTGCTGCGTAACCAGCACCGGCCAACGAGGCGAGCGCGATACTTCACTGCATTCAGTATGACGTTCTATCGACGTCCTTTCGCAGCACGACGAGCGGGATAAATCGTTTTCTTCATCTATAAAAAAGCCCTCTTCATCGGTGTGAAGCGGGCTTTTTGCTGCCCGGGCCGCCTTTGGCCTGCTCCTTGCAATTGCCCTTGTACCCGGAGCCAGCGCGGCCGCGCTTCCTGCTTTCTCGCCTTTTTTCTGCTTAAAAACTTCTCTGCCTCTCTCTTATGAAAAATTCCCTGCTTCTGCTGGCCGCCCTGGCCTTTGCCACCGCCAGCTTCGCCCAAACTGCCCCCGCCACTACCACCACCCAACTGCCCACCCACCGCGTGCACCGCATGGGCCACAATAAAACGCCCGAGCAACGCGCTGACACCCGCACCACCGTGCTCACCAAAAAGCTGAGCCTCACGGCGGCCCAGCAGCCCCAGGTGCACCAAATTCTGCTGGCCCAGGCCCAGGAGGGCCAGGCCCTCAAGGCCAAGTACCCTGCCAAAGAGCAGCGCAAAGCCCGCCACGAAGAAATGAAAGCCGGCCGCGCCAAGTACCAGCAGCAGCTACAAGGCGTGCTCAACGCCGACCAGTATGGCAGGCTGACCGCCATGCAAAAAGAGCACCACCACAAAGGCGAGCACGGCGGCAAAATAAAAGCCAAAGGCTAGCCCCTGGGCCTAGCCCCTCGTTGCAAAAAGCGCCGGCCCGTGGGTCGGCGCTTTTTTTGGGCCCGGCCGCCGCCAGCAGGGCCAAAGCCTGGCCGTAGTATTGGGCCGGCTCATTATATTTGACCTTATCACCTACCCCGGCAGCCCGATTCTCAGGCCTTTAGCCCATCCGCTGCCAACAACCCCCATGCCGCTTCCCAGTAGTAGCACCCCCGCGGTGCAGATTCAGCAATTTTATGACAAGGGCCTCGCCCACGCCTCCTACGCCGTGCGGGCGGGCCGGCAGGTGGCCGTTATCGACCCCGGCCGCGACCCCCAGCCCTACTACGACTTTGCCGACGAGCACGACGCCGAGATAGTGGCCGTGCTAGAGACGCATCCCCACGCCGACTTCGTGAGCAGCCACCTGGAAATAGCCCAGGAAACCAACGCCCCCATCTATTGCAGCAAGCTCACGGGCGCCCGCTACCCACACCGCGATTTTGACGACGGCGACCGCATCAAGCTGGGCACCATTGAATTACACGCTATTAACACCCCCGGCCACTCGCCCGACAGCATCAGCATTTTGCTGCTGGACGAGCTGGCCCAAACCCGCGCCGTATTCACCGGCGACACGCTTTTTGTGGGCGACGTGGGCCGGCCCGACCTGCGCGAGGCCGCCGCCACCAGCGGCCACACCCGCGAGGACCTCGCCGCCCAGCTCTACGCCAGCCTGCGCCAAAAGCTGATGGCCCTACCCCCCACCACCAAGGTGTACCCCGCCCACGGCCCCGGCTCGCTGTGCGGCAAAACCACCAGCTCCGACCTCGACAGTACCATTGGCAAAGAGCTGGCTACCAACTACGCCCTGCAACCCATGTCGGAGCCCGAGTTTATTCGGGTGCTACTGGAAGACCAGCCATTTATACCCAAGTACTTTGGCCACGATGTGCTGCTGAACAAGCAGGGCGCGCCCAACTTTGAGGACAGCATCAGGGCGGTGCCGCGCCTGCACGCCGCCACGCCCCTGGAGGCCGGCGTGCTGCTGGTTGACACCCGCCCGGCCGCCCAGTTTCGCGCCGGCCACCTGCCCGGGGCCATCAATCTCCAGGACGGTGGCAAGTTCGAAACCTGGCTGGGCTCCATCGTGGGCCCGCAGGAGAAGTTCTACCTGCTCGCCGACACCCAGATTCAGCTCGACGCCGTGCTGCGCAAAACCGCCAAAATCGGCTACGAGGGCAACGTGAAAGGGGCGTTGCTGGCCCCCACCGCGCAGCTCGCCACCAGCCCCACCGTGGATGTGGACGCCGTGCGCCAGCACCCCGAGCAGTTCACCATCGTGGATATTCGCAACCATAACGAAGCCTACAACCTCTTGTTCAGCAAGGCTTTACTCATCCCACTGCCCGAGCTGCGCGAGCGCCTGGGCGAGATTCCGGCCGATAAGCCCGTGCTGGTGCACTGCGCCGGCGGCTACCGCTCGGCGGCCGGGGCCAGCATCATCGAGGCCGCGCTACCGGGCGTGCAAGTACTGGATTTGAGTGAAGCCGTGGCGGAGTTTTTACCGGCATCGGCTTAGCCTGACTGGCCTCAAAGCCAACCGGCACAGGTAGCGTGCCCGCTACAACACGTAAAAGCCCTTCCTCCAACTGCGTCCTGCACAAGGCGCAGCCGGAGGAAGGGCTTTTAAGAACCTTTTGCATAATAACTTACAGCATTTTCCAGATTAGTGTGCCCGGTCCCACGCCGGAGGCGTCCGACCGGAGCGGGTGTCCTAACCTGAGAAACGCCTTAATCCGCACCAAGGAGAAGGCCCCCTGGGTACTGGCGCAGATAAGCAGTTAACTGGTCGCCCACATTCCCGTCTTCATTCGTCGGATAGGCGGCGTGTAACTCGTCGTTCAACCCGCCCAGCGCAGCAGCACTGTTGGTACTTTCTAATTGCAAGGCCGCTGCTTCCTGAAGTAGCGAAGCAAGCTTGGGAGCCCCTATTCTGGCGAAGCTGTCCGCTGTTTCCCCGGCAAATCGCCCCGCGCTATTAGTGAGAAACTGCTGAATTCCACCATTATAAAATTCTGCTTCAAAGTTTGAGATGAAGTAGACCGTTTGCACCGGCCAACTCAATTCGACTAAATGCGCCTCGTGCTGAAAGGCATACTCGACTACTTGGCTGAGCAGTTCATCATCCGTTAAGCCTTGTAAATCAAGCATATTACACTTAATACCAGTGGATAATCTCCGTAAAATCAACTCACTCTTAGAAGCTTTTACGTCATTTTAAAGGTAAGCTATGCCGCTGTATGCAACCCTGGCAGTAGGTATCGAATCTTGTCTTTAGAAGGAAACTTCATCAAAATCTCACCCCATTTCTTCCTCTTTTTATGAAATTACCGAAAGCTTTACTCGGGGCCATCTTGGTTGGCGTGGCCGTGCAGGCCGTCGGCTGCAAAAAAGGCGATGAGCCCACGCTCAAGGGCGAGAAGGCCGCAAATGCTACCAAAGAAGGCCCTAGAATACCGGACAACTGCCCGGCCTGCGGTATGGGCTAATCACCTTTCAATCACTTAGTTATGCAAAATAAAGCCGTCTGCTTCTGCGTCTTCTGCGCAAGCCTCGGCGCCCTCTGCGGGCTAAAAAACCCCGCGCAACGCCCCAACTCCCAGTGCTAAAAGAGCCCGGTATTTTAGCGGCCATCGCCTGCAACCTGGATGCCGATATCCTGGCGGCGGCGTTTCCGCTGCTGGCCGAAGGCCGGGTGGAGGCTATCGAATGGTCGTTCGATACGCGCTACTGGGCCGAGCAGCTGCCCAGTTGGTTCGCCGAGCTGCTGGACACCTATGCGGCCCAAAACCGGCTGCTGGGCCACGGCGTGTTTTTCTCGCTGCTCTCGGGCAGGTGGTCGGCCGAGCAGCGGCAGTGGCTGGCGCACCTGCAACGGCTGGCGGCGCAGTTTTCCTTCGCCCACATCACCGAGCACTTTGGCTCCTTCACGGGCCAGAATTTTCATTCCGGCGCGCCGCTGCCCGTGCCGTACACGCCCACCACGCTGCGCATTGGCCAAGACCGGCTCCGGCGCATCTATGAGGCCTGCCAGTGCCCGGTGGGCCTCGAAAACCTGGCCTTCGCCTACTCGCTGGCTGAGGTGCAGCACCACGGCGAATTCCTGGCAAAGCTGCTGGAACCCGTCAATGGTTTCCTCATCCTCGACCTGCACAACCTGTACTGCCAGCTGCATAACTTCTCCGTTTCGTACGAAACGCTGCTGGCCCTGTACCCGCTCGACCGGGTGCGCGAAATCCACATCTCGGGCGGCAGCTGGGCAGAGTCGGCATTGGTACCCGGCCAAAAAATTCGCCGCGACACCCACGACGCTGGCGTGCCCGAAGAAGTATTTGAGCTGCTGGCCCGCACCATGCCCCAGTGCCCGCACCTGAAATACGTGGTGCTGGAGCAGCTCGGCAGCGGCCTCAAAACTGAGGCCAGCCACACCCGGTTTCGCCACGATTTCCGGCGCATGGCGCGGCTCGTGAAGCAGTGCCGCACCGGCTGGCCCACGCCGCCCGCGCAGTCGTTTCGGCCCCTGCACCCCCACCAACCCGGCCCTGTAGCCGAAGACGCCCAGCTGCACGCGCAGCAAGCGCAGCTCTCGCACATTCTGGAATCGGCTCCCTCCGTAGCGGAAGCGCAGCGCCAGCTGCAAGCCTCGGCCCTGGCCGCCACCGCCTGGCAGCCCGAAACCTGGGAGCCGCACATGCTGGAAACCGCCGTGCGCATTGCGCAGAAGTGGAAGGGGTAGGAAAGTGAATTCTGATTTTGGGAATTGAAGACGTTTGTGATGGTGTCGTAACGCAAAAAAATCCCTTCACATGTAAAACGGGCTCCAACGCCCCATAACATTGGAATCTTATTCCGCCCTTTTCCTTCTTGTTCATCCAAATTACCACAGATACGTGAACATAGGATAACATTAGTTATAATCCCACTCTTGGAAAAGTGGTGGTTTCAGCACCAAAGTAGAGATAGTGTGGAATAAGATTTCTAGGGGATTTACTCTATCTTCTGTGGAGGACCAGCCCGCCGAAAGCCTTCTCCACCCATTTTGATTAGGCTAAGCAACTGCTGCACGGGATATCTCAACTCATCCTGATTGCACCAGTAATCTTTAATCTGCCCATACTGGTCGTAATCAGAGATATTGAATCCTTCTTCAATGTCATTATACCAGATGATTTGCTTTCCGCAAATAGCGACCACCCAAAATCCCCCGCCTTCCTCTCCATATGGGACTTGTTGCCACTTCTCGGGGAATACCTGAATGAGTTGCCAAAACCTCCATATTTCGCCAATCATCTCTTCCTCAGCTGCTAAAACCTTATCGTAGAGCGTTTCAAGGGTTATAGGTTCCCACATCATGGCAGCGAAGTAAGCACTACGTTCTAGTATTCCAGCAGTTAAGTAACCCCTTTTACATATTGTAAACGGTCGTTTACAATACGTAAAATCCCCCTACCCTTTCACTAGCTTCTCACCGTCCCAGAGCGGCAAAATCTCGGGGTGGGTATCAACTTTCATGCAGAACGTGAAGTCGTCGTGGGCCTCCAGGGCGTTGAGGCGGCGCACGGCGGCCGATTGCAGCAGGTACTCGGGCCAGGTGGGGTGGGCGTCTTGCCAGAGGTGCAGGGCGGCCAGCGCCGCATCGGAGGAGGTGATGTCGAAGCCCCGCGGGGCCAGGCACTCGGCCAGCGCGCCACCAAACAGGCTGTCTTCCAGGCAGAAGCTGCCTTTCCAGCCGGCGCAAACCACCAGCACATCGCGGCCCTGCGCCACGCAGAAATCGGCTACGGCGCTCAGGTTTAGGAAGGCCCCGCACACGATGGCTTCGGCGGCCAGCGAGCGGCGCAGGGCCATGGTGCCGTTGGTAGTGCTGATGGCCAGGGCGCGGCCCTGCACCGCAATTTTGCCATCGAGAAAGCCGAAGGGCGAATTGCCGAGGTCGAAGCCGGCGGCGGCAATGCCGTCGCGCTCGGCGGCCGTGATGCAGCCCGTATCGCGGCCCAGGGCGGCGCACTCCTCCAGCGTGGCGGTGGGGAATACCTCGGTTACGCCCTGCGCCAGGGCCGTGACGATGGTGCTGGTGGCGCGCAGCACATCCACGATAACGGCCACGCGGCCGCGCAGGTCATAGAGGGGCAGCAGGTCGGGCGAAAAGCAAACGTCAAGCTTCATGTAATTGGGGTTGTTGTATCGGTAAAATCGTCTGTCATCGTGAGCGCAACGCAGTGTAGCGCGGCAATCACCCCAGAACGAAACCCGGCAGAGTCGTTCTGGGGCGATTGCCGCGCTACACTGCGTTGCGCTCGCAATAACAAATGGCTGAGGTAGTTACTACACCTCCTCGGTGCCCGGCACCAGGGGTAGCTTGGCTACGGTGGCGGGCAGATTCTTACCGCGCACCTGCACAAAAATCTGGGTGCCGGGCGTGGCCAGCTCGGTTTTCACGTAGCCCAGGCCCACGCCTTTGCTGAGGCTCGGCGACTGGCCGCCACTGGTGACCTCACCGATGCGCTCGCCGGCGGCATCTACCAGCGGGTAGTGGCTGCGGGGCAGGCCGCCGGGGCCATCCATGACGAAGCCGACCAGCTTGCGCGTTACGCCGGCAGCTTTTTGGGCTTTCAGGGCTTCGCTGTTGGTGAATTCTTTGGTGAATTTGGTAATCCAGCCCAGGCCAGCTTCGAGGGGCGAGGTGGTGTCGTCGATGTCATTGCCGTAGAGGCAGTAGCCCATTTCGAGGCGCAGCGTGTCGCGCGCGCCCAGGCCTATCGGCTTGATGCCGAACTCCTTGCCAGCTTCCATAATCTGGTCCCACACCTGGGCGGCGTGCTCGTTGGGCACGTACAGCTCGAAGCCGCCCGCCCCGGTGTAGCCCGTGGCCGAGATGATGACGCCCGGCGCACCGGCAAACGTACCCTGCACGAAGCTGTAGTACGGAATAGCCGTGAGGTCCACGTTAGTGAGGGTGCGCAGGGCCGCGGCGGCCTTGGGGCCCTGCACGGCAAAGAGGCTGAGGCGGTCGGAGACGTTCTCCATCTCCACGCCCTGGGTGTTGTGCTGTTGCAGCCAGTTCCAGTCTTTGTCGATGTTGGAGGCGTTGACTACCAGGAAGTAATCATCCTCGGCCAGCATGTACACGAGCAGGTCGTCCACGATGCCGCCGGTGGCGTTGGGCAGGCAAGCGTACTGGGCCTTGCCAGGCACGAGCTTGCTGGCGTCGTTGCTGGTGGTGCGCTGAATGAGGTCGAGGGCCTGCGGACCACGCAGCCGGAACTCGCCCATGTGCGACACGTCGAACATACCCACGGCGCGCCGCACGGTGTGGTGTTCCTCCAGGTCGGAGGAGTAGCGCACGGGCATGGCGTAGCCGGCAAATGGGACGATTTTGGCCCCCAGCTGCTGGTGGGTGGCGTGCAAAGCAACGGTTTTGAGCGGAGTATCTTCCATGAAAAAGGCGGGGTGGGCGCACGGCAAAGTGGCCGAGCTGGGCGGTCACAAAGCTACTTCGTACCCGCACAATGCGCTGGGGGGTGGGACTATCTTTGCTGCTATGAGCCCCGAAGCTATTAAACAGGATTTTGAGTCTGCCCTAGTCAAGCACTTTTCCTTTAAGGCGCGCCTGCGCTCCGTACTGCACGGCAACAGCAAGGAAGAAGGCCCCCTGCGCGACCCCGACCAGTGCGCTATGGGCCACTGGATAACCGACCGCCGGCAGGGGGCCTACCGCCACCTGCCCGAAATGGCCGAACTCGACCGCCAGCACCGCCTCATTCACCAGCAGGCCAACCGGCTCATGGACCTGCGCCTCTCGGGCCGGCCCGAGGAGGCGCTCTCGGGTTTTGGGGATGTGCAGGTGTTAGCCGACAGCATTCTGGCCCTGCTTCAAACAATGGAAGCCAAACTGCGTACTGCCCAAGCGTGATAGCACGCCGGGCTACTCATGAAAATTAACCTCACTACCAAGCTCTTTGCTGGTTTCTTACTGCTGCTGGGCTTATTTGCAACCGTGGTGGCCATCAATTACCGCCTGGCGGGCCAGGTGCTGCGCAACTCGCAGCGCGTGGAGGCCTCGCAGCGCACCTCGGCCGATGGCACCACGCTGCTGCGCAGTATCATCGACATGGAAACCGGCTTCCGGGGCTACCTGCTGCTAGGCAACGAGCAGATGCTGGAGCCCTACTACGCCGGCGAGCGCGACCTGCTGCACCGCTTCGACACTCTGCGCGAAGAGCTGGCCGATGAGCCCACTCAGCGCCAGCGCCTCGACACCACCCAGCATATTTATACGCAGTGGGCCGCCTATACGCACCTGATGGTGAGTGAGAAGCGCGCCGCCCGCACCAGTAACCCCAGCCTGGAAGGCCTCAACGGCATGCCCCACGGCCGGCTGGCCGAGGGCATGTCGGGCAAGCAGCTCATGGATGCCATCCGGTTTCAGATGGCCAATTTCGACGCCACCGAGTTTGCCAACCGCCAGGCCCATCGCCAGCGCCTTACCGACAGCATTACGCGGGCCCAGCGGCTTTCAGGCCTGATAACCGGCCTGGCGCTGGTGTTTGGCCTGCTGTGGGCCGTGTACATTGTGCGGCTGCTGGCCCGCCGCCTGCGCAGCATGATATCAATGGCCCGCGAGCTGGCCGAGGGCAATTACAAAACTCAATTGGTTGATACCGAGCACGATGAGGTAACCGAACTCACCACGGCGCTCAACACCATGGCGCGCACTATCGACCAGAACATCAGCCAGCTTGAAGGCCGTAATCAGGAGCTCGACCAGTTTGCCTACGTGGTATCGCACGACCTGAAGGCTCCGCTGCGGGGTATCGAAAGCGCCTCGCGCTGGATTGAGGAGGACATGGGCAAGGACACGCTGCCGCCCCACATCCGCGAGTTTCTGGCCCTGATGCGACAGCGCGTGCACCGCATGGAAAACCTCATTACCGGCATTCTGGCCCTGGCGCGGGTGGGCAAGGTAGCCGAGGCCAACGAGGCCGTATTTGTGCGCCAACTGCTGCGCGAAATCACCGATACCGTGGGCCTGCCCGACGGCATGAGCCTAGAGTTGCCATTCTTCTTGCCCACACTGCCCACCAACCGCACCCAGCTGCACCAGGTATTCAGTAACCTGATTTCCAACGCGGTAAAGTACCACGACCACCCCGAAACCGGCACTATTCGCATTGGCTGCGAAGACCTGAACGACAACTTTTACCGCTTTTCGGTGCAGGACGATGGCCCCGGCATTGCACCCGAGTACCACGAGCGCATCTTCATCATTTTTCAAACCTTAGTGGAGCGCGACGCCCTCGAAAGCACTGGTGTGGGCCTGGCCATCGTCAAGAAAATAGTGGAGCGGCAGGGCGGTCGCATCTGGGTCGAGTCGGCCGAGGGCGAGGGCGCCACGTTCTTCTTCACCTGGCCCAAAAAGCCGGCCGCCACGCAAAATTCGACCACTGCGCAGGCCGTGCCGGCCGCGCAGCTGGCGGCCCTGGCCAGGTAGCGGGGCGCGCATCCTTTCCAGCTTACTTTTCGTTAGAGAAAGCCTGCCTATACTGGCCAAAGTTGCTTTTCCGTTTACCCATGTCCCCGCTTTCTTCCTCCGATTCAACCAGCATTCTTCTCGTCGAAGACGACCAAATGGACGTCATGAATGTGCAGCGGGAGCTTCGTAAGCAAAACATCAACGTGCCCATGCTGCACGCCCGTAATGGGAGCGAAGCCCTCAATATGCTGCGTGGCGAAAATGGCGAACCCAAAATCAGCCGCCCCAACCTGGTGATGCTCGACCTGAACATGCCCCGCCTCAACGGCCTGGAGCTGCTCAAAATCCTGCGCGCCGACCCCGAGTTCCGTGACCTCAACGTGTTCATTATGACCACCTCCGACCTCGACGTGGACCGCTCGGGGGCCGCCGAGCTGGGTATCAGCGGCTACATCATCAAGCCCCTCACCTTCGACTCGTTTGGCGGCGAAGGCGGCGGCACTGTGGATGGCTTCAGCCTGTTTTTGGATTTGCTGAAGCTAAAGAACAGCTAGTCAATAAGCTGCTTTACTTTGTGGATTAGCCCCAGAGGGGCGATATGTCAATACCTCTACGCTAACCACCACATAACCAGCCCCGTAGGGGCGATACTAATCGCAAGCAGGCGGTTGGTATCGCCCCTACGGGGCTGGGGTGTTTTTGGGCTTTTGGTTGCTATTGACATGTTGCCCCTCTGGGGCTAGCGTAACAGTAGACTATATACAATAATTTGTTTATCAACTAATTACAATAATTTAAAACCCATGCGGTGGTGCGGCGTGGGGCCGTGCTCGCGGATGGCGGCGCGGTGCGCGGCGGTGGGGTAGCCGGCATTTTGCGCCCAGCCGTAGGCCGGGTACTCCAAGGCCAGCGCCTGCATATGCTCGTCGCGGAAGGTCTTGGCCAGGATGGAGGCCGCCGCGATGTGGCGGAAACGGCCGTCGCCGCCCACGGCGCAGGTGTGCGCCACGCCCGGGTAGGGCCGGAAGCGGTTGCCATCGACCAGCAGGTGGGCGGCGGGCACGGCCAGCGCGGCCACAGCCCGGTGCATGGCCAAGTAGCTGGCCTGCGCAATATTGATAGCCGTTATTTCGGCCGTGGAGGCCTCGCCCACGGCCCAAGCCACGGCCTCGGCGCAGATGAGCGTGCGCAGGGCATCGCGCCGCCGGGCGGTGAGCTGCTTGGAATCGTTGAGAAACGGCGGGTTGAAATCGGGCGGCAAAATGACGGCGGCCGCGAACACGGGGCCGGCCAGGCAGCCGCGCCCGGCCTCGTCGAGGCCCGCTTCGTGGGGGTGGCCGGTGTGGGTGGCCAGCAGGCCCGCCGCAGGCGGCCCGGCCGGAAAAAGTGACGGCATAGGTACTTGGCCGCGCCCATAAACAAGGGGCGAGCGGGCCTGCAAAGGTCGGCCCACCCCGCCCTTTGCGGCGCGGCTAGAAGTGCAGCACCTGCAAAAAGAACACCTGGCGCTCCAGGCCGTGCTCGACCTTAATCTTCTGGAAGCCGCTGGCAATGTACTTGTTATCGCCCCAAGGAAAAAGGTCAGGCTGGCGCACGTCGAGCACCTTTTCGGTGGGGCCGGTGAGCAGCTCTACCTTGGTGTCATTGGGGCCCGCCTCACCCTGGCTGATGCGCTTGTAGTGCACCTCATTATCCAACATGTAGGCCAGTACCAGGCGGCCATCGGCCAGGGGCAGGGGCTGCACGGCGGCCTCCAGCTCGGAGCGCACCAGGCCGGGCTGGGTTACGAAGGCATTGTCCCACAGCAGGTTGCCTTTGGCATCAAAGCCGCACACCAGCACGTGCGTGGTCCGAAAGCCGATAAACGTGCGGCTGGAGCCGTAGTTGGTATACGGGTTGAAGTTATTGAAGGCCCCCAGGGAGTTGTGGCCCGTAACGGAATACGGGCTCAGCATGCCACCGCCGTACGACGAGTAGTTGTACTGGGGCGTGTAGACCTCGGCCACCAGAGTATAGCCGCCGTCGGGCTGCCGCAGCAGCTCGTGCAGCAGCAGGTGGTAGTGCCAGTGCAGGGGGCTGGCCTCGCGGGTTTCGCGGCGGGCGGCGCGGCCGCGCAGGCGGGCCTCGTGGGGCGGGTTGAGGTAGTCGAAAAAGTGCCGGAAGCGCTTGAAATCGTAGAAGCGCAGCGCGGGCCGGCTGTCGGGCGTGGCGGCCGAGCGCGTGGTGAGGTCGGTGGCAAACAGGCCCTGGGCGTATTGCAGGCCGCGCAGGCCGTAGGTGCCGGCCAGCAGCCGCGCGGTCGTGTCCTCGGGCGAGCTGAGCTGGGCGGTGAGCAGGCTGCGCTCGCTCTCGGTTTGCACCAGCTCCGAGTTCAGCAGCTGGCCATGCTCGGCCGAGAGGCGCTTGAGCAGCAGGCGCTGCTTGCGGCCGTTGCTTTGGCTGAGCACGAATTCGGCGCGGCCGGCGGGGCGGTCGGCCACGCTGGTAAGCTCGGTGTTAAGCGGCTCATACAGAGATGATAGGAATTGAAACTGCCCATCGGCCACGTTGAGCAGCAGCACGGTTTGGTGCAGCTGGTCGCTGAGGGTAACGTTGACGAGCAGCCGCCCGCCCATGGCCTTGAGGCTCACCACGTCGCGGCTCAGCTTGGTATCGAAGGTTTGGGCGCGCACCTGGCCGCCGCGCGCGTCGTAGGCCACGGCCAGCAGCCGGCCCGGCGTGGCGGGCGTCCGAAACAGGGCATACACCACCCCCGGCTCGGCGCAGAGGCGCTGCACCTCGTACTCGGGCGGTATGTCTACGGCCACCTCGCGGCGCAGGCGCAGGTCGGCCCCGTACTGCTGAAAAACATACTGGGGCTTGCGGGCCATACCGGGGCCTTCGTGCCGAATGAGCAGCACCACGGCCGTGTCGGCGGGCAGGGCTTGCACCTGCACCTCGTCGGTATTGGGGTCGAGCAGCAGCTCGGTGCGGGCCAGCTGCTTGGGGGCATCGAGCGGGGGGGGCGGCAGGGGTCGCTGCGCCCACAGCCCTAGCGGCAGTAAACAAAGGCAGCACCCAAAAGCGAAGAAGTGTTTCATAGCTGGCTTCGCAACGCAGCCCAGGCGCGAATAGTTAAACGGGCTGTTACGAAGATAAGCAGTGAGCCACAGGTAATTGGCAAGGCTTACGCAAAAGCCATTTGTCATTGCGTTGCGCTCGCAATGACAAACGGCTGTCCTACCAACTACCCCCTCCATCCCCTACCGCTCACTGAGCTCCAGCACCAAGTCGAAGTCCTCGGGGCGCACGGGCGTGACCGAGAGGCGCGACTGGCGCAGCAGGCCCAGCTGGGCCAGCCGGGGCTCGGCCTTGAGGGCGGCTAGTGGCACGGGGCGGGTGAGCGGCGCGTGGGGCCGCAGGTGCACGGCTACCCAGGGGCTGCCGGCCTCGGCGGTGGCGTCGGGGGCGTGGGCGGCGTGTACAAGGGCCACGCCCACCACCGCTTTTTCGCTCACGCTGTGGTAGAACAAGGCGAGGTCGCCGGGCTGCATGGCCTGCAAGTTATTGCGGGCCTGGTAGTTGCGCACGCCCGTCCAGTCGGTGCCGCCGTCGCGCACAAAGTCGGCCCAGGAGTAAGCTTCGGGTTCAGATTTAACGAGCCAATAATTCATGGCCGCAAAGTTCAGGCTAATTGGTGGCTCCCTGGTTGCGGATAATTTCGACGGCGGGCCGCTTGGTAAGGCGGCGCAGCTGGAGCACCTGCTTATCGTAGGTCAGCAGTTCCAGCTCGTAGTCGGGGGCAGTGGGCTCCAGCTCGGGCAAGTGGATGAGCAAGCGGCCGGTGCTGGTTTCGACCCAGGTGCCTTCCTGAGCTACCAGGCCGCCGCCGGCCACCGTGTCGTAGCGCGTAAAGCGCCCGGCTAGCCCCAGCTGGAAGCCCGGCCGCCCGGCCGGCCGGTAGCGAAAGCGGTAGGTATTGGGCCGGTAGGTGAGCGTGTCGGCGTGGCTGGCTTCGGGCACGAGTAGCCAGGTGCCGCGCAGGGCGGCCAGGGTGCCGAGGGGCAGCTGGGCCGGGTGGTCGGGGCTAGGGGTGCTACAGCCAGCCAGCCCCAGCAGGCCGGCCAGCCACCCGCGCCAGGGCAAGATGGAACGCATGAGAAGCGCAAGTACGCGAATTTTGGGCGGCCCGCCCCTGTCCTGCGCCGTACTTTTGACGTACCAGTTAGCCAGTGCGCCGTGGGCCAGCAAGTTTTGCACACGATGCCCCAGGTATATTTTGAGAACCAGGCATTTTCTAACTAATATGCTTGATAATCATCAATTTACCCGCATTGCTAATTGGTCCCTGTTACTAGATAATTGAAAAAGTGGATAACCGCGCCCTCATCAAAGCCTTCAAGCTCACGGCTCAGCTGCTGGAGCTGCACGACGAAAATCCCTTCAAAATCAGGGCCTACGAAGGCACCGTCACGGCCCTGGAGCAGCTGGAGTTTCCGGTGGCCGAAGTGGAGCGCCCCGGCCTGCCCGACCGCACTGGCCTGAGCAAAACCCAGGCCGCCAAAGTAGCCGAGCTGCTCGATACCGGCACCTTCAAAGAGCTGCAAGAGCTGCTCGACACCACGCCCACCGGCGTCGTAGAGCTACTGAATATCAAGGGCATCGGCCCCAAGAAGGTGCGCGCCCTGTGGCGCGATGCCGGCATTGAAAGCCCCGACCAGCTGCGCGAAGCCGCCGAGGCGGGCCTCGTGGCCAAGCTCAAGGGTTTCGGGGCCAAAACCCAGGAAAGCATCTTGGCCGCGCTGGCTTTCACGGACCAGAGCGCCGGCAAGCTGCTGTTTTCGCAGGCCGAGCAGCTGGCCAACGACCTGGTTGAGCGCCTGCGCCAGGTGCCCGGCGTGACCCAGGCCGCCGCCGCCGGCGAGGTGCGCCGCGCCCTCGAAATAGTGGAAACCGTGGAAATACTAGTGGCCACGCCCGACCCTGCCCCTGTTCACGCGCTGCTCAACGCCGCCCCCGGCCTGCGCGCCGACGCGCGCCGCTCGGGCCCCTGGGCCTGGCGCGGCACCGCCGCCGACTCGGGCGTGGGCGTAACCGTGCGCGCCGTGGCCATCGAAGACTTTGTGAATCAGCTGTTTGCAGCCACCGGCAACGAGGCGCACCTCGGCGCGTCGCTGCCCTCGGCCGGCCCCGGCCAACCCACCACACTGCGCCAATGGGCTAAGCGCGAGGCCTTTGCCAGCGAGGAGGCCCTGTACGAGCAAGCCGGCCTGCAATACGTGGTGCCCGAACTGCGCGAGGGCCTAGGCGAAATCGAGCTGGCCGCCGAGCGTAAAATACCCACTCTGTTGCAAGACAGCGACTTGCGCGGCTCGCTGCACAACCACAGCACCTACTCCGACGGCAACCACTCGCTGCGCCAGATGGCCACCTTCCTGCGCGATGCGGGCTACGAGTACCTCGGCATCTGCGACCACTCGCAGGCCGCGCACTACGCCAACGGCCTGGGGCCGGAGCGCGTGCGCCAGCAGCAGCGCGAAATCGACGAGCTGAACGCCGAGCTAGCCCCGTTCCGCATTTTTAAGGGCATTGAGGCCGATATTCTGGGCGATGGCAGCCTCGATTATGACGCCGAGCTACGCAACTCGTTCGACTTCATTGTGGCCAGCATCCACTCCAATTTGAAGATGGATGAGCAGCGCGCCACCGAGCGCCTGCTGGCCGCTATTGCCAACCCACACTGCACCATGCTGGGCCACCCCACCGGCCGGCTGCTACTGCGCCGCGCCGGTTATCCCATTGATTTTAAAGCCGTTATTGACGCCTGCGCTGAGCACCAGGTCATTATCGAAATCAACGCCAACCCCTGGCGGCTCGACCTCGACTGGCGCTGGGTGCGCTACGCCATCGGCCAGGGCGTGCAGCTCAGCATCAACCCCGACGCCCACCACACCAACGGCTACGCCGACATGCGCTACGGCGTGCTGGCCGGCCGCAAAGGCATGCTAACCAAGGAGATGACCTTTAACACGAAGTCGGTGGATGAGGCCGCGGCGTACTTCGCGGCGCGCAAAGCCAAGCGGTAGCGCGGACTCTGCAAGTCCGCGCGTGGGTACGTAAGGCAGAGTCCGTTCAACGCGCGGACTCACAGAGTCCACGCTACATTTCCCATGAAAATCCTCGTTCTCCGCTTCTCCTCCATCGGCGACATCGTACTCACTACGCCAGTAGTGCGGCAGCTGAAAACCCAGCTGCCGGGCGCGCAGGTGCATTTTGCCACCAAGCCTGTCTACCGCAGCCTGTTCGAGGCCAGCCCCTACGTGGATAAGCTGCACTTGCTCGGCGGCAGCCTGGGCGAGCTGGTGCGTGAGCTGCGCGCCGAGCGGTTCGACTTCATCGTTGATTTACATAACAACCTGCGTACCAGACTTATCCGCTGGCAATTGCCGGGCGTGCCGGGCCGGGCCTTCGACAAGCTCAACTGGCAGAAATACCTGCTGGTGCGCTTCAAAATCAACCAGCTGCCGCCCGTGCACATCGTGGACCGCTACCGGGCGGCGGCCGCGCCGCTGGGCATCCGCGACGATGGCGCGGGGCTCGACTACTTCATTCCGGCCAGCCAGGAAGTCGATTTGGCGGCCGACTTACCGGCCGGCTTCCGGCCCCAGCGGTACGTGGCGGTGGCCATCGGGGCGCAGCACGCCACCAAGCGCCTACCCGTCGAAAAGCTCATCGAGTTGGTGCAAAACCTGGCCCCGCGCCCCGTGGTACTCCTCGGCGGACCCGAGGATGAGAGCACCGGCCACGTTATTGTGCTGGCGGCCAAGTCGCTCATTTTCAACGGGTGCGGGCGGTTTTCATTGCACCAATCGGCCTCGCTGCTGCGGCAGGCGCAGTTTGTAATAAGCCACGACACGGGGCTCATGCACATCGCCTCGGCGTTCAAAAAGGAAATTTACAGCGTGTGGGGTAATACGGTGCCGCAGTTCGGCATGTACCCGTATCGCACTCGTTTTGAAGCGCTGGAAGTGCTGGGGCTGAGTTGCCGGCCGTGCTCCAAAATCGGCTTCGCCCAGTGCCCACAGGGACATTTCAAGTGCATGCGCGAGCAGGCTTTGGGCAGGGATTGGCCGGCCCTGGGCTAGTTCTCGTCGTTGATGAGGTTCACGACCAACGTGGCCATTACGTCTTTGTCCTCGGGGCGGCTCTCGGCAATGAGCAAGGTCAGGGCCACCAGGGCATTGTCGGCCAGGCGCCGGGTGCCGTCGGCGCGGTACAGGCAGTGGTTACGGTCGAGAAAGTAGACGAACAGGAAGGCCGCAATACGCTTGTTACCATCCGAAAACGAATGGTTTTTTACCACGAAATACAACAGGTTGGCGGCCTTTTCCTCCACGCTCGGGTACAAGGTGTGCCCATCGAAGCTCTGGTAAATGGTACGCACCGAGCTTTCGAATGATTGGTCTTTTTCGCGGCCAAACAGCTCAGAACCACCAAATTGCGCCCGCAACGCGTCGATGGCCTGCCGGGCCTCCGCCACGGTCAGCTCAAACCCCTCGGTAGAAGCCACGGTCTCGGGGGCCACGCGCAGGCGCTGGTGGTCATATTGGTCGAGCACGTCGAGGGCGCGGGCGTAGTCGCCGAGCACCCGCAGCAGCGCCTGCGACTGGTCGGTGGTCAGCTCTTGGCTGGCAGCGACTTCAGCCTGTAACTGCACCAGGCGCTTGAGGTCGGCCAACTGGCGCTGGCTTTGACGCAGGCGCTGCTCATTGAGGGCGTAGCCCTGCACCAGGTACTGCCGCAGCACCTGCGTAGCCCACTGCCGGAAGCTGGTGCCCCGCGCCGATTTTACCCGGTAGCCTACCGAGATAATCACGTCGAGGTTGTAGTATTTGGTACGGTAGTTTTTGCCGTCGGCGGCAGTTGTCAAGGATTCCTTGACAACTGCTTTTTCTTGCAACTCACTTTCTTTGAATACGTTGCGCGTGTGCAGGCTCACGTTCTGCTTGGTTGTGCCAAATAGCTCCGCCATTTGCACTTGGCTGAGCCACACGGTATCGTGGTCGAGCTGCACATCAAGGCGAACCTGGCCGTCGGGCGACTGGTAGAAGAGGATTTCGGAGGTGGTGGGCGTCATGAGGGGGGCAGCCGGAAATAATCCGGTAAACATAGCTATGCGCTATATTTCACGCAAGCTGTTTCCCGTTTTATACCCACTACACTACCATTTCTCACCCGCGCCCTTCTCCTCGTCCGGCTTCACGAGCCGAAATTCCACCCGCCGGTTAATGCGCGCGTCGGCCTCGGTTAGCTCGTCTTTGAGGGGCTTGCTGGAGCCGTAGCCGAAGCTCTCGATGCGGTTGGGGCTGAGCTTGCCTTTGCGCTCCACGTAGCGCCGAATTTCCTCGGCGCGGTCCTGCGAGAGCTTTTCGTTTACCTCGGGGTCGCCGCGGCCGTCGGTGTGGCCCGCAATGTTGAGCCGGTACGTGGGGTGGTCGACTAAAAACAGGGTAATGCGGTCGAGCGTGGGCAGCATGGCCGGCCGAATACCTGACTTATTAGCCTCAAACTCAATGTTTTTGAAGATGAGCGGTAGCTTGTAGTCGATGCTGTTGGTGAGCATCGTCATCACGGTATCGCCCTTTAGCTCGAACTTCTTCTCGACCGAAAACGCGTCGGGGCTCTGAATGAGCATGGCGTAGTGCGAGCCCTCCATCAGCTCGAAATCGAAGGAGCCATCGGGCCGCAAGTACTTGCTGGCCACTTCGATACCATTATCCAAGTCGATAATGCTGACCATGCCTTTGAGGGGCCGGTTGCTCACCGAGTCGAGCAGCGTGCCGGCTACCTGGGTGGTGGCCAGCGGCTGGGCCTCCATGGGCAGCGGGAAGGAAAACAGGTCGAGGTTTTCCAGGTCCTGGGCTTCCGAGCGGGCGTAGTAAAGGTTGGTGCTCTGGCTGTCGATGGTAAAGTAATACTCTGACCCTTTGCCGTTTACGAGCGGACCGATATTGCGCGGCTCCTGCCAGCGGCCGCCCACGCGGTAGGTTTTGTAGATGTCGAAATCGCCAAAATTGAGCAGCTGCCCCCGCGAGCTGAAGTACAGCACCTGGTAGAGCGGGTGAAAAAACGGGCTTACCTCACTCTCGCGGGTATTCACCACGGGGCCCATGTTCAGGGCCTTGCCCCACTGGCCGTTTTTGCCCTTCACGGTGTAGTAAATGTCGCTGAGACCGAAGCCACCGAGCCGGTCGGAGGCAAAATAGAGCGTGTCTTCCTTGGGCGAGAGCGTGGGCTGCGAGTCCCAGGCCGGCGAATTCACGAGCGGGCCGAGGCTTTTTGGGTTGCTCCACTTGCCGTCTTTGCCCAGCGTGGCCGTGAACAGGTCGCAGTTGCCGTGGCACACCGGGCACTCGCAGCGGGCAAAGAAAATGGTGCGCCCATCGTGCGAGAAGCACGCTGAGCCTTCGTTGTACTGCGAATTGATGGGCTTGGGAAGCGGCTCAGCATCAGACCAATAGTTAGCACCCTGCTTGCGCGACACGTACAAATCCTCATTCGACTTGGTACGCACGCCCTTGCCCTGCTGGCGCTTCGAGCTGAAGAGCAGCACCGTATCGCCCGCGCCCAGGGCGGGGCCGTAGTCCGGAAATTTCGAGTTTATGGCGTCGCCCATGTTGGTGTACACGTTTTTGGGCGGGTGAAACGTGTTGACGCTCTTACGGTACTCCACCACATCGTAGTACACTTTGAGGGGCACGTAGAGGTCGGCGTTTTTCTCCTCCAGCGAGTCGTAGTAGAGCTGCACGCGCTTAATGTCGGTGCGGTGGTGCTTGAGGGCCAGCCGGAAATAGGCCTTGGCCAGCTCCGGCTGAGTGCTGTCGCGCTGCACCAGCTGCCCCAGGTGCCAGAGCAGGTCCGTATTGCGGTAGAAATTTTCAATACCGAAATTGCCCACGTACTGCGTGAGCAGGCGGCGCGCCTCCGGGTACTGGCGGCGGCGCTCGGCCTTTTGAATGGCTTTGAGCGCCTTCTTATTTTCGTAAAAGGCTAGCTTATTGACGTTTGTGAAATCCAGCGTGCCATCGGCGCGCACGCGCAGGCGGCGGCTCACGCGGCCCTTCAGCGCCCGCTGCTGGTAGGCGGGGCGCGCGGGCCGGGCGGCCGGGCGGGCGGCGGTATCGGGCGGGGCCGGGGCCGATTTTGCCTTTTTAGACGCCGGGCGCGCCGGGCGCTGGGCCTGCGCTGGCCGGGCAGCACCCGCCAAAACCAACCAGCAAAGCAGGCAAAAAAGTAGCGGGTGGCGCATAGGTGGGCGGTAGGGGCAGAATAGGCTCGCAAGTTCTCACATAATAGCCACTATTAGCAAATTGCTATGCCGCCTTCTGCCGGAATGCGCCGCTTTGGCGGCCCCGGCCGGGCTGGCACGGCCCTTGCCGCCGTGCCGGGGTAGCCCAGCCCTACCTTAGCTGAGTAACTGCTGGCTGCCACTCTGGCAGCCGGCTTCTGCGCTGGTTGGCCTCTTTTCTGCTTTGCCCATGTCGTTTGATTTGTCTCGCTCCGGCCACCTGGCCATGAGTGGCCCCGATTCCCCTTCCGAAGCCATTGCCATTATGGCCGCCGACCCCGACCACCTGCTCCCCGCCTCCGACGCGCCCGATGTGCTGGCCCTGCTGCCCGTGCGCAACACCGTGCTCTTCCCCGGCGTGGTGCTGCCCGTGACCGTGACGCGCAAAAAGAGCATCCGGCTGGTGCGCAAGCTGGCCGCCAAAAACGAAAAGCTGGTGGGCGTAGTAGCCCAGCGCCACCCCGACGCCGACGAGCCCACCACCGACGACCTGCACCCCGTGGGCACGCTGGCGCGCATCCTCAAGGTCATCGACCAGCCCGACGATACGGTCACTATCATCCTGCAAGGGCAGGTGCGCTTTCAGGTGGGCGAGCAGCTCACCTATGCCCCGCAGCTCACGGCCCGCGTCACGTATTTCGAAGAAAAAGCCCTTGATGCTGAGGTAGATGGCGAGCTGGTGCTGCTGCAAAGCCTGCGCGAAGCCGCTGCCAAAGTGCTGGAGCTGACGCCCGAAATCCCGATGGAGGCCCGCGCCATGCTCGACGGCATTCAGTCGCCGGCGTTCCTCATCCACTTCCTGTCGTCCAACGTGCAGCTGGAGCTGCCCGCCAAGCAGCAGCTCCTGGAGCTGGCCAGCCCCGAAGCCCAGGGCCGCCTGCTGCTCGAAGCCCTGCTGCGCCAGATTGAGCTGCTGGAAATTAAAAACGACATTCGCACCAAGGTGCACACCGGCATTGACGCCGAGCAGCGCGAGTACTTCCTGCGCAAGCAGCTCAAAACCTTACAGGATGAGCTGGGCCAGGGCGAGGGCAGCCCCGAGGGCGACCTGGCCGCGCTGCGCCTGCGCGCGCAGTCCAAGAAGTGGCCCGAGGCCACGGCCAAGCACTTCGACAAGGAGCTGAGCAAGCTGAGCCGCCTCAACCAGATGTCGCCCGACTACCCGGTGACGCTCAACTACGTTGAGTATCTGCTGGATTTGCCCTGGGGCGAAACCACCAAGGACAAGTTTAACCTCAAGACTACTAAGAAAATCCTTGATGCTGACCACTTTGGGTTAGAGAAGGTGAAGGAGCGCATTCTCGAATACCTGGCCGTGCTCAAGCTGAAGCAGGATTTGAAAGCGCCGATTTTGTGCCTCTACGGCCCGCCCGGCGTGGGCAAAACCAGCCTGGGCCGCAGCATTGCCACCGCGCTGGGCCGCAAGTACGTGCGCCTGAGCCTGGGCGGCGTGCGCGACGAGGCCGAGATTCGGGGGCACCGCAAAACCTACGTGGGTGCCATGCCCGGCCGCATCATCTCGCAGATAAAGAAGGCCGGCGTGAGCAACCCGGTCATCATCCTCGACGAGATTGATAAGGTGAGCAGCGACTTCCGGGGCGACCCCAGCTCGGCGCTGCTGGAGGTGCTCGACCCCGAGCAAAACGCCACGTTTACTGATAATTACCTGGAGGTGGAGTACGATTTGAGCCGGGTGCTGTTCATCGCCACCGCCAACTCGCTCGAAACCATTCAGCCCGCCCTGCGCGACCGCATGGAAATCATCGACCTCACGGGCTACACCCAGGAGGAAAAGGTGCAGATTGCCAAGAAACACCTCTGGCCCAAGCAGCTGCGCGAGCACGGCCTGGGCGAAACGGAGGTTAGAATCAGTGATGCTTCGCTGCACCGCGTGGCCGACGATTACACCCGCGAAAGCGGCGTACGCAGCCTGGAGCGCCAGCTCGCCGCGCTCACCCGCAACCTGGCCCGCCGCAAGGCCAGCAAGGAGGCGCTGCCCGCCCAAATTGAGCCCAGCGACGTGCAAAAAATCCTGGGCGCCCCCCGTTTCGAGCGCGACAAAGACCAGGACCACGACACGGCCGGCGTAGTGACCGGCCTGGCCTGGACCAGCGTGGGCGGCGATATCTTGTTCGTAGAGAGCCTCTTGAGCCGCGGCCGGGGCAAGCTTACGCTCAGTGGCCAGCTCGGCGACGTGATGAAGGAATCGGCCATTACGGCCCTCTCCTACCTGCGTTCGCGGGCCGAGGAGCTGGGCATCGACTACCGCTTGTTTGAGCAGTACGACCTGCACATTCACTTTCCCGAGGGCGGCATTCCGAAGGATGGGCCAAGCGCGGGCATCGCCATTTTCACGAGCATCGCCTCGGCCTACACCCAGCGCCAGGTGCGCCCGCGCATGGCCATGACCGGCGAAATCACGCTGCGCGGCCGGGTGCTGCCGGTGGGCGGCATCAAGGAAAAGCTGCTGGCGGCCCGCCGCGCGGGCATCAACCTGATTATCCTGTCGCCCAAAAACCGCAAGGACGTGGAGGAAATCCCGGCTGAGTACCTCAAGGGCGTGCAAATCAAGTACGCCGAGCGCGTCGATGACGTGCTGGCCGTGGCCCTGCTGCCCGAGTTGGTGGCCCGCCCCCAAAAGCTTCCCGTGCGCGACGAAGCCCCCGCGCCCGCTGGCCCCAGCGTGGAGGTGCAATAGGGTGTAGGGTAAGCTTTAGCTTGCCGGCGTTGGAAAAATAGTATGCGCTAAATGTTCCGACGCCGGCAAGCTAAAGCTTACCGCATGCGCGTTACCTTGTTCTAATGAAACAACTCCTACCGTTTCTCCTACTGTTGCCCCTCGCTTCGCACGCCCAAATCGGGGGCCGCGCCGCGTTTCCGTTTCTTACACTGCCGCCCTCAGCGCAAACAGCCGCCCTCGGCGGCATGACGGCCTCGGCCCGCAGCAACGACCCCACGCAGTTTTTTGCCAGCCCGGCCCTGCTCAATGCCGATATGGACCACGTGGCCACCGTGAGCTACGTGAGCTATGTAAGTGATATTAAGCAGAGTACGGCCGCCTACGCCTTCAACACCGAAAAGCGGGGGCGCTTTGGCCTGGGCCTTACGTACCTCAGCTACGGCAGCCTCCAGAGCTACGATGCGGCCGGCAATTCGCTGGGCACCTTCTCGGTAAATGAGTACGCCCTGGCCGCCGCCGACTCCTACACCAAGGGCAAGTTTACGGCGGGTATTACGGCCAAACTGGCGGTGTCGGGCATTGCCGGCAACCGAGCCGTGGGCCTGGCCGGCGACGCAGGCATTTTATACAAGCCTTCTGCTAAGGACTTTACCGTGGGCTTCGTGGTAAAGAACGCCGGCTACATGCTGGCACCCTACACCGCCGCCGCCCGCGAGCCGCTGCCGCTCGACGTGCAGCTCGGCACCACCATCAAGCCCGAGCACATGCCGCTGCGCATTACGCTCACGGCTCACCACCTGCACAAATGGAACATTCAGTACCTCGACCCCAACGCTCGCGGCACCCTCGACGCCAACAATGTGGAGGTGAAGCCCAGCTTCAACTTTGGCGACAACCTGGCCCGGCACTTTACGGCCGCCGCCGAGCTGCTGCTGGGCAAAGGCCTGAGCCTACGCGCCGGCTATAACCACCTACAAGCCAGAGAATTGCGCCTCGACAACGTGGGCGGCGGCGCGGGCTTCAGCTTTGGGGCCATGGTGCGCATTTCGCAGTTTCAACTCGATTACACGTATGCTACGTTGCAGGCTGCTGGCAGCAGTAACTACTTCACGCTGAGCCGCAACCTAGACAGTTTTTTGAAGAAGAAAGAGTAAGTAAACTGTTCATTGAGAATACGCTGTTAGAAAGAACGTCATGCAGACCGCGGGGAAGCATCTCGCTCGCATCATTCAACGATTCGGGCGAGATGTTTTCCCGCGGTCTGCATGACGTTCTTTTCTGACGCTATCGTTCCCCTCCTCCTTTTACCCGAATGCTAGATACCACCTTTCTCACCCCGGCCCAGATTGTGGCCGAACTCGACAAGTACATTATTGGCCAGCACGAGGCTAAGCGCCACGTAGCCATTGCGTTGCGCAACCGCTGGCGCCGCCTGCACGCTCCGGCCGACATGCAAAAGGAGATTGTGCCCAACAACATCCTCATGATTGGGGCCACCGGCGTGGGCAAAACCGAGATTGCCCGCCGCCTCGCCTTCCTGGCCGACGCGCCCTTTGTGAAGGTAGAAGCCAGCAAATTCACGGAGGTTGGCTACGTGGGCCGCGATGTGGAAAGCATGGTGCGCGACCTGGCCGAGCAGGCCGTGAGCCGCCTGCGCCAGCGCCGCCAGGAAGAAGTAAAAGCGCAAGCGGCTCAGGCAGTGGAAGATATCATTCTCGATGCCCTCATTCCGCCGCTTAAAGCACCGGGCAAGGATGGCGGTAATGCCAACCGCAGCGGTCTGGGCTTTGGCGTGGGCATCAGCGGCGAGAGCATTGCCGCCGACGGCGAAATGCCCAGCTCGGACCAGGAGCTGAACGAGCGCACCCGCGAGCGCTTCCGCCAGAAAATCCGCAACGGCGAGTTGGAAGACCGCTCCATCGAAATCAACGTGGCCCAGAGTGGCCCCAGCGTGGGTATTATGGGCGCGCCAGGCATGATGGACGAGGCCACCATGTCGGGCCTGCAAGACATGCTGGGCAACATGATGCCCAAGAAGTCGCGGAAGCGCAAAGTAACCGTGGCCGAAGCCCGCAAGGTGTTGCTGGACGAAGAAGCCGCCAAGCTCGTCGACATGGACGAGGTAAAGGAAGAAGCCATTCGCCAGACCGAGAACTCGGGCATCATCTTTATCGACGAAATCGACAAGGTAGCCACCAGCGGCAGCGGCAAAAGCGGCGGCCCCGACGTGAGCCGCCAGGGCGTACAGCGCGACCTGCTTCCCATAGTAGAAGGCTCGGCCGTGAACACCAAGTACGGCATCGTCAACACCGACCACATTCTGTTCATCGCCGCCGGGGCCTTCCACGTGAGCAAGCCCAGCGACCTCATCCCCGAGCTGCAAGGCCGCTTCCCCATCCGCGTGGAACTGCAAAGCCTGACCAAGGACGACTTCTACCGCATTCTCAAAGACCCGAAAAATGCTCTCACCAAGCAATATCAGGCCCTACTGGCAACTGAAGACGTGCAGCTCGACTTCGAAGATGAAGCCCTGCTCAAGCTAGCCGAAATTGCGTTTGAGGTGAATAGCGAGGTCGAAAACATCGGCGCGCGCCGCCTGCACACAGTGATGAGCCGCCTGCTCAACGAGCTGCTCTTCGACGTGCCCGACAAGATTGCACCGGGCGCGCAGCTCACCGTAACGCCCCAGCTGGTAGAAGAGCGCCTGCGCGACATGGTGAAGAACCGCGACATGAGCCAGTATATTCTGTGAGGTTTTAGCTTTTCTAATCCAATTACTGAAACGAGAAGAGCCCCAGCCAAATTGGCTGGGGCTCTTTTTAGTAGGTGCGCAACGCTGATACTTAGTATCCTTTGTTCTGCACCAAGTTGGGGTTTTGCTGAATATCCACGAGCGGAATCGGCAGCACCACACGGTCATCACCGTAGTTAATACGCCCTGGGTTACGCTTGTAACGCAGCAAATCGTAATAGCGGTGACCTTCAAAAGCGAGCTCCAAACGGCGCTCGAACAGGATGGCATCAATGAGCCCTTGCTTCCCGCTGATTGCGAAATCAGCGGCCGCAACTGATGGATAAGCTGGGATGTTGGGCAGTGAACGGCGACGTACCGTATTGAGCAGCGTAATAGCTTCTGCACTAACGCCAGCACTTGTCTGAGCTAGCGCTTCTGCACGGTTCAGTAATACTTCCGAGTAGCGATGAATCGGCACGTAGTCGAAAGAGGCATTATTGTATTTCAGCGTGTATACTAATGCAGCAGCCGTTGGATAAGCGGCTGGCGTTATCAAAAGCGTCCGGCGCCGGTCCTTGCTACGAAATTGTGTTGTGTCGATGCGTGCATAAGGCGTAACGGTGATATCAGCCCGATTCTTACCGCCATAATGCTGCCCCAACGCATTGTTTGTGTTAGGGTTATCGGAGGAGTTCATCGCTACAGAAAAAATAGATTCTGAAGTTTGATAAGAAGTAGCACTAAAGGGAGTTACGGGGCTATCATTCAATGCGTGCCGATTTCCCGTGATAACATCTCCACTGTACTTGGCAGCATTTACGTAGTCTGCTTTATACAGGTACATGCGCGAAAGCAGCGTACGGGCAGCGTCCTTCGTTACCCGGCCCGTTTTGTCAAAGTCTGTTGTGTAGGTTTCGGGAAGCTTGGTTAGGGCATCCAGCAAGTCCTTCTCAATCTGGTCATACACTTGCTTCACTGTGGAGCGAGACAGGTTTTGGCTAGGGTCGAAAGCACTTACAGCATCCGGCGCAACGAGTTGGATAGGTACCCCCAGATGCGAGGCGTCGCTGGTGAAATTATAAGGCTGGGCATAAAGGTTTACTAAGTTAAAGTATACCAGTGCTCTTATGTACTCTGCCTCCCCTATGTACTGGGCTTCCAGTTCCGGCGTTGTTTTGCCAGTGTTAAGGGCAATTTGTTGCAGAAAATAATTTACCCCGTAGAGGGACCGATACCCCCCAGTCCAGCCGTTAGTCGCGTAGGCGTCATTCGGCAGTGTGGCAGCAGTGTTAACAATAGTGGAGAAGTAGGGCGAGGAATTCGTGTCATCGCTTCGCACATCACTATAGATGAGCGCTCTACCTCCCAGAAATTCGGCGTTTTGCAGAAAGTCATACATGCCGATTGCCGATTTGCTGATGCGGTCAGCATTGGCAAAAGCATCAGAGGGCGTAAGGGCAGTAGGGGGGTCTTGAACCAGAACGTTGCAACCAGTTACCCCTAGCAGCAACATGGCACCCAATGCGGAGGCCCGCATTGATTTATTGATATGAATCATTGAGGTAAAAAGCAAAGGTTAGATACCGAAATTGATGCCAAGCGTGAAGCTACGTGGCTGCGGCACAGACCGGTTGTCAGTGCCATAAGCAATGTTGCTAGTACGGTTAGAATTCACCTCGGGGTCGGTACCCGTGTAGTGGGTAAAGGTGTACAGATTCTGCACGAGTCCGTAGATGCGCAGGTTGCTCAAGCCTATGCGGGTAGCAACAGTCTTGGGCAGGTTGTAACCAAGGCTAACCTGACGGAAACGCAGGAAGTTACCGTTTTCGAGCCAGCGAGACGACGCTTGATTCGAAACGTTATCCTGAAGCACTAGCTTCTGCACGTTGGTTTCCTGGCCAGGAGTAGTCCACCGATCCTTTATTTCGCTGATGTTGTTATTGAGGAAAGTAGTCATCAGGCCCGACCGGGTAGCATTGTAAATCATGTTACCACCGCTGTACTGAAAGAAGATACCCAAATCAACCCCTTTGAAGCTAAACGTGTTGTCGAAGCCGCCATACCAAGTGGGAATACCGCCTTTCTGCTGGTACTGGTAGTCTGCCGTAGTAATGGGCGTCGTTGCGTCGCCACTCTGTGTCAACCAGCGCCCGGTCGTGTTCGTTACCCCAGCCGCATTAGTTGTTGCATAAGCAGCATCATACTGCTTGATGGTCCCATCGGCCGCTACAAACTGTGCATTGCCGTTTGCTGAGTTTACCCCAGCCCAGTTGGGCAGGTAATAAACACTCAGTGTCCGGTCTGCGCTAGCACGTTGCTGCCCGCTGATAATATCGTTAGGCGTAGCCAATGACTGCACACGGTTTTTAATCCAAGTCGCGTTAAAGCTTGACGTCCACTGGAAGCCGCTTTCAGCGCGCACGTTCACCGTGTTTACCGTCAATTCTACTCCCCGGTTGTACATCTCGCCAACGTTACGGGTAACGGAAGCAGAAGTAAGAGAGGTCAGGTTTGGGAGACCAGTGGTACGTAGCACTGGTGCAGCCAGTACCAAACCACTTATCTGATTATTAAAATAATCAACTACTAAGCTAAGGCGACTCTGAAAGAAAGAGACATCAATACCCAAATCCAGCTTTTTGCTGGTTTCCCACTGCAGAGCTGGGTTGCCAACCTGCGAAATGCTAAAGCCGTTCACGTCAGCATACTGACCACCGCCGATGAGCGTCCGGGAAGCATAGGAGCCAATGCCGTTCGAGTTACCAACCAAGCCATAGCTAGCCCGCAACTTTAGGTCGGTTACCCGATTAGCCGAGTTAAGGCTCTGGAAGAAAGGCTCTTCCGAAACCCGCCAGCCCACCGAACCACCGGGAAAGAAGCCGTAGCGGTTATCTGCTCCAAATACAGAAGCACCATCATAACGAGCTGAGAACGAAGCGTAATAACGACTTGCGAAGCTATAGTTAGCGCGGCCGAAATACGACTGAAAACCATTTGCAAAGCGAGTACCACCACCCGACAGCGTCGAGGTGAACAAGCCGTCCAGAATTTCTTTAAACTTAGGGTCAGCAAAGTCGGCTGCCGGCGTGTAAACCTGCTTTTCGTCGATTTGCTGAACCTCAATACCAGCAGTCAGACCTAACGTGTGGTTTGTACCAAATGTGCGGTCATAGTTGGCATAGTTCTGCCAGTTAAACTGAGTACGGTCAAGTTGATTGTTCTGTACTAGGCCTTGGCCCAACTGCCGGCCCAAGCCAGATATGACGGGGCTACTGTACTGGTCTTCAACATTCGACAAGTAGTCAATGCCGTAGCGGCTGGTGAGGCTAAGCCCTTTCAAGGGTAAGGCAGTCAAATAGCCATTGGCAATGATGCGTTGCGACGTGTTGTTGTTGCGTTGCAAATCAAGTACTGCCGTAGCATTATTGTAGTTGTTCTGAACGTACGCAATGTTGTTGCCTCCGTTACCCAGGTTACCTATTGGATTGAGATAGTAAGAGCCATCGGCGTTGTACACAGGTACGTTGGGAGGAGCATTATAGCCCGAAACTGTTGCACCAGCCAAGTAGCCGTCAGTAAGAACGCCATTGTTGAGCGTTTTTGAGTAGCTACTGCTCAGACCGGCCTTTAACCAAGTTTTAGGGGCTACGTCAACGTTCAAGCGAAAAGCGCCACGGCGCAAACGGTTAGCATTCAGAATGCCTTTTTGGTCGGTCCAATCAGCCGAGCTGTAGTAAGAAGCTTTATCCGTGCCTCCGGAGAGTGCAACTTGATAATCTTGCAGTGCACCACTCCGGAAAATCTGGTCCTGCCAGTTGGTCTCCACTTGGTCGGGCGTACCGTCACCATTCAAGTCAGGATATGCCGCAATCGTAGCCGGTATGTTCAGGTTGGTTATGCCGTTGGTGCTGCCCGCCCGCCGATTGGCAGCCTTCTCGTTATTGATTGCGATGAAGTCATCAGCACCAAGTAGCTTGAGCCGGCGTACCGGGCGCTGAAAACCGATGTAGGAGTTAACTGCTACGCGATTCTGACCTGCTTTTCCTCGCTTGGTAGTTATGATGAGAACCCCGTTAGCAGCGCGTGAGCCATAAATGGCGGCGGCCGACGCGTCCTTCAATACATCCACCGATTCAATATCATTGGGGTTGATATCGGCCAGCGGATTATAGCGGGCACCCCCACCGCTGTTGAACGTGTTGGAATTGGTAACACTACTGATTGGTACTCCATCTACCACAATTAGCGGACCTGCCCCATTACTGATGGAGTTTACGCCCCGGATGCGAATGGCTGTTTGGTCGGCCAAAGCACCGCCAGTGCTATTAATCTGCACGCCAGCAGCGCGACCAGTAAGTGCTTGGTCGAAACTCTGCACTGGCTGTGACAACAGCGCCTTTTCGCCCACTTGAGCTACCGAACCCGTGATGTCTTTTACATCCTGTGAACCGCCATAGCCAGTTACCACAATTTCGCCCAGCTGCTTGCTATCAGTTGCCAGCCCAACACTAAACTGGGTTTCGTTGCCAATAGCTCGCTCTTGTGTAACATAACCAACAGAGCTAAATACCAGCGTACCCCCAGTAGCAGGCACTGTGACATTGAACGCCCCGTCAGAATTAGTTGATGCTCCATTGGTAGTGCCTTTGAGCAGTACCGTAACGCCGGGTAGACCCTCGCCGGTTTTTTGGTCGGTCACCCGCCCCGATAATGACCGTGTCTGGGCTAGCACAGCCTGAAACAGCGTGAGCATGAGCATAAAGCTCAGTAATAAACTTCTTTTCATGTAGTTGTGTGTGATGAGGGGGGTGACTAAAAGGTTGAGGGAATATTAAGCCGCTAATGTAGTAGGCAAAAGGCAAACTACATCACACGTTGTTCATCTTTCGGTTGATTTCTGTCTTAGCCCCGCTCCTTTTTTAAAGTTACATTATATAGTTTTTATTTGTATTATTAAAAATAACAGTTAACCTAGCCTCACCTAATTTTTGGCTGCTTAGTGCCTCCTGATAAGCACACCGGTTCCTCTTAATTGACTTACGCAACCTACCTTAGCGAAGCGGCTGGTGGACCTTTCCTTTTTTTGGTCACATTGCCAACTTGCTAACTTTCTCCTATAAAGAATTGGCGCGTATTGAATCCGCCCCTTACTAGATTCGGTAATAATGTAATAACTTGCCAACGGATTTGCCTCATTCCGTTGCGTGAGGCAATCTTTTTTTCACCTTTTCCAATCTTCATAATATGAAGCATTTTTCTTTATTACTTGTCTTTCTGCTCAGTTGCCTCTGGTATCAGGCTGTAGCACAAGACAGAACTATTTCGGGTCGTGTGACGGACCGCTCCTCCGGGCAAGGCCTGCCGGGCGTGACGGTACTGGCCAAAGGAACTACCGTTGGCACCTCTACTAATGCTGATGGTGCCTTCTCATTGAGCGGCGTTCCGGCTTCAGCTACTGCGATTACCTTCAGCTTCATCGGCTACACTACTATTGAGCAGGTCATTGGTAACCGGACGAATATCACGGTTGCCTTGGCCACTGACTCCAAGCAGCTTGGCGAAGTAGTGGTAACCGGTGCCTTGGGCATCCAGCGCCAAGAGCGGGAAATTGGTTATGCCACCGCCACGCTCGATACCAAAGAGGTAACGCAGGCTCGCGTAACCAACGTAACCAACGGCCTATCTGGCAAAGTTTCCGGTCTACAAGTACAGACTTTGGGCTCAGGCGTTAACCCTAGCGTGCGTGTAACGCTACGAGGCACGCGCTCACTCACTGGCAACAACGAGGCTCTTATTGTAGTAGACGGTGTTATCTCGTCGAACGAAGTCCTGACTGCTATTAACCCCGACGACATTGCCAGCATCTCGGTGCTGAAAGGTGCTAACGCAGCTGCTCTTTACGGGTCGCAGGCTTCCAATGGTGCGTTGATTATCACCACTAAAAAAGGCAGCAACACTCCTACCATAACGCTATCGCAAACTTCCCAGTTTGAGTCGGTATCGTTCTTGCCTAAGCTGCAAAGCGACTTTGGTCCTGGCGCCAACTCTTGGAATGGCCAGCGGGGCGGCACTAACTCGCGCCCTGATTTCACAGCCAATGGTAGCGTTGACTCCAACGAAAACACTGCTTACAACAGCTTTGAAAACCAGCAGTTTGGTCCGCGCTTCGACGGTTCGCTTCGTCCCTTTGGCGAAGTGCTAGCCAATGGCGACCTGCAAATGCTGCCGTATGTTGGCCGCCCCGACGAGAAGAAAAAATTCTGGAACACGGGATACCAGGCCCAGAATGGTGTTACGTTCTCGGGTGGAGATGACAAGAGCAAATTCTTTGCCTCGTACCAGAACGTTCATAACAACGGTATCGTACCCAAAGACAAGTACGACCGTAACACTTTCCGTTTCAACGCTTCGCGCGAGTTGGGCCGCCTCACAGTAGGCTTCAACGTATCGTACGCCCAGCAGAAAGTTGACCAGCACGCTACGCTAGACCGCGACCAGTCGGTGTACTGGAACTGGTTTAACACGTCGGTGATGGCTCCCCTCACCTCTTACAAGGATTGGCAGAACAACGAGTACGCTAATCCGAACGGCTACTACAATGCCTTTTACTTCAACCCGTACTGGGTTATCGACAACAACCGTACGAACGACCGCCGCAACACGCTACTCGGCAACATTGACCTGTCATATAAGGTAAAAGATTGGTTGCGAGTGCAGTACCGCTTGGGTACGACTACTATCAACCAATCGAGCATTTCTACCCAGAACAAGTTCGTTTACAATGACTTCATTCGGGGTAACAAAACCAATAAACCTGGCACCGGCACGCCGGGCTACGTGCAAGACCTGACAAGCAACTTTACCCGTCTCAACTCAGATTTGTTCGTGACCGTGGACAAAACCTTTGGTGACCTCAATGTGAAGGCTATCGTGGGTAACAACGTGCAGCAAACCGACAGCCGCTACAACTACGCTTCGTCGACTGCGCTGGCTACGGCTGACCTGTTCAACCTAGGCAACCGGGTGGGCTTGATAGGTGCCTTCGATGGCACGGCTCAGTCGCGTCTTTATGCATTCTACGCAGACGTGACGCTGGGCTACAAGGACTATCTGTTCGTTCACGGCTCAGGCCGTAATGACAACACATCGGTACTGGACCCCTCCAACCGTAGCTTCTTCTATCCCGGTGGCGACATTTCGTTCGTCTTCACGAATGCTATCCCAGCTCTGAAAGATGCTTCTTTCCTGGATTACGGTAAGCTCCGTGGTGGTATTGCGAAAGTGAGCCAGATAAACATCCTTAATCCGGCATCACCTATCTACAACGGCTTCAACATCAACACGGGCGTTTACAACCCGAACGGTGCTTACGGCCTGCTCACCACGTACAGCCCTGGCTCGGGCTATCCTTTCGGCTCCCAGGCTTCTTTCACGCAGGACAACCGCTTGGTGCAGCCGGGCCTCAAACCCGAAACGACTATCTCGACCGAAGCAGGCATTGAGTTGAGCTTTTTGAAGCGCCGGATTGCAGGTGGTGTTACGTACTACTCTCAGAAAAGCACTAACCAAACGGTTAGCACATCTATATCGACTGCTAGTGGCTCTAGCAGCTTGCTGCTGAATGCCGGCGAAGTACAGAACCGCGGTGTCGAAGCTGACCTGAACATCACGCCCGTGCGCCTCGAAAACGGCCTGACCATCACGTTGGGTGGCAACTTCAACTACAACAACAACAAGGTAGTTTCCCTGCCCAACGACCTGCCACAGCTGCTACTCTCCTCGGGTGGCTCGGCCAACGCCGCGCTTTACGCCATCAAGGACCAGCCTTACCCCATTCTGCAGGGTTCGCACTACCAGCGCATTGAAGATGGTCCCAACAAGGGCCTCATCAAGATGGGTACGACCAACAACAAGTATGACGCAACCGACAAGACGGTTTACTACTATCCGCTTAAGGCTGCTGATAACATCAGCTTCGGCAACACCCAGCCGAAATATAAGTACGGCTTCAACGCCAGCATCAGCTACAAGGGCCTGACCCTGGCGGGCCAAGGCGAGTTGCGCACGGGCTATGTAGTGTACAACGCCATTGGCGAAGACCTGGACTTCACGGGTAGCGGTGCTCGCAGCGCTATGTACGGTCGCCAAGACTTCATCTATCCAAACTCGGCTATCTCGAACGACAATGGTGCTACCTACACGGCGAACACTACCGGCAAAACGCCCGGTGGAGCGGAGTTCTGGGCTCAGAACTCAACCTGGAACCGCACTGTTGCGGAGAACTACGTAACCTCGGGCCGCTTCTTCAAAATCCGCGAGCTTTCGTTGAGCTACGCCCTACCAATGGAGGTGCTGACAAAGACTGGCTTTATAAAGGGCGCTTCGCTGAATGTTTATGGCCGTAACCTCTTCACCTGGGTTCCTAAAGAGAACATCTACACCGACCCGGAGCTTAGCACCAGCCTGGGTACCAACTCCAATGCAGTTGGTATTAACAGCAACCTTGGCCTGCCGGCCACCAAATTTGTCGGTGCTAGCATCAACGCAACTTTCTAATCAATTTATCGATGAAAATATCTTTTAAGATGTTTGCTGCGGTAGCACTTGCAACTGCCGCTACTGGTTGCAAATCGTTTCTCGACATCAACGACAACCCCAACCAGCCAACCGCAGTTGCGCCTGATGCTATCTTGGCACAGGCTCTCACTATCACGGCTCAGAACTATACTGGTGGTACGCCTAGCGCACAGAATAACTTCAACTCTTACGCCAGCTGGGCTGCAAGCTACTGGGGCAAAACGGCAGTTGTCAGTGGCTTTGGAGAGGAACTCACCTATAACTACTCCTCTAATTTCTACGCAGCTCTCTGGTCTGGCACGTTCGACAACCTGAATGATTACAACCTCATCCAGATTAACGGGGCAGCTAACTACCCTTATCATGCGGCCATTGCCCGCATTATGAAGGTGTATAACTTTCAGCTGCTGGTAGATGAGTACGGCGATATTCCTTACTCGCAGGCATTATTGGGCATAGCTAACGTAACACCCAAGTACGATAAGGCGGCTGATGTCTACAAGGATTTGCTCGTGCAGTTGGACGGCGCTATCTCGGACATCAACAAAACGAAGGCTTCGGCCACGGCAACCTTTACCCCGCGCGCAGTGTCTTCGGAAGACATTATTTTTGGTGGTGATATGAAGAAGTGGAAGCAATTTGCCAACAGCCTGAAGCTGCGCATTTTGCTGCGTGAGTCGCAGACCGGTGATGCTGCACTGAATGCTACCGTGAAAACCCAGCTAGCTGCGCTCCAGACATCTTCTGCTGCGGATGGCTTCATTAGTGCCGACGTAGTAGCCCAGCCTACTTATGCGCAGGCGGCCAGCCAGCAAAACCCGCTATACAACCGGTACGCCTACACGCCGGCCGGCTCGAATGCAACGGAGCGTAGCTACCAGATTCCGACGCAGTTTATCCTCAATCAGTACCTACAAAATAGAGACCCACGTATTTCGCAGCTCTATACAAAGGGTCAGCGGGTGCTGTTTCCCGATGATGAGGTAAAGGCTGATACCCTGTCTCAGTACGTAGGTTCGGTACCGGGCGAAAGCAACCCACCAAACGTGGTATTACCGCTGATTGGCTCGCGCTTCCTGGGGGCGAATGCCGAAGGGGTGACTGGGGGCTTTTTTAAGGGCGTATCTAGTCCTACGGCGTTGATGCTGCTGTCGGAGCATCTCTTCTCAAAGGCCGAGGCCGAAGCGCTGGGCCTGTTCCCGAGTGGCGATGCTAAGGCTGATTACTTGGCCGCTATCCAAGCTTCTTTCAGCTATTTCTACCGGTCGGGCACGGCTAGCACTTCTACGGTTGCTGGTACTGACCAGTACAATCAGTATATCGCAGCCAACCCAAATAACGGTTTAGTAGACTGGGAGGCTACCACGACCACAGTACCACAGTACCGAGGCACGTTTACCGAGCGGGCGGATAAATCATTGGCTTTGGATACGACGCGCCTTACGGCGCCCCGGACCGTGAGCAAGCAGGAAAAAATCGTCTACCAGAAGTACTTGGCCCTGAACACAGTTGCCAGCACCGAGTCTTGGAGTGATTACCGCCGCACTGGTTTTCCCAAGCTTGCCTTCTCTTCGCAGTCGAGCTCGCCCCGCGCCGATAAGCTTGCAACTCGCTTGCTCTATCCGCAAAGCGAAATCAATACGAACAATACGAACATCCCCGCTGGTGTTACGCAGTTCACGAAAATCTTCTGGGATTCGGTGGACTAACCTCCTCCTCTTAGATTAGCAAAAAAGAAGGGCTGCCCATTGGGCAGCCCTTCTTTTTTGCGTTGGCTAGTCGGGTAAAATGCCCGGCTTACTTAGCTGGCATCCGCTGCCTAATTCTGCATCAGGTAGCCTTTTATGTACTCATCCAAATCTCCATCGAGTACATTCTGCACGTCGGTGCGCTCGATGCCGGTGCGCAGGTCTTTGATGAGCTTGTAGGGATGCAGCACGTAGTTGCGAATCTGGGAGCCGAAGTCGATGCGCTTTTTGGTGGCTTCGACTTTGTCGCGCTCCAGGTTGCGCTTGTCCATCTCCTGCTGATAGAGGCGCGACTTGAGCATGCGCAGGGCGTGCTCCTTATTCATGAGCTGCGAGCGCTCAATCTGCACGGCGATGATGATGCCGCTGGGCGCGTGGGTGAGGCGCACGGCGGTTTCGACCTTGTTCACGTTCTGGCCGCCCGCGCCGCCGGCCCGAAAGGTGTCCCAGGAAATGTCGGCGGGGTTGATGTCGATGACAATGGTATCGTCAACTACCGGGTAGGCAAACACGGAGGCGAACGACGTATGCCGCCGGCCGCTGCTGTCGAAGGGCGACATGCGCACCAGCCGGTGCACGCCGATTTCACTCTTGAGGTAGCCGTAGGCAAATGGCCCATCAATTTCCAGCGACGCCGACTTGATACCGGCCCCTTCGCCGGGCTGGTAGCTCAACTGCTTCACGGTGAAGCCCTTGCTTTCGCCCCACATGATGTACATGCGCATGAGCATTTCGGCCCAGTCCTGGCTTTCGGTGCCGCCCGCGCCGGGGTTGATGTCGATGATGGCGGCCAGCTGGTCCTCCTCATCGGAGAGCATGCGCTTGAATTCCAGGGCCTCTACCTTGGCCTGGGTGGCATCGTACTCGGCCTGAATTTCGGCTTCGGTGGCCTCGCCCTCGCGGAAGAAATCGTAGAGGACCTCGGTATCCGCCATGGCTTGCTGCACGGCCTCGTAGTCGTCGGTCCAGGTTTTGATGCTCTTGATTTCTTTGAGCTTCAGCTCGGCGGCCTTCGAGTCGTCCCAGAAATCGGAAGCTATCGTTGCAGCTTCGGCCTTGATTACCTGCTCTTTACGGGTATCGTAGTCAAAGATACCTCCTCAGGGCCTCTGCGCGGCCCCTCAAGTCCTTTATGTGGTCTTGAGTCATAATGGTAAATGGGTAAGTGAGTAACTGAGCAGCTGACCTCACCGGCCAACTCTCACTGCGCAAAGGTCGGCATGAAAAAGGCGATGGCCTTTGCTGCGTAGTATACGCAGCAAAGGCCATCGCCTTTTTCCTCACTTACTCATTTACTAGCTTACCGCTACCATCCAGTTGTGCGGGTCGGGGGCCTGGCCGGTGCGAATGGCATCGAGCGCGGCACTGGCGCGGCGCGAGAACGCGTTGTCGGCTACGGCGGGCAGGTCGTGGTCCTGGCCCTCGAAGCCGATGGTGGCGATGGGCGCAATGGTGGCAGCCGTGCCTACCCCAAAGGCCTCCTGGAGGCGGCCGGCGGCCAGGGCGTCGAGCACTTCCAGGCTCGATACCTGGCGCTCTTCTACGGTCAGTCCCCAGTCGCGGGCCAGTTGCAGCACCGAGCGGCGCGTGATGCCGTCGAGGATAGAAGTAGAAATAGCGGGCGTAACTATTTTATTGTCAATAATAAAGATAATGTTCATCGTACCCGACTCTTCCACGAACTGGTGGGCCGAGGCATCGGTCCAGATGAGCTGGTTGTAGCCTTCCTGCTGGGCAATGCGGCTGGGCAGCATGGCTGCGCCGTAGTTGCCCGCGTTTTTGGCGTAGCCGGCCCCGCCGGGGGCAGCGCGCACGTACTTCTGCTCGAAGCGCACGCGCAGGGGCTTGGTGTAGTACACCCCTACCGGGCAGGTGATGACGCCAAAATGGTAAGTTTCGGACGGCCGCACGCCCAAAAAGCCGTCGGTGGCAAACATGAAGGGCCGCAGGTAGAGCGCCGTACCAATGGCCTGGGGCACCCACGCATCGTCGAGCTTCACGAGCTCGCGCAGGCCGTGCATAAACACATCCTGGGGCACGGTGGGCATGGCCATGCGCTCGGCCGAGGCATTGAAGCGCTGCCAGTTGTCGAGGGGCCGAAACATGGCCACCTGGCCGTTGGTCTGGCGGTAGGCTTTCATACCCTCAAAAATGGCCTGGCCGTAGTGCAGTGCCGAGTTGGCGGGGCTCACGGCCAGCGGGCCGTAGGGCACGATGCGCGACGGCTGCCACTCGCCACCCGTAAACTCGACGGCCAGCATGTGGTCGGCGAAGAGCTTGCCAAAATCCATGTTGGCGGGGTCGAGTTGGGCAAGGCGAGACGCGGAGGTGGGCTGCACGTCGAGGGCGAGGGTATCTAGCATAGGTAGGGTTACTGAAAACGTTTGGGGCTGGTTCTCTTACAAAAACTGCCGGCTCAAAGGTACTAGCTGCGCGCAACGCGGGGCTTCCAGGTTACCTCGGCCACGCCCAGGTCGTGGGCCATGGCCCGGCTCAGTACAAAGAGGTAGTCGGACAGCCGGTTGAGGTACATCACCACCAAGTCTTCGACCGGCGACGCCTCCCCTAGTTGAATAACCAGGCGCTCGGCGCGGCGGCATACGCAGCGCGCCACGTGCGCAAACGATACGGCCTGATGCCCGCCGGGCAGCACAAACTCGCGCAGCGGCGTGAGCACCTGGTCCATGCGGTCCATCTCGGTTTCGAGCAGGGTTACGTCTTCGGGGTGCAGGTCGGGCAGGCGCTGGCGCGGGTCTTTATCGGGGTCGGTGGCCAAGTGCGAGCCGACGGTGAACAGCCGGTCCTGGATTTCCTTGAGTAGGTCGCGGCGCGGGGCGTTCACGTCCTGGTCGCGTAGCAGGCCAATGTAGGAGTTGAGCTCATCTACGGTGCCGTAGCAGTCGATGCGCAGGCTCGATTTGGGGACGCGCGTGCCGCCTATCAGGGAGGTGAGGCCTTTGTCGCCGGTTTTGGTGTATACTTTCATAACCGCAGATTCAAACGGATTTAACGGATTTCACAGATACGGAACTACGCCCCTGGCTGTGGGGCGGTTTTTCTGCGTTGGGATGCT
Source organism: Hymenobacter sp. H14-R3 (assembly GCF_030063445.1). Lineage (GTDB taxonomy): Bacteria > Bacteroidota > Bacteroidia > Cytophagales > Hymenobacteraceae > Hymenobacter. The sequence goes on along the minus strand of NZ_JASITD010000005.1, from coordinate 22,403 downwards.
TTTAGAACGTCGTGCTTATCTGGCGTCCACGCAGGGAAGCATCTCGCTCGCTTCGCTCGCATCATTGCACTGGTATAACTGCTGCGGTGCGTGGGATGATTTAACTTACCGATAAAATACTGACCGTCAATAATTTAATAACCATCGGAATTTAACAGGAAGGCCAATAGCCATTAACCAGCTACTTAGCTGCTGAGCGAGTTGATGGCTGGGCTGGCGATGTTGTGGTTTACCTCATCGGTTTCGATAAGGCCGTCGCGCAGGCGCACAATGCGGTGGGCGTAGTGCGCAATATCCTCCTCGTGCGTCACCATAATGATGGTGTTACCTTTGGCGTAAAGTGCTTCAAATAAGCCCATTATCTCGTAGCTGGTTTTGGAGTCGAGGGCGCCGGTGGGTTCGTCGGCCAGTAGCACGCTGGGGCTGTTGACGAGGGCACGGGCGATGGCTACGCGCTGGCGCTGGCCGCCGCTGAGCTCGTTGGGGCGGTGGCCGGCGCGGTCGGCCAGGCCCACCGAGCGCAGGGCTTCGAGGGCGCGCTCGTTGCGCTCGCGCTTGCCCAGGCCCGCGTAGATGAGCGGCAGGGCCACATTTTCGAGCGAAGTGGAGCGCGGCAACAGGTTAAAGGTTTGGAAAACGAAGCCTATTTCCTTGTTGCGCACCTCGGCCAGCTGGTTGTCGCTCATGCGGCTCACATCCTGGCCGTTGAGGATGTACTGGCCCTGGGTGGGCGTATCGAGGCAGCCCACAATATTCATGAGCGTACTCTTGCCCGAGCCCGACGGCCCCATAAACGCCACGTAATCACCCCGTTTGATATCAATACTCACCGAGCGCAACGCGTGAATGTGCTCGGTGCCCATCACGTATTCCTTGGCGATGTTGGTGGTCTGAATTACGAAGGGCGTAAGGATGGCAGGAGTCATAGCAAGGGAGAAATGTTAGCGGGCAGGTACCGGGGGCTGGTCGAACGCCGCCGAGGCGGCCGCGTGGGCCGCCCGGCGCTGGGCAAATTGCGCCAGCAAGGTAGCGTACTGCGCGGCCCCGAGGCGCGGCCGCAGCTGGTCGAGCGCCGACTGGCCGAGGTCGGCCAGGCCGGCATCGGCGGCGGCCAGCGCGTAGGCTTGCAACAGCGCGGCCGAAGTGGGGTTTTCGGCCAAGCCCTTGTTGAGCGTGTCGTAGGCGTCGGTGTAGGCTTTTTGCTGCGTGAAGAAGCGCGCCGCCGCCAGCACGGCCGCCTCGTTGAAGGGCGCTTGCTGCACCAGCGCCTGGTAGCGGTGGGTGGCTTCGGGCAGCTGCCCGCTACTGGCGGCTCGCTGAGCACTGGCCAGTTCCTGGCTGCCGGCCAGTATTATTTTTGAGTTAACATTCTTTAAATCAGCTCTTTGCAATACCCGGCCCAGCGCGACCACGGCGGCCCGCTGGGTGGTATCGGCCGCCAGTCGGTGGTAGGCGGTCTGGGCCGAGTCGGTTTGGCCGGCCAGGACCAGCGCCCAGGCGCGCGGCAGGCGGGCATCGGTAGCGCCGAGGGCTTGCGCCTGTGCCAGCTGCGTGGCCGCCGTAGCATACTGCTGCTGCTGCAATTGCCACATTCCCAGCACATATTGGTAGTAGCCCGCCGCGGCCGTGGTGCCCACCGTGAGCGGGGCCAGCGTTTGGCGGGCGGCCAGCTCCTGGCCGGCGGCGTGGCGCAGCAGCGCTTGCAGGAATAGCAGCTGCTCGTAGTACGGCGCGTTGGCGGGGCGCTCGGCCAGCTTGGCCAGCACGGTTACCTGGTGCCGGGCCGGGCCGGGCTGCGCCGCCCGGGCAGTGAGCAGCGCCGCCTGGTAGGCGTGGGCAAAGGCGGCGGCATCGAGGTCGGCATCCGCAATGGGGGCCGGGGGAGTTGCGGGCGCGGCCATGAGCAGCTGCAACAGCTCCTGGTTGGCCAGCAGGGCGGGCTCGGTGGCGGGGGGCGGGGCAGCGGTGGCCAGCTTTTGGGCGGCTGAGTACAGGTTCTGGCTCAGCAAAAAGCCCAGCTGATTAGTGCGGCTCACGTAGCTGTTGGGTTTCAGCCGCTCGGTTTTGTCGAGGTAGATGGCCACCGAATCGGTGAGCGCCGAGCGGGTGAACAACTGGGCCAAATCGGAGGTGAGCGCCAGGCTGCGGGGCGCGGCGCGGCGGGCCTGGCGTAGCACCTCCAGCGCATCGAGGAAGTCGGCCGGCTCGGTGAGCAGGGCGTTGAGGCGCAGGCTGATTTTTTCGTCGGGCTGGCGCAGCAGGGCGCGGCGCAGGGCGTTCAACTCGTTTTGGCGCTGGCCGCGAAAGCGGTAGAGCGCCGCCCGGCCCAGCTGCGCCGTGCGGTTGAAGCGGGCCAGCACGTCGCCGCTTTCGGCGTAGTAGCGCTCGGCCAGCAGGGCCAGCGGCAGGTCGTCGGGGCGGGCCTCGCTTTGCTGGCGGGCCAGGTCGCCGAGCTGGTTGTACTGGCCGGCCTGCACCAGGGTAGCCAGGGGCCAGCCGCTGCGCAGCTCAATCAGCAGCAGCGTGGCCAGCGCCATGATATATACGGTGTAGAATGGCAGCCGGCGCGGCTCAAACACCACCCGGTATACCCGCAACCGCTGCTGCAACAGCCCCCCAAAATTGATGAGCACGTATAGGAAAAACGCCGCGCCAAACAGCCCCAGCGCCCGCGCGCTAAAGCTGCGCGCTGCCGCCAGCAGCGGCGCATTGGCCGTGGCCAGGGCGTAGCCCAGGGCCGCCGAAGCCGCCGCCACCAGCAGCCAGTACAGCGGCCGGGCCGCCACGAAGGGCAGCCAGCCGGCGTAGGTAGGCTCGCGCTGACGCAGGCCCAGGCCGCTTGCCACCACGGCGGGCAGCAGCAACACCAGCGGGTCGAGGTGCAGGCCGCCGGCCAGGGCCATCGTGTCGTTATTCCACCAATACCAGCCCAGCGCGCCCACATAGAGCAGGCTGGCCACCACGAAGGGCAGCAGGCCAAACCGGCCTTCGGGCCGCTCGGCCTGGGTGTTGAACCAGAGCAGGGCGCGCACGTTTTCGAGGCCCACCCACAGCACCAGCAAGACTACCAGCAGGGCGCTGGCCGGCGTGGCGTAGGCCGCCAGGTGCAGCACCGTTTCGGCCAGCGGCAGTTTGGTTCTGCCCACGATAAGGGCCACCAGCGCGGCCACCAGCGCCCCAAAAATCACCACGCGCCACACCACCCGCACCCGCTCGCCAAAGGCTTGCAGGCCCAGCGCCGCCGCGCCCAGCCCGCCCAGGCTCAAGTAGAGAAAGTATTGCCGGCTGTCCGAAAATATGCCCAGCGCATCGGCGTTCAACGCCAGTAGCAGGAAAATAACTGGCACCATACCCGCCAGAAAAGCCGGCCGGCGCAGCATGCTCACCACCGCCAGCCAGCCGGCCAGCGCCAGGGCCAACACGCTCAGCCACAGCGCGGCGGCCAGCGGCTGGGTGTAGGGCCCGCCCACATCGTGGGTGAGCGTGGTGATGAAGCCGCTCACGGGCAGCGGCAGCCGCACGGGCCCCACCGCCACCGAGTCGAGGGTGAGGGGCACCGGGGCCAGGTGGGGCACCAGCTGCACGGGCAGCACGGCGCTTTCGCCCGCAAAGTAGTAGTACACTGCCCCGGCCAGGGCCAGCAGCGCCAGCAGCAGGGGCAGCCCGAGCTGGCGGCGCAGGTGGGTGAAATCAGGCAAGGAAGTCGGGGAAAGGGGGTATTAACAAGCTAATTATCAAAACAGCACGTCATGCTGAGCCTGCCGAATCATCTCGCGCGAGGTAGTAACTTCAACGATGGAGATTACTGCTACACGCGAGATGCTTCGGCAGGCTCAGCATGACGTGCTGGTTTGTTATAAGCTGGGCTATTGTGTGCTGTGCTGAATTAGCTGCGTTGCTAATCGAGCACCTTGGGCACCCGAAAATAGTCGGAGTCCTTACGCGGGGCGTTGCGCAGGCCATCCTGGTGGCTGATGCTGTTGCTGGCCACATCATCGCGCAACACGTTGATTTCGTGCGATAAATGCACCAAGGGCTGCACGCCTTCGGTATCTACTTTTTCGAGCTGTGCCACCCAATCCAGAATCTTATTGAGGTCGGTGAGCATCTGGCCCTCGTGGGCGGGGTCAAATTCGAGGCGGGCCAGGTGGGCCAGGCCGCGTAGCGTTTCGGTATTCATGTCGGTAAATGAGTAATTGAGTAGCTGAGTAAGGTGCACTGGGGTAAAGAATGAGAGATGGCAAAGAGAATTTACTCATTTACTCACTCACACTTTACGTTCAGCGCCAGGTGCTGGGGCCAGGAATGCCGCGGCCTTCGGGCACAAAGTCGTCGGCGATTTGGGCCATGGCCTGGGCCTTGAGGGCGGGCACGTCGGCCTGGGTGAGGCCCTTGGTTTCGATGGCTTCGTGGAAAACAACGCGCAGCGCCGCGTGGCGCACGCGCAGGCCCGCCACCGAGGGCATAAACTTGTGGTTGAGGGGCATACTTACCGGCACAATGGGCACGCCGGTGGCAATGGCCAGCTGAAACGCGCCGTCCAGGAAGGGCTGGAGCTCCTCGCCGGGCTTGGGGCCAATGGTACCTTCTGGGAACAAGGCCAGCGGGCGGCCTTCCAGCAGGCCCTGCTTGGCCAGGGCGAAGGCGCGGCCCCGGCTCACCACGCTGCGGCGGTTCACGGGAATGTACGTTTTGCCGAAAAGGGGCCCCCACAGCGGAAACTTCACCAGTGCGTCTTTGCCCATCATATTGAGGAAACCCGGAATGGTGTAAAACAGCACCAGAATGTCAATATACGAGCCGTGGTTGGCCACATAAATGCAGGGCTGGGGCACGGGCCGGGTGTTTTCGCGCACAATGTCAAGCGGCACACCCCACATCAAAATGGAAAACTTGGCCCAGTTGCGGTTGAGGCTGTGCAGGTAGGGCCGCCATTCGGGCCGGCGCACCAGCACCAGCATCAACGGGTAGGTCACGAAAAAAGGCAGCACAAACCAGAACGTAGCCCAGGTAGTGTACAGCCGGTGACCAATGTAGCGCAGAAATGCAGGCATAGTAGCAAATTTACAGTAAACCGGGCAATGGGTAATTTGTACTGGGCAGTAGCGCACCTTATAAAGGGCAAGTACCTGTTGCCCATTACTCATTGCCCATTACTCCCGCCCGGCCAGCACTTTCTCGGCCTTGAGCAGGCCGGCTACGCTGATGGCGTCGGTGATGCGGTTGCTCATTACCAGCTCAATGGCTTGGGCGAGGGGCAGTTTCCAGAGGCGCAGGTCTTCGGTTTCTTCGGGCTCGGTGTCGCCCTGGGTCAGGCCTTCGGCCAGGAACACGAAGCCCTCTTCGTCGGTGACGGAGTTGGAAGTATGCAGGCGGGCAATACGCGTCCAGCGGGCGGCGAGCAGGCCGGTTTCCTCGCGCAGCTCGCGCTGGGCCGATTCCAGCACGTCGAGCCCCACGGGGCCGCCACCCATCGGAATTTCCCAGCAGTATTCGTTCAGCGTGTAGCGGTACTGGCCCACCAGCCACGTATTACCCTCACTATCAAGCGGAACGATACCAATGGCCTTGTTCTTCATCGATACCACGCCGTAGATGCCCGCCCCGCCCTGGGGGTTGAGCACCTGGTCTTCGCGCACCCGAATCCAGGGGTTTTGGTACTTCGGCTCCGAGCTGATGGTTTGCCAGGGATTATGGGTTTCGTCGAGGTCGGCGGGGGGCTGCGTGGGCGTCATGAGCAAAAAAAGCGAGCGGAGTACTCGCAAAAATAGCCCCGCCCCCGCCCCAACCCCACGCCGAGCGGGCGCGTACTACTGCTAGAAGCTCGGCGGCTACTCACCATCCGGCCCCCGGCTCAGCGCTTATGGCTGACAAGAAGCCCACCCCCGCCCCTACCGAAGACGCCCTGCTCAACCTCAAGTTTGCCCAAGCCGAAGCCGACCTGGCCCAGAAAAACGGCGGCCTCGGCCCCGTTACCAATGAGTACATCACGACCGAAGAAAACGAGGAGATAACGCAGGCCGAAGGCCCCCGCGACAGCCAGGGCCAGCGCCGCGGCGACATCGACCCCTCGCGCGAAGGCTCCAACGCCGGCACCCACAACTAGGTACCGATGCCTTTTTTAGCTTCCAGCCCCACCAGGCACCGGTCGGCGGGTGGCTTCCTTTCGTTGCAGCTGCTGGCCCTCGCGCTGGTAGTGGTGCTGTTGGGGAGCTGCCGGGCCAGCGGGCCCGGCACACCCGCCCGCACGGTGGCCGCTTTTTTTGCCAAGTACCGCGACCGCTCGGGCTTTCGCACCACCGAGTGGTCGGCCGATTTGCTCCAGCGCATGGCGTTGGTGCGGGTGGGTAAGCTGCTCGGTGGCAACGACCTGACCAATGCCATCACCGGCATTCGCACGGCGCGGGTTATGAGCTTTTTACCCACCAGCGGCAGCGCCCAAAACCTAGTGCGCGAGGGCCTCAGCAGCGAAGTAAGCGGCTTGCTGCAAGCCGAGCGCTACACCCCGCTAGCCAGCAACGCCACCGGCGCGGCCCCTTACACCTACGTGGTGAAGGCCAACGGCGACCAGGTGAGCGAGTTGGTCGCCACCGGCACTATGCCCGACGCGCTCGGCTCGTTTGTATTGGTGCAGGTGCAGGGCAACTTCACCCGCGCCCAGGCCGATGCGCTCATCGGGGTGCTGCCCGAAGTGGTGCAGCAAACCGCTGGCAAGTAAGTCGCTACGCGCAATGTGCGTTGAAGTTTACAAGGAAGGTCACGCTCAGCTGGCGTCCACGCAGGGAAGCATCTCGCTCGCATCGTTGGCTTAACAGCTTAATGAGGCGAGCAAGATGATTCCCTGCGTGAACGCCAGATGAGCATGACTTTCTTTTTTATTGCGTTCGTATTCAACTACCACTGCCATGCCCGACTTGGCCGCCAACTCCCAGCCCGCGGGTGCAACTTTGCAGTACGTTTTATTTAGCAGCTGGCTGTTTTGACTTCTTTTTTGATTACGGGCGGGGCCGGGTTTGTGGGGGCCACGCTGGCTCTGCGCTTCAAGGCGGCGCACCCCGAGGCGCGCGTTATTGCCTTCGACAACCTCAAGCGGCGCGGCTCGGAGCTCAATTTGCCACGCCTGCGCCAGGCGGGCATCGAGTTTGTACACGGCGACGTGCGCAACCAGGAAGACTTCGACGCCCTGCCGGCCGTGGAGGTAGTCATTGAGGCCTCGGCCGAGCCCTCAGTGCTGGCCGGCCTCACCTCAGCCCCTGATTACTTGGTAAATACCAACCTCCTGGGCACCGTGCACTGCCTGAACTACGCCCGGCGGCACGGCGCGGCGTTCGTGTTTTTGTCCACCAGCCGGGTGTACCCCATCAACCAGATTGAGCAGATTGCCCTCACCGAAGGGCCCACGCGCTTCGAAGTGGCCGCCGCGCAGCCCATGCCCGGCATGAGCGCCGCCGGCCTGACCGAAAACTTCCCCCTCGAAGGCTACCGCTCGCTCTACGGCGCCACCAAGCTGTGCTCGGAGTACCTCATTCAGGAGTACCACCACTTCTACGGGGTGCGCACCATCATCAACCGCTGCGGGGTGCTGGCCGGGCCCTGGCAGATGGGCAAGGTCGACCAAGGCGTGGTGGTGCTGTGGGTGGCGCGCCACTTCTGGCAGCAGGGCCTGGGCTACATCGGCTTCGGCGGCACTGGCAAGCAGGTGCGCGACGTACTGCACGTCGATGACCTCTACGAGCTGCTGGAGATGCAACTAGCTGATTTATCGAAGCATAGCGGCCAGACTTATAACGTGGGCGGCGGCCGCGCCGGCAGCGTGTCGCTGCAAGAGCTCACGGCGCTGTGCCAGGAAATAACTGGCAACACGGTGCCCATCCACGCCGAAAGCGAAACGCGGCCGGCCGACATCGCCCTCTACCTCACCGACAATACCCGCGTAACGGCCGCCACCGGCTGGGTGCCGCGCCGCTCGGTGCGCCAGCTGGTGCAGGAGGTGCACGCATGGCTACAAGCCAATGCGGCCGATTTGAAGCCGATTTTGGGCATGTAGCGCGGTGTAGCGTAAGCTTCAGCTTGCGAGCGAGCGCAGCGAGCATCGTCGTTCGCGCCGCCCAGTGCCGCCTGCTCACTCGCAAGCTGAAGCTTACGCTACACTGCGGTATACCACGGTACACGCGCCGCACCGTTCTTTTTACCTTTGGGGGTATTTTAACCGTTTGAATGAAAGTTGCCCTCATTACCGGGGCCGGCGGCCTGATTGGCAGCGAGGCCGTGGAGTTTTTCAGCGATAAGTTTGATTTGGTGGTGGGCGTCGATAACGACATGCGGCGCTACTTTTTTGGCGAAGCCGCCTCCACCGACTGGAACCGCCAGCGCCTGCAAGCCGACTTTGCCAACTACCGCCACCACGCCGCCGACATCCGCGACGTGCCCGCGCTGGAAACGATTTTTCGGGCGTACGGCGCCGATATTGCCCTGGTAGTGCACACCGCCGCGCAGCCCAGCCACGACTGGGCCGCCCGCGAGCCGTTTACCGATTTCAGCATCAACGCCACCGGTACGCTTAACCTACTGGAAATGACGCGCTTGCATTGCCCCGAGGCAGTATTCATCTTCACTTCCACTAACAAAGTGTACGGTGACAACCCCAATTTGCTGCCACTGGTAGAGCTGGAAACCCGCTGGGAAATCGACTCCGTGCACCATTACCACGCCCTCGGCATTGACGAGCAGATGAGCATCGACCACACCACGCACTCGGTATTCGGGGCCTCCAAGGTGGCCGCCGATGTGCTGGTGCAGGAATACGGCCGGTATTTTGGGCTGAAAACGGCCGTTTTTCGGGGGGGCTGCCTCACCGGGCCGCGCCATGCGGGCGCGCAGCTGCACGGCTTTTTGTCGTATCTGATGAAGTGCGCCATCACGGGGCAACCCTACACGGTGTTTGGCTACAAGGGCAAGCAAGTGCGCGACAACATTCACGCCCACGACCTGGTGAGCATGTTTTGGCACTTTTACCAGGCCCCGCGTACCGGCGGGCAGGTGTACAACGCCGGCGGCGGCCGCTTCGCCAACTGCTCGATGCAGGAAGCCATCGCGCTCTGCGAAACCATCACCGGCAACCGCATGAGCTACTCGTACTCGGACCAAAACCGGGTGGGCGACCATATCTGGTACGTGAGTGATGTAAGCCGCTTTGCCCTGCACTACCCCGGCTGGCAGCCGCAGTACGACCTGGTAAGTACGCTCACGCAAATATTTGAGGAGCTGCGCGTTAGAAGCTAAAGCCATCAGCGTTGCGAGCTATTATAACTACCTTATTACATGAAGCTTAGCGTCGTTATTCCGGCCTACAACGAGGAAGAAAGCATCGGCGAGACGCTGCACACGCTGTACGCGGCGCTGGTGGCGCAAGGCATCGACCACGAAATCGTGGTTACCAACGACAACTCGAAGGACAATACCCTGGCCCGGCTGGAGGCCCTGGCTCTGGAAATTCCGACGCTCACCGTGTACACCAACCCCGGCCCCAACGGCTTCGGCTACGCCGTGCGCTACGGCCTGGAGCGCTACCAGGGCGACTGCGTGGCCGTGATGATGGCCGACCTCAGCGACGACCCCGCCGACCTCGTGCGCTTCTACCACAAGCTGCTCGAAGGCTACGACTGCGTATTTGGCTCGCGCTGGATTCGGGGGGGCCGCGTGGTGGACTACCCGGCCCACAAAAAAACCCTCAACCGCGTGGCCAACACCATTGTGCGGGCCGCGTTCCGGCTGCGCTACAACGACTGCACCAACGCCTTTAAGCTCTACCGCCGCAGCACCATGGACGGGCTCAAGCCCTTCCTCTCGCCCCACTTCAACCTCACCCTCGAGCTGCCGCTCAAGGCCATTGTGCGGGGCTACTCCTACGCCGTACTACCCAACTCGTGGACCAACCGCAAGTACGGCGAGTCGAAGCTGAAAATCAAGGAGATGGGCAGCCGCTACTTCTTCATTCTAGTGTATTGCCTGATTGAGAAGTACTTCGCGCAGGGCGATTTCAAGAAGGCGAATTAAGCGCTACTGATACGCCCGCGCCGCCAGCGCCCGCTGCGCCACCAGCCACACCGGGCCCGCATACTGCAGGTAGCCCGTGGTAAAATACACCGGAATGAGCAGCGCAAAAAACACCACCACGGCCGCCAGGTAGCGCCGCTCGGCCAGCGTGGTGCAGAGCGGAGCAGGGCGGCACCGCCAGCCGAAAGCTCATCTTGGCCAGGTGCGTAGCGGGGTGGTCGGCGTGCGGCGCGAAGGGCGCGGCGGCTTGCTCGCCAATGCGGCGCAGCTTTTCATCCAGTACTTCGGTGTGGGTAAAAAGCTGGGCATACGCATGGTTCACTTTCGGAAGCTGGAACGTGGCCGCCACCAGCAGGCACAGCCCGGCCAGCCACCGGCGCCGGTGCGCCACCAGCCGCGCAAAATCCGCCTCAAACATCGCGGGCATCATGCGGCAAAGATGGGCTGGGCGGGGGGCTGGCCCCGCCTGCAACCCTACTGGCCCCACCCCGCTCTTACTAGCGCTGGGCCGTTAGTATCGTTCATCCTCAATAATTTAATTATCAGATTCATGAAGCGCTTTCTACCGTTTGCCGCCATTGGCTCGCTGCTGCTGCTCGCTTTTCAGTGTGAGGATAGGTACGAAGGCCCCGACATTGCGTTTGGCCCCGGCGCGGGCATCACCTACCGCGACGCCCAGGGCCGCTTCACCCACCGCCAGGATGCCAGCGACTGGACTTCCGATAGCATCTGTAACACACAGGAAATCAATAACTTGTATTTTCCAAATCTCAACATCAATGGCCCGCAGCAGCCCACAGCCGTGCTTAGCAACCTGGCCTACCCAAACCCCGGGTCCGTGGGCCAGCTGCGGTGGCGGCTCAAGCTAAGCCCGGCGGCGCCGTGCCCATGCCAGGTCTACGCGTCGGTGCGCAGCAAGCGCTACACCGAGGTTGATATATACCAGACCGACAACCTGGCGGCGGGCGACAGCGTGGTATTTGCCCCAAAAACCTATGACTTTGACCAGACCTACCGGCTCTACTACGTCGTATCCAACGCCGCGGGCTTACTGAACAAAGGTCACGGCGACCTGCTCTTTACCAAGTAGGCCGCAACAAAAGCGACCCGTCGGCGGGGCCGGCGGGTCGCTTTTGCTGGAAAGTACGTTCGCTTAAATATCAAACTTAATCCCCTGAGCCAGCGGCAGTTCAGTGCCGTAGTTCATGGTATTAGTCTGGCGGCGCATGTACACTTTCCAGGCGTCGGAGCCCGACTCGCGGCCACCGCCGGTTTCCTTTTCGCCGCCGAAAGCACCGCCGATTTCGGCCCCGCTCGTGCCGATATTCACGTTGGCAATGCCGCAGTCGGAGCCCGGCGCGGCCAAAAAGGCTTCGGCCTCACGCAGGTTGAGGGTGAAGATGGCCGACGACAAGCCCTGGCGCACGCCGTTTTGCAGGGCAATGGCTTCCTGCACATCTCCTTGGTATTTAATGAGATAGAGAATAGGCGCAAACGTTTCGGCCTGCACCGTGGGGTAGTGGTTTTCGGCCGCCACCAGGGCGGGCAGCACGTAGTGGCCGCCGTGTAGCTCGGCGCTGCTCAGCATTTGGCCGCCGGTGAGCAGGGTAGCGCCTTCGGCCTGCACTTTTTCCAGCGCATTGGTGAAGAGGGTTACGGCATCGGCGTCGATGAGGGGGCCCACCAGCGTGCCGGCTTGCAGCGGGTGGCCCACCGGCAGCTTGGCGTAGGCGGCCAGCAGGCGCTGGGTAACCTCCTCGTAGATAGAATCATGAATAATGAGGCGGCGCGTGGTAGTGCAGCGCTGCCCCGCCGTGCCCACCGCCCCAAACACGATGGCGCGCATAGCCATGTCGAGGTCGGCCTGCGGGGTGAGGATGATGGCGTTGTTGCCGCCCAGCTCCAGCAGCGCGCGGCCCAGGCGCTGGCCCACGGCCGCGCCCACGGCGCGACCCATGCGGGTGCTGCCCGTGGCCGACACCAGCGGCACCCGCTCGTCGTGGGCCAGGGCCGCGCCTACGTCGGGCCCGCCCAGCACGAGGTTGAACACGCCCTCGGGTATGTTATTTTCAGCCAGTACTTTACCGATAATTTGCTGCACGGCCACGGCGGCCAGCGGGGTTTTCTCCGATGGCTTCCAGATGCTTACATCGCCGCACACGGCGGCCAGCATGGCGTTCCAGGCCCACACGGCCACCGGGAAGTTGAAGGCCGAAATAATACCCACAATGCCCAGCGGGTGGTACTGGTCGTACATGCGGTGCGCGGGCCGCTCCGAGTGCATGGTGAAGCCGTGCAGTTGCCGGCTCAGGCCCACGGCAAAGTCGCAGATGTCAATCATCTCCTGCACTTCGCCCAGGCCTTCCTGCAATATTTTGCCCATCTCGTAGCTCACCAGCTTGCCCAGGGCTTCTTTGTGATGACGCAGCTCGTTGCCGATTTGGCGCACAATTTCGCCGCGCTGGGGCGCCGGCATCAGCCGCCACACGGGAAAAGCGGCCTGCGCAGCTTTTACAACTTCTTCATAATCAGTCACGGTAGCTACGGCCACGGCCGCGATGCGCTGGCCATCGGCGGGCGACACAATCACTTTTTGCGCGTTGCCCGCGCCGCCCCAGGTGCGGCCGGTGCAGGTGGCGGGGTTTTCGGGCTGCACACCGAGCAGGCGCAGCACGTCGCGGATGCCGTGGGGGTCGGCGTGGGGGTGCGGTACGGTTACGTCGGAGGGAGTGGCTTCTTCGAGGGCCTGCTTCATGGGAGTAGGAAAAGGGGGGGTGGGTGGGTACGTGGCCCAAAGGTAGCAGCCCCGGCCACGCCCGGGGTGAGCAAGGACGCGCGCCACAACTGCGCTCTTCTTATATTTGAAAATAAATTTCTTTTACTCCTCCTTCAATATATGAAAGCAACTCGACTCTTTGCTATTGGCCTGCTACTGGCTCCGGGGCTGCGCCAGCCGACGGCAGCCCAGGCCGTTGACCCCGCTTTCAGCCTCCCTACCGGCCTGTATGCTCCGGGCCAGGTGCATGCGCTGGGGCCGGCTCAGGCCAATGGCCAGCGCCTGGTAAGCGGGGTATTTGTGCGGGCCAATGGCCAGGATGTACCCTCCCTGGTGCGGCTCAATGCGGACGGCAGCCTCGACCAGGACTTCCTCAACAAGGTGGGCTATACGCAGTACGTGTTCCGCATCAAGGGCCTGCCGGGTGGGCAGTACCTGCTGGGCAGCGTGGGCGGCATTATCTCGGCCGGGGGCATCACGCGCACCGAGGTGCTGCGCCTGAATGCCGATGGCTCCGCCGACGCATCGTTTGACGGCGGCACGGGGCCCGAGTTGCCCAACGACTTCGGCACCATGATGGACTACGCCGTGCAGCCCGACGGTAAAGTGCTGGTAGTGGGCAACTTTGAGTCGTACAGCGGTGTGCCGGCCCACAGCGTGGTGCGGCTTACTGCCACGGGCGAGGTGGACCCCACCTTCTCGGCCGGGGCCGGCATCGCCGTCACCTTCAACAGCAATACCCAAGCCACGGTAGTGGCCGTGCAGCCCAACGGCAAGGTGCTGGTGGCCGGTGACTTTGACGTGTTCAACGGCGTGCCGGCCCACCGGCTGGTGCGGCTCAATACCGACGGTAGCGTGGACCGCAGCTTTACGTCGCCGCTCCAGCCTTCGTCGAGCGTAGAAGCATTGCTGATTCAGCCCGATGGCGCTGTATTGGTCGAAGGCTCGCTGGCTTTAAGCCCGGCCGGCAATAGGACGTTTTTGGCGCGCCTGCTGCCTTCGGGTACCCCCGACCCCACTTTCACGCCTCCCGCATTCCAAAACAATGTCAGCTTTTTGTACTACGACTCGCCTATTGCGGTGCAGCCCGATGGCAAAATTCTGGCGGTAGGCTCTTTCAACAACAGCGCCGCCGACCGGATAATTCGGCTGCTCCCCAACGGCACGCCCGACGCTACGTTTCGGGTGCCGGCCGGGCCCGATAATGCGCCCCTATCGCTGGGCCTCCAGCCCAGCGGCCGCATTTTGCTGGGCGGCTTGTTCAACTCGCTGGGCGGGCGCGAAACCTCGCTGGGCCAGCTAACCAGCAGCGGAGCCGCCGACGCGGCCTTCACCACCAAGCTGCAAGTCGTTGGCAGCGTGAACGCTATGGCGCGCCAAGCCGATGGCCAGCTGCTTATTGGCGGCAACTTTACGGAGCTGAGTGGCCAGCCCGTGCACCGGCTGGCCCGGCTGTCGGCCACTGGCGTGCTCGATGCGGCGCATGCGGCGGCGGTGCCCGTGCTGCCGGGCCCCGTGAATTGCCTGGCCGTGCAGCCCGATGGGAAGGTGCTGGCCGGGACTGGCCAGGGCCTGCGGCGGCTCCTGCCCAGCGGCAGCCCCGACCCCAGCTTCGGCACCTTTGCGGCCACACTCGCCACCAACGCCTTGGCGTTGCAGGCCGATGGCCGCATCTTGCTGGGCGGCGCCTTCAACGGCTCATCGGGCGGCGTGGCCTATGCGGGCGTGGTGCGGCTAGCGGCCGATGGCCGCTTCGACCCTTCTTTTGCGCTGGCAACTACCCGCCTGGGCCAACTTTCGGGGGCCAGTGCGCTGCTGGTGCAGCCCGATGGCCGGGTGGTGGTGGCAGGCAGCTACTACGTACCGGGCCAAAACTTCCAGTACCACGTGGCGCGCTACGAAACCACCGGGGCCGCCGATGCTTCTTTCGGCACTGCCGCAACCTTCGCCGACAAAAACGGGGCATATAGGTTCGTCAACCGCATTTATGCCCTCAGCCGGCAGCCCGATGGCCAGCTGCTGGTGGCCGGCAACTTTGGTACCGTGGCCGGCGCGCCCCGCTCCGGGTTGGCGCGCCTCACCGCTACCGGTACGCTCGATGCGAATTTTGCGCCCGGCACTGCCGTCAATACCGTGGTGAACAGCCTGGCTTTGCAGCCCAACGGCCGCGTGCTGGTAGGCGGCAAGTTTAGCCTGGGCAACCTCAATAACCTGGCGCGCCTGCTCCCCAGCGGGCAGTTGGATACATCCTTCGCACCCACCGCTTACCCCGATAACAGCGTCAATGCCCTGCTGTTGCAGCCCGACGGGGCCCTCCTAATCGGTGGTGCCTTCGCCAATGTGGGCGGCCAGGTGGGCTTTGGCGTGGGCCGCATTATTGCCCCAAATGTGCTGGCCGTGGCGGCCCCCAGCGTACCCATTGCCCGCACCGAGGTGTGGCCCGTACCTGCGCACTCCGTGCTGCACGTAGCCCCCGACGCCCGCGCCTGGCCCCATACCCTGGAGCTATGCGATGCCCTGGGCCGCCTCGTGCGCACGCTGCCCGTAGCTACCGGGGCTGACCTTACCCTCGATGTGGCGGGCTTACCTGCGGGCGTATATCTGCTGCGCGTGCAGTACGCCACCGGGGCCGTTACGCGCCAAGTAGCAGTGCATTAGCTACTTACCTAGCATACCATACCGCGGCCCTGGCCCGGCTAGCCCCAACCCGGCTACGGTTGGTTGCTGGCCTAGCCAGGCCAGGGCCGCGCTTTCCTGGTTAAAGTAGCAATAGCGGCTGCCCTGTAGCGAGCCCTGCACCCTATTTGGCCACAGGATGTCATCTTCGCGGGCTACCTCCTGGCTCACCATGGCGAAGCAGGCATTGAGGACGGGCTCGCCAGAGCCTGACTACTAGCGCTGGCACGGCGTAGCCGCGGCGCCGGCGCGCTAGCGGATACCAGTATATTCGGGGCAAGACTATCAGTCCTCCTTCCTTTTTTTGTTCTCTATGCATTCATTTCGACTCTGTAGCTTGGGCTTACTGCTGGCCCCCTTACTACCGCGGCTGGCAGCCGCCCAAGCGCCCGACCCCACTTTTACACCGCCAACTAGCCTCTATGCCTCGGGACTGGTCTACAGCATGAGTGCCCAACAGGCTGATGGAAAGCGCGTGGTGGCCGGCTTCTTCTCACGCTTCAATGGCGTAGCGGTAGGCAGCCTGGTGCAGCTTGATGCCGCTGGGGCTCCCGACCCGGCTTTTGCGCAGCGCGTGGGCAGCGCCAGCAACATCACGGCGGTGGTGAGCCTGCCCAATGGCCAGTACCTGCTGGGCACCTACAACGGCGGCACCGTTACGGCCGGGGGCCTCAGCCGCTCGGGGCTGCTGCGCCTCAATGCCAATGGCACCGCCGACGCGGCCTTCGACCCCGGCACTGGCCCTGGGCAGGGCCGCGCTACCGGCCTGGCAGAGGGCCTGGCCGTGCAGGCCGATGGTAAAACTCTGGTGGTGGGCGAGTTCGACACCTTCAATGGCCAGCCGGCGGCCGGCGTAGTGCGCCTCAATGCCGATGGCAGCGTAGACCCCGTCTTTAACGTGGGCACGGGGGGTAGCAGCCCCACCTACACGTATGTGGATGCCGTGGCGGTGCAGCCCGACGGTAAAATTCTGGTTAGCGGCAGCTTCACAACATTTAACGGCCAGCCGGCCAACGGTCTGGTGCGCCTTAACGCCACTGGCAGCCTGGATGCCTCCTTTACTTCGCCCTTCACGGCTGGCTCCGAGCCTACCAGCGTAGTGCTTCAGCCCGATGGCAAAATACTACTGGCCGGCGGCAACCTAACGATTGGAACTACCCGCACCGGGGCCGTGCGCCTGAATACCAACGGCACCGTTGATACCGGCTTTGCGAACACGGCTATCACGGGGGGCTCCACCTTCAACCGCTACGATGCCTCGCTACTGGTGCAGCCCGATGGTAAAATCCTGGTAATCGGCGACTTCAAGCTGGCTAACAACACCCGCGTGGCCCGCCTCAACGCCGACGGCACCCTCGACCCTTCGTTTCGGATAAGCCCTGGCTCCAACACCATGCCCTACTCCGTGGGGCTGCAAGCCGATGGCACCGTGCTGGTGGGCGGCACCTTTCTCACCGCCGCCGGCGTGGAGATTCCGCTGGGTCACCTTTCCAGCACCGGGGCCCTCGATAACGCCTTCACCCCCAAGCTACAGGGGCCCGGCTACGTCACGGCCGTAGTGCGCCAGGCCGATGGCCAGCTGGTGCTGGGTGGCAACTTTACGGAACTCAATGGCCAGCCGGTGCAACGGGTGGTGCGTCTTTCGCCCGCCGGCGTGGTCGATGCCAGCTTTGCGGCAGCCACTGGCGCGCAGCCATCAACTGTCAGCTGCCTGGCCCTGCAGGCCGATGGCAGCATTCTGGTAGGGGGAACCGGCGTGCGGCGGCTCACCCCTGCCGGCAGCCCCGATGCCAGTTTTAGCTATTTTTTGGGAGGCGGCGGCGGCGTTACGGCGCTGGCCGTGCAGCCCGACGGGCGGCTGATGGTGTGCGGCGCCGCCTTAAGCGCTGGCTTTCGCTACCTGTTTCGGGTGACGGCGACCGGCGCTTATGACGCATCTTTTACCCGCGACATTACAAACGCTACCGGCCTGGGCATACCCAGCACCGCCACCGCCGTGCTGGTGCAGCCCGATGGCCGCATTGTAGTGGCCGAAGATTTTATGGCGCCGGGCTCCGCTGGCCTGCTTACTTCCCGCGTGGTGCGCTACACCAGCACGGGCAGCCTGGATGCCACTTTCAATAATGCCTCGGAGTTTGGCACCGCCTCAGCCACCAACGGCGGCCTGCACCGACTCTACGCCCTGGCCTTGCAGCCCGATGGCCGCCTTTTGGTGGGCGGCCAGTTTGGCTCGGTCAATGGCACGGCGCGCGCCGGCGTGGCTCGCCTCACTGCGGCCGGCACCCTCGACGACACCTTCCAGCCCAGCCTACCGGCTACTGCGCTGATTTATAGCCTGGCGCTTCAGCCCAATGGCCGGGTAGTGGTAGGGGGCAGCTTCACCTCCCCCACCACCAGTTACCTGGCCCGCCTGCTGCCCACCGGGCAACCCGATAACTCCTTCGCTGCCAGCACCAACCCCAATGGGGACGTGCGCAGCGTGCTGGTGCAACCCGATGCCAGCATTGTGCTTGGGGGTTCTTTCACTGCAGTAGGTAGCGAGGCTGCTTCCGGCGCGGCCCGCATTATTGCCCCCAACGCGCTGGCTGTCACCACCCCGTTGGCACTGGCTGCCCGCACTGAGGTATGGCCCGTGCCCGCCCACGGGCTGCTGCACGTAGCCCCTGATGCCCGCGCCCAGCCCCGCGCCTTGGAGCTGTGCGATGCGCTGGGCCGCCCCGTGCGTACGCTACCAATAACTACCACGGCCGGTGCGCTCACCCTCAATGTGGCGGGCCTGCCCACGGGCCTGTATCTGCTGCGCGTGCAGTACGCCACCGGCACCGTTACCCGCCGGGTAGCGCTGCAATAGGCGCTGGCCCCAACCACGCTACGGCTGCTGGGTTAGCCAGGCCAGGGCTTCGCCTTCCTGGTTGAAGTAGCAGTAACGGCTACCTTGGAGCGAACCTTGCGCCATATTGTTGCGCAGGGTATCGTCTTCACTGGCCACATCTTGGCTCACCATCGCGAAGTAGGCGATGACCACGGGCTGGCCCAGCACCTGCGGCAGGCGAGGGGCATACACTTCGCCAAACCACTGCGCGGCCGCCGCATCGCGGTAGGGCCGGCGGCGCACATCCAGCAGCCAGTGCCAGCAGCTGTTGTGGGCCAGGGCGGCTTCGAGCATGGCCTCGTAGTGGGTTTGCAACTCTTGCAGCGGCACTGGGCGCAGCCAGCGGCCAATGAGCAGGTGCTGCTCGGGCCGGTGTTCTATGGTGAAGCTTTCGGGGGAATAGGTAGTAGGGGTAAGCATAGCGAAACCGAAAAGAGCAGGCTCTATAAAAGCACCGGCAAAGATGCAGCGGCTAGGCAAAAACGGGAGTAGGCAGCGCATAAAAAAGCCCTCGCCAGTAGCTGGCGAGGGCTTTTGCAATCTTCCACACGGCTGTTTACTCGCGGCCGATGGGGTAAAACGCCTTGCGGCCATCGGGGTACACGCCCTCGATGAGGGCGCCCGAGTTGTCCTTGGCCTCGTCGAGGTAGGCCTGCACATCGGTGGGCTTGGCGATGGTGTTCTTATCGATGCGCGTGATGATGAAGCCATCCGCCATGCCGGTTTCCTTGAAGTTGCTGCTCTTAATGCCCGAAATCTGGGCCCCACCCTGAATCCCGAGCAGGTTCTGGAGCTTCGCCGACACCGGGGCCACCTTGGCACCCTCGTAGGTGATGGCGGCGGCGGCGGCCAGCTCCCGCACCACAGCCGTGGTGTTGGACGCATTAAAGAGCGTAGCCGTAGCTACCTGCTTGTCGCTGCCGCGCAGGTAGCCCACCTTGATTTTATCGCCGGGGCGGAAACGCGATACCTGCTCCTGTAACTGCGAAGAGGTGTTCACGGCCACACCGTTGATGTCGGTGATGATATCGCCGATTTTCAGGCCGGCCGCCGCCGCCGAGCTTTTCTCGCCCAGGCCCTGCACGTACACGCCGTTCAGGGTGTTTAGCTTCTTCTCCGAAGCCAGGCGGGCATCTACTTCCTGAATGCGCACGCCCAGCAGGGCCCGCTGTACTACCTTGTATTTCAGCAAGTCATCGACCACCTTGCTCACAATGGAGCTGGGCACGGCAAAGGCGTAGCCCTCAAACGAGCCGGTGTGCGACGAAATAGCCGAGTTGATGCCGATGAGGTCGCCGCTGGTGTTCACCAGCGCGCCGCCCGAGTTGCCAGGGTTCACCACGGCATCGGTCTGGATGAACGACTCCACACCCATGCTGTTCTGCTCGCGACTCAGGATGCCGATGCTGCGGCCCTTGGCCGAAATGATGCCCGCCGTTACGGTCGAGTTCAGGTTGAAGGGGTTGCCCACGGCCAGCACCCACTGGCCCACCTTCACCTCATCGGAGTTACCGTACTTGATAAACGGCAGATTATCAGCCTTTACCTTCAGCACGGCCAGGTCGGTGCTGGGGTCGGCGCCCACCACCTCGGCGTCAAACTTGCGCTTGTCGTCGAGCACCACCGTTACCTTGGAGGCCTTGTCAATCACGTGGTTGTTGGTCACGATGTAGCCGTTGGCCGCAATAATCACGCCCGACCCCGAGCCTTCGCCCCCACCCTGCGGCTGACGCTGGCCGTGCAGCTGGCCCTCCAGCTGGTCGCCAAAAAACTGGCGCAGAAACGGGTCCATCTGCATGCGCGAAGCCTGCTGCTGCGGCTCGGCCTTGTACTCGGTCATTACGTGCACCACGGCCGGCGTGGTAGCCGCGGCGGCGGCCACAAAGTTGAGCCCCTCGGGCGCGGCATAGGTGCTGCTGCGCAGGGCGGAAGTGTAGCGAACCTGCGGGTCAGAAGCTACCGTCGTCTGCACGCCGTTGCCCGGCGCAGTCTCCAGTAGCTTATAGCCCCCCACGGCCACGCCGCCGCCCAATACGGCAGAAGTCAGCAGGCCGAGCATCATGTTTTTAGCTTGCATAGGGGTTGAATTAAAAACGAAAAAAAGTAACGTAAGAAGAGCACCTACCCACCGGGCCGCGCACTATAACTACCCGTGAAAATAGAAAAGAGTTTAGCTTTCAACAAGCGCAACGCAAAAAAGAGTTGCGGCATTGCCCAGCGGTTGCATCCTGAATAGCGTAGTGCAGTATCCAAACCAAAAAAGGCACCCGCTGAGGTGCCCTTTTCACTGGTTGCTAGCGCACTTCGATGTGCTGCTTGGTCACCTTTTCGGTGTCGAAAGGCAGCATCACGCGCAGCAGGCCGTCGGCCATTTCGGCGCTGATATGCTTCGCGCTCACCGCTTCGGGCAGGCGGAAGGCCCGGCGAAACTCCCCGAAGCGGGTTTCGACGCGGCGCAGCTGGGGCACGTTGTCGCCCTCCGTGGCTGGGGCAGGGCGGTTGCCGCTCACTACCAATTGGTTGTCCTGGAAATCGAGGCTCACGGCAGCCTTGGCCACGCCCGGCAGCGCCAGATGTAGCTCAAAGCCCTGGGCCGTTTCAAAGATGTCGGCGGCGGGCACGAAGGTGGTGGAGGGCTGGGGCGTAGCCGGCTGCGCATCACGCAACAGTTCGTTCAGCAAAGAATTAAAAGCACGGGCGGGCCGCATAGTGGGCCGGGTATTATACAAAAGCGTAGACATGATAAGAAAAGGTATTTAGGATATTAGCCGGCCGCCAATCCCGGCGGAGCTACCTTCTTTCCTTAAAATCTATGCCGAACGCATCGGCCAGCCATTTTGGCTGCTGCAAGCAGCATTTTACCCAATTTACTTATGTGTAACGACTAAACACCTGATAATATGGCTGATGCGTAGTTAAAATCAATTATACAAGTAGCCAAAATGACGCGCTTACAGTTAGTGTTGCGTTGGCAGCTGCTGGCGGTCGGCTTTGCCGCCAGTTGGCAAGATGGTAAACCGCGCTTCCAGCCCCAGCGTGGGATACACGATGTTGAGCTTACCGCCAGAAGTCTGCACCCCGTTTCTGTCATATTGGGGTAGCGTCTCCAAATACCCCGTTTGGTAGGCAAACCAGGGCGTCAGGTCGATGGCCGGCGACAGGCGCACGCCCACCTCCGCCCGCAGGCTGGTGTACTGAATAGTGCGCTCGTCTTGGTCGTTAGCGTCCTTTTGGAAACGCAGGTGGGTACCGGCCTCGTAGCTCAGGCGGGGGCGCAGGGCCAGGCCCGCGGCCTCGCCGCTGAAGGACACTATTTTCTCCAAATCAACCCGCAGGCGGGTCCAAGTCTGGCTACCAGGACCCGAGCCACCGACGTAGCTGGTGGTCGGAAATATGCGCTCCACGCCGAGGCGCTGCCCAAACGTGATACCTCCAAAAATGGGCGCGCGGTGGCGCAGCAGTAGCTCCGGCGTAAAGGTTTCGCCAGCTATGCTACCCGTTTGCAGCTGCCCGCTGCCGCCGTTGAAGCGCGCCGTGGCCCCCCAGCTCCAGTTGGCATTCCAGAAATGCTCGTAGCCTACGCGCACCTGCCCGGCATCGAACCCCAGGTGGCGCGGCGGCTGGTAACTAGAGGCATCGGCCTGCGTGCGCTCGCCGCGCAGGGTTAGCAGCAGGTAATCACCGTTCTTTAGCGCTACCTCGCCCTGCACTTCCGGCCACAGCCGCAGGTTTTGCACCACACGGGTGGTTTGGGCGCTGGCCACCGTAGTGGCAAGCAGCAAGGCAGTATATAGTATAAATTTCATATTATCAAGTAGTTAGTAATCATATAACGTCCGTCATGGCGAGCGCAACGCAGTGGAGCGCGGCAATCTTTCCTGGTCGTTCTCGGCATCTATACTCGTTACGCGGTAGTCTGCGAATCGAGAATATGAAATTTGAGGGTTAGACGGGACGCGAGTTCTGGGCCAAACTCGGGGAGTCGGTCGAAGAAGTCGAGGACGGCCGTTTTGAACTGGCCCT
>NZ_JASITD010000059.1 GCF_030063445.1 Hymenobacter sp. H14-R3 | reverse complement strand
TGTTCAAGCGCTTTTTTAATTATCAGGACGAGGCCCTGGAGGCCCTGCCGGACATGGCGGTAAACCCGCTGGCCTACAGCAGCCGCGTCTTTAACCTGGTAACTAATCTGGCGCTGGGCAATGCCGTGGTCGAGGAGCTCTTCCACGCCACGCACCGCGGGCCGCAGGGGCGCCCCGGCAGCGTGGACCCGGCACTGGCCCGCGCGACCGTGCACGAGCAGGTGCGCGCGCTGCGCCAGGCTCGGGGGGAGTTTGGCTACCAATAACATTCCGCCAGCCCGACGGGCGCAGCCGATTACTTGCTCTTGTCCCTTGGGGGCCAACTATGCCCGCGCTCCCGCATTCCCCTGCCCTGGCAGCTGCCCTGGCGCTGGCCGCCGCCGGCTTTCCGCACGCACTGGTCTGAAACGGTACACCTCCGCCACTAAGTCGGGCTAGCGCGCCAGCTGAGCAGGTCAACGAGTTCCCCGACCACTGGGTAGCCAGGCCGGTCCGAGCGCCGATTACGGCAGCTAAGTAAGTGGCTCAGCCGCCTGGACGGACCGCTTCTAAGCTTGGAATTGGACAGGCGAAGGCTCCGCGAAGCCGAACACTGCCTTACAGCTAAGAGGCCGCCACCTACTTAGTCCCTTTTTTCTTCCTGCTTGCTTTTCAACGATGATGCCTGCTTCCCGCTCCTTACCCGTAGCCGCTGCTACGCTACTTACCTTGACTGGAGTCCTGCTAGGCAGTTGCTCCTCCCCCAGCCCAACCACGAATGAAACGGCGCCGGCCGCCGGGGTTACCCCTGCGCCATCTCCCCAGTTTCCGTTCGGCGGCAAAGTCGATTCGCTCGATGGCATCGCGGGCCACCCCTTCGGCCAGCCGCTGAGCGCCTTCCCCAAGATGCGGCTCCTGCCTCCCACGCCGGGCCGGCTGACGCGCACCTATGAGTATGAAGGCACCGAAGGCTGGTTTGGTAAGCACCACAAGCAAGTCCGCACGCAGTTCTACTACTTTCTGAACGGCAAATTCTGCCGCTTCATGGCCCTGGGCGACCCGACCGTGCTGCGACCGGAAGCGACCTACCTGTTCGGGCCCGGCCAGGCCGAGGGCAAGTACCGTCTCTTCTGGGAGGGCAACCGGGCGCGGGCCACGTATAGCGAGGAAGCCAGCGGCATGGGGATGGAAGGCCAGCTCGATGTACTCAGCAAGACGCTCGAAGCCGAGCAAGCGGCCCAGGCCCAGGCTAAGCTCAAAGCTGAGAACGCGCAGTAGCAGCCGCACCAGGTTGGGTCCTAACCTGCCGCCCGGGACCTACGTTGGCCAATAATAGGGCGCCGTCCTAAAGGGGGGACCGCTTTAGTTTATCGTGATGCTGAAAGTAGGCCGCGCTAACCGCCACTCAGTCTACAACCTGCTTGCACCCCAGGTTTTAAGTTGTGCCCTAGTGAGTTCGCAGTAACGAGCAGTGGCGCTACTCGCTGAATAAGCCTCCTTGGTCATTCCGGCCCGCTGGCCCGCACCCCCGGTGTTCTACCAGCCCCAATGGCTATAGAATACTCCTGCCCGCCCGAACCAGAAAAAGCCTCGCAGCTACTCGCTACGAGGCTTTTTTAATGAAAATTGAGCTTAGCGGCCAATTTCCGGCTTGGTGATAAGCTTCCGCGTGCAGGACTGCTCACCGGCCCTATAAACCGGCTGCTCGCGGCGGCGGTAGCAAGCGAGGTAAGTCGTCCCTACACGGCGTAGCGCCCGGAGTGACGGCTTACCTAATGACCCGAAGCTATTCACTTGCCAGTCCGCTCACCCGCCCCCTAATTTAGTCCCCATCTAGCCCCCATACTGCTCCTTTATTCTTTTCTCCCGCTCGGCGCTCGTTTCAGCGGGTAGTGCCCAACTGGTTGCCTTGCGTCGCAATCGCCCTTCCTCGCTTGGCTCCTCCTGCGTCACGCTGCTGAGTACCTGTACGAGGCGGCTCTTGTCGCTCAGCAGCCCAGCGGCCAGCGTGGCATCGGTCACTTCCAGCAACTGATGGGCCGCGTTGGGAGCTACGACGTAACCGGCCTCCTCCCCAATGTGATTCAGCACGACATGAATCACGGACTCGTTGCCCTCCCGAAAGGGAGCTAGCTTACTGTATTCCAGATGATAGTCAGCCAACCGGAATACAAACTCCGGCTTATCCAGACCGCCCAGGTAGTTTTCGCGGAACAGGCGAGCGCTCAGGTCTTCGAGCCGCTGGTTTACCTTGTCGGCGGGCACCAGCGTGATTAGTTGGCCGTGGACTCCTTCTCGGGTATCATACTGCGGGGGCAGCTTCGCCTCGGACTTATCCTTTAGAGCCAGTTCGGCCAGCATTCGCTCATCTCCCCGGGTGGCGCCGGGCTTCGCGTAGATGTCCTGCATTACGTAGGCGTGCAGTTGACGCAGGTGCTGGGTATCCAGGGTGCCGGGTAGATAGGCATCGCCAATGCGCAGCTGCCACACCCGTACCCCCCCGGCCACGTCCTGCGCCATCTGGAGCGCGACCGGGTCCGTTAGGTCCAGTTTGTTTTCGGGCACCGGGGCAATTCGTGGTTCGTTGGACCGGTCTACTTGCGTCGACGTCTTTTCTTGGCCAGTTGCTTTACTGGTTGCCTGCTGCTGTTCTGGTGGTTTCCCTTGGTCATCGTAAGCGGAAATAAGGCCGTCAGTCATAAAACTTGAAAAGTATAAGGGGGTAAGGAGGCAAGCGCGCGTCTTTTTAAGTAATCGTCACCTCGCCGGTCGGAGTCGTTTTCTTCTTCCTCCCCAGCACTGGTGCCAGCTCTTCAGAAATTTCTATTTCGTGCAGCTGATGCTTTTTGTCTAACTAAGTTTTTCTGACCCAGCTGACTCCTCGCTAACTAGCAAGCGGGCCGTACTACTTACGGGTCCTGTTACGGCTGTTATTATGGCTTCCCCACCGATTTACTAGCCACGACAACTGGCATAAAGGTGGGTGTATCCGCAGTCTCATTAGCGGTCATTTCGGCCTCTATTCGCAACAAATCAGCCCTTTGCACGGCAGCAGCGGCTCGCTTGGCAGCTTCAAGGGGGGCCCGCTGCAGCGCTTCCTGCACCAAGTAGAAAACAGTTCCTTCACTGCCAATCTCACCGGCAGCGTAGGCGGCGAAAATGGGCTGCTGGGTCGGATGCTGAAAGTGCGCCCCCTGTAGCAAGAAGGCCAGTTCGGTGGGGTCGGGCGGGGTATAGTTGGTCGGCATGAATGAAAAAGGCTAGGTGGCAGGTAAGATAGCGGTATTTGCCCTTAGCGCAGCTACCTGCCTTATTTTTAGGAACGGTAGCTGCTTTCGCCGGGCCTTCCTCGAAGAGGCTATTGTCGCCGCTTTTCCCGATTACCGGTGCTATCTGCGGCGCGCACCGCACTTACTTGCCGGCTGGAACACGCAGGTCTGCCAGCCCCAGTTGCGGGGGCCGGTCCGGAGCGGTAAGCTGCGTAATCCGCTTTCGCGTCCTGCGCCTACTGTGCGGCGAGTTACTCTTTGCTTCGCGCTGCTCAAGCGCGGTACGTGCGGGCTGAGTGGCGCGCCACTAGTGGAACGCCAGCTTTTAGGCCGCGAAGTGTTTGTACCTCGGAGCTTGTCAGCGAGCATGGACTGGCTGCGCAACGCGGGCACAAGCGGGTTTCTGACTAAACCCAATGTTCAGGCTTCCGATAGTAGCCCCTGGGAAGTATCCCTTCGCACCAACGCTGGTATTTTCTGAGTCGGATACTCCTGTCCCGCGTGCCTCTCCCTAAGTTCACCCACTGGGGCCATCATCTGTTTTGTCAGGCACTGTCCCCTTGCCTCCACCTGTTGGTCGAGCAAGGGACCAAGATTTAACAG
>NZ_JASITD010000058.1 GCF_030063445.1 Hymenobacter sp. H14-R3 | reverse complement strand
CCTCCCCTACGGGGGAGGGGGAGCCTGACGATTATTTAGAGAGAAATGAACATTTAAAAAGCTAAAAACGCTCACGCCTACTCGGCTCCCACTCTCCCGCAGGGGAGGGGGCCGGGGGGTGGGGCTGCCCGACCATGACCCACTACCTGAAAATCCTGCTCCTAACGCTAACCCTGCCCGCCCTGGCCCAGGCCCAGCGCGTGCTCCCGCTCGACTCGGTCCTGCGCGCCGTCGAAAGCCGCAACCCGGCGCTGCGCCAGTACGGCTACCGCGCGCAGGCCAAGGATGCCGCCGTGGCCGGGGCCAACACCTGGGAAGCCCCCAAGGTGAGCGCCGGCTACTGGATGACGCCCTACAACCAGCGCCCCATCAGGGAAATGAACAACGGCCAGGGCATGGGCATGCAGATGGTATCGGTAGAGCAACCGCTGCCCAACCCCGCCAAGCAGCGCGCCAAGCGCGCCTACCTGGCCGGCCAGGCCGCCGTGGAGCAAGCCGGCCAGGCGGCCTCGTTCAACGAGCTACGCGCCCAGGCCCGCACCCTGTACTATAGCCGCGTAATTTTGGAGAAGAAGCTTAACGTGCTGGATGAGAGCTCAGTGCTGCTCGACTTTCTGCTGAAGATAGCCCAGGCGCGCTACCCGTATAACCAGACCTCGCTGGCGAGCATTTACCAGGTGCAGGCGCGGGTGGCTATGCACAGCAACGACCACGCGGTGCTCTACGGCCAGCTGCGCCAGAACACCATCGCCCTCAACACGTTGATGGCCCGCGACCCCGCCACCGAGTTTGCCGTGGACACCCTGCTGCCCGCCCTGCCCCCCACCAACCAGCCGCCCGACACCGCCGACCTGGCCCGCCGCCGCAGCGACGTGCGCGGCCTCAACCAGGCGCTGGCCGTGGTGCGCCTCAACCAGGCGGTGGAAACCAGCCGCCGCCGGCCCGACTTTGGGGTGCGCTACGACCACATGCGGGGCATCGGCAGCACGCCCAACCAGTTCACGGTCATGGGCATGGTCACGATTCCGATGGTGCCCTGGGCCGCCCGCGAGTACCGGGCCAATACCGCCGCGCTCGGCTACGAGGCCCAGGCCGTGCGCCAGCAGCGCGCCAGCCTGCTCAACGACGCGGCCGGCCGCCTCAGCACCCTGCAATCGGACATCACCACCAAGCGCGAGCAGGTCGAAAACTACGAGAAGGGCATCCTGCCCGCCCTGCGCAAAAGCTACCAGGTAACGCTGCTGGCCTACCAGCAAAACACCGCCCAGCTGCCCGCCGTGGTCGAAGCCCTCAACACCTGGCTCCTCACCCGCCTGCAATACCTCGATACCCAGAATGAATTCCTCACCCTCACCGTGCGCCATGCCCAGGAACTTGAGCAATAAGCCTTTGCGCCGCCTCTGGCTGGGGACAATGGCGGTAGCAATGCTGCTGCTGGCCGGCTGCCACGGCCAGGCCCACGGCCCCGCCAACGTGGCCGTCACGCCCCCGGTTGCCACCAGCGCGGCCATGCAGTACACCTGCCCCATGCACCCCCAGATAGTGCGCGAAGCCCCCGGCAGCTGCCCCATCTGCGGCATGGACCTGGTGCCCAAAGCCACCGGCGCGGGCGGCGCGCCCGCCGTGGCCGACCTCACCAGCGTGAGCCAGGCGCCCAACGCCGCCGTGCTATCGGCCGTGGCCACGGTGCGCCCCGCCGCCGCGGGCACGGGCGCCGATACCCTCACTCTGCCCGGCGTGGTGGCGTATGACCCGCGCCGCAGCCGCGCCGTGGCTGCGCGCTTCGGCGGGCGCATCGAGCGGCTGCTGGTGCGCTACAACTACCAGCCCGTGCGCCAGGGCCAGCTGCTGCTGGAGCTCTACAGCCCCGAGCTGGTTACGGCCGAGCAGGAGCTGATTTTCCTGCTGGAAAACGACGCGGCGAATACCGCGCTCCTGGCCGGCGCGCGCCAGAAGCTGCGTCTTTTAGGCTTGACTGACGGCCAATTGCGCGGCTTGGCCCGCACCCGCCAGCCCAGCTACCGGGTGGCCATTTTCAGCCCCTACGACGGCTACGTGGTCGAAACCGCCGTGGCCAACGCGCCCGCACCGGCCGCGCCCGCCGAAGCCTCCCCCGATGCGGCCGATGGCATGGGCGGCAGCGCCACGGGCGGCGGCGCGGCTACCCCGGCCGCGCCCACCCAGCTCTCCCTCACCGAAGGCACTTACGTAACCACCGGCCAAGCCTTGTTTCAGGTAATAAATACCGACCAGGTGTGGGGTGTTTTCCAGCCCACCCCGCCCGAGCTGGCCCGGCTGCACCCCGGCCAGGCGCTGCGCGTGGTGGCCGAGGGCACTGCCCTGCCACCCATCACGGCCCGCCTCGATTTGGTAGAGCCCGAGTTTCGGGCCGGGGCCAGCGTGGTGGCCGTGCGCGTGTATCTGGCTAATAGCAAGGGGCTTTTGCGGCGCGGCCAGCGCCTCACGGGGCAACTGGTAGCCGGGGCCGCGTCCACAATGACTGGCACCTTCTGGCTGCCCCGCGCCGCGGTGGTGGACCTGGGCACGCGGCAAGTGGCGTTTGTGCGGCGCGGCGGCACGTTTGTGCCGCTGCCCGTGCAGGTAGGCGAGCGCACCGCCAGCCTGGTGCACGTCCTCGGCGGCCTCGCCGGCACCGAGGACGTGGCCGCCAATGGCCAGTATTTAATTGACAGCGAAGGGTTTACTCAAACCGCCGTCCCTACCGTTTCTGCTCATGACTAACGCGAAGCTCTTCCGCCGGCCCCGGTGCCAGCCGCGCCGCCGCGGGTGGCTGCTCCTGCTGCTGGCGCTGCCCCTGCTGCTGGGCACCCCCGCCTGCCAGCAAACCAAGCCCGAGGCGGCGGCCAGCGCCACCCCCGGCGTGGCCTACTACACCTGCTCCATGCACCCGCAAATTCACGCGGAGGCCCCCGGCAGCTGCCCCATCTGCCACATGGATTTAATCGCGGTGCCGGCCAAGCCGGTGGCCGCCGCACCTGCCTCGGCCAAGCCAGCCGCCGCCGTGTACACTTGTCCCATGCACGCGCAGGTGCATGAAAATGAGCCCGGTAGCTGCCCCATCTGCGGCATGGATTTGGTCAAAACCTCGGCCCGCCCCGCTGCCCAAAAGATGACGCCCGCCGAAATGGCCGCCATGCCCGGCGCAAACCCCGCCAGCACCGACCTCGTGCTCACGGCCCAGCAAGTTGAGCTGGGCAATATTCAAACCCAAGTTATTGATAATAAAGAGTTTAATAACCAAGAAGGAGCTACCAACCCAGCCCCCCAATCGGTACTCACGGGCACCGTCACGGCCGATGCTCAGCGCACGGCCAGCGTGAGCAGCCGCGTGGCCGGCCGCGTCGACCGCCTCTACGTGCGCCAAACCGGGCAGGTATTGCGCCAGGGCGCGCCGCTGTTTTCGGTGTACAGCGAGGAGCTGCAAAGCTTGCAGCGCGAGTACGTGCTGGCCCTGGCCCAGGACCAGCTGGTGGCCGGGCCCACCTACCGCCACTTTGCCGAGGCCACGGCCCAAAAGCTGCGGCTGCTGGGCGTATCGGCCGGGCAGCTGCGGCAATTGGCGGCCAACGGCCAGCCGAGTCCGCTGGTTACCTACTACAGCCCGCGCACGGGTACCGTGCAGTCGCTCAGCGTGGTGCAGGGCCAGTACGTAGCCGAGGGTACGCCCCTGCTCACCCTCACCGACCTGGGCCGCGTGTGGGTCGAGGCCCAGCTCTACCCCGCCGAGGCCGGACGGCTGCCGCTGGGCACATCGGTGGCCGTGCAGGTGGCGGGCCAGGCCCAACCGCTGCGCGGTAAGGTGGTGTTTCTCAGCCCCGAGCTGAGCGGCAGCAGCCAGGTGGCGCTGGCCCGCATCGAGCTACCCAACCCCGGCGGCCGCCTGCGGCCCGGCGCCCAGGCCAACGTGCTGCTACCAGCCGCGCCCGCCCACCC
>NZ_JASITD010000057.1 GCF_030063445.1 Hymenobacter sp. H14-R3 | reverse complement strand
TCCCTACTGCCCCTATAGCTGGGTGCTCTTGGCCATCTCGCGCAGTTGCTCCAAGCTGGGATTGAATGGTAGGGCAAGCTGGCCGGGGTTTTTGTCCTGTATCTGCTTGCGGACATAGCTTTTGGCAAACGTTACACGGCTGCCATTGAATATCACCAGGGGGTTCACAAAGTAGATTAGCGGGTCCGTGCTGCGGGCTATCAGACCAGCTCCTATCAGCTCAGCTAAGCCGCTCGTAACAAGCCCCCTGCTCTTGTAGAGAGTGAATTTCATGCACTCCGACGCCGAGAAGTAGAACTCATCTCGACCTGCGCGGAGCTGGCGGAGAACATAGGTAAACACCCGGATGCCACGTGGGCTAAGCTCCCAAAAGTTGAGCAGACCGCTCAGGAAGACTTTTGCAAACTGCTCTTCGTCAACTTCTACCTCTCTAACAAACAGACTTTCAGCTACTTTCTCGCCGTTATTATCGATTACCCAATACTTATTCTCTCCATTGCTGGTCTTCGGGGGCTTGATGGCCTGACGCTTTTTTGTGGTGCTAATCTCTAAAACGGCCTTCTCTGAAAATGGATTGTTCTCATTTTCAGGATAGTCCGTCAATTTTCTGTACCAAGTCGTCATAGCTTTTTGATTTTTTGCTAGACAAACTTAATCAATGCGTTTAAAAAAACGAGCCGTTTTTAAAACCATTCACTTTAAGCTTTAAAACACCACGTTGCAGAAAGGGTAGTGAATTTTTAAAAATGACTGGTCACCATCGCGGAAAAGTACAAACAGCATGTTTTAAGGTTTAAAACAGGTGTTTTAAATCTTAAAACAGACCCCCCTTGATTATCAGTAAGTTATAGCACTTGACTCTTAACTCTTACAAGACACCCCCTGCAATGCAATTGCGGGGGGGTGGCTTGGCCTTGCGTTTGGTGGTCAGTTCATGCTCACGCCTCCCCCTCCTCGGCTTTGGCCTTTGCTCTGCACTTGGTCGCGCTGCGCGGTGCGTTGCACGGCCTGGTCGTATGCCTCCTTCATCGACACCCCGCCCGGCTTCAACTCGGCCAGCTCGAACCGGCTGCCGGTGGCCGCGTGGCGTAGCTGGCCCTGTTTGGTGGTTGGGTTTTCCTGGTAAGTGTACCCTGGGAGTTTTTTTAGCTGCTCGGTCAGGTCGCCGGCTTGCCGAATAGGGGCCTTTAGGGCTTGCTGGACGTGTTTTTCTGCCTCGGCCTGCATACTGGAGCGAATTTTCTGGCCGTACTCCAGCACGTTCGCCGGCAACGTCTCGCCTTGGACCGCGAGCACGGCCGCTCGCTTCAATCCTCCCTCGAACGATTCCCGGCGGCCGATTTCCTTCGTTTTCGTGCCCTCCACGCTCGCCAACTGCCGAACAAGTGTCTTTTCCCGGTCTTTGGCCCCGGCGCTATCCTGCGCGATGCTGGCCGCCTTGCTGGCCCGCTCGTTGGCCGCGACGAGCTGCCGGGTCAGCTCCGCGTTCAGCCGGGCCTCTTGGTCGGCTCGCCACTTGGTCAAATTCACCAGGTCCAACCCGCTCGGCCCCTCGATGCTCAGGCGCGTGGCCGGCTCCGGCCTGGTCAGGTCGGCCAGCTCGCCCCGGCTTCGTTCCTGGGCACCGTAGACGTGGCGCATGACCTCGTGCTTGGCGCGGCTATGCTCTACCCCCCGTTCCATCCCAAACGGCTTCATGGCCTCGGCGTACTCGGTTTGCAGCGCGCGCAGGGTTTTGGGGTTGAACACGTCTTTGGCCGACAAGCGGCCGTCGGCGGTGATGGGCACGACCACGGCGTGAAAGTGGGGCGTTAGCTCGTCTTGGTGCAGGGTGCAACTCACTACGTTTTGCTCCCCGAACTTGTCTTTTAGAAATGCAATATTGGCCTCGGCCCACTTGCTGCCGTGCCAGTCGTGCGGGGTGCCATCGTCCTGGCGCTTGAACGCCTCCGGGCTGGCGGTCAGCAGCACTTCCACCCCGCGCACCGAATCATGCCGGACTTTGGCCCCGGCCTCCTGAATGCGCTCGGTGGCCAGCTCCCAATAATTGCGCTCGGCCGTGTTGACGTACTCGTGGTTCATCGGCTTGCGCTCGGTGTCGGCGTTGGGCGTTTCGCGCAGCCGGTAGTTATGGGCGGTCTTGGCCGCGCCCGCCTGGGCGGTCTTAATCTTGGCAACTCGGCAAATGGCGTAGGGCATGGGGCGGTGGGGAAAGGGACTAGATACTGCGTAGGGCCGGCTGCAAGCCCCACACCGGACGCAGTCCGGTATAGTGGGTTATACCGTTGTTTTTCTCGCGCAGTTTTTGGCCGGTTATTTACGCTTATTACTTACGCTAACGGAACTTTTTCAGGGTACATTTTGGGCAAAACTTACGCTTATCACTTACGCTAATACCCTTATTTACTTGGTTTGATACGCTGCATTCGGGTGGCTTGGGCATTCATTTCACGTTCCTCATTGTACTGCACCTTTTCAATGATGGAGTTATTAGCCACCCCGGCCCATCCCTGCACCAATGCTTGCAAACGACTGAACGCTTCCGCTGCCGGCATCCCCTCGACCTGCGCCAGTGCTTCCCTAGCTGACCGCCCGACCGCTACCAACTTATCCGCCAAATACCGCTCGTCCCCGGTCGCTGGCTTCCCCCATGCCTCGCCCCGTTTGATGAGCTGGTGCTGCACCACCCGGCACGAGGTCGAGCAAAATTTCCCCCCTCGACGCTTCGGCTCATAGTCCTTCCCGCATTTTTGGCACTGCGCTATCATGAGGTAAAAGTACAAAAGGGAGAAAAAGGGGCAAGGGTTTTTTGCCGGCGTGTACTCATAAGACAAACGGGGTAATTCAACGAAAGAGCTTTGCGTAGCCGGGTGGGATAACCACAAAATCGGTGCTGCTCATTTCCTGCCTGTCTGGCTTGCGGCCCCCCTATGCTCACCTGGTCATTTGCGAGATGATAGTGTGCGCGCTGCTCCGCTCCTTTTTTCCTGAATTAACGGCCGCGTCCTGCTGGCTGTTCGACCGCTTATTGTACCTGGATTTTAGAAAAGTGCCTCTACTGGCTGGAAACAGCTTTTTAAAAACCCCGTTTTCGTGTCCTTTTTTGAAACAACCTCAAATCGGAGCTTTACAGGGCTGCCCTATTTAGAGGTGCCGCTTAAGCCCATGCCGTTTTCAGCGCCCAAAACCCTAAGGGGTGAAAAGCGGCAAAAATCGAATCGTCCGTCAGGATATATAAGCTAAAAAATCACCTTCTATGGCACACCTTATTGAAATAGCAGCCCTACTCGCAGCAGCAACCCCCTTCCTCAAAGAAATCCGTCTGTGGGCCACCTCACGCAACAAGCCTCCCCGCTCGAGGCGGTAAGGCTTCCCCGTTCCGGGGATAGGTTTTCTTCGGCATGTTCCCCGCCGCGCTGTCCATTTTCGCCTTCCCTACTGCCCCAAACAGCGCGGCGGGGAAAATGCCTGAAAACCTAAAAACCACTCAGCAGAGGGCGAACCTTCAACGCTGAGTGGTATTAGAGCTAGGCCAGCAGAGGGCAGAACCTGCAACGCTGGTTGGCGCGTCTGGGGGCTGTTCTATTCCTGGCCGGTTGCTCCTCAGCAGAGCCGGTTACGCTTCAAACAGCTCCCAAATTTAGGCTAATTCGAGGCAGATTTTCTCAATCTTTATGTTTGCAAGAATTCCCGCATATGAGCCGGTAACGGATAACTTCCCTGAAGTCGGCGAATGAGAACGACTTCCCCCAGATGAAAGGACAAATGCAACGCAAAGTCTTGCAACAACAGCCCCTGCGTAAGAACCTGCTGTGGTTCTCTTATCTGGTCTGCATAGGTTTGCAACCGGGCAAGGCCTTGTTTAAACTGCGTGACGGCCTCTTGCAAAGCCTCTTGGCTTGGTGGTACGCGTTCAGAATTCCAGCTTTGTTTTTCGTCAAATGACTTCGCTAGAACCTCTCCCTGTAGTCGAGCTAATTGGTGCTCTTGCCAAACCAGTAAGTGTTGCAAAATCTGCCAAATACTGGTTGGAAAAGCCTCTTGCTCAGAGCTGCTGGTAACTATTGTCAAGTCATCGAAAGCCTTGAACGTGTCGAACGCTTGTTCAAATAAGCGACTGCTATAAGATGGAATCATGGCTTATTGGCTGATTTACTGTTGAATCTAGCTTCCTTTCCCTCTTGTCTATTCCTCCCTACTGCCCCTATAGCTGGGTGCTCTTGGCCATCTCGCGCAGTTGCTCCAAGCTGGGATTGAATGGTAGGGCAAGCTGGCCGGGGTTTTTGTCCTGTATCTGCTTGCGGACATAGCTTTTGGCA
>NZ_JASITD010000056.1:0-3104 GCF_030063445.1 Hymenobacter sp. H14-R3 | reverse complement strand
AGAAGGACGCGATAAGCTGCGATAAGCTGGGGGGAGGGGCACATACCCGTTATATCCCCAGATTTCCGAATGGGGCAACCCCGCGAGTTGAAGACTCGTGACTAGTTACGTAAGTAGCTAGGGCAAACGCAGGGAACTGAAACATCTAAGTACCTGCAGGAAAAGAAAATAACAATGATTCCCCAAGTAGTGGCGAGCGAACGGGGAGGAGCCCAAACCACGGCGGTTACGGCCGCTGTGGGGTTGTAGGACTGCGAGATCTGATTAAATCGAGTTAACTGAAGCAGGTGGGAAACTGCGCCAGAGACGGTGAGAGCCCGGTAGGTGACAATTCTGATTTACGGTAGCAGTATCCTGAGTAGGGCGGGGCCGGAGAAACCCCGTCTGAATCGAGCGGCACCATCCGCTAAGGCTACATACTCCTGAGACACCGATAGTGAACCAGTACCGTGAGGGAAAGGTGAAAAGAACCGCGGATAGCGGAGTGAAAAGAACCTGAAACCGTGTGCTTACAAGCAGTTAGAGGGAATTAGTTTCCTGATAGCGTGCCTTTTGCATAATGAGCCTACGAGTTACTCCTCACTGGCAAGGTTAAGTGCTTGAAGGCACGAAGCCGCAGCGAAAGCGAGTCTGAATAGGGCGCGTAGTCAGTGGGGGTAGACGCGAAACCTAGTGAGCTACCCTTGAGCAGGATGAAGGAGCGGTAACACGCTGTGGAGGTCCGAACCAGTTTCCGTTGAAAAGGATTTGGATGACTTGAGGGTAGGGGTGAAAGGCCAATCAAACTAGGAAATAGCTCGTACTCCCCGAAATGTATTGAGGTACAGCGTCGTGGTTAGGTGCTGTGGAGGTAGAGCTACCAATAGGACTAGGGGGTGTCAGAGCCTACCGAATCCTGATGAACTCCGAATGCCACAGCATTCATACACGGCAGTGAGGCCTGGGGTGCTAAGGTCCCCGGCCGAGAGGGAAAGAACCCAGACCCGCCGCTAAGGTCCCTAAGTTCTAGCTAAGTTGAACAAAGGAGGTCCAGTTGCTTTGACAGCCAGGAGGTTGGCTTGGAAGCAGCCATTCCTTTAAAGAGTGCGTAACAGCTCACTGGTCGAGCGACCGGGCATCGATAATACGCGGGCATCAAGCTAGGCACCGAAGCGCGGGATTTGACACACTCTTATGGAGACAGTCAAGTGGTAGGGGAGCATTCTGGTTGCGGAGAAGCCGTCCTGTCAGGGCATGGTGGAGCGTCCAGAAAAGCACATGTAGGCATGAGTAACGATAAAATAGGTGCGAAACCTATTCGCCGATAGACTAAGGTTTCCAATTCAACGCTAATCGGAATTGGGTTAGGCGGGACCTAAGGGATAGCCGAGAGGTGTACCCGATGGCAAGCCAGTTGATATTCTGGCCCCCGGATGTAGAAGTGATGCAGGGACGCAGGAATGAAAGTACCGCGAGCGGACGGAAGTGCTCGTTAAAGCCCGTACCTATTGGATGAGTAGTTAAGTACGCTCAACTAGGGGAAAGGTGATAGTACTGCACGGGCTTCGGCCCACGCAGATAGTGTACCTAAAGACTGCCAAGAAAAGCTGCTAAACGTTGTATCTACAATCGGCCCGTACCGCAAACCGACACAGGTAGTCAAGGAGAGTATCCTGAGGCGCTCGAGTGAATCACGGCCAAGGAACTCGGCAAAATGGTCCTGTAACTTCGGGAGAAGGGACGCTTCCTCATTGCAAGATGAGAAGCCGCAGTGAAAAGACCCAAGCGACTGTTTAACAAAAACACATGGCTTTGCTAACGCGTAAGCGGACGTATAAGGCCTGACACCTGCCCGGTGCTGGAAGGTTAAGAGGGGAGCTTAGTCGCAAGGCGAAGGCTTGAATCGAAGCCCCAGTAAACGGCGGCCGTAACTATAACGGTCCTAAGGTAGCGAAATTCCTTGTCGGGTAAGTTCCGACCTGCACGAATGGTGTAACGATTTGGGTGCTGTCTCAGCCGTGAGCTCGGTGAAATTGTAGTCTCGGTGAAGATGCCGAGTACCCGCCACGGGACGGAAAGACCCCGTGCACCTTTACTATAGGTTGCCATTGGTGTTGGGTTCAGTATGTGTAGCATAGGCGGGAGGCGTCGAAGCGGGTCCGCCAGGATTCGTGGAGCCAACGTTGAAATACCGCCCTTACTGTGCCTGATGCCTAACTCCACCATTGGTGGAGAACAGTGGCTGCTGGGTAGTTTGACTGGGGTGGTCGCCTCCAAAAGAGTATCGGAGGCTTTCAAAGGTCCACTCAGTACGCTTGGTAACCGTACGTAGAGCGCAATAGTAGAAGTGGGCTTGACTGTGAGACTGACTAGTCGAGCAGGGTCGAAAGACGGATATAGTGATCCGGTGGTTCCGCATGGAAGGGCCATCGCTCAAAGGATAAAAGGTACGCCGGGGATAACAGGCTGATCTCCCCCAAGAGCTCATATCGACGGGGAGGTTTGGCACCTCGATGTCGGCTCGTCACGTCCTGGGGCTGGAGAAGGTCCCAAGGGTTCGGCTGTTCGCCGATTAAAGTGGCACGCGAGCTGGGTTCAGAACGTCGTGAGACAGTTCGGTCCCTATCTGTGGTGGGCGTTGGATATTTGAGAGGACCTGACTTTAGTACGAGAGGACCGAGTTGGACTAGCCGCTGGTGCGCCGGTTGTTCCGCCAGGAGCAGCGCCGGGTAGCTACGCTGGGAGCAGATAAGCGCTGAAAGCATCTAAGTGCGAAACTCACCTCAAGATGAGATATCCCAATGGAAGGTTCGTGGTAGACTACCACGTGAATAGGCGGCAGGTATAAAGTTGGAAACAACATAGCTGAGCCGTACTAAGGAACCGAGGGCTTCCCTTGTCCCGAGCAGGCAACTGCCTTCTTACTTCTTTTTCTTTTCCCTTATGTCAACGGTATTGTCGCTACTCCCTGAACACGAGTAGCAACGCCAGCAATGGTGGCTTTAGCCCGGGTGTTCACCTCTTCCCATTCCGAACAGAGTCGTTAAGCCCCGGTGCGCCTATGGTACTGCCTTCACCGGTGGGAGAGTCGGTCGCCGCCAACTTTAGACAGAGAGCCCCCTGCC
>NZ_JASITD010000055.1 GCF_030063445.1 Hymenobacter sp. H14-R3 | reverse complement strand
AGGCCACCGGCAGAAGCAAGGGCAGTGGGGAGAAGGATTCTTTTCCCTTTTGTTATACGTATAATATTCTATCTAACAGTCTTTTAACTCAGAAAGCGAGCTTATCACATTCGTTAAACGTTCGTTTAAAAAATGTGACAAAAACACCAGCAGGGCCGCTAGCGGGTCCTTGTCCAACCCTATCGGAAATCCAGTGGCTGTTTAAATCACCGTTTTTGTGAACTCCAACCCTTGCGCATTAGATTGGGCTACCTATGAGGATGAAACTGCCCTTGCTTACTGCGATGCTGAGCCTGCTGACGGCGTACGGCTGCACCCAACCGCCCCCCGTTACCGAAAACCAGCTGCTGGGCACTTGGCGCAACGTAGAACAGCAACTAGACAAACCCCCAGGTACTCCCGCCAACCAAATATTCATTCGCCGGGCGAGAAATGAGCTTTGCTTTTATTCGGAGCGTGGATTGGCATTCCTTGACCTGCTGCCGGGGGGCGATTCAGTGGGCTTAATGCAGGGCTGCTTTCGTTACAAACACGCTGTTTCGTTCCAAAAGGCGCGGCCGGGCAGCCAGGACACGCTGTTTGTGGAGGGCTTCGGCAAATACATCCGCGTGGATACAGCCACCTTTTTTACCGCTTGGCGGGCGCGCACTGCCGCAATTATTGAGCGGCAGCGCGTATTCGACTTACAACATGCTCAAGTCGGAGAGGTGCAACCTGTCGCGGCCCAAGGACAGGAGTATGCCAGATGGCACCCCTAAAGGCTCCATTCCGTGAACGGCAGAAATCGGCCCTGCACCAGGTGGCCAGCTGGCCCCATAGGGCAGGGCGAGTTTAAGAAACCCGTCTACGATTCAAAGTTTACGAAACGAGCCGAAGGGATGAGTTTCGTAAACTCGCCACCAGGTGCTTTCCCGGGCCTGGGCAAACAGGATTTTGGGGGCAGTGGGGAAGTGCAAATAGTCCTTCCCTGAACTAGGTTTTGTCCCTTTACATAATCCTAGTTATAATCCCAACCTTGGAATCGCACTGCTTTTAGCCGTACTATGCGGGGTGCTGCTC
This sequence comes from Hymenobacter sp. H14-R3, assembly GCF_030063445.1. Lineage (GTDB taxonomy): Bacteria > Bacteroidota > Bacteroidia > Cytophagales > Hymenobacteraceae > Hymenobacter. The sequence goes on along the minus strand of NZ_JASITD010000055.1, from coordinate 5,057 downwards.
GTGTGGTACTTTACCGGGGAACGAGGCACTGGTCTGAAAATTTACGAAACTCATCTCTTTGGCCAGTTTCGTAAACGTTGAATCGTAGACGAGTTTCTTAAACTCGCTTAGCCCTAGATTTACCAAAAGAAATCCACGGCCTCGGCACCTTTTTGTTCCCACGATACCACCGACTGCGAATCCCTATGAAAAACCCATCCCGCTCCTTCTACTTTGTTGCCACCTTCAGCATACTCTTGTCCTTGGCCGGCATGTTCATGATGGGCTACTATTCCGGCCGCAACGACTCCTTGGCGAAGCTGGGGCTGGGGCTGGGCGTTGGGGGCGCGGTCTGGCTCATCTTCGCCTCCGCTGCGTATAAAAAACAAAAGGGCAACCTAGCCAGTCCGCGCTAAGAAGACACGTATGGATTACGGCCTAGTGCCGTGCAGATGGGCTTGCCCACTTCGGTTCACTGAAACGGTGATTTAAATACGTCGTTGTGGCCTTTTACATACTGTGAACGGTCGTTTACAACACGTAAAAGGGGCTACTCAGCCGCTGGGGCTGGAAGAGGTGGAGCCACGTACTTTGGAAAGTAAGGGGAGGTCTTGGGAAACTTCGCCTGGTAACGCTTAACCTGGTCCAAGTAGAAAGTGCCTTCCTTGCTCAGACGGGCGTTGTACTGCCGAAGCTGCTCATTGTCAGCTTGTACCTTCTCTAAATCGGCTTTGGGTACCCGCGAAAAATGCCCGGTGCAAAGCATCGTTAACAGCATAATGGCTACCGGACCAAGGGTAAAGCCGACCGTCGAGCGCCAATTTTCAAACACGTTCAAGGGCACTGAACGGGGAATCTGCTGCACCGCAGCTGCTAGCTTAGCCTCCGCCGCCTGCACCGCCGCCAAGCGGGCGGTCAGCTGCTCCGTGAGGTAGTCCGTGCGGTCGTCTACCAGCGTAATAAGCTTATCACAGCCCGCTTGGAAGGCTTTTGCCTGCTGCTCCACCTTGCCCACCAGCTGCTGGGCCACGGCCTCGCTGTTCACGGTCAGCACGAGCGGCCGGTCCCGCTCGGCCAGCTGCACCAGGGCCTTCACCTGGTCCTCGGTGGCGGGCGCGGGCCGTTTGTTGTAGGCGCGTAGCTCCTGGGCAATGCGCTCAATCTCGGCCATCAGGATAGTTACGCCATTGCTGGGGGCCGGTGAGGGGGTTGGATTCATAACAAAAGGGAAGAAATTACTCGATACCGTAGCCGCCGCTACGCTCAATCCTGGGTTGTGGGGGCTTGGGTGTCTGTTCTAGCTTCGTGCGCTCCTGGACCTGTTTCTCGGCTTTCTCGGCCTGCTCCTTCTGCGCGGCGTACTCCCGGCCGAACGCCTCTAGCTCCAATTCCATCCGGTGCTGGCCGTACTGCTGGCCGGCTGCGCCCACGTCCGCCCGCTGCTGTTGCACCTGCTCCTGCTGCGCCTCAATGGTCTTTGCCAGGTTGTTGCCGCTGTACGCCCGGCCCAACTCGCTGCCTTTCAGGTGGTGGCCCTCGTACTCGAACACTACGGCCTGCAATTTTTCCTTCTGGTAGGTCGCCTGCACCCCGATACCGTCCCGCTGCATCGCCGCCGTTAACTCCTCGGGGCTCGCGACGTGGGGCAAGTGCCGGCTCAGCGCGTCCTGCACGTAGAGTTTGGCCGCTGCCCGCTCCGGCAGCTGCTCGCGCACGGCGCGGCGGTTGTCCTGGCTCACTTCCTGGGCGCTGACTAGGCCGTATTGCTTTTCCAGCTTGCGGCACGCCTCCAGACTGTTGCGGTAGTTGTGCTGGTCGCTCACCGTGGCCCCCTGGTTGTCTACCCGGTTGACAATCAGATGCGCGTGGGGGTGGGCCTGGTCTTGGTGCCGCACCAAGGCCCACTGCGTCCCCTCCGGGTCCACCTTCATCGCCTTCAGGTAGGCGCGGGCTATTTCCTCCATCCGCTCGTTGCTCAAAAGCGCCTTCTCCTCCGCTGGCCAGGCCAGCGCGACGTGCATCACGGCCTTGCCCAAATTGGGGTTTAGCTCCCGCTGCGCGTTGAAGTCCGCGGCCATGTGGGCCGCTGAGGTATCGCGCACGCCTTCGGTGGCCAGCACCTCGGCTCCCTTATCCTCCCCAAAGACATAGGTGCAGATGCCGCCGAAGCTCTTGCCGATTTTCACCTTGCCAATCATCGCGTCGGGTCGGGGGCTAAGTCATCGAGCAGCCGGTAAAGCTGCACCAGCACCTGCCGGGCCGCCTCGCTCACGTTGTGGCCGGCGTGCAGCTGCTTGGTGAGCTGGTTCAGGTTGCCGGCCATGCCGATGAGCTGCCGCAGCTGCGCCACTTCCTCGACCGTGCGCGGCCGGGGCGGGCGGGCCGCGTCGGGGGTGCCGGCCCATACGGACCGCAGGACTTCGCCCATTGACTTGCGGTAATCCTTGGCCTCGGTGGCCAGCTCGCAGTGCTCCGCCTCAGTCAACCGCACCGATACGGTGTGCGCCTGGTGGGGCGTCGTCTTGGGCTGCCGACCGCGGCGGCGGGGCGGCGGGCTGGGCTGGTCGTCGGACATAGTGCGGCCCCCAAAGAGGCAAGTTAGAGTGAGCCCAAAGGGCGAACGGGTTTTGAGCGAAGCGAAAAACATAACTTGCTTTACACCAAAACGAGCTGCTAGGGGCTTCCAAGGTACGGCTCCTGCGCCTCTCCATCCAACTACCCCCGCTACTCTTTTCTGATGCTGCCCTCCCCTGCTTCCCCGGCCTCCCCCTATCCTGGTTTGTGGCTAGTCTCCCCCTTAGTCGGTCCTGGCTCTCCCTGCTCAGCTTCGACTTGCTTCCTGTTCAATTGCCCCGCTGACCTGGCTGAGCTTCCTCGCTTGTGCTGGCCTACCTGGACGACCTCCCCCACCTGCGGCGGCCTTCCCCAACTCCCCACTCGACCGCTGACCTTTCTGCTTTTACCCTGCCTGCTGCCCCCTTGCTTGTACTCGCCTGCCCTACCTGCTCCCCCACCTGGCCGCTTGACTACTTGACCAGTGCATCACCGCCCTTCCCCACTGCCCAATCGTTCGTCCTTCCCCCTGTACCATCCCCGCCTTGGTACCTGCCAGCCCTTTTAGCGTGTCCTAGTGACCTCCTGGACCCTCTCGCCTCGTCTTGATACCCGCGAACCCCTTTAGCTCGTCCTGGGCCTTCCTAGCCCTTTTTAGCACTACCCCGCAATCCCCGGCTCAAAACAGTACATAAGCTCGACAAATAAGTTTATAAAACTTTGATTATCAATAATATCTAGTTTTCAAAATGCGCGCAAGTTACTGAATATCAAAAGTTTTGTTGTTTTTGTTTTGGTTCCCGCCAGTGTACCCCCGAACAGTTTCTAAAAGCCTTTTTTTTCTCGCGCGGGAACAGCAATTGTTGTATTTGAAAAGCTTTGTCTATTTGTAGGGCTCAACAGTAGTCACTGTAACTAATTGATTTCAAGAATTTTGTGAAGGCAAAAAAAATGTGAAATGGGAGGTTTAATCAGTGAAATGGGAGGTTTAATCAGTGAAATGGGAGGTTTAATCAGTGAAATGGGAGGTTTAATCAGTGAAATGAGGAGGTTTAATCAGTGAAATGGGAGGTTTAAATAGGGGCCTCCTTTATACTATGCCTTTTCATTGTATACTTGCACTATGAATCAGCTAATTATAACCGAAACGGAGATACGACAAAGCAATGCTTTAACAAATGCCCGTTTTGAATATAGTGAGTTACAGCTCGACTTGTTTTTCTTCATGCTTTCTAGGCTGCGAAAAACACAGGAATCATTGGTTTACCAGTTGAATGTCAAAGAATTATCTGCCTTAACTAGCAAGCAATATCACCTACCTTATCTGTTGCTGGCTACTGAGGGAATGATGTCCCGTGTTTTTTCGACAACGACGGAAAAAAGCATCAAACAGCTTTCTATGTTCCAGAGAATCGAATACTTAACGGGTACTGGAATCATCGAATTTGAGCTTACTAATCACATTTTACCGCACCTTTTCCACCTCAAAGACAATTTTACCAGCTTCGGTCTCGCTGCTGCGCTCCGTCTCACCAGCAAGTATGCAAAGCGGATTTATCCACTTTGCAGTCAGTGGAAAGACCTAGGCGAAACTAAAAAGTATGACATTCAAGACTTCAAAAAAACCTTGGGTCTACTTGATGCTAAAGGCAATGAGAAGCTCAAATTATTCAAGGATTTTCGCGTGAATGTCCTAGATGTGTCTGTCAAACAAATCAATGAGCATACCGAACTACATGTCAGCTACAAGCTCGAAAAAGTAGGCCGAAGTGTCAAAAACATCATTTTCACGGTCAAATCGCAAGCCCTATCCGAAACCATCCCCTTCGATTTGGTAGCCACCACTCCGACTTTGCCCGGCGTGCAGCAGAGTCACTATGACAATGCCGCCCGCGTCCTTGACGAGTTGCGCATCACGGACGCGAAGCATCGGCAGACCATCATGGCCAGCGCCGCCCACGTCGCCGAAGTGAACCGCTACAACCACGACCTGAAAACGGGCAAGGTCAAGCCTACCCGCAATGCCGGGGGCCTGCTGCTCGTGCGCCTGGGCTTGGTCACGCCTAAAACAGCGCCGCCCGTCGCCTAATCGTTCTTTGCGGCCCCGTCTCCTTCCCCCATATGCGGCAAAAAATTTACCTCGAACTCGTCATTCTCAAACCCGATAACGCGGTGCAGCTCACCGAAACAGAGCAACAGGCTATCCCTTGCCATTTCCTACTTGCTCAGGAGGCCGAGAAGCGGATGCTGGTCATAGAGTATAGCCCCGGTTCTGAACTGGCCACCAGGGACCGTATTATTGCCATTCACCTGCGGGCCTACGCTCGTCGCTACAAAATCCTGAGCTACGAGGTGTTTGACGGCTTCATGCCGGCCTTGCCAGCCCACGTAGCCGGCTAGGCCACCGGCAGAAGCAAGGGCAGTGGGGAGAAGGATTCTTTTCCCTTTTGTTATACGTATAATATTCTATCTAACAGTCTTTTAACTCAGAAAGCGAGCTTATCACATTCGTTAAACGTTCGTTT
>NZ_JASITD010000054.1 GCF_030063445.1 Hymenobacter sp. H14-R3 | reverse complement strand
CGGTGGTTGGGATAATAAAGTTTCGGCCGGCCGGGGGGGCCGGCACCTTTGTCCCATCGTCATCCCCAACCCCCTTTCATCACACCGCCATGACTGCTTGCCGCCCGTTTGCCCGCCTTCTGTTGTCGCTCGCCCTGCTGGGACCCGCCGCCGCGGCCACCGCCCAGACCAGGCCCGCCGGGGGGCCCGCCAAAATCAAGGTGTACCTGGTGGGTACGCTTCACTTCAGCGGCTCCGATTCCGACCTGCACAAGGGCACCAAAATCGACATGAAAACGCCCGAAATGCAGCGTGAGCTGGACGAGCTGGTGGGCAAGCTCGCCCAGACGCGGGCCGATAAGGTGTTCATCGAGTTCAAGCTGCCGGACCAGCCGTTCGTGGACAGTACCTACGCTTTGTACCGCCAGGGCCGGCTCAAGGCCGGTAACAACGAGGTGTACCAGCTCGCCTACCGCCTGGCCCACAAGCTCAACCGCCCCCGCGTATACTGCGCCGATGCCGACGGCGGCGTGTTCGACTACGAAGCCACCCAGGCCTACGCCAAACAGCACGGCCAGGAGCAAATCCTGAACGAATCTTTCGCTACGAATCCCCAGGACAGCCTGGGCCGCCTCATCACGGCCCGCACGGGGCCCCGCAAAACGCTCAGCGAGCTGCAGGTGGCCCCGGACAAAACGCTGCTGGCCCGCTTTATCCACCACACCACCGAGGCGGCCGAGCGCGCCCAGATGGACGCCTACCTGCTCGACCTGGCCCGCGTTGGGGGCGGTGCCAACTACGCGGGGGCCGACCTGGCAGGCGAGTTTTTCAAGCGCAACGTGCGCATCTACACCAACTTGCTGCGCCAAGTGGACGTGCAGCACGACAAGGCCATTGTGCTCGTTATCGGGCAGGGGCACGTGGCGTTTTTGAAAGCTATTCTGAAGTACAATTCCCTGTTTGAAGTGGCCGACGTGGTGCCGCTGCTGCAAGCCAAGTAGGGCCCCGGCGAGCCAAGCCCAACAATAGCAGCCGGCCGCAGTTGCGGAACCCGGCGCGGATGGTCCGCGCCGGGTTTTTTATGCATTTGCCTCTCCTCATGGCCGCCGATACTACCAACGTTCTCGTCCTCGAACACGAAATTCTGCCCGTGCTGACCCAGCGCCGCAGCCCCCGCGCCTACGCCAACCAGCTTGTGCCGGTCGACGTGCTGCACCAGGTCTTTGCCGCCGCTTCGTCGGCCTCGTCGTGCTTCGGCGAGCAGCCCTGGCACTTTTTGGTGGGTACCCGCGCCGGTTCGGTCGAGGCCTACGACAAGGTTCTGGCCAGCCTAGCCGAGTTTAACCAGCCCTGGGCCAAGGCCGCCCTGGTGCTGGTGATGAGCCTCGCCAGAACCACGTTTTCGCACGACAGCAACCCCAACGCCTGGGACACGCACGACGTGGGCCAGGCCGTGGCCACGCCCGCCATCCAGGGGACCGAATTAGGCGTGCAAATCCACCAAATGACGGGTTTCTCGGCCGACAAGGTGCGCGCCGCGTTCGGCGTGCCGGCCGGCTACGAGCCGGTGGCCATCTTCACCCTCGGCTACCCCGGGGCTCTGGCCTTGGTTAAAAGTTTGGTACAAAGGTTAAACTAGCCGTTTATCAGGCGCTGCCTAGTTTACACTCCCCCCTGCGCGGCGGTGGGGCCAAGAAGGCGCACCTTACGGACGCACTCCTTTTGGGCTTGCTCAACCCCTGCTACGCGTCGGAAACACGCTTGCTACGGAATTTCTGAGCCACTCGCTCGGGAAGGGGCTTTCTGAACCTCTCCGTTATGGCAATTTTAGAAACCGTAGGTTTGTGAGAATAGTCCGTACTTTTTTCAGATGGCAGTTATACAGCAGCACTTACCCGCGTTCTTGGAAGCTTTCCTAGGCAAACCCTATAAGAAGCAGTGGTTAATGACCGTAGCGCAGGCTAAGCAGCCTGAAAATCTGGTGCGCGGTATGGATGCGCTTAGCCATGAGTTAGATGAGCGCTACTGCACCAGGTTGCCGAAAGGCAGCCGGCAACAAGACATTAGTTATGTGAGTCAGGCGCTGGCTCGATATAAGCTGACGACCGGCTATGTTTTCTCGGCTGCTAACGCTAGTCAGCCCCAAATTATGCCACTTGAAGAGGCGTTGCAAGCCGTAGTTGGGAGTAGTACGACTACTATTCTTTCTTTCGTTGCTGGCAAAGTCGCCTATTTCGAAGGTCATTCAGCAGGCGAACGATATCTCTGCATTAAAGAGACTACATAAGTAGACAGCCTCGACGCTAATAAAAAGCTGCTAAGAGGCTATCCGAATAGGGAATGGTCATCACCCAAAAAGACATTTATACCACGTTACGCGGGCGCAGGCAAAGTGAAGCATGGCCAGGTAGTTTTCTGGTTTTTTAGCCCAGCGAACGAGCAGGTGGCGAAAGCGGTTGAGCCAGGAGTGGGTGCGTTCCACAACCCAGCGGCGGGCTTTCTGACCTGCTTTCTTGGCCTGTACTTCCTCGCCCCGCGGCCGGATGTGGGCCGTGTAGCCAAAGGCGGCTACCACTTCCCGGACCTGGGTGTAGTCATAGCCCGCGTCCAGGCACAGGCCTTGCTCGCCCCCCGCGGCCAAGTGGGCCTGGCGGGCCGCTTCAGCCGCCGGAGGCAGACTGGCTAACGTGCTTTCCGTCAGCTTCATGTCATGTCGATTGGCCCCCTCCAGCACCAGGCCCACCGGGATGCCCTGCGCCTCGGTCAGCAGACTGCGCTTGACGCCCCCTTTGCCGCGGTCCGTGGGGTTGGGGCCGGTTTTTTTCCCCGCCCAACGGCGCTTTGTGCAGCGAACCGTCGAGGGCCATCCAGTCGAAGTCGAGTCCTATCAGGTCCTCGTAGTCTTGCAGAGCTACGTCCCAGAGCTGGGCGAAGACCCCGGCCTGCACCCATTCCTGAAAGCGGGCGTGGGCCGTGGAGCCCGAACAGATACCCGTGGCACTCAAGGCTTTCCACTGGCAGCCCGTGCGCAGGACGAAAAAAATGCCGTCGAGCACCTCTCGGTCAGGCACCCGCCGCTTGTGGCAGCCCAGCGGATGCGCCTTGGGAACGTGGACGGGCAACTTGGGTGAGAGCCGTTCCCAGAGCGTATCAGAAATGCGAAATTCTTGACTCGTAACCATACCCCAAAAATACAACTCCTTTTATCCTATTCGGATAGCCTCTTAGCATAAGCAAATAGCTGTTCGAAAAACCTCCTCACAAAACGGCCTTGAAAACCACGTTTTCAGGGCCGTTGGCGTAGGTATGATTAGCGTTCAAAAAACAGTGGATTTACATTCATGCAAAATCATCTGCTATCTCTCTTATCTCCCAATTGGAGCTTGCGCGGCATAGTGTTAAAAAATTAGCTAGCTCTGTTTCATAGTGAAGCAGCTTATAGAGTTCTGCAATCCGGCGGTAGTGCCATTCATCATGGCCAGGTAGATAATTATCGATTAGAAGTTGAAGGCTGCTTCTAATGACGGGCTCCGTGCCGTAAGCAGCGACTACCTCTTTAGCTAGGCCGATGGCCGTTAGCCTGGTGCTGTCAACAACTCTGTCCAACACGGCCGGCAGTAGGGAAGCCAGTACAGCGACACTCGGTTTCGTTTCCAGCAACAGCCGTAAAGCAGCTTCGCAGTCGCCAGCTCGAGCTAAGGCTCCTTCCAAATCACCTGTCAGTTCTACCGGCCTAAGCATGCTTCAAAAATAGCTGATAGCACCCTCCAAAAAACGCTCGTTCGCTGAAAGGATTTTAGAAGCGCCTTGGTGGCTTGGAAACGCCAGTTCCGGAGACGGGTTGTTGACACCGTTTTTTGGTGGGTCGCTAGGTGGTGTTCTAAGCTTATTGCCCCCCGCGGTCAAAGTGGCCGTTGGTGAGCATGACCGTTTTGGTTGAATCCCGGATACTGACGGCCGCGAAAGAAAAGGTGCCGGCCGAGGGGTGCTGGGCGCTCGTGGCGGTGGCAAGTACGAGCTCTCCGGCATGGTGGGCCGTGGTAACGTAGACTTCCTGGCTGCGGGCGAGCGTGTAGGTGGCGTGGCTGCGCACGTGGTGCGGCGTGGCTTGCGGATAGTAGGGCGTCGTGCGATTGAGCAAATAGGCGCCCGGCTGGCGTCCTTGCAGAAAGAGCATCACCTCCACGGCTTCCCCGTTCACTTCATTACTAACTGTCTATGCGCTTGGTAAAGAACTTTGTAGGTGCGACTTGAGGGGCGTAGTGCCGCTCGCCTGGGCGCGGTGAACGAGGCGCTGGACCTGTTAGTGGGAAAAAGACCCACCTCTCCTAGCGGTAAAGCCCAGCGCGTTCAGTTCGCCCGCGACGAAATCACAACTCAGTCCCTGCGCCCGCCGCGCCGAAAGCAACGCTGTCGCCGGCCGGATGCCCCGATGCTCGCGGGCATTACGCTGCCGCGTCTCCAAGCCGAGCTCTCGCGCCTCCTGCGTGAGGTTGGCGGGCGTACCGAGTTGCGCTCACCGCGCCTTCTTGGCTTTCAGGGCGTCCTTGGTACGCTGGGAGATCGTCTCGACTGCCTCAGCTCACGGAGCCGGCCGCAGTCGGCCTGCCGGGGGGACGGGCCGCGATAGGTCGGCATCTTTGCGGCGGACCCGTCGCCCGCCCGGTCCGCCGCCCGCCCGGTCCGCCTAACGGCTACGCTGTTGTTGCTGCTGGTCCACCGCTACAGGCAGGTAGACCAGCTGCCCTTCGTGGTGGCCCGCCGCGACAGCTTGGCCAGTCAGCGGCAGTGGGTTAAGTAGGAGGCTGCTAGCGGTGCTTATAGCATTAGCAGCAGCCCAAAGCACGCGGCCACAAACAAAAGCAACAGTGCCTTGGCCAGGCCCGACAGATTCCAATCGGTGGTCGGCTGCGGCGTAGCCGTAGGGTCGCGCTCAAATTGGCGGGCGATGTGCGCGCTCCACCAGTTAATACCCAACCAGCCTACAATAATCAGCCCGACGAGCCAGCCCACCAGGGGGAGCACGCCACTGTTCTCAAAAGAAATACCACCCGGCCAGGGGGTTAAGAGTACATAGTACATGCGCCTAAGATAAGCCGGCCGCAGCGTGGGGGCCAGGCCCTAGGGGGCTAGTGGCGCGATCGACGAGGCGTTGGACTTGCTTTTGGGAGAATGCCCCGCCCCTTCTGGCCGTAAAGCCGAGCGCGTTCAGCTCGCCCGCGATGGTCTCACAACTGAGCCCCTGCGCCCGCCGAGCCAGAATAAGCGCCGTAGCCTGCCGGATGCCGCCATGCTCGCGCGCATTACGTTGCCGAGCCTCCAAGCCGAACTGCCGCGCATCCTCCGTGAGGTTGGCTGGCGTGCCGAGTTGCGCCCCCCGCGCCTTCTTGGCTTTCAGGGCATCCTTGGTGCGTTGAGATATAGTCTCGCGTTCGTGCTGGGCGATGACGGCGAAGAGGCCTACCGTGAGGGTATTGGCATCGGGCATGTCGCAGCAGGCAAACTGCACCCCCGAGTCGCGTAGGGCCAGAATGAACCCCGCATTGCGACTAAGTCTATCAAGCTTGGCAATCAGTAGCACCCCACCTGCGGTCCGGGCCGCCGCGATCGCCGCCAGCAGTTGCGGCCGCTGGTTCTTCTTACCACTTTCCACTTCCACATACTCCCCTACCGGGGTATCGCCTTTCAGGAAATTGACCACGGCCGCGCGTTGGGCGTCGAGGCCGAGGCCCGAGTTGCCTTGCTTTTGGGTGGAGACGCGGTAGTAGGCGAAGTAGGCGGGCACGGGGTAAAAGCAGAGGTTTCCGGCGAAGTTAGCCTAGAAAGACATTATGTAAACGGTCGTTTAAGTAATGTCTTTTTACTCTTTCCTGTCCCTAACGCCTCCTTCGCGAGCCCTGCCCTACCCCAACGCCCCGTCGGCCAAGCGGTAGCTGGTGCTACGCCCGCCGGCTGCTTCCTTCACCAAGATGCCCTGGTCGAGCAGCATCTGGATGTCGCGGGTAGCGGTGTCCTGCGAGCATTTGGTAATCGTCGCCCATTTAGACGAGGTGAGCTTGCCGATGAAGCCGTCGAGCAATTGATGGAGCAGCCGTTGCTGGCGGGCATTGAACGGGAACGCGGCGTGCTGTTCCCAAAACCGCGCTTTCGTCAACACCTTGGCCAGGGTCTGCTCCGTCGCCGCCAGGGCGCGGCTCAGGCAGGCCAGAAACCAGTCCAGCCAGTTCGTAATATCAAGGCCTCCTTTTTGGGCGGCTTCTAAGTGGGCATAGTAGGCGGTGCGCTCCAGCCGCATCTGCGCCGACAAACTATAGAAGCGCTGGGCGGAGGCATCGGCGCGAGCTAACTGCAATTCCGTCAGGGCGCGGGCTACGCGGCCGTTGCCATCTTCAAAAGGGTGAATGGTGACAAACCAGAGG
>NZ_JASITD010000053.1 GCF_030063445.1 Hymenobacter sp. H14-R3 | reverse complement strand
TCCAGATACCGCATGCGACGGCTAAGAGCCGGTCATTGAAGCTATTGGACTTGTTGCGGCAGGTCTGGGCCACGCAGCCCAAGCGTTTGGCCCCACTGATGGCGTGTTCGACCTTGACGCGGCGACGGGCGTGGGCCGCATTTTCGGCTCGTTGCACGTTGTTCAGGGCCGCGTCGGGGCGCTTTTTGCTGCGGCGTGGCCTGCGGTGGGGCAGACTTTGGGGCGGCAGGTCGTAGTCGGTGACTAGGCCCAGGTAGCCCAAATCGGCCAGCAAGTCGAACAGGTCAAGCAGGCCCAGGTTGGTATTAAATTCGTTTTTAAGCAGTTGATAGTCGTGGGTGGACCCGCAGCTCGTGGGTCCCAGGTAGTGAATGTAGCGACTGGGGTCGGCGATGAGCGTGTTTTTACGCGTCAGCCTTTTTTTTACCTGAGTAGTCGGCCGCTCGGTCCAGCACCGCCTGCGGCCGGTGCTGGGGGCGCTCGGTGGCATCAAGCAAGAGCACGGGCACGTCGGCAAACACCTGTTGCATCTGAGCCAGCGAGGCGATGGCGCGGGCGGGCAGTACGCCCTGGATGCGCAGGGTACGCTCCAAGGCCTTGGCCAGTTGATGGACGCGCTCACACGCCTTAGAACGGGACAGGCCGAACGTGGCGGCGAGCACATCAAAGGTGGGATACGTTTTGAGGTAGTAGAGGATGAATAATAACTTTTGCTGTGGACTGACCAGCACGCCTTTACGTCCCCCGCCGGCCTTGCGTTTACGCGGGCGCTGGTCGGTGAAACGGGCCTCGGCTTCTTCTTGGCACCCCTGCGCGAAGGGCTCGGCCAGGTCACAAAATGCGGCCAGGTCTAGCCCCGTTAAGGCCCGCATTTGCCGGTCATCGGTTATCGTATCAACATCTAGCATTCCCAAAAATACTATTTGGGAACAAGTCTAGTGTGTGCCATAGCCCGTTCATCCCTAAATAGTGCTACTGCTCGGCACACTTCAGCCGGATGCTTAGGACCTCCGTCTTGAATGCCCTGTTGTACTTACGCCGTTTTTCAACTCTTGATAAGCCGGTCAGTACCCTTTGAATTACGCAAATAACGACGCGCCGTAAGTACCATACTTATGATACGTACAATATGTTTCACAAGTATAAGAGGTTCCTTATCACTTGCGAAGCGTACTATACGTACGGTACATACAGAAATGGAATCTGAATAAGTCATCTATATCGTAGGCATGGCACTTACGTGCTTACCAAATACTATTATGCAAACTGTCAGAATGTTGTATAAATAAAGTTCATTGTATTTTTACAAAATATGCTGTCAGGCAGCACTTGCAACCGCTACGTACTAAGTACGCTATCAGTATCAAACTTACTATAAGTTTGATACGTATGATATTTTTCATAAGCTTGATAAGGATTGAAAATATGGTACGTATACTTTACATTTGTTTCCACAACAGTATTCTCAATATTCTATGCACATCATCACGTTTGCCAACCGCAAGGGCGGCGTGGGCAAGACCACCTCTGCTCTGGCCATTGCCCATCGGCTGGCACAGCTTGGCTACCAGACCTTGCTGATAGATGCCGACCCCCAGGGCAACGCAAGCTCCACCATTGCGGAGCTGCCGGCCGTGCCGGGGTCGCTGGCGGCCGCCCTGGACACTGGGGGTGGCTTGCGCTCGCAGCTCAATACCGCCGCGCCCAATCTGTACTGCATTACGGCGGGCGAAGACCTTACGAGGCAGGAAAAGCTGCTGGGACAGGAAATGGATTACGGGTGGTTTTTTCGCAATGTCCTCCAAGACCTCGCTGCCGCGCTGGCTGGTGGCCAGGCCCACGCCGCCGGGCTGCCGGCCTTGCCCGCACAGCTTGATTTTGTACTCATCGATACCTCGCCTTACCTGGGCACGCTGGCTGTGTCGGCAATGGTGGCCAGTGAGGCAGTGTTTATCCCGTTGCAGCCCAATTTCTTTAATAGCGAGGGGTTGACCAAAGTAGTGGAGATGGTCGGAGTCATCCGCCGCAACTTCAACCCGAACCTGTGCATCGGGGGTATCTTTTTTACGAAGTATGCCCGTACGTACCGCAAGGCACTGCACCACCAATACGCCCGCGCGCTCGAAGCTGACCTAGTGCTCGGCAAGTTGGTGATGCAGCAGACTATCCGGGAAAACGTAGCGCTGGACGAATCGCAGGCGGGCCAGCAGGCTATCTACGACTGGGCGCCCAACTCCAACGGGGCCAGTGACTACCGAGCGCTTACGGACGAATTTCTCACCCGCCTCCACTTATCCGATGCCACCTAAGAAAATGCCCCCAGTGCGGCTGGCTTCGCCTGCGGCCAGCCACGACGATATTCTGCACCCCTCCGTAGCGCGGTTGCAGGCTCCCCCGCAACCTGCGCTGCGGGATGCTTCTGCCAGTACTATACGTACTGACAGTATCATAAGTACCATACGTATGGAAGAGATAAGCGTGGAGGAAAAGCCGCTGCGTATCCCCTTCACCAATAACCTGCCGCCCGCCGTGTTCCGCGAGTGGTTTACGTATGCGTACATGGCCCGGCTACCGCTGCAGGAGGTGCTGGAACGCGCGCTGGTGGCCTACCTGCAGGATAAAGCCCAAACGCACGAGCCGCTGCCCCCAGAACAGGAAGCCATTTTGGCGGCCAAGGAACAAGCCGAACTCAGTCGCCGTCAGAAACGCCGCACCAAGTAGCCCAGCTGGGCTAGAGTAGGGGAGAGGCTGGGTTGCCGTGGGGAGAAATTACGCCGGCTGCCTGGTTATGCCCATCTGCTCACTTGGCTGGGTAGCGCGCCGCTGGCATGGGCCCAGCGCCACCCTATCGCTTCGCCTGCCGTGCGCTGGGGTAAGGGTGTTGGTTGTGGACCGTTTGGTTGCTGATAGGGGCCTGTTGGGCCGGTTTTGGCGTAATTACTTGGGGAGGGGTGGGGACGAACGGGTGTATCCCGCTTTGCACGGCCGGCTGGGGAGGTGCTTGGCCGCTAGCCACAGTGTGGTAGGGGAGGTAGTAGCATGGGGAGCCCGGCCCTCACAGGAGTAAAGATGACTTGGGGAGCGAGAAGGTATCGGCGGTGGAATGGCTGCGAAAAAGAAGACAAGCAGGGCAAATCTATGTACATACATGAATTGGCCACCTTGCGCAGCTTTTTTCTGCGCCGTCCGGACCGCTTGTCTGCGGATGGCCTTCTAGAAGCCTTTTAAAAAAAGAAAAAAAATTCGATTCGCCTTGTTTTGAAATTTTTTAAAGCTTCTTTAAATACTCTTTATTCTTTAGGGGCTCATAACGCATTGGCTATTAGATTTTTGTGAAGATTGAACCGGAAAATCGGCCGCTGTGAACCGGAAAATCGGCCGTTCAAACCGGAAAATCGGCCGTTGCGAACCGGAAAATCGGCCGTTCAAACCGGAAAATCGGCCGTTCAAACCGGAAGATATGCGTACCTTTTCCGGCATCAACGGCCAATCTTCCGGTTTACCCTATGAACGGACCCCTAAACGGACTGCAAACCAAGCTCCACGAGGTTGCCTTTTTGAGCAACACCTTTGTGCGCTCGCCCCTGGCGCTCAACAATGTAGAAGCTCGTATTTTTGCCCTAGCTCTAGGCTGCCTGCATCAGAAGCAGGATACGCTGTCGTTTCGCATTCACTTCAACGACATCACGCGGGGCGGTAACACGGGGGGTAAGCAGTACACGGAACTAGCTGCGGCTCAGACGCGTCTGACCCAGCCCATTATCAATACGTCGCTCAAAAATGGCAAGAAGCGCCGCGACGCGATTTCTCTGTTCAACATCCTAAGCCTTGATGAGGGCACTAACCTGATAACAGGGGAATTTAACCCCCGGTTAAAGGAGCACCTGCTGGATTTGACCGGAAAGTTCACGACCGTGGAGTTGGAGTCACTGCTTACGCTCAAGAATGCGCATAGCCAGCGGCTGTTCTGGATTATGCGCAGTTACCATAACCAGACCTGGGAGGAACCGCTGCAGTTTGACACGCTACGGGAGTGGCTGTTTGGTGAAAACTCGGAGCAATACACCGACTGGACCGATTTTAACCGATACGTGCTCAAGCCCGCGATTGAGGAGTTCCGGGCTATCGGCTGGGAGGTGGTCGTGACCCTGCAGCGGCGCGGCCGGCGGGTAGAGGCGTTAGTATTTAAAATGACTAGTACTCAGGAGCCGCTACTGCCAGTGGTAAAAGCCAAGAAGGTGTTGACCCTGACGGAGATTGAGGAGTTTCGCCGCATGCTGGAGGCGACCTACCGGGAACTGCCGGCGCTGTATGACCGCCTGCGGCTTGACTTTGAGCTCAAGGAATACCAGGCACGTGAAGTGTTGCAGAACGTCAAAGACTTGACTGCTTACCAAGCCGTTACCAAAGTGCTGCACGACGTGCGCCTTGCCCTGGCTAGCCGCAAGCCGATTAAGTCGCTTCCGGCCTATACGCTCAGCCAGCTTAAAGCCGTGCTCCCTGTATACCAAGTGCTGGGGTCTGCGCCTAGTGTCTTACCTAAAAGTGCTGGTTCGCGGGCGGCGGCAGCCACTTCACATGCGCAGCTTCGGGATGCGCAGGAGCGCCTGAAGTTTGTGCAGGAAGAGGCACCGACTAACTTGTTTTCCGAGCAAGAAAAAGCGTCGCGTACTGCCACCATTGAGGCCGAAATCGCAGTCCTGACTCAAGGGCTTACTACGTAGCGTAAGGTGCTGTAAAATGGAGAATGTGTGAGTGAAAAATTGCTTTTAAAATAGTGTTTGCTTAGTATAAAAATTGCGTTTTAGCCTGCTGCTTTTGGCACGTTAACGCAGTATAAAATAGTATCCAGCGTAAGTTTTCCAACCTTTATGCCATTATAAACTACCTAGAACACAGCTAGTTAGGGGGTAGTGTTTAGCATAACGTACGTTACCGGACAGTATTAGCTCTTCGGCCGATTCGACCGTATGCAAAAAGCTCCCCTCGCGCATCTATTGGCTATGCGTTCCTCTTTGTTCCCTCTCCTCGCCTACGGGCTTCTGAGCAACCTGCCCGCGCAGGCCCAAACCTGTCCTGTGCCGATTGTCGCCGGAAACGTGGTGTGGTTCGATAGCGTGCAGCAGCTCTCGCTGGCCCAACAAGTGGCGGCCGTGCAGCACCGCGCCTGGCGCGATACGTTGCTGGCCCCCTATCAGATGACGGCCTGCCGGATGGGTATCTCGGCGGCTACTCTCCCCGCCGCCACACCCTCCGGCAAGCCTACCGGTTTTCCCTTAGTCTATGTGGTCGACGGACAAACATTCTACAACCACGATGCGCCTACCATTCGCCAGTTCCAACACGTGGTGCGCCGCCGGCCCATTCAGCAGGTGACGGTGCTGCGGCAGGCAAGCGCCGCGGCTATCTATGGCTCCCGGGCAGCCAGTGGGGTCATCGTCTTATCGAGTACCAAGCGCAAGCAGCACCACTAGCTCGACCGGCTTAGGCAAGAAGCCTTGCTTCAATGGATGGAGGCTAGAAAGGCTTAGTGAGCACGTAAGCTGAGCGGCGCAACAGCTTGTCACATTTCTTAAACAAGCCACTCGAAAGAGCAGGGCAAAAGCACCAAACGGTTAGTTAGCGTCTGGGGGCTGTGGAGCTAGCTGGCGGAGTAGTTGTCGGAGGTAGTCATCATCGCGAGCTGCTTTCTTGCGTTTGCGTGGCAGACTCATCTTCGTTGGCTCACGTCGTAAGAGGGTGAGTGCGAGCTTGCGCAGAGTAGAGAGGTTGCGCGGGGCGTGGCCCTGGCGCACCCGGCAGGCATCCTCGGCAAAGGTGACATCCAGGTGCCAGTGCAGGTCGTTTTCGATGCCCCAGTGCCCGCGCACATAGCCCGCCAACTCGCCCGCACTCGCTTGCGCCAGCGAGCTCAGGTAGTAGCGCGTACTGTGCTGCTCCCGCCCCTGTTGCCAGCGCCGGGTCTGCACGCAGACCACCGCCGCCAGGCCCGCCCACTCGGCAGCTTCCTCCACCAGATTCAGGTTCCGGCTCACCCATACCCGGCGTTCCTCGCCGCGGCCGTGGTCTTTTTCGCGGCTCACAAAGGCCGGCTCCTGCCGCAGCAGCGGGGCCAGGTGGGCCTGCACCTGCTCGAAGAGGGTCCGCTGGTTCTGCTTGAGGGCCAGCACATAATCAGCCCGGCGCTCGACCAGCGTCGTGGCAATGGCGCGCTGGCAGCCGATGGCATCGATGCTCACCACACTGCCGGCTACCTCCACCAGGTCGAGCACTTGGGGGATGGCCACGAGTTCGTTGGCTTTGCTGGCCACTTGGGTCTGGGCCAGGCACAGGCGCTGTTCGGTCGCCCAGACGCTGACCAGCTGCACGCTGGCCTGGCGTTGGCCGGGCAGGCAGGTGCCGCGCACCTGCTTGCCATCGATGGCCAGTTGTTGACCCGCCAGGACCCGCATAATGTCCTGCCCCCAGTGAGTGAGGCTGGCTTCGAGTTCAACCGGATTGAGACGGCTGAACACGCGCTGCAAGGTGTAGGGCGAGGGAATGCCAGCAGGCAAGCTCAGAAACTGAGCGAGCACGGCCTGCTTATCGCAGGCGTAGTCATAAATCTGCTCAAAATCTTCGCAATCAGCCAGTAAGCCGCACAGCACCAGCCAAATAATATCACTTAGCTCGTGTAGGCACCGCCCCTCCACCCGGTAGTCCGTTACCTGCCAAAAGAAATCCGCTACTTCTTCTTCCATCCCCAAAGGTCGCTAACTTACCTTTTGGTGCTTTTGCCCTGTAACAGATTAGGATTTAGTGAATAACCATCTATGAGCTAACTAGCATCTAGCCAATTGGTTGCTCTTTTTAATGGGTGTTAGCCTAAAATGCCAAAAACCCCATCTGACTTGCGTCAAATGGGGTT
>NZ_JASITD010000052.1 GCF_030063445.1 Hymenobacter sp. H14-R3 | reverse complement strand
TATAACGGGGCTAAGCGGCTCAAAAAGCTACGGGGCCAGACCCCCTACGAGTTTGTCTGCGCCGAGTATACAAAAAATCCTACTATCTTCACTCGTGACCCTACCCATGACTTTGTGGGACTATACACTTACAGTATCCGGGTAGCGAGCCGCGCCTGGGCCAAGGGCTGCCTACCGGGCCGCTGCCCGCGGCCCCCATCCCCACGGTGCGGGCCGCGGCGGCCTGCGCACCGCTTTTTTCCGTCGTCCAACCGGCCCGGCCGACACCCACCCCGGAGCCCGTTCCTCGGCGCGACCTGACCGGTGTATTCGCCTACCCGGCCTACGACTCTTACCAAAATCTGCCCGAAGCCTTCCGCAAGCACACGCTGCCCGATGTGTATGCGCAACCCTTACCCCTGCAACTACTGCGGAGTGCACTGGGGCAGCCGCTCTTTGGCAAGTAGTTGAGAAGGGATTTCTGCTTGCTCCCGCAGCAGGCCACTGCCTTTGCAATCGCGGTACGCGAGCAATTCGGCCCTGGCAGGCGCTGCGGCTACCCGCCCGCCACACCCGTGCGCAAATAGTTGCGCAAGTCGCGCATAGCCCCGGTGAGCGGCACGGGCAGCACGGCCCCGCGCGTAGCCTCTACCCACTGCCACAGCTGGCCAAACGAGGTAGCCTGGCGTGCCTGCTGAAGCAGGCCGGCGGTGGGTACCTCCACGGCGCGGGCCAGGCGGGCCAACTCGGGGCCGGGTGCATGGGCACCTTGCTGCCACCAAGCGCGCAGGCGGCGGCGGGCGCGCCACACACGCACCAGCTCGTGTGGGCAAGGCACCTGGGGCTCAGCTTGTTCGGCAGTCAGATTTTCCCACTCGCGCAGCTGCCACGACAGGCCTACTTCTACGCGGCCGCAGCGGCGAGCCGAGGTGTACACCTGCACGTGGGGGCTGTGGCGTACCGGCAGGTCATGTTGCAACAGCAGCTGCCACAAGGCTTCATCTTCCAGAAATGGCACCACGGGCAGGCCGCCCACCCGGCGATAGGCCCGCACCGTGAGGGCCAGGCTGGCCCCGTAGTGCTGGTGGTGGCAGGGCCAGCGGTCGGCGGCGCAGGGGTCTACCAGGTCCTCCAGCTGGCGCAGCAGCACCCGGTAAGCGGCATCGCGCAGTTGAATGCGCCGCACGGGGCAAGGCTCCGCGGCGGCGGCCGTTTGGGTGAGAATGCGGCCGCCCACGGCTTCGGCTCCGCTCTCTATTTCGCGTAGCGTGGCGGCCAGCCAGGTGGAAGCTACCAGCGTGTCGGCGTCAGTGCTGAGCAGCACGCCAGTGACGCCAATGGTGGCTTCGAGGCGCTGAGCGGCGGCATCGAGCAGCAGGCGGCGCGCCCGGCCCACGTGGGCCTGCGGGCGCGGCAGCTGCACCTCAGCCACGTGCAGCACCAAGCTGGGGTGGCGGCGCGCGGCCTGGCGCACGGCGGCGGTGGTGCGGTCCAGGCAGTTGTTGGCCAGCACGATAACCTCCAGCATGCCGGCGGGCAGCGCTTGGCCGCTGAAGGTAGTTTGGGCAGCCAGGGCGGCCAGGGTGGCCGGTAGCGTGGCGGCCTCATCCTTGGCCGGAATGATGACGCAGGCTTGCAACGCCGCCAGTGGCGGGGGCAACTGGCAGGCCAGACTGCGCTCGGCCTGGTGCAGGAGCTGCTCGTCGGTGGGCGGCGCTAATAGGGCCGGTGGGGCGGTCGCCATGGCTTCGCGCGCGGCGTGGAAGCGAACTGGCTGGGCTAGTTGGTCCATAAGGAAAAGTGTGTACGCCTGCGACCCGCTCAGGATAACTACTCGCGGCTTAATTTTAATTTTCAGCTTAAAAATCTCACCAAGCTTTCACGAATAATCTGTTATAAATACCTATTAATCAGTTGTTTATGCTTATTAATAGTTAAGCCAACTTTTTTAGCCAAAAAAGAAGGGCCGCGCCCCCCTACTGGTGGCGCGGCCCCGCTAAATAAGGAAGTGGCTGGCTTAAAAAGCCTCGCCGATGGCGAAGTACAGCCCGGGGTCTTTGCCGAAAGCGTAGTCGAAGCGCAGGTTTACCCGGTCGCGGCGAATAAGGTTGAAGCGGGCGCCAATGCCGCCGGCTGTGTGCAGGCCACCGAAGCTATAGTCGCTGAGGTTGTAGCCCACCTGGCCCACGCCCAGGAACGCAGCCCCGTCGATGCGCCAGAACAAGTGCTGGCGCAGCTCGGCCTGGGCCGACACCATCTGCCGGTCGCGGTAGCGCTGCTCGTAGATGCCGCGCATCAGGTTGGCGTTGTTGTAGAGCGTGCCGCCCAAGTTGGCCCCCAGGCCGGCCAACCCATACCACGGCACATCGCCCGAGTGAAATTGCCCCAGAAATTGCACGGCCAGAATGGTTTTATCGCTAAAAATGCGCTGGTAGTGGCGGGCGTCAATCTGGTAACGCACAAAGTTGTAGTCGGAGCCCACGTACTTGCCGTTGAACATCACCTGCAAGTCGAGCAAATTGCCTTTGGAGGCGGCCAGGGCCACGTCGCGGCTATCGAAGGTGTAGACCGGGCCCAGGCCCGAGAGGCTGAAATTGCGCGTCTGGCGCAGGCCCACGCGGGTGTCTTGCAGAAAGTAGTTGGTTTGCGCCCGGTCAGTTGGGTCGGTTACCGGAATAGCGTCGCCGTTTTTATCCACCCGGCCCGGCTCCTCATCTAGGTTAAACACCCGCGACAAACGGTACTGCAAGCCCAGAAACTGGTTTTTAGCAATGCTTTTCTGGAAGCGCTGATTAATGATAAACAGCTGAAAATCAACGAACGAACGGTGAGAATCCTGCGTTTGCGGAGCTTCGTTGCCCACCCCGTAAAAATAGAGTCGGTTTTTATACGAGCTGATTTCGCCGTTCAGGTAATATTTCTCGCCAGGCGAGTATATCGTGTGCACAAACTGCAAAAGCGACTGGCTCTTCTGGGTGGTCCAGAACTGCACCCGGGCGTTGGAAGCGCGCGTGGTAGTGTCGGTGCCCAGCCGGCCGCTCAGCAAACCACCCAGGCCGTAGCCGGCCCCGGTTTCCTGCTGGTAAAACAGCACGGGCACGGGCAAAATAGTAATTTTATTACCAGACTTGGCTTCCTTAACCGGGCCGGTAACCGGGGGGCCGGTGGCCGGCTGGTCCTGGCCATAACTGACTAAGGCATTGCCCAGCAAAGCAGCCACTAGTAGCGGAAAAATGCGCATAAAAAACGATAAAATGGAAGCGTGTGCAGACCTCAACGGATTTTACCGGCTATCGGTTTGCGCACAAACGCTTTGGCAAGCAATTAAATACACCTGGTCAGGTAGTTAGGTTTCCACATCCGTTGTTCATCTACTGCCCGGCGGCGCGGCGCAGCTCCTCCTCGGCCCCGGCGGCGCGGCGGCGGGCGGCGGCCACTTTGCCGTTGCCAAAGCGGTAGCTAAAGGCGGCCGTTACTACGCGCGTGTCTTCGCGCCGGTAATAATTCTCGGTGAAGTTGTTGTAGGTGGAGGCCACGCGGGTGGGCACGGTGTAAAAAATGTCGGCCACGTTCAGACGCAGCGTGGCCTGCTTGTTCCAGAGGCTTTTTTGCACGCCTGCCGTCACCTGCCCGCGGGGCTGAATGACTTGGAACTGGAATACTTCACGCGACTCGTAGAAGCCATTGACCTCGGCCACCCAGCCGCGGGGCAGCACAAAGCTGTTGTTGAGGGTGAGGTTGGTGGCAAAGCCGCCGCGGTCGAGGGTGGTGCCGGCCAGCGCGCCCTGGTATCGGTTGTAGTAAAACAGGCCGTTGGCGTACACCGTCCACCACTTGGTAAGCTCCAGGGGGGCGGTGAGCGTGAGGGTGTAGAAGTGCTGGGTGCTCAGGTTCACGTCGCGGTTCACCACCAGCTGGCCGCCGTCGGGGGCGGGCTGCACCACATTCACAATGGGCTGGCTGGTGCGGGCGTAGGCCAGGGCGGTGGTGAATTTTTGCCGGTAGGTGTGGCTCAGCTCCACGTTGTAGCTGGTGGCGGGCACCAGGTCGAGGTTGCCGGTGCGGTACGAGGTGGCATCGAGGTACGAGCGAATGGGGTTGAGCTGCACGTAGCTGGGCCGGTCGAGGCGCCGGCCCGCCGCCAGGGCCAGTGCGTGCTGCTTATTCAGCGTATGCTGCACCAACACGCTGGGAAACAGCTGAATGTAGTGGCGCACGCGCGAGGCCCCGCCCACCGTTTCGGCCCGGGTGTTGCTTTGCTCGGCGCGCAGGCCGGCTTGCAGCGAGGTGCTGGGCCGGGCCTGGCGCAGGCTCAGGTAGGCGGCGTTCACGTTTTCGCGGTACCGAAACTGGTTGGAAATGTCCGGAGCCGCGGTGGTAACGCCACTTACGGTATTAGCAAAGCCCACGTCGCTATCCGACGCCACCCGCGTTACTTTGGCGCCGCCATCGAGCCGCGTCCGGCGGGGCAGCGGCTGGCTGAAATCGGCCTTGAGCGCCCCAATATCAACGTTGCTGCGCTGGTCGCCGCTGAGCAGGTTGGTGGGCCGGGCTGGTGCCTCAAAGTAGGTATTGAGCGCCAGCAGCCGGGTGGTGTGGTAGCGGGCGTAGTCGGCGTCGAAGGTGATGAAGCCCGCATTGGCCGAGTCGGCCAATGCGTGGCGCAGGTTAAGATTGAGGCTGCCACTGGGCCGGTTGATGTCCTGGGCCGCATTGGCCGAATAGCGGCCGGTGGACTGGCCGGCCCCGTCAAAAACCTGCGTAGCGCTGGGCGTATTGGAGGTAGTGCGCGATACCAGCGTACTCACCGACACGCCCAGCAGCGTGCGCTTGCTCAAGTTGAGGTCGAGGCCCACCTTGCCGGTGTGCGAGCGCAGCTGCGAGGCCTGGTCGTTGTATTGCAGCGTGCGGCTGGCCGGGTTCTGCGGCGTGGCGGCAAACTGCCGGTCGAAATCGAGGCGCAGAAAATTGCGGCGGTCGGCGTAGGCGTAGTTGGCGTAGAGGTTGAGCTTCTGGCGGCGGTAGTTGAGACTACCGCCGCCCGTAAACTTTCCCAGCTCGCCACGGCCGTAGCTGACGTTGGCACTGCCATTGAGGCCCAGGCGCTGGTCTTTTTTGAGGTTAATAGCGATTACACCCGCCCCGCCCTGCGCATCGTAGCTGGCGGGCGGGTTGGTAATTAGCTCTAGGCTTTGCACCTGCTGGGCAGGCAGGGCGCGCAGGTAGTCGGCCAGCTCCTGGCCGGTGAGGGGCACGCGCTTGCCATCTACTACTACCAGCACGCCTTGGCGGCCACGCAGGCTCAGGTTGTTGCCCGCGTCGAGGGTAACGCCCGGCGAGCGGCCCAGCACGTCGAGCGTAGTGGCCCCGGCCGCTAGGGGGCTATCGGCCACGTTGGCCACGGTGCGGTCGGCCAGGCGCTCGTAGGGCGGCTTGCGGCCCGTCACGGTTACTTCCTTGAGGGCCGTGGCTTGGCTGGCTGCCAGCCGCAGGGGCGCCAGGGCCAGCCCGGCCGCCGGCAGCTCAAACGCCGGGCTCCAGGCGCGGGCAAAGCCCACCTGCGCCACCGATACCAAGTAGCGCGGGCCAGCCACCGCCTCTAGCTGAAAGGCACCGCTGGCATCGCTAAACTCGGTTTTTACCGCCACCGAGTCGGTGGCGCGGTGCAGCGTAACGGTGGCAAACTCGACGGGGCCGGCCGGGCCGGTAGCCTGGCCGCTCACGGCGGCCCGCGTTTGTGCCCGGGTGGTCAATGGCCCCGCCAGCACCAGGCAGCCCAAGGCAGCAAGCGCGGGCCAAGAACCCAGCCGGGCAAGCCGGGGCAGGGTAAAAACAACCATATAAGAACGTGATAGGATGTAAGAAAATAGTGCACCTACCGCCCAGAACAAAAATATCCTCCCTGGCAAAAAGCATAAAAGCTCCTTTGCCTTATTCTACTTACTTATTACAGTCTGTACGGCAAGTGCAAAGATGACACTGCCAACCCTATAAACCAAGTGACTAGCTATGGCCTGTTGCGCGCTCGTAATCAAAGCACAACGGTAGCTCACCAACCCTAACTACTTTTTTCTCTACTGCCGATAGCAAACGGCCCCACCCCCGGCGGGCGCCAGTGACTACACCAGCAGCATGCTCAAAATGCCCGCCAGCATAATGCCTTTGCACCACGCGCTAAGCTGCCGAAAATGCCGGCGACGGTCGGCGCGGGCCAGCCGGCGCGCCAGCTCCAGCAGGGGCACCAGCACCAGCACCAGCAGCCAGGCGGCCAGCGGCCAGCGGCCCCAGGCCAGCAGCTGCCCGGCCGCCCCCAGCACCAGCGCCAGCAGGCAAGCCAGGAAAAACCCAGCCACCCACTTGCTGCGCGCCACGCCCCACACCAGCGGCAGGGTGCGGCAGCCGTGCTGCGCATCGCCGCGCATATCCTCCAGGTCTTTCACTATTTCGCGCACCACCGTCAGCAAAAATGCCGCTAGCGCATAGAGCCACACGGCTTTAGGCAGCCTGAAATCTCCGCTTGCGGGTAGCAGGGCCGGCAGCAGCACCAGCGCCGCCGTGAGCGCCGCAATACTGAGGTTGCCCACCAGTGGCAGCCGCTTGAAGCGCGCTGAGTAGCCCCACAGCAGCGCCGCCGCGCCCAGCGTCACCGTTCCCAGCCGCCACGACAGCACCCCGGCCAGCCCCACGCCCAGCCCGCTCAGCACCACGTGGGCCAGCATGGCGTGGCGCCGCCGCAGCAGCCGCCCCACTACCAGCCGGTCGGGCCGGTTGATGGCGTCAATCTTCACATCGTAGTAGTCGTTGATGATGTAGCCGGCCGCTGCCACCAGCAGCGCCGCCAGCACCAGCAGCCCAAACCGCGGGGCCAGCACCGCGCGCAGCGGCTGGCCCGGCAGCAGCATAATGCGCACCAGCCCCAGGCTCAGCAGCATAATGGCCAGGTTGGGCCAGCGCACTAGGCCCGGCAGCGCCCGCGCCAGGCGGCCACCCTGGCCGGGGCCGGGCAACAGCTGCTCCTCGCCGCTCCGGGGTGGGGGCGGGCCGGCGGCGGGCGCAGGCAGCGGAGCAGTAGGCATGGGGCGGGGCGCAGGTAAGGTTGCCGAAGATACGGCGGCCCCTACCCCCACCACGCAAAACGCCCCCACCGGCAACCGGCAGGGGCGTTTTAGCTACTTACGCAGCAGGAGCCTGGGCTCACACGCGGCGCACGTTTACGGCATTCACGCCCTTCCGGCCTTCCTGCGTTTCGAACTCCACGCGGTCGTTTTGCTGAATCTGCCCGCCGTTGAGGCCGGTGATGTGCACGAAGAAATCCTCCTTCGTGGTGTCGTCAGTGATGAAGCCGAAGCCCTTGGCTTCGTTGAAGAATTTTACAGTCCCGGTTTTCATGTGTTCGGCCAAAAAAAGAAATCACTACCGGCCCCTTAACTAGCCTGTGGCTGCTAGCTGGGCCCTAGGGCTCTCATACGCAGGGTCGCCCGTGGGGTTTAGCCAGCTTATTGATGGTCACGCCACTCGTACACCCACTTGGCCTGAATCTGCTCCAGGTGGCCTTCGTTGGCCTGCTCGCGGGTGCCCTCAAAGTTGGGCAGGCTCAGCACCCAGTCGATAAGCTCGGTGAAGCGAATGCGGTAGATTTTGGCCTCCGTAAAGTCGTTGCCGAACTTCTCGTACAGGGCAATGGCCACATCCTCGTGGTCGGCCCACTGAATGGGCGGCTCGTAATGGTTCATTTCTTAATTGGGTAGGAGGGTGTGGGGGGGGGGGGGGGGGGGGGGGGGGGGGGGGGGGGGCGGGGGC
>NZ_JASITD010000051.1 GCF_030063445.1 Hymenobacter sp. H14-R3 | reverse complement strand
CGGCCAGGCGCAGGGCTTCGGCCCGGAAGGCGGCATCGTAACGCCGACGTTTAGTAGGTGGGGGGCTGTCTTTCATGAAGTTGGAAAGTTAAGGCCCTATTCTGTCCAGATTTACTCGACCACCTCATATTGCCAGTTGTTTGACTAACGAAGCACTGCCCCGCCAAAGTACCATGCTGGGCACTGCGGCCAGCGAGGCCAAAACTCGCACCAATTCCAAGAGTGGGTTTATAACTGGTATTATGTAAAGGGACAAAAGGGAGAAAATACCCCGCCTCGTCGCGGCGGCCTTTTCTCCCTTTTGTTCTATAACGGAAGTCTTGAGGACTTTAAATGCGATGCTTTGCAGTAGAAGGTACTTGGGATACTATTGATGAGATACGTTTATTGAGAGCTAGGACAGTGGGTGAATTGGCGTTGGCTTTAGTTGTGACTACAGTAGTGCCATCGACGGTGGTGATACCAAAAATTTGACGTTGCTGCGTCTTGTTTAGCGCTTGGACATGGCTAATTTCAGCAGGGTTAACTTTAGATAAGGCGTCAAAGTCCACTTTCTGGCCATCAAGGTAATACACTACATTTCTTGCTACAGGCTTTTCTGCTGGGGCAGACGTGGGCACCACCTGGGCCTGAGCAGTTGCGCAAGCGAGAGTCAGCCCTAGCATAAGTGGGGCAGCCACTAAATAACGTCCAAACTGACGAGTGATTGAAGTGATTTGGCGAAGCATAGTAATCTGGGTTTGAGTGTGAGGAATAAGCTGCAAGTAAACTTACTTACAGCGACTTCAGTCAAAAAGTAAAAGAGAAAGAACTTTCTTTTCTATAACCTAGGAATTCTATTTGATAAGAAGCGTAATTTTTAGAGCGACTGAGCCCAGGCGCACAAGTAGCAGGCTTATTTATGGTTGAGCCTGTCACGTTTTCCAAACGAACGTTTAACGAATGTGATAAACTTACTTGCTGAGGTAGTGAGTTGACAATCTGAGTATTAATAAGAACAAAATGGAAAAAAGACTCTGCCTCGTTGTAGTGGTCTTTTCCCCTTTTGTTCTATAATCCTGCCACTATCCGTGACGGCTACTTAACGCCCAGGCGTTCCGCCGTGTAGGCCCCCACGTTCGACACTTTGCCATCGGTCACTTGCAGCTTAATCTGGTAGAGGCGTTTGGTGATTTCCGAAGGGCTCAATGTGCGCAGGGCCGCGATTGCCTGGTCTTTGCGCAGGCTGAAATCATTGACTAGGCGGCCTAAAAGGGCCGTTTCCTGCTCGTTGTAGTCTATTTCAGTCGTTTTCGGAGTGTAAACAACCGTAAATTCCAGCTCCACAACCTTGCGGCCCCGCTTGATTTCGCGGTAGGTGAAGGCCAGGTCAGTAACCGTGTTAATTTCCTCGGCTGGCTTTAGCACGTTGCGCTTAATGTCAGCATATAGGGGATATTTGTCTTTTCCAGTGTCCTTATCAGTTAGCCCAAGCTGTATTTTAAGCTTATCTAATGGTATGCGAAAGACCTTGTTAGGAAGGTGCTTGTACATGGAAAAGATTTCGTAAAACCGCTTGGCATAGATGCTATTCAAGGTGATAGCCAAGTCGAGTTGAAAGGTAGTAAAGTGGGTTTTCAGATATCCGTAGAAGGGCCTGATTTTTGGGTCCACCGAGATTTCTAGCGTGCCGGTGCCCTTGATGTACTGCACCGAGGAAAAGAAGTGGGTTTGCAGTAGGTCGCCATTCGGCAAGTCGGCCTCCAGGACGCGGCCCAATAGCTTTTTAGTGATGGTGCGCAGGCGGTCGTACTTGATTTCTTCTCCCGTTCGCTCACGCAGCTCTACGGTTGAAACGTAGTAGAGCTGACCTGGTGGGTCGGTCGGCTGCATCTCGCGCATCGCCAGGTAAAGGATGTTCTTTTCCAGTTTGGTCAGCTCGTAGCGGGCCGAGGTCAAGACGTTCGATTGCCACAGTGTGACGACCTTATCAGAGGATTTTTCAGGTTCCAATTTGCCAGCAGGTAAAATAGTACAGCTGCAAATATATGAGGTTGTTCTATGAGTATCATTTAAAAGCTCATAATTGTAGGACAAAAACTCATAGTTGATTTGCCGTGACTAGGACAAAAACTCATAGTTGACGGACATTTTCCTATAGTTAGTCCGAGTAAGCTCAACCACACTAGGACAAAAACTCATAGTTGACGGACAAAAACTCATAATAGATGGGATAACTCATTGACTGTCAAGGGCAATTTTTGCTAAATATGGAAGTGTTTGGTTTTAAGACTTCAAAAAAATTTTTCACAAGATTTGAAAACGCGCGAGGGGAAGGCAAAAAAAGGGCTTTTAGGGCCTGTTCTGACACTCCCGAACTATGCGGAAATGTCCGTCGAGTGACGCGAAAACAGCCAAAAAAAGAAACACCACCAAAACCAAGCTTCGCACACCAGGGCGCGGCGCGGTGGATTTACAACTATTTAGTAATCAATAGCTTATGTACTAAATAGTTCAGCTTATGTACTACTTTGGGCGGTCATGTACTTTTGCCTCACTTTTGACCTTCCAGCCCCTATTTTGCAGTATGGCAGACCACGTTTTTCGATTAAAGGACACTCCATTGGGAACGGTCCTTGTGAAGTTTTATCAGATTATCCCCTATACCGATGAGGCTTTTAATAAGGCTAAAGCACTTGATTTCTGGCAGGCTACTCCAGGTTCTGGTAACTCGTGGAGTATGGCCCTCTACCAAGGTCCCGTCAGCACCAATCACGTCCTGACCGAAGCTATTGCCCAGCTGCACACCCGTTGCCCCGCCTGTACCGCCGTGCGCATTGAGCAGGCCAGATAAGCACGACACCCGGCACTTGGCCACAGTTTCGGAAGGGCCGTATATTTGCTCAGTCGGGTAGCCTTAGGGTTTCAGACAAACGGCGGCCAGAACCGAAGTACTGACCGCCGTTATCCTAAGGATGCCCGAGCCAGTGGCTAACCACCGCTCGAACTGCTCCCCCTATTGCTGCCTTAAGCAGTTCCAGGGGGATGCGAAACCAACTAGCCTGGCCAGCTGGTTTCACCTTTGCACGTTTACCCATTTTCGTTCGGGAGTAAGGGTGCTCAATCCACCCACTTCCTGAAGCCCTGGTTGTTCAAGCAGCCGGGGCTTCATCTTTTCAGACGATGCGTTGGCGGGGTGACTACCGTGCAAGTGCAACGAAGATAGAAGTTGCTTGGTAGTACCCTAGTTTTTTGGTAGTTTTAAACTACTGATTAATTATCTGCTGTTTATGGGAAGGCCACGCAAAGAGTTGACCGGGGATGCTGCCGAACGGAAGCAAATGCACTTTTTACTAGAGGGTGCAGACTGTGTAGAGTGGCGTAAGATGCTGCGTGAGTTGGGCGGAGTAGAAGCGGAACATGCTCGTAATGCCCTGCGTGCTTATATGGTCAGTAAGCGGGTGGATAGTCTGTCCAAGTAAATAAGTATCTTGCCCAAGTGCTCCCAATATGGTATCTTAGTAGCCCCTTAATAGCTCGTTCTGGTGTTAGCGCAAGATGTGTTTTGTGAATCGCGCTTCGCGTAATCCCCAAAACCCGTTCGCCCGTTGGGCTCACTACACTTGCCCCTTCGGGGACCTTTACATGAAAGCACCCACGCCCGCCGATTCTACTCCCCACCGCCCCCGCAAAGGGGGCCGAAAGGCTGGCCCGCTGGCCGACAAGCAGCGCCACGTCGTCAGCGTGCGGCTCACTGATAAGGAGCACGAGCGCCTGAACCGCGAGGCTGAGCGGTACCACCTGAGCCAGGGCGAGGTGCTGCGCTCGGTCTGGTTGAAGCAGGACACGGCCACGAAGCTGCCGGCCCCGCCGACCCCCGAGGAAGCCCGGCTGCTGGTGCAGCTCGCCGGCATGGCCGCGAACCTGAACCAGCTAACCAAGCTGGCCCACTTGCAGCAGGACCAGCGCACCGGGGCCGCAACGGTGCTGGGGCAGATGCACCACCTTCTGAAACGCCTCACGCCCGCCGCGTCATGATTGGCAAGGTGAAAGTGAACCAGTCGTTTGGGGCCATGTGTCAGTATGTGCTCCAAGAAAAGACCCCCGATAAAGGGGCCGAGGTGCTGGCTGCGCACGGGGTGCGCACCGACAGCGCGGCCCACATGGCCCAGGACTTTGATATGGTGCGGGCCATGCGCCCCGGGCTGGGCAAGGCGGTGCTGCACGTTGCGCTAGCGTTCCCGGTCGAGGAAAAGGAGAAGGTGACCAACGAAGTGATGGGCCGCATTGCCCACGACTACCTAAAGGGGATGAAAATCGACCCCGAGAACACGCAGTGGGCGGTCGTGCGGCACCAGGACAAGACCCACCCGCATATGCACTTGGTGGTAAACCGGGTGGACTTGGACGGGCAGACGGTGAGCGACCAGTTTGTGCGCTCGCGCAGCGTGGACGTGTGCAAGCGTATCGAGCAGCAATACGGGCTGATAGTAGCCGACCAGGTGGGCCGCAAGCAGGCGCTGGAAATCGGCCCGACCCCGGCCCAGGCGAAGGCCACCACCCCTAAAGAGGAACAGTCGGCCGAGTGGAGCCGCGCCCGGCAGGACATTGGCCGCGCCCTGGGCTACACGGCGGGCCAGGCCCGCAGCTTTGACGAGCTGCGCGAGGCGCTGCGCCCGCGAGGCATCGAGCTGGAGCTGACCCGTCGCAAGGATGGCAGCCCGGCCGGGGTGGTGTTCGCGCAGGACGGGCACCGGGTGAAGGGGAGCCAGGTGGGCCGCGAGTACAGCGCCGGCAACTTAGAAACGGGCTTCGCCAAGGCCCGCGAGCTAGGCCAGGCCCAGGACCCGGCCCAGGCGTGGCAGCAGCTGGGCCAGGACTACGCGCTAGCCAAGCTGGCCGAATCCTACGCCCAGGCCAAGGAGCAGCAGGCCCGCCAGCAGCCGAAGCAGAACAAGTCGCAAGGGTTTGGTATCGGGGATAATTAACTACTTACACAACTATGCAAGAGCTACTTGACGACATTAAGGCCCTGCGCCGGGGCATCGAGGCCCTAAACGCCCGCAGCTTGGAGCAGGGCAAACCCATTAGCCGCGCCGAGGTAGACGAGGTGCTGGCTAAGGTGAAGGAGGGGACGAAGATTGATGTTGACTATAAGGCATTAGCTACCCAGCTTCAACCCCATTTAGCGACGCCCGACACGATAGCGGCAGCGGTTACGACGGGTAGCCAGCAGCTACAGCAGGTGATTGAACAGATTCCGCGCAGTATGCCCTTAGCGGATAAGGTATTGGGCTTTACTAGCCTACGGGCGTTCATGGGGGTGTCTTTTATGCTGCTGATTTTCTTTGCGTTGAGTGGCTACGCGTGGAGACAAATAGGGGAAGCGGAGGCAAAAACGGAGCTACTTCAGCAGCAGCTGGCCCAAAAGCAGGCGACGATGAAGTGGCTGAACGACGGGTACGTGGACTTAAAACAGGATAATCCGAAGGCCGCGCAGAAATACTTTTCGCATTAGTAAACAACGTTTTAGCTATTCATTTACAGGCTCTACACGCCCCCCCTTTCACTATGTCGGATTACCCTAAAGAATATCTAACGCACTACCCTACCCAGAGCTGCCCCGCGTGCGGTGGGGGTGGGGAGGACGAGCAGGGGGGGCAGTGCCCCGACTGTACGGGTGGGGGCGAGCTGCCCCTAGCCACCGCGCCCCACACGGACCTGTCCACCAGTCAAGCCCAGCTAGGCCCCGACGACCAGCCGGCCTACTGGCTGGGGCTACTCCCACCCCCAGAGTTGAATTAACGCCCGATGCCGCCTGGGAAACTGCAATTCTTAGCGGACTTCCTAGCCGCTACGGAGTGGCTGTTTTGTCGCAGCTGCGCCGAGCAGTCCCCCACGCCCACCGGGATGGCAGTGTCTTCATGACTGGTAAGGTTAAGGAAAATGATGTACTAAAAATAGCGAATAAAATTCTGGATAAAGACTAAACATTCAAAGTATATTGTTTAAAAATTAAACCGCTCTCACTTATTATGTATCAACTATTTAGAAGCTTGCTGCTGCTGCTGTTCCTCTCAATAGTTGCAAAGCAATCGGCTTGGGCGCAGCACGAAGCAGATACTTGGTATTTTGGTGACCGAACGGGCTTTAGTTTTCGAGGTGGCGCGGCGCAGCCCCTACTCGATGGCCAGCTTCGTACCGGGGCGGCCTGTGCGGTGGCGTCCGATGGAGCCACGGGGCAACTTTTGTTTTACACCAACGCCGAGCAAGTCTGGAATCGCGAACATCGACTCATGCCTGGTGGGAGCGGCTTACAGGGCTCGCAGCTGGTGACGCAGGGAGCCCTTATCGTTCCGGTCCCAGGGAGTGCCACCAAGTATTATTTATTCACGCTTCTTCAGCAGTCTCAGCCTGGGCCATTCAGCCTAGTTGGGGGCAGATGCCAGCTAGTGTGTTCCTTGGTAGACATGCAGTTAGGTGGAGGCCTAGGCGACCTAGAAGCTACCAGTAAGAATGTGCCCTTGGCCCAGGGGCTTACGCAGAAGCTAACGGCCATTCGCCACACCAACGGCCGGGACTACTGGGTGGTCGTCCACCAGTGGGGCAGTGCGGCGTTTCTGGTTTACCCTATCACGGCCCAGGGAGTAGGGACCCCACGTCGCCAGTTGATTGGCCCTACCCACCCAGCACAGTTGGCCGATACGTTACAGATTCGGGGCACAGATGGGCAATTGCAGGCTTCCCCAGATGGGCGCAAACTAGCTTGCGCGGTGAGCGATGGGATACAGCCTTTCAGTGTGTTCGATTTTGACGCGGCGCAGGGCACCCTCTCGGCCTACGCCAACCTAGGAGCGTTACGCGATGGCTACGGCGTCAGCTTCAGCCCCGACAATACGAAGCTGTACGTGCAGAATTTCAGTCGTGCTGCGCAAGGAACGGGGTATAATGTTATTAGCCAATATGATATGAGCGCGGGTGACCCTGCCGCTATCGCCGCTTCTGGCAGCAGCCTGATTGTGGACAATCCAGCGACTAATATTCGTATTCAACAAGGAGGAAGCTATTATACCTTGCAAAATGGGCCGGACGGCCATTTATATGGGGCCAGCTGGTACCGGGGGGGCGACGTGCCCGCAGAAGATTCTGGCCTACAGACTTTTTATGTCATCGCTCAACCCAACGCAAGGGGATTTGCTAGTGCGATACGCGCTGAGCGCTATGAGTTCGCGGGCCGGACGGCTGGGCCGTCGATGCCCAACTTTATGCAGCATTACTTCAACAACTTGGCCCCCGCCTTGCCCATCGCTTGCGACCCAGCTACCGTAGCACTGTTTCCCAACCCAGCTACCGGCAGCTTTCAAGTTCGGCTCCCGGGAAATTGCACACAAGAGTACTCCCTTATTTTATACAACTCGGTAGGGCAGCAAGTACTGCAAGCCAATGGTATCACGAGCGATGGCAAGATGTCTGTTGACCACTTGGCAACTGGCCTGTACTTGGCTACCTTGAAAATAGGGCAGCAAATCGTAACTAAGAAACTAATAATCTACTAGATAGAGGAGTGCTGTCCTGAGGGAATTAGCCAATGCATTAAGTAGCCGTAGTAAAAATACCAATTCAACTGAGTGGGCCATCAGGTAGCAGGGGCTAAAAGCGAGTAAGATTACACTGATTATATTATTTATATATTTACAAAGAACTGAGTAAGGTCAAAACCCACACCGATTCCAAGAGAGGTTGCATAAGCCCTTTTACGTATTGTAAAGGACCGTTTACAATACGTAAAAAGCTTGCTAACTTGTTTAAGCGAGCACAGAGATAATTTCGTATTACAGCCCCATGACTTCACCTCACCGCTTGCTCTTGGTTCTGCTGGCCAGTGGCCTTAGCTTGCTTGGGTATCTGTGGTCTCATCCCTTTTTCTTCACGCCAGCTAAGACCTTGTATGAACGCGGGATGGTCGAGCAAGAAGAAGGCATGGGCACGGATGTTCTCCGTCCAGTGGCCATCAAAGAAGCCGCTCGCTATTTTGAGCTAGCCCTCAGCAAAGGGTATCATTCGCGCAACGTGTTTCAGAATTTGTACTGGTGCTACGCGTATTCTCATGATGGGCCCGCAGTAGAAATGGCGCTTTCGCGGGGGTTGGCGCGCTACCCCACCGACCAGGAATTTTGGTGCCGGCGCGCTGCTGCCCGGTTGGAACAAGCGCACTTCGAATTGGCGCTGCAAGACTTCAACAAAGGGCTTAGCTTACCCCCTAATTACCAGCACTTAAGTGAAGCATTTTATGAGCGCGGCGCGGCAAAATATATGCTGGGTCAAAAGCCAGCAGCGGAAGAAGACCGAACCCGTGCTCAAACGTTAAGCGGTGATTCTCTCCGCACTTATGAGGACTATTGAGGTGGTCCGATTATGCTGGACAGTTTAGGGCACTAAGAGGCTATCCGAATAGGGAAAAATCAGTTGTATTTTAGGGGTATGGCTACAGTTCAAGAATTTCGCATTTCGGACACGCTTTGGGCGCGGTTGTCCCCTCATTTGCCCGTCCACGTGCCC
>NZ_JASITD010000050.1:1636-11375 GCF_030063445.1 Hymenobacter sp. H14-R3 | reverse complement strand
TTGGGTGGGGCTGCCCAGCTTGCAGTGCCAGCTGCGGGCAATGGGGTCGCCATCGTGCTCCACGAACAGCAGGTCCACGTTGTGCTGCATCGCCAGTCGGATGGCATCGGTGCTCAGGGCCGAACCAGTCGTCATCACAATGCCCGTCACCTTGTGGGCCGCGAACTGCTTTTTCTCGACCACGCCCTGCTCGTTCTTCTGGCGAATCTCAAACGTCTCGTCCTTGACGTGCACGTACGTGCCGTAGGTGTTGATGTGCAGATGCATAGGTCCCTGATAAGCAGATGAACGGCCGGGCGAGTGTCCGCCCTGGAAGTAGGAAAGGTAGTCAGTCCACTCGTTGCACGGCCCCGAAGCCCCGGGCGACGGATTTGCCCAGTCCTAGGCCATCGGGCACGAGAACGTTAGCAACGAATTCGCCCCCAAAGCCCAGCATGGGCTGGTTTTTGAACTGCGTAACCACCGGCTCCCCCAGGGCTAGGTGCACGAGCAGGCGCGGCAAATCCGGACCGTAGGCTCCGGCGGCCTTGAGCAGGGCCACCAGGTTGTTGGTGAGAATGCGGGTGAGCTGCGCCCGCCGCCCGGCGGGGTCCAACTGCTGGTATTCGCGGTGATTTTCCTGATTCAGCGGCATCCAGCGCGTGGCGAAACGGTAGCGGTGCAACTCCGCGCAGCACCCAATGGGGGCCGGCTGATGCACGATGTGCTTGGCGTGCACCGAATAGTGCCGCCCGTCAATAGCCAGCTCCCGGATGTGCAGAAACAGCTGCACCAATAAGTTAGCCCCGTCGCCCAGCCCGACCAGCGTCGGCGTGCCGTCCAGCACCTTATACTGTACCAATGGGTACTGCTGCCGATAGGTACCATCCTCATAGTGGTTGTGTAGCAGGGGCGAGTGCTCCCGAAACAACTCCCCGAAATAGCCCCGCAGCTTGTGCGCATCGCGCGGCTGAAGGTTGATTTCGGGGAACGTAATAGTGGTCAGCGGCAGGGTATCAGAGCGCAAGGTGCTGATTTTGGGGCTCGGCGTCGCGGCGGAAGCCGGTGACGGGATGGTAGTATTCGGATAGCTCATGATGATTGACAGCGTAAAGCCCCTCGCAGAGGCGATTGGATTCTCCGGCTTGCTCCAACTCCTGCACTTTCAGTAAGTAGCCCGGCACGGATACAATCCGCTGGTTAAAATCGCGCTTATAAGGCTCAAATTCGGCCACCGTGATTTGCTTGTACAGCAGTCGTTTAAATTGCGCGCGCACTTCCCGTGCCTTCGCGTCCAGCTCGATAAAGACGGACCGCGCCAGCCCGTTATCGTTGATAATGCGAAACGACGAAACGGGGCGTTTCTGGTCCTCGCGGTTATCATAGTTTAAGGCCTTCATGCTGGCAAAAATTGCTCTCGACTCGGCAAACCCGGTGTTGGCGGCGGTGGCTTCAAAATAGCGACTGACCAGGGCCAGGTACTCCGGCTCGGGAATGGGCCGCTGCCCATTGGCGGAAAATTCTTCCAGGGCACGGCGGGATTGCTGCGTGGTGATTTTATCGTAAATCTTCTCACAGTCCCCAAAATCCACGATGTAAAGCGGTGATAGGGCGCGGGCTACGTCGTTTTCACGGTTGATACGTCCCGCTACCTGAACGAGTGAGGCAATCGGACCCAGGTCCCGGAAGCCCATGTCAAAATCCAGGTCCACCCCGGCTTCCACCACTTGCGTGGCGACGAGTAAGGGCTTTTTACCCGACCGCAGGTCTACCTTGATTTGTTGAATAATCCCCATCCGGCTGACCGGCACGACGTTGGTTGACAGGTAATACAGCGGGTTATCCAATTCTTGGTCCAGCAGGTATTCCTGCACCGCCTCGTACACCTGTACGGAACGCCGTACCAGATTACAAACCAGCAGACCGGATTGGTTGGGCTGCCAATGCACCGCAAAAACGCCCTCCATAAAGGCCGCCTCATCGGCCAGCGGCTGCGTAAGCAGCGATACCAGTTGCGTGCGCTGGAAAGTGGCAAAAACCCGCTCGTAGTCTGGTAGCAACTCCTGCACCACGGGCTCCGGCTCTTTTTCCGCCTTCAACAACACCTGGAAAGCCAGTTGAAACGTGAGCGGCTTGGTGGCGGTCATTAGCAGTACGCGAGCGTTCAGGTACTTGGTCAGGTAATAGAACGCCGCGCCCACCAGTGGCAGCTGGCCTAACTGCAAAGTCTGTACCTCATCGAGAATGATAATACTACCCGCAAGGTGGTTGAATTTAAGTAGTAGCTTATTGCGGTTGCCAATGAGGGTTTGCAGCAGCTGTACAAATGAGGTAATAACCACGTCGCCCTGCCAGGTATCAACTAACATACGCTGCTGGTTGTATGCGGCATTTTCCTCCGGTCCACCGGGGTTGCGCCGGTCCTTTAGTTGCTCCAGTGCATCAGCGTATTGATAATGCGCCAGTACGCGGGTACCGAGGGTTTTCTCGTATTCCGAGATAGCCTGCTCAATGATATTGATGAAGGGCAGCCCGTAGATAATCTGTGGTAAGTAGCCCTCGGTAGCCTGAATCTGGTCGCGCAGCCGAAGCGTAAAATCCAGGGCTGTCAACGTTTTACCGATGCCCGTAGGGGCCGTCAGCGTAAAGAGCCGCTGCTGCTGGATTTCGGGTTGGTCGAGGGCCTGGAGTACCTGGCCGCGAACCCAGCCCCGTAGCTCGTTCTGGGAAAGGGTAGCCAGGTCCGTTTCCGGTTGATAATGCGCCTTACCCAGCCGGTTTTCTACCGACTGCGTTAGCAACGGCTGGCGCACGTAGGGTACCGTATCAGAAGCATCCAGCTTATCGGCTTCCGTCAGCAGTGAAAAGGCGTAGTTCAGCAGAAAATACCAGCGTGGGCTCTGTGGCGCTTCGTCTTCGCCTAAATAGCGGCTGATGAGCCGCTGGAAAGGCTTTTTATCCGGAAAAAAGAGGAAAGGACTCACCTGGTCCAATCCGCCATCTGCCAGTGCCACCGCCAGTTCCGCCTGTAAGCTCCTTAGTTGGCGGGTGAAAACGTCGACATGCCCTTCTGTTTCCGTTACCAACTGGCGAAACTCGCTCAGGTCTGACAAGCTTTTGTGATGGTGCACCACCAGATAACAGGCCAGCAGGCCCAGCCAGTCGCGGCCTTCACTGCGGTACCAGTTATAGAGGGCGTAGGCCCCGAATTTGGCGTGCTGCTTCAATTCCGTCTCAAAAGGCCCATCATCCAATAGATAATGCTGAAAATGAGGCGTGTACTTGCCCAGGTCGTGGAGCTGGCAGATACGCGCCACTAATTCGGCAATGGCCGATGCTTCGGGGAAAGTGTGCCCGGCGAAGAAGGCTTTGTTGGCCTTGTCACCCACGCCGGCAACGTGGTGGCGCAGCAGTTTGGACCCGTTGCGGTGCCCGTTATGCGTCGTGCTGTGCGAGTAGTAGGTCTTCATTCCAGGAACAGCAGCCGCTGCGTTTCGCCGTATTCGTGAAGCTCCAGGTATTCACCTGTGACTTGCGCCCGGAGCGGTTGGCCATCGGTGCTGAATAGCACCCGGTTCATGGCGACAAGTTCGCGCTGGTAGTCGCCCTTAAAATCAGCGGGTAGTAGTTCTTCTTCCAGCGACAAAGCCACCCCGCCGGTCAGGGTAGATGGCAGGTACTGGATGCGGTCGGTGGGCACGGTGGAATGGAATTCCTGTACTTCCTGGCTGGTAGCCACGCGGGCTTGCTGGTGCAGCCGCACGTTTTCGAGCGTGGCCGAAAAGTTGGCGGTGCCGAGCGATAAGGCAAAGTGTGGTCCCCCACTAGTCATCAACTGCCCGACCAGCTGGTCAAATACTGGCTGGCCACTCCCCGTAGGAGCCACGTATACCCGGTAGCGCACCAAGTCACGAGTTAGGTCGTAGCCCGTGACGATTTCGAAGGGGAGCTGAATATGCCCTTTCGAGCCATCCAGGTCTCGGCTGGCCTCCACTTTCAAAAAATTGAGTCGGTGAAAGCTCTTCTTGAGGGGCGAGCGTACCCCTACGCCCACGCGCAGGTACTGGCCTCCCAGCGCTTCGTAGTAGCTGTCGCGGGGCAGGCCCAACATGGCCGCCAGCACGCCCATGAGCGTGGTGCGCGGCGGCACGCTGAAGCTCATGGCCGTATTGTTGGCGTAGTATTTTCGGAAGTGTGCCATCTTCCCCACCAGGTCAAACACCAGGGCCTGCATCAGGCGCGGGGTTTGGGGTTATCAAACGTCAGGCCGGCCCCGGTGCGCACGATGGCGTAATCTACCGCATCATTTTCGGCAATGGCGCGCGCTAGGGCCGACAGGTCTACGGTCAGGTCATCGAGGCGGCGCACGGCTTTTTCATCGTCGGTTTTGGCCGTCGTTTGCACGTAGCCGCGCAGGTCGCTCAGTTGGCCATTAGCCACGCCGTCCTTATATACTACTTCCACATACAGCTTGGGGTACTGGTTAAGCTTGGAGCGGGTGGGTAGCGCGGGAATGCTATCCCACAGTGCCTGACGGAATAGCGTAACGTCTTCGTCCGTCAGACCCGAAGTCTGGGCGGCGTAGCGGTTGATGCTGCCATTGAACGCCAGCAGACTGTAGTGCACCCGGTAATCCTTGCCGAAGGTACCGTTATCATCATTCATGGTGGAAGCGATGGTACTCGACTCGACCAGCTTCACGCGGTTGAGTGAATAGCCCCAGTTGAGCTGCACGGGGCCGGTGTAAGCCCGGTTGAAGCCTTCGACAGCAAAGGCACTGCCAAAGAGGCGGATATCGACAAACTGTAGCTTCACCAGTTGCGCCAGTAGGTAGAGACTTAAGGTCCGGTTTTCCTTGCTTTGCAGCTTCTTAAATACTTTATCCGGGGCCTTTTCGGCGTCTATCAGCTGCTGCAAATGCGCCCGCAGTTCCGGTTTTTCGGCAAACAGGCTATCCATCTCGGCCGCATCTGCTACTAATCGGCCCACCACTGCCTGCAACTTGGAAGCGGGACTGACCTTCGCCCCATCTTCGCCATCCACGAAAATAGCGTGGCCGGTAGCCTTCAAGTAGTCGCGAATGTAGCGCTTTACCCGCGTGTCGGTCACCAGGTTAGTATCGGTGTCATAATCCATCCGGGGCTTATTTTCCTGATCGGGGTCGCCGTTGGGATTGCACTGCGTGGCGTCGTAGAGGTAGAGAAAGTCGGAGTTGCGTTGAAGTAAAGGCATGACGCTAAGGGAGAAAGTGGGAATAATTATTTCGTGGCGAAAGTGTAGCCCGACAGGATGAAAAACAGGGCCTCCTCCGGCACCATCTTCCAATCGTTCACTTCTTCAAAATAGCGGTGAAAGCTGGCTAGCAAGGGTTCGAGGAACCGATGCAGATTAAACTGTCGGGATTTATCGGCCAAGTCATTGCGCAGCCGGACGATAGCCTGCTTATCCATGCCCGAGTAGTTCAGCTTGTTGAGCACTGGTTTCGATTCGTAGCCTTTGCGGAACTGCTCGTAAGCTACCGTATTCAGGGCCCGGCCCAGATAAAACAAGGCCTTCTGCGCTGGCGTATAATTCGTGCGCTGGAAAAAAATTTCTACTTTTTGCTGGTATTCCGACAGTTCTTTTATCGGCTCCACGGCCTCCGTTTCCGGCAGGGTAATTTGGGGTTCGTCCATGTCAGCTAACAGGTGAAATTGGGTGAGAATAGCAAAGAGGGCCAGGTACTGATATACCGAGTTGCGAACCGCGAAATCGAATGCCTGCGCGGCTGTTAGCTTATCATTGGCATTGTTGTCGTATATGTTGCCGTAGGCCGCATAGCGCCGGTAGCGGTGGCAAAGCACCAAGTCCCGGAAATGCTCAAATAGGGCCCGGCGGGCAATCGGCCGGCGCTCCAGAATTTGCTTGAACAGCAGCAGTGCGGCGTTACGCTTTTCCTTGTCCTTCCGCACGGGCACTAGGCTGTACACCGTGAATAAGTTGAAGCGTAACGGGCCCATTAAGTGCTCCCACGGTAGTTCGGGAGCTTGTCGCCACGCTGAATCCAGTTGCTGAAACGCGGCCAGCAACTGAGAAAAATAGGTTTGGCTGACGTCCTCAATCAGGTTGATGGTTTTGAAGAAATTGCCATCCGATTCAAACCCCAGGAAAGTAATCCAGTACACGTCCGGGTCTTCTTCCTCCAATTGGTCAATGGTGGCCGTCAGCTTCTTTTGAAACTGGAAAAGCATGTCGGCTTTGCGATTTAGGCGCGGTAACGTACTTTCCACGGGGGTATGGTCAGTGCTGAGCAACTTGGGTAGCAACAGATGGTCGACGCCGGCGATGCGCACTTTGTAGCCATCAAGCAGCATCTTGGAACCACGTTCCAGTAGTACCTGGGCAGCATCACTCACTTGGTAGTTTTGGACAAAATCGTTTTTGGCGAATAGTGGCGCATAGTGTAGCGTTGTTTTCACGAACATGCTGTTGAGGCTATAACGGCTGGCAATGGCAAGCTCACTCACATCGTCGCGTTGCTGGCCCGAGGCGTGGCACAGACGGGCCGCGCCGCCCGCCGCCCGCACGGGCTTGAAGCGCGCCTTGATAAACTCTGGATAACCCGCTATGGCCTGCATTTCCCCTTCAAGTACCTGTACAATAGGGGTAAAGGCCGGGATGCCTAACGCAGTTGCCTTAACCTGGGCATAGACCAGCACTACCTGTTGAGTTGCGGTTAGCTTCCGGCCTTCAAGAAGCTGCCGTAGGGTGATTTCTCCCTTTTCATTTGCTACCAGCGGCAGGTATGCTTCACGCAGTGAGAATAGCTGCCGTAGTACTTCCGCCAGTGCCGTATCCTGGAGGCCGGGATACTTTGCTAACTCCGCCAGCAATTCACCTTTATCAGCGGAGGCGCTCTTTCCAAAAAACGTCTTGGTAAACTGGCCCATATTTTTGCGCCCGTCTACGCACACGTAAATCGACGGATTATTCCCCCCAGCTACTGCTAGGTTGAACCATTGCCGCACACTATCCGGCCCGTATTCTGAGAAGTCACCGAGGCTCACTTCCCCAGCATCCAAGTCAAAGCGAACAGGTAGGCAATAGCTAGTAATAGCATCACCTTTCTTGTTTTGAGTCTCCACAATGGGCACTTTGAGCAAGTCGTCCCACTCGCCTAAGTGGCGTTCGCCTTGCTGGCCCAGCTTTAATAAGGTTTGTAGCATATCAGGTCAGAGTTTAATCAAATGTATCTTGATCAGCAGGACAGCTTGTGTCCACCGTTCCATTTGTCTTGAAATAGCTGACGCTGATTACTCTTCACAGATAAGGTGGGAGCAGATTTCGCACATGGGAAACCGCGAGGTTCGCTCGCAACGGTCAATTTCAGGATATCCGCAGCAGGCATTGCACTGGCTGGGCATCACAAAACGATTGAATAGGGCCCCGACAGGGATAGCTGCTGAATGCAACTGGGTAAACTTATCTTTGTAGTTCATCAGAGGGATTGGTTAAAGCGGGTTTCTTTGATTATTAGGGCAGCACCGGGCCTAGGAATCCATGTGCTGCCCTTTTTGACCTTCAATCCGTATTTTCTCGGAACTACACTAAGCAGTGTTTCCCCAATTCGCGTAGTAATTTCAATCCTCTTTTAGCGGAGTCTTTATACTAGGCGAAGACGGGTAACAAAATTTTTTACTCAATGATGACCAAAGGTATGCAGTATTTTGAACCTCTCAACTTATTTATCGAAACATTACCACCGGGCCCGCCCTACCTTCTCCCGCAAAAATTCCCGAAAATCCAATGGTTCAACTACTTCCACCTCCGTAGGCAGGCCCAATACAAAGCGGCCGATGCCCAGGTAGCTGCGGACTTCGCCCCGAAACCAGTAGCCCAGGTCCGACGCGGGCACTGGGTCGGGCAGTACGAAGGAGCGGGCCGCGGCGTGCTCTTCTACCAGCAGGCGGTAGGCCCGCGCGGTCAGACGGAGCGTCACTGGGAGCCAGGCCGGGCCAGTCATGCCAAACATATCCAGGTGCTCTTCCGAAGCGGGATGGTCGCACGGCGTGGCCAGTACCTCAATGGCTTCTATGCGCCGGATTTTGTAGGTGCGCAACTGGCCGCTCGCGACTTCCACTGCGCTTAGCTGGGCATAGTTGTCTGTGAGGGCCAGAGGCTCTACTTCGCGGTCGCGCACCGTGCTGGAGTGCGGCGACTGGTAACGCAGCAGCCGCACCCGGCAGCGGTCTTTAATAGCCTTGACCAGTTGCTGCACCACGCGTCCCTGGTGTAGGTCCAACAATTCATCTGCCAGCGGAATCAGCTCAGAAGTCAGATAGAGCTTGCGGCGCAGGCTTTCCCCCAGCGGGCTTTCCATATCAAGCGCGGCTAATGCCTGGCGCATCACCCCACTTTCCTCCAGGGAGAAATAGGACTGCTTATCGGGTTCGGGTTCGAAAATAAACTTGCGACGCTGGGCATCCTCGTCAATAAAGTACCCGATTTCTTCCAGCAAGGCCAGGTAGCGGGTAATGGTACGCGGATGGCAGTCGAAAGCCTGCGCCAGCTCTGGTAAGGTGCGGCCCGGCTGCTGCTTGAGCAGGCGAATCAACGTAAACACGCGTAGTAGTTTGGCTTGCTCAATCATCGAAAAGGTAGCAAAGCTCAATGATAAGCATTCGAGCCACAATAGCTATTAGCGCATCTAGCAAAATCGGCTAGTGATACTGACCGAGAAGGATATGGGCTGTTGCTTTCAGTACCTATTCGTGGCGCAGCCTCTCGCTTAGTCGCCCGCAGTAGAATTGGGCCATTCCGCTCCCCATTACCAGTGGTAATTTGCGAGTTCTTAACTCTTTGCCCAGCTAGTTACTCGCGCTATGACCATTGACCAAGTGCGCCGCCTGCTGGCTCAGGGCGAAGGCCTACAGGTGGAATTCAAGGAGGCTGACCACGCGCTGCCTGCCAACTTCTTCGAAACGGCCTGTGCCTTTCTCAACCGCGACGGGGGTACCATTCTGCTCGGCGTCGAGGATGACGGGACAGTCAGTGGGGTGCAACCGGCGGCCGTGCAGAATCTCAAAACCAACCTGGTTAACCTGTCCAATACTCCGGAAAAGCTGGAACCGCCCTGCGTACTCTTTCCCACGCAGGTGCAGGTAGATGGCAAAGAAATTATCTGCGTGCAGGTGCCCGCCGACTCGCAGCTGCACCGCACGCGGGGCGTGGTGTACGACCGGAGCGAAGACGGTGATTTTCGCGTCACGGACCCCGCTCGGTTGGCCGCGCTCTACAATCGTAAGCGCCTGTTCTATACCGAAAATACCGTTTATCCCCACCTGCGTTTCGAGGAGCTGCGCGCCGATTTATTTCCCAAAGTCCGCCAGCTGCTGGCCAGCCGCAACCCGGCCCACCCGTGGCTCGCGCTGGATAACCACCAGCTGCTGGTTAAAGCCGGCCTCTACCAGCGCGACCAGCAGACGGGCCAGCCAGGCTATACGCTGGCCGCCGCGTTGTTGCTCGGCCGCGATGAGCTCATCAGCCAGGTGGTGCCGCATTTTC
Source organism: Hymenobacter sp. H14-R3 (assembly GCF_030063445.1). GTDB lineage: Bacteria > Bacteroidota > Bacteroidia > Cytophagales > Hymenobacteraceae > Hymenobacter. Next base: position 1,853 of record NZ_JASITD010000050.1, on the reverse strand, counting down.
GGGTAGACGCGTTGCTACGTCGTCACGACCTGCAGCGCTACGACGACCGCCTGGATATCCGCACCAACCTGATTGACACCTACGAGCAACTCATGGGCTTCGTGCAGAAGCACCTACCCGACCCTTTCTACTTGGAGGGCACCACCAGCATTAGCCTGCGCGACAAAATCTTCCGCGAGGTGGTGGCTAACATTCTGGTGCACCGGGAGTATACGAA
>NZ_JASITD010000050.1:0-1608 GCF_030063445.1 Hymenobacter sp. H14-R3 | reverse complement strand
GTTTGCTCCCTACCCCAAAAACCCGGCTATTGCGCGATTTTTCTTGCAACTAGGCCGCGTGGAAGAATTAGGTTCGGGGGTCCTGAACGTCACCCATTATCTGCCCAAATATGTGCCGGGCGCGTTGCCGCGTTTCCTCGATGGGCCGGTATTTCAAACGATACTGCCACTGGTGATAAACCAGTTGGGAGAGGCTCCTGCGGATTACTTGCTTCAACTGCTCGGTTTGCCCATAGAACCGAACAGCCGCGCCTCCCTGGCGTTATTGCCATTGGGTCCTGCTGTGCAGGGCCATGCAGCTTCTCCCGCCGCTTTGCTTTATCAGTTGGGCCTAAGGTGGGTGGAAAAAGGGACCAGGTTGAACTTAGCCAAAAACCAGCCTGGCAGCGATTTACCAGCGTTTGAGCAGTGGCAGGGACTAGCAATAGCCGAGCAAGGGCCTAGGCTTGTACCCGCCCGTTTATTACAATTTGTGCGGGTGTTGGCTCTTTGCTTGCAGCCCCAGGCTGTGACTACGCTGCTTCAGGTGTTGTCTGTGAGTAATCGCACCAAATTCCGCACCAGCTATCTGGATCCGTTGCTCCAGCGGGGCTTGCTAGTCCTGACCCTACCTGCTATTCCCAGTTCTCCCAATCAGCGTTATTATACAACGGAGCTTGGTCGAGCCTTGATGGTTGGTAACTGAAAATGGGGATTGAACTTAGGGTGATACTTGAGCGGGTCGGGTAAAGATGGACAGCGTAAGGCCTTATTTAGCAGGGTGCGGCAAAGGAAGGCCGTCGAATAAAGCGGATCAGTGCGCTAACAGAGCACACGGTTCAGGTTTTGTCAACAACTCGTTTCGAGGCCATTGTGCGCAGATATAAGCGCTTGACCTGCTCGGCCCGAAAGGCCTTGCCGTTACGGGTAAGAAAGCGTAGCGCATTCAGCTTCGTGGCAATCTGAGAGTAATTAAAGCCCTTCTCGCGCAGCAGTAGAATGTGCGCCGCCGCCCGCTCGTTATGCTCGTTGGTCAGCGCATTCGCCTGGTTGCGGTCCCGCCCCTTCTGCGTGGCCACTGCCGTCAGGTTCGCCGGGGTACCTAGTTGGGCCCCACGCGCCTTCTTGGCCGCGAGCGCGTCCTTGGTCCGTTTCGAGATGATTTCGCGCTCGTGTTGGGCGAGCACGGCAAAGAGGCCTACGGTCAGGGTATTGGCGTCGGGCCTGGCGCAGCAGACAAAGTCTACCCCCGAGTCGCGGAGCTGGAAGATGAAGCCCGCGTTGCGCGAGAGCCGGTCGAGCTTGGCGATAAGCAGGGTCGCGCCGCGCGCTTTGGCCAAGGCGATGGCCGCTGCCAGTTGGGACCGCTCATTTTTCTTGCCGGATTCGACTTCGACGAATTCTCCCGCCAAAGGCATTGCCTGGACGAAGGCCCCCACGGCGGCCCGCTGGGCTTCGAGGCCAAGGCCGGACTGGCCTTGCTTCTGGGTGGAGACGCGCAGGTAGGCGACGTAAGATTTCATGGAAGCGGGGGAGTTTAGGCAAAACTACCCCTCAAAAGTATTTTGTCACAAAAGTTAAACGCACGTTTATAAACTGTGAAATCACCCGAAGAGAGCGTATTTTTAC
>NZ_JASITD010000004.1 GCF_030063445.1 Hymenobacter sp. H14-R3 | reverse complement strand
CCCACCAGCCCCCCGGCGCTGCGCGTGCCGGCCGAAGCCCTCATCCACGACGGGCCGCGCAGCTACGTGTGGACGCAAACCGGGCCGCGGCAGTATCGGCGGGTGCGGGTGCAGGCCGGCGCGGGCACGGCGGCCTCGGTGCCCATCCTGGCCGGCGTGCAGGCCGGCGACCAGGTGGTGGTGGCCGGAGCTTATTTGCTGCAAAGCGAGTTTACCCTGCGCCAGGGGGCCAGCAACGACCACATGAGCGGCATGGCCATGTAGCGGCCCTTGTGCCGGCCCGGGCACCGTGGGCACCCGACCTTTGCCATCCGTAGCCATTTTTTTACTACTCCAAATCGTCCTAAACTCCCCGCTTTTGCGGCGGTTCAGCCTCTCCTTCCGCGATTCGTAAGGGTACGCCCGTCAACCGGGCAGGCACCGTTTACGCGACAACCGGTCGGTCGGCTTCGCTGGCGGACCTACCAAATTTAATTCTTAACCCTTTCCCAAACTCATGAGAAAAATGACAACCTGGGGCCTGGCCCTGGCCAGCCTCACCTTCGCCGCCACCAGCTGCGCCGACAACAAAGCCACCACCGAAACTACCACAACCATCCCCGCCGGTGGCGCGCCGGTGGCCGCCGACAGCCTGGCCACCACCGTTCCGGCCGATAACACGACCGTTGAGCCCGCCGGCGCCATGGCCTACACCTGCCCCATGCACCCCGAAGTAGTGAGCGACAAGCCCGGCAAGTGCCCCAAGTGCCACATGGACTTGGTGAAGAAATAACAAACTGCCAGCCAGTAGCTTACCCTACTAATTGCAGGGAATAAAGAACGGCATGCTACGCCTGCTGGAGCATCTTTACTACGCCACCGGGGCTCCTAATCCTAATAGCGTGGTGGAGATGCTCCGGCAAGCGCAGCATGACGTTCTTTTTTTTGTAACTATCAACTAATCAGTCATATGTATCATCTTTTTTAGCTTCCCCGCGGGGCGATATGTCAATAGCAACTCTTTATAAAAGAACGATAAAGCCCCAGCGGGGCGATACTGGCTACTTGCTGCATCCAGGTATCGCCCCGCTGGAGCTTTAGCCCTGATTATCATAATTTTACTATTGACATGTCGCCCCGCTGGGGCTAAAAAGTTGTCTGCGCAAGCGGCAGCTACTTACACTTCCCAAGCTCTGCTAGGAGACGCCACATCCCCCAGCACAACCACTTATCAATCAAATAATTAACCCTACTGATTCGAAAACCGGAACGCCGCCGGGGTGAGCCCGGTTTTGCTCTTAAACAGCCGGCTGAAGTACTGCGGGTATTCAAACCCCAGCCGAAAAGCCGTTTCGTTGATGGATAGCGACGTGCTGAGCAGCAGCTGCTTAGCCTTTTCGATGAGCTGGTGGTGGATGTGCTGCTGGGTGCTTTGGCCGGTGAGCGTGCGCAGCATGTCGGTGAGGTAGGCCGGCGACACGTGCAGGGCGTCGGCAAAGTGCTGCACCGTGGGCAGCGGCTGGCCCTCGCCCTGCGCAAAATAGGCCGCCAGCAGCGCCTCAAAGCTGCTGAGCAAGTCGTGCTCGGCGGGCCGGCGCGTCAAAAACTGCCGGTGGTAGAAGCGGTTGGCGTAGTTGAGCAGCACTTCAAGCTGCGACACCAGCACATCCTGGCTGAAGGCGTCGGTGGCCTGCTCGTACTCGCGGCGCATATTGTCCATGAGGCCGTCGAGCATGGTTTCCTCGCGGGCCGAGAGGTGCAGCGCCTCGTGCACCTGGTAGGAGAAAAAGCCGTAGCCGGCCATCTTTTTGGCGAGCGGGTACTTGTGCAGCAAGTTGGGGTGAAAAACCAGCATCCAGCCCGTTAGCTCCGTAACATCCACTGCATCAGTACCTTCACAAAACTGGCCGGGCGCGTAAAACCCCAGCACGCCCTCGCTGAAATCGTAGGGGCGGTGCCCGTATTGCAGGCGGCCCTTCAGGTTTTTCTTCAACGAAATGATGTAGAGCTGCCGCACCACCGGGCTGGTAGGCGGCACCAAATGCTGCGCTTTGGCCAGGTCGATAACGGTGAGCAGCGGGTGGGCCGGGGCCGGAAACCCAAAATGCCGGGTAAAATCCGACACCGATTCCAACACTTTGTATTCTCTGGCAGGCTGTCTCATGGCTTAAATATAGCTAGCGCAATTTTCTGGCGAGGGTCCGGTCCGCTGGCTGAAAAAGCCGGCGGACCGGACCCTCTTCAAGCTATCAAAACCCCGCCGGGTAGGCCGCACCGGCGGCGCTGCCCACCGGCATAATGGCGTCGAGGCTGGCCAGCTCGGCCGGGCTCAGCACGAGGCTGGCGGCGGCCACGTTGGCTTCCAGGTACTTGCGGCGCTTGGTGCCGGGAATAACCACCACGCCCTGGGCTAGTACCCAGGCCAGGGCCAGCTGCGCGGCCGTCACGCCCTTGGCGGCAGCCAGGGCCTGGAGCTTCTCCACCAAAGCCAGGTTCTGGTAAAAATTCTCGCCCTGGTAGCGCGGAAAAAAGCGGCGCGAGTCGTTGGCCTCAAAGTCGTCGGGGGTCTTAATTTCGCCCGATAAAAAGCCCCGGCCCAGCGGCGAGTACGCCACGAAGCCGATGCCCAGCGCCCGGGCCGCCGTGATAATGCCTTCGTCCTCCACGCGGCGGTCGAAGAGCGAGTATTCTGATTCCAGGGCCGAGATGGGGTGCACCGCGTGCGCCCGGCGCAGGATGTCGGCCGGCACTTCACTCAGGCCCAGGTAGCCCACTTTGCCCTCTTCCACGAGGCGGCTCATGGCGCCCACGGTGTCCTCGATGGGCACGGCGGGGTCGAGGCGGTGCAGGTAGTAGAGGTCCACGTAATCAGTACCTAAGTTCTTGAGCGAGCGCTCGATGGACTTGCGCACGTAGTCGGGCCGGCCGTTGTAGCCGCCGGTCCACTGCTCGTTGTCATCCACCTCAAAGCCAAATTTGGTGGCGATGGTGAACTGGTTGCGCCGGCCGGCGATGGCCCGGCCCACCAGCCGCTCATTCAGCATGGGGCCGTAGAGGTCGGCCGTGTCGAGCATCGTCACGCCCAGCTCCAGGGCCCGGCTGAGGGTGGCCAGGCTCTCGGCCTCGTCGGCGGCGCCGTACACGCTCATGCCGTTTATGGCGCCGGTCATGCCCATGCAGCCCAAGCCCTCCACCGATACTTCCAGGCCCTGGCTGCCCAAGGCTACTTTCTTGATAGTGCTCATAATGTGCTGGTTATTGGCAACCCTAAGTTGCCCGTTTTGCTAAGCAAAGGTCCGGCCCCCGCCCGGGGCCGTGCCTATACAAACCCCCGCTTCTGCAACACAAAACGCGCCCCTATTGCCAGCCCCGCACGCTGGTGCCGCCAAACACACCCCGGTTGCCGGCCGGCGTAAAAATGGGGTACGGAAAGGTGGGTTCCAGCGCGCTGGCCTCGTCTAGGGCTTGCAGCTGCCCGGGGCTGAGGCGCACGTCGAGCGCGGCCATGTTATCGGTCAGCTGCGCCACTTTGCTGGCCCCCATGATGAGCGAAGCCACGCCCGGCTGGGCGGCGGCCCAGGCCAGCGCCACCTGCGTCAGGGGCTTGCCGGCCTGCGCGGCCACGGCCCGTAGCGCGTCGAGAATGCGCCAGTTGCGGTCCGTAAACAGCGTGTTGCCGAAGGGATTGGGCCCGGTGAGGCGGCCCTCGCCGGTGGCTGCGCCGTCGGCCGCCCGCTCGTATTTACCCGCCAGAAAGCCGGCCGCGAGCGGGCTCCACGGCACAATGCCCAGGCCGCCCTCGCGGGCGGCCGGCACGTGCTCGCGCTCAATGCTGCGCTCTACCAGCGAGTAGGCCAGCTGCATAGCAATGGGGCCGGGCGCGCCGTGGGCCTGCGCCAGCGTGGCGGCCTTGGCGGCGTACCAGGCCGGCATGTCGGAGAAGCCGAAGTAGCGGATTTTGCCGGTCCGCACCAGGTCGCCCAGGGTTTGCAGTACTTCCTCCACGGGCGTTACCATGTCCCAGACGTGCAGCCAGTAGAGGTCGAGGTAGTCGGTTTTGAGACGGCGCAACGAGCCTTCGAGGGCCCGGTGAATGTTCTTGCGGCCGTTGCCGCCCGCGTTGGGGTTGCCGGGCCCGCCGCTGAAGCCAAACTTGCTGGCCAGCACCAGCTTATCGCGCAGGCCGCGGGCGGCCACATAGCCCCCCACCAGCTCCTCACTGCGCCCCCCGGCGTACACGTCGGCGGTGTCGATAAAATTGCCGCCAGCCGCCACGTAGCCGTCAAAAATAGCCTCCGACACGTCATCGACCGAGCCCCAGCGGGCGGTGCCAAACGTCATGGTACCCAAGGACAACGGGCTCACCACCAGGCCCGAGCGGCCCAGGGTGCGAAAATCAATAAGACTCATAAAACCAGGATAATGCACGGCTGCCAACAGCGCCAGCCGGCCTCAAAGGTCGGGGCGCGGCGCACAAGCAGAGGCACACAAATCCAGTCTTTTCGGATACGAAACGCGGCGCACTGCGCCAGTCCACAAGCAAGGGTCTTGCCTGAGCGCGCCTTGCCTGTGGCAAGAACCAGCCGCTGGCGCGCAAGCAGGCGAGGCCACGCCAAAGGCCCCTCGCCTGCTTGCGCACCAGCGCCCCCGGAAAACGGATGCCGCCTGCTTTAGTGAAGTAGCTGCCCTTCGCTATTCACCCGCATGGTTGGTTTTAGGCCAGCGGCCGCGCGTAGCTTAGGCCGCTCGCGCTTGTCAAAAAACAGGACGTACAGTACCCCCAGCATCGGTGCCACGAGCAGGGAGCAGAGCAGGCGTAAGTGCCAGTAGTGTTCGGAACCAAAGTCCCAATGTTGGGCGAGTATTTTCAGAAGGTGTTCCATTTATGAATGTACACATTATCAGCGACTTTTACAACTAAAGGGCATGGCTGCACCTGGCTTTTGCGGCCCACGGCCACCCAGTCGCTCAGCCAGCAGTACTGGGGCGATGCCCGCGGCCAACGCGGCACTTATTTTTTGTTTCTGGGCTACGTCGGTCGGGCTCTTTAGCAGCCAGAACTCCTGCATCAGGATACGCGCCCCGGTCGGCCGACGCAGCCGGCCGACCGTTTGACGCGGGCGCCGCCCGAGCCGTTGTGCGGGCATTGTTCACGCGGCAGCCGGTCGGCCGGCTTCGCCGGCGGACCGGGGCGCTTGCCAGGGGTTGGCGCGTGCGCCGCCTGGGCCGTCGTGGGGCCGTCGTTCACGCGGCAATCGGTCGGCCGGCTTCGCCGGCGGCCAGGGCAACGAATTGGAACTTGCGCTAGGAACAGGAAGTTGCCCGCCCTACGGCCCGACCTTTGCCGGCATGTCAGATTTTCGCCTGCGCGTATTTGCCGCCGTGGCCCGGCACCTGAGCTTCACCAAGGCCGGGCAGGAGCTGTTTGTGAGCCAGCCGGCCGTTACCAAGCACATCCGCGAGCTGGAGGCCCAGTATGGCCAGCGCCTGCTGGAGCGGCGCGGCAACCGCGTTACGCTCACCGAAGCCGGCCGCCTGCTACAGCTCCACGCCGAGGCAGTGGCGGCCTCCGCCCAGCAGCTCGACGAGCAGCTCCTGGGCCTGCGCGACCCCGAAGAAGCCGCCGGCCGCCTGCGCCTGGGGGCCAGCACCACCCTCAGCCAGTACGTGCTGCCCGCCTGGCTGCCCACCTTTCAGCGGCGCTACCCCCAGGTGCAACTGAGCCTGTACACCGCTAACTCCGAGCATATTGCCAACGCGCTGCTGCGCGGCGAGCTCGACCTGGGCTTTGTGGAAGGCCGCACCAAAAACCGGGACTTACACTACGAGCTTCTCTTGCCCGACGAGCTGGTGGCCGTGCGCCGGGCCTCGGCCACCGGCCCGCCCACCAAGCCCGTGCCGCTGGCCGAGGCCCTCACCAGCCCCCTGGTACTGCGCGAGCGCGGCTCGGGCACGCTCGAAGTGCTGGAAATGGCGCTGCGCGAGCGCAAAATCAAGCTCAGTGAGCTATCCGTGGCGTTTTACTTGGATAGCACCGAAGCCATCAAGAGCTACCTCGGGGCGGCACCCGAGGCGCTGGGCTTCGTTTCGCGGCAAGCCCTGAAGCGCGAGCTGGCGGCGGGCTTGCTCGAAGTGGTACTGCTGCAAGGGCTCGCGCTGCCCCGCCAGTTTGAGGCGGTGTGGGTGCAGGGCCAGCCGCTACCCCGCCCGGCGCAGCGGTTCCTGGCGTTTGCGCAAGAGCAGAGCAAGGTGCCGCTCCCCACGGGTGGTGCGGACTAGCTTTTTGAGATGGAGTAGTAGGTGAATTAAAATTTTGGTAGCCAATATTTTAACAGCAACCAGCATCGCCCTCCGCGCCAGACCCCAACCTGGAAACCACTCTAGCAGCCGGGCAACCGCACGAGGCCCCGTCCAGAAGCCATACCCTAACGTAGCCATTTATATATAATTTTCGGATAAACAAGTAGTTAACGAACACAACATGCCAGTTCAAGTATCCGCATAAGCTGAAAAAGAAAACTATTGGATAACCAGCGGTTATCACACATAACATTTTAAGATAATCCAAGACAGGGGTAAGGCCGTAAATTTGCATCAGCAAACCAGCCTATCCCCATGAATCAGCCCACCCCGCTTGTGCCGCCCACTGCGCCGCCGAGCTACAGCGCCGACCCCATGCGCATGGCCACGCCAGCCGAGCAGGCCCGGGCAGCCGCCGCGCTCGACGAGCCCGCGCCTACTACCAGCATCTTTCAGCCCCTGCACACACCTCGCGTGCTGCTGGGGCGGCAGTTTACGCTGCGGCAAGTGGCATTTGGGGTGTTGTTGGTTTTCTGCCTCACGCCCTGGGCCTCGCCGCCCATTGCGCTGGCGCTGGGCCTAGCGCTGGCCCAAACGGTGGGCAACCCCTTCCCGGCCCATACCAAAGCCTTTACCAGCAAGCTGCTGCAATTTTCGGTCGTTGGCCTGGGCTTCGGCATGAATGCCCACGCCGCCGTGCAGGCCGGTAAGGAGGGAATTATTTTTACGGTTGTGTCCATCTTCGGCACGCTGTTTTTGGGCTACTTCGTGGGCAAGTGGCTGGGCCTGGGCCGCAACGTGGTGCACCTCATTTCGTGCGGCACTGCTATTTGCGGGGGGAGCGCCATTGCGGCCATCGGGCCGGTGCTGGGGGCCAAGGACGAGGAAATATCGGTGGGCCTGGGCACGGTGTTCGTGCTCAATGCCCTTGCGCTGTTTGCCTTTCCGCCCATCGGCCACGCGCTGCACATGAGCCAGAACCAGTTTGGCCTCTGGTGCGCCATTGCCATCCACGACACCAGCTCGGTGGTGGGCGCGGCGGCCGCCTACGGCAACCAAGCCCTGGAGGTGGCCACCACCATAAAGCTGGCCCGCGCCCTCTGGATTATCCCGGTGGCCATTGGCACGGCCCTGGTTTTCAAGCAGAAGGGTGTGAAAATCACCATTCCCTACTTCATCTTTGGCTTCATCCTGGCCATGCTGTTCAACACCTTTGCCCCGGCCTACGTGCCAGCCACTAAGGCGCTCGGCCCGGTAATGGTGACCCTGGCCAAAATCGGCCTCACGGTGACGCTCTTCTTCATCGGCGCGGGCCTCTCGGCCAAAGTGGTGGGCTCAGTGGGCATAAAGCCCTACGTGCTGGGCGTGCTGCTTTGGCTCGTGATTTCGACCACCTCGCTCTACGTCATTTTGCACGCCGTGTAGGGGCGCGGCGGCTACGCAGCAGGATGTGGCGCGGAAGTGGCAGGCCGAAGGCCCCGCGCCACAGCAGCAGGCCGAGCGTGGAGGCGTAGGGCACGAAGCTACGGGGTAATTCCGCCTGTGAGTAGCTGCTGCCCTACTCCATGAATCCGCTTCGCAAGAACGACGTACTGGCCGCCAACCTGCTCTTCGCCACGCTGGCTATTTCGCTGGGTGAGCAGGTATTCTGGTGGGTGCTGAGGGACGCTTACTTCCACCGTGACTACTCACCCAACTCGTGGCCCTGGTAGCAGCAGTACCTCGGGCCGGTGCTACCAGGGCCTGCTGCAAGCGAGTTTCTACTGGGCCATTTGCCGGGGCGTGTTCCGGGCCAAAATTGTGGTGCTGCTGGCTTGTGCCTACCTGGCCTATGCGGGTACGCACTGGCTGCATCGCTACGTGGCCGGCGTAAACCTTCGGGTCCTCTGGGGCTGCTCGTTGCGGGTACTACTCAAGGACCTACTAATGCTGGCGGCCCTGGTGCTGATGTTCAGGAAGCCTCGGGCAGGGCGGGAGCAGGAAGTGCAAGGTGTGGCATAGGAAAAGCCCCGTGGTGGCTTGTCCTTACCCAAATCTTTTTCCAATTGCCCATCAGTAACGCCAAAGCCCTTTTTGCTGGCTGACTCTGGTTGAAAAGCGGTAAACTGGGTAAGCAATCGTTAAAAAAAGCCCTTCCAGCCATGTGGCTGGAAGGGCTTTTGAGTTTTGGGTAAGGACAAGCCCCTACGGGGTTTTTCTATGAGTCAATACGAGCTAAAGTATAAGCAAGTACTTGTATTAATTTTAAATTGATACGAGTACTTGCTTATACTTTTATCAGCTTTAGACTTGCTACTCATCAACCTCCACGCAATCTCATGAAGAGTTTTTTCTTCATCTTGGAAACGCTCTGCTTCCTGGTAGGTGCGCCTCTTTCCCGTGTCTTTGCGCAGCGTGGCCCCTAGAGAGGCTGGCACAGCTCTTCGCGAAAAGGCGGCTCGTACAAGCACAAGTCTACCAGTGACTACTAGATTGCTTGTGTTGTCCAAAAACAAAAAACGGCCTTCACATTGCTGTGAAAGCCGTTATTGTGGGCCCACTTGGAATCGAACCAAGGACCTGCTGATTATGAGTCAGCTGCTCTAACCGATTGAGCTATAGGCCCGGTGCCGACGGCCGAAGCTGCCAACGCTCCAAAGTTACGCGCGGCCGGCGAATATGGTGTGGATTTCTGGTCGGCGAGGCATCTTTTGAGCCCGACCTTTGCCGAAAATTCCCCGCAACGCTTCATGCTTCCCAACCTGCTTTTTGATTTTGGTGGTGTCCTCATCGACATTGACTACGACCGCACCCCCGCTGCTTTTCGCCGCCTGAGCCGGGCGGGCAGCACCGTGGAGTACAGCCAGGCTACCCAGGCCGACTTGTTTGACCAGCTGGAAACCGGGCAGCTGTCGCCGGCCGAGTTTCGCAATGGTATGCGCCAGCGCTACGACCTCGACGCCACCGATGCCGAAATCGACGCCGCCTGGCACGCCCTGCTGCTCGACGTGCCTGCCGAGCGCCTGGCCCTGGTGGCCGAGCTGCGCCGGCGCGGCCACGCCACGGCCCTGCTCAGCAACACCAACGCCCTGCACATTGCCGAAATCAACCGCCGGCTGGCCACCCAGTACGGTTTTAAAAACGGCATAGCCGATTGCCTCGACCGCGTGTTCTACTCGCAGGAAGTGGGCCTGCGCAAGCCGGGCGAGGAGATATTTCACCACGCCCTGCGCGAAATGAACTGGCAGGCCGCCGATACGTTATTCATTGAAGACAGCCCGCAGCACATTGCTACGGCCCGCCGCCTGGGGCTACGGGTGCTGCACCTGGCCCCGCCCCTCACCCTCACCACGGCCCTGCCCGAGGCCCTGCGCCTCTTTCCGCAGGAGTACACCGGCCACTAGTCTTGCTTCCCCTGGATACCTCTCCCCTCCCTCCCCAGCCCGAGCCCGCCGACGAGCCGCTGCTGAGCTGGCCCGCCGACGCGGTGGCCGCGCCCGCCCGCCGGGCCTGGGCCGGCCGCTTGTTTCGGCGCTACGAGCGGCCGCCCATGCGGCCGGGCTGGCGCTATGCGCTGCATATTGGGCTGTTTTTGCTCACGCTGGCCACCACTGTGCTGGCGGGCGTGCAAATGGTGCGCAGCGGGCCCATCGGCACCAGCGACGGCGACCTGCTGCCGCTCGATGTATTTAGGCTGCCGGCCGCGGCGCGCTGGGCGCAGCTGGGCTGGGGGCTGCTGTATGCGGGGCCGTTTTTGGGGGTGCTGGCGGTGCACGAGTTTGGGCACTACTTCGTGGCGAAGTATAATAAGGTGCGCACCTCGCTGCCCTACTTTTTACCCATGCCGCTGGGGCTGGGCACCTTCGGGGCCGTTATCCGCATCCGGGACCGCATTTTTTCGCGGCGCGAGTTTTTCGATATCGGGCTGGCCGGGCCGCTGGCGGGGCTGCTGGTGGCGGTGCCGCTGCTCATCTACGGCTTTAGCACGCTGCCCGACCAGGCCGAGTACCTGCTCGTAACTACCCGTGATTTAGCGCGTTACCAGCCGCCGGGCTTCACGCTGGCCCAGCCGCTGCTGTACCGCTGGCTGGAAGCCGCCTTTGCCGACCCGCACCGCCTGCCGCCGCCCAACCTGCTGCTGCGCTACCCGCTGCTGGTAGCCGGCGAGCTGAGCCTGTTTTTCACGGCCCTCAACCTGCTGCCCATCGGCCAGCTCGACGGGGGGCACATTCTGTACGGGCTGCTGGGGCCGCGCCGGGCGGGGCGGCTGTCGGCGGGGCTGTTTGTGGCATTCATTTTTTACGCCGGGCTGGGGCTGTTTTCGCTGCGCAGCAGCTGGCAGGCCTGGGCCTACGGCGGCACGGCCTACGCCCTGTATTTAGGGCTGGTATTCTGGCGATTGCTGCCGCGGGCCTCGTGGGGGCTGGCGGTGGGCGCGGTGGTGTGGGCCGCCCAAATCGCGGTGGCTACCTACTGGCCAGGCACCCTGGGTCAGCCGGGCTGGCTGATATTTGGGCTGCTGCTGGGGCGGCTTTCGGGCGTGTACCACCCCGCCGCGCCCGACGATAGCCCCCTCAGCCGCGGCCGGCTGGTGCTGGGCTGGGTAATGGTGGGGCTGTTTATCTTGTGCTTTTCGTCGTCGCCGTTTGAGGTGCTGCGCTAAGCATTTACGTTTGAATTATTGTTAGGCAAGTACTTGACCTGAATTAGTTGCACATCAATTCAATTGTAACCAGTTGAATTTTAACAAGAAAGCCAATAGCTATTAGCTAAAAGCTAACGGCCCACTACTTAGATTATGCAGTTTAGACAAAGCCAGGTTACCCGCTCTACCGAGTTTGTGCTGCGTGAGCACGGCCTCTACGTGAGCCAGCGCGACGGCCGGGGCCAGCTCGATATGGCCGTCGAGATTCCCTACGAAGAAGTATTGCCCCTACGCCTGGAGTACCACAGCAACCTGCCCGGCCGCCACTTGCGCTGGCTGGCCATTGGCACGCTGTGGCTCATCGGCAACGCCGCCCGCCTGCAATACGCGGGCCACAAGGAGCTGCCCGAAGACTTCTGGTTTTACGTGCTGAGCGGGGTTGCCGCCCTGGGCTTGGTGGTGCTCTACGCCTGGCACAACTGGTGGCACCAGGCCATTGTGCACACCGCGCCGCTGCGCGTACTGCTCGCCGACCACCCGCGCGACCGCCGCCAGCTCCGCGCCTTTGTGCAGCACCTCGAAAGCCACACCAAGGCTTACCTGCGCCGCGAGTACGCGCCCATCAACCCGCTGGGCCTCATCGAGCCGCAGCTGCGCCGCCTGGGCTGGCTGCACGAGCTCGACGTGCTCAGCACGCCCGAGGCCCAGGCGCTGGCTACCCGCCTCACCGGCCGCCTGCCCGGCCGCGGTTTCAAAAGCATGGGCCAGAAGCTGGAAGCTCTCTATGTAAACTAGCTTTTGCGCTATTCATACAAAAGCCCCGTTGCAGCCTTGCAGCGGGGCTTTTTGCTTTATGCTGAGCCCCCTGAATAGCCGCCGCACCCTACTTTTACCGGCTCACCTCACGCCTGCGCTATGCCCGGCTACGCCCTCCTGCTTTCTGGCCTGGAACTCATTCACGAAGGAGAAATCCAGTACATCCGCATCGCCTTGTATGCGGTCGTGCTGCTGTTTATTGGCGTGGCCCTGTGGCTGGTGGGCTTCGACTTGCTGGGAAGCAACCGCAAAGCGTACCGATTGGGTGGGCTGCGGCTGCTGCTGCTGGCTGCGGGATTCAGCATAGCCGTGCTCGGTTTTTTTTATTGGGAATACAATTTTATCGCCAGTGTGCTGGAGTAAGTAGCCAATCGCCTTCAGGCCCATGGCTGCTTACCCGTGGCCCCCGCAGAATGGCTTATTATTAAATTACTCACTATCAAACATATAACAAAAGCACCCTGTCGGCTGGCCGGCAGGGTGCTTTTGTTACTGAAATTCTGGCGGGCTATTGCCCTGGCTTGCTTTCGGGGCCAAAGGCGTTGCCGGCCGCGGCGCGACCAATGCCGCCGTCCGGGCCCTTTTCACCCTCGGTGAGGTCGCCGGCTTCGGCCGAGGCACGGGCGTCGTTGTAAGCCTGGCCCAGGCTCGGAACGTCGTCACGCAGGTTATCCATGCGCGTGTCGAGGCGACGCAGCACTTTGCGCAGGCCTTTTACTACTTGGCGGGCGGTGCTGTTCAGGCTGTTGCCTTGCTCGGCGGTGCTGTTGTTGAGGCTGGCCAGGGGCTCGTACACCGCAACGGCATCGGTGAGGGTTTTGATGTGCTCGGCGGTTACGCCTTCATTGGCGAGCAGGGCACTCGCGCCATCGGCGGCAGAGGCGATGGTGTTGAGGGCACCCAGCAGTTCCTGGCCATGCAGCGGGTTAAGCACGTCGGGGGTGTAGCTGGCTACCTCGGCCAGGCCGGGGTTGTGCACGCTCAGCTGCAGCACGCGAAAGCCGCGCACGATGCGGCCGGCGGCGGCTTCGGCAGCCTGCTCGGCCTGGTCGCGGGCATCGGCAGGCTCTTTGGCGCTTTTGTCACCCTGGCGGTTAGATACTTCGTCGTAGGATTGCAAGAAGTTATTGAGCTGCTCAAAATCGGCCACCATCGCCGGGCTGCGCGCTTCCCACTGGGGGCGCTGGTCGGTGAGCGTGCGGTACACTTGGCGGGCCATTTTGGCGTATTCCTGTTCGTGGTCAGTCATTGGGGTGGAAAAGAAAAGTGGTACCCGTTCATACGGGTACCACTTCGTTTTGGCTGCATTCTTTGCTAGGTAATGGGCAGTAGGTAGTGGGCAATGGGTAATGTGGATGCTGCCAGACCATCATGCAGACCGCAGGGAAGCATGATGGTCTTTTAGAACTAACTACCTATTACTCATTACCCCAGCGCCGCCACGCCGGGCAGCTCCTTGCCTTCCATAAACTCCAGTAGCGCGCCGCCGCCGGTGCTGATGTAGCTCACGCGGTCGGCGAAGCCGAGCTGCTGCACGGCGGCGGCCGAGTCGCCGCCGCCGATGAGCGAGTAGGCGCCGGCCTCGGTGGCCTCGGCAATGGCGCGGGCCACGTACTCGGTGCCCAGCGAGAAATTGCTCATCTCAAACACGCCCATCGGGCCGTTCCAGAGAATGGTTTTCGAGTCCTGAATAACGCCGGCAAACTCCTCGCGCGATACCGGGCCCAGGTCGAGGCCCATCCAGCCCGTGGGGATGCTGTGGTTGGGGGCCACGTCCACGTTGGCGTCGTTGGCAAACTTGTCGGCGATGAGGCTGTCGCCAGGCAGCAGAAGGTTCACACCTTTTTCCTTAGCCTTGGCGATGAGGGTTTTAGCTAGCTCCACCTTATCGGCTTCGAGCAGCGAGTTGCCCACGTGCCCGCCCTGGGCCACGGCGAAGGTGTAGGCCATGCCGCCGCCGATGAGCAGATTATCGACCTTATCCAGCAACTGCTCGATAATCAATATCTTATCCGAAATCTTGGCCCCGCCCATGATGGCCGTGAACGGCCGCAGCGGGTTGTCGAGCACCTTCTGGGCGTTGTCGAGCTCACCTTGCAGCAGCAGGCCGCCCACGCGGTCCTGGGGCGCGAAGTAGTGCGCCATCACGGCCGTGGAGGCGTGGCGGCGGTGCGCCGCGCCAAAGGCATCGTTCACGTACACGTCGCCGAGCTGGGCCAGCTTCTTGGCAAACTCCTCATCACCAGCCTCTTCCTCGGGGTGAAAGCGCACGTTATCGAGCAGCAGCACCTGGCCGGGCTGCAAGCCCCGGGCGGCGCTCATAGCCTCGTCGGAGAGCACGTCGCCGCCCCACAGCACGTCGCGGCCGTACTCCTGCTGGAGGCGCATGCGCAGGCTTTCAAGCGAGTATTTTTTCTCGTAGCCGCCCTTGGGCCGGCCTAGGTGCGAGAGTAGCACCACGGAGCCGCCATCGGCCAGAATCTTCTGGATGGTGGGCGTAGCCGCCCGAATACGGGTATCGTCGGTGATGCGCAGGTCCTTATCGAGCGGCACGTTGAAATCGACGCGCACCACGGCGCGGCGGCCGGCGAAATTGTAGTTGGCGATAGTGTTCATAAAGGAGGTAGGGTAAGCGTTAGCTCGCCGTGAGTGGAGAAATGTGCGGTAAGCTTCAGCTTGCCGGGGGTGAAAGTAGCAGGTGGCTGCTTCAAAAGTACGGGCGGGTATGCCTCAGCGTTGGCCGGCGGCCCCACAAGCCTGGCCCACCGCTTTCCGGCAAGCTAAAGCTTACCGCACAAACTACCTTTGTGCCCAGTATGATGAGAATCGGCATTTTCTTTGGGGGCACCTCGCGCGAGCGGGAGATTTCGTTTGCGGGCGGGCGCACCGTTTTTGACAACCTGGACAAGGGCTTGTTTCAGCCCGTGCCCATTTTTGTG
This sequence comes from Hymenobacter sp. H14-R3, assembly GCF_030063445.1. Taxonomy (GTDB): domain Bacteria; phylum Bacteroidota; class Bacteroidia; order Cytophagales; family Hymenobacteraceae; genus Hymenobacter. Next base: position 286,001 of record NZ_JASITD010000004.1, on the reverse strand, counting down.
GACAGCCTGGGGCACTTCATTTTGCTCGATTGGCAGTACCTCTACAAGGGCACCATCCGCGACTTTTACCCGCCCGTGGCCGCGCTGCCCGCCACCCGCCACCCCTGGCAGGTGTATATCGAGAGCCTGGGCGAGCTCAGCCCCGAAGCCCTCACGGAGCTAATCAGCCACGTGGGCCGCCAGGTAGAAGCCAGCGAGCTACCCAAGCTCATGGACTTTGCCTTCCTGGCCCTGCACGGCCCGGGCGGCGAAGACGGTGCTATTCAGGGCCTGCTGGAGTGGGTGGGCATCCCCTACTCGGGCTCCGGCATCCTGCCCTCGGCAATTGGTATTGATAAAATCGCGCAGAAGAAGCTAATGCAGGCGGCGGGGCTGGCCACGCCGAAGTTTCGGGTAGTGGGGCCCAACTGGTTTTTCCAGGGCCGGGAGAAATATCTGCGCAGCTTGGTGGCCGAGCTAGGCCTGCCGCTGGTGCTGAAAGCGCCGCACCAAGGCAGCAGTATTGGCATCAGTATTATAAAGGAGGAGGACCCGGCGCTATTTAGCGCCGCCATGGACCGGGCGCTATTTCGCCGCACTATCACGCGGGCCGACTGGGAAGACTTGGACGAAAACGGCCGCTTGGCCTTGGTGCGGCAGTTGGCCGACATTCGCGAGGGTATTGGCTTGCCAGTGGCAGCCGAAGCCCATGTGTCGAGCGGCGGCGTAAAAATGCCCGGCTACACCGTGCCGGTTTTTGAGCACCCAGAGGCGCTGGTTGACTATCTGGACAAGCGCTTCAGTCAGCCAGCCGGCTTTCTCAGCCCTTTTGCGGTAGAGGCAACCAGCACCACCGGCGAAACCCAAGTCCTCATCGAGAGCTTCATTGCCGGCCGCGAGTTCTCGTGCATCGTTATCGAAGACGAAAACGGCGAGCCGCTGGCCTTGCCGCCCACCGAGATTGTGAAGGGCAGCGAAGTCTTCGACTACCGCGCCAAGTACCTGCCCGGCCTGGCCCGCAAAGTCACGCCCATCGACCTGCCCGAGGCCGATATTGAGCGCATTCGGCAGCAGTGCCAGACGATGTTCAGCACCTTCGGCTTCGAGGTTTACGCGCGGCTCGACGGCTTTATTCAGGAAGATGGCACCATCTTTTTGAATGACCCGAATACCACAAGCGGCATGCTGCCGGCGTCGTTCTTCTTCCACCAGGCGGCCGAGATTGGCCTGAACCCCAGCCAGTTCCTTACCTACCTCATCCGCACCTCGCTGGCAGCCCGCCGGCGCAACGGCATGAAGCCGGTGCAGCTGGCGAAGCAGCTGGAAGCGCTGGACGCCGATATCAACTCGCGCCAGCGCGTGGCCGACGACCGCATTCGCGTGGCCGTTATCATGGGCGGCTACTCCTCCGAGCGGCACATTTCGGTGGAGAGCGGGCGCAACATCTACGAGAAGCTTTCGTCGAGCACCAAGTACCGGCCGGTGCCGGTTTTTCTGGCTGGCAACAGCGACGAGTTTCGCCTCTACGAGCTGCCCATCAACGTGATGCTCAAGGATAACGCGGATGATATTCGCGAAAAAATAGAGCACGCCGAGGCGGGCGTGGCCAGCCACCCCATCCTGGCCAAAATCCGGCAGGAGGCTAGTGCTATTACCCAGGTTTATGCCGGGCAGGCCATTGCCGCCGCCCGCCGCCTCTCGTTCGAGGAGCTGGCCGAGCGGGTCGATGAGGTATTCATCGCCCTGCACGGCCGCCCTGGCGAAGACGGCGCTTTGCAGCAGGAGCTGGAGAAATTCGGCCTACCCTACAACGGCTCGGGCGCGGCCAGCTCGGCCGTGACCATCAACAAGTTCGAAACCAACCGCCGCCTGCGCGAGGCCGGCCTGCGCGTGGCCGACCACCGCCTGGCCCAGCGCCTGGAGTGGGCCGCCGACCCGGAAGCGTTTTACCGCGGCCTCGAAGCCCAGTTTGGCTACCCCTTCATCGCCAAGCCCGCCGACGACGGCTGCTCCTCGGCCGTGAAGAAAATCAAGAATCGGCCTGAGCTGCAAGCCTTTAGCGAGCAGATTTTCCGGCAGCAGGAAGCCTTGCTCAACGGCCCCGCCGAGGTGCTGCACCTGGGCTTCAAGGAGGAATTTCCGCAGAAAGATGCCTTTCTGGTCGAAACGCTCATCGGCCCCGACGGCGCAGCCACCTTCCTGGAGGTAACCGGCGGATTATTAACGTCTTATGATACCGGCGGCCAGCTGCAAATTGAGGTATTCGAGGCCAGCGAGGCCCTGGCCAACGGCGAGGTGCTGAGCCTGGAGGAGAAGTTTCTGGCCGGCGAAGGCCAGAATATCACCCCCGCCCGCTACGCTACCGACCCCGCCGAGCGCCAGCGCATCAGCCAGGAGGTGAAGCGCGTGCTGCGCCAGGTAGCCGAGATTCTGCACATCGAGGGCTACGCCCGCATCGACGCCTTTGTGCGGGTGCGCGCCGGCGGGGCCATCGAAGTGCTTATTATTGAGGTCAATTCGCTGCCCGGCATGACGCCCGCCACCTGCATTTTTCACCAAACGGCGTTGGCCGGGTACACGCCCTATCAGTTTATCGACCGCATTCTGGACTTCGGCAAGGCGCGGAGTGAGAAAGTGCGGTAAGCTTTAGCTTGCCGTTTTATCACTCCATTTTACCCCCGGCCCTGCGGTGCCAGCCAAAGCTTACCGCACGTTCGTTTACCTGGCAAGCTAAAGCTTACCCTACCCATGTCTTTTTTAAAATCTGATACCTGGTTCGACGTTTTTCTGCACCTGGCGCTCATTGCGGGCCTGGGGGCGGCGCTGGTGCTGGGCTTTTTCTACGTGTACCTGCCCATTACCACGCACCACGGCGAAACCATTGTGGTGCCCAAAGTGACGGGCATGAACCTGGCCGACCTCGAAAACTACCTCGACGAGCGCAAGCTGGCCTACTTCGTCGACGATAGCAGCTACGCGCCCGGCACCCGCGCCCTCACCGTGCTCACCCAGGAGCCCGCCCCCGGCGAAAAGGTGAAGCAGGACCGCAAAATCTACATTTCGGTGGCCATGCGCCGCCCGCCGGTAATCAAAATGCCCAAGCTCACGGACGGCTCGGTGAAAAACGCCCAGCTCATTCTGGCGAGTTACGACCTGGTTATCGGCCAGATAAAGCTAGTGCCCAACGTGGCTAAAGACGCCGTGCTCAAGCAGTTGGTGGGCGACAAGGAAATTGTGCCCGGCGCGGCCATCGCCAAAGGCACCAAGGTAGACCTGGAGGTGGGCGACGGCCTCGGCAACACCGAGTTTGAGCTGCCCAACCTGGTAAATATGCCCGAGGATGAGGCCCGCACCCTGCTCGCCGGCCAGCACCTGGAGGTGGGCGAAGTATTCAAGCAAGCCGCCGAAGCCGGCCAAACGCCGGGCACCATCGTGCGCCAGCGGCCAGCCGCCACGCCGGGCGCCACCATCCGCATGGGCCAGCTGGTCGATTTGTGGGTAGCAGAATAGATTTTTGGTAAAAATCTGTCGCTGCGAGCATAGCGCGGCAATCGTACTCGAACGAAACCGTTGGGATAGCGTTCGAGTACGGTTGCCGCGCTTCATTTGTGAGGACAGCTGATTTATCCGTAAATAAGATTTAGTATGCGTCCACTACGTTACTTTTTAACCCTGCCGGCCCTGCTGCTCGCCGTGGCCGCCCAGGCCCAGACGGCGACGCCCCTGCTCCTCACGCCCCAGCCGCTGGCCGCCGACCCCAGCCGGGCCGCTACGGCCGCTAGCATCGGCGCGGCGGCGCAGCGCACGGCGGCGCTCACGCTGCCCTTTTTTGAAGATTTTACGCTGCCGCGCGATGGGCAGCCCAGCCCCTTGCGCTGGCAAAACGCCACTACCGCCGCCACCTACCCCGATGGCAGCGGGCTGTTGCAGAACTACCGGGGCGGCGGGGCCTACGTGAGTAACCGGCTGGCCAGCGAGCCTCTCACGCGGGGCACCGCCACGCTCGACGGCCTGCGCGCCAATGGCCAGCCCTACAGCGCCGGCTCGGCCTCGTTTTACAGCGCCACCGACACGCTTACCTCGCAGCCCATCGACCTGAGCACGTTTTCGGCGGCCAGCCGGCTCTACCTCAGCTACGCCTGGCAGGCGGGCTCGCTGGCGGGCTCGCCGGTGGCCAACGGCAGCGTGACGCCGGTGTTTCTGGCGCTCGAATTTCTGGACAACGTGGGCCGCTGGAACCGCATCTGGACCTACAACGCGGAGGGCAAAACCACGCGGTTTCGGCAGCAGATTTTCCCGCTCAACCAGGCCTCCTACTTCCACAGCGGCTTCCGGTTTCGGTTCCGGGCCTCGGGCAACCAGTCGTCGAGCCGCGACGCGTTTGGGCTGGATTACATCTACCTGAATAACAACCGGGCGGCCAATGATACTGTCTTTCAAGATATTGCCACCAGCCGCGGGCTCAGCAGCCCGCTCCAGCGCTTCACGGCTATGCCGGCCTGGCAGTACGCCGCCACCAGCCCCAGCCCGCTGAATCCAGCCATGACGGCTACCGTTAACAACCTGCTGCCCAGCGGCAACCCCACGCCCATCAGCTGGCTGGGCACGGTGCGCGAGCTCAGCGGCGGCGGCTTTGGCCCCGCCACCTGGGTGGCCGGCAACCAGCCGCTGCTGGCCGGGGCGCGGCAGGTGGCCATCACCGGCGATGCGCGCACGGCCCCGCTGCCCGCGGCCGGCACGCCCCGCCGCTACCGCTACACGCTGGCCCTGCAAACCAATGAGACCAACCCGCTCACGCTCCCCAACGACACCACCTACCGCGACCTGGAACTAGCTGATTACTATGCCTTTGATGATGGCACGGCCGAAGCTTTCCTCACGCTGCCGGCCCTGAGCACCGGGCCGGTTACGTACTTTGCCTACCCCATTACGGCCGCCAAGGCCGACCAGGTGCAGGCCATTCGGCTGGCCCCCGTTTTCAATAATATTCCGGCGGGCCAGGGCGGCGAGAACTTCCAGAACCGCTCGGTAACCGTGGCCGTGTGGGCCGACAACAACGGCCAGCCCGCCGACGCGCCGCTGGCCACCGCCACCGCCGTGCTCGACCAAAAGCTCATCGGCAGCGTGTTCTACGATGTCAAGTTTGATATGCCGGTGCCGGTGTCGGGGCTGTTTTACATTGGCTACGGGCAGGCGTCAGGCGGGCAGTTTTTGCCCTACGGCTTCGATTTGAACAACACCTCCACGGCCCCCACGCTGTTTTATAACAAGCAGGGCGCGTGGTCGAAACCGGCCCTCACCACGCCCGGCACCATCATGATGCGCGCCGTGATGAACAACAACATCCTGGCCACCCGGGCCCAGCAGGCTACCAACGCCCAATTTGACCTCTACCCCAACCCCGCCCCCACCGGTACCATGGTAGCTGTGAGTGGCCCCGCTTTCCGGCGCGCCACCATACTCGACGTGCTGGGCCGCCCCGTGTGGCAGCAGCCCACCGCCGAAGCTGGCCAGCCCACCCTGCGCCTGCCCGCCATGCTGCCCGGGGGCGTATACCTGGTGCAGCTCACCCTGGCCGATGGCAGCGTGGCCACCCGCCGCTTGGTAATTCAATAACCTGTCTCCCAACTTCTTACCCACCCGACTCATGCCCGACATCACCGCCCCCGAACTGAAGCAGCGCCAGCAGGCTGGCCAAACCCCCACCATCATCGACGTGCGCGAGCCCTGGGAATTTGAAGAAAGCCGTATCAGCGGCAGCCAGAACATTCCCCTTGGTAACCTACCCGCCGCCCTCGACGACCTGGAAGACCTTAAAGACCAGGAGGTTATCGTACACTGCAAAAGCGGTGCGCGCTCCTCGGCCGCCAAGGCTTTCCTCACCCAGCAAGGCTTCACCAACGTGCGCAACCTGGAAGGCGGCATCATGGCCTACCAGGCTTTGTAAGCTGTGATGTAGCGTAAGCTTTAGCTTACGCTACATCACAGCTTACGCTACATACCCAGCCGGCCATCGGCGGCATAAACCAGCTTTCCCAATTCTACCAGGCTGCGCAGGGCGGCGGTCACGGCCGTAGCCTCGGCGGCGGGGTAGCGGGCCACCACCTGGCGCGGCAGCAGCGGCGTGGCGCGCAGCAATTCGAGTAGTCCGGCTTGCAGCCCGGTGGCGTCGGTAGGCGCTTGCCGGGCTTTTTTGCGGGCCAGGCACACGTCGCATACGCCGCAGGCGGGCGCGTCGGGCTCGGCAAAGTAGTCGAGCAAGAGCTGCTGGCGGCAGTGCGTGGTGCTGGCCGCGTAGTCGATTACGGCCTTGGTCTGGTGCTCGGTGAGCTGCTTGGCAGCTTTGAGGCGGCGCTCGTCGAGCGGCAATTGGGCGGCGTCGTAGCGGGGCGTGAGAAAGAGGGCCTGCGGCAGCTCGCGCCGGGGCTGGTAGTGCAGCACGCCAGTGCTGTGCAGGTAGCGCAGCTGGCGCGTCACATCCACGGTGCTTTGGCGCAGGTGGCGGGCCAGGGCGCTTTCGGCAATGTTCTGAAACGCCACGAACAGCTCGCCGCCATACAGCCGCAGCAGCGCTTTTATGAGCAGGTCGTGCTGGGCATTAGCCACCTGAAACTGGTATAAATCGTGCTGATTGCTAATAAGTTGCACCCGCGCCGGCTGGTTCACGGCTTCGGTGAGCTGCACGAAGCCCTGCTGCTCCAGCAGCTTGAGCGCGTGGTGGGCGTCGATGGCCTTGAGGCGATAGGTTTCGGCAAATACGCCGAGGTCGAAGTCGAAGGCCACCAGCTCGCCGCCGCCCACGGCCGTGCGCGAGTAGTTGGCCAGTGCCTGGTACACGCGGCGCACCACGTCGGGCGGCGGGTGGGCCAGCGTGGCCTGGCGGCGCAGGTTGTCGGCATCGGCGGGGCCGCTCAGCAGCACGGCAAAGGCGTAGAGGCCATCGCGCCCGGCGCGGCCGGCCTCCTGGTAGTAGGCCTCCAGGGTGGCGGGGGCGTCGAGGTGAGCCACCACGCGCACATCGGGCTTGTCGATACCCATGCCGAAGGCATTGGTAGCCACGATGATGCGCGTTTTATCGGCCAGCCAGTCTTGCTGGGTGCGGGTGCGCTGCTCGGTGGGCAGGCCGGCGTGGTAGGCCACGGCGGGCAGGCCCTGCTGGCTCAGCCAAGTGGCGGTGTCCTCGGTTTGGCGGCGGGTGCGGGCGTACACGATGCCCGTTTTGCCGGGCCCCACGCCGCGCAATACTTCCAGCAGGCGGCGCTGCTTGTCCTCGGTGGGCAGCACCGAATACGAGAGCTTGGGCCGGGCAAAGCTTTGGGTGAATACGCCGTAGCCGGGCCGGAAGTGGAGCTTTTCCACAATATCGTGCCGCACCTGGCCGGTGGCTGTGGCCGTGAGCGCAATGCAAGGCACGGTGGGCGGCAGTAGCGCCCGCAGCTCGGCAATGCGCAGGTAGGGCGGCCGAAAATCGTAGCCCCACTGCGACAGGCAGTGCGCCTCGTCAATGGCCAGCAGCCCCACGCTCATGCGCGCCACCCGCGCCCGAAAAAGGTCGGTTAGCAACCGCTCGGGACTGACATACAAGAACTTAACCTCCCGCCCATACACGCAGTTGTCTAGCGCCTGGTCGATTTCCTGGTGGCTCATGCCCGCGTACACGGCCTCGGCCTTGAGGCCGCGCTTGCGCAGGTTTTCCACCTGGTCGCGCATGAGGGCAATAAGCGGCGTAACCACCACGCAGATGCCCGGCCGCGCCAGCGCCGGCACCTGGAAGCACACGCTTTTGCCGCCCCCGGTGGGCAGTAGCGCCAGTGCATCGTGGCCCGCCAGCACGGCCTCGATAATCTCCTGCTGGCCCGGCCGAAACGCCTGGTGCCCCCAGTATTGGCGTAGCAGGGCGAGCGGGTCGGTAGTAATAGCGGGCATTCAGCAAAATTAAGCAGCCAGGCAGTAGCGCTTCGCGCTACTGCCTGCGTGAGCGCAGCGAACAGGCGGAACCGGACGGCCCCGACGTTAGATGCTCGCTTTGCTCGCGCACGAAGCGGAAGCTTCGCGCTACTACGCACGAAAAAGCCCGGTACCTTGATGGCACCGGGCTTTGCAATAATTCAAATTGACACTACGCGGCTACGGCCGACGTGCCTTCGCGGTCCTCAATGGCCTTGCGCAGCTTGGCGATGGCCTGGGTAGCGCGCTCCTCATCGAGGCGGTTGATATTGAGCAACATCTTCGTCTTTTCCTGGCGCGTCACGAGCGGGTGATTCAGCAGGCGGATGATTTCTTCCTTCTGGCTGGCGGTGGCGTACTGCACCGGCACCGAGGCGGCGGGCTCAACGGCCGGGGCTTCGGCGGGCGCGGTAGTGAGGGCGCGCATGACGGGGGCGGTTTCAGCCACTACCGAAGGAGCCACGACGGGCGCGGGCACGTTACCCGAGTACTCCATTTCCTCGGCGGGCGTGGGCTCATAGCCGGCGGCGCGGATAATCCAGGCCAGAATGTTGCGGTAGGCCTTGCCAATGGCGCGCGTCTGGGCCATGCTCGCAATGGCAAACTCCTGGTAAAATTTCTTACCGCTCTCCTTATTCGAGCAGATGGCGAAGCCCGCGCCCACCGTTACGCCGTGGCGCAGGTCAAAGAGCGTCACCTTGGCCTGGTACTTAATCTCCTGGTCGTTGCTGAGGTTGATGACGTGCTCGACTACGGGCACGATGCCCAGGCGCGAGCCGGCGTACTGCCAGCCCTCTACGTTCACAAACTCCTTGCCCTGCACCTGGGTGCTAAGCTTGTTGTCTTTGATAAACTTGGCCAAGTCCTTTGCTAAGTCGAGCGTTTCGTCCGATTTAGCAATGTCGTAACTCTCCGCACGGGGAGCGGCTTTCTTGGCGGCGGTAGCTTCCTTGGGGGTTTTGGTTACTTCGGTCATGGTAGATGTGGGCAGCGCCCGGTTATCGTTCTGTAGTACGAGTGAATAACCAACCCAACGCGAAGAGTGTTCCAAAAAAGCCAATTATTTTAGTAAAATTTAACGCTGATTATCAAGGGGTTTGCGAGGAGATAAAAGATTGTTTTTGGTAGCTCGCTTTCCCAGTAGCCTTAGCTAGCTTTTGGAGGCTACCCAACGCGTAGTTGGATAGCCTCTTAGCCAGATAAGACCCCGTTCCTTACAAGACTCCAGTCGAGGTATAGGCTCCCAATTATAATTGGCACAGGATGGTTTGGTCGGTAATCTTGTCATCCTCCATCAGCAGCAGGGCCTTGCTCAGGATGATGGAGAGCACGGCGTCGCCCTCGAAGGGCAGGAAAACGTCGCCCGTGCTCAGCGTTTTGGCCGCCTGGTCGGGCACAATGCACAGGTACTGGTCGTTGGGCTCCATGAGGATGTTGCCGCTGCCCACGTGAATTTTGTAGACGTGGCGCGTGCCTCTTACCACCAGAAAATTGCCCCTAAGTTCGCTGACCTTGGCAATTTTGAGACGGGGCACGAGGCGTTCCAGGGCCAGGTGGCGGTTTTTAGCCACCTCGCTCAGGTTGCCGAAGCTGTAGCGTTCCCAGTAGGCGCGGTACTGGCCCAGGCCGCCGTTGTCGCGCCACAGCGGGTCGTTGCCTACGCTGGCCACGCCCACGAACAGGTCCACGTCGCGCAGCACCTCCGAAAACACCAGGGGCGGGATTTCGGGCAGCGGCACCAACTCGCGGCCCCGCATGAAGCGCACCTGGTCGGTGCTCACATAGAGCCAGATGCCAACGTGATTGAAGGCATCGTTGGCGTCCACCTCACGCACCCAGAACTCGGCGGTGAGGCCGTGGGCGGGCAATGCCAGGCTGGCCGCCTCGATTTGGTTGCCCCTGTCGTGGTAGCCCATCGGTTTATAGCGCCACCCCCGCAGCTTGGCCAGGCTATTGAGCTGGGGCTGCTTGAGGATGTGGGCGGCCATGCGGTTGGAGTAAGTATTGGTAACCTCCTCGGGCGGCGTGAGCAAATACACCTCGCGGTAAGCCTGCTTGAGGGGCTGGCGCAATTGCCACTTATCCAGCAGCAGCCGCCAGGCCACTACTTGCCCGGCCGGGACCAGCACGGGGTGCCAGAGCTGCACGGTGGTGTCGGCCGTGGGGGCAGGCACGGGCTGGCCCTGCGCATCCTGCCAGGTATCGGCCTGATAAATAGCATCCTGCACGCTGCCATCGGGCTGGTGCAGCCGCCAGATGAGGGGCCGCGCCAGCTCACCCAGCAGGCCGTGGTGCAGGTAGTATTGCGCAAACCAGGGCCAGGCAATGCGGCGCTCGTCAGCAAAGCCCCGGTCGAGGCGCTCGCGCTGGGCGGTGTAGGTCTGCTGGGCGGTGGTTTGGGCGTCTTTCAGCTCCTTCAGCTCCTCGGCGTGGGTGGCTTTGAGAGCGGCAGGGGCGCTTTTCAGGGGTTGGTCGCCTTTCTGCCAGCTTAGCTCAACCTTGCCACCGGTGAGGGCGAGGGTGGCCGTGTACTCGCCCAGCTCTTCGGTCAGCCGGCCATTTTCGAGGCCAAAATCGGGTACCGACAGGTCTTCCACTTCGGCCGGGCTCACGCCCAGTTTGGCCGATTCCTGCCCGATATACTTGGCAATCAGGGCCTGGGTGTTGCTCTGGCGGACTTTGCCGCGTATGCGGGACAGGGCCGCCATGCCCGGCAGGCCGTTTTGCGCGAGGGCCAGCAGGCCGGCGTTGCCCAGCGCTACATTCAACGGCCCTTGGTATTGGCGCTTGCGAAAGCACTTGGTTACCAGCGCCGTGAACAGGGGCAGCATCGCCGCATCGGCCAGCGGCTGCATCGTCCAAACGAGGCCTTTGGCCACGGTGCTATTGGTTGACGTTAAGTAATCACAGCTCGAATAAAAGAACGTTGTGCCGTCGCTACGCTGGTATTCCCGCTCCGGTCCTGGTACTGGTATGTCAACCAGCAGCTCCAGCCAGGCGCGGCCCTGCTCGCGCACGGCCTCGGGGCCCACGGCGGCGGTAGCGGCGTCCAGCTCCTGGCGAAACTTAGCGGTGGGCTGGCCACCACTGGTTTTTTGCCACAGCCGCAGCAGTTGCTGCCAGGGCCGCGCGGCTGGCCCAGTAGGGGCTAAGGCCTCCCCAAACTGCCGCAAACGCTGGCCCAGCGGGTCGCCTTGGTCAAACGCCACCACGGGTAGGGCCCCCGCGGCGCTGGACTGGCCCAGCGCCTCCTGCACCTTGAAATGCACCAGCAGCAAACTGTCCTCACTATCGGAGGTGCGGTCGGACATGGCTTCCAGAAATGCCCGCGTGGTTGGGTTAAGGGTTTGCTGCTGAGCTATTTTAATTAATTGGCTGAGCACTGCGTTAGCGGGGAAGCTATGAAACTCCACCTCCCTTTTGCCCGGCTTTATGAAGTTGAAGCGCGCGTTGACAAACAGCTGTATACAATCTTCCTGAGTGAGCGATAAAGTAGTTTGCAACAGGTCGGCCAGCACATCACCCAGCGCCCAGCGGATATCGCCACCCCCTCGTTCACCGTAGGAACGGGTGTATGCGGTGGTAATGGCCCGCACCAGCCGGCTCCGGTAAGCTGCATCTTGGGCCCGTACCGTCTGGTAGGCGGGCAATTCGGTGAGTGGAACGCGTTTTAGCTGCTGCTCTACCAATTCGGTTAGCACGGCGCGCATTTCCTGGGCTTCGGGGCCGGAATCCGCTAGAATAGTGGCAATAAGGTCAGCTTGATTGATTTGGGGAGCAGGCATACTGGTGGTATTGACGGCCGATGGGCCGGGTGTAAAAGGTGAGAAAAGGCTAAAAGGCGGCAACCGGCCCGCGGCTCAGCCGCTAACCAAGAGCGTGAGCGTGGCAAAGCTGCCGGTGGCCCCGTCACTGGCCCCCACCCCCTTAGCCAGGCTGCCGGCCAGTCGTCGCCGCCGACTGGGCTGGGCTGGGCTGGGCTGGGGCGTGGTGAGAGTAGCCGTTGCCGGGCGGTTTGACCCCGGCTACGCTACCGGCGCGCGGGCTCACAGCTGGCGCAGAATGGTTTCGTCTTTAATCTTGTCGTCCTCCATCAGCAGCAGGGCTTTGCTGAGAATAATGGAGAGCACCGCATCGCCCTCGAAGGGCAGAAACACGTCGCTAGTGCTCAGCGTTTTGGCCGCCTGGTCGGGCACAATGCACAGGTACTGGTCATTGGGCTCCATGAGAATATTGCCCGAGCCCAGGTGGATTTTGTACACGTGGCGCGTGCCCTTCACCACCAGAAAATTACCCTTAATTTCGCTCACCTTGCCAATTTTGAGACGGGGTACGAGGCGCTCCAGGGCCAGGCGGCGGTTTTTGGCCACCTCACCCAGGTCGCCGAAGCTGTAGCTTTCCCAATAGGTGCGGAACTGGACCAGGCCGCCACCGTCGCGCCACTGGGGGTCGTTGCCCACGCTGGCCACGCCCACAAACAAGTCCACGTCGCGCATGACCTCCGAGAAGACCAGCGGCGCAATTTCGGGCAGCGGCACGGGCTGGCCGCCGCGCACGAAGCGCATCTGGTCGGTCGTCATGTATAGGTACAGGCCCACATCGGTCAGCTCGTGGTCGCCTAGCAGGCCACGCAGCCGAAACTCGGCCGTGAGGCCGTGGGTAGGCAGTAGCAGCGTGGCGGTGGCAATATCGGTATCATAGGCCCCCAACAGGCTGTAGCGCCAGCCGCGCAGCTTGGCTAAGCTATTGAATTGGTGCTGCTTGAGGATGTGGGCCGCCATGCGGTTGGAGTAGGTGGCGGTAACTTCCTCGGGCGGCGTAAGGAGGTATATTTCGCGGTAAGCTTGTTTGAGGGGCTGGCGCAGCTGCCGCGCATCGAGCCATTGCCGCCAGGCCTGCACCTCGGCGGCGGGCACCAGCGCGGGGTGCCAGAGCTGCACGGTGGTGTCGGCGGTAGGGGCAGCCACTGGTTGGTCCTGCGCATCCTGCCAGGTAGCATCTTGATAAATAGCGTCCTGCACGCGGCCATCGGGCTGGTGCAGCCGCCAGATGAGCGGGCGAGCCAGCTCGCCCAGCAAGCCGTGGTGCAGGTAGTACTGCGCAAACCAGGGCCAGGCCAGGCGGCGCTCATCGGCAAAGCCCCGCTCCAGCCGGTCGCGCAGGGCGGCGTAGGTTTGTTGAACAGCGGTGTGGGTGGCTTTCAACTCCTTTAGCTCGTCGGCGTGGGTGGCTTTGAGGGCGGCGGGGGCACTTTTCAGGGGCTTGTCACCCTTCTGCCAGCGCAGCTCAACCTTGCCGCCTATTAGGGTCAGGGCGGCCGTGTACTCGCCCAACTCCTCGGTCAGCCAGCCGTTTTCGAGGCCGAAATCGGGCACAGCCATATCCTCTATCTCGGCTGGGCTCACGCCCAGCTTCACCGATTCCTGCTCGATGTACTTGGCAATCAGGGCCAGGGTATTGCTCTGACGGATTTTTCCGCGCACCCGCGCCAGGGCCGCTATGCCGGGCAGGCCCGCCTGCGAGAGGGCCAGCAGGCCAGCGTTGCCCAGCCCCACGGCCAGCGGGGCCTGGCCCGGCACTTTGTGGAAACAGTTAGCCACTATTTTCGCTAGTAGGTCCACCATGCCCGCATCGGCCAGCGGCTGCATCGTCCACACCAGGCCTTTGGCCACAATGGCATTATCGGGTTCCATGCCATCGTGCAACGGCAAATTGTTCAGCTGCTCCAGCCAGGCGCGGCCCTGCTCGCGCACGGCCTCGGCCCCCACAGCAGCGGTGGCAGCATCCAACTCCTGGCGCAGCTTGGCGGTGGGCTGGCCGGCGGTGGCTTTTTTCCAGAGCAGTAGCAGCCGCACCCAGGGCCGGGCCAGGGGGTCGGTGGGCGCGAGGGCGGCCACAAACTGCCCCAGCGGCTCGCCCAGCGGATAAGGCGTGAGGAGTAGCGCGGGCAGTTCGCCGGGGCTATCGACCTGGCCCAGAATCTCGCGCGCCTTGGGGTATACCTTCAGCGGCGACTCTGTTCTACCCGCGTGCGCCAGGTCGCGCAGCTGCTCCACGAATGCCCGCATGGGTGGGTCCAGCGGCTGGGTTTTGGCCAGCCGGGCAATCTGGGCCAGCGTGGCCAGCAGGGGGAAGTAGGGGGGATAGGGCATTGCTGGCTTGGGCAGCGTCAAATCGAAGCCCGCATTGGCCAGTAGCAGCAGATAGTCGGCCTGACTGAGAACCAGTGAACTGCGCAGTAGCCCTTCCATCGACCCGGAAACCGCCATGTAAAAAAAGTAAGCGCTCTGGCCGCGCAAGCGTTCATACACACAGGACAGGGCTAGCACCAACCGGCTCCGAAAATTATCATCCTGCGCCAGGACAGCTTTATAGGCGGGCACCTCTTCAACTTTGGTATAATAGCCTTTATACACCACCTTCGGCAGTAAATCTGTCAGTAGGGGCTGCATTTCCCGGGCTTCGGGGCTGGGGTCTTCCAAAACGAATGAGAGGTGTTGCAGATTAGGTTCAGCGAACATGGCATTTTGAGTAAGATGGAAACTGGTTATGATAGGCCATAAGATTTTCATCGTTAGGTATTTATCAGTAGCCAGCTGCGGGCGGGAGGACGATAACACAACCTGGTTGGGGCGGCCGCAACGTCTGGGTTGGCAGCCAGGGCAGGGGGTTGCTTTTCCAGCAAGTGCCACCTATAGTTTATAGCTGGCGCAAAATAGTCTGGTCGGTAATCTTATCGTCCTCCATCAGCAGCAAGGCTTTGCTGAGGATGATGGAGAGCAGCTCGTCGCCCTCGAAGGGCAGAAACACGCTGCCCGTACCCAGCGTTTTGGTCGCCTGGTCGGGCACAATGCACAGGTACTGGTCGTTGGGCGCCATCAGAATATTGCCCGAGCCCAGGTGGATTTTATAGACGTGGCGCTTGCCGGTCACCTCCAGAAAATTACCCTTAATTTCGCTCACCTTGCCAATTTTGAGGCGGGGCACGAGGCGTTCCAGGGCCAGGCGGCGGTTTTTGGCCACCTCCCCCAAGTCGCCAAAGCTGTAGCGTTCCCAGTAGGCGCGGTACTGGCCCAGACCGCCATTGTCGCGCCATTCGGGATCGTTGCCCACGCTGGCCACGCCCACAAAAAGGTCCACGTCGCGCATCACTTCCGAGAAGACCAAGGGCGGGATTTCGGGCAGCGGCACCAGCCGGTAGTTGCGCCCGAAGCGTACCTGGTCGGTGCTCACGTACTTGTATTGGCTGCCGTTCCACTCGCCCTCAACGGCCACGGCACCCACCAAGAAATCAGCCGTGAGGTCGTGGGCCGGCAGCTGAAGGGTAGCGGCTTCGGTGGTGCGGGAAGCGTCGTAGGTACTCAGCAGGTTATAGCGCCAGCCGCGCAGCTTGGCTAATGAGTTGAACTGGTGCTGCTTGAGGATATGGGCCGCCATGCGGTTGGAGTAGGTGGCGGTGCGCTCCTCGGGCGGCGTGAGCAGATACACCTCCCGGTAGGCCTGCTTGAGGGGCTGACGCAACTGCTTGGTTTCCAGATACTGCCGCCAGGCCACTACTTGCCCGGCCGGAGCCAGCACCGGGTGCCAGAGCTGCAGCTCGGTCTCGGCCGTGGGCGCGGGCACGGGCTGGCCCTGCGCATCCTGCCAGGCATCAGCCTGATAAATAGCATCCTGCGTGCCGCCATCGGGCTGGTGCAGGCGCCAGATGAGGGGCCGCACCAGCTCGCGCATCAGCTCGTGGTGGAGGTAGTACTGCTCGAACCAGGGCCCGGCAATGCGGCGGCCTTCGGTAAAGCTGCGGTCGAGCCGGTCGCGCAGGGCCGTGTAGGTTTGCTGAATGGCGGTATGAGTGGCTTTCAGCGCCTTCAACTCGTAGGGGTGGCTGGCTTTGAGGGCGGCAGGGGCACTTTTCAGGGGCTTGTCGCCTTTCTGCCAGCTTAGCTCAACCTTGCCGCCGGTCAGGGTGAGGGTGGCCGTGTACTCACCCAGCTCCTCGGCCAGCCGGCCATTTTTGAAGTCGAAATCAGGCACCGATAAGTCTTCCACCTCGGCCGAGCTCACGCCCAACTGCGCCGCTTCCTGGGTAATATGACGGGCAATCAGGGCCAGGGTATTGCTCTGGCGGGTTTTGCTGCGCACCCGCGTGAGGGCCGCCATGCCGGGCAGGCCATTCTTGGCGAGCGCCAGCAGGCAGGCATTGCCCAGCCCGTCGCCTACGCCACAGGTCGCTATGGTCGTAAGGCGGGCCAGGATATCCGCATCCGCCAACGGCTGCATAGTCCAGACGAGACCCTTATCCAGTACGGAATTGGCATCGACCAGGCAACAGTAGTTGGTGGGCGCATAGCTATCAAAGTAATTAGCGAAGAAAGCCCTGGGCTGGGTAGTCGGTAAAGTCAGCAGCTCCAGCCAGGCGCGGCCCTGTTCGCGCACCACGTTGGCACCCAGCGTGGCCGTGGCGGCATCCAGCTCCTGGCGCAGCTTAGCCGAAGGCTGGCTGGTGGTGGCCTGCTGCCATAGCTCCAGCAGCTGAAGCCAGTGGAGCGTGGCCGGGCTATCTGGGTTGAGGGAGGCCACGAAATCCCACATGCCTTTGCCCAGAATGTCACGTTTAGCAATCAGCAGCACGGGCATCCCCTTGGTGGCATCCCGACCCAGAATTTCCTGAACTCTTACCTGTACCGCATCAAGTTCACGCAGGAAATGAGTGGTGAAGTTGAGCAGCTTTTCCAGAAATACCCGCATCTGCGGGCTTAAGCCTTGGTTCTGGGCTAGATTGGCTACCTGGCTCAAGGCTAGCAGGATGGGGAAGCGGTAAAAATTTTCAAAAGTTTCTCTGCTGGACTTCGCTAAATTAAAATCAGCCTTGTCGAATACGAATAGGTAATCGGCCTGGGTGAGCGCTAGCTTAGTGCGGAATAAACCTTCTAACAGGTAGGCTAGCGCCCGGCGAATATTTTCAGCCCCCCATTTTTTGTAAGAGCGGGCATACGCGGTAGCAGTGGCCCGCACCAGCCGCCCCCGGTAGGCCACATCCTGCGCCCGTGCCGCCTGGTAGGCGGGCAGGCTGGTAAGTTTGGGGAAGTAACCCGACCCATCCCGCTGCTGCCCCACCAATTCAACGAGTACGGCGCGCATTTCCTGGGCTTCGGGGCTGGAGTCCTGGAGGATGGTGAGGGTAATGTCGGATTCGTTGAATTCGGGAGTGGACATACTGATGCTACTGACAGCCGAGGAGCTGGCTGAACAAGGGAAGAAAAGGAGTAAAGCAAGTAACCGGGCCGCGCCTCAGCCGCCCACCAGGGGCGTGAGCTTCACGAAGCTGACGGTGGCCCCGTCGCCGAGCCACACCTCCTCGTCCAGGCTTTCGGCCTGCCGGTCGTTGATGAGCACGAAAAACCCGTTGCGCTGAAACGCTTCGAGGGCGCGGTACGCCTGCTGCTCGCCATCAATTTGCTTGGTGGGCCGCAGCCGGTAGCCGTTGAGCGCCCGCTCCGACTCGGTGGGCTGGACAAGTCCCTGAAAAACAGGTGGTTGCCGCTTATTGTAGTCGGCTACTTCGTCGTGCACGCGGCGGGCAATCAGTTCGCGCACGGTGAGCGTTTCCTGGCTGATTTCCAGCTCCAGGCGGTGCAGCACACTGCCGCTGGCCGTTTCGTCGAGGATGGTGAGTAGGGGCATAGCAGGCGTGTTTTTGAAAAAGAGGTGCGTTTACTACGAAATAAACGCCTGCTTTGTCGAAAACCAACGGTTCCAAGCGCGGACTCCCAGCGTCCACGCTACTCGCCTACTCTTCCAGAATATGGCCGTCACGCATTACAATGGTGCGGTCGGCCATTTGGGCCAGCGTGTCGTTGTGAGTCACGATGACGAAGGTTTGGCCAAACTCCTTGCGCAGCCAGAAGAACAGTTCATGCAGCTCCTGGGCATTTTTGGAGTCGAGGTTGCCGCTGGGCTCATCGGCAAAGATGATTTCAGGCGAGTTGATGAGGGCGCGGGCCACCGACACGCGCTGCTGCTCGCCGCCGCTCATCTCGCTGGGCTTGTGGTCTACGCGGTGGTCGAGGTTGAGCAGGCCCAGTAATTCGCGGGCCCGCACGCGCACTTCCTTCTCCGAGCGGTCGGCCAGAAAGGCGGGCAGGCATACATTTTCGAGAGCCGTGAACTCAGGCAGCAGGTTGTGAAACTGGAACACGAAGCCAATGTGGCGGTTGCGAAACTTGGCCAGCGCAGTGCGTCCCAGCTTGGTCACCGACTCGCCATCGAAAAGCACCTCGCCCGCGTCGGGGTCGTCCAAGGTGCCCAAAATATGTAGCAGCGTGCTTTTGCCAGCTCCCGACGACCCCACGATACTCACGATTTCGGCCCGCTTAATAGTAAGGTCAATGCCCTTGAGCACTTCCAGCGAATTGTAGCTTTTGCGGAGGTTAATGGCTTGCAGCAAGGTAATGTGGGCTATACTAGTAGTAAGTGGGCAAAGCTACGTGCAAAGGCCGCCGGGCGTTGGGCCGCCCGCGCCGCCTGTCGGGTGCCGCGCTCCACTTCGTTGCGCTCGCAATGACAAGCGGCATCCCGGCCCTACCTTCGCGCCAGTACTTAAAACTCCACCCCTACCCCCTCCGATGAATATTCACGAGTATCAAGGCAAGGAAATTCTCAAAAAATACGGCGTACGCGTGCAGGAAGGCCTCACCGCCGACACCGCCGAGGAAGCCGTAGAAGCCGCCAAAAAGCTCACCGAGCAAACCGGCACCAGCTGGTACGTCATCAAGGCCCAGATTCACGCCGGTGGCCGGGGCAAGGGCGGCGGAGTAAAGCTCGCCAAAAACCTGGAGCAGGTAAAAGAGATTGCCGGTCAAATCCTTGGTATGCAGCTTGTTACCAAGCAAACTGGCCCCGAAGGCCGCCTGGTCAATAAAGTCCTCATCGCCCAGGACGTGTATTACCCCGGCGAAAGCCCCACCAAGGAGTTCTACATGAGCGTGGTGCTTGACCGCACCAGTGGCAAAAACGTCATCATCTACACCACCGAAGGCGGCGTCGATATTGAGGAAGTAGCTGACCATCACCCCGAAAAAATCCTGAAAGAATTCATCGACCCCGCCGTGGGTCTGCAAGGCTTTCAGGCCCGCAAAATCGCCTTTGGCCTCGGCCTCTCGGGCGATGCCTTTAAGGAGATGGTGAAGTTCGTAACGGCGCTGTACAAGGCCTACGACGAGACGGACTCGGCCATGTTCGAGATTAACCCCGTGCTGAAAACATCGGACAACAAAATCCTGGCCGTTGACGCCAAGGTGACCCTGGACGACAACGCCCTGTTCCGCCACAAAGATTTTGTGGCCCTGCGCGATACCAACGAGGAAGACCCCCTGGAGGTAGAGGCGTCGGAGTCGAACCTGAACTACGTGAAGCTCGACGGCAACGTGGGCTGCATGGTGAACGGCGCCGGCCTGGCCATGGCTACCATGGACATCATCAAGCTGAGCGGCGGCGAGCCGGCCAACTTCCTCGACGTAGGGGGTGGAGCCAACGCCCAGACGGTAGAGGCGGGTTTCCGCATCATCCTGAAGGACCCGAACGTGAAGGCCATCCTCATCAACATCTTCGGCGGCATCGTGCGTTGCGACCGCGTAGCCAACGGCGTGGTAGAGGCCTACAAGAAAATCGGTGATATCCGCGTGCCCATCATCGTGCGCCTGCAAGGCACCAACGCCGAGGAAGGCGCCCGCATCATTGATGAGAGCGGCCTGAAAGTGAAGTCGGCCACCCTGCTGAAGGACGCCGCTGCCCGCGTGAAAGAAGTATTGGCTACCGCATAAGCAGTTAGCTATTTTGAGATTGAAAAGCCCGTCTGGTAACCCAGGCGGGCTTTTTTTGGTTATAACCCACCTGTCGTGCTGACGAAGGAAGCACCTTGTCGCGTCAGGTGCAAACGAGCGGCCCTGACGCGATGAGGTACTTCCTTCGTCAGCATGACAGGCCTGTTTACTTATTCTACTCCTACTCCCTCTTTTCCACTATGGAATTCACCCGCTTAGGAAACACTGGCCTTCAGGTTTCCAAAATTTGCCTGGGCACCATGACCTACGGCACGCCCACCGAGCGCTGGCCCTGGGCCTTGGACGAAGCCACAAGCCGGCCTTTCATCCAAAAAGCGCTGGAGCTGGGTATCAACTTCTTCGACACCGCCGACGTGTACTCCAACGGTGCGAGCGAAGAAGTGGTGGGCCGCGCCCTGCGCGACTTTGCCCAGCGCGACGAGGTGGTGCTGGCTACCAAGGTTTTTAACGCGATGGGCCCGGGACCGAATGATAAGGGCCTCTCGCGCAAGCATATACTGAGTGCCATTGATGCCAGTCTCAAGCGCTTGGGTACCGACTACGTGGACCTCTACCAGATTCATCGCTGGGACTACGACACGCCGATTGAGGAAACGATGGAGGCCCTGCACGACGTGGTAAAGGCCGGCAAGGCGCGCTACATCGGGGCTTCGTCGATGTTTGCCTGGCAGTTTGCGCAGGCCCAGTACCTGGCCGACCGGCAGGGCTGGACGCGCTTCGTGAGCATGCAGCCGCATTACAACCTCGTGTACCGCGAGGAGGAGCGCGAGATGCTGCCCTTCTGCGCCGACCAGAAAATCGGGGTTATTCCGTGGTCGCCGCTGGCGCGCGGGCTGCTCACGGGCGGCCGCAGCAAGGCCCGCAACGAAACCGAGCGCGCCAAAACCGACGCCTTCGGCAAAAGCCTCTACGGCCGCGACGACGACTTCGCGGTGGCCGACCGCGTAACAGAAATTGCCCGGGAGCGCGGCCTGCCCAATGCCCAAATCGCGCTGGCCTGGCTGCTGAGCAAACCCGTTATTACGGCCCCCATCGTAGGCGCCAGCAAGCCCGGCCACCTCGAAGACGCCGTGGCGGCGGTGGATGTAAAGCTGTCGGAGGACGAGATAAAGCGGCTCGAAGCGCCCTACCAGCCGCACCCGGTGCTGGGCTTTAGCTAAGCTAATGCTTTCCGCGCAAGTTTTATATAGCTTGCAGCTATGAAAATTGCCTATGCCGTTACCTGCTTCTTGCTCGGGTTGGCCGTCCTCCTCCTTGGTGCTGTAATCAAGGTACTGCATTGGTTTGGTGCCGATTGGCTACTGCTGAGCGGCATGGCGCTGGTAGTGGCGGGGGCGCTACTGCTACTGCTCAGGCTTTTTCGGCCGCCCGCGTCCGCGCCGAAAGATTCGCTGCGCTCGTAGCTGATTTTGGGCGGCGTCATTACGCCGGGCTAGGCACTTCTGTCGTAAGTTTAGCTGCTCACAAGTACACCGCAGCGTCAGGGCCAAACTTATGGCTGTGGGCTGATGTTAAGGCTGCTATTCACCCGCTCGGCTCCGGCCAACGTTTGCCCATTTCGTACGTATTTACTTGCTCCCCATACCTTTGCCTTATGGAAGTTGCTAGCTACACCTTGGCCGAAGCCACCACGGCGGCCCCCTACCTCGATTACGCCCGCTGTGTCGATGCCGACAACCGGCCCGCCAACCACGGCGGCGACTGGCCCACGGTAGGCGAAGTTTACCCCGTGCGTGTGGTAGAAAGCCGTCTCGAAGGCATTCCGCTCATTCACGTGCTCACCTTCGACGGCCCAGCCCCCTACTACAACGCCTTTGCGCCGCACCGCTTCGAAGTAACGCACCGCATCTACTTGAATTAAAGCACTTTGCAAGTAACAAAAAGAGCCCTGACCGCAGCTGCGGTCAGGGCTCTTTTTGTTACGCAGTTTCTGGCTTTTACTGTGCGCTGGCCGATAGCGAGTCGGCGCTTAGCTCATCATGATAACCCAAGCCATTGAGGGTGAAGGTAGTAGAAGTAGTACGGTGAATTTCGCGGGCTTCGCCAGTTAGCTTGAGGTAGGCCGCGCCGGCGAAGGTAGCGGCGCGAGTGCTGCCGGCGGGCCGGGGGTTGGGCTTGCACACGGCATCGCGGATAGCCTTCACCGTGAGGATGATGCGGCGGTCGTCGCCGTTGAGCTGATATACTTTCACGGCGGCTACCTGCGGGCAGCCCGCCTGGTCCATGGTCGTCCAGTCAATCTGCACGGGCACCGATACTTTTTTGGTTTCCCCGATTACCAGGTTGCCGGTGTAGGTGTGCGGGTAGGTGCGCGCGCCGGCCACTTTCAGGAAGGTCGTATCGAAGCGAATAGTCTTGGCCTCGGCGGTGCCGGTGGCCGAGGGGCGGCTTTGCACGGCGGTACCGGCCTCGCGGCACGAAGCCAGCGTAGCGGCGGCGGCCAGCACGGTGAGTAGTTTTTTCATAATCATAAGCGGAAGGTTTGCGCCGGATAATCCGAGGGGTTGGCCTCTTACGCAAGCCACCCGCAAAAGGTGTGCCCACCGCTCAGCCCACGCAAAAAGGGCCCATCCAATAGCTCGGATGGGCCTTCCTATGGGCAAACGAAGTTGCTTACTTGCCTTCGGCTACGCCGGCGTTTTCTGCGGCCTGCACGGGAACGGCTTCGCCTTTCACCTTCAGCTCCACTTCCATATTGCCACGGGTACCTACCGAGTAGGGGCAGATTTTGTGGGCCTCGCGCACCATTTCAATGGTTTTAGCCTGGTCAAATGACTTCAGGTCGATGTCCAGCACGGCGCTCAGGCCGAAGGCTTCGCCATCCTGGAAGAGGGTTACCGAACACTTTACCTCCGTAGCGGGGTCGAGCTTCTCGCCGCCGCGCTGCGCGATTACGAGTAGGGCCTGCTGAAAGCATGACGAATAACCAGCGGCAAACAGCTCTTCGGGGTTAGTAGCGCCTTTTTTGCCGCCGAGGCCTTCGGGCACGCTCATTTCAAGGTCGATAATACCGGTGGCGGAGCGTACGTGGCCGCTACGGCCACCCACGGCCGTAGCGTCGGCCGTGTAGAGGGTCTTTTTAGAAGAATCCATGTGCAGGGAATGAATTGACAGGTTTAGGGGGAGTTAACCGGATTTTCAGGCCCAGGGTTACGCTTTTAGCTAATTTGACTGGCTAAAGTAGTTACCTGGGTTTGGCAGCGGCCGCATTTGTGGCTACTTTT
The DNA here is from genome assembly GCF_030063445.1 of Hymenobacter sp. H14-R3. GTDB lineage: Bacteria > Bacteroidota > Bacteroidia > Cytophagales > Hymenobacteraceae > Hymenobacter. The sequence goes on along the minus strand of NZ_JASITD010000004.1, from coordinate 263,011 downwards.
GCAGCCCGAACTACTGGGCGCATAGTACAACGGATAGTATGGGAGCCTCCGAAGCTCTAGATTTAGGTTCGATTCCTAATGTGCCCACGGCAAAACCCTTTCTTATCGCTGGATAAGGAAGGGTTTTTATTTTTAGCGTCGCGGTGGCCTGCCCAACGCAGGCAAAACGGCCGCTCGGCTGTTTCTTTGCGGGGGCGGGGCCTTCTTTGCGCCGCCTATTCTACTCATGGCAAACTCCACCCTTACCGGCCTGCGCGCCGGCGTGCTGCACGGCGACGAAGTGCAGGCCCTCTTCCAACACGCCAAAACCCACGGCTACGCCCTGCCCGCCGTGAACGTGACCGGCACCGATACGGTGAACGCCGTGCTCGAAGCCGCCCGCGACCTTAACTCGCCGGTTATCATTCAATTCTCAAACGGGGGCGCGCAGTTTTTTGCTGGCAAAGGCTTGCCCAACGATAAGCAGCAGGCCAGCATTGCAGGCGGCATTTCGGGGGCGCACCACGTGCACCTGATGGCCGAAGCCTACGGCGTGCCCGTGATTTTGCACACCGACCACGCCGCTAAAAAGCTGCTGCCCTGGATTGATGGCCTGCTGGAGGCCGGCGAAAAGCACTTTGCCCAGTACGGCCAGCCGCTGTACAGCTCGCACATGCTTGACTTGTCGGAGGAGCCGATTGAGGAGAACATCGAAATCTGCCGCGAGTACCTGGCCCGTATGGCCAAAATCGGCATGACGCTGGAGATTGAGCTGGGCGTGACCGGCGGCGAGGAAGACGGCGTGGACAACTCCGACGTGGACTCGTCGAAGCTCTACACCCAGCCCGAGGAAGTGGCCTACGCCTACGAGCAGCTGCGCGAAATCAGCCCACGCTTTACCATTGCGGCGGCATTTGGCAACGTGCACGGCGTGTATAAGCCTGGTAATGTGAAGCTTGAGCCCAAAATTTTGCACAACTCGCAGGAGCACCTGCGCGCCAAGCACAACATTGAGGAGGCGCTGCCCATCGACTTCGTGTTTCACGGCGGCTCGGGTTCGAGCCAGGCCGAAATCCGCGAGGCCATCAGCTACGGCGCCATCAAGATGAACATCGACACCGACTTGCAGTGGGCCTTCTGGGAAGGCATCCAGCAGTACTACGTGAAGAATGAGGGCTTCCTGCAGGGCCAGATTGGCAACCCCAACGGCCCCGACTCGCCCAACAAGAAGTACTACGACCCCCGCGTGTGGCTGCGCAAAGGCGAGGAAACCTTTGTGGCCCGCCTCAAGCACGCCTTTGAAGACCTGAACGCGGTGAACCGCCGACCCTAGTTAGCGCCGCATCCGCCTCAAAATCAAAGCCGGCTGGCTGCCCTAAGGCAGCCAGCCGGCTTTGATTTTGAGGCACTTAGCTAAATAATGGCCGGGTATTAAACCCCTAACCCACTTTGGGCCGTATAGCGGCCAAGCAATTCTCTCACCCCCCTGCATTATGAAGAAGAACCTCCTCCCCCTCGCTACCCTGGCCCTGGCCCTGTTTGCTGCGCCTGCCTTCGCCCAGACTTCGGTAGAAGACGGCGGTGATAAAGTGAAGACGACCGTGGACGGCATGACCGTGAAAACGAAGGTCGCCGACGATGGCAAAATGAAGGTAAAAGGCAAAGACGAAGCCGGCAACCGCATGAAAGCCACCACCAAACCCCGCAAAGAGGACGATAAGCGCAAAATGCGCAAAAACAAAATGGACAAGGGCGTGATGGTAGGCGGCGCCATGATGATGCCCGATAAAGACATCGTGGATAACGCCGTGAACTCCAGTGACCACACTACGCTGGTAGCCGCCGTGAAGGCCGCCGACCTCGTGGGCACGCTGAAAGGTGCGGGTCCCTTCACGGTGTTTGCCCCCACCAACGCGGCCTTCGATAAGCTGCCCGCTGGCACGGTTTCGACCCTGGTAATGCCCGAAAACAAGGCTACGCTCACCAAAATCCTGACCTACCACGTAGTACCCGGCCGCCTCCTGGCCGCCGACCTCACCGATGGCCAGACGCTGACCACGGTAGAGGGCGAAACCCTGACCGTGATGAAAAGCGGTGACTCGGTAATGCTGAAAGACGCCAAAGGCGGCACCAGCACCGTTACCACCCCCAACATTATCGACTCGAACGGCGTGACCCACGTTATCGACACGGTGCTGATGCCCGCTAACTAAGCGGCTAAGGCACTAGTCTGTAATCGGACGCAACTTATTAAAGGACTGGCCATTGTGGTCAGTCCTTTTTTGTTTGCCGGTAATTTACTCACCAAAAGAGGTAGTGGCTGCATGGTTATCTTTTTGTGAAAGACCGCCGAAGTTTCATCTTTTATTCGGTTGGTGCCTGACCTTTGCCGCGCAGCTTTTATTTTGCTTTTGAAGGTTTTTATATGAAAAGACTTTTCCGCTTTTTACTCTTGGCCTTATGCGCGGGGCCTTTGGGGGGCGTGGCCCAAACAATACCAGCCGTGCCGGCGACTGCGCCGGCCATCCTATCGGGCACGGCGCTGCGCGACTGGCTGCGCACCAACTGGTATGACCCCTACCGCCGTGAGCTGAGCTACGCCGACGCCCGCGCCAAAATGTATAACTACGCTGATAACTACAGCAATACGGTGGCCTGCGTGTACTCGGGCTACACCGAAACGGTGCTGCTCAGCTTCAGCAGCACCAGCACGAGCGTGGTGCAGAGCATCAACTGCGAGCACACCATTCCGCAGTCGTGGTTCAAGGAAACGGTGCGGATGCGCTCCGACATGCACCACTTGTATCCTACTTATATTCAGTGGAATAGCAACCGCGGCTCGGACCCGTTTGCCGAGATACCAGACGCGCAGACGCGCCTGTGGATGCGCCTGACCCAGAGCCAGACGGGCATTCCGAGCACCAACATCGACGAGTATAGCGAGGATACCAACACGCAGTTTGAGCCCCGCGAAGACCACAAGGGCAACCTGGCGCGCACGGCGTTTTACTTCTACACCATGCACGCCGGGCAGCCCGACCTGGTAGCTACCGGCCACGGCGACATCAACACCTTGGCCGACCTCAACACCCTGTATCAATGGCATTTGGCCGACCCCGTGGATGAGCACGAGCGCGAGCGCAACCGCCGCGTGGCCGCCAGCCAGGGCAACTACAACCCCTTCATCAACGACCCTGCGCTGGTGGCGCGGGCCTGGGGCTTTGCCGCCACCGGCCCGGTGGTAGCGTTTGCCGCCGCCACGGGCACCGTGGCCGAAGGTAACAGTGGCTCAACTACTTACATCGCTACGCTCAGCGTGAGCCCGGCCCCCACGGCGGCCCTCACGGTGCAGGTGGCCCTGGATGCCGCCAGCTCGACAGCCACCAGCGGCGCCGATTTCAGCTTTACCTCGCCCACTACCGTCACCTTTGCCGCCGGCCAAACCAGCCAGACGGTGGCCGTGAGCGTAACCGGCGACCTGCTGCCCGAGGCCGATGAAACCGTGGTGCTGGCCCTGCAAAACCCCGGCCCCGGGGCCAGCATCGGCGGCCCGGCCACCCACACGCTCACCATCACCAACGACGATGGCGCGGTGCCCACCGTGCGCTTCAGCGCCGCCACCGGCACCATCGCCGAGGGCAACAGCGGCACCAGCACCTACACCGCCACCGTCACGCTGAGTGACCCCGGCAGTATCATGTTTCCACTCACGGTACCCGTAACGGTGGACGCCAGCAGCACTGCCAGCAGCCCCAGCGATTACACCCTCACTACCAGCCAGGTAACCTTCGCCAATGCCACCGCCCTGAGCCAGCTGGTGAGCCTCACTGTGGTGGGCGACCTGCTGCCCGAGCCCAACGAAACCGTGGTGCTGCGCCTGGGCCCACCCAGCGGCGCGGCGGTGGTACTGGGCACGCCCAGCCGCCACACCCTCACCATCGTCAACGACGACGTATCGCCCACCGGCGGCAGCTGCACCGACGCCTTCTTCACCAAGTATTTCGAGTCGGGCACTGGCAACACTAAGGCGCTGGAGATTTTCAACCCCACCAGCTCGGCCCTCGACCTCTCAACGCTGCGCGTGGAGGTGTTTACCGCCAATGCTACCACGCCCACCGCCACGGCCACCCTCACGGGCACGTTGGCCGCGGGCAAGGTTTTCGTCATTGCCAACACCGGCGTAACCGACGCCACCGTGCGCGCCGCCGCCAACCTGCAGTCCAACGTGTGCTTTTTTGCCGGCACCCACACGCTGGTGCTGTTCGACGACACAGATACCCTGGATATTATCGGCGTGGTGGGCCGCGCGCCGGCCAACGGTGCCACCGGCTGGGTCGTGAGCGGCGGCACCACCCGCGACAACTCGCTAGTGCGCCTGCCCGCCACTGGGCGCGGCAGCAGCCGCTGGCTGGGCACGGGCGGCGCGGCCACTACCTGGCAGGCGCAGGGCACCGACAACTTCGCCAGCATCGGCAGCTACGCTTCCACGGCTTGCGCCACGGTGCTGGCCGTGCGCGGCAGTAGCACCCGCACCGCGCTGCAAGTATACCCCAACCCCACCGGGCCGGGCACCGTGCAGGTGCGCCTGCCGGGTACCATTGGCAACCACCTGGCTACCGTTGAGATACTCGATGCGCTAGGCCGGCTGGTGCGCCACGTCACGGCCGCCATGGGCGATACTGCGCCCGCCACGCTGGAGCTGGCGGGGCTGGCCCCCGGCGTTTACGCGGTGCGCGTGGGCACGGCGGGAGGGCAGTTTTTCAGTCGGTTAGTTGTAGAATAGCCTTGCAAGAAAAGCACTTAGCCTACTTTAATCACACATTGATTCAGCTGCAACAAGCTGAATCTGAGCAAGAAAGACAAAAGCTAATGGCACGCTACTTACACTGCCCGGCTACGGTGGCATAGCCGCCGTAGCCGGGCAGTGTAAGTAGCGTGCCCCCACCCACAAAAAAGGCCCCCGGCAGATGATTCTGCCGGGGGCCCTTGAGGTAGTCAAGCTAGTGGTTTATACCCACTTGTTGTCAAGGGTTGCGCCATTCACATCAATCTTGTTGGCCGAGATAATCAAGCTCAATACCATAGAGGCTTGCGACTCCGCCCGACGGGCATCAAAGGTTTCTGTGTAGCCTACACAGTAAGCTTCTTTGAAAACCAATTCCTTCATTTTAGAGTCCTGGTCACCGCGCTTAAACACGATTTTACCATCGGCACGCTTGTAAGGGTCCAGCATCCAGCTGATTAGCTTTACGCTGTCAGTAGATACGAGGGATACCTTAATGAATGCTCCCTGCACCACCGACGAAGGGCGGCCTTTGTCATCAGTTGATTGATTGAAGGTGTATTCGCAGCTTACTACTTCACACTCTTCGCTGCCAGCAGCGTCAAAAACAGCACTAAAAGAAGCCATATTGAAAAAAAGGGTTATGGAAAATGAGAGAATATCTCTTCGCTTCCGCTTTACGCAACCTACCAATATTGGTTAGGTTTACTATGCAATAATTCAAAAAAATAATATTCCGAATCACTACATCAATCTACTTGTCAGTCAGCTAATGGCAGCCGGCTACTGCCGACTATTGCTGCGCGTATTCGGCGTTCCAATCGCGGCCGGGGTTATCTGGGTCGTCGCCTTTGGTACCATCGAGCGACACCAGGAAAGTCTTGGCGGGGAAGTAGGGCACCATGTGAATGTCGAGCAGAATGCGGTCCTTCTGGTCGGGGTCGCGCTCAAATTTTTTGATGGAGAATTTCTCAATCAGCTTGCCCGGCCCGGCAATCCCGTCGAGGAACCGCACAATCTGGTTCTGAATGTCCATACGCATGTTGTGGTCCCAGTTTTCGAAGGCGCGCCGGTTCAAAAAGTCCACCAGCACCTTGGTCACGTAGTCGAACACGCGCACCACCGAGTAGGTCTGCAAGCCAATGTTGTCGCCATTGAAAAGCGTTTTGGCCGAAAAAGCCATTACCCGGCCATATTCGCTTACCATGGGCACGAGGCCAATTTTTTCGAAGTTGGAAATCTCACTTTTACGCAGCGGAAATTTTACGCCGTCTACTTCGTTGAGGGTACCGTGCTTGCGGCCCGCCGTTACCTGCGAGGCCAGCGTGGAGTAGATGCGCCCGGCCAGGGCCGAGGAGGGCGGCACAAACAGGTCTTCCTCTTCGCCGATTTCCTCAATTTTGCCCCGGCCCACCAGCCAGTTGGCCGCCATAATAACGTTGGACTTATGGGCTTCGGCCCCCGTGAGATTGGCTTCTTCAAACAGCTCAATTACATCCTCGGGCGTGTCGTAGTGCTCGAAGTCGGTGACCATCATCACCTTGTTTTTATGGGCGATTTTGGCCCACTTATCCACCACCTTGTTGGAGCCCAGGTAGCCGGGCACCACCAGCAGCGAGTAGTTTTCGCGCAGGTCGAGGCGGTCGTAGTTCTGCTCCAGCTCGTCGGCTACGGCGTCAATAAATATCGTATTATCAAGGTCTTGCAGCTGGTCCTTGTCGGCGTTCAGCATGGAGATGTTCTTGACTTCATCCTGGTCGGTATTGCGAAAGAACAGCGTTACCGAGCGGTAGGCCTGCTCCAGCTCACCGGTTGCCTCCACGGCCGTTTTCAGGTTAGCAGTAAGCTGCTCCTGGGTGGCTTCGACGCGCGCTTCGGCTTTTTCCACGGCCCCAGCCACCGAGTCGGTCTCGCTTAGCAGGGCATGCCACAGCGCCAGGCGCTTTTTGAGCTGCTTGCGGTCATTCTTCTTATTGTCTTCCGACAAAAATATTTTTTTGCGGGCCTTTTTCTCGGGGTTCAGGTTGGAAGCCCCGTCGATAGTTGTCTCCAGCAAATCGAACCCGCCTACTTTGAGGAGGGCCTGCGTGCTTTGTTCGAGCGACGGCGCGGCTTCGCGTGAGCGGTAGCCAGCGGCGGCAGAATCTTGTTGTTCGGTAGCCATATAGGTAAGCAAGGGGGCAAGGCAAGGAAATTGAGCGGGCGCGGGGGGCTTACTCCAGCTCGTCCATCATGGTCTGAATGGCCGCCAGGAAAGCAGCCTTGGTTTCGGGGTTTTCCAGGGCCGACTTCAAAATCTTGTTTGACTTGAGCTGGCGCAACAGCTTCTGCAAGTCGTCGGTTTCGGCCGCCAAGCCTTGCAAAAAGTTGCTTTGGTTGATAATACCCTTCTTACCAAAGTCGCCGAGCGAGGCAAAATGCAGCTGCTCAGACACGGTAGTACCCTGAGCATCTTCGAATTGCACGCCTACTTCGGGCTTGAAATGCGCAAAAACGGCCTCGGGGGTTTTGAGCCCCTTCACTACCAGCGGGCGCAGCGGCGTGTTGGTGGTGAGCTTCTGTACCAGCAAAGTCCGGTTGAGGGGGATGGACGAGATTGCTTCAGCGGCGTTGTCGAGCTTACGCTCCTGACCGCCAATTCCGTAGTTGTACATAGAAGGAAAAGAAAGTGGGGCGGCCGGGCGCACCAAGCGGGCGCCGCAACCAATGGCCAAACATAGGCATGCTACTGGCTTTGTGCTGGCTTAACGGAGAGAGAATTCGAAAGGTTAGGCGGACGGAGGAGTTTATTTTGGGGCCGGGGGTTGTAGCAGCATAGGATTGCTCTTATAAAGCGGTAAGCTAACCTTAGCCCCCCCTTTGCACGTAGCCTGTGCACTACCTTGCCCTTTCATTTCTCGCCCCTTTTTGCCCGTGGCCTACTCCGACAACCTGAAGCGCAGCCTGCACATTGCCCAAGCCGTGGCCCACGAATACCGCCAGGAGCACTACGCCGCCCCGCACTTGCTTACTGCCTTGCTGCACAACGAAATAGGCCTGGCCTCGTGGCTCGTAGCCGTGCTCGACAAGGATATTCACTACCTGCGCGAGTGGGCCGAGGTGCGCCTCGAAGACGAGCCCAAGGCGGCCCGCCCGCCCGAAATGCCCACCCCCGCGCCCACCGTGCAAAGAGTGCTCGAAGTGGCCGAGCTGGTGGCGCTGCAATTATCGCGCGACCAGGTGGACCCGCTCTGCACCCTGGCGGCGCTGCTGCGCCCCGGCCTGGCCTTCACCACCGAGCAGCTAAAATCCTTGCCGCTCACGCAAAAAGAACTGCTGGACGCTGCCCAGGCCGACAACCCGGTTCCGTCCGGAGCTACTGCTAATGAGGTAGTTGCTACCGAGCCGGGCACACCCACTCCGGCGGGCAAAGGCGGCGCGCTGGCCACCTACTGCACCGACAAAACGGCCCAGGCACGGGCCGGCCAGCTCGACCCCATTGTGGGGCGCGACCGCGAAATTAGGCTGGTGGCCGAGATACTGGGCCGGCGCACCAAGCCCAACGTGCTGCTTATTGGCGAGCCGGGGGTGGGCAAGTCGGCCCTGGTAGAGGGCTTTGCCCAGCAAATTGCCGCCGGGCTGGTGCCGGTGCACCTGCGCGACGTCACGCTGTTTGAGCTGGACATGGGCACGCTGGTGGCGGGCGCGTCGTACAAGGGCGAGGTGGAGGACCGCATTAAAAAGGTGCTCACCGAGCTGAAGCAGTACACCCGCGCCATCCTGTTTATTGACGAGATTCACGTGCTGCTCGACCCCAAGGGCAGCGCCGGCAGCGGCATTGCGCAGCTGCTCAAGCCCGAGCTGGCGCGGGGCGAACTGACCGTTATCGGGGCCACTACTACGGATGAGTACCGGCAGTATATTGAAAAGGATGAGGCCTTTAACCGGCGGTTTGACAGCGTGCGGGTGGAGGAGCCCACGCTGGTGGTGGCCGAGCGCATGCTGGAGCGCATTATGCCCATTTATGCCGCGCACCACGGGCTGGCGCTGGGCGCGGGCACCATTGGCGAGGCCGTGCGCCTGGCCAAGCGCTACCTCAAAGACCGGCAGCTGCCCGACTCGGCCATCGACCTGGTAGACCGCACAATGGCCGCCATCCGGATGCTGGATGAGCAGGCCGTGGCGGGCCTCACGCAGCTGCAAGCCGACTTCGACGTCCTCACGGCCCGCCAGCACGAGCTGGGCGAGGCCGATTACCTGCGCGAGCTGCGCTGGTTTTCGTACCAGGTGCAGAACCAGGTTAGCCAACTGTGGCTCAATCAGTTGGAAAACGAGCAGCAACCCGACACCCTGGAAACCAGCGCCGAGCTGGCCGCCTACCTACGCGAGCTGCTAACGGCCGTGCTGGCCATGGCCGACACCAAGAAGGAAAGCGTGGAGAAGCAGGATATTGCCGCCATCGTATCGGGCAAAACCGGCATTCCGCTGGGCAAGCTGCAAAGCAATGAGCGCGAAAAGCTGCTGCGCATGGACCAGATTCTGCAGAAGCGCGTGGTGGGCCAGCAAGTGGCCGTGAAGGCCCTGTGCGCCGCCATTCTGGAGTCGCGCTCGGGCCTCACGAAGGCGGGGCAGCCCATTGGCTCGTTTTTCTTGCTGGGGCCCACGGGCACGGGCAAAACTGAGCTGGCCAAGGCGCTGGCCGATTTTCTGTTCAACGACGAGTCGTTCCTCATTCGCTTCGACATGTCGGAGTTCAAGGAAGAGCACTCGGCGGCGTTACTGTACGGCGCGCCTCCCGGCTACGTGGGCTACGAGCAGGGCGGCCTGCTGGTGAATAAAATTCGGGAGAAGCCGTACTCGGTCGTCTTGTTTGATGAGATTGAGAAGGCTCACCCGTCGGTGTTCGACATCTTTTTGCAGATTCTGGATGAAGGCCGGCTGCACGACCGTCTGGGCCGCGAGGGCGATTTCAGCAACGCCGTTATCCTGTTCACCTCCAACATTGGCTCTGAGCAGATTAGCGCCAGCTTTGGAGCCGGGCAGGTACCCACCGGCACCGAGCTGCTGGAGACCATGGCGCGCTACTTCCGGCCCGAGTTTCTGGCCCGCCTCACCGAGATTGTGCCCTTCGCGCCCATTTCGGAGGAGAACGTGGGGCGCATCTTCGACATTCACCTGCAACCCCTGCTGGAGCAGCTACGCCGGCAGGGTATTACGCTCACGCTCAGCCCCGAGGCGCGGCAGCACCTGGCCCTGTCGGGCTTCACGCCCAAGTACGGGGCGCGGCCCATCACGGGCGTGATTCGCACGCAGCTGCGGCGGCCCATTTCGCGGCTCATCATCAGCGGGGAGGCGCGCAAGGGCACCATGCTGGCGCTGGATAAGCCCGCCGACGGCGAAGAAGTAGTGTGGACCACCACGCAGGAAGCTGCCGTTGAAATGGAGCTGGCGGCCCAGCAAGAATCAGATGCTGAAGCAAGTAACTAGCAACTGCTAGTACGCAAGCGTTTATTGCCCTCCGCGTTGCGTCTCACCCCCTGCCCCCTCTCCGGAAAGGGGATACCGGCTTTGCGCGAGCGCATAGCTCCCCTTTTCCTTTTCGGAGGGGCACTTCGTTAGAACGACTACCTCGCTACTTCTGACGCACTGCTTAGCAGCTGAAACCAAGAGAAGAGCCAGCCCCAATGTGGCTGGCTCTTCTATTTTGCTCACATAACCAATACGTTGTCCCGGGGCGGCGTCACCACCACCTCATACGGTAGGTTGAGCGCCGACTGGCCCGATAGCACCGTGTGCAGCTCCTGGGCGGCGCGCTGCCACTCAGGCGCACTCAGGCGGGTGGGCACGGCGGGCGTGAGCTGCACCCGAATGCAGCGCACGAAACCCGCCGTGGGCGTAGCGCCGGTTTGGAAGCCTTTCTCCACCTGCACCTCGGCCAGCTGGGTGCCCAGCTCGGCCCAACAAGCAGCTTTGATATCGGCCAGGGTTACTAACCTATTGCGGGCCAATAGGTTGCACCGCAGGGAGTGGGTGCGCTCTTCGGGGCGGGGGCGCTCGCGGCCGCCGCTGGTGGTGGTGAGCAGGCGCACCTCGTCTACGTAGTGACCATCGTGCACGCGCAGCAGGCTGCCGGCGGGCAGGCGGTTGGCCGCCGCGCCGTTGCTCGACCAGTATTCGAGGTACACGCTGTCGTTCACATCCTGGGGGCGCAGCAGCAGGTAGGGTACCGGCTGCTCGGCGGCCCGCTGGCGGTCAAGGCGCTCTTCGAGGCGGGCCATATTCTGGTCGAGCTCGCGCAGGATGGTGCCCACGAAGTCGGTGCCGGCCGCCGTGAAGGCGCGGCTCTCATCGCGCAGTAGCTCCAGCAGCTCACGCAGGGCCTCGCGGCCGGTGCGGGTATCGAAGCGACCTACGCCGTGAGTGCGCAACGTGTAAGTATCAGTAGCACCGTCGGTTAGGTCGCTGAGCGTGGTAGAGCGGTAGAGCACGTTGCTGAGGCTATACACGTCGCGCACGGCCAAAAACGGCTCTTCGCTCACCAGCGGAAACAGGTTGAGAGCCGGCTGCAAGCGAAACAGCACCTTGTGCAGTCGCCGGTTGAGGGCCGGAAAGCAGTTGAGCGCGCAGGTAAGCTGGTCGAACGCCTCGGGCGGCAGCGCATGGGCAAAGCGCACTTCGAGCCAGGTGAGGGGTTGCGAGAGCGCTTGGAGCTCGGTGGCGGGGTTGCTGAAGGCGGCGGCCAGCTCGTCGGGGTACGGGCGGGGCACGTAGGTGGGCAGGGCCCCGGCCGGCGCGGCCACCTGCACAAACGAGGGTGCGTAGAGCGCATGTACCTGCTGCTCAATGCGCCGCAGAAAATCATATTCCCCATTGAGCTCGCCCGCCAGGCTACCGGCCAGCGGCGCGGGCGCGGGCAGGCCGGGCTGGGGCACGAGCTCTACTCCACCCAGCAGCCACTGCTCGCCGGGCAAAAAGGCCTGGTAGCTGGCCCGGCGAGGCTCGTTGAGCCAATCGAAATAAAAAGTTAACTCGTTCAAATCCAAGGCTTCAGCGGGCAGCTGCACGCCTACCCAGAGGCGGCGATGCACGGCCGGAGCAGGGGCAACGGCCTGGGCCACCAGGCGCTTCTGGCCCCCGGCTTCTACCTGCCACACAGCAGCATCGGTGGCGAGGCACTGCACTGCCCCACCCACGAGGCGCGTGGCTTGCAGGGGCGAAAAAAACAGCGACTGGCCTGCCGACTGGCGCCCCACGGTGGGCGGCTCAAACACAAACTGGGCATCGCTGGGCAGGGTTACCACCGCTTCGCGGGCGCGGGCTTGCAGCACGGCGTGGGCCGGGCGCGGGGCATCAATCACCTCGGGGTTGAGCAGCGTGGCCAGGCGCTCGATGAGCCGGTACTGGGTGTTGTGCAGCGCCTGCCCGATTTTCTCAAACTCGACGGCGCAGGACTCCAGCAGCAGGTTCACCAGGGGGTCGAAGGCATCGAGGTCGCCCTCGCCGTAGCCCCACAGCTCGGCGGCCTGGCGGGTGAGGCGGCTCTTGACACTGGCCTTGGTAAAATCGGAAGGGGCAGTGACGGAAAAGGGTAGCGGAGGAAGCACGCGGTGGAGTAAAAAAGGGAGAATACTGGCAAGCTACTGACGGATGCTTAATCAACCGAAAGGGGCGCAATGAACAGGCTGGCCTGGAAGTCGAACGGCTCGTGGGTGCGGTGCAGCACGGCCGTGATGGTTACCTCCAGGCGCCGCCGAATGCGCTGGCTCACGTTTTTCAGCTCAAAATCCATCACCGCTACCTGCACCCGGGGCCGGGCCAGGCGCGGCTCAAACTCGCGGATGGACTGGTCTATCGACTGTTGCACCTGGTCTTTCCAGCGCATGGTGGTCATGGCCTCAAAGTCCTGCTCCCACACCTGGCAGCCAAACTCGGGTTCGAAGCGCGACTCGCCAAAGTAAGTAGTCAGCAATAAGTAAAGATGCTGCGCGATAGAGTCTTGCGCCGAGCAGCGCGGCAGCCGCTTGCGCTCCAATATGCCTTCGAGGTCGAGCGGCAGCTGGTAGTAGGTGGCACTCATAAGTAAGCAGGAAAAGTTAAGGATGGCCTGGCGGCCACGGGGCCAATAAGGCCAGGCAAGCGCTGAGCTTGGCTGCGTTACGCCTGGCAAGCGCAGTTAGTTGCGGGTAAATATAGAGAATGCTAGGTGCACCCCTTAATCAGCGCATCCCAAAAATACTTTTTAGGCCTGGCAAGCCACCACGCTGAGTAGCCGGTCGCTTCGGGCAGCAGGTGGTAGCTGCAAGCCGCGCCCGCCAGCCTTTGCCCCAGCCATGGCCCCAGTAGCCGCTCCGAAGCCAAGCACCCCGGCCGCCACCGGGGCAATATCCTCTACTACAAACGCCGCGTTTAGCGCTACCTCATTTCGTGGCCCGTGTGGGCGGCATGCATCAGGTTGCGCCCCGAAACCCAGATGGGAATGGTTCCTTCACATCCACCCCGCTGCTGCCGGCCGTGATGGCCGTGACCTGGCCGCTGGTGCTGCGCACTTCCTCCGCCTCCAGCACCGTCTCCTTCTGGTGGCCGCTGGTGATAACAATCTCTTCCTCCCCCTTCTTGTCGTGAAACGTGAGGCGGTTGCCGGCCAGCGTCTGGATGCCCTTCACTTCGCCCCCGCCCGGCCCGTGGCGGTAGCTGGCCCCCTGCGGGTTGCGGGCGTGAAACAGGTTGCCCAGCACCACCGGAAACTCGGCCCGCCCCTGCTCGTAGCCCACCAGCACCTGACTGCCCACTTCTGGCGGGAAGAGTCAGCTTACCGCCGTGGGCGGCGTTACCTGCCCCTCGCGGTGGTAGAGCCGGGGCAGGTTGTACTCGCCCGCCCCGGCCCAGGTGAAGCTAAACTGGTACGCTCCCGATGGCTGCACAACCACTTGCGCCCGCTCCCAGCGCAGATGGTCGCCTTTGCCTGTTAGCTCCACCAAAGCCTCCACGGCCTCGGCTTCGCCCAGTAATAACAGCGCCTCGCGCCGGTTGGGGGCATACTCGGCATACGCCTCGTAGATAAGCGGAGGCTTGGTGAGCGTGAGTACGAGTTGCTGCCATTCGCTGCTGGGAGCGTTACGTAGCAAGGCCAGCGCCAGCGCCTCGTAAATGCGCTGGGTTTTACGCGCCAACTGCATTCGCTTGATATTCTTTAATCCTGCGCCCCGCTGGGGTTCGGGTACGGCAGTCGTGGAGTTGATATAGGCCATTACCTCAGCCCTATCCTCATCCCAGATGAAATCTGCCTCGAAACTCTCATCTGAATATAGCGTGTAGCGCAATTGGTTCCACCGGTTAGAACCACCTTCCGTGGTCGTAGCGTGAAGTTCATCTAACGCCGCATCCAACTCGAAGGGCACGGAAATATCTAGCTGCTCTTTCTGACCTTCAAGAGTAAAATAAATACCTTGATAGCTTTTTCTTTTAGGTAGATACTCAATTGTGAGCACTGCTTTCGTCCATTCACCCGCTATACAATCGGCCATTGATTGACCGATTGTATCGTAAACTGAATCAGATATAGTTGACATTACCGCAAAGAATTTAATTAGTGAAACGTTCGATTCTGTTTATTCCATCAATCCAGTACTCTACCTGAAAACCTACTGGGCGTTTGTCAACACCGTAAATAATATCAATTTCCACCTCCACTTCCTTCGGATATTCTGGCGGCGGATTGTCTCCATCCAAGGCGCTCTTAAATATTTGTTCCATATCATACCATCCCCCTCCGGCTTGATTAAGCGTGCTGGCCATGGCCACATAGTTAATCTGCTCACCCGCCCCGTCGAACATGGCCGCCAACAAGTGCCCCCCGTCGTCCATGTACTCGCGCTGTTGCTGCTTCTGTCGCTTGTCGGGCTTAAACTTACTATTTAGCTGGCCATTCTGGAGTTTAAGCTGCTTCGTACCAGGTTTACGTTTGTCCTTCTTAAAATGCACATTGCCCTGCCCATCCTTCTTGCGCACCGATTCCTTTTGCTGGTACTCGTTGCGCCGCTCCTCCTGCTTTTGTGCCAGGTCGCCGCACACTTTCACCACCCGCCCCTGGCTGTCGGTTGAGTAGAGGTAGTTGTCCACCAGGTATTCGTGGTCAGGCTCCAGGGGGGTCTTGTTCAACTCCTTGGTCCACACCCCCTTTTTACCCGGCTCTTTCTGGCCCGCCTGGAGCATAGTGAAGTTGGGTCCGGTCTGGTACTTGGCCAGCCCCTTCTGGCCCGAACTCTGGAACGAGATGGTGCCCCCCAGCCCACACTGGCAAGTGGCCTTTTCCAGCAGCGGCTTGAGGCCCATAATTTTGCGGGCCGGGTTGGCTCCCTTCCAGCCCGTGGGCACCGGCACACAAGGCGTGGGCACCCCGCTGGCCAGTTTGGTGAGTTGCTGGCAGATGCCAAAGCACGGAATATTCACGAGCGGAGCCCGGTCCAGCTCCGTGGCCACGGCCAGGACGTTATTGACCAGGTGCACCACTTGGCTCGTCACCAGAAACGGCAGCGGCAGCGTGCCCATCGAGCACTTCACTATCGCCAGATTGACAACATAATCGGTATGAGGCATCGCGGGTTATCCTTGCGTGAGAGTGCCTTTGATTTGCGTGGAAGCGCCCGCCATCTTCAACTGGGCACCGGCCGCGCCCACCTCCACCGTCGAATCGGCCTTCGCCTGAATGGTTTTGGCTTCCAGCGTCAGCTCATCGGCTTTCAGACTCATTTTTTTACCGGCCTCGATGCGCACGTTCTGGCCCGCGCGCAGGCTGATATCACCCGCCGTCTTAATTTCAATCCGGCCCTGGCCCTTGAAGGAGATTTCCAGCACCGTCTCCTTCTGCTGGCCGCTGGTGATAACAATCTTTTCCTCCCCCTTCTTCTCCAGGAACGTAATGCGGTTACCCGCCAGCGTCTGGATGCCCTTCACCTCGCCCCCGCCCGGCCCGTGGCTGTAGCTGGCCCCTCACCTCGCCCCCGCCCGGCCCGTGGCGGTAGCTGGCCCCGGCCGGGTTGCGGGCGTGAAACAGGTTGCCCAGCACCACCGGAAACTCGGCCCGCCCCTGCTCGTAGCCCACCAGTACCTGCGAGCCCACCTCCGGCGTGAACAACTGCCCCTTCCCAGCCCCCGCAGCCGGGGCAGGGTGGCTTCTTGGGCTAGGTTGGCTCCTCTTGGTCGGGCTCCAGCTCCGTGAGCTGGCCGGCATCATCGAAACGGGCCGCCAGCCACCGCTCGCCCTTCACCCCGCGCAGCCGCAGCCCGCCGTCGGTTTCCAACGCGTAGCCCTTCTGCGTCAGATAGGCGCTGAAGGCCGCCCGCGCATCCAGCGCGTAGGGCAGGGCCAGCACCCGGCGAAATACTTCTGCCAGCTGCCCCGGCTCTTGCGCCCAGTGGGCCGCCGCGCCGGGCACGCTGGGCAGCAGCACATAGGCGATGCCCGGCCCGTAGTCGGCCCCGTAGTACGCGTCTGCCCCGCACACGCCCGCCCCCACCATCGCCAGCAGGTGCCCGTCGAGCGGGGCGGCGGGCCGGCCGGCAAAGCCCAACTGCTGGTGCAGACCCAGCAGTGAGCCCGCCGGCGCCGGCGGGGGCGTGATGGCGAAGCGGGGGCTGGTGAACTCCTCGATGCCGCGGGCAGCGCCCAGCTCTTGGAGCTGCTCGCTGGCTAGCAGCAGGGCCGCGGGCAGCGCCTGGGGGCTGGCCCAGGCCCACTGCCAGGTGCTGCTCTGGCGCGAGACCGTGCCCAGAATCTGCATCGGGTACGTGAACCCGGCCCCGAAGCTGAGCGTGCCCGCCCCCAGATTGAAGTCAAAGTCGGGGTCGCCGGTCAGGGCTTGCAGGGCCAGCAGCTTTTCCAGCGAGCGGGCCGCGTGCTGGGTGTAGAGAGAAGACAGCGAAAACATAGGAAGGCAGGAGAAAAGAAGACGACAAAAGAAACGGCCGCGTTGGGCCGGGCCGGACCGACCCGCTAGGCCGGCTCCTGCCAGCGCCCCTGGCGGGTGTAAGGGAAGACGAGGTGGGTGGGGCGTTTAGTGTAGACTTCCTTTTGCGTGTCCCAGTCAAAGACGAGCGTGTACGTGCCGTCGGGCCACACCGTCCACGCCAACGTGTTCCACATCGGCTGATACAGATTCGTGTTGAACTCGTAGAACTGCTTGACGAGCTCCCAGTCCTGCACCACGCTGAACGCCTCGCCCGCTTCTTGCGGCGGCTCGCCTGCTGCCCCCGGCACCGGGGCGGCGTAGACGAAGCCCCGCAGCTCGAACGTGCCCCCGTTCCAGTGGCTGGCCTCTACCAGCAGCCGCTGCCAGCCCGGCTGCTCGCTGGCCCCCAGCGCCGCCAGCCGCTGGCTGCACTGCGTAAAAATCCGCGCCGCCTGCGTCCGCGCCTGCTCGGCCATGAGGGCGGCGTAGGCCGCGTCCCGCCGCCTGGCCGCCATGCCGTGCGAGTGCGCCAGAAAGGAGAGCATGGCCCGCGCGTCCTCGTCCAGCAGAAAGTCGACCTCGAAGGCCCGCCCGGGCAACAGGGTGAAATAGAGCAGGTTCCACGGGTTTTTGCCCCCCTGGCTCGTCAGCTGGTAGAGCTGCTCGACCGCCTTGCTCTTGTTGGAGGGCAGCACGGCCAGGCTTTCCGCGCTGCCATTGTCGTCCATGTAAATGCCTTTGTAACCCTGGGCACCCTCCGAGCGCTCGATGCGCAGCAAAATGCGGCCCTCCTCGATGGGCAGGTAATCCCAGAGTTCATCCCCCAGCAGGGTGTATACTTCGGCCGCGGTCGTTATATCAGTCATTGAGCGTTATTCTCGGAACCTGGTTTTTCTGAAAGGTACTCCGACCCGCTAGGCCGGCTCCTGCCACCGCCCCTGGCGGGTATAGGGAAAGATAGTGTCGGGCGGACGGGGGCTATACAACTCTTCTTCTGGGTCCCAGTCGAAGACGAGCGTGTACGTGCCGTCCGCCCGCACCGTCCACGCCAACGTGTTCCAGGGCGTCTGAAAAATATTCGTGTTAAATTCATAAAACTGCTTGACGAGGTCCCAGTCCTGCACCACGCTGAACGGTTCGCCCTCCACCGGCTCATCCGGCAGGTCGGCGTAGGCAAAGCCCCGCAACTCAAATGTGCCCCCGTTCCAGTGGCGGGCCCGCACCACCAGCCGCTGCCAGCCCGGCAGCCAACCGCCCACCAGCGCCGGCAGCCGCTGGCTGATACTGGTGAAAATCCGCCCTGCCCCCGCCTGCGCCTGCGCCTCCATGAAGGCATCATAGGCCGCCTCGCGCTTGGCCCGGCTCAGCTGGCGGGTGCGGGTCAAGAAGGCCAGCGAGCTTACCGCGTCCTCGTCCCGGATAAAGTCGACCTCGAAGGCCCGCCCCGGCAGCAGGGTGAAATAGAGCAGGTTCCACGGGTTTTTGCCCCCCTGGCTCGTCAGCTGGTAGAGCTGCTCGACGGCCTTGCTCTTGTTGGAGGGCAGCACGGCTAGGCTTTCTGCGCTGCCATTGTCGTTCATGTAAATGCCATTATAGCGTTGCGCACCCTCCGAGCGCTCAATGCGCAGCAAAATGCGGCCCTCCTCGATGGGCAGGTAATCCCAGAGCGCGTCGCCCAGCAGGGTGTATACTTCGGCCGCGGTCGTTATATCAGTCATTATGAGTTGGGGTATGGTTGCTCGTCTAATCGGCCTGCAATCCACGTTCTGGTGAGGAAACTGTCTGGACGCAGGGAAAAGTCGCGCTGGGTTTTTGGGTCTGGAGATTTGAGTACTGTGTCGCCATTTGGAGCCAATTCTTTGCCAGTGTAGCCCCCAAACCCCTTCGAGCCCGGCGGCCCGGCGAGCGGGTGCTGCATCTCGTATTCCACGTATACGTGCTTGCCAGCTGCTAAGGCTTTCCGCTGCCGGCCCTCCATGGCATTCCAGTTTTCCACCCCGGTGCGGGCCTGGTTCTGGTCTTCGTGCTGGGCCACGTAGTTGAGGTGGAACGGGGTGCCCTCGAAAGAGGCCCCAATCAGGTGGCCCCCCTGGTCAAAATACTCTTTTTGTTCATCCAGCGGCCGCGGGTCCGGGATGTAGTCCTGGTGGCCCTTTTTTTTCTGGTCTGGGGTGCGCTTGTCTGGTCCCCTCCACTTTGCGTTTCGCAGCCCATCCTTGTAGCGCACGGAGGTCCCTTGGGCCGTCTCGTTGCGCACGGGCTTGGGCTTGGGCTGGCCCCGCGGCGGCGATACGGGCAAGGGCAGCCGGCCCTTGACTTTCACCACCCGGCCCAGTGCGTCGGTAACGTAGAGGTGCTGGCCCACCAGAAAAAACGTGTTGGGCCGCAGCAGCTCCGGCTGGTTGATTATCTTTTCGACCGCCTTGAGTTGTTTGTCATGGGCCGCCGTCGGGGCAGTGTTTTTATCGGGGGGGTGGTAAACCACGATATTGGCGGCCGAGCCCGCCACCTCAGTGGCCGGGGGGTCGGCCACGGCCAGCACTGGCCCGTCGTAGCAGCCGATTTGCTGGCCCGCGTCGGCCACCGTTATCTTGCCCCCAAAGGCACAGCGGCAGCTGGAGGTGTCCAGCAGGGCCCGTAACTGCTGGCCCTTGCCTTTTTCGTGGGTGCCCTGCCAGGGCAGCGGAAACGGGATGCAGGGCGTGGGCACCCCGCTCGCCGCCTGCGTCAGCATCTTGCACGGCAGTCCAAAGGACAAAACATTCAGGAATGGAATGAAATCCGTGAGGCGACCAACCCCTTTATTGTTAATTTTCCAGGTGTTGACGGCAGAAAAGAAACTGGGCAGCGGAGACTGGTCGCAACTCAGGCGCGCCCCGGAGATGACGAAATACTGTTTCATGGCTGCTAGGCGCTTTGGTTGAGAACCCCCTTCACGTCCACCCCGCTGCTGCCGGCCAGCGTGGCCTTGCCGCCGGCCGTGATGGCCGTGGCCTGGCCGCTGGTGCTGCTTACCTCCTCCGCCTCCAGCACCAACTTCTTCTTGGCCTTGATGACCACGTTCTCGCCCGCTTCAATACTTACGTTCTGGCCGGCAGCCAGGCTAATGTCGCCCGCCGTCTTAATTTCAATCTTGCCTTTACCCTTGAAGCTGATTTCCAGCACCGTCTCTTTCTGCTTGCCGCTGGTGATGACAATCTTTTCCTCCCCCTTTTTGTCGTGAAACGTGAGGCGGTTGCCGGCCAGCGTCTGAATGCCCTTCATTTCGCCCCCGCCCGGCCCATGGCTGTACTTGGCCTGCTGCGGGTTCTGGGGATGAAACAGGTTGCCCAGCACCACCGGAAACTCGGCCTGCCCCTGCTCGTAGCCCACCAGCACCTGCGACTCCTTCTCCGGCGTGAAGAGCTGCCCCTTGCCATTGCCCGAGTACGGCGTGCTCACCCGCATCCAGCCACTCTCGGCCTCCTGCGGCCTTGGCCCTGGCTAAGCTGGCGACTCGGGGGGCGTTGCCTGCCCGTCGCGGTGGTAGTGGCGGGGCAGCTTGTAGGCGGGGGCCCCCGCCCACTCGAAGCTGAAGCGGTACGCTCCCGTGGGCTGCACCACCACCTGCGCGCGCTCCCAGCCCAGGTGGTCGCCCTTTTCTGTTAACTCGACCAGGGCCTCCACCGCCTCGTGCTCGCCCAGCAGCAGCAGGGCCTGGCGCTGGACGGGGGCGCGGGGGGCAGGCGTGCGCTCGGTGTGGGCCTCGTAGTGAAGCGGGGGCTGGGTGAGGGTGAGCACCAGTTGCTGCCAGGGCGAGCCGCTGGTCGGCGCGTTGCGCAGCAGGGCCAGGGCCAGGGTGTCGTAGAGGTGCCGGGTTTTACGCTCTAGCTGGCGCTGCTTGAGAAAGTCCAGCCCATTCGCCCGCTGGGGCTCGGGCACCTGCGTCGTGGAGTTGATGTAGGCCATTTCTTCGGCAAAATCCTCGTCCCAGATGAAATCTACTTCAAAACTATTATTTGCATAAAGCGTGTAGCGCAAACGGTTCCAACGGTTACTTTCTTCTGATGTCGTGATGCTATATAACGCCTGAATTCGGCTTGAAAACTGCAGGTCGAAACCCTCTGCTTCCAATTCTAAATCCGTTTTATCACCTGTCTCATTAGTATAGTAGCCGTCGCATCCTACACTATCTTCTAAACGCTCCACATTTAAAATCGCCTGTTGCCATTCGTCCTGAATATCATCGGCAATAATTTTACCAATAAAAGCGTAAATCTCTTTTGCTGAAATCACTGGACAGTTGATTTATTAACATTAATTAGGAAAAAACCTTTTTTTCTTCTTGCCATCAATCCAGTATCGTACATTGAAACCTGTTGGTCTTTTATCAGTGGCATACTGAAGCTCAATTTCAACATCTACCTTTTTGGGAAGCGGGGGCGGTGGGTTTCTACCCCGCAAGGCTTGTTTCCACTCCTGCTCCAGCTGATACCAGCCGCCGCCGGCCTGATTGAGGCTGCTGGCCATGGGCACGTAGTTGAACTGTTCGCCCGGCCCGTTGAACAGGGAGGCCAGCAGGTGGCCCCCGTCGTCCGAGAACTCGCGCTGCTGCTGGGGCTGGCGCGGGTCGGGCACGAAAGCCGGGTTGGGCTGCCCGTTGCGCAGCTTAGCCAGCTTGGTGCCCTTGGCCCGCGGGTCGGCTACGAAGGCCGTGTTGTGCTGCCCGTCCTTGAGGCGCACCGAGGCCATCTGCTGGGTCGGGTGGCGCTTGTGCTCCTGGTCCTCCAAATCGCCTCGCACCTTCGCTACCCGCCCCTGGCTGTCGGTCGAGTAGAGGTAGTTGTCTACCAGATACTCGTGGTCGGGCGCTAAGGGCTGATTCAGCACCTTGTTCCAGCCACCGACACTGCCCGCCGCGAGCATGATAAAGTTGGGGCCCGTCTGGAACCTGGCCGCCCCTACCTGCCCCGAGCTCTGGAACGAGATAGTACCGCCGAGCACGCACTGGCAGGTGGCTTTTTCGAGCAGCGGCTTGAGGCCCGTGATTTTGCGGGCCGGGTTGGCTCCCTTCCAGCCCGTGGGCACCGGCACACAAGGCGTGGGCACCCCGCTGGCCAGTTTGGTGAGTTGCTGGCAGATGCCAAAGCACGGAATATTCACGAGCGGAGCCCGGTCCAGCTCCGTGGCCACGGCCAGGACGTTGTTGACCAGGTGCACCACTTGGCTCGTCACCAGAAACGGCAGCGGCAGCGTGCCCATCGAGCACTTCACTATCGCCAGATTGACAACATAATCGGTATGAGGCATCGCGGGTTATCCTTGCGTGAGAGTGCCTTTGATTTGCGTGGAAGCGCCCGCCATCTTCAACTGGGCACCGGCCGCGCCCACCTCCACCGTCGAATCGGCCTTCGCCTGAATGGTTTTGGCTTCCAGCGTCAGCTCATCGGCTTTCAGACTCATTTTTTTACCGGCCTCGATGCGCACGTTCTGGCCCGCGCGCAGGCTGATATCACCCGCCGTCTTAATTTCAATCCGGCCCTGGCCCTTGAAGGAGATTTCCAGCACCGTCTCCTTCTGCTGGCCGCTGGTGATAACAATCTTCTCCTCCCCCTTCTTGTCGTGAAACGTGAGGCGGTTGCCCGCCAGCGTCTGGATGCCCTTCACCTCGCCCCCGCCCGGCCCGTGGCTGTACTTGGCCCCGGCCGGGTTGCGGGCGTGAAACAGGTTGCCCAGCACCACCGGAAACTCGGCCCGCCCCTGCTCGTAGCCCACCAGCACCTGACTGCCCACCTCCGGCGTGAACAACTGCCCCTTCCCGTCGCCCGCGTACGGCGTGCTCACCCGCAGCCACCCGCTCTCCGCCTCGCTGGCCTGCGCCACGCCCCAGTAGTAGCGCACCCGCACCCGCCCCAGCTGCTTGGGGTCCGCCAGGTCAAGCACCTGCGCCAGCTCGGGCTGGGCACCCGGCGGGGCGCAGTAGGGGTTGGGCGGCGGGCCGGTGGCCCCCTCGGGCAGGGCCTCGAAGCGGTTCTGGTAGTTGCCGTCCCCGTCCAGCGTGTGCACCACTGACAGCACCCGGAACTTGCCGTACGACGCCCCCGCCGCGTCCTGCACGTCCAGCACGCTACCCGGCCGCGTGTCGAAGGCCTCGCCCTGCCCCGTAAGCGTCACCTGGCTGCCCGCCTGCCTGGCGGCCAGCCCGTCCAGGGCCCGCTGCAACTGGGCCTGGTCGCGCCCCTGCGGGCCCACCACCAGCCGCTGGGGCTGGGTGAACAGGGCCGCCGAGTGCTGCACCGCAAACTGGCTCAGTGCGTAGCCCGCCGCCGGGGCCGCGGCCGTGGCCGCCAGCGGGGCGTGGGTGCGGTAGTTGTAGGCCGCCCCCTGCGTGGTGCTGGGCTGCAGGCGCATGGCCAGGCTGAATACCTGCGCCCCGCTGCTGCGAAAGGCAATGAGCGGGGCCTGTTCGCCACCCAGCCGCAGCGTCGTGCCATCGTAGTAAAACCACTCGCCCTGCGCCGCGGCCAGGCGGCTCAGAAAATGGAAGTTGGTTTCCTGGTACTGCACCACGTAGGGCAGCACCTGCGAGCCCTGGGCGCTGAGCTGCCTGGCAAACGCGTTGCCGGGGTAGGCCGCCAGCACCTGATCGAAAATGGTGGGCAGCGACTTCTTGACGAACGTGCGGCTCTGGGTGCCGTCTTCCAGCAAAAACGTGGGGCTGTACCCACTCAGGTGGTAGTAGTTGACCAGGTCGGCATCGGTGCGAATGCAGATGTCGGTGATGATACCCTTGAACTGAAACGAGCGCCCGGCGGCGCTGGCCAGCCGGCTCGTCCAGCCGATGGTAATGTCCTTGCCGCTGAGGCGGGTGTGCGCCTGAATGGGCACCAACTCGGGCTTGATACCCAGGGCCTTACCCAGGGTATCGCACGCAAAGTCGAGGGTAAAGGTGTGGTGGGTGAGCGCGTGCTGCTGCAGGGTCAGGTGGTGGTAGTCGGCCAGGGCCGACGAGGGGTCGGCAACCCCAGCCACCTGCACACTCACTTTTACGGGATACGACATGAAAAAAGGAACGGGGGAGGAAAGACGGAAGACGAAAGTAAGACAAGAACGCTGCGTGCTACCTTCATTCAACTATAGTAACGGGCGGCTGGGCCCACCCATCGGGGGGGGCGGTGGCCAGGCTGTCGGGCACGGGGGCCCCCAGTAGCAATACGTTAATAGTGGGGTCGGGGGGATGGTATTCTACCAAAAACCGCCGGCCGATGAGCTCCTGCCCGGCCAGCTTGTCGGCATCGGCACTCACCAGGTAGTCGCGCCCCTGCACTTGGTAGCGGCTATCGGCAAACTTGCCGCTTTTAACCGACCAGTGCGTTTTGTAAACCGTGGCAATGGTGTAGCGGTGGTGCCGCCGCAGCTTGCCGCCCCGCACGTAGTAGTTGTAGAAGCCGTAGCCAATGAACGCGCTCAGCCCCAGTATGGTAAGCGTATGTTTTAGGGGTGCCTCCAACCATACCTCCCGCACGGCCGCTAAAAACCCGCTCATGGTTGCTCATCGGTTTTGTAAATAGCCTTTATCTGGTCTTCGAGCAGGTTGCTCCCCGCCTCGCCCGACACCTTGAAGCCATCCGTGCCCCTTAGAAAAATATTGAGGTACCGCAGGCGCTGCCGATGCAACCAAACCGTGTTGGGGTCAAGGGACCGCTTAATGGCCGAGGACGACGCCCCCCGGGCGGGCTGCACCATGGCATTGAGGCGGCCAGTGGCGTAGTCTACCCCCACGCCAATGACCACCTTCTGGCCGAAGTTCAGCAGGCCCGGCTGGTCGAAGGTCATGGGTTCGAACTTGGTGCCCTCTTTAAAATCAAGCTTCCACTCCAGTGAATTGCTAATCAAATTGTTGCGAATGGAATGCCCCAGGCCGTCGCCCGGCAGCCCGGCCATCCCCATCGACGTTATGTTAACTTCACCCACTGCTTCTTCGAAGTTGCCATCGTGCGCTGCCAGGCCGCCAAAAAACTGAATGACCCCGTCAGTGAGGGCCCGCACGCCGAATTCACCACCTGCCCGAAGCGCCTTTGCGTACGTGAGCCGACTCGCCAGCCTGGCAACGCCGGCGGAGGCCGGAGCCAATACCCGGCCCATTCCTACGGTGAGTACCGATACGGCTATCTGCCGGTTGAGGGGGTCGGCCCCCCAGGCGGCGGCGAAGGGGTCGCGCACGGCGGCCTCCCGCATAGCCCGCTCAATGGGCGTAGGCCCGGTCCTGACGTAGGTGATGCGGGACTGCACCCGTGCTTCGGCCGCCAGGCGGGCGGCCTGCGCCCCATGCAGGGCGGTTTCGTAATGCTGGCGCTTCACATACGCCAGGTGGCCATCCTGGCGCGCGGCGCGCACGGGAGTGAGCCGCTGCACCGGGCGGGTTAGCTCCCAGGCCTGCACGGCGGCCTGCAAGTCGAGGGCCTGGTAAAGCCGGGCCGCCTCTATTCCCTGGCGCACCTGCTCCCAGCCGGTGGCGGGTGGCGTTGGTTTGGTGGGCGCGTCTCCCGGTGGGCGGCGCGCCATAAATGGTGGAATCATTACGTAGCTAGTTGAGTACTATGTGCCGGCAACCCAAGCTTGGTGGTGCCCCAGCGCAAGCTAATGCTTTTACCAGATAACCCCCGCCGCTGTTATCCGTTACGTAAACGCTCATGAATA
This sequence comes from Hymenobacter sp. H14-R3, assembly GCF_030063445.1. Classification (GTDB taxonomy): domain Bacteria; phylum Bacteroidota; class Bacteroidia; order Cytophagales; family Hymenobacteraceae; genus Hymenobacter. The sequence continues at coordinate 237,643 of NZ_JASITD010000004.1, read as the reverse complement.
TGGCTGACAATTAGGCAGCGCATATGTTTGGTAGCTGGCTTATTGAGATGGTAGTACGGGTATAGCTAGCCATTGGTGGGCCTAGCAGACTTGGCAACCGCCCTAATAGCACTACTTTTATTCAGAATTACCTCAAACAAATTTTTTACTATGGCACATTCGGCCAAGCTGTATCTGGAAGGCGAAGAACTCATAGTACAGGAGTTTCACTGGGCTGTTGTGCAGTTCACCGATGCCCAGAGCCGGCCGCAAAATAGCGTGCTGGCCGGCAAAATCAGCCTGGTTATCGATAAGCTGCAACACCCGCTGCTCGATGCCTGGATGGCCGACGCCCGCAAGCAGCTCAGCGGGCTGCTGGTGGCCGATGCGCCCGATGGCCTGGGTACGGCCCGCAGCCTGCGGTTTGTGGATGCGCTGTGCGTGAGCCAGGAGCTTCACTTCACGGCCGGGGGCGACGGGCAATTTGCGGGTAGCATGACTATAGTGCTCACTGCCCGGCAGTTGCATATTGAGAGCGAGCTGGTTATCGATAATCACTGGCCGGTCTAAGCCACTGGCTGGCTTGGGCTATTAGTACCTTTTTTCCTCCTTTGTCGTTTTTGTTATGAATTCCGCCGCCGCTACTTTTTGGGTGCAGGATACCGACTACGTCGTACGCAGCCTCACCCAGCATATGCACCAGGAAACCACCGACCGGGGCATTGTGAATGCACAACCCACCAGCGGCGAACTGCGCCTGGTACTGGCAAGCCGCCCCCACGACGTGCTGCTGCCCACCTGGGCCTTCAGCCCGCACATGGCTCTGCCGGCGCGGGTAGTGTTTGAGGCCCTCGATGGCGTGTCGCTGCCGCTCACGCTGGTGCTCGAAGAAGCCTACTGCGTGGGCTACGAAGAGCATTTTGAGCCCAACGGCCTGGGGCAAGCCTCGCACTACTATGTGGTAAGCGTGGTGGCCCGCCGAATCATCAAGCAGGGCGTGGCCTATGTTAACCAGTGGGCCGAGGCCACGCAGTAACATATACTGCAACTACCTCATTATAAGATTATTAATTCCTTATTTTTCATTCTCTGTGCGCGCCCCGTGCGCCGACAACCTCTCCGAAAAGGAGGGGAAAAGTTGTTTTCAGAACGAACAGGTATACTCCCAGTAGAAGCTGCCGACGAGCCTGTTCAGGGTTTCGTCAGAACGCCAGATGAGCATGACGTTCTTTTTGCTTTTCATAAAACCTTGCCAGGGCTCACGCAAAAGCCCCTTTTGTAGCCCCAGCGGAGTACGACCTCGCTGGGGCTACAAAAGGGGCTTTTGCGTAAGCCCTATTTAAATAAAAAGAAGCGGGCGGGCTTACCCAGCTCAACATTAATGGTTTCGAGCGTTTTCTCGATGCTCTGCTTCAGGTCATCGGTAGCGGGGTTTTGCAGGATGTGGATAAAAGCCGTGCGCGACTCTTCCAGCATCTTAGCGCGGTCCTTGCTGTGGGGCTTTCTGTCGAGGGCGCGCTGGCGCAGGCAATCGGCATCGGCAAAGGCTACCTGGTTGCGCAGCAGCTCTATCTGAAGCTTGGCCGACGTGCTGAGCGTAGCCACGGAGGGCGGGTTGACGATAGGTGGCGGCGCTTTGGAGCAGTTGGCTAAGGCGGCTTGCAGCATAATAACCTGCTGGCGGGCTTGGCCAAGCTGGTCGAGCAGCGTGGCGTTGCTTTTCTCGGCATCGCCGCCGCGGGTCACATTCTGGTTTAGCACATCCACCGTTTTGCGGGTAGAGCGCAGCAGGTCAAAATCGCGCAGTATGTTACGGGCCAGCTGCCGATGCGCTTGCACCTTCATTTGAGCCGAATCTCGCTTCAATTCACTTAATCCGAGGCCGATAGCGTTTACGTTTTCCTCATTGCGCAGGGCAAGGCTGCTCTTCACCTGCTGGTTGGTTTCACTAAGGATGCGCTGGTCGAGCTGGTCGATATTTTGCAGGCGGTGCGTAAGCGTATCGAACTGCATAACCAAGCGGGCCTGCTCCTTATGCGTCACGTCCAACTCGCTGGTGAGCCGGGTATTCTCTTCCACAATGCTTTTATTGGAAAACAAATAGTAGGAGGCACCCAGCGGAATGAGCAGCGCTAACAGGTATAACAGGCTAAATTGCCAGAGGCGGGTGCGGCGCTCGGGTTGGTTGAGGGGATTCATGCAGGCAAGGAAGAGGCGACGGGCCGGTGCAACGGACGCTTAAAAAGGGTTCCAGCGCGTGCTGCGCGCGGGGGCGGGGTTGGTTTCGGACTCGGGCTGCGTTTGCAGCTGCGGCTGCGTGGGCACGTAGCCCACGGCGGGCGACCGGGCCACCGGGTTTTCGATAATGAAGGGCTGCCAGCCCTCGCGGTTTTTCCCAATGTACTCCAGCTGGCTAAGCTGCCGAAACACCAGGCCCAGCAGCTGCCACAGCTGCTGCTGCTGGCGCAGGTGCTCGTGCACCAGCTGGTGGCTGTAGGTAAGCGTAACGGCGGCCTGCAAGGCCCCCAGCAACGCAGCGGGCGGCGTTTCGGACCACTGCTCGAAGTATTTGAGCAGCTCTTCGCGCTCAGCTTCGGTGAGGCTGTCGAGCGACGTTTTTATTTGCTTGGCCACGCGTAGCAGGGCATCGAGCAGGTAGCTGGGGGGCTGGGCAGCGGCCAGCAGCCGCAGCGTGGTAAGCTGCTGGGCCAGGGCAAACACGGTGCGCTCGGCCAGCTCGCGCACGAGGTCGGCCAGCGGGCCGCGCTTGTCGGTGCGCAGCTTCACTTTGTGAATAATTTTGAAGGCATCGGTTTCCAGCTCAGTTAACTGAAAATCAAGCTGATGCAGCGCTTGCAGCAACGCCGGGTGGCTAGCCAGTGCCGTGCTGGGCGGAATAAACTGCGCCACGGGCCGCAGCTCGCCCTCCGTATACAGCAGCTCACCCACCACCAGCGTAAAGGCCGCGCTGGCCGTGCCACTCAGCTGCTGGGTGGGCACAAAGCTCAGCTCATAGGCGGGGCGCGAGTACGGGTGCCGGGGGGGCATCTCCTCAGGGGCCGGCGCGCCGGTAGGCACCCGCTCGAAGGGATTAACGGTGAGCACCACGCTAAAGCGCAGGCCTTCGGTAGCCGTGAGGCCGAAGGCCGCTAGCAGCTGGGGCAGGCTACTGGCCGCCGTAAGGGGCTGCGCGCTGGGGGTGATTTCGATGCGGGCCCCGCCGGCCGTAATGGCCCGGCACTGCGTGAGGCGGGCCTGCACGCCACTTTGGGCATCAACGCTCAGCAGCAGCTCGAAAGAGGCGGGGCTGCCCAGCTCGTTGGTGGCGGGCAGCAGGCCGTAGTAATCGGGGCGCAGGTGCAGGGCGATGGCATCGCGCAGGTGGTCGGTGGTGAAACGCTCAGTCTCCGCAAATTGGAGGCGGGAAATTTTCATCCCATCCACCCAATTCACCGGATAATACTTAATTTCAGGAATCATAGACGCAAATGTAGAAGCGAAAGTAAAGTGCACCCCCGGCGGCCCGCCCTAAGCCTGGGCGGCCGGGGGCACCGGCACGCGCTGGGCCACCAAAATGCTGCCCTGCCGCAGGAAATTGTCCTGAAAGGTGAAGTCGGGGTTGTAGTAGTGCCGGCGGTGCCACCACGAGCGCTTGGCGTAGAACAGCCACCCGAAGGGCTGGCCCTGGCCGTCTACGTATTGCAGGGCCTGGTCGGGCTTGAGCGCGTTGTAGTCGGTGAGGAAAATGGCAAACAAGTCGCCCACCCGCATCTGGAAGGGGGCCTTGGAGGAGAAGTCGTAGTAGAGGGCTTCGCCGTGGCGGCGCGTCATCCAGAAGTGCACCACCATGAAGTTGTTGAGGTCCATGCGCGACAGGTCGGGGCTGGCAGCCAGCGGGTTGTAGTGCCACAGCTTATACTGCCGGTGCGGAATAGCCAGCCACGCCCGGTACGATTCCCAGAAAAAGAAGGGCAATAAAAACGGCACTACCGCCATCATAAAGCTAGTGGAAGGCAGCTGGCTTTTGGCCCACGGCACCCAGCGCAGTGCAAAAATGGCCGCCGCCCCTACGAAAGCCGTAACCAACAGTATCAGAGCTCCTTGGGCCCGGCGCTGAGGGTTATACCAGCTTAGCCAGCTGGGCAGCTGGGCGGCGTAGAGCCACCCGAGCAGCACCACGGCCAGCTGCAACAAGCCAAACGTGAGCGGAAACGGCCACGGGCTGCGCACAGCCGCCAGCCCCAGCAGCCCAAACGCCAGCACGGTGCCCAACACATAGAGCATTCCGCTAATAAAAGGCTTGCTATTCTGAATTCTAGAAGCCGAATTGGATAAAGCACTGGAAGCGGCCGTACGGGCCTGAGAAGTAGGATTTGGGAGCATTCGGAGAGCGGCTAGCGAACGGCAGCGGGCGGCCAGGGCACCCAGCAGGGGCCGGCTGCCCAAGGTACGGAAAATTCTGGCCCAGGGGTGCCTGCGGGCCAATATCGAATTGGGCCGCCTAACTTGGGGCCGCCGGCCCCGTACGCGTTGGGGCGGGCCCGCTGCCTCACTTGCCCTAGCTTTTGCCGTGCCACCAACCACCTCCGTTCGCCAGCTGCTGGCCACCCTCAGCCGCCAGCCGCTCGACCTGCGCCTCGAAGTAATTTTGGCCGAACTGCTGAGCTACGGGTACGCGTTCGACGATTTTCTGGTGCGGCCCGTGGGGCTGTTTGCCCGCCGCTACCGCCGCGACCTGGGGGCCGTGCACGACGAAGAGTTTGTGCGCAGCGGCCGGCCCGTGGTGCGCACCGTGCTCGACCTGCACCGCGAGGGCCTCTACGACGCCCTGCCGCAGCAGGTGTTTCACCAGCCGGGCAGCGCCACGCCCGACGCGCCCCCCGGCGTGCGCGCCATGGTGGAGGACAGCCAGGTGCAGCGCCGCAAAGAGAAGGCTACCCGGCAGTTTTTTCTGCCTTTCGAGCAGGAGTTTTTTCGGTGCCGGGTGCGCATCGAGCAAGAAGAGCGCCGCTACTTCACCAGCCTCTCTCCCACCTGGTACAATGAGGTGCTGGCGCACCTCTGGGGCATTGCCGACTGCGGCCTGCCCCCCGCCCCCCTCACCAACTTGCTGTACCTGTTGCCCCTGGCCCAAAGCATAGTGGGTGACCTCGCCCGTACGCAGCGCTGCTTCGAAAGTGTGCTGGGCCAGCCCGTGGCGCTGCGCACGGTGGCCCCGCAGCGCCACCCCCTACCTTCCGCTCCTACCGGCGGCCCGGCGGCGGGCACCCTGGGCCACGTGGCGCTGGGCCACGACCTGGTGCTGGGCGGGGCCTACCAGGAAACCCTGCCGGCCCTCGAAATCAGCTTGCTCGGCCTGTCGGTGCCCGCCCTGGAGGCCTACCTGGCCGGCGAGTGGCCGGCCAAAGCACTGGCTATGCTTTGCGAATACTTCGTGGCCTTCGAAACGGACATTGTGCTGCGCTACGAAATGGCCGCCGCCGAGCCTTCCTTCCGGCTGGGCACCGGCGAAGAAACCCCCGTGCTAGGCTTCACCACGGCCGGCATTTAGCCTGCATTCGGCACTAAAAGCGGCGGCCCTTGCCTGAGCTAATTGCTTGTTCAGCAGTGGCTCAGGCAAGGGCCGCCGCTTTTGGTGCCGTTTTCAAACCCGTGTAGCTAAACCTACTTCGCAGCTACTCGCGCACCACGCGCTGCAATAGGCTCGTGCCGAGTATGCGCACCACGTACAGGCCGGGGGCCAGGGCTTGCAGGCTCAGCAGGCCGCCGCCGCTGGGCAGCGCCACCGTGGCTACGGGCCGGCCCAGGGCATCGAGCACCTGCGCCGCAGCGGCACCAAGCTTAGTGGGTAACACAATGTTTACCAGGCCAGTAGTTGGGTTAGGGAATAGCTGCCAGGTAGTACCCGCCGCCACTGGGGCCGCCGCCAGCACTTGCTGCTGCTGGTAGGCGGCCGTGGCAGCCTGGGCGGTGGCTTGCAGCTCGGCCAGCGTGGGGGCGGCCAGCACCGCAAAGGCCACGGTGGCCGAGTCGCCGGGGGCCAGGCAGGGCACCAGGGTGCTCACTACCTGCGAGGCATCGGTGCCCTGCGTGTCGGTACCCACGCTGCGGTGCGCCCGGCCAAAGCCGCCGCTCAGGGCCAGGTATTTTTCGGCGGGGCTGAAGCCGTCGGCAAAGTAGATGGGCGTGCCAGCCGGCGCGCTATTATCAATAGAGTACACCCCGGCCGGGCGGGGGCCCAGCACCTGCACCCCCGCGTATACCTGCGGCGTGAGCGGGTCGTAGCAGTAGCCCATGCGGTTCACGGAGTCCCAGCGGGCTACGTTGCGGGCGGCATCGCCGGGCAGGTCCCAGTCGGCAAACAGGCCGGCGTAGAGGGGCTTGAGCGTATCGGCGGTGAGGTTGCGCAGCGAATAATCGAGCAGAATAAAATTGCGGCGGGCTGCCGGGGCCGCCCAGCTTTGGCCGTGCTGACGCACGCGCACGCCCACCGAGCGCGGCTTTTGCGGGTCAGGCAGGGAGTCGCGAAAGGTGCCGCGGGCCTCCTGGTCGGCGCGGGGGCCGGGGGTTAGCTTTTGTATTTGGGCGAGGGCAAAAAACGACTGCTGCACCGCGCCGGAGCTGCTGCGCAGGTGGGTGGCCACGCGGGTGGGGGTAGTGGCCAGCAGCAGGCCGCCTTCGCTGAGCATCGGGGTGCTGCCCCGGTAGCTGAAGCCGCGGCCCACCGCCCCGGTTACGTCGTCGTAGGCCAGGTTGCCCCGGCTACTCACGCTCACGCTGATATTACCGGCGTCGAGCTGCACAAAATCGGGGTTAAGCAACAGCTCCACATATTGGTCTGATTGATAGTTATTTGCGCCCGAAAAATGGTAGCGCAACGTGGCTTTGGTGCTGGGCGGCACGTTGCTGGCCACCGCCAGCCGAAACGGCGCGGCCCCGTTGCTGGCCTCGGCCAGCGTGGCCAGGCTGCCCACCGCAAAGCCACCCTGCCGCACCGTGAGGTAGGGCGAAAGCGAGGTGAGCGTGACGGTGAGCCCGGCCACCGGCAGCAGCAGATTGCGCACGGTAGCGGCCAGCCGCACGGTGTCGCCGGGGGCGTAGCCAAACGGCTTGGCCGGGGCAAAGGCGCTGGTTACCACCCGCGCCTCGCGCTGGTTAAGGGCAGCTACTGCCCGGGCAATGTTGAGGCGGCCGGTGCCCAGGTAGCCCCGGTAGCCCTGGTTGGCGGGCAGGGTGTAGATGCTGGTATCGGCTGCCTGGCGCAGCTGGGCAACTACCTGCTCGGCAGTAAGTTGCGGAAAGCGGCTGCGCACCAGGGCCGCCGCGCCCGCCACCTGTGGCGAGGCAAACGACGTGCCCGAACCCACCCAGTAGTCGGCATCGGGCGGGCCGGCGTATGAGCTGCTAAGCCGGCCATTAACGATGATGATGTTGGTACCCGGCGCCGACAAATCTATGCGGCGGCTATAAGCAGAAAAATCAGCTTTGGCATCGGCCTCATCAGTGGCGGCCACCGAGAGCACGTGGTCGTAGGAAGCGGGGTAAAAAAGCAGGTCGCCGGGCGTGTTGCCGGCCGCCGCTACCAGCACCACGTCGTGGTTCACGGCGGCGTAGGTGCACACATCCTGCTCGAAGCGCGAATAACCGCCCGCCCCGCCCCACGACATATTAATGACCCGGCAGTTGTGGTCGGCGGCGTACACCACCGCCTCGTAGCCCGCAAACGAGCCCGTAGTAGTACCCGGAAATATTTGCAAAGGCAGAAACTTGCACTTAAACCCGACGCCCGCTATGCCCTTGCCATTGTCGGTGGCCCCCGCCACAATGCCCGATACCTGCGAGCCGTGCCCAACGAAGGCGTTATAAAACGGGTCGTTGTTATTATTGGAAAAATCCCATCCGCGAAAGTTATCTATGTAGCCGTCGCCGTCATCATCCAGCCCGTTGACGGGGTCGGCGTAGTTGTATTTCACTTGCCCAACCAAGTCTTCGTGGGTGTAGCGAATGCCGGTATCGGTCACGCCGATTACCACGCTGGTGTCGCCCTTCGTGAAGTCCCAGGCGCGGTAGGCCTGGGTGAGGCGCAGGTGGTACTCATTGTAGCCGGCCAGCGAGTCGGCCCGTGGGTCGTTGGGCTGGTACTGGGGCATGCGCAGGTAGAGCGGCTCCACATATTCCACAATCCCCGTGGCTAGCAGCATTGTACGGGCCTTGGTCAGCGTTAAGCCGGTTGGCACCGTCAGCTCGTACACGCGGCGCAGGTCTACGCTACCCGGGCGCTCGGGGCTGGGCAGGGCGCTGTGCGGAAACTTCTGCGCCAGGTCAGTGGCCTGCAACGCAACCAGCGCGGGCAGCAAGGCGCTAAGGTCGGCGGCCAGCGGGTTGGTGCTGGCCCGCAGCTTCAGCACTAGCTTACCCGGCCGCGTAGGCGGCGCAGCCAGCCCCGGCAAAGCCAATAGCAAACAGCTGACCCATACTAGCGTACGCACTATTTTCATAAGTTAACAAGCGAAATAACAGCCTTTGGGTAAAGGTAAGAAACAGCCCTTCCTCACCTACGAAAAAACGGCGTGCCTTGTCCTTGGACCACCGTTTTTTGTGGATAATTTAAAGCCCCCTCCTATCCAAGTAAGGTTGCGCCTCACCCCCACGCCACGTGGGCCGGCAGGCCGGCCTCACGCGCCAGCGGGGCCGCCCCCGCGGCAAACAGGCCCGCCAGCACCGCATTGGCGGCGTCGGCCAGCTCCAGGTGGTAGTCGGGGTGCAGCTTTTCGGCTTGCTTCAGGGCTTCCTGGGTGCGGCGCACCAGGTGTTGCAGCAGCGGCTGGGTGGGGCCGTGCAGCCGCGCCACCAGCGCCGGCTGGTGTCGAAACACGTTGGCCAGCAGGCGCAGGCCCAGCTCCACTTCGCCAAACGCGTCGTGCGTGATGCGGGCGTGGTAGGCCAGCCGCGCTTGCAGCTGCCGCAGGATAGCGAGCAGGTCGTTGGGCGTTTGGTGGTAGCCGCGCACGGGGTCGTCTACCTGCTGGCGCAGGGCGGCGCGGCGGGTTTCGAGGGCATCGGGGCCTTCGAGCAGGCGGTAGGCCAGCTGCTCGGCCAGCACCGCATCCTGGGCTACGAGGCGGGTGAGCAGCTGGTCTTTTTCCTTCTGAGGAAGGTCGAGCAGGGCGCGGCGCAGGGCGGGTGGCAGGGTGGACAAGTTTGAAGGTTCAGGGTTTACGTGGGGTGAATAAGGAGTTGCGACAGCCGGTTCTGAGGCGCAACAAGTGCACCGAATTTAAAACGCCAAGCAGGAAAAGCAGGGCGACTGGCAGCAACCAAACCTGCCGCCACAGGGGCCGTGACTTTTGCCAAAGGCCGGATACTATTTTTTGGAAACCAACTCCTATTCCACTATTCTCTACTTGATAATATCCTGTTGCACAATTAATTGGCTTGAGGTCAGCTACTAGCGCTGGCTTAACGGGTAGAAGCTTATCCGTAATCGCATAAAGTGTCAGCGGCTGCTGGCGAATATCCAGCCAGTGTTTTTTCTGGTTGGTATAGTTCATAATGTTCAAAACCTTTACCAGATTGGCATACGTTGCGCCAGGCCAAAAGCGCACACGCACCCCGCCCGCGTGGCCGGAGTCGGCCATAACCTGGCGAATAGCCGACTCGGTGGCCGCCGCGCTGAAGAAGTCCGGCAACTCGCGGCCTTTGAATGTTATATCATGCCAGGGCCGAAGGGTATTTAGCTTGCTTACAGGCTGATAGACGATAGCATTCCAGGTATAGAGCTGGTTGATGAGCCGGGCGGGTACTGTAATCGGTATAAAACGCCACTGCTTCAGCTGCGCCTGCCACTGCCGCAGCGCCTGGCAGCCCAGCAGCAGCAAAAAACCGAGCGCCACCCAGCCCGGCGGCAACAGCAAACGGCGACGCACCCGGCGCGGAATAAACATAGGAGTAGCCAGGCAGTTGATGTTGCCTTTTAAGCAGATGCTATTCGAACTCCTAATGCACAAAAAAGCCCGCAGCTTTTCAACTTCGGGCTTTTCAACTTGCTAATAATCAATTACTTAGCTTCGTCCTCTTCCGCAGTCAGGGTTTTGCCCTGGTGCTGCATTTCGGGGAGGGTGAAGCTGGCTTCGCTGGGGTTGGAGAGCTGCTCGGGCACGTTTTCGGCCGAAGCGGGGGCCGAGCCCATGGGGGCCTGCATATCCGAGCGCATCGAGTCGTCCATCATATCGGCCATTTGCTGGCCGGTATTCTCGTCGAATACCTGGCCGGCCGTTTCGCGGTTCAGGAAGCTGTCCGACTCCTTTTCGGTGGCGGTGCGAGCGTCTTTCGTGTCTTCGTTTTTGGGCTGGGCGGCGTTTTTACCATTGAGGTCGTTGCCGGGAGCTACTTGCGGAATAGAGGCCATAGTGTACTATTTATTAGAGTGTTCCTTGTCGTTGTTCTCCTGCCAGGTGGCCTTAGGCTTGCCGCCGGCGTAGCGAGGGTCATCGTCGGCCCAGGCGGCGCGCTGCTCGTCGGCTTCGGCATCCTGCGCGGCGCGTACGCCGTGGGGGTCCTGGTTTTGCTCTACGTGGCCGCGCTGGTCTTCGGGCTTGGCGGGGGCTTGGTTGGCGTCCTCGGGGTCGCGCAGCTCACTGAACTCGTCGGGGTTATCGTTGGAGCCGTCGCGGCCGGGCTTTTGAGCGGCGTCCACGTTTTCGGGCTTGCCAAACTCGCCGTAGGCGGGCGTGCCGGCCTCGGCGTGGCGGGCGGGGTCGTTGGGGTTCAGGTGGGCATCCTCGGCGCGGGCTTGCTGGCCAGCGGGCAGTTGGTCGTCTTCGTCGGAGTTGAAAGCGATACTAGGATTCATGGGGAGGGAGGGAATGGAGTTCGGAAGAGAGCCAGCGGGCGGGCCCGGCCGGCTACGGAGGTGTTTACTCCACTTTTCGGTTTCGCGTTGCTATTAGCGGCGCGGCGGCCCCGCATTTTTTGGCGCGGCTCCGTATAGGAGGCGGTATCTTTTCTTGCTTTCTTTTTCCACCTCTTCCATGTCTGTTCAACATAGCACTAGCAGTCAATCATTTACCAGTGGCCCCATTGATAACCAAGCCGAGCTGGCCTACTCGCTGCCCGCGGCGGGCGTCATCGACTTCGTGCACACCTTCGTGCCCGAGGCCCAGCGCGGCCAGGGCATTGCCGAGGAGCTGGCCGAAACCGCCCTGGCCTATGCCCGCCAGCACCAGCTGCGCGTGCGCACCAGCTGCGAGTTTATGGCCGGCTACGTGCAGCGCAATGAGTCGAAATACAGCGACTTACTGGATAAGTAACTGCGCATTTGGTAAGGCAGCGTGAACTCTGCGAGTCCGCGCGTGGGCACGTTGTGAAACGTTGTTCACTGAACCCACGCGCGGACTCACAGATTCCACGCTACCGCTTACCCTACGCCAGCACTTCCAGCTGCCATTCCAACTCTTCATTCTTAATGGGATAAGGCTGGCCGTGGTGAATGGTCTGATAAACAGCCTCAAACAACTCCATAAACGTGGCGGGCGCAGCTGGGTCGGCCACGGGGGGCAGCACGTGGTTGTGGCCGGCCGGGTCGGCCAGCACGAGGCGGCCGGCCTGGTCGGCGCGCTCGCGGCCGTAGGCGGGGTCGTTGGGGCGCATGCCGGCCAGCAGCTGGGCTTCCTGGGGGTCGGTGCGGCCCTTTTGGTAGCTGCCCTGGGTGCCGTGCAGCACGAAGGCGGGGCCGGGGTCGGCCACGAGCAGGCTGCCGCTCAGCCACACGGTGAGGCCCTGCGGGTAGCGCAATTGCAGCGTGAAGCAGTCGGTTACCTGCGAGCCATGGCGAAAGCTACCGGTGGTTTTCTCAAATGATAACGGCTTGCCAAACAAGCTAATAGCCTGGTCGAGCAGGTGCGGCCCCAGGTCGTAGAGCAGGCCCGAGCCGGGGCGGCCATCCTCCTTAAAAATCTTGGTGTGCAGGACAGGTCGGAAGCGGTCGAAGCGAAAATGCACCTCGATGAGGCGGCCCAGCTGCCCGCTCTCCACCACGCGGCGCACGGCGGCGAAGTCGGTGTCCCAGCGGCGGTTTTGGTAGGCCAGCAGGTGGCGGCCCTGCTGGCGGGCCAGGGCCGTGAGCGCGTGCCACTGGGCCACGGAGGTAGCCACGGGCTTTTCGACCAGCACATGCTTGCCAGCCAGCAGGGCCTGGCGGGTGAGGTCGTAGTGGGTGTCGTTGGGGGTATTCACCACCACCAGCTCCAGGGTGGGGTCGGCGAGCAGGGCGGCGGTGCTGGGCTGGCTGCCAATGAGCGGGTAGTCGGCGGCCATGCGCTGCTGGTGGCGCTCCACCACCGAGCGCAGCTCGAAGCCGGGGTGCAGGGCCAGAAAAGGCGCGTGAAAAAGCTTGCCCGACATACCGTAGGCCAGCAAACCGGTAGCGATGGGCGAATTGGAGGAAGAAAGCGTCATGCCCAAATATAGCCGGCGGGCAGAGCCGGGCAAAAGCGCCGCCGCCCGCCGGCACGGCCGGCACCACCGGCAGCCAGGCTGGCGGGCGGGGCGGGCGGGCAGCCAGGGTTGCGGCGCCCGCGCCGGCACCAGCCTATTTAGTTATAAGTACCTGATTTTCAAATTATTTACAAATCAGACAGGTGCTTTATCTCTCGCAGCGGCGCGGCCAGCCGCACCACGCACACGCCGGGGGCCCGCAGCCACACCGAGCGCGCCAGCTGGCCCAGCCCGATGCTGCCCGTGAGGTAGTTGCCCCGCGTGCCGGAGCGAAACTCCTCGTGCACGGCCGTAAAGTCGCTCACATCGGGCGCACCATTTTCTTCCTCAAACGTCACCAGCACATCAACCTCGGCCGCGTCGGGGGTGAGGGCGAGGTGGGCGTTTTGCTGAATTTTTTTGTAGGCGTAGCGATAGCCATAGGTGAGGGCCGAGAGGTCGCTGAGCACTGCCGAGGCCGTGGGAAACGCCCCCGCCCCGCGCCCCAGAAAGAACTGCCGGTCGGCAAAACCGCTCTGGGTGATGATGCCGTTGAACTCGTCGTGCACCTGCGCCAGCTCGTGGCCGGGGCGCACCAGCGTGGGCAGCACCGCCGCCGCCAGCCCGCCACCCGGCAGCCGCCGCGCCTCGGCTACCAGCTTGAGCACCAGCCCCTGCTCGCGGGCATAGGCCGTGGCCAGCGGGCTGATACTGGTGATGCCCACCGTCAGCAACTCGGTGGGGGCCACCACCAGGCCGAAAGCGTGGGCCAGCAGCAGCACCAGCTTGTTGCGGGCGTCGAGGCCCTCCACATCGAGGGCGGGGTTGCTCTCGGCAAAGCCCAGCTCCTGGGCCTTGGCCAGGGCGGCGGCGTAGGGCTGGCCGTCGCGGTGCATGGCCGTGAGAATGTAGTTGGTCGAGCCGTTCACGATGCCTTCTACCGACTCCAGCAGGTCGGTGTCGTAGTACTCTTCCAGGTTGCGGATAACGGGCAGGCTGGCGCAGGCCGCCGACTCGTAGAGCAACGGCGTACCGGTAGTTTGCTGAATTTCAATAAGTTCGGGCAAGTGCTCGGCCAGCATCTTTTTGTTGGCCGTTACTACGGCTTTGCCGCGCCGCAGGGCCTCCTTCACAATGAGGTAGGCCTCGTCGGCGTCGTCAATCAGCTCCACAATCACGGTGAGCGTGGGGTCGTCGAGCAGGTCGTTTTTGTCGAACGTGAACAGCTCGGCGGGCAGCGAGCGGGGTTTATCGCGGTTTTTCACGGCGATGCGGCCGATGCGGGCGCGCAGGCCGGGCGTGCGGGCCAGCACAGCGTGCAGGCCCTGGCCCACCACGCCAAAGCCAAAAAGACCAATGTTGAGGTCGGTACGAGTCATGAAAAATGAGTTGGAATGGACGCTGAAACGCGCGCCGCCTCCCCTACCCTCTCTCAAAAAAATTCTCGCCGCAAGAGCCAAAAAAAGCCCTTCCGACCAGTCAGAAGAGCTGCGCGGCCGCTAGGGCGGTGCTGGCTACTCATAACTTATCTGCTCCCGAAACAGGCCAGAGCGGCGTCTCGAAACAGGAATTAGCACCTTCGCATCGCTGCTGGTTGCTAAGGCATCACAGGGCCTGTCCCTCCGCCTTTCTTGATAAGGGCCCCGGTGACGGAGCGTGCCGCAAAGGTAGGCGGCGAACGCCGCGCCCACGCTACTGGCGTGGCGGCAGCCGGTACTGCCAGCGCGCCGGCTTGCCCTGCCTAAGGCCGAAATCCTACGCTGTATCCGTTGATATATAACGCCTTACTTTAATTGCGCTACCCGGGTATTTTCCAGCAATTCACATCGGCCCGCTTGCAGCTTTGGGCTTAAACACTTGCTAGCACTCAAGCTCATATGCGGCCGGAGGTAAAGTAAAAAGGCTTATTTAGAACTACTAAAAACATCAAAAGTGATGCCGGGCACGTAGAATTTAAGGCAATCTTAAGATACTAGCCACGGCCAGCCTTTACGATTTCCTTCTTCCCTTCTACTTACCGCTTTATGAGCTCACCATTTATTCAGGCGCCGCTGGGCCCGCCCGCCCCGGCCCTCGCGCCCGCCCAGGCCGTAACACTGCACATCAACGGCGAAGACCGCACCATCCAGCTTGCGCCCTGGACCAGCCTGCTCGACGCCCTGCGCGAGTACCTGGACCTGACCGGCACCAAAAAGGGCTGCGACCACGGCCAGTGCGGGGCTTGCACGGTACTGGTTGACGGTAAGCGCATTAACTCGTGCCTGGCGCTGGCCACGGTGTACCAGGGCAAGCAAATCACTACCATCGAGGGCATTGGTGGCGAGGATAACCTTTCGCCCTTGCAGCAGGCGTTTATCGACCACGACGCCTTTCAGTGCGGCTACTGCACGCCGGGGCAAATTTGCTCGGCGCAGGGCCTTATCAACGAGGGCCGCGCCAAAACCGCAGACGAGGTGCGCGAGCTAATGAGCGGCAACCTCTGCCGCTGCGGCGCCTACACCAACATCCTATCGGCGGTGATGGAAGTGCTGCACGACGGCCAGGTAGTGGTTGATAACGGCACGCTGGTTACCATCCCCATGCAGCCCACCAAAGCCATTTAATAAGCTATTAGCTGTCAGCCGCTAGCTGCTAGCTATCGGCTGGCGACACGCTGTCTTTCAGCATAATACCTCATCAAGCCACCAGCTAGTAGCAAAAAAAGCTACTAGCCAGCAGCTAACAGCTAACACATGAACAGTTTCACCCTTACCCAAGCGGCGGCCGCCGACGAGGCCGTGCGCGACTTTGCCGGCCACGCCGGCGCGGCCTACCTGGGCGGCGGCACCAACCTCATCGACCTGATGAAGGAAAACGTGGCCCGCCCCACCCACCTCACCAGCCTGGGCCACCTGCCCTTGGGCGACATCAGCAGCCTGCCCGAGGGCGGCCTGCGCCTGGGTGCGCTGGCCACCAACGCCGACACCGCCTGGCACCCCGAGGTGGAAAAGCGCTACCCGCTGCTGAGCCAGACCATCCTGGCCGGGGCCACGCCGCAGCTGCGCAACATGGCCACCGACGGCGGCAACCTGCTGCAGCGCACGCGCTGCTACTACTTCTCCGACCTGGCCACGCCCTGCAACAAGCGCGAGCCGGGCAGCGGCTGCGCGGCCCTGCACGGCCAAAACCGCGTGTGCGGCGTGCTGGGCACCAGCGAGAGCTGCATTGCCACCCACCCTTCGGATATGTGCGTGGCCCTGGCCGCCCTGGAGGCCGTGGTGCGCGTGCAGGGGCCAGATGGCGAGCGCAGCATCAAGTTTGAAGATTTTCACCGCCTGCCGGGCAATACACCCCAGTTTGATAACACGCTGAAAGCCGGCGAGTTGGTAACGGCCATCGACCTGCCGGCGCAGGGCTACGCCAGCAACTTTACCTACCTCAAGCTGCGCGACCGCAGCAGCTACGCTTTTGCGCTGGTGAGCGTGGCGGTGGGCCTCGAAATGGAGGGCAACACGATTAAGAAGGCGCGCTTTGCCCTGGGCGGCGTGGCCCACAAGCCCTGGCGCGACCCGGCGGCCGAGCAGCTGCTGGAAGGCCAGCCGGCCTCACCCGACCTGTTTCGGCAGGTGGCGGCCAAGGTGTTTGCGTCGGCCAAGGGCTACGAGTTCAACTCCTTCAAAATCGAGCTGGGCAAGCGCGCCATCGTGCGCGCCCTCAAGCAGGCCACCGAGATGAGCCAGCCCCTCGATTCCAACGCATTCCTGAATTCCAATCCGTAATTCTTATGAGCCAGACTATCGCAACCCCGCCTACCATCCGCCTGGACTCCGACGTAATTGGGCGGCCCGTGAGCCGCACCGACGGCGCAGCCAAGGTATCGGGCGCGGCCAAGTACGCGGCCGAGTACAACGTGCCCAACCTGTGGCACGGCTACATCGTGAGCAGTCCCATCGCGAAGGGTAAAATTACCAAAATCGACGCCGCCGCGGTGCTCGCCATCCCTGGCGTGCAGCAGGTGTTTTCGCACGAGAACGTGCCCTCGCTGGCCTGGTTTGACCGCAGCTACAAGGACGACATAGCCCCCGGCGGCTCGCCCTTCCGGCCGCTGCACAATGCCGACGTGCTGTTCAGTATGCAGCCGGTGGCGCTCGTAGTGGCCGAAACCTTTGAGCTGGCTCGCTACGCGGCGTCCGTCCTGCGCATTGAATACGCAGTGGATGAGGACTTTAACACCGACCTCGAAAAGGCCCGCGCCGCCGGCAAGGGCTTCGATGCGCCCAAGGGCAAACCCGGCTTCCTGCCCCCGCCCAAGCCCAAAGGCGATGCCGACAAGGCTTTCAAGGCCGCCCCGCACCAGGTAGAGGCCGCGTATACGCACCACACGCAGCACCACAACCCAATGGAGATGTTTGCCAGCACCGTAGAGTGGCTGGGCGATGGCAAGAAGCTGAAAATTTATGACAAGACCCAGGGCGCGGGCAACACGCAGCAGTACATCAGCAAGATTTTTGGGCTGAGCAAGGAGGAAGCGTGGGTAATTTCCAAGTACACGGGCGGCGCCTTTGGCTCGGGTTTGCGGCCGCAGTACCAGTCCTTTCTGGCCGTGCTGGCGGCGCTGGAGTTGGCGCATTCGGTGCGCGTGTCGATGACGCGTCAGCAGATGTTCAGCATGGGCCACCGGGCGCACACCATCCAGGACCTCAAGCTGGCCGCCGACGACCAGGGCTACCTGCAAGCCCTTGAGCACCACGCGTTTGCCGAAACGTCGCAGTTTGAGAACGAAACCGAAACGGTGGTCAACTGGTCAGGCATTCTCTACAAGTGCGCCAACACTAAGTTCAGCTACGAGCTGGCCAAAGTGGACGTGAACACCCCGGCCGACATGCGCGCCCCCGGCGCGGCCACGGGCTCGTTTGCCATCGAGTGCGCCATTGATGAGCTGGCCTATAAAGCCGGCGTTGACCCGCTGGAATTCCGCCGGCTCAACTACACCTACCGCGACCCCACCGAGGATAAGCCCTTCAGCAGCAAGCGCCTGCTTGACTGCTACCAAGAGGGTGCCACCCGCTTCGGCTGGGACCAGCGCACCCCCGAGCCCCGCTCCATGCGCGAGGGCAACATGCTGGTTGGCTGGGGCATGGCCACCGGCTGCTGGGATGCCGCCATGCAAAAAACTGCCGCTAAGGCCAGCCTCACGGCCGCCGGCCACCTCACGGTGAGCAGCGCCACCAACGACATTGGCACCGGCACCTACACCATCATGACCCAGGTAGCAGCCCAAACGCTGGGCTTGCCGATGGCCGACGTAACCGCCGTGCTGGGCGACACCACCCTGCCCCCCGCCCCCGTGCAGGGCGGCTCCTGGACGGCCGCCTCCACTGGCTCGGCCGTGCAGGCCGCGTGCCAGGAGCTGGGCAAAAAGCTGCTCAAGCTGGCCCAGAAAATGGCCGATTCGCCCCTCAAAGGCATCGCCTTCGAGGACGTGCAGTTCGTGGACGGCCACCTGCGCGCCAACGAGGACATCGACCGCTCAGTAGCTATTGCCGACGTGCTGGCCACCAGCGGCGAAGCCACCGTGGAGGCCGAGTCGGGCGCCGAACCCAACCCCGTCAACATGCTGAAATACTCCATGCACTCGCACAACGCGGTGTTTGTGGAGGTGAAAGTGGACGAAGACTTGGGCACCGTGCACGTAACCCGCGTGGTGAACGCCGTGGCCGCCGGCCGCGTCCTCAACCCCAAAACTGCGCGTAGCCAGGTGCTCGGCGGCACGGTGTGGGGCATCAGCATGGCCCTCATGGAAGAAACCTTCCTCGACAATAACCTCGGCCGTTACATGAACCACAACTATGCCGAGTACCACGTGCCCGTGAACGCCGACATTCACAAAATCGACGTGATTCTGGTGGAGGAGGAAGACGACCACCTCAACCCCCTCGGGGTAAAAGGCATTGGCGAAATCGGCATGCTCGGCGTGGCCGCCGCCGTGGCCAATGCCGTGTACCACGCTACCGGCAAGCGCGTGCGTGATTTACCGCTGACGATTGATAAGCTGCTATAAATGCGATTAGTAGAAGCAAAAGAAACCGCCTCGTGGCCAATTGGCTGCGGGGCGGTTTCGGTTTTATAAGGTTAGCATGTTTTCACCGCATAAGGCCACTGCAAGCAGCAGCAGGATACTTTCGAGCAGCTTATTATTTGCGCGCATTGCCGTGATACTTGCGGGTTCGCAACGCCTGGAATAATTCAACCATTTGCATGGTTTCTACGTCAAGCTTCTTCTTTTCCGTAGCAGCCAAAGCAACCGGGCTTTCGTCCCCTCGAAGCTATTGTGTTTGATAAGTTTATCGTTCATAACCTAAGCTAGCTAGCTACCTCGTTTCTGCGATAAGTACTCTGCACCAGCGTACTAGCCGCTGCTCAAATAGCCGCAAAAGCGTCCTGCAACCCCGAAGCTACGGGGTGCTTTTCACTGCTACCTGAGACTCACCACCTTAGAAAGCCGCCGCGAATTCCTTGGCAAAATCCTCCAGCTTCACCTGGCCCAGGGCAGGTTTGTGCTGCTCGTAGTCCTCGCCCAACTTGCCGCTGCTCATGCTGGCGTAGATAGCCACTACGTCGGCGGCGGTGCTGGGGGGCAGGCCGTTTTTGAGCAGGCTTTCCCGCATTTGCTCGTCCGAGAAGGCTACCCAGCGCAGGGCGGGCTGGCCGATGGCGGCTCCTAGCGCGTGCGCTACTTCCTGCTGGGTGCGCTCATCGCTGGCCACGTAGCGCACGGTGCGGCCGGCTGGGGCGGCGGGGCGGGCTAGTTCCTCGGCGGCGGCGGCGGCAATGTCGCGGGGGTGCACCAGCGCAATTTTGCGGTCGCCGACGCAGTTGGCCCCCATAATGCCCGCCGCTTTTATCAGGCCGGCGTAGGTGTAGTAGTTGGTGTAGAAAGAAGTAGGCCGCAGGTGCGTGAGGGTGAGGCCGGGCAGCGCCGCCAGAATTTCCTCCACGTCGTGCGAGCCCAGGATGCCGCCGGTGCCCGCCGCCAGGTGCGCGCCCCAGCTACTGAGCTGCACCACCCGCCGCACCTCTGCCTGCGCGATGGCCTGCGCATAGTTGCGCCCGATGCGCTGGAAATAAGCGCGCGAATCGGGCTCGGTGAAGCTCGGCGGCACCATGGCGTACACGGCGTTGGCCCCGGCGAAAGTGGCGGCCAGGAAATCGGCATCTTCCACTGAGCCAATGGCGGCGGTGGCTCCCATTGCTTCGATGGCGGCCTGCTTAGCGGGCGTGCGGCTGATGACCGTGACGGCGTGGCCCTGCTGCACGAGCGCCGCGGCCAGCGGCTGGCTGATGTTTCCGAGGGAACCGGTGAGGATAATTTTCATGGGGCAAAGCTCTGCCGGATAGCAGCGGGTCAGAAGGGCCAAACGGCGGGAAGATTGGGCCAAAGTGCGGGAGTAATGCTGCACCAGCACTACGCTAATGGGGCACCGGGGGGGTGAGGCGCTAAGCTGGCACGAATGCTAAACGCTGCCGGTAAGCAGCCGGCGCAACCCCGGTGCTTTTCCGGAAAAACCGGCCGAAGGTGGACTGGTCAGCAAAATGAAGGATGTCCGCAATCTGGGCGATGGTGAGGGCCGGGTTTTGGAGCAGCACGCTGGCTTCCAGCAGCACGGCCTCGGCCAGCCACGCTACGGCGCGCTTGCCAGTGGCTTCTCTCACGGTTTCGGCGAGGTGCTTGGGGGTAATGCAGAGCTTGTCGGCGTAAAAGGCCAGGCTGCGCTCGGTGGTATAGTGACTGTTAACCAGCTTCTTAAACTCGGTAGCCAGCAGTTGGCTGCGCGTCTGAATAGGGTGCGCCACCCCCCGGTGCGCACTGTAGATGGCGGCTGTTTCGTGCAGCAGAATGTGCATGAAGCTGCGTAAAATCTCCTCCCGGTAGACATGGGGCGCGTCGTATTGCTGCTCAATGGCCCGCAGCAGCTCCGCGATGCGCGCGGCCGGGGCCGGGGGCAGCTCCACAACGTGCCGCGCATCACGCTCAAAAAAAGCAAACGCATCCAGGTTCAGCCCGCCGTGGGCGGCGATAAAATCCTTGGTAAAAAACAGGCTCAGCGCCTCCATATCGGCCGACATAAAGGGCCACTGCTTGATGACGTAGGGCGAGAGCACCATCAGCGAGCCGGGGCCGATGTCGTAGGTTTCGAGGTTGACTTTCAGGCGCGCGCTGCCGCCCAGGCAAATCCCGAGTTTATAGTAATCGCTGCGATACGGCCGCTCGATGGGCAGCCGCGTGGGCGCGGAGTTCGGCCCCAGGAAGAAGAAGGGCGTGGGCGGGCCGGCGGGCTCGGTAAAGGCAGCTAATTGATAAACGGGGATGGCGGCGCTCATAGCTGGCAAAGTACGCGCCGCCACGCGGGGCCGGGCCCCAAACCATGCCGCCGGGCTGGCGGTTGGTACAACCCCGCCCCGCCGCCGGGCGTACTGCCCACGCGCATCTTTTTCCGATAATGACTGAACTACAACGGCTATTTAGTGCCTACGACCAGCACCGCGCCGCCCGCCGGCCCTGCGCGCTGGCCACGGTGGTGGAGGTGCTGGGCTCGGCCTACCGCCGCCCCGGCGCGCGCATGCTCGTGACCGAAGACGGCGAGCTGACCGGGGCCATCAGCGGGGGCTGCCTCGAAGGCGATGCGCGGCAGCGCGCCCGGCGGGCCATTTTTCGGGGCGAGCCGGCCCTCGTGACCTACGACACGCGCGACGAGGACGACCCGCGCCACGGCCTCGGCCCCGGCTGCCAGGGTGTGGTGCGCATCCTGCTGGAACCCCTCGACTTTACCAACCCCGACAACCCTCTGGAGCTGCTGCGCGGCTTTGCCCAGCACCCCGCCCCCGCCGTGCTAGCCACCGTGTTTGAAACCGATGCCAGCGGCCTGAAAGCCGCCGTGGGCCAGCGCGTGCTGCTGTCGGGGGCCGGGGTGGTGCGCGGCACGCCGCTGCTAGCCGCCCCGCTGGCCGAGGCCGCCCGCGCCACCCTGGCCCAGCGCCAACCCCAGGTGCTGACCCTCGAAACCGATGCCGGCCCGGTGCGGGCCTCGCTCGAACTGCTGCTGCCGCCCCTGCGCCTGGTGGTGTACGGGGCCGGCAACGATGCCCAGCCGCTGGTGCACCTGGCCGGCTCGCTGGGCTGGCACATCACGGTGGTCGATGGCCGGCCCAGCCTGGCCACCGCCGCCCGCTTTCCGGAAGCGGCCACCGTACGCATCGTGCCCGTGGCCGAGCTCGAAACCGCCCTGCCCGACCCCCTGGCCTACCACGTGCTGCTGAGCCACAACTACGCCTACGACCTGGCCGCGCTGCAAACGCTACTCACGTCGCCCGCGCCCTACATCGGCCTGCTGGGCCCGCGCCTCAAGGCCCAGCGCCTGCTCGACGAACTGGGCACTGCGCCTGTGGCCCTGGTAGTGCACTTGCGCGAGCGCCTGCACAGCCCCATCGGCCTCGACCTGGGCAGCGAAACGCCCGAGGAAATTGCCCTCGCCATTGTGGCCGAAATTCAGGCGCAGCACAGCGGGCGGCAGGGCCGGCCGCTGCGTGAGCGCGCTGGCACAGTACACGTACCCGCAGTGGAAGCAGTTGCTGATTAGACAATTAGATATAAGCAATTTGACAAAAAAGCACGTCATGCTGAGCATGACGTGCTTTTTCTGCTTATCAGGGAAGTGCTTAATGCTGAATAACATACTGCCGGCTGGCGGCGCCCTGGGCCACGTTTACACTCACGTTGCCGAGGGCAATGGCGCTGTCGGTAACCTCGAAAACGGGTGCCCCGTAGGTGCCGCGCCCGAAGTTGGCCCGGAACTGCTCCGCTTCCTTGGGCGCCACCTTAACGCGGTAAGCAGTCGTTGGGAACGCGCTGGACATTACCACAAACGACTCATTATCAGCATTATATTCTTTTAGCGTAAAACCCTGCCAGCTGCCGGTGGCCGCGTAAGCCGCGAGCATTTGGGCCATGCCCTGCTGCTGAAACGCCTGCACGCGCTCCAGCTTGTGCGAAGTGCGGGCCTCGAAATCCACCGTTTTTTCGAACTCGCCCTTGCGCGCCCACTTTTCGTAGTTGTAGCGGGCGTAGGCGCCCACGCGGTCGGCCGTGCCGGGAATGCGCCAGAGCTTGAGGTGGCCGTCGCGGCTGACGCTTACCAGGCTGTGGCCGTTGGGGCTGAAGGCCAGGTTTTCGATTTCGGCCGTGTGCAGGTCGCCCGACAGGTCGGCCACGAGCAGGCCGGTTACGGCATCCCATATTTTCACTTTGCGGTCGCCGCCGCCAGTCGCAATCAGCTGCCCATCGGGGCTGAACGTGGTGGCCCACACGTCGGAAACGTGGGCGGCCAGCACCTGCGTGCACTGCTGGGTGCGCAGCTCCCACACGCGGGCAGTATTGTCCCAGGCCCCGCTCACCACGTAGCGGCCGTTGGGCGAGTAGCGGCCATCCCACACTTCGTCGGCGTGGCCGTTGAGCACGTTCTTCTGGTCCCAGGTGGTGGTGTTCCACACGCGCAGGGTGTGGTCGCCGCTGGCCGTCAGCAACTCGGTACCGGCCGGGTTAAAGGCTACCGACGTGATGGCGTTGGAGCGGCCCTGGGTGGTTTTGGTGGGGTTGTAGGCTGCATTGGCCGCGGAAGCATCGGCTAGCTTGGGCTCTTTGAGGGCCGCCACGCGCTGCCCGCTAAAGGTATCGAACACCAGCGACTGGCCATCCCAACCGGCCGTAGCCAGCAGCTTGCTGTCGGGGCTGAATGCGACATCGCGCACGTAATCAGTATGTTCGATATTCTTACGCAGCAGCTCGCCCGTGAGGGCATCCCAGAGAATGAGCGCGTGGTCGACGCCGCCCGAGGCAATGTAGCGGCCATTGGGGCTGTACTTCACGGCCACCACGTCGTCGGTGTGGCCTTTCAGGGTGAGCACGGGCTGGTGGGTGGCCAGCTCGTACACCACCACCGAGTGGCCCAGGCCGCAGGCCACCACGCGCTTGCCGTCGGGGCTGTAGTCTACGCCCAGCAGCGGCGACTTCGCATCAATATCAATCAGCAAAGCCGAGCCAGGCTGAATCATGGCGGGCTGAATAGCAACGGCCGTGCTGGCCGTGCTGGCCGGGGCCTGCGCCCGGGCCACCGGGCCAGCCAGCAGCACCGCGCCAAGGCTTGCTGCCAGGCGGCAGGAAAGAAAGAGGGGGCCGGAGCCAGTAGATAAGAAAAAACGCATAAGTAAGTAGAAGGGTAAGAGGTAGGCAGCGTAGGGTAAATAGAATTAATACAGGCCACCCACCCGGCGGTCGGGCAGGCTGGGCAGGGCGGGCAGCGCCCGCGGGGGGCGGTGCTCGGCGGAAGTGGTGTCGGTGAGCGCGGCCAGAAAAGCCAGCAGCTGGCTGGCCTCGGCCGGGGCCAGGGGCTGGGGGCGGTGCGCGGTATGGAAGGCATCGCCCAGCACATCGGGCAGGGTGGCGGCCTGGCCATTGGCGCCGTAGGGCGGCGTGAGCACCACGTTGCGCAGGGTCGGGGTTTTCACCCACTCGCCGGGCCGCACCAAGTAGCGGCGGCCATCGCGGAAGGCCGGGGCCGCGTGGCAGCTCCCGCAGCCGGCCGGCCCCCTAAACAGCCGCTCGCCGGCAAGGGCCGCTGGCCGCGGCGGGCCTGGTCGTAGGCCGCGTTGTTGCTCACGAGGCTGGTTACGTAGGCCGCCAGGGCCGCATTGACGCTGGCCGCCGTGATGTCGGCCCCCAGCGCCTGCCGAAAAGCCAGCCGGTAGGCAGGGCTTTCGGCCAGCCGGCCCGTTAGCTGGGCGTAGCTGCTGCCCAGCTCCTGGGGGTTTTCTACCACCTGGCGCACTACCTCGCCCAGGTTGGCGGCCCGGCCATCGTGGAAAAAGGCCCCCTGCCCCGCCGACGCCAGCAGCGTGGGCGAGTTGCGCGGGAGATTGGCCGTGAAGCGTAGCGCCCGCGAAGTACCCCGGTGGTCGGTAAATGCTTTTTCGGGCCGGTGGCACGAGGCGCAGCTCCGTTTGCCATTGCCCGAGAGGGCCGGCTCAAAGAAGAGTAACTTGCCCAGCTCACGGGTTGCGGCCGGGTGGGCTGAGGTGGCCACGGACCGCCCACGGGGACCGGCGCAGCCCATCAGCAACAAGGCCAGCACCCCATATTGAACTATTACCATGCCCCCGTTTGTATTTTGCTTTTAATTTGTAGTACTACAAAGCTAAAAGCGGCCAGATATCTAAAAGCTTGGTTTCGCTCAATAAGCACCGCAGCCAGTTCGATGCCCCCCGGGGCTATGGCAGCACCGCCCCTGTTGCGTACAGAAATCACTACGCGGGCCACCCCCGCAGCAGTAAGCCAATGAAAATCCTGGGTTTTAATGACTCTTTTGTGGCTGCCATCGTGGCGGGCACCAAGGTGCACACTATTCGCGAAGGCCAGCGGTGGCGGGTGGGTGAGGTGGCGCACTTTTGCGTGCGCGCCCACCAGCCCGACCAGCGCGAGTTCTGGTGGGCGCGGCCAATCTTAGCCATACAGGCTATCGAACTGACTAACAATACGATGCAAATAGATGGCCGCCTGCTCGCAGCACCCGAGCTACTGGCCCTGGCCCAAGCCGATGGCTTCCCGACCACGCAGGGGCTGTTCGCCTTTTTTGCCGATAAGCCCCTGCCATTTCAGGGCCAGCTGCTGCACTGGACCAGCTGCCGCTACTAAGTCAGAGCTTACGCGAAAGGTCTTTTTTAGCCCCGGCGGGGCGATATGTCACTAGCAAAGCGCTCGAAACCAGAACCATAGCCCCGTAGGGGCGACACTTGGATGCCCCGCGGGGCAAGGGCCACCCCCACAGGGCTTTGTTGCTCTTACCTAGCTAGTTACTGGCAATATATCGACCCACTGGGGCCAGAACAGAGCCTTCTGCGTCAGTTGGGCAAGCGGCCAGCCGACTCGACCCCGGCAGCCCGCCCAACGCCCATTCGAACAGCCACCAGGCCCTATTATGCATCTAATTAACAATCAATAACTTATAAATAAAATCGTCCGCCTGATTTCGCCTAGCTGTTCAAAGCCACTACCAACATCCCGGTCATTGCTACTAATTTTGCCTGATTTCAGCCCTATCGCCGGCGGGCACAACCCTGGCGGCGAAGGGCGGTTGTGCCTGGTACCCTTTACCCAGTTTCATGCGTTTTCAAACCGGCCGGCGGGCCATTCAGCTGCGGCGGCAGGCTTCGGCGCCGCTCCGATTCAATCCTTTTGTTTTCAGCCGCACCTTTTTTCTGTGGGTGCTGGTGGGGCTGGTGGGCGGCATTATTGCGGGCGCCTACTGGCTGGTGCTGGCCCAGCTGCTGCGGGTCACGGCGCTCGTTACGGGCTGGTGGGTGGTGCCGCTGATGGGCGGCGCGGGCCTGCTGGCCGGCCTCATCATTCACCGCCTCGGCGACCCCGGCGAAATGAGCCTGCTGGTCAACAACATCCGCTTTCGGGGTGGGCGGCTGGAGCCCAAAAACAACCTTTCCATGGTGCTCTCGTCGCTGCTCTGCATTGCCAGCGGGGGCAGCGCCGGCCCCGAGGCCCCGCTGGTGCAGGTAACCGGCTCCACGGCCTCGTGGCTGGCCCAGAAGCTGCGGGTGCGCGGCGAGGGCCTGCGCACGCTCAGCATTGCGGGCATGGCGGCGGGCTTCACGGCCCTGTTTGGCGCGCCGCTGGGCGGCGGCCTGTTTGCGCTCGAAATACTGCACCACAAGCACCTGAGCGAGTATTTCCAGGCCCTGATACCCGCCTTTGTGGCCAGCTGCGCCAGCTTCATCATCTTCATTCTAATAACCCGCATCGGCATTGGCCCCATCTGGCACTTCCCGGTGAGCGGCACGCCGCAGCTCACCGACGCCTTTTATGCCGTGGGCTATGGCGTGGTGGGCGCGGCCGTGGGCTGGCTCTTTATTGCCACGGTGCGGCAGCTGCGGCAGGGCTTTGGGCGGCTGGCCGTGCCCATTTATGTGAAAATGGGCGGCGCGGGGCTGCTGCTGGGCCTGCTGGCCTACTACGTGCCGCTGGCGCGCTACTTCGGCCACGAGGAGTTGGCCGAACTGCTCGAAGGGCACTTCACGGTGGCTTTTCTGCTTACCCTGCTGGTGGTTAAAATCGTGGCCATTGCCCTCACCGTCACGTCGGGCTGGCGCGGGGGCTTCATCATTCCGCTGTTTTTTGTGGGGGCCACCGTGGGGCTGCTCATCCACACCGTTTTTCCGTCGCAAAACCTGCCGCTGGCCATGATTTGCTGCATGGCGGCGCTCAATGCCTGCGCCACGCGCACGCCCATCAGCACGGCTATTCTGCTGGCCACTCTCACCGGGTTTCAGCAGCCGATACCCATCCTGTTTGCCAGCCTCACCGGGTTTTTTCTGGCTCCCAAAACGCCGCTCATCAACGCCCAGTTGGCCGTGCCGGGCGCGCACGATGACTAGCGAGGCGGCTACCTGACGAAACGATTAGCAGACAGACATATTCTTAACTATCTTTCTGTCAGTTAATTACTAACCTATGGGTTTACGGCGCGCTCCAGTATCGTGTCTACTTCCAGCAGCAGCACGGCGCTCACCAGCAGGTCGTGCAGCAGGAACAGCTCCTCCAGCGAAAACAGGAATACCTGGCTGGCCACGGGGCCGGGCAGACTGAGGCAGCGCTCGGTAGCGTCGAGGGTGGCCAGGGCGTGGTGGCCGCAACGCTCGGCTACGGTGCCACGCCACTTGCGTAGCTCGTGGGGCAGCAGGCGCAGGCCCACGTGGCCAAAGCAGAGGTGCAGGCAGCACCGGCCGGCGCATTGGGCAATGCAGCCCAGCGTGTTATGATGGAGGCAGCGCGACATAAGGCAGCAGGGAAAAAGGAGCGTGGTACCTAGTACCGGCCCGGGCACCCCGCTCGCAATGGCCTCACCAAGAGCCAATAGTACCAATTTAATGGTCGGGGTACCCAAGCCGGGCTTTAGCGCACTCCCACCGCCCCAGTTCGGTGCCGGGCGGGCGGAAGCAGTTGCTTTTATGTTTAGACTCTTTCTAAACATAAAAGCAAATGTAGCGGCCAGCCCCGCAGCAGGCAAGCTTTATTTAGAATTTATCCAAATAAAGAAATTACCGCTTCGTCTTTACTCAAACCCGCCGCCGCCGGGGTCCTTTTCCTCCTTGCGGGGCTTGGCGGCCTCGCCATCGCGGCCAAAGCGGTAGCTGAAATTGAGGAAGCCCACCCGCGACTCGCGTTTGTTGTAGCTCACGGCATCGAGGCCGGGGCCGTAGGCGTTGAAGTTGTAGCGCAGCGTGTTGAACACGTCGGACACGCGCAGCGTGAGCGTGCCCCGGTCCTGGGGCAAGAAGGTATACTTGGCGGCGGCATCGAGGTTGACGGCCGTTTGGCGGCGGCCCTGCGCCGTAACCACCGGCGAACGGTAGTTGAGCGACACCTGCACATCGAGCTTTTTTATGGGCGTGATGGTCGTGTTCAGGCGGCTCGTGTACACGAAGCTGCTGTTGGTAATGTCGGTATTGGCCACGCTGCCCCGGATGCTGCGCCGGAAGGCCGAGGCCGTGCCACTCACCTTCCAGAACGCGGCCAGCGGCAGGCTGCCCACCACTTCGAGGCCGTAGTTGATTTCGTCGCCCAGGTTGATGCGGCTCGTGCTCGTGACCTGGTTGCCGGTGAGCGGGTCGGCAATCACCTGCCGGAACGACTTGATAGTCTGGCTCTCGACGCTATAAAACGCCGTGGTAGCCAGCGTGGCTTTGTTCTCAAACGACTTCTGGTGGCCCAGCTCCGCGAGGTCGATGTACTCGGGCAGCAAGTTGGGGTTGCCGGTGCTGAGGTTGAGCGGGTCGGCGCGGTCGGCGAAGGGGTTGAGCTCGCCCTGGTCGGGGCGCTGCACCCGGCGCGAGTAGCCGAGTTGCAGGCGCTGGTCGCGGGGCAGTTCGCGGGCTAACGTGGCACTGGGAAATAAATTGAAGTAGCTGCGCCGAAACTCCTCCCCGGTGATAACTTGCAGCCCGTGCGTGTTGGTCTGCTCCAGGCGTAAGCCGCCCTGGTACTGCCACTTGCCGCGCTCACCGCCCAGGCTAGCGTAGGCCGCCTGAATGTACTCCTGGTACATAAAAACAGACTGCTGGTATATAACCGGCTGGGTGCTGCCGAAATCGTACTGGTTGTTGTAGCGCCGCCAGGTGCTTTTGGCCCCAGCCTCCAGGCGGCCCTTTTCGCCCAGCGGCTGCGCAAAGTCGACCTGCGCCGCGCCCTGGTCGAGGCGGTTGTGAAAGGACTGCTGCTGCACAGCGCGCACATTATCAGCTATATACACCACGTCGGAGACCACGGCATTGTCGCTGCGCAGGGGCGTGTACACGGCCCCGGCCGAGAGCGTGCGGCCGGGCCGGGCGGGCCACACGCGGCGGTAATCGAGCGTAAAATCGGCCGAGCGGCTGCGGCCGGCGGTGGCGTTCTGGCGGTCGGTGCTACCCACGTACACGGGCTGGCCGAGGGTCAGGTCTTGCTGGCGCGAGCGCAGCGCCTCGGCGGCAGTGCTTTGGTTGAAGCGGGGCTGCACGGCCAGGCTCAGGGTCTGGTCGGCGGGCAGGGTGTACTCCAGGCCCAGGCGCACGGCGTGGGTGGTTTGGTAGGCCTGGCCGCTGCGGTCCTGGCGCAGCAACAGGCTGTGGGGCAGCGTAGTGGGCAGGCCGGTAGCGGGGTCAAGCACCGGCGCGGTGGTCGTCTGGTCGAGGCTGCCGAGGGTGAAGCGCTGGTCGTGCCGAAAGTCATACGAGCCAAACGCGTTCAGCTTGTTGCGGCGGTAATTGAGCGTGAGCGAGGTGTTGTATTTGTTGCGGGTGCCCGCGCCGGCCGCTACCGTGCCGTTAAGACCATCGCGCTGGTTTTTCTTGAGAATGATGTTGATGATGCCGCCCGAGCCGGCCGCGTCGTAGCGCGCCGAGGGATTGGTAATCACCTCAATCCGGTCGATGCTGCTGGCCGGAATCTGGTCGAGGCTGGTGCCGTTGCCACCGCCGGCCGCCCCACTGGGCTTGCCGTCGATGAAGATGGTGACGCCGGGGTTGCCGCGCAAACTCACCGCGCCGGTCTGGTCCACGCTCACCGAGGGCACGTTCTGGAGCACGTCGGTGGCAGTGCCGCCCACGGCGGTGAGGTCCCGGGCCACATTCACCACCCGCTTGTCGAGGTCGGCCGTAACGGGCGGGCGCTCGGCCCGCACCACCACTTCGGCGAGCTGGGTGGCGGCCGGGCGCAGCCGTAGCGTGCCCAGCTGCGCCACCGGCGCGGCCCCGGTGAGGCTGAGCGCGCGCCGGCCAGTGCGATAGCCCAGCACGTTGGCACGCAGCACGTAAGTGCCCAGCCGCAGCTTTTCGAGGGCAAATGCGCCGGCCTCCGTGGTTTGCGCATCGGCCACGGCCGTGGAGTCGGGCAGGCTCAGCAGCACCACGGCGGCAAAGGGCAGCGGCTGGCCAGTGGCCGCGTCGAGCAGGGTGCCGCGCACCGCACCGGTTTGGGCCTGGGCCAGCCGGGGCGCGGCGGCCAGGGCTACGATGGTTAGCAGCCCGGTTATTTTTTCAGTAAAAGACAGCATAGCGCGCAAGCAGAGCGCAAAGCTACCGGCCGATTCTGGGGCAATTCTGAGTGGCGGGCGGTAGCTTGGGCCTTGGCACTACCCGTCGGGGGCACTCACTTTGGCCATTTCCTTAACTTATGCGCACACAACCACCCATCCTGTCGGCCACCGCAGCCCTAGCCCGGCTGCAGGAAGGACTAGCTGTGGCCAACGCCACGATTATGGATAAGCTGGCTCCTGCAATCGGCGACAATTGGGGGCACCCGGTGCAGTTTGAGCGCTGTGTTATCGAGGATTTCGACGGCTGCCTCACCCAGTTTACCAGGCCGGTAACCTTCACGGCCTGCCATTTTACGAACTGCTCCTTCGTATTTGCCTACTTTCTGCAAGGCTTGGTTATCGAAAACTGCACCTTTGACAACGACCTGGATTTTCAGGCTGGCGGCCATAATAGCCCTGGATACCCGGTAGTTATCGAGAATTGCCACTTTCTCGGCTTCGTAAATTTCTTCGACTGTTGGTACAAAGGCGAGGTTATCATCCGTGATAATCTATTCAGCAAGGGAACAAATATTGACAGCAAAAAGCAGCTCATCACGTTTGACATTGCGCCTATCAGACTGGGCAATAATGGGGTTCTAACTGTCGAAGCTGAAGAGGAACTACGCTAACCCAGCCTGCTATTTGCCCAAACTTATCCGCCGACCGACCGTTTGGCGTAGCAACTGCACTACGCCACTATGCCACTTCGCTACTCGCTAGCCACCCTGCTGCCCCTGCTTACCCTGCCGGCCCTGCGCCTGGCGGCGCAGCAGGCCCCCGCCCCTGCCGACACCCTCAATGCCCGCGCCCTGCCCACTGCCACCGTGGTGGGCTACGGCCAGCGGCTGCCGCTGCGCCGCATGGCGGCCGGCGTGGGCGTAGTGGATAATACTATCATTGAGCGCTTTAACGAAAATTCGCTGGCCTCGGCGGTGAATACGCTGCCCGGCGTGCGGCTGGAGGAGCGGGCCACCGCCAGCTACCGCATCAGCGTGCGGGGCAGCACGTTGCGCTCGCCGTTTGGGGTGCGCAACGTGAAAATGTACTACTTCGACATTCCCTTCACGGAGGCCAACGGCACCTCGCCGCTCAACCTGCTCGACCCCGCGCAAATCGGGCGCATCGAGGTGCTGAAGGGGCCGGCGGGCAGCGTGTACGGGGCCGGCACGGGCGGCGTAGTGCGCCTCGAAAACCGCCGGCCCACCGGTGCGGCCGGCACGGGCCGGACGCAGGTAGGCTACGCGGTGGGCTCCTATGGGCTGCGGCGCTTCACGGCCACGGCCGAGGCCAACGGCCCGAACGGTGACTACTGGCGCGCCCAGTACGCGCATCAGCAGCTGGCCGGCTACCGCCAGCAGAGCGCGCTGCGCCGCGAGGTATTTGCCCTCGATGGCCAGCTCTCGCCCTCCACCAAGCAAACGCTGGCGCTGCACGCGCTCTATACTGATATTGATTACCAGCTGCCCGGCGGCCTCACCCGCGCCCAGGCCGCGCAAGACCCGCGCCAGGCGCGGCCGGGCACGGCCTCCGCGCCCGGCACGGTGGCCCAAAAAACGTTCTACGCCTCCCAAACCGGCCTGCTGGGGGCCACGCACACGTACCGCTTTTCGGATAAGTGGCAGGCGGTGAGCACGCTCTACGGCCGGGCCAGCAGCATCCAGACGCCCTACCTGGTGGACTGGACGCGTGAGGCGCGGCTGGAAGGCGGCGGCCGGGCGGCCCTGCACTACCGCGGCCAGCTGGCCGGGCGCACCCTGCGGGTGCAGGGCGGCGGCGAGTTTCAGGCGGCCTTCGTCGATTCGCGCAGCTACCTGAACGTGGGCGGCGCGCCCACCACGCTGCGCTACGACGATGAGATAACGACCCGCACGGGCTTCGCCTTTGCGCAGGCCGACTACGAGCTGCCGGCCGGGCTGCTGCTCACGGCCGGGGCCAGCTACAACCGCCTGCGCTACCAGATTGCCCGCGTATCGTCGGCCGCCACCAACCCCGGCGGCTACGTGGTCACGCAGGATTTCCGGCCCCAGGTGCTGCCCCGCGTGGCGCTACTCAAGGAAATTACGGGTCAGGTTTCGGCCTACGCCAGCGTGAGTGGCGGCTACTCGCCGCCCACCGAGGCCGAGCTGCGCCCCTCCGATGGCACCATCAGTCGCGACTTGCAGGCCGAGCGCGGCACCAGCTATGAGGTAGGCAGCCGGGGCACGCTGCTGGGCGGCCGCCTGCTGTTCGACGTGGCCCTGTTCGATTTGGAGCTGCGCAACACCATCGTGTCGCGCTCCAATGCGCAGGGTATCCAGCTGTTTGCTAATGCGGGCACCACCCACCAGCGCGGGGCCGAGGTGGCGGCCAGCGGCTACCTGTGGCAGCCCGCGGCCCCGGCCGATGCCGCGAGCCCGGCGGCCGGCCTGCGCGCCTGGGCCAGCTACGCCTACAACCGCTTTCGCTTCGGCAGCTACGAGTCGGCCACCGGCCAGCAGTACGGCGGCAACCGGCTCACCGGCACCGCGCCCCACACGCTGAGCGCGGGCCTCGATTTCAGCCAGGCGCTGGGCTTCTACCTCAGCCCCACGGTCAGCCACCAGGCCACGCTGCCCCTCAACGATGCCAACACCGACTATGCGGCCGGCTACTGGGTTTTTAGCAGCCGCGCCGGCTGGCGGCGCACGGTGCTCGGCCGCTTGCAGCTCGATTTGTACGCCGGCATTGAGAACGCCACCGACCGGCGCTACAGCCTGGGCAACGACCTCAACGCCTTTGGCGGGCGGTATTTTCAACCCGCAGCGGGCCGCAACTACTACGGCGGCGCGCTGGTGGGCTGGCGCTGGTAGCGGGCAACCCTACTGTACCACCAGCTTGCGCACGGCCGTGGCCGACTTGCTCAGCGCGCTCACCAAGTACATGCCTTTTGGTAAGCTGCTGATATCTAATTTATTAACTCCGCCAGCGAGGGCCAGCTGCTCCATCACCTTGCCGCTCACATCCCGAATCACGAGCTGGCAGGGGGCCGGGCCCACGGTTACCGACAGGTAGCCACTGGCTGGGTTGGGATACACTTGCAGCTGCGTGGCCAGCGCGGCATCGGCCACGCCGAGTGCGGCGTGCGGCTTGATGAACACCGAGTCGAGGTAGGCTATCCGGCCCGTGAGCCAGTTAGCGGGGTACGTGAGCTGCGCGGTATCGTATTGGTAGTCAGGCCAGGCCAGGTGTTCGCGCTCGTACACGTTGCTGGCCAGCAGGTACTGGTTGTGCTGCGTAAACTTGGCCACAATGTGCTCCTTGGTGACGACCGAGGCCCGCAGCTCGGCCCAGCGGCTAGCCAGCGCCGCCCGAAAGCCGCCGGGCGCGTAGTCCTTTTGCAGCCGGTCGTAGAACCCGTTGGAAAGCAGGTCGTCCGTTTCCGCGTCGTTGGCCCCAAACCAATTGTTGCCAAACGTGCCGTCGAGGTCCCAGGGCACGTAGAAATAGGGCTCGTTGGGCTTGTACTTGGCAATGTAGGCGTTTTTACCGGTGTTGTCGGCGGCCCGCAGCAGGTTGATAAAGATGAAATAATCTACCGCATTATCCAGCCGAAACAGGCTCTGGTATTGGTTATAAAATTCAGCATCTGAGCCGTTTACCACCAGGTCTACGAAGCTGCGCAGATTGGCCCAGTCCGTCAGCTCCGATGGTTCCTTGTACTCGAAGCCGCCCCAGATGAGACTGCTGTTGTCAATCGGCGGCACGCTCACGAAAGTGCTCGCCCCATCGGCCGCGTTAATGCCTTTGTAGAGCTCGCCCTGTATTCCCTTATTGTACTTTTTGAGCTTCAGCTGCTTGCGGTCAACCCGTTCGGTAAGCGAATAAATACCCTGGTAGCTTCCATTGAGAAATAACTCTGCATAGGCCAGGGCGATGCCGTTCTTAGCATCCGGCTCCTTCGCCTGATAATACAATTTATTCATTTCATCCCACAATTCGTAGGCCACTTTGCTCCGCAGCCGCAACTGGTCGGTGTACATAGCTTGCAGGTTCCACTTGCTGTTGGTGCGCATCCCGAGCAGCGCCAGGTCTTGGGAAGCCGTGCCCAGCGTGTCGGCCCACAGGTCGAACCCATACGATTTTTTAGGCAGGCTCTGCGACCAGCCCCCCCGAATCTCGATGCCCATTGCCGACTGCATAGCCGTGCCAGCCGTGTCTACCAGCGAGAAGACCGCGCGAACACCTGGCTCGTCAACTATTTGATAATGAGTATTAATCTCAATAATAGGTAGCTGGGTAAAATACAGTGTATAGTGGGTGCTGCCGGCGGTAGCCGGGTAGGCTTGGCGAGTGTTTACCCGCGCTACCGGCTGCGCCAATACGAACTCCTGCCCACGCAGGCGGAGCGCGCGCAGTGTATCGTGGCCGGCGTTGAGCTGGTGCACGGGTGCATTAATCAGCACCAGGTGTTTGGCGGAATCGACGTGGGCAAATTGCGGGTCGATGGTCAGGCTACCTTGTGCATGCGTAGCACTGGCCACTACCAGCAGTAGTATAGAAAATAGTATTTTTTTACTAAAAAAATGAACTTTAAACCTTGACATTATATTGTTTAAATGTTTGCTTGCAGAAAAGACGGAATACTCAAAAAGTGCCGCAATATTCGGTACGAAAAACTAGTATTTCTCCGCGAAAATGCCTGCGCTCGCTTCTACTTTCAGCAAATATTTGATTATCAAGTCGCTGGGTTCGACAGAAAATAATTCCCTTGTGCAAGAGAGAACTACTACTTTCTTTTTCCAGCAACCCGTGCAACGCTTGGTGCCAGGGATTTACCAGCGTTAACTTGGCTTTTCTCCGCTACTTATCTTTTGACCGCGCTTCCCGCATGAATTATCTATCTACCTATCTTTCAAGGCTTTTACTTAGCATAGTGTGGCTGGGCGTGGCTAGTGGCGGGGCCTGGGGCCAGCGCTTTGCGGCCATCGGCGACTACGGCTATGCGGGGCCGGCCGAGCGCGACGTGGCCAACCTGGTAAAGAGCTGGAACCCAGACTTTATCATCACGCTAGGCGACAACAACTACGATGTGGGCGACTCAACTACCATCGACCAGAACATCGGGCAGTACTACCACGAGTACATCTATAACTACAAGGGGCGCTACGGCCCGCGCACGTTCAGCAACCGGTTTTTTCCGTCGCTGGGCAATCATGATTACTACACCCGCAATGGGGAGGCGTACCGCGATTACTTCACGCTGCCCGGCAATGGCCGCTACTACGACTTTGTGCGCGGCGATGTGCACCTGTTTGCTCTCGACAGCGACCCGGCCGAGCCCGACGGCATTTCGGCCCGCTCGGTGCAGGCCAAATGGCTGCAAGCGGCGCTGGCGGCGTCTACCTCGCGCTGGAACGTGGTGTACCTGCACCACGCGCCACACTCATCGGGGCCCCACGGCGGCACGATGGCGCTGCAATGGCCTTTTCGGGAGTGGGGGGCCTCGGTGGTAGTGGCGGGCCACGACCATGACTACGAGCGCCTGCGGGTGGATAGCCTGCCCTACATCGTGAACGGGCTGGGGGGCCGCAGCCTCCACCGCACCAACCGGCCGCGAATGGCCAGGAGCCAGTTTTTCTTCAATAGCGACTATGGCGCCATGCGTTTCGTGGCCACGCCCGACAGCCTGACGATGGCGTTTTTCACCCGCAAGCAGGAGCTGGTTGACACCTACGTGCTCCGCCAGGCGCTCAGCCCCGAGCCCCGGCTTTACCCGGTGAGCCCCAACCCGTTTCGGGAAACGACGCGGGTGACCTTTTCGCTACCCACCGCCACTACCATAGACCTGCGCGTGTTTAACTCGCTGGGGCAGGCAGTGGCCACCCTGCGCCAGGGGCTGGCCACTGCCGGGTGGCACGAACTGGAGTGGGCGCGCAGCGGGCTACCGGCCGGCTTGTACTATTTGCAGCTGCACGGCGGCAACTCCTCGCGGGTAACGAAGGTGCAGATTGACTAGCGCCCCGCCTGCTCAGCCACTTGGCGCAGCACCGTGTGGTAGAGCTCAGCAAGCTGCCACTCCTTGGTGTCGGATACCTGGCCGTCGCCGATTTCAATAATAATTGCCTCGCCACCAGCCGTATAGGCTACGTCAACAGTGTAGAGCCAGCGGCTTTGCAGCGCTGCCAGCGCGGGCCGCAAGCGCGCCGGCAGCGGCTGGCCGCTGGCCCCAAACGCCGCGCCCCGCACGGCAAAAAACCGCTCTTCGGGCTGGTCGGCCAGCGCCACAAACTCGCGGATAAACAGCTGCTCACCGGGGGCTACGTCGTGCTTGCGCAGCAGCGCCGCCACGTCGGCCAGGGAGGTCACTACCGAGTCGGCCCCGAACGACTTGGCCAGGCCTTTGACAAAACAGCGGCCATCGGCGCGCAGAAAATCGGCCACAGCGGGCGCAGCCTCGGCGGCCGGCGCAAACACGCTGCGCGGCGTGAGCGGCGCCACCGCCGCGTACCAGCCAGTGGCGTAGTGCGAGGCCAGGTACTGCGCGGGGCTGACCAGCAGCGGCGTAAGCGCGGCCAACTGCCGGTACTCCGGTTCGCCTAGCATCCAGCCCCGGTACAGGGTGGGCCAGGCCACGGCGGGCGGCTGATAGAGGCGCGGCTGCTCCGCATCATACAGGCATACCTGGCAGCCCAGGCGGCGGGCTTCGGCGGCTTCGGCGGCCCACATGGGGTCGAGGGCGCGGCTATAGGGCAGGCTGGGAAGAATAATATTGAGCATAAAATGCTGATTTATAGATTATTAATCAAAACCATTACTCCCCGCCCCTACAACGTAACCCCGATGCCCGGCCCGAACAGCAGAAACGGCTTACCGGCCGACAACAGGTAACCCCCACCCAGATAAAGCGGAAACGTGAGCCGCGCCCCCGTGCGTATCGGCACCACCGAGCCCAGGATGACGATGCCCAGGTCGCGCGTTACCGTTGCGTTGTTGGACAGGTTGAAGGCGTTGAGGGCCACAAAGCCCGCCCCAATGCGGTAGGGCCGCAGCCTGTTGATGCGGTCGGGGGCGTAGAAGCTGAGC
The DNA here is from genome assembly GCF_030063445.1 of Hymenobacter sp. H14-R3. Classification (GTDB taxonomy): domain Bacteria; phylum Bacteroidota; class Bacteroidia; order Cytophagales; family Hymenobacteraceae; genus Hymenobacter. The sequence goes on along the minus strand of NZ_JASITD010000004.1, from coordinate 200,495 downwards.
TGCGCCAGCGTGGCCAGGCTGATGCCGCCGAAGCTGTTGTAGCTCGACTCGCCGGCGTACTTGGTGAGCAGGCCGGCCGGGAAGCTCACGCTGATATCGAAGTTGACGTGGCGGCGCAGCACCAGCTCTATCTGCTGCGAGTAGCCCTTGGTGCCGCCGTACTGCCGGGCGTCGTCGCGCACGGTGATGATGATGCGGTACCAGGCGTCGAGGTCGTAGGTTTTGCGGCCCAAGATGCTGTTGAGGCTGAAATTGCCCACCTGGCAATCGTTGCCCTGGTAGTAGGCGTAGCGCGGCGACGACTCGCCGGGGCACACAACCAGCTGGTCCACTGTGCGTTGGTCAATGAGATTGCCTTTTTCGTCCACCGTGCGCACATCCATCGTCAGGTACTGGCGGCCGTAGAGGATGCCGCTCTCGTCGATGGCGTTGGCATTGAAGCTAAACACCACGTCGGGAATCGTTTTGTCGTAGAGCACCGGGCCGTTGAGCTGGGTGATGGGGCGCGCGCCGTTGCCGTAGTTCACCTGCACAAAGCTGAGCGGGTGGGGCCGCTGGGCCTCCTTCACGGTGAGGCCAAAGGTGGTGGGCGTGCTGGCATCAAACACCACAATGCGCTTGCGCACGCTGCTCAGCGGCACCTGCACCCGAAAAATAACCACCTTTTCGGAGCGCGTAGACGAGTCCGACGGGATGATATTGGCCCCGTCGAAGTGATAGCGGCCCTTCAGCAGCGACTCGCCTTCGAGGCGCACGTCCACGGTTTCGCCGGGGTTGATGGTGGTGTTGCTGCCCCAGTCGCCGCCCCGGTGCAGCACGCTGAGCGTGGTGATGGTGGGCCGGGGCGTAATGTCGAAGTTGGTGATGTACTTGGCCACGTCGCCGTCCTTTATGTAGAGGTAGCCATCGGCCTGGCGGTGGGTGTTGTACACGCGCAACTGACACAGCACCCGGTCGTTAGACAAATAGCTGCGGGTAAACAGCTCGGCCACGAGCGCGCCGCCGGGCTCCTGCTGGGCCTCGATGCGGTAGGTGTGGCGCAGCTCGAAGTTGTGGCCATCGTCGAGCACAAACTCGGTGCCCTGGCTGCGGCCGGCCTCGTCGTAGGTCACGTCTTTGCGCTCGGCGGTGAGGAAGCGCAGGCGGCTGGCCCGCACATTGAAAGCCAGGCTGAGCGGGGGCAGCTGGTAGGTGAGGCGGCCCGCGCCGTCGAGGCGGGGGCGCTCGCTCTGGGCGCGCACCGTCACGGTGTGCGGCCCCAGGGTGTTGGGCACGAGGTGTAGGAAGAGGCCGTTTTTCTCGCGCGTCAGCTTGTAGTCGATGTCCTGGTTCTTGGTCCACTCGTTGGATACGCGCACATTGGCCAGGTTATTTGTGCTGATTTCCAGCACTTTCTCTTCGCCAATGAATAGCTCGGGGCTGGTGAGGCGCAGGTCGAGGGTGGTGCGCGTGAGGGGCAGCAGGCTCACCAGTTGCTGGGCCCGCGCCGGCTGCCCGGCCGAATCGGCGGCCGGCGCAAAAGCCAGCCGCACAAACGGCGCGCCCGTGAGGTTGCGGAAGTGCAGCATGCCCCGGTACTCGCCGCCCGGCCCGGCAACGAGCGAGTCTTGCACCACAAACTCGGGCGAGGGCAGCAGGCGCGGCGGGCGGCCGGGCCGCAGCGGCACGAGGCGCAGTTCGGCCACCTGGTCGTCGTTGTGGTAGTAGAAGTAGAGGCGCGGCTCGCCGGCCACGGTCAGCATCTGCTCGCCCAGGGTGTAGCGCACGGTGTCGAAGGTGAGCGACAGGCTGCGCAGCAGCGGCGTGTTGGGGGCGGCGCCCTGGGCGCGGGCCCCGCCGGCCGCCAGCAGCAGCGTGAGCAGAATGAGCCAGTATTTTCTTAGCATAGCGAGCACGGGTTATCGCTGCAAAGGTCCGCGCCAGGGGGCCACAGGCCAACCCAATAGTATTTTTTTTAGGCAGCGCCCGGGTTTTGTGGGCCGGGCCCTTAAACCCGGGGCGGGGGCCGGCATCCCAGTCGGGGCCGCCAGGGGCTGCGGGCCACGCCGGCAACCCACGCGTTCACGCAATGCACACGGGTGCTAATCAAACCTTTCGGACCTTCCTACTCCCCCGTTCTCTACCCTATGCCCCGCGCCTTTAGTTGCTGCCTGCCGCTGGCCTTGCTGGCGGCGCACCTGGCCGCCGCCGCCCCGGCCCCGCCGCCCGACTCGCTCGCCACCGCCCCACCGCCGCGCCTCACGGTGGGCTTCACCTCGGCCAGCCGCACCACGTATTTGCAGCGCGTGCCCGAGCGCACCAACGACAAGGGCTACCTGGGCACCACCCTCACCTACCAGGCCCCGGCGGGCTTCATCAGCTCGCTCTACCTCAACCATTCCTACGTGTACAAGATAATAGGTGAGCCCTTTATAAATTATGGCGAGGCGATGGTGGGCTGGCAATCGGTGCGCAACTCCGACACGTACTGGACGGTGCAGTACACCCGGCTATTCATTTACGGCGAGAGCGCGCTGGTGCAGAGCTCGTTGCGCAATGATTTCAGCGCCAGCGTTACGCAGTTTTTTGGACTCGTTACGGCCAGCCTCAGCGCCGACGCTTTCGTGGGCAGCACCCACGATTTTATCCTGACCGCCGACCTCAGCCACCGCTTTCAGCTGCCCGTGCTGGGCCACGACACCCTCTCAATAGAGCCCACCATAGAGCTGGGGGCCGGCAGCCAGCACTTCTACGCCGCGTCGCTGGCCACCACCTCGCGGGTGAAAACCCGGAAGCGCGGCGGCACTACCACCGTGCTCAAGGAGCCGGCCACGCCCGCGTTCAGCACGCTGGGCTACACGCTGTCGCTGCCCGTTACGCTGGCAGCTGGGCGCTTTAGCGTGGCGGCCACCCCTAGCTACCTCGTGCCGCTGCACGTGCCGGTGGGCGGCTACGATGCGTCGTTTTTTTATTTCACGCTGGGAATTAGCCGCACGTTTTGGTAGTGAAAATTGGCTCTTAATCAGCACAGTGCTGGCTACTACTGGCGCGCCGGGCGGCCCGGCGGGCCCGCGCGTACCTGATATCCTGCCAGATAGCCCCGACAAAGAAATTGAGGCGGTAGCTGTAGTACCACCCGTTGAAATCTTCCTGGTAATCTATTTCCTTGAGCGACACCCGGTAGCCCGCCGCGCCACTCAGCCCCACCCAGCGCGTGGGCCTGAGCAGGACGCCCAAGCCAATTTCGGCCGGAAAAAACAGGCCTTTGCTGTCGGTTGTCACCTTTCCGTTTTCATCCGTCACGGTGTAGTGGCTGCGGCCCATGCCCACATCAACCGGAATGCTCAGCTCCAGCCAGCGGCTGTGAAAAAAGATATAGGCAAAATTAGGCGTGAAATACGTCAGGCTCAGCTCGGGCGTGAGCGTGTCCTTAAGCTTCTGCCGCTTGCCCTTGCCCGAGTACGTGTAGAGCTGCGAGTAGCTGCGGCGTAGGGTGTAGCCCCCCAGGCCCAGCCGGTAGCGCTTGCCGCGCGGCGTCAGGCCCAGGTTGAGCCCGATGATGCGCACGGCCGAGGCCTGCACAAAGGAATTGCGATTATCGAGGATAATGCTGGGTACAAACCGCGCCACCCGCACCGGGCGGGGGGCTGGGCTGGCCGTACTGTCGGCCGGTTGCTGCGCATGGGCCGGCAGCGCCACCAGCAGCCCCCAAAAGCCCAGCGCTGCATGAAGCAATTGTGAAGATATACAGGCTTTTACGGTGCAATACAGCATGGAGGGGCAAGATAATAACCTGCCGCCGCCTTGCCACGCCGGGCGCGTAGCCCACACGCTCGGGCGTGGTTTTTTACCGTTTGGCGGGCGTGGTTTTTATGCGTTCGGCTTCTCTGGCCCGTCGTTCAGGTGCAGCTTTTCCACTATTTCGGCCACCTGCTTTTCGGGCGTGTTGTCGATGTCGATGCGCAGGCCATAGGCAGGCTTTTCGAGCGTAGCCAGCTGCGAATCAAGCATATCGGCCTTCATGTAGTGGTCGTGGCGGCCTTCGAGGCGGGCGTAGAGCACGGCGGGGTCGCCATCCAGAAACACCCAGTGCAGGGGCGCGTGGGCCCCGGCTTGCAGGGTTTGGCGGTAGGCTTCCTTGAGGGCCGAGCAGGCCAGCACGGCCCCAGCGGCCTGCTCCCACTCACCGATTTTGGTGGCCAGCGTGGCCAGCCAGCCGGCGCGGTCGGCGTCGGTGAGGGGGTGGCCAGCGGCCATCTTGGCCACGTTGGCGGCCGGGTGAAAGTCGTCGCCGTCGTAAAAGGGCCGGCCTAGCTGCCTGGCCAGCAGCGCGCCCACGGTCGTTTTGCCGCAGCCCGACACGCCCATGACAATGATAATTGGTTGGTCCATTTTTTCAGCTATTAGCCGATAGCTGCTAGCTATTAGCTTCTTTATCTACTTGTAAGTCAACGGAAAGCTAACAGCTAGCAGCTACTAGCTAACAGCTTAACCCAGCGGCCGCAGCAGCACGCGGGCCGGGGCGCCGTCGCTGCCCACTATTTTGAGGGGCAGGCACAGCAGCTCGTACTCGCCGGGCGCAATGTGCTGCAAGGCCAGGCCCTCAATCACGCAAATACCCGCGTCGAGCAGGGCGTGGTGGGCATCGGCCTTGCCCACGGAGAGGTAATCGACGCCCACGCACACCACGCCCGCCTCGCGCAGGTGGCGCGCCGCATCGCCATCGAGGGCCACAAAATCGGGCTTGAAGGGCTCGGTGCTCCACTCGCTATCCGAGATGCGCGTCTTGAACAATAACCGCGCACCGAGCTTTATGTCAAGTACTTGCACTTCGGCCAGGCTAATGCTTTTGGGGTCTTGGATGGCCACCACCGTGGCCGGGCCCATGAGGTGGCCCAGGTCGAGGGTGGTGGTGTCGCCGGCCCCGCTGCTGAAGTGCAACGGCGCATCGACGTGGGTGCCGGTGTGGGCGCTCAGGTGCAGCTCGGTTACGTTGGCGGCATCGCCGCGGTCCTGGCTGAGGGTGCGGGTCACGGTCACGCCGAGGTTATCGGGCCAGTGCACCATCTGGTCGCGCATGGCGGTGGTGGCATCGAGCCAGGGAGCAGGAATAGGCATAAGGTAAGTAGCTGTGCGGCAAGCTTTAGCTTGCCATTGTAAGGAAGATGTAGGGTAAGCTTTAGCTTGCCGCCGCCAGGAGCAAGGTAGGATAAGCTTCGGCTTGCCGCTAACAGAGCAGCTTACTAAACAACGGCGGCAAGCTGAAGCTTACCCTACGCTCCTTTTGGCTGCAACAACTTGGTAATCAACCCCGTCCAGCCAGTTTGATGACTGGCGCCGAGTCCTTCCCCGGTATCACCGTTGAAGTACTCATTAAACAAAAGATAATCCTTGAAATGAGGGTCTTGCTGCAATAGCGCGCGGTTGCCGAAGCAGGCACGCAGCCCGGTATCCGGGTTGCGTAAAAACAAGTGCGTGAGGCGCTTAGCCAGCTCATCGGCCACGTCGAGCAGCGTCACGTACTGGCCCGAGTGCGTGGGATACTCCACCTTAAAATCGTCGCCGAAGTAGTGGTGAAAGCGCTGCAACGACTCGATAAGCATGAAGTTGACCGGCATCCAGACGGGCCCGCGCCAGTTGGAATTGCCGCCAAACACGCTGGTTTGGGACTCGGCCGGCTGGTAATTTACCGTAATGTCGGTGTCGCGGAACACATAGGGCTTTTCCAGATATACCCGCGAGAGACTGCGCACGCCGTAGTCCGACAAAAACTCCTTGCTATCCAACATCCTGAATAATAAGCGTTTGAGGCGATGGCCGCGCAGCAGGCTCAGCAGCCGGGTGGCGCTTTTGCCGGGCTCCTGCCAGTGCGATACCAGGGCCGCGAGTTGCGGGCGGTTGGCGAGCAGCCAGTTCATGCGGGCCACAAACTTGGGCGCGCCGGCCAGCACGTTCTCGTCCAGCACCTCCACCGCAAACATCGGGATGAGGCCCACCATGGTGCGCACGCGCAGCAACTCGTGGCCGCCGTCTTCGGTTTTGAGGGCGTCGTAATAGAATTCGTCTTCCTCGTCCCAGAGGTCCAGGTCGGTGTTGCCGACGTTGGTCATGGCCTCGGCAATGTAGAGAAAGTGCTCGAAAAACTTACCCGCCAAGTCTTGATACACGGGGTTGGACTGGCTCAGCTCCAGCGCAATGCGCATCATATTGAGCGCAAACATGGCCACCCAGGCCGTGCCGTCGGCCTGCTCCAGGTAGGCGCCGCCGGGCAGCGTGGCCGAGCGGTCGAACACCCCAATGTTGTCGAGCCCCAGGAAGCCACCCTCAAAAATGTTGCGACCGTCGCGGTCCTTGCGGTTCACCCACCACGTAAAGTTGAGCAGCAGCCGGTGAAACATGGTTTGCAAAAACGCGTGGTCGCCGGCGTCGCCGCGCCGCTTTTGCTCCATCTTAAACACCCGGAACACCGCCCAGGCGTGCACCGGCGGGTTCACGTCGCCGAGGCGCCACTCATAGGCGGGCAACTGGCCATTGGGGTGCATGTACCAGTCGTGGCACAGCAGTTGCAGCTGGTTTTTGGCAAACTCGGAGTCAATCTGGGCCAGCGGAATGCAATGAAAAGCCAGGTCCCAGGCGGCGTACCAGGGGTACTCCCAGATGTCGGGCATCGAGATGATGTCGTTGTTATCCAGGTTCTTCCACTCGGCGTTGCGGCCAGTGAGGCGCTCGGGCGGCGGGGCGGGCTGGGCGGGGTCGCCGGCCAGCCAGCGCGGCACGTTGTAGTTGTAGTACTGCTTGCCCCACAGCATGCCCGCAAACGCCTGGCGCTGCACCAGCCGCGCATCAGCATCTGGTATATCGCACTGAATGGCAGCGTAAAACGCGTCGGCCTCGGCCTGGCGCTGGCTCAGCAGCGCCTCAAAATCGGCAAAGGGCTGGGCCTGCCCGGCCGGTCCCAGCCGCAGGCGCACCTGCTGCGTGGCCCCGGCCGCCAGCGTGAGCACGTAGTGCGCCGCCGCCTTGGTGCCGGTGCGCGCCGGGTTGATGGTCTGTAAGTCCTTTTCAACCAAATAGTTATTGATTCCGTCCTTAAAGTACGGCTCCAGCGACGAGGTGCCGTACAGCCGCTTGCAATTGGTGTTGTTGTCGCAAAACAGTAGCTCGGGGCCGCCGTCGGCGTAGCACACCAGCTCGCCCAGGTCGCGGTGCTGCACGGTAAACTGGTTGGCGGTGGTGGCGGTCAGGCTGGGTCGGTACTCGTCGTAGCCCCAGGCCCAGGTGTTGTGAAACCACAGCTGGGGCAGCACGTGCAGCGTAGCCTCGTCGGGGCCCCGGTTCACGATGGTGTAGTGCAGCAGCAGGTCGTCGGTGTCGGCCTTGGCGTATTCAATGAAGACGTCGAAGTAGCGGCGCTCGTCAAAAATACCCGTGTCGAGCAGCTCAAACTCGGGCTGCGTGCGGTCGCGCTGCGCGTTTTCCTGCACCAGCCGCTCATAGGGAAAAGCCTGCTGCGGGTACTTATACAGCGCTTTTTGGTAGGAGTGGGTGGGCGTGTTGTCCAGGAAATAATAAAGCTCCTTCACGTCCTCGCCGTGGTTGCCCTGCGGCCCGCTCAGGCCAAAAAGCTGCTCCTTGAGCAGGCCATCCTGCCCGTTCCAGAGGGCCAGGCTTAGGCAAAGGTGCTGCTTGCTGTCGCAGAAGCCGGCCAAGCCTTCCTCGCCCCAGCGGTAGGCGCGGCTGCGGGCCTGGTCGTGGGTGGTATAGTTCCAGGCATCGCCGCCGGCCGAGTAGTCCTCCCGCACCGTGCCCCACTGGCGCTCAGATAAATAAGGTCCAAATCGCCGCCAGTGCTTCTGCTTGGTATCGGCTTCGTGGAGGCGCTGGTGCTCGGCAGTCATGCTTGGTAGTTAGGAATTTGGAAGGAGGAAGCAAGAATTGAAACTGCGGAAGCTGCGAGTGGCTACAGCTTCAATCCTTGCTTCCTGCTTATCGGCTGATAAGCAGAAATTTGCACTAGTACATAAGAAAGAATTGAAAAGCGGCAGCTCGAAGCAACTGCAAAAGCGACTCCTTCTTCCTTTCAAATTCCCGACTCTCCCCTAGCCGTTATCGGCAAAGCCGGGGTAGAGCGTCATGCCGCCATCCATGAAAATGGTTTGGCCGGTGATGTAGTCGGCTTCGTCGGAGGCCAGCCAGGCGGCCAGGTTACCGATGTCGGCGGGGTCGCCCACGCGGTTGTAGGGAATGAGCGTGAGCAGCGCTTTTTCTTCGGCGGGCGTGTCGCGGGCCGTGAGGTTGATGGGCGTGGCAATGGCCCCGGGCGCGATGCTGTTGACCCGGATTTTGTGCGGGGCCAGCTCCTGGGCGCTGGTTTTCATGAGCTGCATGATGCCACCCTTGCTGGTGGCGTAGTTGACGTGGCCGGCCCACGGAATAACCTCGTGCACGCTGCTCATGCAGATTATTTTGCCCAGCGCCTTGCTGATATCGGGCTGCGGGCCGCGCTTGGTAAACTCGCGGGCCGCCTCGCGCAGGCACAGAAACTGGCCAGTCAGGTTCACGTCGATTACCTTTTGCCACTGCGCCAGGGTCATGTCGAGCAGCGGCGCATCGACCTGAATACCCGCATTGGCCACCACAATGTGCAGGGTGCCAAACCTATCGGTGGCCTGCTTGAACATAGCCAGCACATCGGCTTCCTGGCTCACGTCGGCCTGCACGGCAAAGGCCTGGCCGCCGGCGTCGGTGATGATTTTGACGACCTTATCGGCGCCGGCGGCATCGCGGCTGTAGTTGACGACCACGCCGGCCCCGTGGGCGGCCAGCGCCACGGCCACGGCGGCCCCAATACCAGAGCTGGAGCCCGTGACGAGGGCAAATTGCCCGGTGAGGCGATTTGAAGTAGTTGGAGACATGGGCTAAAAAAGGGGAAGAAACGAAGAGCGCAACGGCCGGCCCCGCCCTGGGCTGGAGCCGCCGCCGAGCGTAAAGACGCAGGTTTAGCGGTTGAGGTTTTCCGCGGGCGGTGCTGATTTACAAACCTCACGCAGGCTTCATTAGCCGGCCGCCTACTGCGGTAGCTTAGAATCAGTTGCTGGCCGGGCCGGCCTGGAAACCAGGATACTTGGCAGCCATCCAAGCGGGCATTGGGCAGGCTATTCGGATAAATTCTTAGCTGAGGTAACCGCGGAGGGCGACCCCAGCTGCGCAACATCGGTTCTCAACTCCAACGGCTCAAAAACTGCGTAAAGGCCTCCTTGTATTGCTCGCCCACGGGGATGGTTTCGGTGCCGATTTGCACGGTGAGGCGGCGCACGGCCTCAATCTTGTCGAGCGACACGATGAACGAGCGGTGAATGCGCAGGAAGCGCCGGGCGGGCAGCTTTTCTTCCATTGCCCGCAGGCTCATGAGCGAGAGCAGGGCGCGCGGCGTGCTTTTGAGGTGCACTTTCACGTAGTCCTTCAGGCCCTCTACGTAGAGAATGTCGCCAAGCGCCACGCGCACGAGCTGGTATTCCACTTTCAGAAAAATGTGCTCCTCCTCGGCGGCAGGCGCGGCAGCCTCGGCGCTGGCGTGGGTGAGCTCGGCGTAGACGCGGGCCTTGTGGGCGGCCCGCAAAAACTCCTCGTAGTTGAAGGGCTTCACCAGGTAATCGAGCGCGTCGACCTTGTAGCCCTCCAGCGCATACTGCGGGAAAGCGGTGGTAAACACGATGCGCGGCGGCGCGGCCTGCTGGCCCAATACGCGCGCCAGCTCCAGGCCGGTGAGCTCCTGCATCTGAATGTCGAGGAAGGCCACTTCTATCTTTTCGGTGAGCTCGTGCAGGCCTTGCAGGGCCTCCACGCCGCTGCCGTAGCGGCCCACCAGGCGCAAAAAGGGGGTTTGCTCGATAAAGGTGCAGAGCAGGGCCAGGGCCAGGGGCTCGTCGTCGACGGCGATGCAGGTAATGGGCATGTGAGGGAAGGGAAATTAGAAATTCAAGCACGCGGTGGCGGAGCAAGTGGCCCCGCCGCTTCGGCCAAAAGTGGAGGCCCGCCGTATGCTGGCCGGGGCCGCCAGAATGCGGCCCGTCACTTCTTACGTCTTAGCCAGCTTCTAGCGTATGGTTCGCCTTTTAGTTGTAGTACTTGCCGCGGTGGCCCTGGCGGGCTGTAGCCAGCCCAAAGTAGCCACCGGGGCGCAGCCTACCAGCACGAGCCCGGCCAAAATCAACATTCCCGGCACCCGGCTATTCCTGGCTCCCCCCGCGGGCTTCAAGAATTCGACCAGCTTCGTGGGCCTGGAGCGCGACGAGCAGACCGCGGTGATTGTGATGGACCTGATGGTGGGCAACTACTATAAAAACGCGGCTACGTTCAACCGCGCCGAAGTGGAAGGGAAAGGAGTTGAGGTATTTGATTTTCAAGACACTACCATCAGCGGATACCCGGCCAAGTACTTGTTTGTGCAGCCCACCCCGGCCACCAAGGCCTACTGGGTGGTTTTTGGCGATTCTACTTTCGCAACTACGCTAATGGCCTCGTTCCCAACCGAGGATGCGCAAACGGGCCAGCAGCTGAAACAGGCCATGCTGGCGGCCACCTACGATAAAAAGCTGAAGGTTGACCCGTTTGCCACCGCGCCCTTTAGCCTGGACGAAAGCCAGTCAAAATTCAAGTTTGCGATGTTTTCGGGCAACATGTACATCTATTCCATTGGCGGGGTCAAGGAAGGCCACCAAGACCCGGCCGCCAGCGCCGTCGTCACCGTTACGCCCCTGCCGGCCGACCCCGACAACACGCCAGCGGCGATGGCCACCTTGCTGGAGGAGACGTTGGAGCGCAACGGCCTGACTGATAAGAAGATTACTAACGCCTCTACTAAGCGCGTGAACAACTACGACGCCTACGAGGCCGACGTTACGGGGATGATGAAGGGGAAAAAAGCCCATTTCTACGAGCTATTCGTCACGAATGGCAGCAAAGCGGTTATCATTCAGGGGGTTATTCCGGCCGGGGCCGAGGGCAGCGCGCAGGCAGTCCGGGATTTTGCCCACACCGTCAGGCTGAAATAACGCCTGGTGGGCCTCAGCTTACTTGCAGGCTGAGCTTCACCTCAAATTCGTTATCGGGCGTGTGCTCAGTTACTTGCAGCGAGTAGCGGCCGGGATATAGCAGGTCGAGGCGGCGGCGGGTGTTGGTGAGGCCAATGCCGTTGGAGCCCGCCAGGTCGGTGCTGGCCTTGGGGAAGAGCGTGTTGCGCACGTCGATTTCGAGCTGGCCGGGCGTGGGCTGGCGCAGGGCAATGGCAATGTGGCTGGGCGCGGTGGCCGCCACGCCGTGCTTAAAGGCATTCTCCACAAACGGCAGCAGCAGCATAGGGGCAATGAGCACCTCGCGCACCGGCTCGGGGTGCTCGAAGGTGACCTGCACGCGGTCGGTGAAGCGCAGCTGCATGAGGGTGATATAGTCCTGAATAAAAGCTACTTCCTGGCTGAGCTGGGCGTGGCCCGAGGCCGTGTCGTAGAGCACGTAGCGCATCATGCGCGAGAGGCGGTGCAGGGCGGCGCGGGCCCGGTCGCCATCGATGAGCGTGAGCGAATAGATGTTGTTGAGGGTATTGAAGAAGAAGTGCGGGTTGATTTGGGCCTTAAGCAGGCTCAGCTCGGCCTCCACACGCTGCTGGTCGAGGCGCTCGCGCAGGCGCGCCTCCTGCTGCCAATGCTGCACCACCGTAATGGCCGTGCCAATGCCCAGCACCAGCAGCGTAATAAGCAGGCTCACCAGGTCGAAGCGGTTGCCGCGCGGCCGGGGCGGCGCGCCCGGCACCGCGCCGCGCCGCCCGGCCTCCCCGGCCGCGTGAAAAGCCTGGCGCATCAGCTCCGAAAGGTGCAGGGTGCTTTCCAGAAACTGCCCCAGCAGGATAATAACCGCCGCCGTAGCCGCCAGGGCCAGCACAAACCAGCCCGTGCGCCCCCGCAGCAGCAGGCGCGGCACGCTGAGCCGGGTAGTCAGGTAAAACGCCGCCAGCCACAGCACCAGCAGCGCGCCCTGCCGCACCCAGTACTGCGGGGGCAGCACCACCCGGCCCTGCATGGGCTGAAACAGCAACAGCGTGAGGGCCAGCAACCCCCACGCCAGCACGTGAATAAGGGGCGTAAGAAAGCGCTGGAAAGAAAATGTGGACATAGGGCCTCCCAAGAAATAAGCAGGCCAAAAGTAGCGGGGCCCGCCGCCCGCCCCGCCCGCGCCCGACCACCGGGCCAATTGTGCCGACTGGGGCCCGGCTTTCACCGCCCGGCCGGCCGCTTTTTTGGGTTACTTTTACCCCTATCCCTCGTTGCGCGCTTCCCTCCCACCCAACCGCACGCTGCTCTTGCTACTTTTCCACTCCTTGCTTCGCTGGCTGACCTGCTGGGTCGGTGGCGTTGGGCCCGGCTGGCGCGGGGCCCTGCTGGCCGGCGTTGCCGCGCTGCTGGCGCTGGCCCCGTGTGCTGCTACCACCCCACCCACTGCCCCGCTGGTGGCCACCCCGGCCCAGCCGGCGCAGTACCTGCACGAGCGCTTTTACAGCGTGCTCGAAGACCCCAGCGGCCACCTGCCCCTGCGCACGGTGAGCAGCCCGGCCTGGGCCGGGCGCTTCGTGAACCAGGCCAGCACCGGTCAGCCGCCCAACATTCAGCACCCCCACAGCACCTATTGGCTGCGCTTCACGGTGCGGGCCGAGGCCCGGCCCGCCAACGACTGGTACCTGGAGCTCTACGACCCGCACATTGGCTCGGCTACGCTGTTTCGGCCCGTGGGCCCGGCCGGCACGGGCCCGCCCCTGGCCTACGACAGCGTGCTGACCGGGGCCAACTACCCGTTTGCCACCCGGCCCCTGCCCTACAAAAACTTCCTGTTTGACCTGGCGCTGCGCCAAGGCCCGCCCGTCACGTACTACCTGCGCCTGCGCTCCGACACGCCCACCAGCTTCCGGGCCATGCTGCACAGCGGCCCCGGCCTGCTGCCCGAAATGAGCCTGCAATACTGGCTGCTCGGCAGCTTCTACGGCGTGCTCTTTATCATGCTGGTTTACAATTTGTTCCTGTATTTCTTTTTGCAGGAGAAGTCGTACCTCTACTACGTGCTCTACGTGCTGAGCGGGGCGCTGCTGTTTTTGTCGGAAGATGGCCTGGGCTTTCAGTACCTGTGGCCGGGCAGCGCCTTCCTCAACCACTTCATTGGGGCGGCGGCGCCGGTGCTGCTGCTGCTGGCGTTTGGGCAATACGCCCGCTCGTTTCTCGACACCGCCGCGCGGCTGCCCGCCCTCGACCGGGCCGTGCGCTGGGTGGTGTCGCTGAGTGGCGTGCTGCTGGTGCTCGATGTGGCCGTGGTGCACTCGGGGTTCAGCTTCTGGCTGTACCTGCTGCCGTATGGGCTGCTGTACTACGTGGCCTGGCGCGCCTACCGGGGCGGGCTGCGGCCGGCTCGCTACCTGCTGCTGGCCCAGGCGCTGGTGGCGGGCAGCCTGGCGTTTCTCATCAGCCGCAAGCTGGGCATCGACTTTTACAACAACGCCTACACCGTGTACAGCCTCAACGTGGCGTTTGTGGTGGAGGTGGCCGTGCTTAGCTACGCGCTGGCCGATAAGATTAAGGGGTTGATGGACACCACCCTGCACACCCAGCGCCGCCTGCTGAAGCAGCTGCGCAAGCGCCACCAGGCTCAGGACCAACTAGTAGACCAATTGCGTGAAAACCAAGTACTTAAGGACCGGCTCAACACCGAGCTGGAAGCCCTGGTGACCCGCCGCACCGACGAGTTGCGCCAGCAAAACGACACCATTGCCACCCAAAACCGCGAGCTGCTCGAAACCAACAGCCTGCTGGCTTTGCAGTCGGCCGCCATCGACCAGCTGAACCGCGACCTGCGCCGCGACCTGCAACACCAGCAGGAGGCCCGCCTGCAGGCCCGCGACTTCGACTTTGGCGAGTTCAGCCAGTTATATCCTGATAAGGACGCCTGCCTGCGCTACCTCGCCGACCTCAAGTGGCAGGGCGGCTACCGCTGCCGCAAGTGTGGCCACGAAAAGAGCTGCGAGGCCCGCGAACCCTTTGCCCGGCGCTGCACCCGCTGCCGCTACGTAGAGTCGGCCACTACTGGCACGCTGCTGCAAAAATGCAAGTTTCCCATTCCCAAGGCCTTGTATGCTGTTTTCCTGTTGCACACGCACCGGGGCCGCTATGCCCCGGCCGAGCTGGCGCGGGTGCTGGAGCTGCGCCCCGCCACCAGCTGGGCCTTTGCCCAAAAGGTGCTGGCCGCCCTACAGCGCCGCAGCCAGGCCCCCGACTTTGACGAGCACGAGCCCTGGACGCATGTGCTGCTGGATGCCACCGCTGAGATGGAGCAGGAGGAGCTATCCGACGTGAGCGACGAAGCCTGAGCTGGCCACCGCACCTACCGGTAACGATTGCGTAATTATTGCCCGGCACTACGGGCCTGGTAAGTGAGCCCCCACCCATCTTTTAGAAAAAGATGGGTGGGGGCTCGTTGTTTTTTAGCCTGTCCCACGGGCAGCACAATAGTGCTTTAGGCCAGCCCCAGCCCCATAATGCCCGGCACTGGCTTGTGTAGTAAGCGTAACGCCTAAGCCACCAAAGCCGTGAAAATAGCCATTTTCTGGTCAAAAAGGCACTTTTTGGGCTTGCATTTAGCTGAACACCCGGGTTAGCTTTGGGTAATTCCCGCTGCCTAAAGTCTTTTCCCACCCATTCTTTTTATGAATAAAAAGTTATACCCTATTGGCTGGCTGCTGCGCCGCTCGGCGGTGGTAGTAGCCTGCGGGCTACCGGCCAGCTTTGCCCTGGCAGCTCCGGTTGCCACCAAGGCAACAGTGCCCCACCACACCGCCGCTACCATCCCGGTGCGCGGCCGGGTAACGGGGGCCGACGGCACGGGCCTGCCCGGCGTAACAGTGCTCGTGCGGGGCTCCAGCATCGGCACTACCACCGGGGCCGATGGCAGCTTCAGCCTGGAGGCTCCCGAGGGCAGCACCTTATTGTTCAGCTACGTGGGCTTCGTGGCGCAGTCGCTGCCCCTCGCTGGCGCCACGGCGGGCAGCCTCAGCGTTACGATGCGCGAATCGGCCCAAGACCTCAACGAGGTGGTAGTGGTGGGCTACGGCACCCAGGAGAAAGCCGATGTAACCGGGGCCATTTCCTCCATCTCGGGCCGCGAAATAGCCACCCAGCCGGTGGCCGATGCTACCCAGGCCCTGCAAGGCCGGGCGGCGGGCGTTACGGTTACCCAAAACTCGGGCGCGCCGGGCGGGGCGGGCGGCACCTCGGTGCGGATTCGGGGCGTGTCGTCGGCCGGTAATAACTCGCCGCTCTACGTGGTCGATGGCTTCCCGCTACCCTCGGCCGATGCCAACGGCAACGCCGTGGAAAACCAACTTAACTCCATCAACCCCAACGACATCGAGAGCATCGACGTGCTCAAGGATGCCTCGGCTACCGCCATTTACGGGGTGCGCGCTGCCAACGGCGTGGTCATCATCACCACCAAGCGCGGCAAGGCGGGCGTGGCCACCATCTCGCTCGATGGCTACCGGGGCTTTCAGCAGGTGTGGCGGCGGCTCGACTTGCTGAATTCGCAGCAGTACGCCACCATCAACAATGAGAGCCAGTTGGCGGCCGGCCGGCCCATCAATGCCAAGTACGCCGACCCCACTAGCCTGCCCGTCAGCACTGATTGGCAGAAAGCAGTGTTTCGGCCCACGGCCGTGATTCAGAGCTACAACGTATCGGCCACCGGCGGCAGCGACAAGGCGCGCTACGCACTGAGCGCGGGCTACTTCCAGCAGGATGGCACGCTCAATGGCTCTAATTTTGAGCGCTTTACCATTCGGGCCAACGGCGACCTGCAACTTAATAAGTACGTGAAGGTGGGTAACAGCCTGGCCGTGACGCACCAGGAAGACCGCCAGTTAAACACCGGCAACGACGAGTTTGGGGTACTCAACAACGTGCTCCAACTACCGCCCACCATTCCAGTGTATAACCCCGACGGCACCTACTACCAACCCACCACTGCGGCCGATAATTTCAACGAGCCCAACGCGGTGCTGCAATCGCTAATAACGAATTCTAAGTTCAGCCGCAACCGCGTCATTGGCAGCTTTTTTGCTGAGGTAGAGCCACTTAAGGGCCTGCGTTTCCGTACCAACGTGGGGGCCGACCTCATTTTTGATAACAGCAACGGCTTTACGCCGTCGCTGGGCCCCAACTCGCCCCGCAACTCGGTGGCTGGGGCCTACTCGGTGAGCAACTACAACCCCACGTATCTCATCGAAAACACGGCTACTTACGACCGTACTTTTGCCGATAAGCACCACGTTACGGTGCTGGCGGGGCAGTCGGCTCAGCAGTTTCAGTATTCCTACGTTTCGGCCAACCGGGCGGGCTACGTCAACAACAACCTCCAGACCATCAATGCCGGGCCGTCGGCCAATCCGGCTTACCCGGTCACCAACGGCGGCACGGGCGTGGCACCCACCACCGACCGGCTGGCCAGCTACTTCGGGCGCGTCAACTACGAGTTTGCGGGTAAGTACCTGCTCACGGCCACGGCCCGCTACGACGGCACCTCGCAGTTTGCCCCCGGCTTCCAGTTTGGCTTCTTCCCCGGCGCTTCGGTGGGCTGGCGCCTCTCGGAAGAAAGCTTCATCAAGGATATCTCGACCATCAGCAACCTGAAGCTGCGCGGCGGCTATGGCAAAGTAGGCAATCCTCTCAATGCCAGACGCTTCGCCTACTTGGCCACTATCAACACGGGCATCACCTATCCGTTTGGGGCTAATAGCACGGTGCTCAACGGGGCCGCCCCCACCCGCGCCGGCAACCAGTTGCTGCGTTGGGAGGATAACTACCAGGCCAACCTGGGCGTGGACCTGGGCCTGCTGGACAACCGCATAGAGCTGTCGGTGGACATATATACCCGCCGCTCGCCCAACCTCATCAGCGACGTGCCCCCACCCTACGTATCGGGTACCTACGACCCGGTGCCGACCAACGCGATTACGCTCAAAAACCGGGGCATCGATATTAGCCTGAACACCCGCAACATCGTGAACCCCACGGGCGTGAGCTGGAACACGGGCCTTACGTTTTCGGCCTACCGCAACCGGATTCAGAGCCTGAACGTGGCTGCGCCTTTTAATGGCACCACTACCCGCGATGGCACGGCCATTGTGCGCTATGACCAAGGCGTGCCACTGGGCTCGTTCTTTGGTTACGTGGCCGACGGCTTGTTTCAGAACCAGGGCGAGATTGATGCCCACGCCACGCAGCAAACAGGGACTGCCCCCGGCGACCTCAAGTTTCGGGACTTGAACGGTGATGGCGTTATTGACACGAATGACCGCAGCTTTATTGGCAATCCCAACCCCAATTACACCTTCGGCCTCAACAACACGGTAACGTGGAAAGGCTTCGACCTCACCGCATTTGTGCAGGGCTCGCAGGGGGGTAAAATCTACAACCTCAATCGGGTATATACTGAAGGTGGCCTCTATGGCAATGGCAACAGCAGCACCCGCGTGCTGGGCCGCTGGACGGGCGAGGGCAGCAGCAACGATGTGCCCCGCGCCATTGCCACCAACCCCAACCTAAACCAGCGCGTGAGCAGCTACTACGTGGAAGACGGCTCCTACGTGCGCCTCAAGGTGCTGTCGCTGGGCTACAACTTCCCCAAAGCGCTCATCAACCGCTTTGCCGGCCAAACCCTGCGTGTGTACGTGACGGCCCAAAACCTGGTAACCCTCACCAAATACACCGGCTTCGACCCTGAGGTAGGCCCCGTGGGCAACGGCGGCCTAGGCATCGACCGCGGCATCTACCCGCAGTCGCGCGTGTTCCTGGCTGGCTTAAACATTGGTTTTTAAACGATTATGGATTTGGAAGCCCGGAGAAGAGCAGCAGGCTTTGCTTATCGAAGCCCAACGCTCTTCTTCGGCGCGCTACCTTTTAATCCCCTACTTCCCATCCACCCATGCGCTACCTTCCCATCAAACTCACTACCGGTACCCTGCTGGGCCTGGCCCTACTCAGCAGCTGCGGCAAGCAATTTCTTGACTTGAAGCCCACCGATAGCATTACGACCGAGAATTTTTACCAGAACGAATCCGATGCTATTCAAGCCGTTACGGCTTGTTATTCGCAATTGAGCCGGGGCGGGCAGTACAACTACGCGCTCTGGGGCATCGGCGAGATTATGTCGGATAACTCCACGGCCGGCGGCGGCGGCGGCGGCGACGCGGTGGAGGAAATTCAGCTCGATTTGTTCAACATTCCGCCCAGCAACCCCATGACCACGCGCCTCTGGAACGGCAGCTACGTGGGCATTGGCGCGTGCAACCTGGTGCTGCAGAAGGTGCCCGGCATTGCTACCATGAGCGAGGCCGTGCGCAAGCGCAGCCTGGGTGAGGCGCAGTTTCTACGGGCCAAGTACTACTTCGACCTGGTACGGGCCTACGGCGATGTGCCCCTCATTCTCATCCCGGCGGCCAGCCCCGACGAAGCCCGCATTGCGCGCACCCCGGCCGCCCAGGTGTATGAGCAGATTGTGCTAGACCTGCAAGCCGCCAACATTGCCCTCGACGGCAGCTACTCGGGCCTCGACCTCACCCGGGCTACCAAGTGGGCCGCCACGGGCCTGCTGGCCAAGGTATACCTCACGCAAGGCAACAAGGCCGGGGCCGCCACCCAGGCCCGCTCCGTCATTACGGGCTCGGGCAAAGCGCTGTGGGCCAACTACGGCGATAACTTCAAGGTAGCCAATGAAAATGGCCAAGAGTCACTATTTGAGGTGCAGTACCTGAACGGTTTCAACGAGTACATTTTCGACGGCCTGGGCTTTGTGGGCAACGAGTTTTTTGCGCCGCGCGGCCAGGGCTTGGTGCCCCAGGGCGGCTACGGCTTCAACGTGCCGGAGAAGGAATTTGTAGATGGCTACGAGGCTGGCGATAAGCGCCGCGACGTCACCATCTGGAAGCCCGGCGATGCCTACCCCGCCGGCAGCACCGCCAAGGTGCAGCCCGACTTCATAGACCCCACCTCGCCCTATGGCTACAACTGCAAAAAGTGGTTTGTGGGCAAGGTCAACACCAACGTCTGGGACTCGCCCCTCAACTTCCCGGTCCTACGCCTGTCGGAGATGTACCTGATTCTGGCTGAGGCCGTTGGCCCCACTCAGGAGGGCCTCGACGCCGTTAACAAGGTGCGCACCCGCGCTGGCCTGCCCAACCTCACGGCCAATACGGCCAATTTTACGCAGGCTGTGGTGAAAGAGCGCCGCTACGAGCTGGCCTTCGAGGACGACCGCTGGTTTGACCTCAAGCGCACCGGCGACCTCACCAAGTTGCCTGCGCTGGTAGCCAAGGGCGTGAAGCCGTTTAATAGCCTGCTGCCCATTCCCCAATCGGAGCGCGACGCCAACCCCAATCTGACCCAAAACCCTGGCTATTAACTTACTGGTTAAGCAGGCCCGTCATTGCGAGCTTGCCAACTTCCTAAGCACTAATCTTATGTCTACTTATTTTCGCCACGCGGCCCTGCTGCTGGCCGGGGCGGCGGCCCTGGCGGCCTGCCGCAAAGACACCGGCGCTACCAGCCTGGAAGGCATTATTCCGACGCCCGCCTTCACGGTGACCCTCAACACCAGCCAGTACCCGGTAACGGCCACTTTTACCAACACCACCACCGACGCCTTTCTTTATCAGTGGGACTTTGGCGATGGCTCGCCGCTGGCCTCGGGCCAGAACGTGACGCACACCTACAAGCTGCCCGATACCTACCGCGTGCGCCTAACGGCGGCCGGCCGGGGCGGCTCCAGCGTGTCGCCGCAGCTGCCGGTTACCATTCCCACCATTTGCGGCAACGCGGGCTACGCGGTGCTCACGGCCTGCGGCGGCTCGGGCGCTACTTCCTGGACGCTCTCCGACCAGCCGGGCGCGGTGGTGAAGCTCTCGGCCAGCGGGGCGGTGCTCTCGACTTCGCCCGTGCTGAACGCCTGCCAGCTGGACGACGTGTTTTCGTTTACCAGCAACTTTTCCTACGCCTACGATGCGGGCGCGGGCACCTTCGCCAACGGCACCTGCGGCACAGCCCGCACCGGCAACTCCGACTTTGTGTATAGGCCCAGCGGCACGCTGGGGCAGCTTGTGTTGCAACGTAACAAGTCGTTCATTGGCCTGCCCGACTCGGTGGTGAACAAGACCTACGACCTTGTGGAGGCCACCGCCACCCGCCTGCGCCTGCAAGGCACCAACCCCGACGGCACCAAAACCGTCACTACCTACATACCCCAGCTTTCGGCCCTCGACCGGGCCAAGCAGCTGCTCACCGGTGGCGGCGCGCGCACCTGGCTGATTGACAACTCGGTAGCCGATGCCATTATCGTGGGCAACGAGGCCAACATCAGCAGCTACAACAAGAGCGGTTCGGCGGGCAGCGTGCCCGCCTGCCAAGCCGACGACGAATACACGTTCTCGACCGCCGGCAACTTCACCTATAATGCCAATGGCCAAACGTTTGTGGCCATCGACTACACCTGCCAGGCCGCCCGGGCCAACAACACCACCTTCACGTTTGGGCCCGCTTCGGGCGCGGGCGTGGCGCAGTTTGTGCTGGCCGCGCCCGGCTCCTTCATTGGGGTCACCAACGCGGCCACCAGCCGCATCTACCGCATCATCTCGATTGATGACAAGCACATGACGCTGCGCGCCGGCGGGCCCACCGACGACCCGCTGTTTGAGTTTAAGATGGTAGCTAAATAGCTGATTATCTTATAACATTCTATCAATCAAATCGTAAGCTGATAGCTATTGCTGGCTACTGGCCTTGCGCAAAGCCGCTCGTCCTCGCGAGCGTAGCATGCTGCGCTCGCAAGGACAGACGGCTTTGCCTAAGCCCTAAGTAAAACCGCTTTATCTCCCACCCTTTTCTAGTTCTGATTCTAATGACTTATCTAGTTAATCCGCCGCTGCTGCGGGCGCTATCGGCCGGCCTGCTGCTCACGCTGTCGGCCGGGGGCTGCACCCAGAACCCGCCGGGCCCCACCATCACGGCCACCGGCACCGCGGGCAGCACCGCCACCAACGCCGACGCCCGCGCCTACGCCGACTACACCGAGCTGGCCTGGAGCGACGAATTCGAAACCAGCAGCCTCGACGCCAACAAGTGGGCACCTGAGGTGAAGGATGTGTGGTTCAACAACGAGCTGCAAGCCACCACCAGCTCGCGCAACAACGTGACCGTGACCGGGGGCAACCTCAACATCACGGCCATTAAGGAAAATTACAACGGGCGCACCTACACCTCGGGCCGCATCATTACGAAGGACAAGAAGGAGTTTACCTTCGGCCGCCTCGACGTGCGGGCCAAGCTGCCCAAGGGCAAGGGCGTGTGGCCCGCCATCTGGATGCTGGGCGCCAACGACAGCCAGGTGAGCTGGCCGGCCTGCGGCGAAATCGACATCATGGAGCTGCGCGGCAGCGCGCCGTCGGTGAACAACAGCACCATGCACTATGGCAATTCGGTGGCCACGCACCAGTATAAGGGCACGGCTTACTCGCTGCCGAGCGGCGATTTCTCGGCCGATTTCCACCTCTTTACCTGCATTCGGAGCCAGAATAAGATGGAGTTTTTTGTGGATGGCGTTAGCTACTACACCTTTACCTCGGCCGACGCCTCGCCCTATCCGTTCAACAACCCGTTCTACGTGATTCTGAACGTAGCCGTGGGCGGCGACTTCGACGGCAACCCCGACGCCAGCACCACCTTCCCGCAAACCATGCTGGTCGACTACGTGAAGTTTTTTCAGTACAAGCAGTAGCAGCTGCACAGTGCCGGGCGGCTTCGTAGTGGAGCCGCCCATTTTTTCACCCAATTTATTTTCCCACCCTGCTGATTATGAACACTTTTACTACGTATTTGCTGGCCGCTGGGCTGGTAACCCTCGGCAGCCGCGCGGCCTCGGCGCAGGTACTCTACGACAACTTTGAGAACACGCGCATTGTGGCCTACAACAACGTGAGCGGCGCACTGGCCCCCGTTGCCAACCCAGGAGGCGGCACCGTAAACACCAGCGCCACCTGCGGCAAATACGACCGCGACGCTTCGCAGTATGCGGTTGTCAACATCAATCCCATCAGCGGCCGCATGGCCAATGTGAGTGCTTACATGGCGGGTACCAAGAAAATATCCATGAAGTTCCGCAGCCCCGGCGTGGGCACGGTTGTGCAGCTAGTGCTCCAAAACAAAGCCAAGGCTGCCGTGGCACCTTATGTCTATCCGCAGGGCGACTATGCGGGCAGCTTCTTGGCCACGACCACGGCGGCCGCCGGCATCTGGGAAACCCTGACCTTCACGTTTGGCGCGCGCCAGGCCGACGCGACGGTCACCGCCACTGATATCGACCAGCTAGCCATGCTGGTAGCCCCTGCCATGGCCACTGCGGCCACCTACTACCTCGACGATTTGATGGGCCCCGAGCTGGTGACCAGCACAGTTGCCGCTCCCGTTTTGCTCGATAACTTCGAAACCACCCGTCTGCTCAGCTACCCTTCGGCGCAGGGCACCCTCGATGAGGCGGCCGCTAACCCCGGCAGCAGCGCGGGCAACACCAGCGCCACCTGCGCCAGCTATGCCCGCGATGGCTCGCAGCAGTATGCTACCATCAACATCGTGCCCAAGGCCGGTAAGTTTGCCGACGTAGCTGGCTACATCAGCGGGGCGCAGACCATTACCCTGAAGTTTCGCAGCCCGGCCGCTAACACGCCGGTGCAGCTGGTGCTCCAGAATAAAGCCAAGGCTACCGCATCACCTTACGTGTACCCGCAGGGCAACTTCGCCGGCACCTTCGATGCTACCACCTCGGCCGCCGCCAATACGTGGGAAACGCTGACGTTTAAGTTCAATGCTGGCAACAGCGACGGCACGGTGACGGCCACCAACATCGACCAGATTGGCTTGCTCATCGCGGGCGGTTCGGCCAGCAGCAGCACGTATTACTTTGATGACCTGACGGGCCCCGGCCTGACTACCATTACGGCCACGCGCGCCAGCCAGACCAGCGCCGCCGCCCTGGCCACCGCCTACCCCAACCCCAGCCCCGGCCTCACGCACCTGCCCTACAGCCTGCAAAAGCCCGCCGTAGTAAGCCTGGCCCTGTACGACGCCATGGGCCGCCGCGTGGCCTCGGTGCTCGACAACCAGGCCAAGCCCGCCGGCGACTACCTCGCCGACCTGCGCACCACCAGCCTGGCCCCCGGCCTCTACACCTGCCGCCTCGTGGTAGATGGCGTAGCCCTGACCCGCGCCCTGAGCGTGGAGTAACGCCCGCGAGCGTTTTCTGAGCTAAGTAGTTTGGTGGAATTGAGCATGTAGAAGGCGGTCATGCTGAGCTCGGCGAAGCATCTAGCTCGCATCGTTGGACGATTGAGGTGATGAGCGGTAGCGATGCTTCGCCGGGCTCAGCGTGACGGTCTAAAATGCTAAAATATTTAATATCAACTGCTTATCGTTAAAAACGGCTTGACTTAAACCGGTGGCCGGCGGGCACTTCTGAGCGAAGTGCCCGCCGGTTTTTTAGTGCCCAGCCGGTTCAGCTGGGCAAAGGCGGGCCCAAAAGCGTATAAGCTGGGCAGTGGCCAGGAGCCGCCGCACCGCGGCCGGCCGGGCCTCACGGTTGGTTCACCTTCTCTGGCGCTATTTGGCGGTGGGTGATGGTGGTGCACCCCGCCCAGCCTGCCTTTTTCGTACGGCGCTCTCCCGTTTGTTCTTTCACCCGCTGCCCGCCGGCGCGGCCGGCCCTCCCCATGAGTTCGATTACCGACCTGCCCCTGGCCCCCGTTGCGGAACCCAACGCTACGCCCCCGCCCGCCGACTTTGCCCTGGCCTTTCGGCAAAAAGAAGCCCTGATTGCCAGCTACCTGGCCGCCTTCGCGGTGGTGTACTACCGCCAGCCGGCCGAGCGCAGCCCCATTCAGCTGCAAGCCACGCTGCGGGTCGAGAACGCTACGGCGGCCTTTCCACCCGCGGCTATTCTACTCCATATCAGTGATATAGCAACCTTGGCCGAGCTGGCTGCCGAGGCCGCCAGCCAGCTCGTGATGGGCCTGGCCGGCGTGGCCGAGCAGCTGGGGGCGGCTATTACGCGGGCGCGCATCGCCTTCCCGGCCCCCGAGGCCCAGAGCCCCGACCACGAGTGGTGCGTGACCCTCGACTTTGCGGCCGACGGCCCGGTGGCCGTCAGCTTTGCCTGCACCGGCGGGCTGCCGGGGCCCTGGGGCGCGGCCTACCTGCCGGCCCACGTGCAGCGCGTGTTCGAGCAAATAGCGGCGAGCCCGCAGGCCACCGTGGGCTACGTGTTCTTTTTGGCCGAGGAGGAAATGGGCCTGCTGCGCCAGTTTTTGACGGTGCCGCAAACCGTGGCCAAGGGCGGCCCGCAGCAGCTGCACCAGCTGTTTGAGGAAACCGCCCGGCTATACCCCAATCAACTGGCGCTTAATTGGTTGGGCGATACCCGCACCTACCGCCAGCTCAACGGGGAGGCCGACCAGCTGGCGGCTCGCCTCCAGCACCAGGGCGTGCGGGCCGGCGACTTTGTGGGCCTGTTCATGGCCAAGTCGGTGGAGCTGTACGTGGGCATGCTGGCCGTGCTCAAGGCCGGTGCGGCTTACGTGCCGCTCGATTTATCGTTTCCGCCCGACCGCGTCACGTTTATCCTCGGCGACTGTGGGGCGCAGGTGCTGCTCACCACCCAGCCCCTGCCCGCCGGCTTCGACGGCTGGCCCGGCCTGGTGCTCGACCTGCGCGTACCCGCCCCGGCGGTGCCCTCGTTTATGGAGCCCGTGGCGGTGGGCCCCGATTCCATCGCCTACGTCATTTATACCTCCGGCACCACGGGGCTGCCCAAGGGCGTGCTCATTCCGCACCGCAGCATCTGCCACCTGGTGCGGGCCGAGCAACTGCTGTTTCAGCCCACCCCGCAAGACCGCGTGGTGCAGGGCTTTTCGGTGGCCTTCGACGCCTCGCTCGAAGAGCTGTGGCTGGCCTGGGGCGCGGGCGCCACCCTGGTGCCGGTGCCCGAAGAAACCATGAAAGCGCCCGACGCGCTGCCCGGCTTTTTAGTCGAAAATCAGGTCACTATCTTCTCCACCGTGCCCACGCTGCTCTCGCTGCTGCCGGCCGCCATTCCCACGCTACGGCTGCTCATTTTGGGGGGCGAGGTGTGCCCGCCCGAACTGCTGGCCAAGTGGGCCAGCCGGCAGTGCCGGGTGGTGAACACCTACGGCCCCACCGAGGCCACGGTAGTGGCCACCGCCGCCGACTTCGTGCCCGGCCAGCGCCTCACCATTGGCCGGCCGCTGGCGGGCTATGCAGTGCTGCTGCTCGACCAGCTGGGCCAGCTGGTGCCGCTGGGCGGGGCCGGCGAGCTGTGCATTGGCGGCGCGGCGCTGGCCGCTGGCTACCTCAACCGCCCCGAGCTGAGCGCCGCTAAGTTCAACACCGTGAGTGAGTTGCCAAACGGCTTCGCGGGCCGCCTCTACCGCACCGGCGACCTGGCCCGCTTCGAGGCCGAGGGCAACGTGGACTTCCTGGGCCGCATCGACACGCAGGTAAAAATCCGGGGCTTTCGGGTCGAGCTGGCCGAAATCGAGAGCCTGCTGCTGCAATGGCCGGGCATCCGCAACGCCGCCGTGGCCCTCAAGGAAAGCGCCGATGGCGTGAAGAAGCTCATCGCCTACCTCATTTTGGAGCCCAACCAACTGCTGGACGAAAAGGCGGTGCGCGCCTTTCTGCGCGAGCGCCTGGCCCCCTACATGCTGCCCGCCGCACTGGTGCCGCTGGCGTCGTTCCCGCTGCTCACCAGCGGCAAAGTAGACCGCAAGGCCCTGCCCTACCCCGTGGTGGGCGCGCAGGCCCCCGCCCGCGAGCTGACCCTGCCCCGCACTCCGCTCGAAACCGCCATCTACGCCGTGTGGCAAAAGCGCTTCGACACCGCCGACCTCTCCATAACCGACGACTTCTTCGACATTGGCGGCAACTCGCTGCTGGCCTCGCTCATCACCTCCGAGCTGCGCCAGCAGGCTGATTTTCAGGGCCTCTCGGTGAAGGAGATGTATACCCGGCGCACCATTGAGGCGCTGGCCGCCGCCGTGGCCGCCACGGCCAGCGCCCAGGCCGCCGCGCCCGCCGCCGCCCCGGCCCTGGCCATGCCGCTGGCCCGCGCCAGCACCGCCACCCGGCTGGCCACGGCCATTTTGCAGCTGGTTTCGGTGGCGGTTTTCTACGCCGTGCCGGTGTTTTTTCTGAATTTGTCGCTGCACTTCCGGCCCGTGTTTGCCGAGTGGTCGTGGGCCGAATTAATAGCGGCCGGCGTGGCCTCGGTGGTGCTGTACGTGCCGCTGGCCTGCCTGCTGGTAGTGGCGGTGAAGTGGCTGGTTATCGGCCGCTTCCGGGCCGGCGAATACCCGCTGTGGGGCTTCTACTACTACCGCTTCTGGGTAGTGAAGAAGCTGGTGGAAGCCGCCCCGGTGCAGCT
Source organism: Hymenobacter sp. H14-R3 (assembly GCF_030063445.1). GTDB lineage: Bacteria > Bacteroidota > Bacteroidia > Cytophagales > Hymenobacteraceae > Hymenobacter. The sequence goes on along the minus strand of NZ_JASITD010000004.1, from coordinate 173,948 downwards.
ACTGTCGGCCACGCCCTTCCTGGCCGTTTTCTACCGCCTGCTGGGGGCCCGCATCGGCCGCAACGTGTACCTGGGCACCACCCGCGTGCTGTGCTTCGACCTGCTCACGGTGGGCAGCGGGGCCAGCCTGGCCCGCGAGGCGGCGCTGCTGGGCTACCGCATCGAGCGCGACCGCCTCATCATTGGGGCCACCACCGTGGGCCGCGCCGCCTACGTGGGCCTGCGCGCCATCATGGAGGGCGACACTAGCTTGGGCGACGGGGCCGAACTAGATGACCTCTCGGTGCTGCCCGCCGGCCAGCAGGTGCCGGCCGGCGAGGGCTGGCTGGGCTCGCCGGCCCAGCGCGTGCGCCAGGTGGTGCCCGCCGGCCCGCTGCGGCCGGTGGCCGCGCCGGGCGCGGGCTATCTGGCGGCCCAGCTGGCGGCCATTGCCCTGCTGCTGCTGGTGCCCACGGTGGCTTCGCTCCCCATTATTGCGCTGCTTTATGAAAGCGTGGCGCACTTCGGCGCGGAGGCTTCTTTGCTGACGCTCATGCCGTTATCGGCCCTCTATGTGCTGCTGCTGATTGCCGTGCTGGCCGGCACCAAGCGCCTGGTAGCCGGCCGCCAGGCCGCCGGCACCCTGCCGCTGTATAGCCTCGCCTACGTGCGCCACTGGGTGGCCGATGCCGTGCTGGCTCAGAGCCTCACGCTGCTGCGGCCGCTCTACACCACCATTTACACGCCCTACTGGCTGCGGCTGCTGGGGGCCAAAATCGGCGCGCGGGCCGAGGTTTCGACCCTCAACCACATCTCGGCCGACCACCTCACGGTGGGCCCCGGCTCGTTTCTGGCCGATTCGGTGAGCGTGGGCGCGCCCCGCGTGCAGCACGGGCTAGTGTCGGTGCTGCCCACGGTGGTGGGGCCGCGCACCTTCGTGGGCAACGGGGCCGTGCTGGCCGGCGGCACCGTACTGGGTACCAACAACTTGATTGGCGCGCTCTCCTCCGCCCCCCTCGATACGCCGCCTGATAACACGTCGTGGGTGGGCTCGCCGGCCTTTTTGCTGCCCAACCGGCCCGCATCCACGTCCTTCGCGCCCGAGCTCACGTTTGCCCCACCGGCCCGCCTCGTCTGGGCGCGCAGCAGCATCGAATTAGTCAAAATCGTGCTGCCGTTTACGTTCACCTTTGTCACGTTTGCGGTGCTCTACCACTACTGCCACTGGCACCTGCTGCACTACCCCTTCTGGAGCAGCGTGGGCGTGGGCACGGGGGCCATGGTGGGCCTCATCTTCGGCTTTTCGCTGCTCACGGCCCTGCTCAAGTGGGTGCTCATCGGGCGCTACCGGCCTTCCGAGCAGCCGTTATGGTCGTCGTGGGTATGGCGCAACGAGTTGGTTAATTCCTTGTGCGAAAGCTACGTATACCCTTTCTGGGAAGCCGCATTGCTGGGCACGCCCTTCGCCACCTGGTTTTTCCAGCTGATGGGCAGCCACTTCGGCCACTCGGTGTACATGGACACCACCGAAATCACGGAATTCGACCTGGCCTGGGTCGCCGACCACGCCATTCTCAACAACGGCTCCACCATTCAAACCCATTTGTTTGAGGACCGAGTCATGAAAATGTCCAACTTGCGCATCGGTCGCTACGCCACCGTGGGCACCTCCTCCGTGGTGCTCTACGACTCCGTTATCGGCCCCGGCGCAACGCTCAAAAGCCTCTCGCTGCTGATGAAGGGCGAGCAGCTGCCCGCCAATACTCGCTGGCAGGGCATCCCGAGCGCCTTCATTGCCGGCGGCCAATAGTGGGCCCTTTTCTGCACATCTGGCAAGCTGACCTCGCCACCGACCACCCCGGCTGGCCGGCGGCCGAAACCACGTTATCAGCGGCCGAGCTAGCGCGGCTGGCCCGCCTGCGCAGCCCCGCCCTGCGCCAGACCTACGGCCGGGCCCACGGCTTTTTACGAAGCGTACTCAGTAATTATAATACGCTTACTGACAAAGAGTTACTTCTAAATCCCGACGCCAACGGCAAACCTCAGCTAGCGGCGGGCGGCCTGCATTTCAACCTCTCCTACCGGCCCGGCCGGGCGCTGCTAGCCGTGTCGAATGCCGGGCCCGTGGGGGCCGATGTGGAGCCGCTAACCCCACTGGCCGACGCGGCCGCGCTGGTGCAGGAGCTGTTTTCTGCCTCTGAACAGGCGGCCCTGCGCGCCGCCGCGCCCGCCGATTATTGGCCACTATTTTACCTCATCTGGACGCGTAAGGAGGCCTATGCCAAGGCCTTGGGTATGGGTTTGGGAATGCCGTTTGCCGCGTTTTCGGTACTGGAATTTCGGCCGGGCGCGCCGCCCGCGCTCAGCGCGCCGGCGGGGTGCCGGCTGCTTAGTTTTAGCGTTGGAATAGACTACCAGGGCGCAATTGCTACGCTGGGCAGCAGGGCTGAGCCGGCAATTCAGCACTTTAGCTATCCGATTGACTTATAGCTTTTTGCTACCTTCAGGGCTAGTGCGTTTGAGGTTGCCCTGCGCGGTTTACCCTGGGGGTTTGTGGCCCTCCGTGGACGCCCACGGAGGGCCACAAACCCCGAACTTAGCGGCGCTGACCCTAGACTTCTCCCCTCTATATAGAAAGGGGCCAAGAGGTGGGGTGAACCGTGGCGGGCGACCCGCCGGCCGCGGGTCGCCGCGCTATATTGCCGCCCATGCCGCCCTCCCTTCTCGATTTTCTGCGTGCCCTGCTGGCTACCGGCGAGGTGACGGTGGCCGGCCAGCTCACCCCGTTTGCCGCCGCCGACCTGGCCCCCGCCACCGAGCTGCTGCGCCGCTACCACGCCGCCGATGCCCTGCACCAGGCCCACCAGGTGCCGGCCTTTGCGCCCGCGGCGGCGCAGTGGGCCGCCGGGTTCCTGTACCGCACCATGCAGCTGGCCTTTTTGCGCGACCATGGTGCCGACGCCGTGGCCCAGCACCTGGCCGACTGGCCCGGCGACCCCACGCCCGAGGCCAGCTACTCGGTCGACTTAACCTTTCGCCACCTGCCCGCGCTGCTGGGCCTGGCCCGCGACCTGGCCCCGGCCGATGCGCTGGTAACCCGGCTGCAAGCCGTGGGGCAGCAGTGGCCGCTCTCGCTGGTGGGCCCGGCCCCGGCCGCAGCCCCGGCCGCCGTGCTGGCCCACCCGGCCCTGCGCGCCCTGTACCTCGACCGCCTTATCGAGCGGCGCGACCGGGCGCGGGCGGCCCAGCCGGGCGCGTACGAAGGCGTGCGGGCGGCGCTGGGCGAGTACGTGGCGCAGCTCTGGCCCGATTTTCTGACTGTTGTTCCAACCATTTTATGACTGATTTTCCGGCCCCGCTCGGGCTTTTGATTGACAAGCTGCACCGTGTGGCCCGCCACCTCAAAGCCACGTTTGTGGGCAAAGACGACATCATCGACCTGCTGATGCTGTGCCTGGTGAGCCGCGAAAACCTGTTTTTGCTGGGCCCGCCCGGCACCGCCAAAAGCGCCCTGGTGCACGCCCTGGCCCGCTCGGTCGAGGGCCAGACGTTTGACTACCTGCTCACGCGCTTCACCGAGCCCAACGAGTTGTTCGGCCCCTTCGACATCCGCCGCCTGCGCGAGGGCGAGCTGGTGACCAACACCGAGGGCATGCTGCCCGAGGCCAACCTCATTTTTCTGGATGAGCTGCTGAACGCCAACAGCGCCATTCTCAACAGCTTGCTGCTGGTGCTGAATGAGAAGGTGTTTCGGCGGGGCCGCGAAACCCGGCCGCTGCCGGCCCTGCTCATTGTGGGCGCCAGCAACCACCTGCCCGAAGACGAGGCCCTGGGTGCGCTCTTCGACCGCTTCCTGGTGCGCGTGCGCTCCGACAACGCCGCCCCCGCCGACCTCAGCGCCGTGCTCGCCGCCGGCTGGGGCCTGGAGCAGCGCGCGGCGCCCGCCGAGCTGCCCACCATCGCGGCGGCCGAGGTGGCGCAGCTGCAAGCCGCCGTGCCCACCGTGGACCTGGCCACCGTGCGCCCCGCCTACGCCGCCCTGGTGGGCCAGCTGCGGCAGGCCGGCCTGGCCCTGAGCGACCGCCGCGCCGTGAAGCTCCAGCGCCTGCTGGCGGCCAGCGCCCTGCTCAGCCAGCGCCTGGTGGCCGTGCCCTCCGATGCCTGGGTGCTGCGCCACATCTGGGATACCGACGAGCAGCGCGAGGTGCTGGCTGGCCTCGTCAACACCGTAGTAAGCGCCGATACCGCGCCCCGCCCCCACCCCCGCGCCGCCGTGGACCTAGTGCCCGATGCCGACGTTATCTACCAGGAAGTGAGCCGCTTGGCCGAGCGCTGGCACGACCCCGCCACCACCCCCGCCGACCGCGCCACCCTCCGAGACCAGCTCCGCTACCTGCACGGCCGCGCCCAGTGGCTCACCAACCCCGAGCAGCGCCGCTACGTGCAGGAACCCCTGGACGCGCTCTGGCAAGAAGTGCTGCGTTTTGACAATTAATTGGATTGACCTCTTGGAGCCGTTTGCTTCTGCGCCTTCTGCGCAACCCTCTGCGGCTTCTGCGGGCTAAAAACGCTTGCGATTGTATGCCCCTCAAACTTGTCAATTCAATGAATTCCTAGTCACTATGACCGAGCGCATACTAGTGTTGGCCGAAGCCCAACGCGCGGCCCTGGGCACGGTGCGCGACCAGCCCGGCCTGCTCGTGGCGGCCGACGCAGGCCAGCTGTGGCTGCGCGGCCTGCCTGCCACCGGCCCGCTGCCGCTGGCCCTGCGCCAGCTGCCCGCCCTGGCGGCCTACGTGGCCGATGCGGCCGGCCGGCTTTTCCCCGCTGGGCGGCCCACGCCCACCGGCCGGCTGCCGCTGCTGGCCTGGCAGCCCATCACGGCCTTCGTGCCGCTGGAGCTACCCACCGCCGCGCTGCCCGGCCAGCCGCCCGCGCTGGTGCCCGTGCGGCTGGTGCCCAGTGCCCAGCCCCGGCCGGGCGCGGCCCTGCGCACCTCCCTGGCCGCCTGGCAGGCCTACGCCGAAACCGCCCCCGCCGTGCGGCTGGCCTGCCTGCGCTTTGCGGTGAGCAGCCACGGGCAGGCGCTGCTGCTGGGCACGCCGCTGCCCCCGCTGCCCGGCCAGGAATATTGGCTGGCGAGCGGGCTGCTGCTGCCGGCCGGCTTCGAGTTTGAGCTGCCGATTGCGGCGCCGCTGGTAGCGGCCCAGCTAACCCACGGCGGCGAGCGCTTCGTTTTATTTGAGGCCACGGGCCAGTACGAAGTTGTGCCGACCGCGCAGCTGCACCCCGCCACGCGCGCAGCTATTCGACTTACCTTCATTTAGTTAACTACTAATGCCTGAGCAAACCGACCCCGCGCCCGGCCAGGGCGTTACCAGCTACTTCCGGCCACTCCAGGGCTATTTCTGGCGCTGGGCCGAAAGCAATGAGGTGGTGGAGTGGGTGAATGGCACCACCATCACCTACCGCGAGGAGCTGGCCGCCCTGCTCACGGGCCTGGCCCCTACGGGCCTGCCAAGGCTGGGCCCGGCACTGCTGCTGCTGGCCGCCTGCAGCTCTACCTGGCAAAGCAGCCGTGCTGAAACTGGCCTGCTACAAGGTTTGCTGCGCAGCCTGCCGCCGGGCGGCCCGCCCGATGAGGAGCTGACATTTCACCTCAGCGTGGCCCGCAGCTTTTGGGATATCATCCGCGAATTGCCCACCGAATTGCGCCAGGGCGTGGCCAAGGAGCACTTGCTGCGCCTAGTACTGGGAGATACCCTGCCCAGGTCTATTGCCGTTGTGCAGGTAAAAGAACTGGCCAACGACCTCGCTAATTTCTTTCAAAGTGAGTTGATTCAGCCCCGAGCTCAACTCACCCGCTGGCAATTCCGGGAAGACCTGCTGTTTTTTGACCAAGCCGCCCGCAAGTTTCGCACCGTGCATAGCCTGGAGCTGCGCCTGCGCACCGGCCTCGACCAGCTGCCCGAGCCACTCGAAGAAGCCCCTGCCCCGCCCCCTGCCCCACCCACCGGGCCCGCGCTCGACCTGCTGGCCGAGCTGGCCCAGAACCAGCAAACGGCGGGCCTGGCCCGCCTGGTGCCCCACCTGCGCGCCGCCCTGCACCTGCCCCACCCGGCGCCCCAGGCCAGCGAGCAGCCCCTGGGCGGCGTGGCCGACCTCAGCAACCGCGGCCCCCTCCACCGCCTGCTGCTGAGCGAGCTGGCCCAGGACGACCTCAGCCTGCTGGCCCGCCTCGCCCACGGCGAAGCCCTCTACCTGCGCCGCGAAGCCCCGCCCCTACCCCAGCCGCCCACCCGCGTGCTGCTCCTCGATATTACCCTGCCCATGTGGGGGCTGCCCCGCGTGGCGGGCCTGGCAGCGGCACTCGCGCTGGCCCAGCCGGCCGGCCCGGAGCCACCGGCGGCCTTCGCCGTGTGGAGCCACCACTTGCAGCGGCTTGACTTGCGCTCGCGGGCCGGCGTGGTGGCCACCCTCGGCTTGCTCGACCCGGCCTTGCACTGCGGCGAGGCCCTGCGAGCGATGCGGGCCATATTGCCCGCCCGGGCCGAAGCGCTGCTTATTACGGAGGCGCAAGCCGCCCGCCAACCCGAGTTTAGGGCGGCGTTGGCCGCTGCGCCGGCGGCCCTGCGCTTTCTGCTCACCATAGCCCGCAGCGGCGAGCTGGTGCTTTATGAGGTGAAGGCTGGGCACCGCACCGTGCTCAGCACCAGCCAGGTAGACTTGGAGCTCTTGCTGAATCCGCCGGGCCGGAAGACGGTAAAGAGTCCGAAGAGCGTGCAGCGGCCGGCTTTTTTGCGCCAGCCAAAGGCCCCGCTGTTATTTCCGGCCATGCGGGCGGGCTTGCAGCTAGCTACCCTGTGCCAGCACGAGGGCCTGGGCACGGCGGCTGTTACCAACGACCGCCGCCTGCTTTATTGGCCCGCTTCCGGGCGCGGGGCGCAGGAGCTGCTGCCAGCAGTTGAAGAAGGCGTAATACACCTCAGCATCGACGACAGCTTCGACCCCGATGCCGATACTCCCGCTGGCCGCCTGCACCTGCTGCTAGAGCAGCGGCCGGCCAACCAGGCCCCACGGCTGCTGTTTTACGCCATCAGCCTGCCTGGCCTAAAAACCTGTTACACAGACCTATCCGGCCACCCTGCCCTGGCGGCGGGCTGGGCGGGCCTACGCTACGCCGGCGACGGCTGCCTGGCCCTCGAAACACCGGCGGCACCGCAAGCCTTCGAATGTTTCAACCAAAGCTTCGACCAGCTTGACGAGCCGCACCGGGAAGTGGCGCGGCCCGGAGTGCCCGCCGATTTTCTCCAAACGAGCTACGAGGTACTGAGTACGCTCCCGCACATTGGCCTCAGTAGTACCGGCAAGCTCATGCTGGGCAACTACCTGCTCGTGGCCGAAGCCAGCGGCATCCTCAAGCTACAGCCCCTCGGCCCCAACACGCAGCTGCGCAACAAAAGAACCCAGCCGCAGCTGGTTGAAAGTCAGCAGCTCATTTCCAATAAATCAGTTGATTTCCAAAGATTTGTGTGGCCCAATGGCAGTGAGGCGTTCGTAGATTCGCGGGGTCTGCTGCACTTGCGAAGCGCCACTAAAAAGCTGCCCGAGGTTACGCTGGTTTTAGTAGCCGACTGGCCCACCGCGGCCTGGGCCGCCGATGGCAAGCGGTGCGGCTTTTCTTACTTCACGGGTATCGAACCGCAGCTCGACGAGCAGGCATTGCTGGTGCCAGATTTTTATGCGGCTTATATTCAACCCTTTATCAACCAAATCTGCTAAATGCTGCTCACCCTGCACCCCGCCCCTACCGCGCAGCGCCCGGCGGTGGCCGCCTTTTTGGCCGGGGCCGAGCCGCTGGCCTGGCTGCGCGAGCTGAGCCGCTGGAACGTGGCCCCCGGGGCGCTGGCCTGCTACGTGGTGCCCGAGTCGGTGCAGTCGGTGCGCCCGGCGGGGCTGCTGGTGCTGCTGCCCGCCGGCAGCCCCCCGCCGCCCCACCTGCGCGAGCCACTGGGCGTAGTGGCCGGCCGCCTCTACCTGCCCACCCACGCCACGCTGCGCCCCGCCACCCCCGCCGCCGAGCTGCCCGGCCGCCTGCTCTACGAGGTGCAGCTGCTGCACCCCGCTGTGGGCCTGGTGGGCTTCGAGGCTACCGACTGCCTCGCTCTGGCCGACCTGCTGGCGCTGCCCCCGCCGCAACCGGCCGACTGGAGCCGGGCGCACCCCGGCGCGCCGCTGCCGCCGCCCCTGCGCAGCATTCGGGTGCAGGCCCCCAGCGTGGCCGAGGTGCTGGCCGAGGCCCAGGCCGAAGTAGGCAGCGCCCCCCTCACCGAGCTGCCGGGCGCACCCGAAACGCCCTCGCCGCTCGAAAAAACCCTGAATTCGCTCAAGCAAAGCGCCTTGCGCGCGGGCCTGGCGGCCAGCCAGGGCTTGCTGGGAGCGTTGGGGGGGCTGGGGGCTGGCCTGGCCCCGCTGGGCGGGGCCGGCGCGGGTGGGGCCACCGGGCCGGGGCCACTGGACCGCCTGCACGACTATTTCAGCGGGAGCCTGGCCGAGCTGGAGCGCAAGCGCAACGACGAATTAGCGCGCCTGCTAGAGCTGTTTGGGCAAAATATGGAGGCGGCCCTGCGCTTTGCCATTCCGCTGAGCAGCCCCTACCAGCACCGGGGCACGGCCGCGCCCGGCAGCAGCCTGGGAGCGCACAGCACCAATTTTAGCCTGGGCGGGCTGGGCGGCGGGCAGCGCGTCGATGGCTGGGGGCTAAGCACTTATGAAGAGCGGTTGCGCAAAAGCTACCTGGCGGCGGCCGCCCAGGAAGTGGCCGCTGGCCGCTTCCAGAAGGCGGCCTACATTCACGCCCACCTGCTGGGCGACTACCGCACCGCCGCGCAGGTGCTGGTGCAGGGCCGCTACTTCCGCGAGGCTGCCGCCCTCTACCGCGAGCACTTGAGCGAACCCCACACCGCCGCCACCACCCTGGAGCAGGGCGGCCTGCTGGCCGAAGCCCTGGAAATTTACCAGGAGCTCAACGCCTACGAGAAGGTGGGCGACCTGTACTGCGCCCTGGGCCAGCCCGCGCGGGCCGTGCCCTACTACGAGCGCGCCGCCGCCATGGCGCAGGCCGCCAACAACCTGCTGGCGGCAGCTCATATATTGGCTACCAAACTACTACGCCCCGCTGAGGCCGAAACCCTGCTGCTGGCCGGCTGGGCCGGCCTGCGCAAGCCCGCGGCCCACCTCAAGCAGTATTTGCTGCTGCTCAGCGCCACCCGCCCCGCCGACCTGCCGGCCGCCGTGCGCACCCTGGCCCAGCGGCACACGCCGCCCGGCCGCCGCGTGCAGCTGCTCGAAGGGCTGCTCGCTAGCCTGCCCACCCGCCTCACCGACCCCGCCCTGCACGCCGAGGTGCAGCAGCTGGGCTTCGAAATCATTAGCCAGGAGGCGGGGGCGGGCCGCACCCAAAACCTCCATCTCCTCAAAAAGCTCCTGCCCCACGACCGCCTGCTGCCCGGCGATGCCAGCCGCTACGCCGCCCAGCGAACTTTTTCTAACTAATTGATTATAAATTAGTTACATAATATATAGAAACGAAGCAGCTCAGCGACGCAACTGCCCGGGGCACTCCGCGGCGGCTTGCCGGGCTTGGCACCAGCCGCGCGGGGCCGGGCAACCCCCATCCGGAAGCTTCAAAAATAAATTATTGCGCGTCTTAGGCGAATGCAAACGTTTGCGACCGCATGGGGCAGCCGCCAGGTGCTAAAACGTGCTTAATATTGACGCCCGTATCTAACAAGGCCACCTCGTGGCCTGTTAGCCGGGACCAAATTTCTTGCCCGGCACCGCGCGCTTTTGCCGGTGGCACACCCGGGCTTTACCTACTCCCACCTCCCACATGACCAAAATCAAAGTAGCCAACCCCGTAGTTGAGCTTGATGGCGACGAAATGACGCGCATCATCTGGAAATTCATTAAGGATAAGCTCATTACGCCTTACCTGGAGCTGGATATCAAGTACTATGACCTGGGCATCGAGTACCGCGATGAAACCAACGACCAGGTGACCATCGACGCGGCCAACGCCATCAAGCAGTACGGCGTGGGCATTAAGTGCGCCACCATCACGCCCGATGAGGACCGGGTTAAAGAATTCAACCTCAAGCAGATGTGGAAGTCGCCGAACGGCACTATCCGCAACATTCTGGATGGCACCGTGTTCCGCGAGCCCATTGTGATGGGCAACGTGCCCCGCCTGGTGCCCAACTGGACGGCCCCCATCTGCATCGGCCGCCACGCGTTTGGCGACCAGTACCGCGCCACCGACTTCCTCACCAAGGGCAAGGGCAAGCTCACCATCACCTTCCAGCCCGAAGATGGCGGCGAAACCCAGTCGTTTGAGGTGTTCAACTTCAAGAGCGACGGCGTGGCCCTGGCCATGTACAATACCGACGAGAGCATCCGGGGCTTTGCCCACGCCTGCTTCAACCAGGCCCTGAGCAAGGGCTGGCCGCTGTACCTGAGCACCAAAAACACGATTCTCAAGAAGTACGACGGCCGCTTCAAGGACATCTTCCAGGAGATTTACGAGCAGGATTACCTGGCCAAGTTCCAGGCGGCCGGCATCACCTACGAGCACCGCCTCATTGACGACATGGTGGCCTCGGCCCTCAAGTGGCACGGCAACTTTGTGTGGGCCTGCAAAAACTACGACGGCGACGTGCAGAGCGACACCGTAGCGCAAGGCTTTGGTTCACTGGGCCTTATGACCTCCGTGCTGGTAACGCCCGACGGCGGCACCATGGAGGCCGAGGCCGCTCACGGCACCGTAACGCGCCACTACCGCGACCACCAGAACGGCAAGCCCACCAGCACCAACCCCATCGCCAGCATATTCGCCTGGACGCGCGGCCTGGAGTTCCGCGGCAAGCTCGATGGCAACCAAGAGCTCATCGACTTCTGCCACACCCTCGAAGCCGTGTGCATCGAAACCGTGGAAAGCGGCAAAATGACCAAGGACCTCGCCGTGTGCATCCACGGCAACAAAGTGGCGCACGGCCGCGACTACCTCTACACCGAGGAATTCCTGGAAGCGCTGAACGAGAACCTGAAGAAAAAACTGAGTAAGTAAACCGTTGGTTTATAGCCCGTTGAGAAACGCCCACCCGGTAGCCGAGTGGGCGTTTTTTTTGTGGGTAGTTCGTGCTGGCGTGGGCCTCACCCCCCGGCCCCCTCTCCTTGAAGGAGAGGGGGCCGGGGGGTGAGGCCCACGCCACTTACTTGAGCAGCCGTGCCTGGTGCGCCGCATTAATAAGCGCCGGCGCATTTTTGAGCGTAGCCAGTGCCAGCTCCTTAGCGGCTTGGCGCAGCTCGTCGGGGCTGATGTCGCGGGTTTCGTCGCGCACCAGTTCGGCCAGGGTTTGGAAGGCGTGGGCGAGGGCCTGGCGGCGGGGCTGTGGCACCCGCAGCTCGGCGTAGGCCACGGCCAGGTGCAGCTGAATTTTCTTGCGCCGCGCGCGAAATACCGACTCGTTGGTCGCCTGCGCCTGCACGGCATCCAGCAGGGCCACCAGGGGCAGCAGCTTGGTGGCCGTAGTGGCCACGGCTACTTCCAGGCGCTCGCGGCGGCGGGTGGCGGGCGTTTCGGCAGCGCTGGCTGGGGCGGCGGGTTTCTTTTTCCCTAGCAAGTGAGGGATTACGAACGGCATAGGGCTGCGCTAGAACGCGTTAGGTAGCTACCAAGATAGGAGCCGGCCGCGCTTACTTGCAAATGCCGCGCCGGCCGAAAACTGGCGCAAGCCCCTACGCAAGCCTAGACGCCGCGCTTACGGCCGCAGCATATAAATGTGCGGAATACCATCTTCTAAATAGCCCGCCCCCTGCTGCACGAAGCCGAAGCTTTCGTAAAACGCCTGCAAGTACAGTTGCGCGCCAATTTTGATGGGCTGCGGGCCATACAGCGTATCGCACTGCGTAATAGCTTGTTGCAGCAGCTGCCGCCCCAGGCCGAAGCGCCGGTAGCGCGGCGCGGTCACCACCCGCCCAATGCTGGCCTGCGCGTAGCTGATGCCCGCGCCGAAAAGCCGGGCGTAGGCGGCCAGCTCGCCGGTGGCGGCGTAGCCCAGCAGGTGGTGGGCGGCTTGGTCCTGGCCGTCAAGGTCTTGGAAGGGGCAGGTTTGCTCTACTACGAATACTTCGCTGCGCAGCTGCAACAGCGCATACAGCTCGGGCACAGTGAGGGCAGCGAAGGGTTTGGTGGTCCAGGTAAGGGTCATAAGCTGCGAAGCTAGGGGCGGCGCGCGGCGGTGGCAAGCCCGGCCCGGCGCATTGGGGCGGCGCGCTTACTTTTACGCCGTGCCTGCGTACTTACTTTTCGTCGATACCGAGACCTCGGGGCTGCCCGCCGACTGGCGCCGGCCCTACGCCGAGCCCGGCGCGTGGCCGCACGTGGCGCAGGTGGCGTGGCTCATCTACACGGCCGCCGGCGAGCTGGTGAAGACCGAAAACCACTACATCCGGCCCAGCGACTACGACCTCACGCCGGCCTCCATGCAGGTGCACGGCCTCACGCTGGCTTTTTTGCACGAGCACGGCCAGCCCCGCCGGCCCGTGATGCAGCGCCTGCACGACGACCTGCTGCGCTATAAACCCCTGGTAGTGGGGCACTTCATTGAGCTGGATTACCACATGGTGGGCGTGAGCTTTCACCGCGCGGGGCTGAGCAATGCGCTGCTGGGCCTGCCCACCTTCTGCACCATGCGCCTCACCGGGCGCTTCTGGCAACCGGTGCGCCAGCAGTACCTGCGCCTGGCCGACTTATACCAGCGGCAGTTTGGCCGGCCCATGCTGCGCCAGCACGACGCCCTGGCCGACGCCGAAGCCACCGCCCAGTGCTTCTTCGAGCTGCGCCGCACCGGCGACATCGACGCCGAGGTGCTGGCCAGCCAGCCCCCGCTGCTGCCGCCGCCCACCCACGCCGCGCTGGCCGCCGCCCGCCGCCCGTTTTGGAAATACTGGCTCGGGATGATTTGAGAATGGGGGCTTTACCTGCGCATTGAGTTCTGGCGTTTCGCTAGAATTTGATAACTCCCTCATCTACTGCCAGGTGCGCTCAATCTCCTCCAGGGTGCGGCCTTTGGTTTCGGGCACGGCGCGCCACACGAACACGAACGTGAGCGCCGACAACACCGCGTAGAGTCCGAACGCGCCGGCCAGTCCGGCGGCTTTTACCAGCGAGAGGAAGGTGAAGGAAATGACCGTGCAGGCCACCCACAGCGCCACCGTGGCCACCGAGGCCGCCCGGCCGCGCACGGCGGTGGGGAAAATTTCGGTGATGACGACCCACACGCCCGGCCCCAACCCCACGGCAAAGCAGGCTACGTAAAGCATAATCAGGCCCAGCAGCCACGGGCCCGGCGCGTGCAGCTGCAACGCCACCACCAGCGCCCCCAGCGCCAGCGCCATGCCGCCCGACGCCAGCAGCAGCAGCGGCTTGCGCCCTACTTTATCAATCACGAACAGGGCCACGACGGTGCCCGCGAAATTGATACCGCCAATCAGGGCATTGGCCCCGATGGCCGAGGCCGCGCTCTGCCCACTGTGCTCGGTGAAAATAATGGAGCCGTAGTACAGAATGGTATTGATACCCGTAACCTGCTGCAACACAGCCAGTACCACCGCAATGCGCAGCGGCCGCCGCAGCCGCGGCTGAAACAGGCTGGTGGCTTCGTCGCGCTCGGCAGCCAGCGCGGCGTGAATTTCGGTGGCCTCGGCGGCGGCGGCGGCCGGGCCGTTGAGGCGGGTGAGGGTGCGCAGGGCCTCGGCTTCGCGGCCCCGGCCCAGCAGCCAGCGCGGGCTTTCGGGCACGAGCAGCAGCGCGAACATGAACAGCGCCGAGGGTAGCGCCGCCGAGGCAAACATCCAGCGCCACGCCACCAGCCCCAGGCCCGCCAGGTAGTAGCTGGTGACGTAGGCCATCAGAATGCCCGATACGATAGCCAGCTGATTGAGCGTCACCAGCTTGCCGCGAATGGGCGCCGGTGCAACCTCCGCAATGTAGAGCGGGGCCAGCAGCGAGGCCACGCCAATGGCGAGGCCGCCCACCAGCCGGGCCACCACAAACTCGGTGAGGGTGCGCGGCACCGCCGCCGCCAGCGAGGACAGCGTGAACAGCAGCGCCGCCCCAAACAGCAGCCGCCGCCGCCCGTAGCGGTCGGTGAGCCAGCCGGCCACCGCCGCCCCCACCACCGCCCCAAACAGGATGCTGCTGGCCGCCAGCTCAGTCTGCATGTCATTCAGCCCAAAATCCTTCTTCAAAAACACCAGCGCGCCGTTGATGATGGCCGTGTCGAAGCCGAACAGCAGCCCGCCCAGCGCCGCCACCGCCGCAATCAGGTACACGTAGCCGGTAGAGCCGGCTGGGGCCGCAAGGGCCGCCGGGCCGGCCGGTTCGCGGGATAGAGAGCCGGGCGAATGAGAAGCGGGCATGGGGTGGGAATGAATGGTGAGTTAGTAATTAAATAATTGAATGAACGGTCATGCTGAGCGAAGCGAAGCGTAGTCGAAGCATCTCTGCCGCTTCATCCGTGCCGTTCAACGAAGCGGTAGAGATGCTTCGACTACGCTCCGCTTCGCTCAGCATGACGTTCTTTTTTAGTCCTTGAAACTTCACTAAAGAGCCTCAAACCACCAGCACCTCAATACCCATTTCCCGAAAAGGCGCTAGCTGCGCCGCCGTGGCACCCGAGTCGGTGATGAGCTGGTGGACCTCGGCGGTGGGGCAGATGAGGGCGGTGGCCACGGTGCCAAGCTTGGTGTGGTCGGCCACCACGATGCGCCGCCGGGCCTGCCGCAGCATCACCTGAATGACGGCCGCTTCTTCGGGATGCAGCGAGGTGAGGCCCTTTTGCGCGTCAATCCCGTTGACGCCGATGAAGACTTTATCCACGAAAAACTGGCTCAGCGCCTGCGCAGTGGCCGCCCCGACCAGCGAAAACCAGCCCCCGGTGAGGAAGCCCCCGGCCACGAATACCCGCACGTCGTCGCGCTGGCTCAGCTCCATTGCTACATTCACGGTGTTGGTTACGACCGTTACGTTGGCGCCCGGCCGCAGGCTGCGCGTTACCTGCGTGGTGGTGGTGCCGGCGGTGAGCGAAATGGTTTCGCCGGGCTCAATAAGGGCGGCGGCGGCCAGCCCGATGCGGCGCTTTTCGGCCAGGTTGCGGTCCATTTGCTCGTGAAAGCTGGAGTCGTAGCGAAACGGCTCGTACAGCAGCGGCTCGATGGGCACGGCCCCGCCGTGGGTGCGCCGCAGCCGGCCGCGCTGCTCCAGCTCCACCAGGTCGCGCCGCACGGTGGCCACCGACACGTCGAACTGCTCGGCCAGCTCGTCAACGGTTACGGTGCCGGTATGCAGCAGCTTTTCGACAATGGTTTGGGCGCGGGCGGCGGCGGCGTTTTCGGTAGTGAATAAGTTACTCATGGTCAGTTAGTTATTTGTTCAACGGTGCGCCTCACGGGCCCCCTTTGGGGCCGGCCCCAAAGGGGGCCCGTGAGGCGCCCACCAGAACGGCCCCTCCCCCCTCACGTCCTCACGTACGCCTTCAACGTGGCGCACTCGGTGCCCTCCGCAAGCCCATGAGGCCGAATAATATACTCCCCGACCGCCGCCGGCACGATAAACGTTTCGGCGTAGTGCACCACAAACGGCGCAAACGCGCCGGTTGGGCTTTCCACCACGGCCTCCGCGCCCTGCACCAGGTTGAGCACGTTGACGCCGCCGCCCGTGTGGTGCGGCACGGGGCCGGTAAACCAGTGGCGGCGCGTTTCGATGAATTCGCGCTCGTGCAGGCCGGTGCGCTCCTCGCGCCAGCCCGCGCCCTGGGCCACGGGCTCCACCGCGTTCACCAGGTGCTGCGCTACCCAGGCCGTGGTGCGCTCGGGCTGAATATTGGCCGCGCCGTGGGTGAGGTGAATGGGCCGGGGCCGGCCATCCAGACCCAGACGGTTCCAGTCCCAGAGCTTGAAGGTAAAAATGAAGGGGGTCGCCGAAATTTCCAGTACCATGCTGCCCGCTCCGGAGCAGTGGATGGTGCCGGCCGGAATCAGAAAGTGGTCGTGCTTACGGGCCGGGAACTGCTGCGCGTAGCGCTCGGCCGGAAAGGGCTTGGCAGGGTCCTGCTGGGCCAGTTCCAAATCGGTCAGCAGGGCCTGGTAATCAGCACCTTCCTTCAGGCCTAGATACACCGTGGCGTCCGGCTCGGCATCGAGCATATAGTAGCTTTCATCCTGGGTATAAGGCAGGCCGAAGTGGTCGAAGGCGTACTCGGTGAGGGGGTGCACTTGCAGCGAGAGGTTGCCGCCGCCCACGGTATCGAGCAGGTCGAAGCGGATGGGAAACTCGGTGCCGAAGCGGGCGTGCACGGCCTCACCCAGCAGCTCGCGGGGGTGGGCAAACACCAGGTCGATACTCGGAATTTCGACCCGCGCCGCGCCGAAACCCAGCAACAGGCTGTTTTCCTCGGGCACGCAGTCGAAGCACCAGGCGTAGTTGGCGGGGCCGTCGGGCAGGTCGCACACCGCGCGCATCCACTGCCCGCCCCAGGGGCCGGGGTCGAAAAACGGCACCACCCGGAACGGCCGTCGCGCGGCCGCCGCCAGGCCGGCCCGCAGGTCGGCCCCGGTGATGAGCTTGGGTTGCGCGGGGGCGTGGGCATCGAGCAGGAAATCGGCGCGGGGCAGGGCCTGCTTCTTGAGCCGGTCGGCGGCCCGCCAATCCACGAAAAAAGCCCGCTTGTATTTGAGGCTGGCTTTTTCGCTGAAATTCTCGCTGCCCAGGTTGGCGATTTCGCCGCGCCGCTGCCGCAGCTGGATTTCCCAGCGGGCCAGGTCAGCATACACCAATAGGTCGGGCTTTGGGCAGACCAGCGTGGCCCCGGTGCCCAGTAGTACTACTAAGCCAGTATCATCTTTTAGCTGCTGCTGAGCCGCTTGCAGCTTGGCAGGGTCGAAAAAATCGGCCACCGTCAGCCCATTGAGCCGGCCAAATACCGGGTCGTCGGTGAGCGGGCCGGCTACCAGCGCGTCAATTTCGGCCGGGGGGCGATATAGCGCATCGGCCACCACCCAGCGGGCGGGTGGCAGGGCCGGCTCCAACTCCTGGCGCAGGCGGGCCAGGTCGGTGCCGGGATAGCACTCGATGGCCAGCACCGCCGGGGCTGCCGTGGGGAGGGCCGCTTGCAACACCGCGCCAATGGCCGCCCAACCGAGGTGGCAAGCATCGGCCCCGGCGGCTACCGGCACGAAGGGATATTTATCGTAGTTGGAGGAACGCATAGAGTCAAGCCAAAGCCATATTGGCTAGCTATCACAAATATTGACGTTAAAAATGTTTGTTTACTAGTAAACCAAGCAAAATAATTTTTATTTAGCTTAAAAAGAAGCTTATTTTGTCTTAATCCTACTGCCTCAATAAAAAAGCCAGGCCGGCTGACCATTTCTCCAGCTTACTAAGTGGGTGGAGCCAGCTGGTTGCACCTAGCCTTACTCCCATTCCCATGACTACACTGGCTTGCTCTTTCCCTACTCAATTTATTGACCGTCAGCATTATACAGCCAAACTACTACTGGCTTGCCTACTGGCTTTGCTGCTCCTGCCGCGGCTGGCTCCGGCCCAGGCGCGGCGGAAAGGACCGGCGGCAACAGTCACTAAGGCAACTACTAAGCAGCCAGTCGATTATGTCAACGTTTTCACGGGCACTTCCAACTCGCGCTGGGCGCTATTTCCGGGGCCGACGGTGCCGTTTGGCATGGTCAAGCTCAGCCCCGACAACCAGGGGCAGGTGTGGACGGCCGGCTACGAGTACACGGTGAGCAGCATTTCGGGCTTCAGCCACCTGCACGCCTTCGGCCTGAGTGGCCTGAGCGTGATGCCCGCCACCGGCCATTTGGAGAATCTCAACCAAACCAAAACCTATCCTGGCGAACCCGACGGCCCTTTCGGCACGATGTGGACCGCCGGCTACCGCTCGCGCTTCGACAAGCGTACCGAGCACGCCGCGCCCGGCTACTACGGCGTGGAGTTGATTGACGCCCGCACCAAAGCCGAGCTTACGGCCACCACCCGCACCGGCTGGCTGCGCTTCACCTTCCCCGAAACCGGCAACCGCCAGGGCGACGAAAACACCAGCGGCCCGGCCCGCATTCTGTTCGATTTTGACTTCCCGACCGAGGAGCAGGTGGCCATCCAGAAGGTGCAGGTGCGCCAGGTAAGTCCCACGGAATTAGAGGGTTCCATTCAGCAGAAGAGCGGCTACCCCGACCAGTACACGGTGTACTTCGTGACGCAGCTCAGCAAGCCCGCCGACAGCCTCAGTAGCTGGCAGACGCCGCCCTACACGGGCACCGCCACCACCTACGGCACCGCGTTTCGCAACCCGGCCACTATCCACAACAATATCAAGGAGTTTGAGGGCAAAGACGACTGCGGGGTGTGGCTTTCCTTCCATACCAAGGCGGGCGAACAGGTAGTGATGAAGTCGGGCATTTCCTTCGTGAGCGTAGCCCAGGCGCGGCTCAACCTGGAAACCGAAACCAAGCCCTACGGCTTCAACTTCGATGCCGTGGCCGCCGCCGGCCGCCGCGAGTGGAACGAGCTGCTGGGCCGGGTGGAGGTGACGGGGTGGAGCGAAGCCCACAAGGAAACTTTCTACACCAACCTCTACCGCGCCTACACCGGCCGCGCCATTATGAGCGACGTGAACGGGCAGTACACCGACGCCTGCGAGAAAACCCAGCAGCTAGTTGCCCCCGCCGATGCCGCGTACAGCAGCGACTCGTTCTGGGGCACGCAGTGGAACCTGACGCCGCTCATGACGCTGCTCACACCCGCCAAGGCCAATTCCTGGGTCAATTCCTTCCTGGCGCTCTACGACACGGGCGGCTGGATGCCCGACGCGCCGGTGGGCCTGGAATACTCGGCCGTGATGGGTGCGCAGCACCACAAAGCTTTGATTGTGAGCAGCTACCAGAAAGGCATTCGGGACTTCGACGTGAACAAAGCCTGGGCCGCCACTAAGCACGACCTCACCACGCCCGGCCAGGCCGGGCCGTGCGGGGGCTACGTGGGCAACCGCCAGCTCGGGCCGTATTTGCAATATGGCTACGTGCCCGATGAGGACGGGGCCTCGTCCAACACCCTCGAATATGCCTACGACGACTACGTGGCCAGCCAGTTTGCGCAGGCCCTGGGCAAAACCGACGACCAGGCGTACTTCGCCAAGCGGGCGCTGTCCTACAAAAATCAGTTCGACCCGCAGACCGGCTACATGCGCCGCCGCAAGCGCGATGGCAGCTGGGTAACGCCGGTTGACATCCATAAATTTGGCACCGTGAGCGACTGGAATTCGCCCGGCTGGATGGAGGGCACCGCCTGGATTTATTCCTTCTTCGTACCCCAAAACGTGCCCGAGCTGGTGCGCATGGTGGGCCCCGAGCGCTTCAACCAGCGCCTGGAGGAAGGCTTCGCCAAGGGCTACGTAGACCTCAGCAACCAACCCAATATGCAGGCGCCGTTCCTGTTCAACTACTCGGGCAAGCCCTGGCTCACGCAGAAGTACACCCGCTACGTGCTCAACAAGTTCTACAACAACTCGCCCCTGAGCGGCTGGGTGGGCGAGGAAGACGAGGGCCAGCTTTCCTCTTTCTACGTGCTGCTGGCGATGGGCCTCTTCGAGATGGACGGCGGCACCGCCGTGCGCCCCACCTACGACCTCAGCAGCCCGCTTTTCACCCGCGTAGTGCTGCACCTCGACAAGAAGTACTACGGCGGCCGCACCTTCACCATCGAGGCCAAGAACAACTCCGAAACCAACGTTTATATCCAGTCCGCCACGCTAAATGGGCAGCCGCTGAGCCAGCCGCTGCTGGCGCACGCCGACTTGGTGAAGGGCGGGACGCTGGTGCTGCAAATGGGGCCGCAGCCGAATAGGGAGTGGGGGAAGTAGGGCAGCAAGGTCGCCCTCCGCGTGCGCCTCACCTTTTAGACACGCTTTACTGTGCAGCCCCACCCCCGCCCGCGGCCCGCCCGTACGCTGCATCAGCTGCACGCGCACGTACCGCGCCTTGGTATTGGGCAAAGTCACGGTAAGCGGCGAGGCCACGGCTGGCGTGCTGGTTTGGCGACCAGCCGAAGTCCAGGTGCGGTTATCATTAGAAGTAGATACCTCAAACTGATAGGTATAAATTGGATACTCGGGGTAAATGGCGACTTCCTTCACCGGCTGGGCGGTGCCCAGGTCCACGGTGAGCCAGGCGGTGGGGCCGGGCTTGCCAATCCAGGGCGTGCCGTTGTTTTCGTCGGTGGCGTAGCTGGCTTTGGTTTTGGGGTCGAGGTCGCCCGAGCTGGTGGTGGGGGCGCGGTAGGCCAGGTTTTTGCGCGGCGGCACTGGTCCCAGCGGCCCCACCCCCACGTGCGTAGTTACCACCCGCTGCACGGAGCCATCGGGGTTGTAGAGGAGCTTATCGGCGGCCACCTGGCGCAGCTTGGCCGATATCTTGTACTCGTTCACCGTGTTGAAGCGGTGGTAGATGATGTAGGTATCCGCACCCTTGCGCAGCAGGGTGTGGTGGCCGGTCGAGAAGATGGTGGCGTCGCTGGTATTGGTGCCCAGGATGGGGCGCATCATGCCCTCGGTCCAGGGGCCGAAGGGCGTGGGGCCGGTAGCGTAGCGCACCTGATACGTCTTGTCCCAGGTGTGGCCCCAGGAGTAGGAGAAGTAGTATTGCCCGTTGCGCTTGAGCATGTAGGGCGCTTCGAAGTAGTGCGGCGGCGTCACGTCGCGCGGCTCCCCGTCGAAGGTTATCATGTCGGGCTTGAGCTTCACGGCCAGGCAGCGGCCCTCAATATCGAAGTCGGAGTGCGACGAGCCCCAGTAGAGGTACGCTTGGCCATCATCATCAATAAAGCATTCGGCATCAATGGTTTCCACAAACCAAAAGGCTTTGTGCCGAATGAGCGGCCCGCCACCGGGGCGGGCGTTGCGCCAGGGGCCAAGCGGCGCATCGGCCACGCCCACCCAGATTTCCTCGCCCACCGACACGTACATGTAGAACTTGCCGTTGGGCGCTTTCACCACGCTGGGAGCCCACACGCCGGCGGTTTGGGAAGTCGAGCTGCCGCACAGCGCCTTGGTGGGCCAGTTGAGGTACTGGCATTGCCAGTTCACAAAATCGGTGGACGTCCAGGCGGCCATCCGGTTGATGCCGTTCCAATCGGTGAGGTCGCTGGTGGCGTAGATATAATATGTGCCTTTGTCCTCGATAATGGTGGGGTCGGCGTAGTAGCCGGGCAGCAGCGGGTTGCCGTTGCCGGGGGCGTTGAAGGGCTTGTCGGGGTGGTGCCAGAGCCGCAGCACCGACGAGTCGGCCGGGGCCTGGGCGCGGGCGCGGGAGGAGCCGGCCAGCAGCGCGGCCAAGAAAAGTAAGACGGTTTTCATCGGGGGCAAGGTAGCGGACACCAAGGCAGGTCATTAGGCTTTTTACAGCTTTTTTTGGGCAGTTGCGGCCGTTTTGGGTACCGCATCCGGTAGCCCGCCGCTTTTGCCCCGCCCCCCGCCCGCGCCGCCTGAACAAACCCGCCTACCAGCCACATAACCCGGCCCGTTTGCGCCGCCCTCGCGTACTTGCCGCCGGTTTCTGCTTGTTCACGACTCCTGTTATGGAGTATCGCCCGGCCTTTTTGCACCCTGGCCGGCCCTTCAACATACGGACCGAGTAGCCGGGATTGCGCCCAGCTGCCGGCCGCTTGCCCTACGCCCGCCCCTGCTGCAAATACTGGCTGGGCATTTGGTAACCAGCCTCTTTCCTTGCTAATAAAGCGTAGAAAAGCGGTTGTTTACCAACCGATAACCGTTTCCCATTCTTACTGATTTTTGTTATGACAACCTCCGCTATTGAGCAGCAGCATGGGTTTGAGTATCCCGCTTTATATAAGCAGCTTGACCAGGATGGCATGCTGGACGTCGGGCAATACGGACCCGATTGGGCCACCACCGTGCTGCCGAAGCTGCGCGACAACCCGACGCTCCTTTTATTCAGCAGCGACTTTGAGTTGCTCAATTTGGCGCACGCTAGCGAGGTAACAGCGGACTTGGCTGCGCCGGACGACTACCGCCAAATTAAGCCGGCCTATAAGTTCATTGCTTTTGCCCAAAACGGGGCCGGAGACTATTTCTGTTTGCTTCCTACGGCGCAGCAAGCCAACGACATACCGGTTATTTTTCTGTGGCACGATGCAAATGAGGCGACTTTTTTGGCGAAGAACTTACAGGATTTTATCTTCCGCCGCATCCTCACCGATATGGCGGAGCAGGACACGTATAATAAAATCAGCGACGAGGAATTTCGGGAAAATTTAACCGCCACCCTCAAAACCCACGGTCGGTATTTAACTGAGCAGCAACGCACTATTGCAACCAGTATGCTACTGCGACCACTCATAAGCTACGAGCACACCGAGTGCTCGTACACGGAAACCAGGCGCGGGCTGCTAACCGCCACGGAACTGGGCGCTATGCTGACCGAAATAATTGGATTTGCTCAGCTGGATGTCAGCTTCGAATACGCGGCCGACTAGCTAACCCAAGTTGCGCCAGCTCCCATTCGGGCGGGCAAATTTCACAACTTGTTGATTATAAATAATTTAAACATGAACGAACGCTTAGCATTCCTCCGCACCGTTCAGCCCTTCGACCTGCTGCCGCCCGAGGTGCTGGAGGAGGTGGCCGCGCTGCTGCAAGAGGTGACGCACCCGCGCGAGGCCGTCATCTACCGGCAGGGCGAAACCAAGCTGCGCGGCGTCGATTTGATACTGGAGGGCGGCTACGACACGTTTTTCTACGACGGCCAGCAGGCCCGGCTCCTGCCCGAGGTGTACGGGCCCGGCACTTGCTACGGCGGCGTGTCGGTGCTGCTCAACAAAAAGCGCTCGCTGCGCACGGTGCAGGCCCGCGCCGGCACGCGGGTGTACGTGCTGCATCGCAACGACTTTCGAGCGCTGTGCCTGGGTTATGATGCTTTCTTTCAGCATTTTACCACCCGCTACGGCCGCCTCATGCTCAACGACGAGTATGCCCAGCTAGTGAACCCCGGCCCGCAGGCCCCCCAAAACTTCATTGCCGCCGACGAGCTGTTTTCGCGCCGCATGGCCGCCGTGGAGCTGCGCCCCGTGCTGGCCTGCCCCGGCACCACGCCCACCCACGAGGTAGCCCGCCGCATGGCCAAGGCCCGCAGCAGCTGCTACTTCGTGCTGGACGAGGCCGGCGAAAAAATAGTGGGCTACGTCACCGATATCACGCTGCGCGACAAGGTGGTAGCCGCCCTCGGTGATGCCCGCCTGCCCATTAGCACCTACCTCGACGCGCCCACCCGTAGCGTCAGCAGCGAGGCGTTTGTGTACGAGGCCCTGCTGCTGATGTTCCGCACCAAAACGCGCTATTTGCTCATCGAAGGGCCCGGCGGCGGGTACTTGGGCTTCATCTCGCGCAACAAGCTGCTGGCCGAGCAGGCGCAGTCGCCGTTTCTCTTTATTCAGGGCGTGAAGCAGGCCGTGAGCGCCCGCGAGCTGCGGCGCAACTGGCAGAAGGTGCCCGACATCGTGTTTCAGCTGCTCGACCGCGGCGTGAAGCCCGAAATCGTGAATCAGGTCATCACGACCGTGGCCGATACCATCGCCCTCAAAGTCGTTGAGGACGTGATTCGCGAGCTGGGGCCGCCGCCGGCCAAGTTCGTGTTTATCGTGCTGGGCTCCGAAGGGCGGCAGGAGCAAACCCTACTCACCGACCAGGACAACGCCATCATTTACGAGGACAAGGCCAACGAGCAACGCGAGGTGGTGCGCGACTACTTTCTACGCTTCGCCACCGAGGTATCGGACCGCCTCAACGACATTGGCTTCAGCTTTTGCGATGGCGGCCTCATGGCCAAAAACCCCAAGTGGACGCACTCCTTGTCGCACTGGAAGCGCAACTACCGCGAGTGGCTGCACGAGTCGAACCCCGAGAACGTGATGCGCTTCGCGGCCTTTTTCGACATCCGCTTTCTGTATGGCGAGCCCGCCATTCTCGACGAGCTGCGCGACTTCCTCGATACTGAGTTGCAGCAGCCGCTCGACCGCTTCCTGCACTACATGGCCACCAACGCCTTGCAGTACGAGCCGCCGCTCACGTTTTTCAACAACATCCGCACCTTCGCCGTGGGCGACCAGCAGGTGGTGAACCTCAAGAAAATCATGTCGCCCATCGTGGATGCGGTGCGGGTTTTCGCCCTTAAAAACCGCGTCTTCGCCACCAATACCGGCCAGCGCCTGGCCGCCCTGCGCACGCTCGGCGTATTCACCGAAAAGGAATACCAGGAGCTGCTGCAATCGTACTACTACCTCATGGGCATGCGCCTCAAGAAGCAGGCCACCCAAATGATGCACGACAAGCTCCCACCCGATAACTATCTAAACCCTAAGAAGTTAACTAAAGTTGAGCGCGTGACTTTGAAGGAGATTTTCAAGGTAATTGCTGACTTGCAGCTAAAAATCAAGGTCAATTTTGCGAAGCTACTGAGCTAGTAGGCACGCGCCATGGCGCGTTCGGCCGCAGGGTTGCGACGGGTACCGAACGCGCCTCAAACGGCATCTTACCTGCGCCGAACGCGCCGTGGCGCGTACCTACCCGGGCCGCTGCGACGAGTCCCTTACTATCAGCTTGGGCTTGAGCACGATGCCGCGCGGGGTGGTGGCTTTGTGCTCGGGACTGGGCAGCATTTTTTGCAGCAGCTGCACGGCGGTGCGGCCCATTTGCTCGCAGCGCTGGTCTACGGTGGTGAGAGCGGGCTCGGTGAGCTGGGTGAACACCTCGTTGCTGAAGCCGGCGATGGCCACGTCTTCGGGCACCCGGAAACCCAGCTTTTTGGCCACCTGCATGGCGCCCACGGCGGCCAGGTCGTTGCTACTGAACACGCCGTCGGGCCGGCGGGTGGGCGAGAGGCGCAGCAGGCCGCGCATGGCGGCGGCCCCACCCTGCTGGCTCAGCTCGCAGAAGGCCACCAGGCGCGAGTCGGGCACGAGGCCGTGGGCGGCCAGCGCGTCGAGGTAGCCCTGGTGGCGGTTTTGGTGAATGTTGACGTGCAGCGGGCCCGTAAAATGCGCCAGCCGGCGGCAGCCCTGCTTGATGAGGTGCTCCGTGACCTGGTAGGCCCCGAGGTAGTCGTTGAGCGTCACCGACGTTACGTTGGGGCCCTTGAAACCTGGCACCAGGCGGTCGAAAAACACGAGCGGCACGCCTTGCTGACGCACGGCCTCAAAGTGCTCAAAATCAGTGGTAGCATCCGACAAGGAGAGCAGAATGCCAGCCACCTGCGCACCCATCAGCAGCTCGATAATCTGCTTTTCCTGCTGCGCATCCTCGCCCGACTGGCAAATCATGACGTTGAAGCCCGCCGCGCTGGCCTCGCTGGCAATGCCGTGGATAACCTCCGGAAAGAAGTAGCCCGTGATGTGCGGCACTATCACGCCCAGCGTGTTGCTGCGGCCCCGGCGCAGGCCGGCGGCCAAGGGGTTGGGCTGGTAGTGCAGCTCCTTAGCCAGCTGGCGCACGCGGGCCTTTGTGGCCTCGCTCACGTCGTGGTGGTCGGCCAGGGCCCGCGAAATGGTCGAGGGCGACAGGCCCAGGGCCTTGGCCAAGTCGGTGATGGAGGCGCGACGATTCATAGGAGCAGCAGAAAAAGGCGAAGACGCTAGCAGGCAATAACAACCGCAAAGATGGGGTTTGGGTCGTGGGCACGCGGGCCAGCCGGGTAAACTTAGCCCCGCTGCCCCCAAGCCAGGGCGGCCAGTTGCAACCCGCGTGGCCACGTATGTAGCCGAACGCCTGACCGGCCACGTATGTTACCGGCCGTATTAGTCCGGCTAGTGTAGCTTGCTGTTATGAGGTCATTTTCCTTCTGGCGCGTGCTGGGCGTTGTTTTGCTGCTACTGCTGCTGGCCCTGGGGCTGGGCGGCTGGCTGCTGAGCAGCCACTACGCCCGCCCCTATGTGAAACGGCTTGTGCGTGAGCAGCTTACCCACAACTCGGAGTTGGTGCTCGCCCCGTTTGAAGTTGATTTTTCGGTGTGGAATGACTTTCCGTACCTCTCGGCCTCGCTCAGCCACCTCACCCTCACCGACACGGCCCATCACCGCGCCGTGCCCGTAATGCGCCTGGGCCGCGCCGACCTGCGCCTCAACCTGCGCGAGCTGCTGCACCGCCGCGTGCAGGTAACGCGC
This sequence comes from Hymenobacter sp. H14-R3, assembly GCF_030063445.1. Classification (GTDB taxonomy): domain Bacteria; phylum Bacteroidota; class Bacteroidia; order Cytophagales; family Hymenobacteraceae; genus Hymenobacter. Next base: position 147,664 of record NZ_JASITD010000004.1, on the reverse strand, counting down.
CTCACCCTGCACGACGTGGCCATTGGCCAGCGCGTCGATTCGGTGGGCCACAGCTGGGGCCTGCGCGGCAAAAAGCGCACCTCCTCCGGCCCGGCCCCCAAAATAGACCTGGCCCTGGATTCCATTGTTATTTACAACTTCGGGATATTCACCCGTAACGACTTTACCCAGAGCATCTTACGAGGCCGCATCTACCAGGCGCGGGTGGCGGCCACGCTGCGCCAGGGCATTTTAGCGGTGCACGGGCGCTTTGCGGGCCGCCTCGTGCAGCTGCACAACCGCAGTGGCGACCTGCTCACCAACGAGCCCGTAAATGCCTGGCTGAATTACACGTACAATTTTGAGAAGCGCCAGGGCACTTTTGCCCGCACCCGCGCCACGCTCAACGGTGACACCATCCGCATCAGCGGCACCCACACGGCGGCCGTGGCCGTGGGCAACCAGCCCCCGGCCGGCACCGTGCTCAACCTGCGCTTTGCGGGCAGCCAGCCGCTGCTAGCCGTGCTGCACGCCGCCCTGCCGCCCACGCTGCACCCCATTTTGCACGGGGCCCGCAGCCCCAGCAAGGCCCAGATAGACTACCGCATGACGGGCCTAAGCGGGCCCTTGGTGCGCCCCCGCGTCACGCTGCGCTTTGGGCTACGCAACGCCCGCATTGCCTGGCCCGACTCGGCGCGGCGCATCGACCGCTGGGACTTGCAGGGCACCTACGACAACGGCCCCGCCCACCTGCCCAAAACGATGTCGCTCAACCTGAGCCAGTGCCGCATCTACTCGCCGGCCGGCCAGCTCGATATGGCTTTTTTGCTGCGCGATTTTCGGCATCCCCGCGTGCAGGGCCGCCTGCACGGGCGCACCACGCTGCCCGCCCTCATGGGCCTGCTCTCGCCCGAGCGCTGGTACGCCAGCCGCGGCATTGCCGACCTCGATGTGCGCATTAAGGGCCTGCTGCCCGTGATGAGCCAGCTGCGGCGCGGCGATTTCCGGCGCAACCTGTCGGTGCGCGGCACGGCCACCCTGCGCGATGCCGACTTCCGGCTCAATGGCCACGATAGCGGCCTGCGCAACCTCAACGTGCGCATCGGCCTCAATGACAGCCTGTGGCGCCTCTCCAATGCCTCGGGTATGCTGGCGGGCATGAAGTTCAAGGCCTCGGCCACCACCACGTACCTGCTCGATTACTTCACCGGCCAGCACCCCACCACCACCATCAAGGGCAGCTTTGCGGTGGATGAGCTGGATGTGAGCAGCTTGCGGCAGCTGCTGCGGCCCTCGCCCGGCAGCTCGGCCTACGAGCAGGCCAGCCGCCGCACCCGCCTCAACCAGGCCGACCGCCGCCGCATTGCCACCACGCTGGGCAGCCACATGGTGCCACCCGGTATGCTGCTCGACGTGGCCCTGCGCTGCGACCGCCTGGCCCTGGCCACCGACACCCTGCGCGAGCTGGCCGTGCGCATCCGCCACGACGGCGAGCGCGTGCAGCTCAGCGGCATCCGGGGCAAGCTCTGGGACGGCGAGGTGCGCGGCGAGGCCCAGTGGCTCACCGACTCCTCCGCGCGCGTGGTGCCCGTGGCCTATAACATTGATTTTAAGTTTGATACGCTCAATTACAAGTCGTTGCTAGAGCGGTTGTCGCGGCCGCCCCGGCGCTCGACCAAGACGCCGGGTAGCCCCGCCATCCGCGAGCTGCTGCTGGCCGCCAATGGCAAGCTGAGCTACGAAATCAACTCGCTGGTGCTGCCCGATGGCCAGCGGCTGCGCAACATGCGCCTGCGCTTCGATAAGCAAGGGCCCATGCTGCGGCTGCCCTACGTGTATTTTATGACCCCGCAGGGCGGCGTGGGCAGCGGCTCGGCCACGGTGCAGGTGGCGGGCCTCCGCATTGAGAGCGCCGATGCCAGCCTGCACCTGCGCTACCCTAGCCTCGACGTGCCCGAGCTGCTGCGCATGCTGGCCAGCGTGGCCCCGCCCGCCACCGACTCGGCGGCCGCGGCCGCCCGGCGGGCGCAGCGCGCCCAGCGGGCCTCGCGCCGGGCCGCCCGCCAGGCACCGGGCACCCCGGCTCGCACCTCGCTCATCGCCGATGGCCGCTTTACCGCTCTGCTGCGCGTGGAGGCCGACCGCGTGAGCTACGGCGCGGTGCAAGGCACTCGCTTTCAGCTGGTAACGCACTTACAGGAGGGCGAAGCCATGCTCGACGAATGCACCGTGAACACCCTGGGCGGCCGCGTGACGCTGCGGGGCCGCCTCATCACCAACGCGGGCCGCCACCACCACCCCCTGCGGGTGCAGGCCCTGCTGGAAGACATTCAGCTCCCCACGTTCTTCGACCTGGCTACTTCGTTGAACCTCAATGTATTGAGCAAAGAAAATATAAAAGGCACGCTGCGCGCCGCCGTGGCCCTGCGCACCGACCTCGATGAGAAGTTTATTCCCAGCCTCGACAATACCAACGCCTACCTCAAGGTGGACCTGCGCGACCTGGAGCTGATTGAGGTGGAGGCCCTGCAAGACGCTTTCAAGTTTTTCAAGAAGCGCACCGGGCACCTGTTCTTTGAGCCCGTCAGCACCGAGTTTGTGCTGAGCCGGGGCGAGCTGCTCATCCCCAATCTGCGCCTCGACAGCAACCTCACCGAGCTGCAAATAAATGGCCGCTACGACCTCGCCGGCCCCGCCGACCTCTACATTGGCATGAACCCGCTGCACGCCATCCTGGGTAGCAACAACAAGCGCATCGCCCGCATCCAGGCCGGCGAATCGACCACCCGCCACGACCCCAAGCTCAGCTACGTAAACCTGACCCGCGACGCGCCCCGCAGCAAGTACCGCGTCAAGATTTTTCAGAAGCAGGAGCAGCGGCAGGAACAGGTAGCCCTGCGCCGCCAGCTTCGACAATTCGTCATCACCCAGCGCCTCGATACCACGTTGCGCCTGCTGCCGGGGTCACCGTTTGCCGCGCCAACAATCGCGGCTCCTGATTTGGCCACTCCGGTACCCAAGCTGGCCACGTCGCCGTAGGTACCTCACGCGGTTCACCCTAGCCCAGAGTCGTTAATTTCTGGTTTTGTCGCCCTTCGCGGGCGCCTCACGGGACCCCTATGGGGCCGGCCCCCCTCCGAAAAGGAGAGGGGGAGATAGTGCTGCTTTCCAGCTTTTTAAGACTAAAAACTAGTTTCCCTTCTCCTTTTTGGAGAAGGGGCTATGCCCATAGGGGTCCCGTGAGGCGCCCACGCAGGGCGAGCCACCCGCACAACTACCCCTGCAAAATTTCCTCAATTCGCGCCAGCTCGGCAGCGCTGAACTGATAATTGGCCAGGCTGCCCACGGCATCGGTCACCTGCTGGGGCTTACTGGCACCGATGATGACGGAGGTGATGCGCGGGTCTTTGAGCACCCAGGCCAACGCCAGCTGCGCCATCGTTTGGCCGCGCTCCTGGGCTAAAGCGTTGAGCTTTTGGGCCTTGGCAATATTGGCGGGCGTGAGCTGGTTTTCTTCCAGCGCGCCGTTGCCCAGGTTGCGGGCCACCCGCGAATCGTCCGGAATGCCTTGTAAGTACTTGTCCGTGAGCAAGCCCTGGGCCAGGGGCGAAAACGGGATGCAGCCCACGCCCTCCTCGGCCAGCACGTCGAGCAAGCCCTGCTCGGGGTCGCGCACCAGCATCGAGTACTTGGGCTGGTGAATGAGGCAGGGCGTGCCCAACTCGCGCAGCACGGCAACGGCGCGGCGCGTTTCGGCGGGCGAGTAGCTCGACAGGCCCACGTACAGGGCCTTGCCCTGGCGCACCAGCGCGTCGAGGGCACCCATGCTTTCTTCCACAGGCGTGTCAGAATCGGGCCGGTGGTGGTAGTAGATATCGACGTAGTCGAGGCCCATGCGGCGCAGGCTTTGGTCGAGGCTGGCCATCAGGTACTTGCGCGAGCCGCCGTCGCCGTAGGGGCCGGGCCACATGCCGTAGCCCGCCTTGGTTGAGATAATCAGCTCATCGCGGTACGCCTGAAAATCGGTGCGCAGCAGGCGGCCAAACATCTCTTCGGCCGCGCCGGGGGGCGGGCCGTAGTTGTTGGCCAGGTCGAAATGCGTAACGCCCGCATCGAAGGCCGTGCGCAAAATGGCGCGGCAGTTGGCCTGCGCATCTTTCTCGCCAAAGTTTTGCCACAGGCCCACCGACACGGCCGGCAGCTGCAAGCCGCTGCGGCCGCAGCGGCGGTATTCCATCGCCTCGTAGCGGGCGGGGTTGGGTTGGTAAGCCATAAAAGGAAAAGGGTAGGGAAAGGCTGCTTTGTGCCGCTAAAACTACTAGCTACCGCGCGGGTTTCGGCCCACGTGGCGGCGGGCGGCCTGGCAAAGGCCTGGTTGGCATTACTTTCCGGGCCGCGCCCACTTTTGCGCGGCTTTTCTTATGCTTCGCTCCTCCTCTGGCCGGCTGCTCGCGGGCCTTGCCCTGCTGGCCACCGCCCTTGCCCGGCCCGCCGCCGCCCAGGCCCCCGCGCCGCCCACCCGCGCGCAGGATTCTGCGTTTGTGCGCCAGAACTACCGCAAGGTGGAGCAGCTCATTGCCATGCGCGACGGCACCCGGCTGGCCACCATCCTCTACGTGCCGCTCGATGCCAGCAAGGCCCGCCCCTACCCTTTCCTGATGGAGCGCACGCCCTACTCGGCCGGCCCGCGCGGGGCCGACACCTACCTCACCCGCGGCCCCGGACCCAGCCGCGAGCTGAGCCAGGAAAAATACATTTTTGTGTACCAGGACGTGCGCGGGCGCTACCTCAGCGAAGGGCAGTTTGAGGAAATGACGCCCGCCCTACCCGCCAGCCGCCGGGGCAAAGCCCCCAAGGGCAAAAGCGCGCCCCACGACGAAAGCACCGACACCTACGACACCATCGAGTGGCTACTCAAAAACGTGGCCGGCAACAACGGCCGCGTGGGCATCATGGGTATCTCGTACCCAGGCTTTTACGCCACGGCCAGCCTGCCGGCGGCCCACCCGGCGCTCAAGGCCGTGTCGCCCCAGGCCCCGGTTACGGATGAGTTTATGGGCGACGATGCGCGGCACAATGGCGCGTTTTTTCTGCTCGATAACTTCGACTTTACTAACTCTTTCGACGTGCCCCGGCCCCAGCCGCTGGCCAAGTACGAGGAGTTATTTCCCTTGAAGATTGCCGATGCCTACCAGTTTTTCCTGGATTTGGGGCCGCTCAAAAATGCTAATTCGACCAAGTATTTCAACGGCCGGGCGCGCATCTGGAATGAGTATTTGCAGCACGACACCTACGATGCCTACTGGCAGGCGCGCAACACCCGCCCCAGCCTCACGGGCGTAAAACCCGCCGTGCTGGTCGTGGGCGGCTGGTACGACGCCGAGGACCTCTTTGGGGCGCTGCACACCTACCAAAGCATCGAAAAGCAGAACCCCCGCGCCACCAACCGCCTCGTGATGGGCCCCTGGACCCACGGCGCCTGGAGCCGCCCCAACTGGAGCAAATTTGGCCCCCTCAGCTTCGGCCAGAACACCGCCGAATACTACCGCCGCACCCTGGAAACGCCGTTTTTCAACTACTACCTAAAGGACAGAGGCAGCTTTAACGTGGCCGAAGCCACGGTATTTGACACGGGCAGCAACGAGTGGAAAATGTATCCGGCCTGGCCGCCAGCCAGCGCGCAGCCCCGCCCCTACTACCTGGGCGGCGCGGGCCAGCTGACTACCGCCCCCACCGCCGCGCCCGCCGACGAATACGTGAGCGACCCGGCCCACCCGGTGCCCTACGCCCCCGGCATCCTCAGCAGCCGCACTAATGAGTACATGATTGCTGACCAGCGCTTTGCGGCCGAGCGGCCCGACGTGCTCACCTACCAAACCGAGCCCCTGGCGCAGGACCTCACCGTGGCCGGCCCGTTGGGCGTTGACCTCTGGGTGAGCACCTCGGGCACCGACGCCGACTTCGTGGTGAAGCTCATCGATGTGCTGCCCGGCGACGTACCCGACCCCAACCCCGCGGAAGAAAACACCACCCTGCCCGGCACCCAGCGCCTGGTGCGGGCCGACGTATTTCGGGGCCGCTTCCGCAACAGCTTCGAGAGGCCCGCAGCCTTCCAGCCCAACGTGCCCACCGAGGTAAAATACGAATTGAACGACGTGCTGCACACCTTCAAAAAAGGCCATCGCCTCCTGGTGCAGGTACAAAGCACCTGGTTTCCGCTCGTGGACCGCAACCCGCAGCAATTCGTCAATATCTCCACGGCCGAGGCCAAGGATTTCCAAAAAGCCACCATCCGCATCTACCACGAGCCGGGCCACGCCTCCAGCCTGACGCTGCGCGTGCAGTAGCGCGAAGCTTCCGCTTCGTGCGCGAGCGCGGTGAGCAGGCGGCACCGGACGACCCACGAAGTAGCGCGAAGCTTCCGCTTCGTGCGCGAGCGCAGCGAGCAGGCGGCACCGGACGACCCACGAAGTAGCGCGAAAGCTTCCGCTTCGTGCGCGAGCGCAGCGAGCAGGCGGTATAAGGACAACACCACACGCCAGATGCTCGCTACGCTCGCGCACGAAGCGGAAGCTTCGCGCTACTTCGCGGCTGTGCACCGGACGACGCCACACACCACCTGCTCGCGCACGAAGCGGAAGCTTCGCGCTACTTTGCGGCTGTGCTCATTTATTACCAGCGTAACCTTCCTCATCGGCTGCCGCCGGGTGAAACGATTTTCGTTACTTTTCGGCTGGCGGGCTCTCTCCCGTTGGAGATGATGACCGCACTGCAACAAGAGTTTGCCGCGGTGCCAGGGGCAGATGATGAAGCTGCGACTTACGCCCGGCAACGACGCTACTTCGGCAAATTTGACGCGCAATTAGATGCGGCGCACGCGGGCCCGGTATGGCTCGGGCAGCCGGCCATTGCGCAGCTGGTACAGCAGGCGCTTCATTTTAGCGATGGGCGCAACTACCAGCTGGTTTGCTACTGCCTGATGGCCAACCACGTGCACCTCGTTGTATGCCTACCCGATAATGCTCCTTCGCTGGCTCGTACGCTGCAATCCCTGAAGGGCTATACCGGCCGCGCGGCCAATGCCCTACTAGGGCGTACCGGCCATTTTTGGCAGCGTGAGAGCTACGACCACGTGGTGCGTAACGGCCAGGAATTGGAACGGGTAATTGCCTATGTGGTGAATAACCCGGTGAAAGCAGGCCTTACAAACGACTGGCAACAATGGCCCTACACCTACTGGGCACCGTAGCGCGAAGCTTCCGCTTCGTGCGCAAGCTGGCGGCACTAGGCCCCAGATGCTCGCTGCGCTCGCGCACGAAGCGGAAGCTTCGCGCTACGGTTAGCTAGCTTGCTTCTGAGCGTGCCAAAGTACTAGCTGCCACCCTTTTGCCTCGTCTTTAATATACACCACCACGTACTTGATGCGGGTGAAGCTGGGCTGGCCATCGGCGCCGGGGCCGAGGTCAATCTGAATGAGCGCGTTGACGATGGCCGTGCGGTCGTCGTTGTAGGGACGCACGGTAATAGCCTCTATATCAACCTTATCGTAGCGGCTCTGGCCGCTCTCGATGGAGGCCAGGTAGCTGGCCTTGCCATCCTGGTGGCCGTTGGAGTGGGTGTAGATGAGGTCGTCGGCGAAGATGGTGGCCAGCGTGGGCAGGTCGCGGGCAATTTGGGCATCGAAGCGGCGGCGCTCCAGCTGTTCGATTTCTTGAATGGCAGACATGGGTGGTAATGAGCAGTGGGTAATAAACAGTGCAAAAGAACGTCAGGCAGACCGCAGGGAAGCAGCCCGCGCGCAGCAGTAATTCAATCGTACGGCCGCAGGGAGCCGGCGGCTAGCCCCTGCGGCCTGCCTGATGCCCTATTTAACTCGCTGAATTTCAATCACTAAAAAAGCGCCAGCTGCCCGCCGGGGCCCGCCGCCGGCTCCTCGCCGCCCAGGCTCGAAAGCGACAGGCCCAGCAGGCGCACGCCCTTGGGCAGGGGCAACAGGGCGGTGAGCAGCTCCTGGCCGGTGCGCAGCAAAGCGGCCTCATCGGGCACCGGAACCGACACGCTGCGACTGCGGGTAATTTGCTGAAAATCAGCATACTTTACCTTCAGCGTGACGGTGCGGCCCGACTGGCCGGCGCGCGCGCAGTAGGCCCACACCTTGGCAGCCACGGGCAGCAGGGCGGCCAGGAGGTCGGGCAAGGCGTGCAGGTCCTGGGCAAACGTCATCTCGGCCCCCACCGACTTGCGGGGGCGGTCGGGCTGCACGGGGCGGTGGTCTTCGGCGTGGGCAATGGCGTGGTAGTAGCCGCCGGCCTTGCCAAAGTGCTGGCGCAGCAGTGCCTCGGGCTGCTGGCGCAGGTCGGCCCCGGTGAAGATGCCCAGCGCGTGCAGCCGCGCCGCCGTGGCCGGCCCAATGCCGTGAAACTGCCCCACCGCCAGCCGCTCCACAAAGGCCAGCCCTCGGCCGGGCGGAATCACGTACTGCCCGTTGGGCTTGCGGTAGTCGGAGGCCAGCTTGGCCAAAAACTTGTTGTAGGAAATGCCCGCCGACGCCGTGAGCTGGGTGCGCGCCAAGATGGCCGCCCTTATTTCGCGGGCCACCTCGCTGGCCAGCGGTAAGTGCTTGAGGTTGTGGGTCACGTCGAGGTAGGCCTCATCGAGCGCCACCGGCTCGATGAGGGGCGTGTACTCGGCAAATATTTCGCGAATCTGACCCGACACTTCCTTGTAGACCTCGAAGCGCGGCGGCACAAACAGCAGCTCGGGGCACAGGCGGCGCGCGGTGCTGGCCGGCATGGCCGAGCGCACCCCGTAGGCGCGGGCCTCGTAGCTGGCGGCCATCACTACGCCGCGCTCGCGAGTGCCGCCCACCGCTAGGGGCCGGCCGCGCAGCGCCGGGTCGTCGCGCTGCTCCACGGAGGCGTAGAACGCGTCCATGTCGAGGTGAATAATTTTGCGCGGCGCGGCGGGGGCGGGGGTCACTCCTACGAAATTACCACCGCGCGCCTACTGCGGCAGCAGCACCGTGAACGTGGAGCCCACGCCCACCTCGCTCTCCACCGCGATGCGGCCGCCGGCGTTCTCCACCATTTTCTTGACCATAAACAGGCCAATGCCGCTGCCCTCCACGTGGTTGTGCAGGCGCTCGAACAGGCCAAAAAGCTTGCGCTGGCCGGCGGGGTCAATGCCCAGGCCGTTATCCTGCACCGTGAGACGCATAAACTGGCCATCGGGGCGGGCGCGCAGCTGCACGCGGGCCGGGCGGGCGGGGTCGCGGTACTTGAGGGCATTGCTGAGCAGGTTGTACACCAAGCTGCGCAGGTTTTTTTCAAGGAAGCGCACCGCCGCGTTGTCGGCCAGCTCCACGTCGAGCTGCGCGCCGCTGGCGCGCACCAGCGGGGCCAGGTCGAGGCTAACACCTTGTACTACTGATGATAAGGGTACCGGCACCACGGCCAGGCCGTGTTCGCGTTGGAGCTTAGCCACGTCGCCGAGCTGCTCGATGGTACGCTGAAACCGGGTCACCGACTTGGTGAGCATGCCCATAATATCGTTGACCGGGGGGCGCAGCCGAGCTTCCACGGGCAGCTCGTCGGTGAGGGCTTGCAGCAAGCCCTCGATGTTGGTGATGGGCCCCTTGAGGTCGTGCGAGGCGGTGTAGATGAAGCTGTCCAGGTCCACGTTCACGCGGGTTAGCTCCTCGTTGTTGTCGCGCAGCAGGCGCTGGGCCTGGGCCACGCGCTCCTGGGCCAGCTTGTGGGCGTGGATGTCGGTGTAGGTGCCAATCCACTGCACCACTTCGCCTGCCTCATTGCGCGAGGGCAGGGCGCGGCCCAGCATCCAGCGGTAGTCGCCGGTCTGGTTGCGGATGCGGCATTCCAGCTCCAGGGGCTGCTGGGTGGCTAAGCTATGCTCCCAACTGCGAAAAGACACCGCAAAGTCGTCGGGGTGAATGCGGCTGGCCAACTGCTCCGGCGTGGTAGCATTTTCGCCCACGTAGTCGAACCAGCGCTGGTTGAGGTAGGTCGTCCGGCCCTGGAGGTCGGCCGTCCAGGCTATCTGCGGAATGCCTTCGAGCATACGGCCCACTTCGGCGGCCGTTTTTTCAATGGCCACGCGGGCGGCCTGCTGGCGCAGCAGCTCTTCGTTTTTGCGGTCGAGCAGCGCATTTTGCTGCACCACCATCGAGCGGATGGCCGATATCTCTTTGCGCGCCGACACATCGGCCAGCAGCACGGCCAGCGTGGGGGCCCCGCTGAATGTCAGCACATTCATCGACACCGAAAACGGGTGCAGCGACCCGTCGTGGCAGCTTTGCAGGGGCATTTCGCCGCGCACCTGCCGCAGCCAGCCCTGCTGGCACAGACCCAGCCAGTAGGCCAGGTACTGGGCCGGCACAAACTCGGTGAAGGAATGCCCCAGCATGTCGGCCTGGGCGCAGCCCAGCCCTTGGGCCAGGGCGGCGTTGCAGTACAGCACAAAGCCATCGGCGGCGAGCAGCACCGCGCCCTCGCTCATTTGCTCTACCAGGGTGCGGTAGCCGTGGTCGGCGCTTTCGAGGGTAAAAATGCGCGGGCCCTCGGCCCCCTGAATGGCCAGCGCATCCACGGCCCCGGTGCGCACGGCCTCAATCAGCTCTTCGGCCTCGCGCAGCTGCTGGCGCAGCTCTTCGTTTTCGCGAGCCAGCTCGGCGGCGGTGGGGGTCATGCGGTGGGGGGCAGCGGGTGGGCGAGTCCGAGCAGGGTGAGCACGGCGGCGCGGTTGGAAAGGTCGCCCACCAGCCGGCGCTGGGGCAGCGGCCGCCGCCGCACCAGCGTGGGTGCGGCCACGATCTGCGCCGCCTGGGCCAGCTCAGGTTGCTGATACATATCAATAACACGCAAGGTGTACTGCCCAGCTACGTACTGCTCGCAAATCTCTTTCATGTTGCGCACCGCCCGTGTCGAATTGGGCGTGGCGCCGGTCACGTAGAGGTAAAATTCGTAGGCAGGCTCTTCGGGCGGGGCAAGCAAATCCATTAGCACGGCCTACAAGTGGGTGGGCCGCAGGTCAAGCCCCACAAGTACGCGCTCCTCGTTGGAGAGGTCGCCGATGACGCGGCGGATGGGCTCCGGCATTTTGCGCACCACCGTGGGAATGGCCAGAATCTGGTCGCCCTCAGCCAGCTGCGGATGTTGCAGCAAATCAATCACTTCCAGCTGATACTTGCCCGGCACGTGCTGCTCGCAGTAACGGCGCAGGTTGGTCAGGGCCGCAATCGACTTGGCCGTTTGGCCGGCCACGTACAGGCGCAGCTCCCAGGTTTCGCCGGGGCCGGGCAGGGGGGTAGCAAGCAGTTGTTCCTCTATTTCCATCATAACTAATGCATAACTGCGAGAGAATACGGCGCCTAAAGCTGGGTGTTGGGCTGGCTGGCCAAATAATCGGCCGACAAGCCCTGCGTGAGGGCCGTGCGGCCCTCACGCAGGGCCGTGCCGCGCGTGAGTTCCTCGTGGCTGATGCGGCGCAGCTCGTCCTCCACGGTTTCAAAGTCGGCGCGCAGGTTGGTGATGGTGGCTTCGAGCATGCGGCGCTTGCGCTCCAGGTCGCGGTCGCGGCGGTCGCTCTCGTGCTGCTGCACCACGCGCTGGGCTTCTTCCTGAATGCGCTGAGTGAGGCGGCCCGCCCCGGTGATAATACCGGCGGGGCCAATGATAACGTCGAGCAGGTGCACGCCCGTACCGGTCATGATAAACTCGCGCACCTGGTTGGAGTGCGCCATACCGCGCGATTTGAGAATGCTGAGGCCCCGGTTGCGCTCGCCGATGCCTTCGAGGTCGCGCACCGAAATCCAGGTATCGACCAGCGACGACACGCCCTCCTCCGCCATTTCGAGCTGGCCATTGCGGTTGCTGATGAGCGCCGTAAACAGCGCCGTTACGTTGTTAATTTTCAGAAAATCAATCATGCGCGTGAGCATGCTGCGCACTTCGCTGATGCTGCCCACCGAGATGAGGTTGCTGATGGGGTCGATAATCACGGCCTGGGGCTTGAACTCGGCCACCACCCGGTGCAGCGTCACGAGGTGGCGCTCCAGGCCGTTGAGCGTGGGCCGCGACGAGTCGATGCGCAGCAGGCCCTGGTCGAGGTAGGGTTGCAGGTCGAAGCCCACCGAGCGCATGTTGCGCAGCAGCTGGGCCGGCGACTCCTCAAAGGCGAAGTAGAGGCAGCGCTCGCCGCGGCGGCAGGTTTCGAGGGCAAAGGCGGCGGCCAGGGTGGTTTTGGCGGTGCCGGCCGTGCCGGTGAGCAGCACGCTGCTGCCCCGGTACCAGCCCCGGCGCGCAAACATCTCATCGAGGCCGGGCACCCCCGAGGAGATAACCTCATCAGAAACAGCATGTTCCAGCTTGAGCGACGTCACGGGCAGCACCGAGAAGCCGTCTTCGCTGATGAGGTAGGGGTACTCGTTGGTGCCGTGGGTACTGCCGCGATACTTCACAATGCGCAGCCGGCGGGTGGTTATCTGGTCAATGACCCGGTTGTCGAGTAAAATCACGCAGTCCGACACGTATTCTTCCAGGCCCTGGCGGGTGAGGGTGCCCTCGCCGCGCTCGGCCGTGATGATGGTGGTCACGCCCTTGTCCTTGAGCCAGCGAAACAGCCGGCGGATTTCGGAGCGCAGCACGGCCTGGTTGTCGAAGCCCGAAAACAGGGCCTCCACCGTATCGAGCACCACGCGCTTGGCCCCGATGGAGTCGATGGCGTAGCCCAGGCGGATAAACAGGCCGTCGAGGTCGTACTCGCCGGCCTCCTCAATCTCCGAGCGGTCGATGTGCACGTGGTCGAGGCGCAGGCGCTTGTCGGCTTGCAGCTGCCGCAGGTCGAAGCCCAGCGAGGCCACGTTGTCGGCCAGCTCGTCGGCCGTTTCCTCAAAGGTCATGAGCACGCCCGGCTCGCCAAATTCCTCCACGCCGCGCACCAGGAACTCAATGGCCATCAGCGTTTTGCCGCAGCCCGCGCTGCCGCACACCAGCGTGGGGCGGCCCAGCGGCAGGCCGCCCTCGGTTATCTCATCGAGGCCCTCAATGCCGGTGGGTGCCTTCGGCAGCCGGGGCAGGGCGGCCAAGGGCAGTTGCTTTTCTTGCATAGCGAAATATAATCGACGCGGATTTTATCCGAAAGTTACGGGGTAAGCTGCGGCTTATACCGAATTATGGTGCGTTACGTTCGCTTGCGCCCGGCCCGCCGCCGCGCCCGGATGCCAGCCAGCCGGGCGCGCTCGGCGCGGCGCGCCTCGCGCAGCAGCAGGCGCTCGGGCAGCCGGGCCATGAGGCGCTCGCGCACGTACTGGGCCAGGCCCGAGAGCGGCACGGTGTGGGTGGTGCGCAGAAACTGCGCTATTTCGCGCTGGCGCAGCGTGCTGGCCCCGGCCAGCCCCAGCGCCAGCAGGTACTGCTTTATTTCCTCCACCCACAGCAGGGCGGCCAGCGGGGCGCGCTGCACGGTGGCGTTGTAGCGGGCCTCGCGGTGCGGGCGCAGGGCCGTGCCCTCGGCCGGGGCCACCAGGATGCCCACCCACGCGGGCAGCAGCGGCAGCAGCTTGGCCAGGTGCTTTTCGGTGACTACAAACGTGACGAAGTCATAGACCTCGCCGTAGCATTTGAGCTGATTTTTAACCCGTTGCAGGGTATCGCCGTCGCCCTTCACCTCGTAGCCGTGCATGAAGGCAGGCGTGATGTGCACCACATCGGCGCGGGTAGTGCCGGTGGGCAGCTCATCGATGTGCACGCCCCCCAGGAGCAGCGGGTAGAGCCGGGCGCGGATTTCGGGGTCGTTCATGGGCAGCGCAAATTTACCCGCGCCGGGGCCGGCTGGCTAGCTTTCGGGGCTATCATTACGGGTAGGTTGCAACCCTTGGGCGTTGCAGGGCTTCTTCCTTGTAATTCACGTATTCTTCCTTTTTCCAATGACTGCCTTTCGACTGGCTTGCTGCGCGCTCTTGGTAGGCTCCCCCCTGCTGGGCCGCGCCCAAACTACTGCTGCGCTGCCCCGCTACTACGTGGGCCTGGCAGCGTATAGCAGTGATTTTCAGCCCCTGGGTGGCACTTATTACGGCGGCACTACCGTGCCGGTGCAGCTTACACTGGGCTACCAGCTGCAGCCCCGGCTGGCGGTGCAGCTGGGCGTGGCCTACAGCCAGAAAACGTACGATTACGTCAATACGAGCCAGTCTTTTTACTCAGGGGCTGCGCCGGGGCTGCCTTATTACTTCGCCTATTCATCGCACGGCAGCGACTACCAAACGTCGGTGCGCGGGCTGGTCCGCTACACCCTCACGCGCCAGCCTGCGCACCGCGTGCAGTTCGACGTGCTGGGCGGCCTCACTTTCGAATACGCACGAGCCAACTCCCACATCACCCGCACCGATAGCGACAGCCTGCAAAACGTTATCGTCACTACAAATTACGACGACCACTACAGCTTCACCAATTTTCTACTCACGGGCGGCCTCAGCACCCGCTACCGCTTTAGCCAGCGGCTGGAAGCCGTGCTGGACGTGACGCTCAGCCGCAGCTTTATGCGGGGCCAGAATTCGGGCTTCCCAGGGTCTACGGCACTGGGGCTGCGCTACCGGTTTGGCCAGCGCTAAGACGGTTTTTGAGTCGGGTACAGTAGCGCGGACTTTCAGTCCGCGAGTGAACTGGCTATTCCACCCGCGGACTGAAAGTCCGCGCTACTTCTGCTACTGTACACCAGCTCCGAAACCGCTCCACGACACGACTACCTGTTTTCGGGCGGGTTGCGTAGATAGGATTTTGCTACCTGCTTTATGAAAGACCCCACCCGCGCCGCCCTTGTGGCCGAGCTGACTGCCCTGCTGGCCGGCGGCAATGCCCACGTCCCGTTTGAGCAGGCCGTGGCCGACTTGCCCGCGCCGCTGCGCAACCAGGTGGTGCCCAGCCTGCCCTACACCATCTGGCAATTAGTTGAGCACGTGCGCATTGCGCAGCACGACATTGTGGAGTTTTGCGTAGACCCCGCCCACGTATCACCCGAGTGGCCGGCCGGCTACTGGCCCAGCCCCACGCCCGGCGCGGACGAGGCCGGCTGGCAGGCCGCCCTTCAGCAAATAGAAGCTGACCAGCAGCGGTTTATCGAGCTGCTCGAAGACCCCGCTACCGATTTATTGGCGCCCCTGCCCCACGGCACCGGCCAGAGCCTGCTGCGCGAGGCCCTGCTCATCGGCGACCACGCGGCCTACCACACCGGCGAAATCATTCTGGTGCGCCGCCTGCTGGGGGCCTGGTAGCGGCGGCGCGCCGGCCCCGCGCCTAGCCGGCACTCACCCAGCGGCGCAGCTCGGTTACGCGCAGCTTGGGCACGATAACGCTCTCGGGGGCAGGGGGTTGCAGGTGCACCAGCATCCGGCTGTTGCTGTAGGGCTCCAGGGCTACCACGCTGGCGCGGGCGAAGAGCACTTGGCGGTTGGCCCGGAAAAACTGCTGGGGGTCGGCCTGGGCTTCCAGCTCTTCCAAGCTACTGTCGAGGGGGTATTGCTGGCCCTCCAGCGTAGTGAGGTGCACCGCGCCGTGCCGGATAACGAAGTGCGCCACGTCGGCGGCGGCAATGGGCAGCAGCTTATTCTTGTGGGGCACCAGCCAGCTGCTGGGGTGGGCGGGCGCGCTGCTGAGCTGCTGCATGGTGCGTAGCAGTGCGGGCAGGCCGGGCAGGGCCCCGGCCGTGGGGGCCACCGTGCTGGTATAGTGCCGTTGCAGGGCCTCAAACTTGTGCAGGCCGCGCTGCAGGCTCTCGCGGCCAATGGGCTTGAGCAGGTAGTCGATGCCATTGACCTGAAAGGCCTCTAGGGCGTGCTCGTCGTAGGCGGTGATGAAGATGACGGGGCTCGTAACCTCCACGCGCCGGAATATCTCGAAGCTGCTGCCGTCCGAGAGGTGAATGTCCATCAGGATGAGGTCGGGGGCTGGGTGGGCGGGCAGCCAGGCCACGGCATCGGCAATAGATTCGAGGTGCGCCACCACCTGGGCATCGGGGCGCTCGCTGAGCAGCAGGCGCTGCAAGGCCCGCGCCGGGCGCAGCTCATCTTCAACAATCAGGATAGTTAACACGGCGGGCTAAGCGGGTAAGGGGAGGTACACGAAGAAGTTGGCGGCGGTGGGCTCCACCAGCAGCGTTTGCTGGTTGAGCAGCCGCACGCGGTTGGTGAGGTTGCGCAGGCCGGTGCCACTGCTGGGCTCGGGCGTGAGGCGCGGCGAACGGGTGTTGCGCACGCGCAGCGTGGCGGGGGCCACAAAATCGAGGTCGATGACCAGGGGCTGGCGGCGGCTCACGGTGTTGTGCTTCACGGCGTTTTCGAGCAGCAGCTGCAAGGCCAGCGGCGGCACCAGGCGGTGCTGAATGGCGGCCGGCAAGTCGATGTGCAGCCGAATGCCTTCGCCAAAGCGCATTTGCAGCAGGTACATGTACGAGCGCAAAAAGCGCAGTTCCTCGTGCAGCGGCACGGCGGCCTGCTCGCCGTGGTGCAGCAGGTAGCGGTACACCTGGGCCATTTCCTCCACAAAGAGGGCGGCGGCGGCGGGCTCGTCGTGAATAAGCTCACCGAGGGTGGAGAGGGAGTTAAACAAAAAGTGCGGGCTCAGCTGCTGCTTGAGGCTTTCGTAGCGGGCTTGCAGCTGCGCGCGCTTCAGCAGCTCGTTTTCCAGGGCCAGGTAGCGGCTGTTTTCCACCATTTCGATAGCCAGCTGGAAGGAGGCCCCCACCATCGTCACAATCAGCACCACCGCCAGGGTTACCCCCAGCGGATTATTATCCAGCCGAATGCCCAGGTGCCAGTCGCCGTAGTGGCGCGCTATACTGTACAGACTGGTACCCAGCATGATAAGCAGCAGCCGCAGCAGCCGGTTGGTGCGCCCCGGTTGCCGGCTCAGCCAGCGCCGCACCGGGTTGTGGCCGTAGCGCAGCAAATAGTGAAACCCAAACTGCACCTCAAAAATCAGTACTGTGTTAAAGAATGTCAGCAGCACCTCGCCCACGCTGGTGTGCTTGCGCGGCAAGATGGCCGAGGGCAGCACCAACACCCCAAAAGCGATGGAAACGGCCAGCGTAATGAGCAGGTACGTGCGCCGCGAAAACACGATGTGGGCCTGGGCCTGGCCAAGCTTGGGCCGGCGGGGCGGACTAGCAGCAGAAGACACAACCGGCGAACGCATACCTGTAACAAACAAAAAACGCGGGTTAAGGTACCGGTTCTGGCAGTGAAGCTACGGCCACGCCCCCCGCATTGCGCCGCGCTGAAGCGCAAAAACAGGCTATTTCTGCCAATTATGCGAACGTGCCAAAGTGGGCGCTGAATGTGCCGGCTAGTGGGGGTGAACTTGCTGAATCAAGTAGCGAAGTAGCCGTAAAAGCGGATAAAGTAGCGCGATTTTTAGACGAAAACATATCCTCCGGGCCACTTAGCCCGTTTAACGCCCAACCCTATGCCAGTCTTGTGCCACTTTGGGTTAGTTAAAAGCTTGCTTCCTCTTACCAATTACCCCGGTTTATATGAACCATCTAGCTTCTAAAGCTACCCTACTCGGACTCGGCCTGCTGGCCGCTGCGTCCACAGCCAACGCCCAGACGGCGGACCGCAAAACGGCTATTGGCCTGCACGCCAACGCCACGCAGTACCGCGGCGACCTGGGCAACAACTTCTTCGAGTTCAAAAACATGCCCTACAGCGGGGGTATCGACATCACCCGCTACATCGGCAAGGTGCTCGATATCAAACTTGACTTGGACTATACCCGCCTGCGCAGCCCTGCCGATGAAGGTAAGTTCAACAGTGCGGGTCGCCGCTTCCGGGCGCAGACCTACGGGGCGGGCCTGGGCTTCAAGATTAAGGCGCCCATCAACGATGCCTTCTTCCTGCACCCCTACGTGCTGATTGAGCCAGGCTTTGCCTGGGTAACCACGGACCGCTACGCCACGCCGACCGGACCGAATAACTTCACCCGCTTCGGCACCTTCACCGGCCAGATTGGTGGGGGTCTGGACTTTCACCTGGGCGAGTCGGCTATCCTGTTCCTGCAGGCCAGCCAGTCGTACATGCAAACCAGTGATGCCCGCCTCGACGGGGTGGATAACAACGCCACCACCTTCTGGAATAAGAAGGACCGCTACCTGACTTTCTCGGCTGGCCTGCGGGCTAACCTGGGTAAAGCCAAGGACGAGGACATGGACGGCGTATCGGACAAGAAGGACAAGTGCCCCGGCACGCCGACTGGCGTGAAGGTGGATTTGAACGGTTGCCCGATTGACACGGACGGCGACGGCGTAGCCGACTACCAGGACAAGTGCCCCGATGTGAAGGGCCTCGCGGCCCTGCAAGGATGCCCCGACGCTGACAACGACGGCGTGGCTGACAACGACGACAAGTGCCCCAACACCCCGGCTGGCGTGCGCGTCGATGCCTCGGGTTGCCCGCTTGACGCCGACGGCGATAAAGTACCGGATTACCTGGACAAGTGCCCCAACACGCCGGCTGGCACGCAGGTCGATGCCAACGGCTGCCCGCTTGACCGCGACGGCGACGGGGTGCCCGACTACATGGACCGCTGCCCCGACCGTGCCGGCCCCGCCAGCAACAAAGGCTGCCCCGAAATGAAGGCCGAGACGCAGAAGGTGCTGAAAGAGGCCACGAAGTACATCAACTTCGACTTCGACAAGGCCACCCTGAAGCCGAGCTCGTACCCGAAATTGCAGCAGATGGTGCAGATTCTGAACGAGTACCCCGACTACTCGCTCAGCATCGCTGGCCACACCGACAGCAAGGGCGACGACGCCTACAACCTGAAACTGAGCTACGACCGCGCCTCATCGGCCCGGGCCTACATGCTGAGCAAGGGTATCCCCGCTGACCGCATCGAAGCCCGTGGCTACGGTGAAACCAAGCCGATTGCCGACAACGCTACGGCTGCTGGCCAGGCCCTGAACCGCCGCGTGGATTTCGACCCCTTCCTCACCGGTGAGGCCAACTCGGCCGAGGTGAAGTACGGTGCCGCCCCCACGGTAGCTGAGTTGCGCGCCCAGGGCAAAATGGCCCCGGTGAAGAAAGCTCCGGCCAAAAAGGCCCCCGCTAAGAAGAAGGCTCCCGTTAAGAAAGCCCGCCGCTAAGCGAAAGCCCAGCAATTAGGTCTCTAACCTAAAGCTTGAAAAGCCCTACCTGCATCCCGCAGGTAGGGCTTTTTGGTTTTGAAAGGGTTTAAAGTTGGACTGTAGAGTAAGCTTTAGCTTGCCAGTGGCAAGGACTATCGTACAGCTAATTACTGAACAGCATAGTACGTTATTTTGCCGGCAAGCTGAAGCTTATCCTGCATTCCGGCTGCGTAGGCAATCTCCTAGTAAGTGGTTAATTTTCAAGAGACTTGGGCCAGAAGCGTAGAAATTGGTATATCTTTAGCCGCTTGCTAACGCTACAACTTAAGCTTTATGAAAATCAGCTACCTATTTCTACCGTCACTACTACTTGGCAGCCCGCTCCTCGGGGTGGCTCAGCAGGCAACTGCCCCCACCTACGGCCGCTACTACGTGGGGCTGGCGGCCTACGCCAGCGATTACCAAGGCATTGGTGGCAACTCCTTTCGCGAGCTGCGGGCCCCGGTGCAGCTTACGGCGGGCTACCAGCTACTGCCGCGCCTGGCGGTGCAGGCGGGCTTGGCCTATAAGCAAGACACCTTCGATTACGGCACCCTAAGCTTCGTGGAGCAGGACCCGCGGGCGATTGTTGCCAGGCACCAGTATTTCGGGCAGGCCAATTGGTACCACACCAGCTTATCGCTACTGGCCCGCTACACGCTCACGCGCCGCGCCACGCACCGGCTGCAAGTTGACTTGCTCGGCGGCTTTACCCTGGAGAAGGAGCGGGCGGCCACCAGCTACCAATACACTACCTTCGATGGCACGGGCGCGGTGTTCTCCAGCAGCACCAACACCTCCGCCTACCGCTACTCAGTGGGGCAGCTCACGGCCGGCCTTAGTGCCCGCTACCGCTGCACTCCGCACCTAGATGCCGTGCTGGACGCTACGCTCAACTCGCCGCTGAGCCGGCTCGAATCGCCTCCCTCACTGGCCGGGGCCCTGGGCCTGCGCTACCGCTTTGGTCAGCTTTAATGGCTTCTTCGCTTTTCCTTTTTAGCAAAAAAGGCTTTCCATTTTGAAAAAATCAGCATCCCGTCGGGCCTTTGGCCAGGCGGGATTTTTTATTAAGTACCTATTAATCAAATAGTTAACCAAAAATAAGGGTTAACAGCAAGGTTTCGGCACTGGTCTTGGCATTGAGTACGCATCTCTCACTTATCAACCTGCCAATACCATGAAAACTTTGCTTCCTACTCCTTTCACCCCCACCCTGCCCAAGTGGCAGCAGCCCGAGAAGGTAGCGGGCTGGGTGGTGCTGGGCGGCGCGGCCGCGGCCGGCGTCTATTACTGGGGTCAACTCGTGCCTTATCTCGTTGATATTGTGTTCAATAGCGTGAAGCTGAGCATCGGGCTGGGCGTGCTGTTCGGGTTGTTTTTGCTGGTCACCAACAAGCGGATTCAGACCGGGCTCTGGTACGCCGGGCAGCGGATACTGCGCACGGCGGCGGGCATTTTCGTCAACACCGACCCCATCGGCATCATGGAGGACTACATCTCGAACACCGAGAAGGAGGCCCGCCAGATGGAAGGCGAAATCGGCCACATCGAGGGCGCCCACGAGCTGGTGAAGCGCAAGCTGGCCACCAACGACGCCCAGATGAAGGAGTACCTAGCCCTGGCCGACTCGGCCACCCGCCAAAACGAAAAGGACGCCGCCGAAGCCTACGCCAGCCGCGCCGCCCAGATTCTGGACTACAACCAGCGCCTGCAACCCATGGCCACCACCACCGCCAACGTGAGCGTGGTCATGCGCCAGATTCTGAAAGCCGCCCTGCGCCAGATTGACGGCAGCAAGTTCAAGGTCGGCCTGCTGAAAGACGAATACGAGCTCGTGAAACGCACCAGCTCGGGCATGCGCGCCGCCATGAACATCCTGCGCGGCGACCCCGACAAAAAGTACTTCTTCGACCTGGCTACCGACCGCGTGGCCCAGGACATGGCCCAGCAACTCGGTCAGATAAAGCAGGCCATGCGCTACTCGCAAGAGTTTGTGAAAGAGATGGATATTCAGAATGGCGTGATGAGCGAAAAAGGCCAGCGCCTGCTCGACCGCTACCAGAAAGGCGACTTCAACGCCCTGCTCACCACCGACAAAGCCCCCGCTTCCACCTCCGTAGCCGCCACTAAACAACGCTCCGATGATGCCTATTCTAGCCTGCTTGATTAGTGGCTGCCTGGCCCTGCTGCTCTGCGCCGTGCTGCTGTAGCGCGGACTTTCAGTCCGCGACCCGCCCGGCCCGGCGCTAGCCCCCTTTCATTCAACAATTTAATCTATTCGCGGACTGAAAGTCCGCGCTACTTCCATGACAACTCGCGGTAAAATCGTACTCGGCACCATCTTCTTCGTGCTCCTGTACTTCGGCATCAACAAACTGATTGCCAGTAATAAATTTTTCCAAAAGGCCGATACGCAGTCAGTGTTGCTCAGCTCGATTGAGCTGCCGGCCGCGCCCGGCGGCAGCCACGCTACCCTGGTGGTGCCGCTGGCCCCACTGCCCGGCACCGCCCCCGCCGAAAACGGCACGCCCGTGGTGTGGGAAGTGATGGCCTGGAACTCCCAGATGGCCGGGATGCTCGCCAACGGCGGCCCCCGCACCACTCAGGGCTCGGCCCTGGCCGCCAACAAAATCGACATGCAGATAAACCGCCAGGACGACGTGTCGAAAATGCAGGCTGACCTGGTGAAAAACGCCCTCGACCTGCAAAGCGACCCGCAGACGCCGGGCCTGATTGTGAGCATCATGGGCGATGGCCTGCCGGCTTTCTCAGCCGTGCAAGCCCAGCTGCAAAAGGCTGGTACTCAGCTCCAGATTATTCCTTACTCGGTAGGTAAAAGCTTTGGCGAAGATAAGCTGATGGGCCCCAAGGAGTGGCTCGAAAACCCCAAGGCGGCCCTCGGCAAAACGGTGGCCTGCTACCTGCGCGATGGCGACCACAATATTGCCCTGAAATGGTGCGCCGACAACGGCCTAAAAGTGAACCCCGACGAAACCACCTACGACCCCGAAGCCGTTAACTTCATGGCGGCCAGCGACTTCCTGGTGGCCGCCGAAAAGTACATCGTGGGCAAGCCCGAGAGCCGCGTGAAAGTGGTGGGCGGCCACCGCACCGGCGTGAGCGTGGACGTGGTAGCCGACGCCGTGGCCACCTGGACGCCCGGCGACGTGAACATCGCCAAGCAAAAGGGCGGCTTGGTTAACATCGTGAGCACCAAAGACTACTCCAACCAGATGCCCAACATCATGGTGACCACCAAGCGTTGGTACGATGCCCACCAGCCCGCCGTGCTGAGCCTGATGACCGCCTTCGCCGTAGCCGGCGACCAGGTAAAAAGCCATCCCGAAGCCCTGACCCGCGCCGCCGACATCTCGGCCCAGGTTTACGGCGACCAGGACAAGCCCGGCGCCTACTGGCTAAAGTACTACAAGGGCACTAGCGAGGCCGACCGCACCGGCCAGGTGGTGGAATTGGGCGGCAGCAAAGCCTTCAATTTCAGCGACAACCTGAGCTTGTTTGGTCTTGACGAGGGCGGCACCAACATCTACGCCGCCGTGTACAAAACCTTCGGCGACGTGCAGAGCAAGCTCTACCCCAAGGAGCTACCCAGCTACGTGCCCCTGGCCAAAATGCTTGACCTGAGCCCCTTGCGTAAGCTGCAAGCCCAGTATAAAGGTAAGAGCCTGGCCCCGGCCGAAACCCCGCAATTCGCCGCCGACGATGAAATCCGCCGCAGCGTGAGCAAGCGCGCCTGGAACATCGAGTTCACCACCGGCCAGAGCACCTTCACGCCCGCCGCCCAGCGCGAGCTCAGCCAGCTCTTCGACGACCTCGTGGTAGCCGGCCGCCTCAAAGTGGCCGTGCACGGCTACACCGACAACACCGGCGACGCCACTAAGAACCAGCAGCTCAGCGAGTCGCGCGCCGAAGCCGTGGCCCACTGGCTGCAAGCTAAAAGTGCCAGCGCCTTCCCCCAGGGCCGCGTGCAGGTGTACGCTCACGGTGCCGCCGAGCCGGTAGCCACCAACGCCACGGAAGCCGGCAAAGCGCAGAACCGCCGCGTGGAAGTGGTGCTGGGCAACTAGCAGCCCCACCCCCAACGCCCACCCGCGCCGCGCCACGCTGGCCGCCCTCATGGCGGGCCAGGTGCTGGCCCTGCTCGCGCTGTGGCTCTTCTTCCCGCTCCAATTATTCCCCAGCCTGGGCGAGGTAATGCGGGCGCTCGGCGACCTCATCACGGGCCAGGGCTTGCTGCAAGAGCTGTGGGCCAGCCTGCTCACGGCCTTCCAAGCGCTGGGCATTGCCACGGTGCTGGCCCTGCTGATTTCGTACCTCACGGCGCTGCCGTTTTTCCGGCCGCTGGCGTTTGCGGCCTCCAAGCTGCGCTATCTCACGCTCACGGGGCTCACGTTTTTTATGGCCCTGCTGCTCAGCTCGGGGCACCAGGTGAAGCTCTCGGTGCTGGTATTCGGGGCCACGGTGTACCTCGTTACGGGCATGACGCGCGTTATCCTGGGCACCACGCAGGAGGAGCTGGACCACGCCCGCACCCTGGGCCTGGGCGAGTGGGGCAGCTTCTGGGAAGTGATGGTGCGCGGCAAGCTCGCCGACATGCTCGAAGTAGTGCGCCAAAACTTCGCCATCATCTGGACGCTGATTACGCTGGTCGAAACGCTCTACCAAAGCGAAGGCGGCATCGGGCTGCTGCTTTACAAGCAAAACCGCTACCTGCATCTCGATGGCGTGGTGGCCATTCAGCTGGTGATTCTGGCCGTGGGCGTGGCCCAGGACTACGGCTTTGAGGCGCTGCGGAAAGCATTTTTCCCTTACGCAGGGCTGGGAGAAATGTAGTGTGGGTGTAGCGCGGACTAAAAGTCCGCGCTACCAGGGGCTAGAAATGTAGCGCGGACTTTCAGTCCGCGAGTGAGTAGGCTCTTCCTTTCCTGCCCACTCGCGGACTAAAAGTCCGCGCTACTACGGGGCTAGGTAGCTGTATGGCCATTTTTGCCATTCGTCCACCAAGCCTGCCTTCACCGGGTTTTCAAGTACGTAGCTAATGATGCGTTCTAGCTCACCAGGCCGCACTACGTGGTCATAGCTTTCGGCTTGCCAAAATGTGCCACTCAACGCCAATAGCTTGTTAATCTGGAAGCTGGAATAGCCTTTTAGCAGTTGCAGCGTTTTGGCTAGTGGCGGGGCATTATCCGGCAGAGCTACTACCAGATGCACGTGATTGGGCATGATGCAGTAGCAAAGCAGGTCGTAGCTTTTACCAGCCGGGTACTGAATGGCTTGTTGCACAATGGCTGCTACGCTGGGTTGCCGGAGCCAAGTCGGGCCACCATCCGCACCGTTCAGCAGCGCATCGAAGCGCATCGAAGCGCCCAAAATAGCGCCGCTGCTCGACGTAGCGCTGCCCATCATCGGACTCAGCGCGCTGCTGGGCTTGTTGAGCTTCGGCTTGCAAGCGTACTAAGGCTTCGCGCGGCAGGCTGCCCGCTAGCCGGAAAGTGATAAAAATTGTCTCCCCCGGTGGCAGGCGGTGCGGCAGATTCCGCTCATAGTAAATAAGGTTCGACATTCCCGTAGCGCGGACTTTCAGTCCGCGGCGCTAACATACTCTCTACTCGCGGACTGAAAGTCCGCGCTACATTATGACCGCCCTCCCCCACTCCTACAAAGACCCGCTGCTCACGCTGCAAGACGTGTCCATGAGTTTCGGCAACGAAATCATCCTGCGCGACCTCAACGTGCAGGTGCTCGACGTTATCCGGCCCGGCATCAATCAGGGGCAGGTGGTGGGCATTTATGGGCGCTCGGGCATTGGCAAGTCGGTGCTGTGCCGGCTGCTGGCGGGGCTGGCGGCCCCCAGCACCGGCACCGTGCGCGTGGGCGAGGCCCAGCAGCCCGTGCAACCTGGGGCCGTGGGCTACGTGCAGCAGCGCTACCCCCTGTTCAATCACCTCAGCCTGCTCGACAACCTGCTGCTGGCCGCCCGCCGCAAGCACGCCCCCGCCGAGGCCCAGGCCCGCACCGAAGCCTACCTCAGCCGCTTCGGGCTGGCCGCCCACGCCCGCAAGTACCCGGCCCTACTCTCGGGTGGGCAGCGCCAGCGGGCGGCCATCGCGCAGCAGCTGCTGTGCTCCGAGCACCTCATTTTGCTCGATGAGCCCTTCTCGGGCCTCGACGTGGCCATGATTGACGAGGTGAAAAAGCTCATTCTGGAAGTCACCACGCTGCACGAGCTGAATACCGTCCTCATTATCTCGCACGACATTGCCACCACCACCGCCCTCGCCGACCAGCTCTGGCTGCTCGCCCCCGAGCGCGACCCCGCCACCGGCCAGCTGCTGCCCGGTGCCACCATCAGCCCCCGCCACCAGTACAACCTGGCCCAGCTCGGCCTGGCCTGGCACCCCGACGTAGAAGCCGAACCCGAGTTCACGCAGTTTGTGGAGGGATTGAAGGCGGAGATTCGAGGGAATTAGCGCGGAACCTAAAGATTTATTTGTCTAATTCGTGATTATGCACCGCGAAAGTAATAGTAGTGTTAGGTTAGCTTTAAGAAAGACCCGAAAGAACTACATGATTAACCTTTAAACCAACTAGTTTTGACAAATATTTCTTAAATGAATTTCTCCTTTAATCCATCAAATAAATCATGATAAGAATCCGAATCTGGTGCATCTCTGAGACCAGGAGCACCATCGTCTATCCAAGACTCAATGGTGTCATCCTGCTGTTGCTGAATACTCTCAATACGCTCATTTATTTCATCTTCAAAATCATCATAATTTATTGAAAACTCCGCAATAATGGATTTTAGTGATTGCGATATATTATCAAGAGCTAATTCGTCGTCAGCATCTTTTATTTCTGATTTAAATATATCAGTTAGGTTATCATATAAAACATTATTACCCAACACATAGCTAGAAAAATCATTTGGGAAAACTTGTTTCAGCTTTTCAAAACTATAAATGTCATCTAAACTTGATATTTTGTCAGAATATGTTTCTAAAATATCGAATGCCTCCCATTCAAAATCATCTTTGAATTCCTGCATGAGTTCAATATAATACTCTGCATTCCAACTAGCTAAATTAGAAGGCATAGCTAATGCATCAAATTTTTCTTTGATAATATTTCTTAACGATTTATTTTTAGACAGTTCTATGTTATTTTTAATCGTAAGTAACCTCTCATAACTACTAAGCTTTGGACTATACCAGTTCAATTGACCTAGTGTATTTTTTGAGCTTCTAACTACAGAATATCCGAGTTCATCAACACTGCTCTTCAGGCGACTTATTAAAGCAATTTTTTGAAGGCTATTTAGAATAATTTTATTTAAGTATTTATAACTGCTATCAAAAGTGAAAATTGTAAATAATTGATTAAAGAAAATCGCTCCATTGATAACGTCCAAAACATAGTCATTAAGTCCTGAAAAGTGGCTAACTAAAAAATCCTGTACAGAAGGATTATGGTAAGAAACTAAAAAATTATTTTTATCATCTTTATCTAAATTAATAAATGTATCGCTTATTTCTCTTATAGAATTCTGAAAATCATGTTCTCCGTATTTTACACCATATTTTGCACTGTACTTATTAGCAAAATTCTGAACAAGCTGCTTCAAATCATCGAGCATAATAGGCGCACCAGCTGACATTAAATTAGCGAGCAAAACCTGTGATAAAGAAGAAATTTGTTGTGTAAAGACGTGCCGCCAAATTTCATTAGAGTTTTTCAAATAAGTTATAAATTTAGCAGGAAATTCATCAGGCTCTATCCCACGCCAAGCTGATGGGCGGAGTGCTATTTCGATAGTTCTAGGATTGAAATTGGGATGCTCAAGGATTTTTAAGTAGCCATCATCTTTCAATAATGCATCGACATAGGGCTCACTCAAATCAGAAAAAAATATGTGATTGTATAATATTTTAGCACGCACTCCTTGCGAATACTTAGAAACATCTACTATGCATTTAGCAAAATTAGTTATATCAAAAATATCATACCTTTGTTTTGCTTGAGTTAAAATGTATTCGCGAGTAGTGAAAATAAATATTTTGTTACTTGATTTTTTTACATATTCAATAAACGAAACTATTCGCTGTTCTTCATTAGTAGTGAGCGTATTATTCAGAAAGTTTGACCCTAAGAAGTCATCAAAAAGGAAAACCTGTTTTGCTTCTTCACGCAAAACAGCATAAGCTTCATCTATAGAATTAGAAATTACTATTAATTCATCATATCCACTAGAAAGCAATTGACAAACAAGAATTCGAGCTAGTGTAGTTTTACCAATACCTGGTATACCTGACACTACAACGTATTTGTTTTCTTTTATTATTTCAAAAGCTTCATCAAGACTCCTATTTCTTACATAAAGCTTAACCGTTTGTTTAATAGATTCTTTTTCAATCATAGTTTGGTTGTACACCTTGCTATGTATGATACGTTCTAATACAGATACACTAGACATCCACAACTTAAAATGCACTTTCTCTACATCTGGAAACTGCCTCAACAAAGCGTTTATATCACTTTTACCAAGTATATCAGATTGCCTCTTAATAAACGGACTTAATATTCTCTTAATCTCCTTCTTTTGATGCGGAGTCAGACCAACTGAAGTCACTAATACGTACCTAGATGGTTTTAGAAGCTTAATTTTATCAAGCTCCTTATTGGCCAGTACTGAAAGCAGTGATGAGTAATCTTTATATCTCTTGCACTGCACTATTAACGTCTTTCCCCTATCTGTTGAATGGCGCAAATCGATACCCCCATCTCTACCACTTGTGAAGGACTCTAATTCAATTGAGAATTTCTTCTGTAGCAAATCACCTGAAAGTTCCTCAAATTCGTCAGCAGATAAACTTAGAAAATCGTAATTAGCCATCTTGAAGTTATTATTGTACTTATCCGTATTATGAACAAACATAGTTAACGGAGACCGCTTTTCCCCTACTCTACGCTGAAGCAAGATAAAGATAAGACGACTAGTAATCGTTCTTTACCCCCTCCCGCCCCAGCGCCTCCCGAATCCCCCCAATGCCGCCGGAGATATTCTCCAATTGCGTGAGCACCTGGAGCAGCTGGCCGCCGCTGCTGGTGCGCAGGTTGCGGGCGAAGACAGGGTTACGCGGCGTTGCGAATGGGCTGCCACTCCTGAAGCAAATCGGCGACGAGCGTGTGCATAGGCTGGGCTTCTTGGTTGGTTTCAGTGGCTGCGTAGCCGTGGGCCAGCCGATTGCGCACCTGGAGGGCCGTGCGAGCTTGTTCGAATTGCTCAAAAGTCAATTCACCTTGCGAGTACAGGTAATCGAGCAGGGCGGTGGTGGGCAAGCGTTCAATAGGAAGTCCTATTTGCGCGGCGTGGTGCCGGAGCAGGGCTTCCAGCGCCGACCACAGCAGGAGGAAAGCCGCGTCGGTTTCGCCGAGATGGAGCAAATGCGCGGCCCGTTGCGTGCGCTCAACGGCAATTTGCCAGGGTGCCGGAGCACCCTTGTCAGTGGTGAGCGTGTCAGCCACTACATCATCGGCCGTAACCAGGAGAAACTGCCATCCCGGGTGCTGGCGGATAGCAGCTGCCAGCGTCTGTAGGCGGTCAACCGAAAGGGGAACGCCCACCAATTTTACTTCGACAATAATATGCTGGTCAAGCTTTTCAAGCAACAGGTCGGGAATGTAGCCGTCTAGGTCAAAGGGCACCTCTTTGGGGCCGGGCGCTCGCTTCACGGTAAAGCCCTGTTCCGTATAGCTACGGATTACCTCGTGGAGTTTCTGGTCGATACTCAGATTTGCAGCGATACTCATAAATATAAGGAGATTGGATTGACAGAACCTGCTTGCACCTTCACGTAAACGCATTCTGCTTGGAGGACAATTCCCTGAATGAGCAGGGGCGGTAGCGTAGCCAGGTTGAAGGAGTCGGTGAATAATCGTCGGTGGCTATCAACATCGGTAACCAAGCCGTCGGCTGGATACACAATGGTTTCCAGCGAATCCTGAATGGGCTTGATAATATTGTCGATATCGACCGGATAGGTGTTGCAGAGGTAAACCAAGGTAAGCCGAAAAGCGGGCGCATCCGACGGCGGGCCAATCCAAACCCTGGCTGCCTCCTGCCGAACGTACTCTTTCCAGCGTTGCAGCTTCGTCGCCTGCAAAGACAGCGGACGACGGGGTAGTAAAAGCTCAAAAATAGTAACCATCAACTGCTGATTTCATCGTTACGAAGGCAGTATTTCGTGCCGAAAAATAGCTTTACTCCCTTCCCAACGCCTCCCGAATCCCCCCAATACCACCGGAGATATTCTCTAACTGGGTGAGCACCTGGAGCAGCTGGCCGCCGCTGCTGGTACGCAGGTTGCGGGTGAAGGTGGCTTTGATGTCGGCCCAGCGGGCGGCTTCTTCGGGGGTGAGGCGGCCCAGCAACTCACGAAGCTTGAGCAGGTTAGCCTCGGTGCCGCTGGTGAGCGTCTGGGCCTCGTTGGTGTAGTGGGTGTCGAGCAGGGCCTGGATTTCGGCCTCGTTCATAATGGGGCGCACCTTTTCGGCGAGCTTGCTCATGTTGCGGTACGAGCCCTGGAGCTTGAAGGGCGGCTCGGTGCGGTAGTCGTGGGCCTGGGCCGCCGAGCGGATGTACTCCTCATTGACCCGAAACACCACGTCGCGCAGGGCCAGCAGCTTTTGCAGCACGGCCACGTACTCGTTGATTTCCTCGGGCGAGTGGGTGGCCTCGAAGGTGAGGCCGGTGCTGTCGCCGGTGGCAGCCAGGCGCAGCAGCGGGTACACGTCGGCCTGGCTTTTGGCGGCGAGGCGGGCCAGCACGGGGTTGGCCACCAGCGCGTTCTCGATGTAGCTGAGCAAAAACGCCGGCCGGGTATCGCCGATAATATCGCCGAGGTTGTAGATGTCGGCGCGGTTGGCGAGCATGTCGGGGATGCGGAACTGCTCGCCCGACTCGGTGTAGGGGTTGCCGGCCATCACCACGGCCACCTTGCGGCCCCGGAAATCGTAGGTTTTGGCGCGGCCCTCGTACACGCCCTCCATCTTGCGCTGGGCATCGCAGAGGGAAATGAATTTCTGCAAAAACTCGGGGTTACAGTGTTGAATATCATCCAGATATATCATCACGTTGTCACCCATCTCGAAAGCCAGATTAAGCTTCAGCAGCTCCTCGCGGGCCCCGGCGTTGGGGGCCTGGGTGGGGTCTACGCTGGTCACGGCGTGGCCGATGGCAGGCCCGTTGATTTTCATAAAAATCAGCCCCAGGCGGTTGGCCACGTACTCCATGAGCGTGGTTTTGCCGTAGCCGGGCGGCGACACCAGCAGCAGCAGGCCCATGAGGTCGGTGCGCTTATCGGCCCCGGCCGTGCCGATTTGCTTGGCCAGGTTGGCCCCGATGAGCGGCAGATACACCTCATCAATCAGCTTGTTGCGCACGAACGAGGCCAGCACGCGGGGCCGGAACTCACCCAGCCGCAGCGTGTCGGTGGTGCGGGCCAGCAGCGTTTTTTTCAGCGCCCCAAACGCCTCAAACTGCGGCACCACCACCTGCGCATAATGCCGCTGCCGCTGCCGAAACTCCGGGAAATTCAGGTTATACTGCTGGTTTTCAATGCGCGGGTGGCTGCCTTGCAGGCCGCCGAGCGTTTCGCGCAGCGCGGCGCGCACCACGCGGGCCGCGTCGAAGGTATCGGTAGCGAGCAGCTGCGCGGCTTCGTCTTGGAAATCAAGTAATTGCGCATCAGACCCCGCCTGCTGCCCGAACGAGCGCAGCCACTGCCGCACCAACTGAAACTGCGCGGCGGGCTGGTCGGCCAGCGCGGCCACGGAGGTTTCGTACTGTTCGGTAGCTTGGCGCTCTTGTAAGGATGCTTGAAATTGGGTAATTAATTCGCCGGCCTCGGCGGCAATAATAAATGTTTCGCCGCGGGTTAATTCGTAGAATAAATATTCGCCCGCCTCGGCTACCGCTTCCGTTTTAAATAGGCCGGTCGCCAGGGCAAATTCTTCCACCGCCAGCTGCAATTCCAGCATGAGGGGCCGAAACTCGCGGGCATCGGGAAAAACCTGGAGCAGCACCCCGATGCCGTGCAGCTGCCGCTGCCAGCTGGCGCGCCGGGCTTCGGGCGCGAAGCGGTGCCAGTAGAGCGCGGCGGCGGCCCGCACCGGGGCCGGGTAGCGCAGCAAATCGGCGGTTTGGGTGAGGCGCACGAGCGCCGCCAGCAGCACGGCGGCATCGGCATCATGCACGCCCTTTAGGTAGCCCTCGGCAAAGCGCGGGGCCATAAACTGCTGCACGTAAGCGGTTAACTCTGTGAGATTTAGCTTAGATAACTCGCTGATACCTAACACGGCGGGCGCGTCGGCGTGGGCGGGTGCGGGGTGAGCGGCGGCTTGCAGCACCAGCCAGGCCAGGTACTCGCCGCGGTACACGTCGGCGCTTTCGGAGGCCAGGGCCTGGTCCCACACCGGGCGGGCGCTGAGCACGGCGGGGTCGGTTAGTTGCCGGAAGAAATTGGTGCCCGTGAGGTGGTAATTCAGCTCGCCCTCGCGCAGCACAATGGTGAGGTCGAGCGCCTGGGTATTGACGGTGAAAGCGTAGGGGCCGAATTTGAGCGCCTGCCCGCCGTCGGTAAATAATTCGGCGCGGTCTTTTAGCTGGCGCACGGCATCTTCCTTCACCGTTTTGAGGCGGCTTTGCAGCTCGTCGGCCTTCACGGGGTCACCGAGGTCGAGCAATTCCTGCACGGTCTGGCGCACTTTTTCCACCAGCATATCGGCGGCAAAATAACCGTTGATGGCGTCCAGCGTGTCGAGGCGCGTGAGCCGGTTTTGCACCGCCTTGATAATGCGCTCGGCCGACTGCGCCAGGGCCGAGGCCCGCTGGTTGCGGGCCGCAATGAGGCTCACCTTGCGCGACTCAAACGCCTCGTACACCGTTTCGCGGCGCTCGGCAATCTGGGTTATAAACTGGTCAAAATCAGGAAATTTACCCTCCAACTCTTCCAGCTGCACCAGCAGCTTGGTACTGTATTCGTCGCACTTGGCGGGCGTGTCGCTCAGGTCGAGGTAATTGACCAGCGCCTGCTCCAGCAGCTTGAGCTGGGCCGTGAATTCGGCCTGGGCCTCGGTACCGGCCAGCGCCTGCCGCCGCCGCTTCAGCGCCGCCCGAATCTGGTTGAAGCCCGCGTAAATAGTGGAAATAGTATCAATAATCTGCGTGGTCTGCGTGGGGTCATCCATCGGCAGGCTGCCCACCACTTCAATCAATAATTCCAGCTCGCCCGATACCGCGTTGGCTTCCTTTTCGCGCTCGTTGGCCTCGGTGGTTTTTTGCACTTTCTCCACCCCGTCGGCAATGGTCTGCACGCGGGTGGCGTAGGGTTTCAGCGCGTCGGGCCGCAGCAGAAATTCCACGGTTTGGCCGGCCACCTGCTGACTTACTTCGGCTAGGTCGGTGGCGGCTTTTTCCACGGCGGGCACGTCCACGTAACGCAACTCTTTCAGCGAAATTACCGCCCCCCGCGTGGCGCGCAACTCGGCCAGCAGCCCCACGTATTCGTTCACCTCCGTCACGTCGGCCATGCGGCTGATGCGGGCGCGCAACTCGTCGGCCTGGCCCAAGGCGCGCTGCACCGCCTCAGCCGTGCTTTTGCGGATACTGCGCACTTTATCAAACTCTTCCACCGCCGCCGTGGCGGCCTGCTGGATGTCGGCCAGCGGCTCGGCCAGGGCCTGGGCGGCCGGGTCGCGCAGCCAATGGTAGGTGTCGGCCAGGGTGGTGGTACGCCGGATAAGGTCGAGGTAGAGGCCCGCGTAGCTGTCCTCCTTGCCTACCAGCGTCAGCACTTCCTGTACTTCGGCCATCGCCCGCACTATCTCCTTGTTGCCTAGCTTATAAAGCGTCGATTCCTGGGTGACGGGCAGCTCAAAATCGGCCGCCACGTAGGGCGTTTGCCAGATTTGCACGGCATGGTGCTTCTTGGCTTCCTCATCGGGCCGCAAATAGCACAATTCTCCGTCGTCAAATAAGGCATAGCCGCCGCAGATGATGGGATTATCAACCCGCTGCGCAATTAAATTATACGACAGCAATAAATACGTGCCACTTTCCTTGTTGTAAAATACGTAGAGAAAATCCTCGCCGTTGGGCGACGCCAGCCGCTTCTCAAACAGCATGTCGCGCAGCCCGCTTTCAAATAATTTTCCCTCGCCGGTTTGCAAATAAAAGCCGTGCGGAAAAATTAAGCCCTGGCCATCGGGCAGCAAAATGCAAGCCTCGGCCAGCGCGTCGAGCCGCTGGGCAGTGCGCAGCTTGGTATTGAATAAAAAATACCGATAAGCTGGCTCCTGATACGGCTTTATTTTCAGCAGAATCAAATTATCAATGCTGGCAAAATAAACTTCCGAGTCGTCAAGCGTCTGGTCTTTATCGGCCACCGGCTCGGCCAGAATTCCGCGGCCAGATTCGGTGTTATTCTCTACCTTAATGGTAAGGTCACCGCCGATAGTTTCGACAAAAACCTTGTTCTCAATGCTGATGTGCGGGTATTTACCGGCCACCTGCATGTCGCGCGTGGCCCGCTTCCACACAAACTCCTGCTGCGACGGAAACCCGTATTCGTGGTCGCTCCGGTTATCGAGGTACGTGAGCGTATCGTCCTTGAGCAGCCACTTAAACGTCTTGGTATCGTTGGGCGTTTTGCCCACCCGAAACACCATGAACAAGTGCGGCCCCAACACCGCGAATTTTACAAACTGCGTATTTTTGTAATACTTATAGAGGTTGCGAAATTCCTCCAGAAACTGCGCATTTTCCAGTAGCTCCAGCCCCAGCGGCTGAAATTCATGGTTAACGTAGTTATACACGCCAAACACGTCGGCCAAATCCGTTTCCGTTTTCAGGCCAATCACAACGTTGAAGCCGAAAACGAACTGATTGCCCACCGGCACCATATCCCAGGGCACGCAATTATTGGTGGTGGTGATGCGGCCCGTGCCCAGCAGGCGCGTATCGATGGCCCCAAATACGGTTTTGCGCTCGACGTTGAGTTTTTCGAGGCGCGCTTGCAGGTCGGTACCGCTTTTTTGCAGGCGTGTGCGCAGAATTTCGTACGTACCGCCTTCGAGTTGGGGATTTGCTTCCATATGGTTCACCCCACCCCCCGGCCCCACTCTCCTTAATGCGGAGAATCCTCTGGAAGAGGGGGAGCCACGGCGGCATAGGCTTGCTTTTTAGTGCTACTTATTTGGGTAACTCGGGTGAAGCAAGGTTAACTGCTCTTTGATGGCTTCCAATACGCTGGCAGTATCATAGAGCACTTGCTAATTGGGGAAACGCAGCACTGAAAAACCGCATTTCTGTAGCTCGTGGGTGCGGCCACCATCATACTCCGCTTCGCTCGGGTCGCCGTGTACGCTGCAAGCTACCTCGATAATTAACCAAGCAGTCAGACACACAAAATCAACGGAAATTGGGTAATTGCGTGCTGGCGGCGAAGTGAAGCGTTTAGCTTGTTACCTCGTAATTCTTGCCAAAGGTGATTTTCGGCGGGAGTTGGGTTTTGCGATTGGTCCGGGCGTAGCCTTTGAGAGACTTTTTCCAGCGCTGTGCGTCGGTGGTGTACATGCCGCAACCGTTCATCCCACCCCCCGGCCCCTTCTCCGCTTGATGCGGAGAATCCTCCGGGAAAGGGGGAGCCTGACGATTTTCGAATGAGTCTTGCAATAGATTTTCGTCGAAACTCATGTTCCAGCTAGTGCTAAAATTGACTAAATCAAGCTATAAACCTACTTAAAGGCTACAGACAAAAAATCATCAGGCTCCCCCTCTCCTTTTCGGAGAGGAGGCCGGGGGGTGGGGTGAACGGCTACTTCAAATCAATTGATTTCACCGATTTATCGCTAATCCCCAGGGCTGCGGCCGTGCTGGCGAGCTGCGAAATGGTACTGCGCGTCTGCTCATCGCCGGCCTTGTTCATCAATTTTACTAGCAGCGCCGACACACTCAGGTTTTTCATGTCCTCGCTGCTGATGCCAAACTGGTCGACAAACTTGCGCAGGTTGGTTTTGAAGTCGCCGCCGCCGTTGTGGTCAAAAAAGGCGTTTTTCACCGTGCTCAGCACCTCGCTGTTGTGCACGGCGCGGTCGATGGACTTACCCTTGGTAATCGAGCCAATAATCTGGTCGAAGAACATGGTTTCGCCACCCACGATATCGATTTTGGCCGCTTTAAGAGCCGCGCCGATAACCTCGGCTTGCGAGGCCGCAATATCCTTCTGGATGTTGATTTGGGCCAGCTCCACCGACTTTTCTTTGTCGAGGCGCAGCTTAAATTCTTCGTGGTCTTTGCCCACGCCGTCGAGCTTTTTCATGGCGTCGGCCTTGGCCTCAATGCCTTTGGCTTCTACGGCAAAGCGCTGCTCGTTTACGGCCACTTCGGCGAGGCCTTTCTTCTGGTCGGCGGAGGCGCGGGCCTCTACCACATCGGCTTCGGCCAAGCCCTTTTCGCGGTTGACTTTAGCGGCCACGAAACCAATTTTTTCGTCGGCTTCGGCCTGGGCGGTGGCTTTCACTTGGATGGCCTGGGCCTCGGCCGAGGACGTGAGTTGCATCACGGCGGCCTGCGTTTCGCCCTCTTTCTGGTGGGCGGTGGCTTTGGCCTGCATCACTTGCGCTTCGGCCAGGCCCACGGCGGCGGCTTTGCTAGCCTCTGCGTCAGCCATAATGCGCACAGCGGCGGCGCGGTGGTCGGCGGCGGTGCGGTCGCCCTCGGCGTCGATTATCACCTGCTTCGCGCGGAATTCGGCGGCTTGGCGCTCCATATCGGCCGAGCCCACCATGCTGATGGAATTCGTTTCGTTGCGCTGCTGCGCGGCGGTTACAGCCACCGATTTTTCACGTTCGGCCAGGGCCTGGGCGCGGGTATCCTTGATGCGCTCCTCCTCCTGCACAGTCGCCTTCTCTACTGTAATGCGCTCGCGGATAATCACTTGAATATTCTTACGCTCTTCTTCCAGCGCCTTCTCCTTTTCAATCTGGGCCAGGGCCACGATACGCTCGCGCTCATTGGCTTCCAGCGCTTTAGCCTGGGCCACGCGCTCAGTTTCGATGGCGTCGGTGCGCTCCTTGTTGCGCTCGGCCACCAGTACTTGGCGGTCGCGGTTTTGCTCGGCCACTTTCACTTCTTCCTCGGTTGTGATGCGGGCCTTCTCCCCTTTCAGGCGCTCCTCCTGGCGCACTTTCTCGGTTTCGGCAGCTTCGCGGGCCTTGATGCTGGCAATTTCGCGGAATTGCTTTTCCTGGGTTTCCGCCAATTGTTTTTCGAGCTGCAAAATGGTTTCCTGCGCCTCTACATCCTGTTTTTTAATAGTTTTCTGCTGGTCACGCTGAATCTGGTTGGCCTGAATTTTTTGCTCTGAGGTAAGGGCAATTATTTTCTTAATACCCTCGGCATCCAGAATATTATCCTGATTGAGCGCATTTAGCGGCGTTTGTTCCAGATAATCAATAGCACAATCATCTAGTACATAGCCGTTTAAGTCGGTACCGATAATGCGCAGAATTTCCTGTTTGAACTGCTCGCGGGAATTATACAATTCGATAAAATCGAAGTGTTTACCCACCGTTTTCAGGGCTTCCGAAAACTTGGCATCAAACAGCGCTTCGAGCGCCAGCGGGTCAGAAGCCCGGTGGGCGCCAATACTTTGCGCCACGTTCACCACGTCGTCGTGCGTTTTATTCACGCGCACAAAGAAATTCACTTTCACGTCGGCGCGCATGTTGTCTTTGCACACCAGGCCTTCCGCGCCAGCGCGAGCTATAATGATGGTTTTCAGCTTAATATCCATCACCTCCATCTTGTGGAGAATTGGTACGATGAGGATGCCCGAAAACGATACTTTCGTGTCACCCATGCCGGTGCGCACCAGGGCTTCCCCCTGCACGGCCTTTTGGTACATCCGGGCCACAATGGCCAGGAAACCAATTACTAAAACGCCGAGCACCACCAAAACGGCCCAGGAAATTTGTGCAACCATGTGAAATGAGTTGAAGTGCAGAATAAAAAAGTGATTAAAATAATACCGCGTCAGTGTGTTGAATATGGTTCAATTAAATGGCAGCGCCGCGCCGTGTCGTAGTCAATGACCAAAGCCGTTTCGCCTTTACCAATGGCGCGGCCGGTGGTGCGCACGTTGAGCCGAAGTGGTGCGCCGTCGATGTGCACGGTGGCCTGGCCGAGTTGGTCGGCGGTGGCGGGCAGCAGCACGGTGCATACCTTGCCCAGGGCCACGGCCCCGCCATCGTGGTCTTTTTCGAGCGCCGCAAACAGCCGCACGAAGGGCAGCGTCAGGAACTTGGCCAGGAAAATGCTGCCCACCAGCAACGGCACCAAAAACAACAGCCCTGGTAGCAGCGCCGTGTTGCCGGTATAGTAATTAACGAGGATGCTGCCCACCCACAGCGGCAGCGCCACGAAGCTGATAAACACCATCAGCGGGATGCGCCCGAGGTTGAAAAAAGCCAGCGCCCCGTTGAGCCAGTCGGAGTCGGCGGTGGGCAGGTGCCCGCCATCGACGTGAAAATCAGCCTGCGCATCCAGGTGAAAATCAACGGTTTTAAAGTCCAGCAGCCCCACAATTACCGTGAGCCAGTACAGCAGCACGAACACCAGCAGCCCGGTAGCCACCAGGTTGGGCGGGAGCACGGCGGCTTGTAGAAGTTCGGTCATAAATTATGACAAAGAGTGCACAGGTTTTGGACGGGGTAAATATCGTCGGCTATCGCCATTCATTACAACGCGGCCATAGCTGCCAAACTACTCAGCTAGGCCCAGCTTGGCTTTGAGGGCCTGCAAGTCTTCGGCAGCCTGCCCGGCCCCAGCTTTGCCGATAGCCTTATCAATCTCAGCATCAATACTTTTGCTTTCCTGGGCAATTTCACCGTACGATTCGGCCAGGGCTTCCTGCACGGCTACTTTTTCTTTCATGCGCTCCAGCAGCGTCACCGTGCCCGACGAGTCGAGCTGCGCCAGCTGCTTATTGATATTCACGGTGGCCGTGCTCACCGTCACGCGGGCCTTGAGGGTTTTCAGCTCGTTTTCCCACTGGCTGATGGTCGATTTGAGGGACTGCACGCTTTGGTCGAGTTGCGTGGCCGACTTGCCAAACCGCTCCTGGTCGGTGGCCGAACGGGTGGCGTGGGCCTCGTTTTCGGTCTTTTTCAGGAGGGCTTCGGTGGCGAGGCGGTCGGCTTCGGCGCGGTCGAGGTCACCTTTGTGGGCGCGTTGCAGCAGCAGCACGGCCTTATTTTCGTAGTCGGCCGCCTTGGCGCGGTAGCCCTCACCTTCGTTGCGCGCCCGGATTACCATTGCCTTCACCTCGGCCAGGCCGTGGAGGCTTTTATCGAGGTCCTGGCGCAGGTCGCGCAGGCCCTGCTCGGTCAGCTTAATGGGGTCTTCGAGCTGGTTGACGGCGGAGTGGGCCTCCGACTGCCCGATTTTGAAGAGACGCTGCAAGATATTCATGACGCGAAAAATTAGGCGGTGAGGGGTTTAGAAAACTGAATCAATTCGTCGGCAAACTCGCTGAGCAGCAGGCCCAGGGAGTTGATGCACGCCTCCAGCTCGGGCAGGGTGAGCGAGTCGATTTGGAGCGTATCGCGGAAGATGAGCCGGCGGCCGGTATCGTCCAGGGCAAAGGCTCCGTGGATGATGTCGCGGTTCTTTTGCAGTAGCTGCCGGTAGATGTCGAGGGAGGGCGCGGGCAGCTCCAGCAGGTATTGCTCCAGTATCAGCAGCGGGTCGCCGCAGCCAATAACCAGGTTGCGAATGCCCAGCTCGGGCTTATCAACCACCAGCAGGTGCGCCTGCTCGTCGGCGTGGCGGATGTCAAAGCCCAGTTCCAGCAGGTAGGCGTTGATTTTCAGGAAGTAGTCATGGGTCATAAGCACGGGGCTAAATGTAGTGCTCTATACCTCGACAAGCCAACGGGTAGCGGCTTGCTCAAAAAACTAGCGGCCGGCCGGCCCTCGTTATAATACCGGTGCTAGCTTTACGCTACAATAGTACACAAAATTTCTGATATGCTCTTTTTATGAGCACAAATTATTTTTTAACATGTCGTTCGTAGGAAAGAATATTCGTAAGCTGCGCACCGTTAAAAAGCTGAGCCAGGCCTCTTTCGCCGAGTTATTTGGGCTGGCGCGGCCCAGCGTGGGGGCTTACGAAGAAGGCCGCTCGGAACCTAAAATGGAAACGCTCATTCAGATTGCTCAGTATTTTGGCTTGTCAGTCGACTTGCTACTTACGAAAGAGCTAACGGTAAATGAGCTGTATAACTTCGATATTTTTCGGGAGAACGCGCCCACCGCCGCGGCACTAAGCGCGCCGCCAGCCGCGGCCCGGTTGGCCGGCACCACACCCTACGTGCCCGGCAGCCGCAGCCTCGAATACATTGTGCAGCACCACGACCCTGCCTACCTCGACGGCCTGCCGTGGCTGAAGCTACCGCACCAGCTCAGCGGCCCCACGCGGGCCTTCGAAATCCGGGGGGCCGAAATGCAACTACCTAAGCAGCAAGGCCTGCACCACAAAGACACCGTGCTGTGCAGCCGCGTCAACCCGGCCCAGCCTAACATCTTGATAGGCAGCATCTATGTATTTGTGACGCCGGGCAAAATTCTGGTGCGCCGCGTGGCTGGCAAGCTAGCCGATGGCCAGCGCCTGCAACTCCGCGCCGACAATACCGACTACAGCCCCCAGGAGTTGGAGCTAACGCAGGCACTGGAAATATGGGAGGTGAAGGGTGTATTCACGTTGCACCTGCGCACCCCGGCCCGGCTCGATGAGCGCGTGGCTACGCTGGAGCAGCAGGTAGCGGAGTTGCTGGCGCGGGTGGCGGGCCAGGAAGCGGGCAGTAGTGGCCCAGCATAGACCTTCGCGCCTGCCGTTCTTTGCCCAGTTGTTACCATAACCGCTCCCTATGCCCACCGGAACCCTGCTCCTCATCGACGACGAAGCGCGCCTGCGCCAGCTCCTGGCGCAAGTATTGGAGCTGGAAGGCTACGTGGTGTTGCAAGCCCCCGACGCCTACCGGGGCCTGGCGCTGCTAACCGAGCACGCCGCCGAGGTGCTGGTAGTACTCAGCGACGTGAAGCTGCCCGACGGCCACGGCGTGGACCTGCTGCCCCGCTACCGGGCCGCCGCGCCGCTGGCCGAGGTGGTGCTGCTCACCGCCTTTGGCACCATCCCCGACGGGGTGAAGGCCATGAAGCTGGGGGCATTTGACTACCTCACCAAGGGCGATTTTGAGCAGCAATTGGTGGTGGTGGTGGAGCGGGCCGCCGAAAAAGCGCGCCTCCAGCGCCGCGTGCACGAGCTGGAAAAGCGCGTGGGCCAGCGCCATAGCTTCGAGAGCATGATTGGCGAATCGCCGGCGCTGCGCCGCGCCCAGCACCTGGCCCGGCAGGTAGCACCCACCGACAGCACCGTGCTGCTCGAAGGCCCCACCGGCGCGGGCAAGGAGCTGTTTGCGCAGGCATTGCACGAGGCGGGGGGCCGCAAAACCAAGCCGTTTGTGGCCGTCAATTGCAGCGCCTTTCCCAAGGATTTGCTGGAAAGCGAGCTGTTTGGCTACAAGAAAGGGGCCTTCACCGGGGCGCTCACCGATAAGAAGGGCCTGCTGGAAGAAGCGAATGGCGGCACGTTATTTCTGGATGAAATCGGCGAGTTGGAGCTTAATGTGCAGGCCAAATTTCTGCGGGTACTGGAGATGCAGCAGTTTACCAAGCTCGGCGACACGAAGCCCACTAGTGTGAATGTGCGCCTGGTTGCCGCCACCAACCGCAACCTTAAGCAGGAGGCGGCCGAAGGGCGCTTCCGGCTCGACTTGTACTACCGGCTCTCGGTATTTACCATCCTGGTGCCCTCGCTGCAAGAGCGGGCTACCGATGTGCCGCTGCTGGCCGCATTTTTCTTGCAGCACTTTGCCGCCCGGCTGGCCAGGCGCCTGCCCGGCTTCGAGCCCGATACGCTGGCCCGGCTGCAAGCCTATGCCTGGCCCGGCAATGTGCGCGAGCTAAAAAACGTGCTGGAGCGCGCCGCCATCCTGGCTCCGGCCGGCGAATTGCTGGCCCCCGATTACCTGCCCGAAGAATTTCAAAGCGGCGCGCGGCCCACGCTGGCCCCCGATGACGAGAGCCTGCGGGCGCTGGAGGCTCGCCATATCAGGCGGCTAATGAGCGACTTAGCGGGCAACAAGCCGGAAGTAGCCAAGCGCCTGGGCATTGGCCTGACGACGCTCTACCGCAAGCTGCAAGAATACGGACTAGAAGATTAAATTACTGAATATCTGCGTGTTGCGTAGCAGCAACGCGGGTTTAGCGCAGCGTAACCTCGGGCCAGCTTTGTTCAACTTTGCCCAGCTTTCGGCAGCTTTTGCTTTGCACTATGTCGTTAAAAATACAAATTCGCCTGGGGGTTTTTATTATGCTGGGGCTGCTGCTGAGCTTGGGCAGCTACGTTATTTTCACCATTCACCAGCTGGAGCTGGAAACGCCCGGCGTGCAGCAGGCCAACGCGCTGGCGGCGCAGCAAGCTGTGTGGTTGTTTCTGATTATCAGTACTTTATTGGGAATAATATTAATGGTGCGCCTGCCCCGCCTGGTGGTGCGCCCGCTCACGCGCCTCACCGCCGACGTGGAGCGCGTGGCCGCGCCCGGCCCCGTTACGCGCGTGGCCGTGACGCGCAACAACGAGGTGGGCTCGGTGGCGGCAGCCGTGAACCGGGTGCTGCGCCAAGCCGAGGACGAGCGCCGCGCCACCCTGGCCGAGCTCATCACCCAGCGCAACCGCACCGACAGCCTGGTGCGTGGCCTCGACGAGGGCCTGCTACTTATTGACCAGCACGGCGTTATCGTGCTGGCCAACCCCGTAGCCTGCCTGTTGCTGGGCCAGCCCGCCCGGGAGCTGCTCGACCAGCCCGCCGCGGCCGTGGCCAGCCAGAACGAGATGCTGTGCGAGTGGCTGCGCGCGCTCGACGCGCCCGCGGCCGGCCCGCCCGCCCCTAATGCACCCGAGGCCGGCCGGCCCGCCGGCCCCGTATTTAAGGTGCGGCCGCACGGCGAAAATCTGCATTATCAACTCACGGTGAGCGAAGTGACGGAGCTGAGCGAGGAGCTAAAAAAGGCCGTGCCCGCGGGCCACGTCTTTTGCCTGCGCGACGTGTCGGCCTTCAAAAACCTCGACCAGGTGAAGTCGGAGTTCCTGGCCACTATTTCGCACGAGTTAAAAACGCCGCTGGCCAGTATCAACCTAAGCCTGATGCTGATGCAGGACGAGCGCCTCGACGCGGCGCGGCGGCAGGAGATAGCGGGCGGCATCCGCTCCGAAACGCAGCGGCTGCTGGGCATGGTGGGCCAGCTCATTGAGGTGTCGCGGCTCGACGCGGGCAAGGAAATTCGCCTCAACCTGGCCCCCGTGCCGCTGCCCGAGGTGGTGCGCTACGCCACCGACATTGTGCGCGCCCAGCTCACCGACAAAAACCTACGCCTGGCCGTGCTGCTGGCCGAGCCCCTGCCCCGCGCCCTGGCCGACGTGGAGAAAACCACCTGGGTACTTATCAACTTGCTAGCCAATGCGATACGTTATTCGCCGCACGGCGCGGCGCTCACCATTCGGGCGGTGCCCTGGGGCGAAATGGTGCAGCTGAGCGTGGAAGACGAGGGGCCCGGCATTGCCAAAGAGCACCACCAACGCATTTTTCAGCGCTTCGGTGGGGTGGTGGGGCCGGCCGGGCAGGCGCGCGGCAGCTCGGGGCTGGGCCTGAGTATTTCGCGGGAATTTATTACGGCGCAGGGCGGGCAGCTGTGGGTCGAGAGCCAGCCCGGCGCGGGCAGTTGCTTCACGTTTACGCTGCCGGCAGCGGGGTAAAGCCCTTACTACTGAGGCTTACGCAAAAGCGCTTGCCATGACAAATGGAGAGGCTTTTACGCCATAGCACGCGCTCCCTGGCACTGCGTGAGCCACGCCCTGAGTGGGCCTTCCTCCGCAAAAAATGCCACTTGGTTGCTGCCCGCTGCGGGGCCACCTATTTGCGCAAGTAGCTTAGGGCTAAGCAAATAGCCCAGGCACACTGGCCCCGCCAGGCGCTGCGCCGCCCGCACCAGAAACTCGGTGGCGAGCCACTGCTGGTCGGCGGCGTCGGGGGCGTTGCGGCTGCGCAAATCAACCTGCCAGAACGGGCAGCCTACTTCGCGGGCCAGCCGCAGGGTGGCGCGGTAGCCCTGCCGCAGCTCGGCCGCCGACACGGGCCGGCGCCAGCGCGCCACCACCAGCTGCAGGTCGGCGCGGTAGCGCAGCTCCGGAAAATCGGCCTCGGGGCAGAGGCGGGCAGATGAGGGCACGGTGGTCATGGCAAAAGGGAATGGTAACCAACGGGAGGATGCTCGTTTCGACGGCGAAGGTTGCCAAGGGTTTAGTCGAAACAGCAGTTTGTTCGGCCGGGGGCGGGGCTTTCCAGACCAACGGGCCGTTTTCGCCCAGTGGCGGCGCGGGCCCCGGGCGGGCCTTACTTTGCCCGCATGATTCGCCGTTTGCTTCGCCTGCTCCTCGTGCTTTCCCTTCCCGCCACCGCGCTGGCCCAGGCGCCCTACCCCGATGCCGCCCGCTACCCGCTCGGCCAATACCCGTTTTACCAAGGCCCGGACCTGGGCCTCACGTTTGACGCGCGCACCGGCCAGGGCACCCTGCGCGTGTGGGCCCCCACCGCCGAGGCCCTGCGCCTGCGCCTCTACGCAGCCGGCACAGGCGGCGCGGCCACCGCTACCCATGAGCTAAGCCGCAGCACCAGTGGCACTTGGGCAATAAGCTTACCGGCCGGCACCACCGGCTTCTACACCGTGCAGGCCACTATAAAAGGGCGCACGCTGGCCGAGGTAGCCGAGCCCTACGCC
Organism: Hymenobacter sp. H14-R3; assembly: GCF_030063445.1. Classification (GTDB taxonomy): domain Bacteria; phylum Bacteroidota; class Bacteroidia; order Cytophagales; family Hymenobacteraceae; genus Hymenobacter. The sequence continues at coordinate 103,537 of NZ_JASITD010000004.1, read as the reverse complement.
CGCGCCGTGGGCGTGAACGGCCACCGCGGCGCCTGGCTCGACCCGGCCACCGCCGCCCCGCCCGACTGGGCCGACGACCGCCGCCCGCGCCCCCTCCACCCCACCGATATTGTGGTGGGCGAGGTGAGCGTGCGCGACCTTTCCAGCGACCCGCAATCGGGTATCGTGCACAAGGGCCAGTACTTGGGTCTGGCCGAGGCTGGCACCGCCGGGCCGCAGGGCGTGAGCACCGGCTTGCAACACCTGCAGGAGCTGGGCATTACGCACGTGCACCTGCTACCCGTCAACGACTTTGCGGCCATCGACGAAAGCCTGCCCCCTGCTTCGACGCGCTATAGCTGGGGCTACGACCCGCTCAACTACTTCGTGCCCGAGGGCTCGTATGCCACCAGTGCCACGGACCCGGCCGGGCGCATCCGCGAGTTTCGGCAGTTGGTGCAGGTACTGCACCAGCGCGGGCTGGCCGTGGTGGTCGATGTAGTGTTCAACCACGTGGCCGATGCCGGCACGAGCGCGTTTGAGCAGCTGGTGCCGGGCTATTATTTCCGGCACAATGCCGATGGCACGCTCGCCAACGCCACGGCCTGCGGCAACGAAATCGCCTCCGAGCGGCCCATGGTGCGCAAGCTCATCGTGGACGCCACCAACCACTGGGCCCGCGCCTACCACGTCGATGGCTTTCGCTTCGACCTCATGGGTGTGCTCGATATTGAAACCATGCGGGCCGTGCGCGTGGCCCTCGACCAGCAAAACCACCGCATTTTTATGTATGGCGAGGGCTGGGCGGCCGGCCCCAGCCCCCTGCCCGAAGCCCTGCGCGCCGTGAAGGCCAATCTGCCCCGCCTCAGCCGCATTGCCGCCTTCGGCGATGAGCTGCGCGACGGGGTAAAGGGCCACTATGCGCACCAGGCGGAGCCGGGCTTCGTGGGCGGCCAGCCGGGTTTGGAGGAGAGCGTGAAGTTCGGCATTGTGGCCGCGACCCGGCACCCGCAGCTTGATTACCAAAAGGTTAACTACAGCAAAGCGCCCTGGGCCAGCCAGCCCGGCCAGGCCCTCAACTACGTGGCCTGCCACGACGACCGCACCCTCTGGGACAAGCTGCGCATTGCCAACCCCACGGCCAGCGAGGAGGAATTAATCCGCATGGATGCCCTCTGCAACACCATCGTCTTCACGTCGCAGGGCGTGCCCTTCCTACCCATCGGCGACGACTTTTTACGCACCAAAAAAGGCGCGTCCAACTCCTACAACCTGCCCGACAGCATCAACCAGCTTGATTGGGGCCGTAAGGCAACGTACCCGGCCGTGGCCACGTTCTACCGCCAGCTGCTGGCCCTGCGCCGGGCGCACCCGGCTTTTCGCCTCCCCACACAAGAGCTTATTGCACAGCATCTTATATTTTTACCCAACGTGCCAGCCGGCACCATCGGCTACCAGCTCACCAACCACGCGGGCGGCGACGCCTGGCAGACGATTACCGTGCTGTTCAACGGCCAGCGCCAGGCCGCCACGGTGCCCGTGCCGGCCGGCAGCTACCGGGTAGTGCTGCGCGGCCTCGACCTTAAGCAAAGCGGGTTGGAAACACTGAGCGTTGGCGCAAGCGGCCTGGCGGTGCCAGGCAGCACGGCGCTGGTGCTGGTGCAGTAGCGCGGGTTAGTTAACGACTACGGCGCCGGTAGCTCGGGGCTGGGCATTGTTTCCTTCTTCCGAAGCGACCCAAGCCATAATACCGGCTATTTCCTTATCCGTAAGGCTCGGGAAAGAAGGCATTTGCTGCTTACCATTGTCGTCGTATAGCTTCACGGCGTACTCGTCGCCGCTGGCAATGACTTTGGCCGAATTGCGGACCCAGCGCGTAATCCAGGAAATAGGGCGCCGCTTGCCAATGCCAGCCAGCGCCGGGCCAATCACTTTATCGTGCACCGCGTGGCACTGAGCACAGTTAGCCCTGAAGAGCGGGTCACCAGTTTTTATAGCATCCGCTTCCTCAGCTGAGGCTGGCACGTAGGCAGATACGGGCATTGCCTGCGGGCGCTGGCCCAGGCTGTCGGCCGGCATATTCGCTAGCTGCTCCTCCGCTGGCGCGAGGCTTATCAACCCGCCCGCGCTCAGCGCCAGAAAACCTATCAACAAAACAATTAATCCCATGCTAAAGGCAATGGCCAAGCCAGCTGGGTTAGTGCGCATAACGGCAACAGTGTTAGGTGAAAGAACAAGTCCTTTACTACAACCTTACCGTTCAGCTTTTGCTTACTGAAAAACTGACTATTTCAGAAAATATTCATCTAATACCGGGGTGGGTAAGCTACCGCACCTGCCGGCCCTTCCAGGCGTAGCTGCCGCGCCGCGCGGCCAGGCCCACGGCCAGCGCGTAGGGCGCGTACAGCAGCTGCAAGGGCAGCAGCCACCCCAGCCAGCGCCGCCGCCGCAACAAGCCTAGCATGGGCCACAGCAGCCAGCCATCGGCCCCCAGCTTGAGCGCCCAGCCGGCGGCCACCCACGGCCCCAGCGCCGGCCAGCTTACCGCCAGCGCCAGGCCCAGCGCCAGGCTCACATTGGCCCCCACTACCAGCAGCGCCAGCTGGCGCGGGGCGGCCGTGCGGTAGTGCGGGTACTTGCTGGCCCAGCGCACCCGCTGCCGCAGCAGCGCCCGCAACGTGCCCGGCGCGGGCGTATCGACCACGGCCGCGGCCGCGGCCAGAAACCGCACGCCGGCCGGGTAGCGCCGATGGATTTTATGCAGCAAAAACTCGTCGTCGCCGCTGGCAATTCCTTGGTTATCAAGGTAGCCGCCTACTTCGTGAAACGTGGCGCGGCGGTAGGCCAGGTTGGCACCGTTGCACATGGTGGGCCGGCCCCGGGCGATACACCCCGCCCCCACCCCCACCAGCCCGGCAAACTCCAGCCCCAGCAGCCCATCAAACCACGCCCCGCCCGGCGTGAGCCGCACCGGCCCACTGATGAAGTGAAGGGGCGCGGGCGCAACTGCGTGAAGGAGCGCCGCATAGGCCTGCAGCCAGCCGGGGCCGGGGCGGCAGTCGGCATCGGTGCACACCACCCAGGGGGCGCGGGCCTGCGCCTCGGCGGCGGCCAGGGCGGCTTTTTTGCCGGTGGTGCCGGGCGGCAGCGCAATGCGCCGCAGGGCAAAGGACACGGTGGAGGCAGCGGCCGCCAGCAGCGCGGCCGTGCCATCGGTGGAGTGGTCGTCGGCCACGAGCACTTCAAACAGCTGCGGGGCTAGCCCCTGATTTGCAAGGGCTTGCAGCAGCTGCGGCAGTGCGGCAGCTTCGTCGCGGGCGGCGATGAGCACGGAGAAAAAGGGTAGCCCCACGCCCGCGTCCAGCCCCATCCCCGGCCCCACCCCTGCGGGGGAGGGGAGCCTGACGCTGGCACTAGTGAGTGACTGCGCCGCCGTGGCTCCCCTCCCCCGCAGGGGTGGGGCTGCCAGCCAAACCCACGCCGCCGCATACCCTGCCGGCCCCAGCAGCAGGAGCGCTCCCAGCAGCGCCATCATCGGGCCCGGCGCTCGCGCAGCACCCGCAAGCCAGGCAGCAGCAGCAGCCCCAGCGCGCTGGGCAGCGCGATATTAATGACCCACAAACTCAGGCTGGCGCTCAGCACGGGCAGCGCCGGCTGGCCCAGCAGCCCAAACAAATGCGTGGCCGACAGCTCGCGCACCCCCACATCGGCCAGGGCATTGAGCGAGGGCACCAGCGACTTAAACAGGAACGTGCCCGCCACCGCCGCCGTAGCCGGCCCCAGCGGAGTACGCACCCCATAGGCATACAGCAGCAGCAAAAACTGGCTGCAAAACACGGCGTAGCGTAGCCCCGAAATGCCCAGCACCACGTGCAGCTCGGCAGCGCGGTAGGTAGGCATTATGGCCAGGTAGCGCCGGAAGCGCCGCAGTGGCCGCACCAGCGCCAGCGCCGCCAGCAGCAGGCGCGAGCGGTAGAGCGGCAGCAGCACCGCCGCGCTCGCCAGCCCGGCCGCTACCACCACGCCCGCCTGCGCCGCCGGGTAGCCACCCAGGTAAAATTTCACCAGAAAATACAGCAGCCCCGCCCCACCCGCCAGCACCGTAGCCACCAGCTGCGCGTAGCGGCCCAGAAACACCGCCCCCACCGCGTCGAGCCGCCGCCGACTGTGTAATTCCAGAATGCGGGCGGCGTAGTCGCCCACCCGGTTGGGCGTGGCAAAGCCCAGCGTGAGGCCCAGCAGCACCGCCCGCAGGCTGCGCCCAAACGAGTGGCCGGGCTCGAGGTGGCGGGCCAGCAGCTGCCACTTCCAAGCCTCCAGGCCCCAGTTGAGGGGCACCAGGGCCAGGGCAGCCAGCACTGGCCCCCGGCCCGCGCCGCTGAGCGTGGCGGCCACCAGCTGCCGCCAGGCCGCGGCCGTGTCGGGCGCGGCAAATACCGAGTGGTACAGCAGCCCCAGCGTGAGCAGCGTAATGCCCACCTTGGCCAGCAGTACCCAGCGCGGGCCACGGCGGGGTGGGCCGGGGGGCGGCGGGGCGTAACTTTGACCAACATGGCCGTTTCCCGCAATTTGCCCCCCGCCCCCATTCAACGGCTGCCCCCGGCCGAGAAGGTCATTATGGGCGTCGACCCCGGCACCCAGATTATGGGCTACGCCATCATCGAGGTGCGCGGGCAGCACGTGAAGGTACTGCAATACGACGTTATTAATATGAAGGCGCTCGGGACGAATCACGCCGTAAAGCTAAAGCGGATTTTCACCCGTATGCTGGAGCTCATCGACGAGTTTCTGCCCGATGAGCTGGCCATTGAGGCCCCCTTCTACGGCGTAAATGTGCAGAGTATGCTCAAGCTGGGCCGGGCGCAGGGCGTGGCCATTGCCGCCGCTTTGTCGCGCGATATTCCGTTTGTGGAGTACGCCCCTACCAAGGTAAAGCAGGCCGTAACCGGCTCGGGCGCGGCCGATAAAGAGCAGGTAGCCCGCATGTTGCGCCAAACCCTGGAGCTGCCGCCCATTGAGGAGGCCCCCAAGTTTTTGGACGCCACCGATGCGCTGGCCGTGGCCCTGTGCCACCACTACCAGCAGGGCAACAACGTGAAAGCCGGTGCTAAAAGCTGGGGCAAATTTCTGGAGGATAACCCCGCCCGTACCCTGGCTACCACCACCGTAGCGCGCAAGCCCGGCCGCGCCAAATAGCCGCCGAGCTGAGAACCAGGTAAATTTAATCGCTTGAAAATACCAATTGAGCCACAAAAGCGGCTCATTCGGATAGCGGAGCCTTGTCAAAACATTTCGCCCAGGTAGCTTTGTTAAAGGATACTAATTCCCACTAATATCCAAACCCTCTTCAGCCGCCGGCCACCTCGCTCTCCTATGCTATCCTTCGCTACTCGCCTTTTCGCCGCTGTTGTTTCCACTTTGGCACTGGCTGGGCCCGCGCTGGCTGGCAATGACCCCATCAGCAAGCGCCCGGCCGCGCCCCACCGCACCCACCAGGTGCTTGACACGGTAATTAAAGCACCGGCTGCCACCTCGGCCGCTAAAAAAACGCCGGCTGCCCAGCCCGCCAGCCCAGCTACCACCCTCGTAGCGGTGGCTACCGAGCAGCCAGATGCCGCCCCCACCGCTCCGCACGTGATAAAGCTGAAGGGTATTGTGCTCAATGCCAACGGCCAGCCCTGCCCCGGGGCCAGCGTGTACCCCGCCGGTGCGCCGCGCCAGCTTGTTATTACCGATGCCAACGGAGCCTTTGCGCTGCCCGTACCTGCGGGCGGGCCCGTGTCGCTGCGGGTTGAGTATTTTGGGGTGGGCAGCAGCCGAGTAGAGGTTGCCGCTCCTTCGACCGATGTGCTGCACATCACCTTGGGCCAATAATTACCGGGTCCAGAATTTCCTTTTCAAAACCTCTTCTCAGTACTTGGGAGAGGTTTTTTTATGTCCGCTTTGCCGCCCATGCGTGCACGCCACGCATACGCCTGCAAGCCGAGCACGTGGGGCCAGGCAGCAGCCGGGTAGCACTGCCCGGTTGTTTGGGTCAGCTAGTGCTCACTGTACCAAGCCACTAATTACTTGTGATAGCTGAGTTTACTAGTTTCAAAGACCTACTGCTTACGCAGAAGACCCTTTTTTAGCCCCGGCGGGGTAATACATCAACAACAAGGCTCTGGAAAGCAGAACCAAAGCCCCGTAGGGGAGACACTTGCATACTGCGCGGGACGCGTGCTACCCCGCCGGGGCTTTGTTGCTTCTCGCACAGGTAGTTACCAGTGACCTATCGCCCTACCGGGTACGACCGCCGCCGGGGCTAAAAAACAGTTCTTTTCGTAAGTCCTGAGACCTTTTTTTAGCGGTCAGAAAGCCTTTACTGCGTGAGCCAAGCTCGGTTGGCTCAGGAGGCCGGCGGCCAGGCACCCCGTTTTTCCGGTTGCCTACGTTATTTTCGCTGCTATTCGCTTCGCCAGCCCTGTCGCTTCCTCGCCCTTATGCCTTCCCAACCCGCCCCAGCCGCCGAGCTTACGCCCTTGCTTCTGGCCGAAATTCAGGCGCTAGCCAGCTTGTCGGAGCAAAACCCCAATCCCATCGTGCGCCTCGACAGCACGGGCCGGCAGCTGTATGCCAACCCCGCCGCCCTGGCTCTGCGCCAGGGCCTGAGCCGGGCCGAGCAGGTGTGGGTGCGCCAGCAGCTGCGGGCGGCGGTGCTCACCCACGACCACGCCGCCGAAATACGCGTGGGTAAACGGTATTTTTTGCTGCAAAAGGCGGCCATCTCCCCCCCCGAGGGTAGTATTACCCTCTACCTGGCCGAAACTACGGCTCGCGTCAAGGCCGAGCAAGAACTAGCTGAGCAACAGATATTTATTAACAATATTCTGGATACCATTCCCAGCTCCATCTTTGTGCGCGATACGGAGGGCGAGCTTATCTTTCAAAACCGGGTGGCCGCCGAACTCAGCAGCCAGGCCACCCACTTGCACGGAGCCCGTAGCCCCGAACCCACCACGGGCCAGGCCGCCGAAGTAGACTCGTACCGCGCCACGCACGCGCAGGTAATGGCCAGCGGCGAGCAGATGGGCTACGAGCAACAAATAACCCTGAACTCGGGCGAAACGCGCTACCTCTACACCATCAAGCGCCCGCTGCTGCGGCCCGATGGCACCCGCCAGGTACTAGGCGTAAGCACCGACATTACCGATAAAAAGCTGGCTGGCCAAGCCCTGGCCGAGCGCGAAAAGCAGTACCGCGACCTGATGACGCACTCGCAGGCGCTCATCTGCACCCACGACTTGCAGGGCAACGTACTCACGGCCAACCCCATGGCTACCAGTCTATTGCAACGCGCTTTCCCCTTGGAGCCCGGCTGCCAGCTGCACGAGCTGGTGCCCCCCGCGCACCAAGCCAGGGTGCAGAAGTACTTGCAACAGTTCGACACCACCGATAATCAGCGCGGGGTATTGGCCATTGATATCCCCAACGGTCCGCGCTACTTGCTCTACGACAACCACTTGGTGCGCGAAGCTGGCCAGCCGCCCTACGTTATTGGGTACGGCCAGGATATTACCGAGCGCATTCAGGCCGAGCAGGAGCTGCGCCGGGCCAAAACCGCCGCCGAGGCCGCCGTGCTGGCCCGCGAAAACTTTCTGGCCAACGTGAGCCACGAAATTCGCACGCCCCTCAATGGGGTGCTGGGCATGGCCAGCCAGCTGGGCAAAACCACGCTCAACGCCCGCCAGCAGGACTTTGTGCGCACCATCCGGCACGCGGGGCAACACCTGCTGCACGTCATCAACGACGTGCTCGACATGGCCAAGATTACCTCGGGCAAGTTGGAGATGGAGGCTGTGCTCTTCAACCTCTGCGACTCGATGGGCGAGGCTATTCGGCCGTTAGCCACCCAGGCGCAGGAAAAAGGCCTGCACTTTGCCGGCACGCCGCTGCGCACCACCTGCGCCTACCCCTGGGTGCTGGGCGACCCGCACCGCCTCAATCAGATTCTTATTAACCTGGTAGCCAATGCGATAAAATTTACCGAGCCGGGCGGACGCATCATCGTTATTGGCGAGCAGCTGGCCGAAACGGCTACCGACCTCACCGTGCGCTTCACGGTAGAAGATACCGGCATCGGCATTACCCCCGACAAGCAGGAGATGATTTTTGAGGGCTTCACCCAGGCCTACTCTGACACCACCCGGCGCTTTGGCGGCACGGGCCTGGGCCTAAGCATTTCGCGGGCGCTGGTAGAGCAGCTGGGTGGGCAGCTCACCATCAGCAGCGAGTTGGGCGTGGGCAGCACCTTCGGCTTCACCCTCACCTTGCCCAAAGCAGATGCGCCGCTGGGTGCCGGGCACCCCACCGACGCCTACGATACCGGGGCCCTGCACGGCCGCCGGCTGCTGGTGGTAGAGGACAATGAAATAAACCGCACCGTGGCCCGCCTGCTGTTTGAGGGCTGGGGCGCGGTGGTGGACGAAGCCGAGGATGGCCTGGCCGGCGTGCACCGGGTGCGCGACGCGGCCCTGCCCTACGATGTGGTGCTGATGGACATTCAGCTGCCCGGCCTCAATGGCCTCGATGCCACGACGGCCATTCGGGCGCTGCCCGACCCCGCCCGGGCCAACCTACCCATTATCGCCCTCACGGCCAATGCATTTCGGGCCGACCGCGACCGCTACCTGGCCGCCGGCATGAACGCCTGCCTGGCCAAGCCCTTCGAGGAAGAGCAAGTGTACCAAACCCTGGTGCAACTGCTGCCCGACCCGGCCACCGCGGCCGCCTACGACCTCACCCGCCTGCGGGCGCTGGCGCGGGGCCGCGAGGAATTTGTGCTGAAAATAATTGACTCGTTTTTGCGCAACATCCCCGAAAGCCTGAACCAGCTGCGCGCCGCCGCCGCCGCCGGCAATTGGGACGAGGCCGCCAAAATCACCCATCACATCAAGCCCAGCCTCGAATCGGTAGGCGTGCACTACGTGGCCGATGCCGTGCGGCAGCTCGAAACCGCTGCCGTGGCCGACTACTCACGCCTACCCACCGCCGCCGCTCAGCTCGCCGCCCAGGTGCAGCGTGTGCTCACCGAACTCCCCCGCGAACTACCGGCTTAGCAGTGGGTAATGTGTAATGGAATAAAGAGACGTCATGCTGAACGCGGTGAAGTATCTCGTTCGCATCGTTGCAGGAATTAATTTTACTGCTGCCCGCGAGCTGCTTTACTGCGTTCAGCATGACGTTCCACTACCCATTGCCAACCACTTACAAATTTCTCAGGTGGCGGATAAACTCTTCCTGGTAAGACTTGCCAACCGGCACCTCGTGGGTGCCGAGCTTAATCATGTTGTCCTCAATGGCCTCGATGCGGCGCACATTAACGATGTAGGAACGGTGCACCCGCACAAAATGGGCAAAGGGCAGCCGCTCGCTCAGCGCCTTGAGGGTGAGGTACACAATATGCTTTTGGGTAGCCGTTACCAGCACCGAGTAGGTAGATAAGGCCTCGATATAGAGCACTTCGGCGAAGTTGACTTTGATAGTTTTGGTCCCGACTTTCACGAATAAGTCGTTGGCCGCTTCGACCGCCTTGGGGGCGGGGGGCGGGGTTACTGGGGCGGGCGGACGCAGGGCCAGCACCTTCGCTATCGCCTGGCTGAAGCGAACAAACTCCACTGGCTTTACCAGGTAGTCAACTACTTGCAGCTCAAAGGCCGCCACGGCAAAATCGCGGTGCGTGGTTACCAGCACAATGGCGGGGGCGGGCTTGGGCAGCAGTTTGGTTAGCTCCAGGCCCGTGATGGTGGGCATTTCTACGTCGAGCAAAACCAGGCCGCACTGCCCGCCATTGCGAAAAAAATTCAGGGCTTCGAGGCCACCCGGCAGCGACGCCACCAGCTCCAGCTCGGGCGTGAGGTCCACGAGGTGTTCCAGCGTCAGCCGGTTAATTTCATTATCATCGACGATAATACAGGCGAGGCGATTGGTAGCAGTAGTCGTCATAGCTGGTAGAGGCAGAGCAAGGCTTGTGGAAACGAAGTTGCAAGCTACTAGCAGCGGGCTTATCGCCCGCGGATAAAGAAGTAGAATTGTCCTAAACAGCCCAGGGCGCACCAGGCCCGGCGCTGCCCTTTGGCGCGCCTGTTTTTACAGGTTATTAAATGGTAAAAGCCTATTACATAAGGAGTTTTGGTAGATTATACCTTGCAGCCGCAAAGTTTCTCTTTTCCCACCCTTTTTTCCTTTTTCACATGGGTCTTTTTCCCACCTTTTCCTCCACTCCCCGCCCGGCCCGCCTGGCCGGCCTGCTCCTAGGGGCCAGTGCCCTGCTCGGTGGCTGCGCCTCCCACGAGGTAGCCCCGGCCCCCCAGGCCGCCGCCCCCACCACGGCCGACCTCACGGCGAACCTCGGCAACGGCGTCAATTTGCAGCCGTCGTACTACAACGGGGGCAACCCCAACTTCGGCTGGGCGCTAATGAAGCAGCAAACCAAAATCAAAACGGTGCGCATCGAGATTGAGCCCGGCTACGTGACGCAGGCCAAAAGCTGGATTTCGCAGGCCAAGGCCAATGGCTACGCCGTAATTGCCACCTACCACAAGTCGTCGGTGCTGGGCTCCGACAACACGGCCGAACTAACGGCGGCCGGCAACTGGTGGAAAGCCAACTACAACACGCTCGGCGGCGGCTTCACCATCAACCTGATGAACGAGTGGGGCAGCCACAACATCTCGGCCAATGCCTACGCGGCAGCCTACAACACGGCCATCAGCTCGGTGCGGCAGGTGTATGGCGGGCCCATTATCATCGACTGCGCCGGCTATGGCCAGGAAACGGCCACGGCGGCCGCCGCTGTAAAGGGCACCAGCGGCACCAAAATCAACGATACCAACATCATCTTGTCGGTGCACGTGTACCCCAACGGCTACAACCAGGGCAAGAACCACAGCCTGCAAAACGCCGACCTCGACGACCTGGCCTCGGCTGGGCGGCCCTGCATCATCGGCGAGTTTGGCAATACGCCGGCCGGCCCCGTTTATTGGCAAGATGTGGTCAACCACGCCAAAGGCAAGGGCTGGACCGTGCTGGGCTGGTGCTGGAACGGCGACGGCGGCGGCATGAACATGGTAAACCCTTCGTGGGCCTCCAACGGCAGCGCCACTTCCTTCACGCTCAGCTCGTACTTCAGCCAGGTGTATAACCTGTTGTAGAAGGGATATGGGCGCCGGCTAACCAAGGCCCACGCCCCTGCACAGGCTAAAAAACGCCCGACGCGTTGCGCCGGGTGTTTTTTTGATGTTCATTCGGCTTAGCTACAGCTGCACGTCGCCGCGCAAAAACGTGACGGCGTAGCCGCCAATATCCACGCGGCCATCGCGTAGGCGGCACCACAGCTCGCCGCCCCGCGCCGATTCCTGGCGGGCAAACAGCTCGGTTTTGCCCAGCTTCGCGGCCCAGAACGGGATGAGCGTGCTATGCGCTGAGCCAGTAACCGGGTCTTCGGGCACGCCCACCTCGGGCGCAAAAAAGCGCGACACAAAATCGACGTCGCCGCTGCCCGGCGCGGTGGTAATGAGGCCGAGGTAGCCCAGGTCGATGAGCGCCACGAAATCGGGCTTCAGGGCCAGCACCTCGTCGGCGTGGGCAAACTCAACCACCAAATCGCGGGAGGCCAGCACGGCCAGCGGCGTAGCTGCCCCGGGCCCTAGCGAGCGCATAAGCACCGCCGGGTGCTCACTGGGAGCCAGCGGCTGGGGCGGGCGGCTCGGAAAGTCCAGCACCAGCTTGCCGTCGGCTTCGCGGCGCACGTGCAGCAGGCCGCTTTTGCTCTGGAACGTAACCTTGTCTTTGGCATAGCCGCGCTCGTTCCACAGCACGTGGGCACTGGCCAGCGTGGCGTGCCCGCACAGGTCAATCTCGAAGGTGGGCGTGAACCAGCGCAGGTGAAAATCAGCCTCTTCCCCGCTGAGAGGCACGAAGAAAGCGGTTTCGGCCAAGTTGTTTTCGGCTGCAATCAGCTGCATGGTTTCGGCGGGCAGCCACTCGTCGAGGGGGCACACGGCGGCGGGGTTGCCGGTGAAGGGCCGGCGCGCAAAGGCATCGACTTGATAAATGGGAATGGTCATGGCAAAGGGCAAGTGGAAGGCGCAAAGATGCGGCGCGACTGGCTACCGGCTCCTTTTAGCGGGTTATTTTTTTTCGCTACCCGCGCGACAGGGCCAAAAAAAAAGCGGCATCCCAGGGGGGATGCCGCTTTTCTAAGCTGGAGTGGCGAACTAAACGAGCGACACCTTAACTGCGTTCGGGCCTTTTTTGCCCTGGGCAATTTCAAACTGCACTTTGTCGTTTTCACGAATCTCGTTAACGAGGTCCGTTACGTGAACGAATACGTCCTCGCCGGTGCTGTCTACTTTGATGAAGCCGAAGCCTTTGGTTTCGTTGAAGAATTTTACGGTTCCTGTCTGCATAATGCTAGGGAAAAAATGGGGTTGTGATAAAGCAAGCAGCAGCGAACCTATCTATTAACGTAGTGTGAGCTACGTAATGGTACTGAAACGTGGCGATTTGCCTTTTGTGCTCTAAAGGTACGTCCCAATTGGTAAACGGGAGCAAAACCAGTTGGGTAAAAGATGGGCAACCCGACCTAAACAGGCGCAACACCACGCTAAAACTGGCCAGCGGTGGGCAAATAGCGTAAACAAAACCGGGCCATCGGGGCCCATTATAGGCTACCCAAGGCGATTGTTTCGCCGGGTAGCGCCGCACATCAGCCCAACCTCACAACTATTTACTACCCTCATGGCTACTGATTATCAACCCATTGCCTGTGGCTTTTACGACGAGCTGGAAGCCATTGCCACCCGCAAGCAGCAAGTTTACTTGCAGTATTTCAACGACTTGCGGCAGCTTTGCCAGGGTTCGGTAGTGTTCAAAACCTTCTTCGTGCGCGACCACGTGGAATATGCCCAGCTAACCTCGGGCGAAGAAGTGCGCCTCGATCATATTATCCGGGTTGGTGACCTAGCCGCGCCGGGCTTCGACGATTATCCCGATTTTCGAAGTGGCTGTTGAGTAAGCGACATGGCAATTTACAGCGTACCGATTGGGTGACCGAGCCGCGTCAGAAAGTCACACAACGCTTCATAAGTAGCAGCATCAGCTTGAATTTCTTTCCCGGTAGCCGTTACCAATCGGTCACAATCAAAGCAGATATTAAGGACGTTCAATAAGTTATGTTGTGCATCATAAATGGCCAATGCATCTCTATAAACTGGCCCGCACATGAAAGGCATTGGGCTGACCATTGGCTTGCGCATGATTGCGGCAAACGCTTGGGCAGCTACGCTATTTCTTTCAATTCTGGCGACTGGCGAGGCAGTAATATGGAAAGCAGCATTTTCTTGAGTCAAATTCAGTAGATCAAGGTCAAACGTTCTTTCCAATAAACGCAGCTTTTCTCTCAATACTGGCAACTGAGTTGAAGAAGAGGTTAATAACTGCTTTCTGATTAACTAAAATTGTGCTTTCGCTGCTTCTTTTAGAGCCAACAGCTTTGGCCCGTGGTTGAAAGAATACGTTACCAGGTAAGCAAAATCCTGCTCGTTCCAAAACTCGCCCACTGTCATTATACATACGTTTTAATGCGGCGCGAAGCTACTGGCTACGTCCAGTACTGCACTGGCGCGTGGGGGAAGCGGCGCTGCCACTCGGCATAGAACCAGGCTTTTAGCTCTTTCATGGTGGGCTGGTCATACACGTACTTGAGGCCGCCAAACTTGTTGCGCTTCACGGCGCGGGTGCTCTCGTCGAGGTCGAGCGACGTGTTGGGGTACCAGCCCAGCAGCACCTCCTTCGAGCCGGGTGTGAAGCGGTGGGTAACGAACTCCACGGTAAGGTCGCAGTCGAAGTCGAAGGCCGCCTGCAAGCGGTCGAACAGCTCGCCGTAGTGCCGCTGCCAGTCGGGCATGGGCATAATGGGGGCTAGCAGCACGCCCACCGGGTAGCCGCCGCCGCCGCCCTGCGCCACCGGCAGCGCCAGCCGCCGCAGCCCCTGAATGCGCGCCTCAATGCTGGCTGTGCCGCCCTCCAGCTGCCGGGCCAGTGGCTCGGCATTGAGCGAGGCGCGGGCGCGGGTGTGGCCCTGGTGCGGCAGGCCCAGCAGGGTTTCTACGTGGTCATATTTGCTCACGAAGCGCAGGCGGGCTCCTTCGCGGCCGGCAAAGTATTTTACGGCCTCGCCGAGCGCCCCGGTGAGGTGCTCGATGCCCAAAACGTCGGTGTAGCAGCTGGCCTCGAAGCTTACGAAGCGGCCGGCTTGCTCGTATACCTGGGTGTTTTCCAGCAGCTTAGGCAGGTTGGCGAAGGCGCGCACCACGGGCGGGCCGCTGAGGCTGCCAGCCAGGTAGCAGTACTGGCAGTGGGCGGGGCAGCCCTCGGCCAGGTTGAGCTGGTAGTCGGCTGAGGGGGGCGTGGGTTGCAGGCGCAGCGCCCCGGCGGGCGCATTTACCACGGCCAGCGTGGTTTTGGCGGTGCGGTAGGTGGCGCGCTCGTCGTCGCCGCGCAGGCCGGTGAGGCGGTTGCTTTTGAGCAGCTCAATGTCGAGGTTGAGGGCCGTGGCGCGGGCCAGCATCTGCTGGCCGTAGGGCTCGTCGAGGGCGGCGGGCGTAAAAAGCACGCGCTTGGGCAGCCATAGTTTTGCGCCGTGAGTGCGGGCAGCATCGGCGGCGGGTGCCAGCGGCTGGGCCGGCGCGGGGGCATTGAGAACGGGCAAAAATAAGTCAGTCTGCATTACCTGGTAAACGCCAACCGGCCCGGATTAGGTCGTTTTTGCACATTTACACCATGTATTTAACTTGTTGATTTACAAGTAGATAAAAAATAAATCTTTCTTCCTATCTTCCTTTTGGTTACCGCACCGGCCGGGCCTGTTTTGCGTATAGCCCGCACTATGACCAATGCCCCCCTTATCCTGACGCTGACGCTCGACGCGGCCAGCCAGGCGTTTTTTGACGAGCAGCGCCGCCGCTATTTTCCGCCCAAAATCAATTACCTCAGTGCCCACCTCACGCTGTTTCACGCCCTGCCGGGCGCAGAGGAAAGCGCTATCACACAGCACCTTGCTAAAATGGCCGCCGCCCAGCCCGGCCCGCTGCCCTTGCAAGTGACGGGCCTCAAGTTTATGGGCCGGGGCGTAATGTATACCCTCGACAACCCCAACCTGCCAGCCCTGCACCGCGGCTTGCAGCGGCAGTGGCAGGCCTGGCTATCGCCCCAGGACCAGCAGGGCCTGCGCCCCCACATTACGGCGCAAAACAAGGTGGACCCGGCCGTAGCGCGCGCTTTGTACGAAGAGCTAACGGCTGGCTTTCAACCATTTGAGGCACAGGGCACGGGGCTGGCGCTGTGGGCGTACAAGGGCGGGCCCTGGGAGCTGCGGCAACGCTTCGCGTTTCGCGGCGGGGCTTAGGCGGCCACTTGCTCAAAGCACGACGCCATGAACTCGCTCAGTAGCGGTTGCACCAGGGTGCCGGCGCTGGCTATCACCAGCTGCGGCGGCGTGAGGTAGCCCGGCAGCGGAAACCCGGCGGGCAGCGGCGCAAAGCTCATGTGCCATTCCGTAAATTCGCGACGGGCTACCAGGCCGTCGGCCAGCTTTTCGAGGCGGCCGTGGCGGGGGTCGGTGGCAATGCGGGCGTAGAGGCAGCGCACGGCCGCCGGGCAGCCCTCCAGCACTTGCATAAACCGGCCGCCGCCGTACATCAGCACGCCCGTGATGCCGGCCTGCGCATTAAATACGCGTGCGCGGCGCAATAGCCGCAGCAAGCTTTCCTCCGTAAAATCGACAATGACCGTACTACTGTAAACGATGCTGTAACAACCCGCTGGCTCGCTATTCATACTCAACTCTTCTCTCTACGCCCCGGCGCTACTGGTTAATTCTGTTGGTTCCGCTTTACTTCTGCTGCTGGCCAATGTTTGCCCATAGTAAGGTAAAGCTCACAAAGTTACCTTCCGCAGCGCTAATCCCTTCTTTTTACATATGAATTTGAAAACTCCACCGGTGCAGCCACTCACCGCTGATGTGGTGCTCATTGGGGCGGGCATCATGAGTGCCACGCTGGGCGTACTACTCAAAAAGCTTGACCCCAGCCTGACCATTGCCGTGTATGAGCGCCTCGACGCGGTAGCCGCCGAAAGCTCCGATGCCTGGAACAACGCCGGCACCGGCCACTCGGCCTTTTGCGAGCTCAACTACACGCCCCAGCTGCCCGATGGCAGCGTGGATATCTCGAAGGCCGACAAGATTGCCGAGCAGTTTGAGCTGAGTAAGCAGCTGTGGGCGAGCCTGGTGGAGGCCGGCGACTTGCCCGAGCCGGGGTCCTTCATCCACAGCATTCCGCACATGAGCTTTGTGTGGGGCGCGGCCAACGTGGCCTACCTGCGCACGCGCTACGAGACCATGCTAGGCTCGCCGCTGTTTGCGGGCATGGAGTTTAGCACCGACCCCGCCCGGCTGGCGCAGTGGATGCCGCTGGTAATGAGTGGCCGCGACCCCGCCCAGCCGGTGGCCGCCACGCGCATGGCCATTGGCACCGACGTCAACTTCGGCGCGCTCACCCGCGCACTCTTCGCCCAGCTGCGCCAGCAGCCGGGCGTGGCCTTCGAGCTAGGCCAGGAAATTGAGGACCTGAAGCGCCAGGAAGGCAACCTGTGGCGCGTAAAAATCCGTGACCGGGCCACCGGCGACAGCCGCAAGGTGTACACGCGCTTCGTATTTATTGGGGCGGGCGGCGGCTCGCTCACGCTGCTCGAAAAATCGGATATTCCGGAGGCCAACGGCTTTGGCGGCTTCCCCGTGAGCGGGCAGTGGCTGAAGTGCACCCAGCCCGAGGTGATTGCCCGGCACAACGCCAAGGTGTACGGCAAGGCCGCCGTGGGCTCGCCGCCCATGTCGGTGCCCCACCTCGACACCCGCCAGATAGACGGCCGCCAGGAGCTGCTGTTTGGCCCCTACGCCGGCTTCAGCACCAAGTTTTTGAAAAGCGGGTCGTACACCGACCTGTTCCGCTCGATTGAGCTGGGCAACATCCGGCCGCTGCTCTACGCCGGGGCGCGCAATATTCCGCTTACCAAGTACCTCATCGGCCAGGTGATGCAAACGCCCGAGCAGCGCATTGCGGCCCTGCGCGAGTACTACCCCGAGGCCCGGCCCCAGGACTGGGAGCTGGAAATGGCCGGCCAGCGCGTGCAGGTCATCAAAAAAGACAAGAAACAGGGCGGCGTGCTGGAGTTTGGCACCGAGGTAGTTACGGCGGCCGATGGTTCCATTGCGGCGCTGCTCGGCGCGTCGCCGGGCGCAAGCACGGCCGTGAGCATCATGCTGGATTTGGTGCAGCGCTGCTTCCCCGAGCACGCGGCTACGCCCGAGTGGCAGGCTACGTTCCGGCGGTTGGTGCCGTCGTTTGGCCAGCACTTGGCTGATAACCCGGCCCTGACGGCCAGCGTGCGGGCGCACTCGGCCAATGTGTTGGGGCTGAACGGTGTAGGGTAAGCTTTAGCTTGCCGCGGTAACGCCGCCCGAAGGCAATTACCCCGGCAAGCTAAAGCTGAGCGCACATTTTTTCACCTACCAGCGGCAAGCTAAAGCTTACCCTGCACTTCTTTTATGACTTGTCTCCTGCTCATCGACTTTCAACTCGATTTCTTACCCGGCGGCGCACTGGCTGTGGCCGATGGCGATGCCATCCTACAATCAATCAATGAGTTGCAGCCACATTTCGACCTGGTGGTGGCTACCCAGGACTGGCACCCGGCCGGGCACCGCAGCTTTGCCAGCGCCCACCCCGGGCAGGAGCTGTTTAGTGAGATTACGTGGCAGGGCCTGCCCCAGCGCCTCTGGCCCGACCACTGCGTGCAGGGCTCGCCGGGCGCGGCCCTGCACCCCGGCCTGAGCCTGGACCGCGTGGAAGCCATCTTTCGCAAAGGTACTGACCCTGAGCTGGATAGCTACAGCGCTTTTTTTGATAACGGCCACCGCCGCGCCACCGGCCTCACGGCCTACCTGCGGGCGCGGGGCATCAAGCAGGTATTTGTGGCCGGCCTGGCCGCTGATTACTGCGTGTATTTCAGCGCCAAGGACGCCCGCGGCGAAGGCTTCGAAGTGACCGTGCTGGAAGATGCCACCCGCGGCATTTCGGCCGAAGGCATCGCCGCCGCCAAGGCCGACCTGCTGGCGCAGGGCGTGCGCTTTGCGCGGGCGGGCGAGGTGCTGGCGTAAGCAGGCTTTTGCCTGATAATAACTATTTACGGGTTAATCGTCACGATGCTGCCGTCGGGGTTGCGCTTTAGCTCGGTCATTTTCACGTTGCGTAGCCAGGTTTTATTGCTCAGCTGGGTATCGTGGTAGAAGATGTACCACTTGCCCTTGAACTCGACGATGGAATGGTGGGTGGTCCAGCCCTGCACGGGGCTCATTACCACGCCTTTATAGGTGAAGGGGCCGGTAGGCGAGTCGCCCACCGCGTACACCAGCAAGTGCGTGTCGCCGGTCGAGTACGAGAAGTAGTACTTGCCCTGGTACTTGTGCAGCCAGCCGCCCTCAAAAAAGCGTCGTTTGGTGTCGCTGGCCAGCAGGGGCTTGCCAGCTTCATCCACTATTTTGAGCTCCTGCACCGGGCCGGCGAAGTGCTTCATGTCGGGGCTCATAAGGGCCACGCGGGGGCTGATGGCGGGCTCGTTGCCGTCGGGCTTTTTCTCGGGGGTATTGGCGTTGTAAGTGCCAGTGGCCCAGCGCTGAAGCTGCCCGCCCCAGAGGCCACCCAGGTACATATACGCCTTGCCATCGGTGTTGGTAAACACGGCCGGGTCGATGCTGTAGCTGCCCGCGATGGGCGTGGCCTCGGCCTTGAATGGGCCGGTGGGCGACGAGCTGGTAGCCACGCCCATGCGAAACACGTCCTGCTTGTCCTTTACCGGGAAGTAGAGGTAGTAGGTGCCGTTTTTGAAGGCCACATCAGGAGCCCACAGCTGGCGGCCGGCCCAGGGCACCTCCTTCACATCGAGGGCCACGCCGTGGTCGGTTACCTTGCCGCCCACGCTGTCCATGGACAGCACGTGGTAGTCGCGCATGGCGAAGTGGTCGCCCTTGTCGTTCTCCGGAATACCCGCCTCAATGTCGTGCGAGGGATAGATGTAAAGCTTGCCGTTGAAGACGTGCGCCGAGGGGTCGGCGGTGTAAATAGTGCTCAGCAGCGGCTGCGAGAGGTACTTGGTGCCGGCCGAGTCGGCGGGCGGGGCCGGCGCAGTAGCGGCGGCCGGCTGGCCGGTGGGTTGGGTGGGCTGGCTTTGGCAGGCGGCCAGGGCCAGCGGGGCGGCTAGAGCGTGAGGACAATTACCTTTGCCTAGCTTCAGGTTATATCAAATAAGTTAAGCATTAAATTATATGCGCCGTCATGAAATAACCGACCGCCAATGGGAGGCCGTATCCCCGCTCTTATCCGGTAAAGCCACCGATTGCGGCGTAACGGCCAAAGATAACCGCCTGTTTTTCAACGCTATCATTTGGATAATGCGGACCGGCTGCCCCTGGGCCGACCTGCCCGAGCGTTTCGGCAAGGCTAATTCGGTCTGCCGCCGCTTCCGCCGGCTGGCCCAAAAAGGTGTGTGGGAACGCGCCTTTTTGGCCTTGCAAGCGCCGGAATTGGAATGGGTCATGCTCGATTCGACCGTCGTGCGGGCGCACCAGCATTCGGCCGGCCAAAAAAAAGTGACCCCGAAACCGAGTGCCTTGGCCGCAGCCGCGGGGGTATCGGCACCAAGATTCACGCCTGCACCGAGGCTTTAGGCAACGCCGTGCGCCTGATTGCCACCGGCGGACAGGCCGGCGACTGCCCGCAAACCCAGCTCCTGCTGGCTGGCCTGCAACCGGGCAAGGTGGTGGCCGATACCGCCTATGACAGCGATGAAAACCGCGCTTACTGTGCCCAGCACCACATCGAAGCCGTTATTCCCAGCCACCCCAATCGGGTGAAACCCCTCGATATGGACGCGGAAACCTATCGGGACCGCAACAAAATCGAGCGCTTTTTCGGCCGCCTTAAGCAGTACCGGCGCTTAGCCACACGCTACGAAAAAACCGTCGTTTCTTTCCTGGCCTTCTGGCACATTGGGGCAATGTTAGATTGGCTTAGATAAATAAACTTGACTCTAATTGTCCTCACGCTCTAGTGTAACGCCAAGCGCGGAGTGGCGAGTAACATTGTGGGCCGGCCGGACGGGGTAAGCTGCGGCTTCCCCGCCCGGCCGGCTTTTTCTCATCCTTTCTCCTCCTCTGAAAATGCGTTTTGCCTACCCCTGGCTGTTCGGAATGACCCTGCTCGCGGTGCCCGCCGTGGCCCAGAAGCCCGCGCCCAAAGCCGCCAAAACCCCGGCCGCCAACAAGATGGCGGCCTCACCTATAATTGGCGGCGCTCGCCTCATTGAGAAGGTAGCGGCCAAGCCCGGCGAGCTGGTGATTCCGTACGAGAAGTACGTGCTGCCCAACGGCTTAACGGTTGTCGTGACCGAAGACCACTCCGACCCGCTGGTGCACGTGGACGTGACCTACCACGTGGGCTCGGCCCGCGAGCAAATTGGCAAGTCGGGCTTCGCGCACTTCTTTGAGCACATGATGTTTCAGGGCTCCGACCACGTGGGCGACCAGCAGCACTTCAAGCTCGTAACCGCCGCCGGCGGCACCCTCAACGGCAGCACCAACCAAGACCGCACCAACTACTACGAAACCCTGCCGAGCAACCAGCTCGAAACCGGCCTCTGGCTCGAAGCCGACCGCATGGGCTTTCTGCTGGATGCCGTGAGCCAGAAAAAGTTTGAGATTCAGCGCGCTACCGTCAAAAACGAGCGCGGCCAGAACTACGACAACCGCCCCTACGGCCTGGCCAGCGAGTACATCTCTAAAACGCTGTACCCCTACGGCCACCCGTATTCGTGGCTGACCATCGGCTACCTCAAGGACCTCGATAAGTCGAGCGTCGACGACCTGAAAAACTTCTTCCTGCGCTGGTACGGCCCCAACAACGCCACCCTCACCGTGGGCGGCGACGTGAACACCGCCCAGGTCCTTAAGCTGGCCGAGAAGTACTTTGGCCCCATCAAGCGCGGCCCCGCCGTGCCGGTGCAAAAGCTGCCTGAGCCCGTGCTCACCGCCGACCGCTACGTGAGCTACGAGGACAACGTGCGCTTCCCGATGCTGCAAATGGTATTCCCGACGGTAGCCCACGGTAACCCCGACGAAGTGCCCCTCGACGCGCTGGCCGACATCATCGGCAGCGGCAAAACCTCTTTGCTCTATAAGAACCTGGTAAAGAACCAGAAAGCCGTGCAGGCCCAGGCCTACCAGCGCAACTCGGAGCTGAGCGGCGAGTTTGCCATGGTGGCCCTCAGCCTTCCTGGCAAAGGCCTGGACAGCACCGAGGTTATCATGCGCAACACGCTGAAAGAGCTTGCAACAACCGGCATCAGCGACGAGCAGGTGGCCCGCTACAAAGCCAGCACCGAGGCCCAGCTCATCAACGGCCTTAGTAGCGTGAGCGGCAAAGTGAGCCAACTGGCTGCTAACCAGACCTATTTCAACAACCCCAACCGCCTGCCCATCGAGCTGCGCCAGTTGCGCAGCCTCACCAAGGCCGACGTGCAGCGCGTGTTCGATAAATATATTAGCGGCAAGCACGCCGTTATTCTGAGCGTGGTGCCTAAGGGCAAAACCGACGAGCAGGCCGCCAAGGACAACTACACGGCCTCCGCCCTCGGCTACAAGGCCCCTACCTACGGCTACGACGGCCTGAAATACGTGAAGGCCACCGATACCTTCGACCGTGCGAAACAGCCCAAATCGGGGCCCAACCCGGTGGTGAAAGTGCCCGCCATCTGGCAGGATAAATTTGGTAATGGCCTGAAAGTCATCGGTACCAGGAACACCGAGCTGCCCACCACCACCATGCTGCTCACCGTTCAGGGTGGCCACCGGCTGGAGCAGGCCAGCCCCGGCAAAGCCGGCGTGGCCGCGCTCACGGCCCAAATGCTGAATGAGGGCTCGACGCAGTACACCGGTGAAGAGTTTTCGGCGGCGCTCGACCGCCTGGGTAGCACTATTCAGGTATTCTCGGGCGACGACAATACGACGGTGTACGTGCAGTCGCTTACCAAAAACCTGCCCGCCACTCTGGCCTTGCTCGACCAGCGCCTGCTGCACCCGCGCTTCGACCCGGCCGACTTCGACCGCCTTAAAAAGCAAACCCTGCAAGGCATTGCCAACCAGGTAACCCAGCCGGTGGTAATTGCTAACAACGCCTATGCCAAGCTGTTGTATGGCCCAACCGACATCATGGGCGTGCCCAACAGCGGCACCACCGCCAGCGTCACGAGCCTCACGCTCGACGACGTGAAGCAGTTTTACCAGCAGTACTACTCGCCCAGCGTGAGCAACCTCACCATCGTGGGCGACCAGGACCAGGCCACCGTGGAGCCCGCGCTGGCCTTCCTCAAAGCCTGGCCCGCCAAGCCCGTAACGCTGCCCGTGGCCACGGCCGCCGTGCAGCCCGACAAAACCAAAATTTACTTCATTGATAAGCCCGGCGCAGCGCAGTCCGAGATTCGGGTGGGCTACCTCACGCCGCTGGCCTACGACGCCACCGGCGACTACTACCGCGCCTACCTCAGTAACTACCTGCTCGGCGGCGCCTTCAACTCGCGCATCAACCTCAACCTGCGCGAGAACAAGGGCTATACCTACGGCGCTAGCTCGGGCTACCGCGGCACGCGCTACTTCGGCCCCTACACGGCCCAGGCCGGCGTGCGCGCCGATGCCACCGCCGCCTCGGTGAAGGAGTTTATGAGCGAAATCCAGAACTACCGCAATGGTATTTCGGATGAGGAGCTGGCTTTTCTGCAATCATCAGTGGGCCAGAGCGATGCGCTCAAGTACGAAACCGGCCAGCAGAAAGCCGGTTTCCTCTCACGCCTCGCCGAGTACGACCTCAAGCCCGACTACGTGAGCCAGCAGGCCGACATTCTCAAGAACCTGAAGAAGGAAGACGTGCAGGCCTCGGTGCAGAAATACCTGCCCGCCGACAAGATGTACATCGTGGTGGTGGGCGACCGCGCCAAGGCCTTTCCCGGCCTCTCGGAGCTCGGCTACGACGTGCAGGAGCTGGACCTCAACGGTGGGCCCGTAACGGCCGCTGCGCCAGCTACCACGCTCAGCGCTCCTGCCATGCCCGCCATGCCCGACGGCAAAACCAAAACCGATAAGCCCAACGGTACCAAAGTAAAGACCAAGAAGAAGGGCGGTGAATAACCGGCTCTGTTAAATAACGCGTGAAAAGCCCGCCCACCGGCGGGCTTTTTTGTGGCCCGTTAGGGCAGCGTGCGTTCGCGCCCTACCTTCGCGGGCTAAATCACCTCTTTTTGTGGCTTCGTCTCAACAACTTGCTCAGCTCGACCGCCTGGAGCGGCAGGTAACCACCTTAGTGGCTGCCTATCAGCAGATGCGCGAAGAACTGGCCGATGCCCATACCACGATTCAACACCTGCAGGCCGACGAGCGCGACCGAGAAAAACAGCTGCGCGAGTACCAAAACCAGGAAAACATTGTTAAACTTGTCCAGACCATAGCCGGCGGGGAACCCACCCAGGCCAACGAGCTGAAACAACGCCTCAACGAATACATCCGCGAAATAGATAAATGCCTTGCCTATCTGAGGGAATAACGAGCCTCCTCATTTGAATGCCCTATCTTGCTCTCTATGAACGAACTGGCTATTAAAATTCGCATTGCCGAGCGCGATTACCCCATGCGGGTAGCCGTGGCCGACGAAGAGCGCCTGCGCCTGGCCGGCCGGCAGCTCAGCGAACAGCTACGTGAGTTCCGGGAGAAATACGGTATTCAGGACAAACAAGACCTGCTGGCGATGGTGGCCCTTGCTACCATGGCTGACTCTTTGAAAGTTAGCAAAGAAAAGGATGGAACCGATGCAGCCCTCACCGAGCGCCTGGCGCGCCTCGATGAGCTGCTGACTGGCGTGGTGCTGGCCGCCTAGCGGCAGTGCAGCCCCCGTGATGTTCGTTGGCCCGGCCGGGCGCACCGAAGGCAAGTGGCCTTCTCGTAGCGCTCCGGTTCCGGGTTTTTGCCGTTGCTATGGTTTTGACTCCACTTCAATTCCATAACTCCATGTCACTCATTATTTTATATGTCGCCGTCGCGGCCGTCATTGCCCTGGTGGCGGGCGTGCTGGTGGGGCGGCAGCTTGCCGGCAAAGCCCGGCAAGACCTCGAAGGCGAGGCCCGCACCAAAGCCCAGCAACTCCTCGACGAAGCCGAAACCCAGGCTACCCGCACCCGCGACGAACGCATTCAGCAGTCGAAAGACAAGTTTCGCAACCTCAAAAATGAGCACGAGCAGGAGCAAAAGCGCCTGCGCCGCGAATTCGAAACCGAGAGCCAGCGCCTCAAAGCCGCCCTCGACCAGGAGCTGACTGAGCGTCGCCAGGGCGTATTGGCCCAGGAGCAGAGCATCAAGCACCTCACCGATACTACCCAAAAGCAGCTCGAAACCATTCAACAGAAGGAAAAGGAGTTCGATGGTACCCGCGAGAAGCTCCAGGCTGACAGCGATAACCTGCGCACCCGGGCCGAGCAGCAGGAGGAAAAGCGCCAGGCCAAGCACGAGGCCGCTCTGGCCGAGTTGCAAGCCAAGCAACAGGAAGCCGAAGCCCAACTGCACGACGTGCAGAGCCAGCTCGAAAAAGTAGCCGGCCTCACCGCCGCCGAGGCCCGCGAGCAGCTCGTGGAAAGTCTCAAGAACGAGGCCCAGTTACAGGCTTCGTCCTACATCAAGGATACCGTGGCGCAGGCCAAGCTCACGGCCACCAAGGATGCCAAAAAGGTGGTGCTCGAAACCATTCAGCGCACCGCATCGGAGCACGCCATTGAGAACTGCGTGTCGGTGTTCAACATCGAAAGCGACGATGTAAAGGGCAAAATCATCGGCCGCGAGGGCCGCAACATCCGGGCGCTCGAAGCCGCCACGGGCGTCGAAGTCATTGTGGACGACACCCCCGAGGCCATCATTATTTCGGGCTTCGACCCGGTGCGCCGCGAAATAGCCCGCCTCTCGCTGCACTTGCTGGTGAAGGACGGCCGCATTCACCCCGCCCGCGTGGAGGAAATCGTGGCCAAAACGACCAAGAAAATCGAGGAGGAAATCATCGAAATCGGCGAGCGCACGGTCATCGACCTTGGCATTCACGGCCTGCACCCCGAGCTGATTCGGATGGTGGGCCGGATGCGCTTCCGCTCGTCCTACGGCCAAAACCTGCTGCAGCACAGCCGCGAAGTGGCCAACCTCTGCGCTACTATGGCCGCCGAGCTGGGCCTCAACGTGAAGCACGCCCGCCGCGCCGGCCTGCTCCACGACATCGGTAAGGTGACCACCGAGGAGCCCGAGCTGCCCCACGCCATCCTGGGCATGGAAATGGCCAAGAAATACAAGGAGCACCCCGACGTAGTGAATGCCATCGGTGCCCACCACGATGAGATGGAGATGACAGCCCTCATCTCGCCCATCGTGCAGGCCTGCGACGCTATTTCGGGCTCGCGCCCCGGCGCCCGCCGCGAAATGATGGAGAGCTACATCAAGCGCCTCCGCCAGCTCGAAGAAACGGCCTCGGCCTTCAAAGGCGTGAACCAGACCTACGCCATCCAGGCCGGCCGCGAGCTGCGCGTTATCGTCGATGCCGAAAACGTGAGCGACGACCGCGCCGCCGAGCTGAGCTTCGAGATTTCGCAAAAAATTGAGAAGGAAATGCAGTATCCCGGCCAGATTAAGGTGACCGTAATTCGCGAAATGCGCTCGGTGGCCTACGCCAAGTAAGCAGCCTCGCTGGATAAGCAAGCACGTCATACTGAGCTTACTGAAGCAGCGCGCCCGCGCCGTTGGATAACTAGCCCCAACGATGCGAGCGCGCTGCTTCGGTAAGCTCAGTATGACGTTCTTCATTTTAACTAGTTGTCAGACAACTGATTATCGCATGACTAAATTTTCTGCTGCATTAATAGTAGCCGCTATTCTCGCTGCCACTGCCTGCGTGCGCAACCCCTACGCGGCTACCAATAAGGTGTATCGCCAGCAAGCCAAAGCATTGGCGCGCCAAATTCAGGTCCAGCCCGCGCAGCCTACTGATAGTCTGCCCGCTGTGCCCTACTGGGTGGGCACCGTCAATTTCAACCTGCGCAAGCCCAACTACGTTATCATTCACCACACGGCGCAAAGCAGTACGGCCCAGACGCTCAAGACCTTCACCCTGGTGAAGCCCCAGGTGAGCGCGCACTACGTGATTGGCCGCGACGGCCAAACCTACCATATGCTCAGCGACTACCTGCGGGCCTGGCACGGTGGCGTCGCCCGATGGGGCGGCATCACCGACATCAACTCAGTCTCCATTGGTATTGAGCTGGATAACAATGGCACCGAGCCCTTTCAGGAAGCCCAGGTGGTCAGCTTGCT
The DNA here is from genome assembly GCF_030063445.1 of Hymenobacter sp. H14-R3. Taxonomy (GTDB): domain Bacteria; phylum Bacteroidota; class Bacteroidia; order Cytophagales; family Hymenobacteraceae; genus Hymenobacter. The sequence goes on along the minus strand of NZ_JASITD010000004.1, from coordinate 77,016 downwards.
GAAGGTGCTGGCGGCCCTCAAGCGCACCTACAACATCCCGGCAACCAACTTTATCGGCCACGGCGACATTGCGCCCACCCGCAAAAGCGACCCCAGCGCCCTGTTTCCCTGGCAAAAGCTGGCGCAGCGCGGTTTTGGGCTGTGGTACGATACCACAGTGCTGACTGATACCACCGCCGCACCCTTCGCCACCGATTCGCTAGGCCAGTTCCTGCCCGGCCTCACGCCCCGCGAAGCCCTGCGCATCATCGGCTACGACACCCAGGACCTGCCCGCCGCTACCAAAGCGTTCAAGCGCCACTTCGTGCCCACCGACCCCAGCCCACTTCTCACCGAAACCGACCGACGTATTTTGTATAATATCTATCGTAAGTACTTATAAATAAAATACTTATAAACGAGACAGTGGGTGTTGAAACGGCGGCATTAAGCTCAGTTTCAACACCCATTGTCTCGTTTATGCCGGGAGCTATTGCGCGCCTTTCAGCTTGTCTTCGCCACCATAGGGCGCGCCGGCCGTGATGTCGCCGCGCAGACCTCCGGTGCTTTGGCCGGGGCCAAAGCCAGGCTGCGGCGCAGTCGTGTCGTTCTCCGTGCCAGTAGGCAGCGGCGCATCAGGTGCTATCGGGGCGTTGGTGAGCGCATCGGTTGGTACCTGTCCGGCCTCGGAGCCGCCATTCTGGTTGCTACCCATTATTTCGGTTGCCTTGGCCACGTACTGGCGCTTGGCATCTTCCTCCGAAATACCCTTGTACTTATCCCAAGAGTCCCATTGGCCCTGCGAAAGACCACCAGGCCCGCTGGCCTGGTCAGCACCAGCGGCATCCACTTCCCCGCTTTTCATATTCACGTCACCCTCAGTGGCTTGCTTGTACAGGCCATAAAGTTCGGTCATGTGTTTGGGAGCGGTTTCGGCTGGTAAGTTGTTGACTTGCTGCACGGCAGCTTCAAATTCTTGTTGCAAGCTCATAAAGGAGGGTGGGGGAGGATTTACGTAAAGAAGAGCCTGCAACCGGGCTGCGGCTCGGTAGGCTTTACTAGTTCAGGTCGGCCGGGGTTGCATCTTGCGGGTTGTAATTGGGTAGTTTACTTCATTTTTCCGGCCCATGACACTGGGCTACGCCCTATCTTTGCCCACTAGCTATGTGTGGAATAACCGGCGCTTACGCCTTCTCCGATTTGGGTCGCTTGGCCCTGACCCGCTTGCAGGCGGCTACGGACGCCATTGTGCGCCGCGGCCCCGATTCGCAAGGTCATTTTATTTACGACCAATGCGGCCTGGGCTTTCGGCGCTTAGCCATCCTCGACTTGTCGGCCGATGGCAACCAACCCATGACCGACGCCTCGGGGCGCTACACCATCGTCTTCAACGGGGAAATATTCAATTTCCGCGAGCTGCGGGAGAAGCTGGTGAAAAAAGGCTATCAGTTTAATTCCCAAACTGATACGGAAGTTATTCTGAACCTGTACATCAGCGAAGGCCGGAGCTTTATCAAAAAGCTCAACGGTTTTTTCGGTTTCGCCATTTTCGATAAAGAGGAGAATTCACTCTTCATTGCCCGCGACCGCTACGGCGTAAAGCCTCTGCACGTATACCGCGATGAAGACCAGTTGCTGTTCGGCTCCGAGCTCAAGTCGCTACTGGCCCTGGGCGTGCCCCGCAAGCTCGATTACGTAGCCTTGAGCCAGTACTTGCAGCTCAACTACATTCCCGGCCCCGCCACTATCTTCAAGGGTATCAAGAAATTACTACCTGGTCATTACCTGTTTATTCAGGGTAACAAGGTGGTGCGCAAGCGCTGGTACAAAATCCCCTACGACCCCAAAAAGGTCGCCAAAAACAAGCTCACCTACGACGAGCAGCAGAAAAAGCTGGTGTCGCTCATGGACGAGGCCGTGGAGCGCCGCCTCGTAGCCGATGTGCCGCTGGGCTCTTTCTTGAGTGGCGGCATCGACTCCAGCGTGATTACGGCGCTGGCTACCCGCCACACGCCGCACCTCAACACGTTCAGCATCGGTTTTCGCGACGAGCCCTTTTTCGACGAAACCAAGTATGCCAACCTGGTGGCGAAGATGCATAAAACCAATCACACGGTTTTCTCGCTGAGCAACAATGACTTATACGAGCACATCTTTCAGATGCTCGATTACTTCGACGAGCCCTTTGCCGATTCGTCGGCGCTGGCCGTGCACATTCTCAGCCAGCGCACTCGCCAGCACGTAACGGTGGCGCTGAGCGGTGACGGGGCCGACGAGATTTTCGGCGGCTACAACAAGCATATGGGCGACTTCCAGGTGCGGCAGGGCGGCTTCAAGGCCGAAGCCGTCACGGGCCTGAACCTGCTGTGGGACATTCTGCCCAAGTCGCGCAACTCCTACTTTGGCAATAAAGTCCGGCAGCTCCAGCGCTTCTCGCGCGGCATGCTCAGCGGCCCCAAGGACCGCTACCTGGACTGGGCCAGCTTCGCCTCCGAAAAGCAGGCCGCCGACCTGCTGAGTCCCGCCAGCCGCCGCAAAGTTGATAAGAAGATTGCCGCCAAGCGCCGCAAGGATATCCTCGAAAATATCCACGCCGACGGTGACCTCAACGAGGTGCTGCTCACCGACATGCAGTTGGTACTACCCTACGACATGCTCACCAAGGTAGACTTGATGAGCATGGCTAACTCGCTGGAAGTCAGAACGCCATTTCTCGACTACAAGGTGGTGGACTTCGCCTTTTCGCTACCCGTTAGCAGTAAGGTAGACGGCAAGATGAAGAAAAAAATCGTGCAGGATGCCTTCCGCCCCATGCTGCCGCCCGAACTCTACGACCGCCCCAAGCACGGCTTCGAAGTACCCCTGCTCAAGTGGATGCGCGGCGAACTGCGCCCCCTCATTGAGCAAGACCTGCTGGCCGATGATTTTGTAGCTGGCCAGGGCATCTTCGACGTGGCCGCCGTGCAAAAACTAAAAAAGCAGCTGTTCTCCAATAGCCCCGGCGATGCCCACGCCCGAATTTGGGGCCTGATAGTTTTTCAGTATTGGTGGAAGCACTACATGGCTTAGTGTCAGGCTAGGATTGTTTTTGCTATTATTACCTCGCTCTTACTTCTTAAAAACACCTAGCTCTCACTATGAAAGTCGCAGTTGTAGGCACCGGCTACGTCGGACTAGTCACCGGAACATGTTTCGCCGAGGTCGGCATTACGGTTACCTGCGTTGACATCGACGAAAAAAAGATTACCAACCTGCGTAACGGCATCCTGCCTATCTATGAGCCAGGATTAGAAGAAATGGTAACCCGCAACGTGAAGGCAGAGCGGCTGCACTTTTCTACCAACCTGAGCGAAGCCATTAAGGACTGCGATGTGGCCTTTATTGCCGTGGGTACCCCGCCCGGCGAAGACGGTTCGGCCGACCTAAAATACGTGTTGGCCGTGGCCCGTGGCATCGGCGAAAATATGAACAGCTACGGCGTAGTCGTTACCAAGAGCACTGTGCCCGTTGGTACAGCTGCTAAAGTGCGCGCTGAAATCGAGCAGGCGCTCAGCAAGCGCGGCGAAACTATCGACTTCGACGTAGCGTCCAACCCGGAATTCCTGAAAGAAGGCGCGGCCATCGATGACTTTCTCAAGCCCGACCGTATTGTAGTGGGCATCAGCTCCGAGCGGGCCGAGGAAGTAATGAGCCGCCTGTACAAGCCCTTCCTGCTCAACGGCCACCCGATTATTTTCATGGATATTCCGTCGGCTGAAATGACAAAATACGCCGCTAACTCGATGTTAGCCACCAAGATATCGTTTATGAACGACATCGCCAACCTGTGCGAAATCATGGGGGCCGATGTAAATATGGTGCGGCGTGGTATTGGTTCCGACGCCCGCATTGGCACCAAGTTCATTTATCCCGGCATTGGTTACGGCGGCTCTTGTTTCCCCAAGGATGTAAAAGCCCTCATCAAAACCGCCCAGGAAAACGGCTACCAAATGCAGGTGCTGCAAGCCGTGGAAGGCGTGAACGAGGCGCAGAAAGAGGTATTGTTCAATAAAGTGCGCAAGCATTTTGGTAACGACTTGAAAGGCAAGAAGTTTGCCATATGGGGCCTCTCCTTCAAGCCCAAAACCGACGACATGCGCGAAGCGCCGTCGCTGGTTATCATCGAGAAGCTCCTGGCCGAAGGGGCCACGGTATCAGCCTACGACCCGGTAGCCGTGAAAGAAGCCAAGCACACGCTGGGTGATACCATCACCTACGCCAAAGACCAGTTTGAGGCGTTGGTTGATGCCGATGCGTTGCTTGTCGTGACCGAGTGGCCCGAGTTTCGTTCGCCTTCGTTCGAAGTAGTGGGCCGCTTGCTCAAACAAAAAGTTATTTTCGACGGCCGTAACATCTACGACCCAGCCGAGATGAAAGAAGCTGGCTTTGCTTATCACTGCATAGGTATTCGCACGGCTCACAAAGAGCCAGTTTCCTAAGTCGTTGGTTTGACGACATATTAAATTATTCCTTAAAAAATCTAATGGCTAGCAGCTAGTAGCTAACAGCTTAACAAAATGGCTGAAGAAAAAAAGCGCGTTCTTATCACCGGTGGGGCCGGTTTCCTGGGCTCGCACCTCTGCGACCGGTTTCTGGCTGAAGGCTACCACGTTATCGCGATGGATAACCTGATAACGGGCAATCTCGCTAACATCGAGCACTTGTTCAAGCGCGAAGATTTCGAGTTTCATCACCACGATGTGAGCAAATTCGTGTTCGTGCCGGGCAAGCTGGACTATATTCTGCACTTCGCCTCGCCGGCCTCGCCCATCGACTACCTCAAAATCCCGATTCAGACGCTGAAGGTAGGTTCACTGGGCACCCACAACCTGCTGGGCCTGGCGCGGGTAAAAGGCGCGCGTATGCTGATTGCCAGCACGTCCGAAGTGTACGGCGACCCCGAGGTGCACCCGCAGGTTGAAACCTATTTCGGCAACGTAAATCCCGTAGGGCCTCGCGGCTGCTACGACGAAGCCAAGCGCTTCCAGGAAGCCATTACTATGGCCTACCACACCCACCACGGCCTGGAAACGCGCATTATCCGCATTTTTAATACCTATGGCCCCCGCATGCGCCTCAATGATGGCCGCGTACTACCAGCCTTCCTGAGCCAAGCCTTGCGCGGCGAGAACCTGACCGTATTCGGCGACGGCTCGCAAACGCGCTCGTTCTGCTACGTCGATGACTTAGTAGAAGGCATTTATCGCCTGCTACTCAGCGATTATGCGCTACCAGTGAACGTTGGCAACCCGGCCGAAATCACTATCAAACAATTTGGTGAGGAAATCGCCAAATTAACTGGTGTCGAGTTTAAGCCGACCTACCAGGCGCTGCCCGAAAACGACCCGATGAAGCGTAAGCCGGATATCACGCTGGCTAAAGAAATTCTGGGCTGGGAACCCAAAGTGGACCGCGCCGAAGGGTTGAAGCGCACGCTGGAATACTTCAAGGAGCACGTAGACGAGGTGATGGCTGGCAAGGTGGACAATGCGCCGCGCAGCTTCTAAGTGGTTAGCTTATGTTTTGATTGATAAAGGTTAACGGGTAGAATAATGCCTGATTGCGTTTGGTTTGCTTCTTGGGAGCACATCAAATTCTTTTATCGGGTAACAAATCGGGCCACTGGTAGCAATTGATAGTTGCTGCTAGTGGCCCGGCTTTTTGTATTCACTTCGTATGGAGCGTATTAATTTGTGCAGGCTACCATTGGGGCGACTATTACCCCGTAATTTAGCGGGGGTAATGGGCGACTCGACAGTGGTTGGCAAAGCATTTGGGCCTGCGAAAAACCAGCGGTATGGCAAGAGTTAAAATGGTGGAGGGCTCGGGCATTGCGGGCATCAGCGGGCGCATCGGGAACTTGGTGTTCAGGATGAGTGCCGATGGCGTCACCTACGCCCAACAGGCGGCGGGCAAAAAGGGTCCTCCTTCCGCAGCGCAACAGCAGCACCAGACCGACTTTAAAGCGGCCGCGGCGTACGGGCGTGAGCAGCAGGGCAGTGCAGAGGGACGGGCTTACTACCAACCCTACGTGCAGCCGGCCCGCTTTGGCAGCGTGTACAGCATGGCCCTGTCGGACTTTTCCAAACCGCCACAGCTATTGGTGGTGGAGGCCGACGGGTACCGGGGGCAGGCCGGGGCGGTTCTGCGCGTGCGGGCGCACAAGCCCTGCGGGGTGGTAGCGGTGCAAGTACGAGTACTGGACAAGGCCGGGCAGGTGCTGGAGCACGGGGAGGCCACCCACGAAGCGGGCGACTGGTGGACCTGCGCAACCAGGGCAACGCACCCGGAAGCTGCCGCCTGGCAGGTGCAGGCTATCGCCTGGGACCGTCCGGGCAAAACGGCGGAACTGGCCATTATGCTGGAATAATGCTAAATCTGCAAAGACCATAAGAGGGAGGTTATATAACCAAGAAGCCTATAACCAGCCTATGCGGAACCTATGTACGCTACGGCCTTAGGTGGAAAGAGGTATGGGAGAAATGTGCTATTTGCTGGGGAAAGGGGCAAAGTGGCCGAATGGTATGCCGCCAGGTGGAGAATACTGTGATGGCTCACAAGGCCGGTGGGCGGGTTTTGGCCGGCACACTGACCGAATGCTTGGACCTGGAATGTGGTCTACTCCCTACTAGAGCGGTTTTCGGGTCTATGTACTTAGTTAAAAGTTAAAAGTGAAGACTTAAAAGTAAGTAAGTCTGCATTTTAACTCTCCACTTTTAACTTTTAACTAAGCAGTAAAACGTACACTGACCTGAAAACCGCTCTAGGCGCTGTCCTTATCACGAATGGAGTTGCGAGAACGAGGTAGAGACGCCACACCTGGTGTCTCGGCGTTGGACGGTCGAACTGGGGAATTACTACCCGGTCATACAACATCAGCAACGACGAGACGCCAAGTGTGGCATCTCTATCTCCGTGTCCTTTTCTTATTTCATTTCGTGACGGGTATATCTTTGCTGAACCAGGGCAATTCAAGCCTGAGGCTGTTTCTGTTGATTTTATGGCTGAATTTGCCGACCCGCACCTCATTAGCTTTCCCAAGCTGGGTGACCCCAGCATCGGCTACATTTCCGTCACGGAGCAACAGAAATTATTGCCCTTTGAGGTGCAGCGTATTTTCTGGACCTATTACACTCCTGAGAGCATCGTGCGCGGCCGCCACGCCCACCACGTGACGGAGCAGGTGCTCGTGGCCGCCGCCGGCCGCATCATTGTCACGACTGAACTAGCCGACGGTTGCATTGAACTGTTCCGGCTGGAGGACCCGAACGTTGGCCTGTACGTGCCACCGCATGCCTGGCACACTATGCAGTATTCACACTCGGCCGTGCAATTGGTGCTGGCATCGGTACCGTACCAGGAAGCCGATTATATCCGGGAGTATGACGAATTCAAACGGGTATGGCAGGCGCGGTAATTGGGCCGGCGGCCGATAGCGGCCTGATTGCCGGGCGGGCCGACAAGCTGGTCCTGCATTCGCCCACGCATTTTTTGCGTGAGCTACCGCTTGCCCCTCAACAGGAGCAGTACGGCACCGGGGCCGCCGCTCGCTTCGGTAGCCTGGCCGGGGAGGAAGTGCTGGCCATGCCGGATGCCGCTGGGCGGTGGCTGGTGCAGCACCTGGCCTGGGATTCGGCCTTTTTTGGTACCGATACCTACCGCCTGTTTACGGGGCTATTCGGGGCGGAAATCAGCCCGGCCGACCTGGCCCAGGCGGCCGCTGCCCTGCGGGCCGAACTAGGCCGACGAGGCCCATACTATGCTTTTGGTGTGGTACCGGCCGAGGATACGGCCTTGCTACAAGCCCTGACCGGCGGTGGCTGGCGACTGGTGGAAACCCGACTGAACTTCTATTGCTCAGTGGCCAGTGCTACCCTGCCGCCGCCCGCTTTAGTGCGCCTGGCCCGGCCCGACGAAGCCGCGCACATTGGCCGGATTTCGGCGGCCGCCCGCAACGTATTCGACCGCTTCCACGCCGACCCATGGTTCGGCGACGCGCGGGCCGATGCTATGCTGGCTCGCTACGCGGAAGCCGCCGCGGAAGGCAGCTACGCCGATGCCGTGCTGGTGCCCAATGAGCCCGGCCTGCCTATCGACTCATTCCTAGCCATTGGCGATGCGGTGGCCGAGGCCGGGGTGCCGGGTAGCGGTTCATCGCGGGTATTGCTTACGGCCGTGGGGCCGCAAAACCGGGGCTGGCACCTGAAATTGGTAGCTGAGACTGTGCGCCGAGCCGCTGAAAAACAGCGACCCTATGTGCTGATGACCACGCAGGCCACTAACCGCGCCGTATTTCGCACCTGCGAGAAGCTAGGGTTCCGACTGGGTAGCACTACCCACGTACTGGCCTGTAGCGGCTAATTAAACTTTACCTTTGTCAGCGCGCAGCAATACTGCGCAAGTAGTTGCACTATTAATCTATGCCCAAGCTATCCGTCATCGTTCCCTGCTACTATAACGAAGACAATATTCCTGTTACGATACCGGGGCTGATTGGGAACGAGGTGAATTTCCCGCCGGAGGTTGAATTTGAGTACATTTTTGTGGACGATGGCTCGGGTGATGATACGGTAGCTGCGCTGCGCCGCGCCCAGGCCCAGTATCCCGACCGGGTGCGGGTGGTGGAGTTGGTGGCCAATGTGGGCTCGTACAACGCCATTGTGGCCGGCATGGCCCATGCCACTGGCGACTGCATGGCCATTATCACGGCCGATATGCAGGACCCGCCGGAACTGATGGTGCAGATGTACGACTATTGGAAAAAGGGCTTCAAGCTAGTTATCGGTAACCGGCAGGACCGCGAGGAAACCGGCTTCAGCCAGGTATTCGCCAAAACGTTTCACTGGCTGATGAAGCACCTGGCCCTAAAAAATATCCCCGATGGCGGTTTCGATTTCGTGTTTTTCGACCGCCAGGTGTGCGACGACGTGGTACGAATGCAGGAGCGCAACAGCAACCTGTTCTACCTGATGGTATGGCTGGGCTACGACTACGTGAACATCCCGTACGTGCGCCGCAAGCGGGAAATCGGCAAGTCGCGTTGGACGCTACAAAAGAAAATCAAGCTGCTTATCGATTCGCTGCTCTCGTTCTCCTACTTTCCTATCCGGGCCATTTCGGTGCTGGGGCTAGGGCTGGGGGGCGTGGCCATGCTGTATGGGCTATACCTCATCGGCCTGCGGTTGTTTGGCAGTGGCGAGCCCGAAGGCTGGACGACCCTGATGGTAGTGGTGCTTTTCGTTGCCGCTTTCCAGATGATTGCCTTAGGCGTAATTGGAGAATACGTGTGGCGCGGCATGGACGCGGCTCGGCACCGGCCCCTATACGTAGTGAAGCAGATGAATGAGATCGGACGGGAGTTGCTTGGATAGCAAAGCCGCAACGCGGCTGATAACGGAATCAAAAACAGATTTGCGGTCGCTTCGCTTGGAGCCAGCCCACTATCTGGAGCATCGCTTCCGGGTTCAATAGAAATAAAATAGATTACTACATCGAAAACCCATCTCGAAAATACGGCCGGGATTAGCGCAAGCAGCCTCACGCTTCCACAATCTTCGCAAGCCATTCGCACCAAATGATGTTGTGCGAGGCCTCGAATGGCTCCACGCTTCGTCTGTTATCTGCGTTACTTATGAGTTTGTTTTTCCCATATCTGCTGCTGACAATTGGGGGCTTGACCATTGCTTACGTTACCGGCCGTTTGCTGCTGGGCCAGTCAGCGGAAGCGACGGAGCCCTATTTTGGGGTGTTTTTGGCAATGGTAACGGGCTTGAGCCTATGGGTGGGGACGTACGCAGCCGTGCAGACGGGAGGCCACACTGTAATGCTACCCGTGCCTTTGTTGATGGGTTGGCTAATCTGGAAGCAACGGGGTTCAGTTGTGAAGGAAGGGCTGTGGTTACCACACGCGCTAGGTTACGCGATGGTTATAGCGGTGGTGCTCTATGTGTTCCGGTTCTGGCTGTTTTATGATTCTGAGTCGACTTTCCTGGCCACCCCGTTTCAAGATTACGTTTTTTACGCCCGCGTCAGCTTGGCCCTGAATAAAACTGGCATCGAAAGCACAGTGCTCGAATCGGTGTTTCCGCAGTTCATTGGTGCGCAACCCTATCACTATTATGAACTGTGGCTGAATGCTTTACTTGTTCGATGCACAGGTTTGTCGGCGATGTGGGGCCTTTGCCTGAGCACATATACTATTCTGCTAACGATAGTGGCGCTAGGCCTGCGGGCCTTGGTGGCACACTTTGGGCATAAGGCGACCTGGGCCTGGCCGCTAACCGTGCTGTTGCTGTTAAGCGGCGGCGTTAAATGGCCCGCCTTCCTACACTACGATTTCACGAAAAATGGCAGCTTATTGGCTGGTAGCCAGGTTCTACTTGAGCCGAAATTGGCTGCCATCGCCGTTTTTATTGCCTTGGGCGTGCTGCTTTTAGTGCGCCGCCGCTACGACTTAGCGGGGCTCGTACTAGCGTGTATTCCGTTGGTGTACGTGTCGACTGGGCCGGCTATTGGTGGCAGCACCGTAGTGCTGGGCGGGTACCTGTGGTTAAGCCGCCGCGCTACATATTCGCAAGTAACTCGCTTACTGCTGCCTATGTTCCTAACCATTGGCTATTTCGGCGTTTTTTACGTCGTGCAACCAGCCTCCTTTCAACTACGCGAGCCGGGGCTGCAACTAATAGATGAACTGGTGCCAAAGCTGGTGGAGGCGCGGACCCTGCTTAATATATTCATTGGGTCGCTGATACTGTATGGATTGTTCTTTGGATTATTACTAGCGGCTTGCGTCGTCGTAACCACCCGTTGCGCTTGGCTGAGCCAACGAAAAGAATTGCTTCCGGTGCTGGTATGGGCCGGAGCCTGCGCCGTTCTGGCAGCGGCTGGCCGGACGTTGGCGACGCATTTCATTGATGGCTTTCAGTTTTCTGGCAATGTAATGGGAGCCTTGGTGCCCACGCTGCTGGCCGTGGTACTAGGAGCGGCATTTGGGGGGGTAAATACCTGGAGGCGGCTGGCTGCGCTAACGTTGCTAGCGGGGGCAGCTGTTGTCAACTGCTACCCGTTGCTTCAGGATAAATTCCAGAAGCAAACCGCGACAGTTTACTCAGCTGCCTTTCTAAGCCAAGTGCAGGCGGCCCTGCCCGATAGGGAAGTGCGCGGCGGCTTTCTGTTCGGGGATAAAGACTATGATAACACCTATATGCTTTCGGAGGATACGTACTCGGCCGGTACTTATCTGGCCGGCCTGAGTAATCGGTATGACCTGATGAGCCTCTCCATCTTCGCCGTTGACAGTCTGACGACTGACCCGCGCTACCGCCTCGATTCTGTGCAGGCCCGGCAGCGTTTGCATAGTGCTAGTTTGTACCGGTACGCGCGCCTAATGGTGCCCTCACGGCATATGCCCACCGATAGCCTGCAGTACCAATTCGTGAAACAGTACGAGTTAGCCTTTATTTGCGCGTCGGCAAAAGCGACGCTGCCCGAAATATTGCGTCCTTTAGTAGCAAGGGAAATTATGGACCCCCGGTCGGGAGAAAAAGTATACATTCTCAAGCAGTAACCTGCTGTGTAAGAAGTGGCAGCCCATGGTTGCAATGATTTCCAGATGGCTCCATGATAGCCACAAGCGGCCAAATAGCCTGCGCGTTGTTAGCCACGTTGTAGCAGCAACGGTTACTTTTACTGAAATTAGTAGGCCTAACTGCTTACGCAACATCGCTGCGCATGGGAGAAGTACTGAACCAGAAAAAGACCAGCAGTTTCCGACGGAATGCCATTCTGCTGTCAGTACTAACGGTTGTTATCACGATGGGGTACTATATGCTGCTCATCGGCGTGCTGCATAGAATTACGGATATTCAGCTCCACGTCTCCATGCTGTATAACGTCTGCCTGGGGCAGGGCTCAGTGCCGGCAAATGCCGGTTTCTACGAAGTAGTTCACCTGCTCAGTGGATTTACCTGTAATCCTGGGCGGCTGCTAATCATTGCCATCATTGTGGTAGCAATGGCCTGGGGCGGGTTGGTGGGCGTTTCCGCGTATGGAGGAATTGGGCTATTGCAGCAGGGAGAATTAATTCAGCGCATCAGCACAACTGCAAACGTAAAGGGTATGGCGTTGGTGGCGGCTCTAGGCTCGTGCCTGCTGTTTCCGTTGCCAGTCAGCACGGCTAGCTGGTATGTCGGGCTCCTGCCCCCCAATGTTTACCATAATTCGACCATCATTACCGCTATGCCGTTCAGCATCGCCGCGGTTGTGTTGGGCACGCAGTGCTTGGCAGCGGGCGGCGCGGTAAACTGGTGTAAAGACTTGTATCTGGCACTGGTGTTGGCTACAGGAGCCATTTTCAAACCGAGTTACGCCTTTGCCTTCGTGCCGGCATATGCGGTGCTGTTTCTGCTGCAATCCCGGTTACAGGTAGTGCAAATAATGCGGTTAGCCCTGGCGATAGTCCCCGTTTTATTAGTAATTCTGGGCCAGTTGATGTGGACCAACCACCACCCACAGGACACGCTGGGCGGCGCTTCTCACGTAGGTTTCGCTTTTCTAGCTGGCTGGCACACCTTTGTGCCCGACTACAGCAGTTGGCACGTGCTAGGCTGCGCAGTCAGCTCCTTTCTGGTGCCGATAGTAGCCTACGGGCTGCGGCCTGATTGGCTCCGGCTGCCGGCCCATCGGCTCGGGCTTCTAAGCTTACTTGTTGGGTTCGGCGTCTTTCTGTTTGTGTACGAAACCGGGCCAAGGGCAATGCACGGTAACTTTATCTGGCAGGTAATAGCCGCCAACCATGTGCTGCACTGGATTATTCTCCTGGCTACTTTGTCGTGGATACCTGTGAATATAAGCCAGCGGCGCAAAAAAATGGTGCTCCTTACACTGTTGATAATTGAGGTATTGTGCGGCGTCACTTACATGATTAATGCATTATTCGTGGGTGTTTATTAGCAACTGCTATTACGCATCTGGCCTGCCGAAAAAGTTGCGAATCGGTAGCCTGTTGGTTATAAAGAATTGACAATCTAATCAGATTCGCAGAGTATCGGCGCTTGTTTTAAATGAGCGGTGCCAAGCCCGAAATGATGCTGCCATCTTGCCGCTTGATGTATAGCATAGTTGTATAACAGCAGGTAATAAGTTATTTGTAATCTTGGTGAGCCGGCCAGCGATGAATAGGTGCCCATACAGTTAACACCGTACGGCTGATACTTACGGCGGTTCTTCAGCGAAGCTTTTACTTGAGCCTGTTTAAAGTTCGGGTTCTAAGGGTATTTTCCGGAGTAGCAGGACGGTAAACGCCAGAAAATGGAAAGCGAGCCAGTTATCCACGGTGGTTTCGTAGCGGACGAGTAGGGTTTTGAAGCTGTCGAGCCAGGCATTGGTGCGCTCAATGGCCGTGCGTTCGGGGTAGAGTTCGGGGTCAGTCAGTATAAGTGTCCTGAGCGGCTTCACTGGTGCGGGAGCTTGGATTCAAGGCGATGTTGGCTTCAATGCCCCGGCGGAAGCAATCATCGCGTAATGCTTGAGCATCAAAGCCGCTATCCGCATTAAGAAAGAAACCTTCGAGCGAAATCTGGGCTGCTTCCACCAGCGCGCACAACTCCCCGGACGAGGTTTCGATGGCAAACAGGTTATGGTAGTTGCCGGCCTGCGGACTGGCGCAGGCCAGGGGCTGGCCCGTCCTACCGGCCATAAAAGCAGGTTGGTCGTGCGGGCGGCTTTACGCCCCTGGTAGCCGATGGCCGCCCCCCTGTTGTGGGTGCGGGTATGGCTACCATCGGGTTGAATGCTTGACAAATCCAGGCGCGCCTTATGCAGCTGCAGCTGCATTACCCAGCGCTTCTTCCACGAGCCGTCCTTGCGCTATTCATTAAAGCGGTAATACATGCTCTCCCAACTCAGAAAATTCTCGTTAAAAAACTGTTTAAGTGGTAGTTGTCGCCACTGGCAGCCAGTTTTAAGCTTGTACAAAATGAGTTTCACCACCCCCAGCAGGTCGGCTTGACAAGCTGGCCTGTGGGTGCCGATGCTCAGGTAGGGCAGTATCCAGGTACGAATAATATCTTTGCGCAGGACTTCCATCGAAGGAAGGAATTTGAGTGGGTCGCACCCCAAATTTCCGACTTCTTTGGGAGTCTTCGTGCATGACACCCATCTGCTCCCAGAAACCTAGAACAGGTTCCTTGTAAAGCACCTGTTCTACGCTTGAATAACTTTATCAGCTTCTGAACAATTCAGCCTGCTGGTCTCAGGCGTGTGGGCAAGTAGGGGAGCCACCAGAGATAGCGGAAGAGTTGCAATTATGCGGTTGCCAACGGGTGGTGCGTATCTTTGCATCCTCCACTTTAGTCGCCGTAGTTACTAAATGAACGTTCCTTTTCTCTCTTTTTCCCCCCAGCACGACCCCATTCGCGCCGAAGTATTGGCGGTTATCGCTGATGTTTATGACAAGCAATGGTATATACTGGGGGAACAAGTTAAGACTTTTGAATCCGAATACAGCGCCTTCAACCAAGTGGCGCATACCACTGGCGTAGCCAATGGCCTGGATGCGCTGCACTTGGCCCTGCTGGCCCTGAATGTACAGCCCGGCGACGAGGTCATCGTGCCCAGCAATACTTATATTGCTACTTGGCTGGCCGTGTCGTACGTGGGTGGCGTGCCAGTACCCGTCGAGCCCAATCTCCATACCTACAACCTCGACCCGGCCCTGATTGAAGCGGCTATTACGCCGCGCACCAAGGGCATTATGCCAGTCCACCTCTACGGGCAGGCCTGCGAGATGGGCCTGATAATGGCCGTGGCACAGAAACATGGCCTGTGGGTGGTGGAAGACAACGCCCAGGCGCAGGGCGCGGCCTGGGAGGGTGGCCTCACCGGTAGCTTTGGCGCTGCCAGTGGCACGAGCTTTTACCCCGGCAAGAACCTAGGGGCTCTGGGCGACGCTGGGGCCGTGACGACCAACGACGAAGCGTTGAATACTAAAATCCGCACCCTGCGCAACTACGGCTCGCAGCAGAAATACTACAACGAGGTAATTGGTCAGAACTCGCGCCTCGACGAGCTACAAGCCGCCGTGTTGCGGGTGAAACTCGAGTATCTGCCCGAGTGGACGCGGCAGCGTCAGCAAGTAGCGGTCTGGTACGACGCGCATCTGGCCGGTCTGGGCGACCTCGTGCTGCCCGTTATTGCCGAGGGTGCTACCCACGTTTACCATCTCTACGTGGTGCGCACGGCCCGCCGGGCGGCGTTGCAGCAGTACCTCACCGACCGGGGCGTGGGCACCCTCATCCACTACCCCGTGCCTCCGCACCGGCAGCAGGCATATGCCCACCTGAACATGCCCGCCAGAGCCTTCCCCATCGCTGAGGAAATTGCCGATACCGCCCTGAGTCTGCCTATGTGGCCCGGTATGAGCGAGGAGCAGGTGGAAAAGGTGTCGGCGGCAGTACACGGGTTTTACGCGTGAGGTTATAAAGCTCTGACTTGATATTTCCATGCAATAATCTTACTATATGATAAACGTCACACAATCCTTTCTGCCACCGCTGACTGAATACTTTACACTACTACAAGGGGTGTGGGAGAGGGGGCAACTCACTAATGCAGGACCTCTGGTGGTTCGATTGGAAAAAGAGTTAAAAGAATACTTAGGCGTAAAACATTTGTTTTTTCTCAACAATGGCACAATTGCATTGCAATTGGCTATCCGGGCTCTTGAGTTGACTGGTGAAATCATTACGACGCCATTTTCTTACGTAGCCACTACATCTAGCATAGTTTGGGAAAAATGCGTACCGGTATTCGTTGATATTGACCCTGAATCGCTGTGTCTGGACCCTAAGTTAGTTGAACAAGCAATTACTCCTCGCACTACTGCCATTATGGCAACTCACGTTTATGGTAATCCTTGTGATGTGGTGGCTTTGCAGGAAATAGCTGAACGGCGGGGGCTTAAGATTATTTACGACGCGGCCCATGCTTTTGGCGTACGTCAACAGGAACGCTCCGTGTTAACGTACGGAGATGTATCCACATTGAGCTTTCACGCTACAAAGCTTTTTCATACTATTGAGGGCGGTGCTGTAGTAACCAACGATGATGAAATAGCCCATCGATTGAGCTACATGAGAAACTTCGGACATAATGGTCCCGAAGCGTTTTGGGGGGTTGGTATAAATGGTAAGAACTCGGAAGTTCACGCCGCTATGGGTTTGTGTGTGCTTCCGCATATTTCTGAACTTATCGCCAAACGCCGCCATTTATCAGAGCTTTACGATAGCGAACTGGCTGATACCGCGTGTCGGCGTCCCACTTTACGTTCAGGATGTGAGTATAATTATTCATACTACGCATTGGTAATGCCTTCTGAAGATGTACTACTTCGGGTGCGCGATAAATTGAACGCAGCCGATATCTTCCCGCGGCGTTACTTTTATCCGTCGCTCAATACGCTGAATTATGTGGAATCGCCTCCGATGCTTGTTTCGGAAGATATTTCGACCCGAGCGTTGTGCTTACCCCTTTATTTTGACCTAACAGATGCGCAAGCCACTTCTATTGTAACTCTAGTTCGGGAAGCAATGAAGTAATGTGCAAAAACTACTTACCGTACTAAGCCCCATTATATGGCCTTTCTTAGCAAAGATGAAATTGAATCTCTGGGATTCAAATCAGTAGGGCATCAGGTGCAAATTTCGGACAAGGCGTCCATTTACGGTGCTGAACACATTAGCATTGGGGACTACAGTCGCATCGATGATTTCTGTATTCTCTCAGCAGGAGAAGGAGGAATCACTATTGGTCGTAATGTTCATATATCTTGCTATGTTTCTATAATAGGGAGAGCATTGATTAATATAGATGATTTTTCCGGTATTTCCGGCCGCTCTTCTATTTATTCAAGTAGTGATGATTTTTCGGGTAGATTTTTGACAGGACCAACGGTGGGAACAGAATTTACCAATGTGCGTCATCTTCCTGTAAATGTTGGTCGTCATTCTATTGTAGGAGCTGGATGCATCCTATTGCCAGGGGTCACACTCGGAGAGGGGGTGGCGATTGGCGCGCTCTCACTCGTGATTAATGACTGTGCCGCTTTCGGAATTTACCTTGGCTCGCCGGCGCGGTGGGTTAAAGAACGTCGTCAGGAGCTATTGGAAAAAGAGAAAGAGTTTCTGAAGAAAAACAGAACATAAATTAATTATTTTATCAAATGTGTCCATTAGTAAGCGTCTGCATGATTACGTATAATCACGCATCCTTTTTGGCTCAGGCCATTGAAGGAGTAATGATGCAACAAGTAACGTTTGCAGTTCACTTGATTATTGCCGACGATAAGTCTACGGATAGTACGTTAAGCATAGCGCAAGATTATGCCGAACGTTTCCCAAATCGTATTACTGTATTGACACGTCCGCATAATTTGGGCATGATGCCTAATTTTATTGACGCGCTCAACTATTGTAACGGAAGTTATATTGCCCTTTGTGAAGGGGACGACTATTGGGACGACCCAAAAAAGCTTCAAATGCAAGTTGATTTCCTAGAGTCTAATCACGACTATAGTATTTCCTTCCATAATCTGCGAATGGTTTCAGCCGATGGGCAGAAGTCGCTAGGTCTCATTCAAAAATCTGAC
This sequence comes from Hymenobacter sp. H14-R3, assembly GCF_030063445.1. Classification (GTDB taxonomy): domain Bacteria; phylum Bacteroidota; class Bacteroidia; order Cytophagales; family Hymenobacteraceae; genus Hymenobacter. The sequence goes on along the minus strand of NZ_JASITD010000004.1, from coordinate 59,354 downwards.
CAGTCGGAAACTACTACAATTATTGATTTAGCAAAAGGCAATTTTATTTCTACTCTTTCCTGTGTTTTTCGCAATACTGTTGCAGGTCCTGAAAAGACAACTCAACTACCAGACTGGTATTCTCAGGTTCCCATCGGTGATTATTGCTTGCACATGCTGAATGCCAAGCATGGAAAGATTAAGTACTTTCCCGCCGTAATGGGGGCATATCGAATGCACGGTGATGGAGCTTGGAGCCTGCAAAACCAAATTACTCGAAGCCAAAAGCTCTTCGACACTCTAGAAAAACTGAAGCATGAGTTTGATGGTGAGGTGCGCCAATTGCTGAACGAGCAGCAATTACATAACTTATCCGTAATAGCTGACGAGGCAAAACGACAACCGACCTTCGACTTTGATGCTTATTTATTGCTAAAACGTCCAGCTATTGAACGACTGATTTCAGACCAATTTGTGCCGTTTATGAATACTTACTACGGAAACGAGGGGGCATCTCGCTCGGCTGAATATCGTTTAAGCAAGAGACTATTTCAACCAGTAAGGTGGTTGGTCAACAGCATGTTTCATAAGTATAGTTAGTCTTAGCTACGTACAGAAGTTTAATTAAGGACTTTTGGAAGGACCATAATCAGTTCGAGTTGATGCTATTTTTTTAATTTTTTCTAAGTGGCTACCCTTCGTGGTTTACGTTTTCGTCTCTCCAACGTATTGCACGGAGTTGCAACGCGCCTTTTTGTACCCCCCGGCGGGGCGAGCTACCACAATATTGGGCAGGAGCAAGTGGCGGCTGATGCACCCCGCGCCCTTATTGTGTATGTAGCTCACGTCATTCCATACTACATAGCGGGCAGGTTGGAGCAAGCGCCCATGCTCAACGAGCACTCTATGTATTGGGAAACAGCCGAAATGGTGCGCCAGCTTAATGAGCGCGGCTTGGTAGTGGACTTTTACGACGTGCATTGCACGGAGCCTATCGAATGGGCTAGTTACGCGGTGGCATTTGTGCAAAGCGACCGGCTGGCCGAGTGCCCCGCCAAGTTGCCTATCAAAAAGGTGTTTTACTGCACCGAAAATTACTGGGCCTTTCAGAACCTGGCCGAATTAACCCGCCTGCACGCCTTCCACGCCCGCACTGGCGTGTGGGTGAAGCCGGAGCGGCAGACTAAGGTGAGCTTTTCGGACGAATACGCCGACTACCTGACCAGTTTTGGCACGTCTTTTCAGCAGCGACTCTATTCGCTCCGACCCGAGAAGCACCTGCTAGATATATCGGTGGCGCAGCTACCCGCCCACGTGCCCAAAGCGGTGGAGCCAGCCCGGCGCAATTTTCTGTGGCTAGGCAGCGGCGGGGCCATTCTGAAGGGGGTAGATTTGGTGGTAGAAGCCTTCCGGGAAATGCCCGACGCCACGCTGTACCTGGGCGGGGCCCTGGAACGGGAGCCGCGCCTGTGGCAATGGCTCAAGCCGCTGCTGGGCCAGTACCCCAACATTGTGTACCTAGGCTGGGTAGATGTGACGTCGGCTAAGTTTATGGAACTGGCTAACCGCTGCATCGCGCAAGTATATCCGAGTGCTTCGGAGGGCGGGCCGGGCGCGGTAGCTCAGCTGTTGCACTTTGGGCTGCTGCCCATCGTCACGCGGTCGGCGGCGGTGCGTAGCGCTCATTTGGGCTTTGAGATAACGGACCCAGAGCCGGAGGCTATCATCGGGGCCATCCGGGAGCATGTGCGCACGGTACTGGACATGCCAGCCGATGAGTTAGGGCAACGCTCGGCGGCGGTGCAGGCATTTGCGGGGCAGCACCACACCCGGCCGGCCTACGCAGCCAGCTTCGCCGCTCTGCTCGATAAATTGGCGTTGTGAGCGCCCCAGCTAGTATTTCACCCCAGCAGCACCCCTTGGCGGCGTAGCGTATGCACCAGCTAATAGAACGAATACGCGCCCTAATTGCCCCCTTCCGGCAGAAAGGCTCCTTCGCCCAAAATTTCTTCGTCACCTTTTCCGGGTCGGCCGCCGTCACGGTGCTGGGCTTTCTGCTCACGCCCGTGATGACGCGTATCTATCCACCGGCATCTTACGGGCAGTTCGCGGTATTCTCCGCTGCTATTGGCAACTTGGCTCTGCTCAGCAGTCTCACCTACCAGAACGCGCTGCCGCTGCCCAAAGACAAAGCCGATGCCCTGGCCCTGATGCAACTCTCGGGGCTGCTGGCGGTAGGGGCTTTCGGCATTACCAGTCTGGCGCTGTTGCTGTTCGGCCCCTGGCTGGTGGGCTGGCTTCAGGTGCAGGCCCTGGGCTGGTGGTTCTACTTGCTGCCCATTATTTTGCTGTTTTATAACTTAAGCTTGCTGTTTAGCTCTTGGTATACGCGCACCAAGCAGTTTCGGACCCGTGCCGGGGTCGATGTGGTCACCTCGGTGACCGGGCGGGCAGTTACCATTGGCTGGGGTCTGGCCACGGGGGGGCATCCTTCGGGGCTGGTGGTGGGCGATGTATTCAGTAAATTCACCTTGTTTGTTGGACTGCTACGTAGCGGCATACACCGCGAGTGGGGTGAGCTACAAAGCACGTTTTCGTGGGCGCGGGTACGGGCCGTAGCGCATACTTACCGCGAATTCCCGCTCTATATGCTGCCGGGGGCATACGTCAATACGCTGTCGGCACAGCTACCCATTTTCTTCCTCACCAGCGGCTTCGGGGCCACCGTAGTGGGGCTTTATTCGTTCTCCGTCACGCTCCTCGAAATTCCGGTCAGCCTCACCGGCTCGGCCATCGCGCCGGTATTCTATCAGAAAGCGGCCGAGTTGTACCATACCGATATGCCCCGGCTGCGGGAGCTGACGCTCAACATCTATAACAAGCTGCTCTACGCGGGCATCCTGCCGCTGGGGCTGATTACAATATTTGGTGACTGGATATTCCGCATCGCCTTTGGGGCCCGGTGGGAAATGGCCGGTGTGTTCACCGGCTACCTGGGCTACTACTACATCTTCAAGCTCACTTCGCAGGCCACTGGCAACCTATACACTATATTAGGTAAGCAGCGCTACCTGCTGCTTACCAACCTGCTACTCCTGCTCACGCGGGCGGCGGCCCTGGCCGTGGGCGTGTACCTGCACGACGTGAACCTTGCCTTGCTGCTCTTCGGTGCGGGCAGCTTGGTGTGCATTTTTCTTATCGACATGCATATTCTGCACCTGCTAGAACTGCCCGTGCTGCGCATTGCCTTGCGTACCATAGCTATGCTGGTGTTGGTGCTGGCTGTGCTCAAGGGGCTGCGGCTGGGGCTAGAGCATTTAGTGCCCGGTATTGCCACCTGGCAGTTTGGTAGATAGCTACTGGCCAGTACTGCCCCGCCCCCGACTACCTAGCCGTAGGCAGGCACCCGACCCAGACTGCCAGTACCGCCCTGGCCGGTGCCACCAGAGAAAGCCATGCAGGCTACTCGTGGACCTTTGCCCAGGTACCGGGCCTGCTCGTCCGAACCAGACCCCCAAAATTAAGCCGTATCTTTGCTAGGCCGCGCGCACTGGCCGGCTTCGCTACTCTTTTGCTCTTATGCCTAACACCAGCATTGTCATCACCTCCATCTTCGCGCCCACCGAGGCCGTTACCAAGTTTGCCAACCTACCCAACTACCAGTTGGTAGTGGCCGGCGATAAGAAGTCGCCCGTCGATTGGCAGGAGCCCAACGTCACCTACCTCGACGTGGCCGCGCAGGAGGCGCTGGGTTTCGGGATGAGCGCTAAGCTGCCTTTCAACCACTACGGCCGCAAGATGATGGGCTATTTGCACGCCATCCGCGAAGGAGCTGAGGTGATAGTGGATACTGACGACGATAACATTCCCTACGACGACTGGGCCTTTCCGGCGATGAGCGGCAGCTTCGCTACCGCCCCGGCCGATAAGGGCTTCGTAAACATTTATAAGAACTTTACCTCCCACCACATCTGGCCCCGCGGCTACCCGCTCGACCTGATTCTGAATACCGACCACAACCTGAAGGAGGCCGACCTGACGCATCAGGAGGCCAAAATCGGCATCTGGCAGGGCCTGGCCGATTCCGACCCGGACGTAGACGCCATTTATCGGCTGGTGGACAACACCGAGATTTTCTTCGACAAGCGCGACCCTATCGTGCTGCCCATAGGCACGCTTTGCCCCTTCAATTCACAGAACACGCTGGTGCGGCGCGAGTTGTTTGCCCTGCTCTACCTGCCGGCCTACGTCACGTTCCGCTTCACCGATATTCTGCGCGGGCTGGTGGCCCAGCCGATTATGTGGGCGCACGGCTACCGCTTGGGCTTTACGCAGGCCACGGTTCTGCAAGTGCGTAACCCGCACGACTACGTGAAGGACTTCGAGAGCGAAATTCCCTGCTACCTGCACCCCAACCGCGTTATCGCCGCCGTGCAGCGGGCTCTGAAGCCCGGTAACACAGTGGCCGAAGACTTGCGCGCCGCCTACGCCGAGCTGCTGACCGAGAACATCGTGACGGCCCAGGAAACTGAACTGCTGGATTTGTGGCTGACGGATTTGAAGACGCTGCTGAAATAGAGGAGTTATTGAGCGCTAAAAGGCGGTCACGCTGAGCTTGTCGAAGCATCTTTACCACGAGAGTAATTTCAACGTTTAGAGTTAGTTACGTAGTAAAGATGCTTCGATAAGCTTAGCATGACAGTCTGCTTTAACATAAACTATTTAATGATTGATACTTACTGCCGCAGTAAAGATGCTTCGACAAGCTTAGTATGACGGTTTTATAGTATAAAATGCTTACCCAATACTAGTTACTCATTATGGCCGAATTTCTTTCCGTTTCCGTCGTCATCCCGTCTTGGAATCAGGGCCACTTTATCGGGCGCACCCTCGACAGCATTTTAAAGCAGGACTACCCTGGCTCGATTGAAATCATCGTTTCTGACGGTGGCTCTACTGACGAGACGGTGGACGTGCTTAAGGGCTACGGCGACCGCATTACGTGGTGGTCGGCCCGCGACAAGGGCTTTGTGGATGCCGTGACCAAGGGCGTGGCTAAGGCCACGGGCGACATCCTGGCCGTGCAAAGCTCCGACGACTACTATCTGCCGGGCGCGTTTCGGGCGATGGCGGCGGGCTTCGAGCAGCACCCGGAAGCCAGCTTCATCTCGGGCGGCGAGTACGCCATTGATTTGGCCGGCAACATCGTGAGCAGCGGCAGCCCGCGCGGCGAAATTACGCCCCGTACCATTCTGTTCCAGGCCATTCCGCCGCAGCACGCCACCTTCGTTAAGCGCCGCTACTTTGAGGAAACCGGAGGAATGCGCCTGGCCGTAGACATGTGCGCCGACATTGACCAGTGGTACCGCATTGCGCACCTGGCCCCAGGCCACTACATCCCCGAGATGGTAGCCGTGTACCAGCTGCACCCCGACCAGCGCACCGCCACGAGCGACAAGTGGTACCCCAACCTCGTGAAGATGGTGGAACTGACCGAGGAGGAGCCCCGCTACGGCAGCGCATTCCGCCTGACCGACGAAGAGCGCCGCGACCTCTATCCGTACTGGGAAATCAACTGGACCAGTAAGCGTGACCCCGCCGCCGCCCGCGCCATCGCCATGCGCTACTTACCCAGCCTGCTAAGCTACAGCAGCCGTACCCGCCGCATGATACTCGGCAATACCGTGAATCAGGTAGCCCGCAAGGTGCTGCCACGTGGCTTGATAAGCGCACTACGGCCTGAGTCGGTAGAGGTGATGACAACGTGGCCAGATTTGGATTGGTGGCGGGGGTAAGCTCGCGAAACGGCAAGAGATAGAATTGCTAAAAAATATTTATGGACAGCTTAACTTCTTTGCAAACTAAACTGCGGCCCGACGGTATCTTGGTACTGACAATGAACCGCGAGGCTCAGTATAATGCCATGACCATCAGCATGGTGGAGGAGCTGGAGTCGGCCCTGACGCAGGCTCGCGCCAATGCGGACGTACGGGCTATTCTGGTGACCGGGGCGGGCGAGAAGGCATTTGTGGCCGGGGCTGACATCAAGGAGTTTCAGCAGCTGACTCCAGCAGAAAGCCGGGCTTTCGCCGAACGGGGGCAGCGGGTGCTTCAGCAACTGGAAGATATGCCGGTGCCCGTACTGGCGGCTGTCAATGGCTTTGCGTTGGGCGGGGGATGCGAGCTGGCGCTGGCCTGCCACCTGCGCGTGGCCAGCGACCACGCCCAAATCGGGCTGCCAGAAGTGAAGTTGGGCATAATCCCCGGCTACGGCGGTACCCAGCGCCTGACGCGTCTTGTGGGTAAGGGCAGGGCGCTAGAACTGATGCTGACCGGCAACCCCATCAGCGCTGCCGAGGCTTGGCGCATGGGTTTGGTGAACCACATAGTGCCGCCTGCTGACCTGATGCCTAAAAGTCTGGAACTGTTGGGCTATATGCTACAACGGGCACCCAAGGCTCTAGCTGGAGTACTAGAAGCCGCTGCCGCTGCCTACCAGGGAGTTACCGAGGGCTATGCTGCAGAAGCGAATGCGTTTGTATCATGTTGTCATACGGACGATTTTCGAGAGGGGGTAGTAGCATTCGTAGCCAAACGTGCTCCGATATTCAGCGGAAAATAACTGCTCATCTTGCTGATTAGTTTTCTATGAAAATAATGGAAAAAAACGCCAAAATATATGTTGCCGGGCACCGTGGTATGGTGGGCTCAGCCATGATACGCCGCCTGCAACAGGCTGGCTACGAAAACCTGCTTACCCGTACCTCGGCTGAGCTGGATTTGCGCGAGCAGGCCGCCGTAGCGGACTTTTTCGCCGCCGAAAAGCCGGAATACGTAGTGCTGGCCGCCGCCAAAGTGGGCGGCATCGTAGCCAACAACACGTACCGGGCTGATTTCCTGTATGAAAACCTGATGATTGAGGCCAACGTTATCCACCAGAGCTACGTGCAGGGCGTGGAGAAGCTGCTGTTTCTGGGCTCGTCGTGCATTTACCCCAAGCTGGCTCCGCAGCCCTTGCAGGAAAATGCCCTCCTCACCGGGCCGCTAGAGGATACCAACGAGCCCTACGCCATTGCCAAAATCGCGGGCATCAAGCTGTGCGACGCTTACCGGGCACAGTATGGCTGCAACTTCATTTCGGCCATGCCCACAAATCTGTACGGCCCGCATGATAACTACGACTTGAAAAACTCGCACGTGCTACCGGCACTCATCCGCAAGTTTCACGAGGCCAAGCTGGCCGGCGCGGCCGAGGTGGAAGTGTGGGGCAGCGGCACGCCGCGCCGCGAGTTTCTGCACGCCGATGACCTGGCCGACGCCTGCTTCTGGCTGCTAGAGAACTACAACGAGCCGGGCCTGGTAAACATTGGTACCGGAGAAGACCTGAGCATCAAGGAGTTGGCCGAGCTGGTGCAGCGCACGGTAGGCTACGGGGGCAGCATCCGCTTCAATCCCGAATATCCCGACGGTACCCCGCGCAAGCTCATGGACGTGAGCAAGCTGGCCGGGCACGGCTGGCAGGCATCCATCGGGCTGGAAGAAGGCGTGGCGGCGGTGTACGAAGACTTTGTGGCTCAGCCGGAGGCAGTGGCCTACCGATAACCTTTTCGGTTGATTTTCAGCCGTAGGCCCTTAGCTTGCGCTTGGTAAAACGCTGCTTTATACCAGAGTAGCAGGTCCCATCGATTCGTGCATGGCTATTTGCAAAGTGAAGAAATGAAGCGGCTACTTACTTGTTTTTTTTACATCTGATTTGTTTTCCATGAAAGTTGCATTGATAACCGGCATTACGGGCCAGGATGGGGCCTACTTAGCCGAACTACTATTAGGTAAAGGCTACGAAGTGCACGGCCTGAAGCGGCGCTCATCGCTGTTCAACACCGACCGCATTGACCATCTCTACCAGGACCCGCACGAAACCGATGTGCGCCTGAAACTGCACTACGGCGACCTGAACGACTCGACCAATATTATCCGTATTGTGCAGGAGGTGAAGCCCGACGAGATATACAACCTTGGGGCTATGTCGCACGTGAAGGTGAGCTTCGACACGCCCGAGTACACGGCCAACGCCGACGGCATCGGTACACTGCGCCTACTTGAAGCCATTCGTATTCTAGGCCTTACCGAGAAGACGCGCATCTACCAGGCCAGTACTTCGGAGCTGTACGGGCTGGTGCAGGCCGTGCCGCAGAGTGAGACCACGCCCTTCTACCCACGCTCGCCCTACGCCGTGGCCAAGATGTACGCTTACTGGATTACGGTCAACTACCGCGAAGCCTACGGTATGTTTGCCTGCAACGGCATCCTGTTCAACCACGAAAGCCCGTTGCGCGGCGAAACCTTCGTGACGCGTAAAATCACTCGCGCCGTGGCTCGCATCGCGCTGGGCCTGCAAAGCAAGTTTTTTCTGGGCAACATCGACGCTAAGCGCGACTGGGGCCATGCCCAAGACTACGTGGAAGCCATGTGGCGCATCCTGCAGCAGGACGAGCCCGAGGACTTTGTAATTGCTACCGGCGTGACGACCACCGTGCGTGAGTTTGTGCGCCTAGCCTTCGCTGAAGTAGGCATCGAAGTAGCCTTTGAAGGAGAAGGAGTAGAAGAGAAAGGCCGCGTAGTGCGCAACACCAATCCCGAAAGCCAGGTAAAGCCCGGCGAAGTAGTGCTCGAAATCGACCCTCGATACTTCCGCCCCACCGAAGTGGAACTGCTTATCGGTGACCCCACCAAGGCAAAGACCCAACTGGGCTGGGTGCCGAAGCACGACTTGGCCTCGCTGGTGAAAGATATGGTAGAAGCCGACGTGGAGTTGTTTCGCCGCGACGCCTACCTACTGGAAGGCGGGCATAAGGTGTACAGCTACCACGAGTAGGCCCACCTGGGTCAATTAACCCAATAGAAAGCCGGTTCGCAGCTAGCTTTCTATTTATAGAACGCCTAGACAATCCATGTCTACTGTCGCCCCCCTTTTCTCCATCGTCATTCCCACCTACAACCGGGCTGACCTCATCTGCCTGGCGCTGGACTCAGTGCTGGCCCAGAAATTATCCGACTGGGAGTTGCTGGTGGTGGACGACGGCAGCCCCGACGACACGGCCGGGCGTAACTTTGCCTAAATTTGTCTGCTCTATTTCTAACAGTTTTGTCTGATTCTCCACCCTTTTTCTCCATCGTCAGTCCAGTTTACCGGGCCGAAAAACTGATTTCCGAGTTGGTGCGCCGTATAAAGGGTAGCATGGTAACGCTGACGGAAAACTACGAGATTATTCTGGTAGACGACTGTGGGCCGGACGATTCTTGGGACCGCATCGTGGAGCAGGCCGCCCTCGACCCACGGGTGCGGGGCGTGCGTCTCTCTCGCAACTTTGGGCAGCATAAGGCCATTACGGCAGGGCTGGCGCAGGCGCGGGGCGAGTGGATAGTAGTGATGGACTGCGACTTGCAGGACCAACCCGAGGAAATCCCTAAACTCTATGACCATGCCGTGAGCGAAGGCTACGACTTGGTGTTTGCCCGGCGCGTGGAGCGGCAGGACTCGTGGCTGAAGCGGGTAGGGTCGCGGGCGTTTTATCAAATGCTGGCCTACCTCACTGAAACTAAACAAGACCCGGCCATCGCCAACTTTGGTATATACCAACGCAAGGTGATAGCGGCCGTGCTGGCCATGCGCGAAAGCATCCGTTACTTTCCTACCATGCTGCGTTGGGTAGGGTTCCGGGCCGGCAGCCTAGCAGTGGCGCACGCCGAGCGTCCGGAGGGTACAAGCAGCTACAATCTGCGTGGTCTTCTCAATCTGGCCCTAGACATTATTCTATCGTACTCTGATAAGCCCCTGCGTCTAACGGTAAAGCTGGGGCTGGGTATTTCGGCTTCTGCTTTCCTGTTGGTGCTCACTACGCTGGTGCGGGCACTGCTGGGTTACCATTGGGAAACCGGCTACGCCAGCCTGATAATCTCCATCTGGTTTTTTTCGGGACTGATACTATCCGTGCTGGGCATGGTGGGTCTGTATCTGGGTAAGACCTTTGAGCAGGTGAAAAACCGCCCTATCTACCTGATAGATGTGCGTACCGACCCACCCGCCCACACCCGCCCCGCCGCCGAATGAGCAATCCAGCAATCTGGCAGCCTCTGTCCTGGGACAGTGATTTCCTAGGTTTCCCGGTGGCCCGGCTAACGACGACCGGGCAGTCGGCTGCGGCGTTGCGGTCGGCTATTGCGGCTGCCCGCAACGCCGGGCAGCGGCTGTTGTATATGGTGGCCGACCCTGCCGATGCAGTAGTGGTGGCGGTGGCAAAGGCCACCGGAGCGTGGCTGGCCGACCGCAAGGTGACGTTTGTCATGCCGCTATCGCCAAGCCGCACTTTTCAGCCAGTGGCCGCCATCGGAACGGCCACGCACTATTCGCCGCAGCTGGAGTCGCTGGCCTGGCAGAGTGGGGAGTACTCGCGCTTCCGGCTCGATACGCATTTTGCACCCACTGTATTTCAGGCCCTTTACAGCCAGTGGCTACGCAATTCTCTAGCGGGCATTATCGCCCAGCGGGTGCTGGTGTGGCGCGACGCCGCCGGCCGCGAATTAGGCCTGCTAACGCTGGGGGAGAAAAATGGTCGGGCTGACATTGGCCTGCTGGCCGTGGATGCCGTCGCCCGAGGGCAGCGCGTGGGGCAGCAGCTGGTGGCCGCCGCCCAGGCGCAGGCCACCGCTTGGGGCTATGCCCAACTGCAGGTGGTGACCCAGCGCGATAACGAGCCGGCCAACCGCTTTTACGAAAAGTGCGGTTTCCGTCTGGCGCACGAGGAGCACATCTATCATCTATGGCTGGATTGATTTGCGCACATCTTTTCTGCTTGTAATCATTAATTCCGACAAATTTAGCCACTTCATTTATGTCATCTACTTTCGCCGCCATTCCTTTCAACAAGCCCTACCTCGCCGGCCCCGAAACCAAGTATATTGAGGAAGCCGTGCGCTCGGGCAAAATCTCGGGCGACGGCTTGTTCACCAAGCGCTGCCACCAGTTTTTTGAGCAGCAACTCGGCTTCACCAAAGTGTTGCTGACCACGAGTTGTACTGACGCACTGGAAATGGCCGCTCTACTACTCGACCTGCAACCTGGCGACGAGGTAATTGTGCCCTCTTACACCTTTGTAAGCACGCCCAATGCCTTCGTACTGCGCGGAGCCAAAATTGTGTTTGCCGACAGCACTGCCGAAAACCCCAACTTGGATCCAGCCACTTTGGAAAGCCTGATTACGCCACGTACCCGCGCCGTAGTGCCGGTGCATTACGCAGGCATCGCCTGTGACATGGACGCCATCGGGGCCGTGGCCACCAAGCATGGGTTAGCCGTGGTAGAAGACGCAGCGCAGGCCATTGATAGTTTTTATAAGGGCCAAGCACTAGGCACCATCGGGGAGTTGGCGGCTTTTTCGTTTCACGAAACCAAGAATATTATCGCCGGCGAGGGCGGGATGCTGGCCATCAACGACCCACGCTACGCGCAGCGGGCCGAGATTATTCGGGAGAAGGGTACCAACCGCTCTTCGTTTTTTCGGGGTGAAGTGGATAAGTATGGCTGGGTGGATGTGGGTTCCAGCTTTCTGCCCTCTGACATTGTGGCGGCTTTCCTTTACGCGCAACTAGAGCATATGGGCGACATTCAGGCCCGTCGTAAGGCCATCTGGCAGCGCTACTACGATGCCTTTGTACCCTTGGCGGCGCAAGGGGTGAGCCTGCCCCACCTGCCAGAATACGCCACTAATAACGGCCACATGTTCTACCTCGTGTGCCGCAGTCTGGACGAGCGCACGGCCCTGATTAATGCCCTCAAACAGCGGCAGATATTGCCGGTGTTCCATTACCTTTCGCTGCATACCAGCCCCTTTTACACTGATAAGCACGACGGCCGCGCCCTACCATGGGCCGACCACTATACCGACTGCCTAGTACGCCTTCCGCTCTACTATGAATTGTACCCCGAACTGCAACAGCGCGTAGTGGATGGAGTTCTGGAGTTTTATGCAAGCCTCTAGTCGCAGGGTATTCGCCTTAGTTATCTTCCTTCCTCCTGATGCTAGCTCCTTTCTTCTCCATCATTATTCCCACCTACAACCGCGCCAGCCTCATCAGCCTGACGCTGGACTCGGTGTTGGCCCAAGGGCTGCCTGACTGGGAACTGTTGGTGGTGGACGACGGTAGCCCCGATGATACGGCCGCTGTGGTGCGGCCTTATCTAGCCGATGCGCGGGTGCAGTACCTGCCTAAGCAAAATGCCGAGCGCGGGGCCGCCCGCAACTACGGTCTGGCCCGCGCCCGTGGCGAGTACGTTATTTTTTTGGACTCCGACGACCTGCTGCACCATAACCACTTGGCCACGTTGCAGGCCGCCATTGCCGCCGCCGCCGCGCCGCCCAATTTCATTGCCACCAAGTACGATTTTGACCGTGAGGGGCAACACCGTTCCAGCGATATGGCTCCGCTACCTGCCGGCCCACTGGGGTTTGAAACCTTTCTGGCGGGCAACGTGCTGGCCTGCAATGTGTGCGTACTCCGGGCCAACCCCGCACTTAAAAAGTTTGAGGAAGACCGTCGCTACGCCGCCGTGGAAGACTGGCTGTTTATGCTGGAAAACACGCAGCACGGGGCCACAGTGCAACTCGTAGATGCTGTGACGCTGACCATGAACGACCACGACCAGCGTTCGATGCGGGCCGATAACCAGGGCCTCATCCGGCGGCTGGAGCTGGCTACCGACTGGATGCAGCAGCACTTGACCCTGACCCCCAAGCAGCGCCGCCGCCTGCTGGGGCGGGTCTATTACCTTTGTGCCATCCACGCCTATGCCGATGGGTACCGAGGGCAGGCTTGGGGCTATGCCCGGCAGGCCGCGCCGGGCCTAGATGCAAAAACCGCGGCCATACTCCTGCTGCGCAGCCTGTTGGGCGTAAAAATAGTCGGGCTGCTAAAGCGTTAGGACTCCGCCCGCTCCGCTAACCACCTGATATATTCGAATGCGTATTCTTTTTCTTGGCTATTGGGGCCTGAACGAAGGCCTGACGACCAGCACTGTGTTCCCGCATCTGCGCCTTTTGCAGGAGCGGTCCGATGTAGAAGCCATCCGGCTCGTAACCATTGAACGGGGCATGGAGGCGCAGGCCGAATTGACTTTTGCACCCGGCTTCGAGGCGAATAAAATCAGTTTCGAGCCGTTGCGCTCTAAGCCAGCGGGCAATGTTTTTTTGAATAAGATTGAAGATTTTACGCGCTTCCCAAACGAGTTGGTGAAGCAGGTGGCGGCGTTTAAGCCCGACTTTATCCTGGCGCGGGGTTCGCCGGCGGGCGCGCTGGCCTATTTGGTGTGGAAGAAGACGAAGCTGCCTTTTTACGTGGAGTCGTTTGAGCCGCACGCCGACTATATGCTGGAGTCGGGGGTGTGGCGAGCTTACGACCCGCGCTTCCTGTTTCAGCAGTACTGGGAGAAACGGCAGAAGCAGTTGGCGCTGGGCCTAATGCCGGTAGCCGAGAACTACCGCCAACAGCTGATGAAGGAAGGCGTACCGGCCGAGCGCATCGTAACAGTGCCCTGCTCAGTGAATGCCGCCGCCTTTGCCTTCGAGGCCGGGGTGCGGGCGCGGGTACGTGAGCGCCTGGACTGGCCCGCCGAGGTTGTAGTGGGCGTATACGTAGGGAAATTCGGTAGCATATACTACGATGAGGAGGCGTTCCAGGTATTTCGGACGGCGGCTGATTTTTTCGGCGCAGCTTTTCGCCTGATTATTCTGACGCCTGACCCCTTGCCCGAAGTACAGGCTAAGCTGGCTGCGGCCGGACTGGCAGCCAGCCAGGTGTTCGTAACCAAAGCCGCTCACCATGAGGTGCCTGATTACTTGTCGGCTGCCGATTTTGCATTTGCTACAATTAAGCCCGCGCCCTGTCGGCTATTCTGCTCGGCCATTAAGATTGGGGAATATTGGGCTAGTGGCCTGCCCGTGCTGCTCCCCGAAGGCATCGGCGACGACAGCGACATTATCAATAAGGAAGGCGGTGGGGCCATCTTTAATCTTGACCGGCCCATTTCGGTGCCTGAAGCCCTAGGCAATGTGGCCCAGCAAATGGCGCAGCCCGGCTACCGCCAGCAGGTGCGCCAGCTAGCTGAGCGGCATCGCTCGATTGAACTGTCGCGCCAAGCATACGTTCATTTTTTTGGTGTGCCAGCCGTATAGTAGGTTGGCTGGGCTACTCGTTGCGGTAATACGAGCCTTTCTAATGTGGTATATTTGTGCCACGACTCCTAATACTGCTTGGCTGACTTGGTTAACGCAAGTCCGGAGTTTGATACTTGCTATTCAAGCAAATCCTTTCTCCTTCCAGAAGTAAAAATTTATGAAGAAAGTTCTTATAACAGGTGGTGCGGGCTTTATCGGCACTCATCTTACTCAGAGTCTGCTGGAGCACGGCTACGGCGTTATTGTACTCGATAATTTATCGCCCCAGATTCATGGGGAGGATTATACCTTTCCCGAGCAGGAGGGCGTCCGCTTTATTAAAGGTGATGTGCGAAATAAGGCCGATTGGGAAGAAGCGATGAAGGACGCTAATATAGTGGTTCATTACGCGGCGGAGACGGGCACTGGCCAGTCTATGTACGAGGTGCACCGATATATTGAGCATAACATTTCGGGCACGGCCCTGCTACTCGACGCGCTGGTGAATACCAAGCACAAGGTAGAAAAGGTGGTAGTTGCTTCCTCGCGCGCTATTTACGGTGAGGGCAAATATGTCTGCGACGAGCACCAGGTGCAGTATCCGCCCAGCCGCAAGGATAAAGATTTAGCGGCTGGCAACTTTGAGCCCCGGTGCCCCGAGTGCGACAAGCCCCTGGGGGTGTTGCCCACCGATGAGGATTCGAAGTTGCACCCCTCCTCGGTATACGGCATCACGAAGCTGAGCCAGGAGCAGCTGGTACTCAATGTGTGCCAGTCTATCGGTATTCCGGCGCTTGCCTTCCGCTACCAAAATGTGTATGGGCCTGGGCAGTCGCTCAAGAATCCTTACACCGGCATTCTCTCCATCTTTTCCACTCTCATTCGCAGTGGCGGTAAGCGCATTAACATCTTTGAAGATGGTGAGGAGACGCGCGATTTTGTGTATGTAGGTGATGTAGTGAAGGCCACCATGCTGGGGATTGAATCCCAGACAGTGTCCCATGATGTGTATAATGTAGGCTCCGGCGTAGCGACCACTGTGCGGGAAGTAGCGGAGCAGTTGCGCACGCTGTACGGGGCCGATACGGAGATAGAAGTAACTGGTAATTATCGCATTGGCGATATTCGGCACAACGTAGCTTCGCTGGAAAAAATTAGCGCCGGCCTTGGCTTCCGGCCAGAGGTGTCATTCAGTGAGGGTATCCGGAAGTTTGCGGCTTGGGTGGAACAGCAGGAGGTGCAAGGTGGCAGCTACGAGGAGTCTATTCGGCAAATGAAGCAAAAAGGCTTGATGAAGTAATAATGATGAAATACTATTTTTTCACGCTCCGCGATTTTAAGAAAGAGGTAGGGGAAAACGTGCGGATGTACGGTATGCTCAACTCACTGGCAGCGCAGGGCCATGAAGTAGTATTCCTTTCAAATGCCGAAGACTACAAGTCCTTTCACCCTGCCATCCAACAGGTGTGCATTGGCTACGATTTCCAAGAGAAGCGCAAGATGCAGGGCCTGTTGGCGCTTTTTCCCGCAAGCGTAGTGTACCAGCAGTTCCGCCCACTCTTCAGTAAGATTGAAGCGGCTATCGAGCGTGCGGGCGTAGGCAGGATGCCGGTTTGCTTTTTTGATTACATGGATAACACCATTGGCTACCTATTAAAGGCTAAAGGTATCATCCAGTCGTATGTCAATGATATTCACGGTATTAGCACGATTGAGCAGTCGTATCAGCGAAGCATCGCCAGTAGTAGTTACCAGCGTTTAGTACATAGCTGGAAATATTTTCTGGTAAATAGTCTCGACCGGAAAGTGTTTGAGGGGGCGGCGGGCCTCATCTATGGTAGCAGCTCCATGCAGAAATACTACGAGCAGATGTATCGGCTCGACGGTAAGCAAAGCTTCGTGATACCTTACCTAGTAGGTGATGATGCGTTGAAACGACAGCCCGACGCGGCCCGGCAACGGGAGCTGAAGGCGGAACTCGGTTTGACCGAGCAAGACTTCGTGGTACTTTTTATTGGTACCTACAAGCAGACCGGCGGCATGGATGACCTGATAAAGGCATTTGACCTGCTTCACCGCGATATAGCCGCCAGCAAGCTGATAATGATTGGTGGAGGGCCAATCAAGGATGACTGCGTTAAGCTAGCGCAACAGCTCCCAGCCGCCGATGCGATTCACTTTATAAGTCACATCCCGTACGCCGAGATGGCTACTTACCAAAGCTTGGCGCACGTCATTGTGTGCCCCGACAAGGAAAACCCTTTCTCTCAGCACGTAGTGCACGTTAAGTATTTCGATGCCCTGATTTCTGGTAGACTAGTAATAAATGGTGCATTTGACAGCGTAAAGGAAATAAATAAAAACGAGGAACTCTCGCTTACTTTTAAGCCCTCAGACGTAGCCGACCTGCACGCCAAATTGGCCTATTGCCGCGACCATTATGAGGAGTTGTGCAGAAAATATGCGGGCGTGAAGGAATATATGGCACAGCACCTAACGTACAATGCCTACGTGAAGAACCTGCGCTTCAATACCACGCCGTCCTCTAACTGAGAGCAAGGGAAGAGGAATCCTAGCAACGGCTATGGGTGCTCCTGGCCATACCGCACTACGACTTTGTATTTAGGTAGCTAGCATTTTCCGCTGGGCCTACAAGAGCAATTGCGACTGCCGCAACTGTTCTTGTAGGCCCAGCGGTTTAATTACCGTACCGTAGTAAATCCCACGAATATCGACTGGGCGAGCAGGTGCTCAGCTATCTCGACTAAATCGTAGATGAGTGCGCTTCTAAAGCCCTGAAGCATATGGAGATGGGTAATCCGCCCCTGGTTTTGTCGCTCGGCCATGAATACTGCGATAGTGCAGGAGGTAGCAAAAGCCTGCCTTTGCGCAACGGCGGCCGACTGGAAGTACCACCTGCGCCATTTGCTGGCCGAGTCTATATTGTGCACCCGCCTAGCGCAGGCAGTCCGGGTCAAAGTGGAACAGCGCTATTAGGTGAAAGCTTACTCTGCTGATTTTCTGAAAATTTCCACTTGCCTAACAGGCTCTTAGCTAAGATAGCTGCCGCTGCCGGGCTACTGCTGGCCGCCGGGTGCGCGAGCTGTTTTCGGCAGCCATACTCTGCAAAATGTATAGCCCGCTTAGGTAGAAGGGAATAAGGGGAATTTTATAGCGTACCAAAGTGCCGAAATTAGAGCTGGTAATAGCAACCGAGGCGGCGAAAATCAGTGAGAAGATAAAGCACATCAACAAAATTGGCGTCTGCCTAATGAGGGATAACGTAGGTCCTACGCCAGTGCGCTTAAAGATGCGAAGGGTAAAAATTAAAAAAAAGCCTGCCTCTAGCGCCGAGAGCAACATTACGGGGTTGCGAACTTCCCAAATAAATGGGCGAAACAAGGCAGTAGCAATAGCTTG
The DNA here is from genome assembly GCF_030063445.1 of Hymenobacter sp. H14-R3. Lineage (GTDB taxonomy): Bacteria > Bacteroidota > Bacteroidia > Cytophagales > Hymenobacteraceae > Hymenobacter. The sequence continues at coordinate 41,745 of NZ_JASITD010000004.1, read as the reverse complement.
TGGCGCTAATTTCACCATGCCGCCAATAGTGCCATCTTGCGTGCCTAGGTTGTAACCGGAGCCTTCTTGTGCTACGCTTACTTCGTAGAGATAGTCGGCGGTAATCTTGCTGCGCTCCCCAATTTTATCGATGTCGTATTTTTCGTCTCCTTTCGTTAGGTTGGTAACTGCATACAAAGCAACGATTCCTCCCAACCCAAAAAATAGGGGCTTTGCAATAAGCCGCAACACTTGATTTTTGATGCGAGCACTATTTTCGTTGAATACCCACAGCAGCGCAGCCGGTAGAAAACAAAGTAAAATGTAAACCTTAATATTGAAAAGGGTATAAGCGCCTAGTGCGCCAATAAGCAGGCTTTTGGCTGGAGCTTGCTTTTGAATTGTGCCGCGATAAAAGCCGTAAAATAGCCAGCCTAACGCACCTATACATATAGTATCTTTCAACAGGCCCGAACCCCAGAAAAACAAGGAGGGCATATAAAACATAGTCCAAGCTAACTCTTTGTATACGTGAGGCCGAATCTTGACCATCGTTATATACAAAGCCCAAATACCGCTGAAGCTTATAATCGCAAAAAATAAGGCAATAACAGTATAGTTATTAAAGCAAAACAAGCCTAAAAAAGCAGCTATCCGAACCAAGCGGAACTCGGTGGAGCCTTCTTGGTGCCAGAACATGCGGGAAGCATACGGAAGAATTGCGGGATCTTGGCTTCCTCCATCATCGAGTAGTAGCTTAAGGCCAGTAGCGAAAGAGTGGTCGAAAGCCGCCGCAATTAGCTTGACGTGATATAGGTAGTTGAACGTATCGCCGCCGTGGTAATAAAACTGATAAATCAAGCCCAAGCTAATGGCACCCACGAATTTGAGGGTGAGGCCGGGAAGGAAATAAGGCCGGGTAAACTTGTTGGTAACGGCCGGGCGCACCATGTACGCAATAAAATAGAATAACGCTAGGTAAAGTGGTGCCAGAAATAAGTCAGCTAATTCCATATAGATTAAGAATTCTTTTTCAGCCAGGTTTTAGCCTCTTTGTACTGGTCCGACTTGTGGTCGGCCTTGTCGGCTAGTACCTCGTAGTAGCGGCGGGCGGCGGGGGCATCGCGGTCGTGGTCGGCCATGCGGGCTAGGTTGGCATTAGCGAAAAGGTAGAAGCCACCGCTGGTTTCGTTGTTACTTTCGGCAAAGACGATGCAGCGTTGGTAATAGTCTTTGGCCTTGGCGAGGTCGCGGTATTTATACTGCATGAGGTAGCCCAAGAAGTAGCTGGCGTAGCGGCCGCTGCTGGCTTCGTAGCCAGGTAGGCCGGCATTGATTTTAGTGATGATGTCGCGGCTTATGCGCTCGCACTCGGTAAAATCGGCCTGGTCGAAGCAGAGCAGGGAGTAGAAGCGGGCGAAATAGCCATTGTCGGGGTACCTGAGGGCTAGGTCGCGGGCGATGGGCATGGCGGCGGCCGTCTGGTGCTCGTCGTTGTGCAAAAGCTTCATTAAGAAGACTTTGGATTCGACGCTGGTGTAGAAGCCGGTGTTGGCTACGGTGCGCAACTGACTGAGACCTAGTTGTTTGTTGCCCTTAGGAAAAAACAGCAGAACGGGCTTGAGTAGCGGGTAGTTATCGGGAATCCAGACGGCGTAGTAGTTGAACAGGGCTTCGCCGAATAGAAACTCGGGGCTGAGGCCGTTGGCCTCGCTACTTTTTTGTAGGGAGGTGAGGGCACGTTTGCTGCTGACGGTGGCTTTGCGCCAGTTGTGGCGCTCGGCATTGAGGCGGGCGTCGAAGCCGTTGGCGGCCGAGAGGAAGAAGTAGGCCTCGTAATTGTGCGGGTCGGCCTTTATCAGTCGTTCACTATAGGTATTGGCCGTGTCCATATAGGCAAAAAACAGCTTGTCGTACTGTTTACTGTCGAAGTTGGTAGGCATTATTTTCCACCACGTGCTCAAGCCGAGCAGGAAGTAGGGCATGGGGTGGTGGGGGTAGCGCCGCCGCAACGACCGGAATTGCTTTTCGGCCTTGTCGTATTTAAAGTTGTAGAGGTTTTGCACGGCCCCGTCTAGCTCCAACTGAATATCCTTGTCCAGTAGGAGCCAACCCTTGGTGTCGGCGGTGGGCAGCACACTTACCGTGTCGATGGCCACGGTGCGCATAGCCGGCACTTGGCCTATGCGTAGGCGCGTAGTATCGGAGGGCGAAGTTTGCTGCGCTTGGCTCAGGACAACACTACCGCTGAAGAGCAATAGCACCAATAAACCACGCGAAAACAAGGAAAGAACGGACATACGGGCAAATAGGGCAGAAAAAAGCCAGCCCCCGGCCCTACGAAAGTACGGCAGCGGCTCTAGCTTTGGCGGTTTAACCGACTTACGCATTAGCTTATGCACTTGCTGAAAACGTTGTGCCAACTGCCGGCTCCCTCGGGCGAGGAGGCAGCCCTGACGACCTTTCTCCTGAATTACGTGCGCGAGCACGGCCCCGGCTGGCGGCACCCGCCGCTGGTGGTGCACGATGAAAGCCGGTTTCAGGACTGCCTGGTGCTGGTGTTTGGGCAGCCCCGCACGGCCGTGTTTGCCCACCTTGACAGCATCGGCTTCACGGTGCGATATGGCCGCGAGCTGGTGCCCATTGGCGGGCCAGAATGTAAGCCGGGCTACCAGCTGGTGGGGCAAGATGCGCAAGGAGAAATAACGTGCACGCTAACGGTGGAGCAGGGTACGGATGAGGCAGAAACCGAAGTGCTGGGCTACGAGTTCAGCCGCGCTATTGACCCCGGCACCAGCCTCACATTTGCCTGCGACTTTCGCGAAACCGAAACCACCGTGCAGAGCTGCTACCTCGACAATCGCCTGGGGGTGTGGGCTGCCCTGCGCCTGGCCGAAACGCTGGAGCACGGCATTATTGCCTTCTCGTGCTGGGAGGAGCACGGCGGTGGTTCGGTGCCCTACCTGGCCCGTTTTATTTACGAAACCTATGGCGTGCGCCAGGCCCTGATTGCGGATATCACCTGGGTAACGGAGGGGGTGAAGGCCGGCAGCGGCTGCGTTGTCTCCCTGCGCGACTCACTCATTCCGCGCCGCGCTTATGTCGAGCGCATCCGGGCTATTGCGCGGGCCGCGGGCATTAGGCACCAGGTAGAGGTAGAAGGCATCGGTGGCTCCGATGCCAAGGACTTGCAGCGCAGCGACATACCCTGGGACTGGTGCTTTGTGGGGGCGCCCGAAGACGAAGTGCACTCACCCAACGAAATCGTAGCTAAAGCCGACATTGCGAGCATGGTGGCGCTTTACGAAGTGCTGCTGCGCGAATTGTAAGGTAGTTAGGTACATTTACCCGGCTGCGCTCAGTATCATGGGCTTAGCTGTTCTTTCCCACCTTACTTTTCCTGCTCGCTTATGCCACCTATTCTCTACGCCGTGCCCGCGTTGGGCCTGCTGGCCCTGCTCTACACCTGGTTGCGCGCGGGCTGGGTAGCCCGGCAGGATGCCGGCGACGAAAAGATGCGCACCATTGCCGGCTACATCGCCGACGGGGCCATTGCCTTCCTCAAGGCCGAGTACAAGGTGCTGGCGCTGTTTGCGCTCATTGCCTCGGTGTTTCTGGGCTACCTGGGCTTCACGGGCGAGCGGTCGAGCCCGGTCATTGTGATTGCGTTTTTGATTGGGGCGGTGTTTTCGGCCACGGCGGGCTTTATTGGGATGAAAATCGCCACCAAGGCTAATGTGCGCACGGCCCAGGCGGCGCGCACCTCGCTGAGCCGGGCGCTGCAGGTGTCGTTTTCGGGCGGCTCGGTGATGGGTATGGGCGTGGCCGGGCTGGCGGTGCTGGGGCTGGGGTCGCTGTTTATTATCTTCTACCAGCTGTTTGTGGTGCGCCTGGGCGGCTCGGCCAGCGGCGTGGAGATGGAAAAGGCGCTGGAGGTACTCACCGGCTTTTCGCTGGGGGCCGAGAGCATTGCGCTGTTTGCCCGCGTGGGCGGCGGCATTTATACCAAAGCGGCCGACGTGGGCGCCGACCTCGTGGGTAAGGTAGAGGCCGGTATTCCGGAAGACGACCCCCGCAACCCCGCCACCATTGCCGATAACGTGGGCGACAACGTAGGCGACGTGGCCGGCATGGGCGCCGACCTGTTTGGCTCGTACGTAGCTACTATTTTGGCTACCATGGTGTTAGGCCGCGAAGTGCGGCTGGGCAACACCGACGCGTTTGGCGGGCTCTCGCCCATTTTGCTGCCCATGGCCATTGCCGGGCTGGGCATCGTGGCCTCGCTCATCGGCATTTTGCTGGTGAAGGTGAAGGAGGGCGGCAGCGTGCAGGGCGCGCTGAATTTTGGCAACTACGTGTCGGTAGCCGTATCAGGCGTATTCTCTTACTTGCTGATTAAGTGGATGTTGCCGGTGGGCGACATCACCATTCGCGGCTACACCTTCGATGCCAACCACGTGTTTTACGCCGTGCTGGTGGGGCTGGGCGTGGGCACGCTCATGAGCATCATCACCGAGTATTACACCGCTATGGGCAAGCGGCCGGTGAATAGCATTGTGCAGCAAAGCAGCACCGGCCACGCCACTACCGTTATCGGCGGGCTGGCCGTGGGCATGGAGAGCACGGTGCTGCCCATCCTGGTGCTGGCGGCGGGTATTGTGCTCAGCTTCAAGGCCGCCGGGCTTTATGGGGTGGCTATTGCGGCGGCCGGCATGATGGCTACCACGGCCATGCAGCTGGCCATCGACGCCTTCGGGCCCATTGCCGACAACGCGGGCGGTATTGCTGAAATGAGCGAATTGCCCAAGGAAGTGCGCGAGCGCACCGATATTCTGGATGCCGTGGGCAACACCACGGCGGCCACCGGCAAGGGCTTTGCCATTGCCTCGGCGGCGCTCACCTCGCTGGCGCTGTTTGCGGCTTTCATGGGCACGGCCCACATCGACACCATCGACATCAGCAATGCCAACGTGCTGGCGGGCTTGTTTGTGGGAGCCATGATACCGTTCATTTTTTCGGCGCTGGCCATTACGGCGGTGGGGCAGGCCGCCATGGCGATGGTGCAGGAAGTGCGCCGGCAGTTCCGCGAGATTCCGGGCATCATGGAGGGCACGGGGCGGCCCGAGTACGAGAAGTGCGTGGCCATCAGCACCGAAGCGGCTATTCGTAAGATGGTGGCTCCGGGGGCCATTGCGCTGCTCACGCCCATCGTTATCGGCTTTGCCTTTGGGCCCGAGGTGCTGGGCGGCACGCTGGCGGGCGTCACGGTGAGCGGCGTGCTCATGGCCATGTTTCAAAGCAACGCCGGCGGGGCCTGGGACAATGCCAAAAAGTCGTTCGAGAAAGGCGTGCTCGTGGATGGCGTGATGCAGTACAAAGGCTCCGAAGCCCACAAGGCCAGCGTCACCGGCGACACCGTGGGCGACCCCTTCAAGGATACCAGCGGCCCGAGCATGAACATCCTCATCAAGCTCATGAGCATCGTGTCGCTGGTAATTGCGCCGCACATTGCCCGCGTGGGCGGCACCTCCGGCATGGTGCCGGTTCCCCTGCGCACGGAGCTAAGCCAGCCCCACGTGCGCTTCGTGCAAAACGTGCCGCCCGCCGCCGAAGCTATTGTGCGGCATGCTTTGCAAGTAATTATCTAGTAATGCTTTACCAAAAAGGGAATGATGCTCAGTCAGTTGAGTATCATCCCCTTTTTGGTGCGTTTACTGGCCCTGGCTTCCCCAGACCGATGGAGTAGTAAGGCTATTTATTTGTGTTGTAACGCTTTACGTATTCCCGCGTTTTTAGCCCTGATTCCTTCAAATCAGCGTCCTGCCACGGGCCCGTAGAGCTGGCCGATTTTTGCAGCATCGAGCACGTCTCGTCTTTGTCCGACACCGACCAGACAATCCAGCTTAACCCCTTGGCCTCCAACCAGTCGAGATATTCCTGCCAGGCCACGAGGTTGAGCGGGCCGTCGCCGCTGGCCTCCATGCCGGCCGACTCGGATATGAACACCGGCAGCCCGCTTTGCAGGGCTGCGTCGGTGCGGTCGCGCAGCCACTTGCTGTGCGTGGCGGCGTAGAAGTGCATGGTGTACATCAGGTTTTTGTAGCCCTTGATGGGGTCGGCGGCGGGCAGGTTGATATCCTGGTCCCAGTGCGGGCAGCCCACCAGGATGATGTTGCTGGGGTCGTTGGCCCGAATTACCTTGATTACCTCCTCCGAATAGGCCTTCACCTCGGGCCAGCTTTCCTGGTCGGGCTCGTTAAACACCTCGTAGATAACGTTGGGGTACTTGGCATATTTCTTCGACATTTCGGCGAAGAACTCCTTGGCTTCCGGCAAGTTGATGTTGTGACTGTGCCAGTCGATTAGCACGTACATATCGGCCTTGATAGCGCCCCGCACCACGGCATTTATTTTCGCTTTTGAGAAAGCCGGGTCCTGCTTATAGTTGCGCTCGCCCACCTCAATGCCCATGGCGGCCCGCACCACGTTGCAGCCAAAATCCTGCCGCAGCCACTGCACGGCCGCCTCGTTGTAGAAGCGTGGCCACAGGCTGTGCCAGCCCAGGCTAACGCCCCGCAGCACCAGCGGCTGGCCGCGCTGGTCTACAAGCTGGGTACCCACCACGTGCAGGCGGCCATGCTGGTGCACAAACTGGCCGGCCGCTAAAGTCAGCTTTTTTGGAGCCGTCGGCTGCGCCGGAGCCTGGGCCGCGCCGGGCAGTAGCAGTGCCGCCAGGAGCGCGCACGTCAGCATTTTTCTAAAAGTGAGCATCGTAAAGAAGTTCGAAAACGGCTGATTATCAAGTGTCCAAAGTAAGTATTGGTGGGAGATGCGCGGGGCAAAATGCAACCTGTGGCCAAGGAAAGGCCTGTATTCTGCCAGTTTTGGCGCTACACAAAGCGGGCTATGCGCTCGCTGCCGCCCGGTGGTCTGCAAGCGGTCCGCGGCCAACAATTCGGGTGGGCTCGCAGGGGTAATGTTGCCGCCCTTACCTTTGCACCCCCGAAACGGCCGCCTAGGCCACTCCCTCCGCATGGGTCACCCCCTTATTACGCTCCACAACAAGGCTTTTAAGCCTTATCTCTCGGCCGATGTAATCGCCACGGCCATCGACCAGTTAGCCGTGCGGCTCAATGCCGACTACGCCGGCCGCCGGCCGTTGTTTGTGGTGGTGCTCACGGGCGGTTTCATGTTTGCCACCGACCTGCTCAAGCGCTACACGGGCGAGTGCGAGATTGTCTTCATCCGGGTGGCTTCCTATGAGGGCACCGGCAGCACCGGACAGGTGCAGGAAATTCTGGGCCTGCGCGAAGACGTGCAGGGCCGCGATATTATCCTGGTAGAAGATATTGTGGATACTGGCACCACGCTCAACCACCTGTTGCCCACGCTGCAAGCCAACAACCCGGCCTCTATCGAGATAGCGGCCATGTTTTTTAAGCCCGCCAGCCTGCGCTATCCGCTGACCCTTAATTATATCGCGCTCGAAATTCCCAACGATTTTGTGGTGGGCTACGGCCTTGACTACGATGGCTTGGGTCGTAACTTGCCCGATGTGTACGTAGCCGTATAAGCTGCCGCCACCCATTTTTTAAGTAGGCTACTTCTCAGTTCCCGCCCTGGCGCCCGCGCCTCATTTCCGAATTCCCCCATGCATAACATCGTCCTCTTCGGCCCGCCCGGCGCGGGCAAAGGCACTCAAAGCCAGAAGCTCATTGCCAAGTATCACCTCGTACACCTGAGTACCGGCGACCTGCTGCGCGCTCAAATTGTTGAAGGTACCCCGCTGGGCCTAACGGCCAAAAAGCTGATGGATGAAGGCCTGCTCGTGCCCGACGAAGTGGTTATTGGTATGATTGGCAGCGCGTTGCATAATAACAGGCAGGCTGCTGGCTTCATCTTCGATGGCTTTCCGCGCACCACCACCCAGGCCGAAAGCCTCGACCGCCTGCTGGCCGAGCATGGCACTAGCGTGGCCTGCATGATTGCCCTGGAAGTGGGGGAGGAGGAACTGGTGACGCGCCTGCTAGGGCGCGGCAAGACCAGTGGCCGCCCCGACGACCAGGACGAAATCAGGATTCGCCGCCGCGTAACGGTTTACAACACCGAAACTGCCCAGGTGGCCGGATACTACGCCGCGCAACATAAGTTTCACGCCCTCAACGGTATCGGCGAGGTTGATGCGATTTTTCAGCACATTTCCAGCATCATCGACCAGCACCAGGCGGCTGGTTCCGAAGCGCCCGCCGCCGCTACCCGCGAGGTGAAAGCGTAGGGCTGGCCCTAAGTTTTTGTAATCCGTCTGTCATCCTGAGCTTGCGAAGGACCTTATCACGGTTGGAATCACTGGGTAAATAAGCCCGGCGGCCACTAACGCGAGAAGGTCCTTCGCAAGCTCAGGATGACAGTTTTTTAATAACGATACGTATAAACCCGTGGCTAATAACAACTTCATCGACTACGTCAAAATCAACTGCCGCTCGGGCAAGGGTGGTGCTGGCTCGCATCACTTCTTCCGGGCCAAGGGCCTGCCCAACGGTGGCCCCGACGGCGGCGATGGCGGCCGCGGCGGCCACATTATTCTGGAAGGCAGCTCGCAGCTCTGGACGCTGCTGCACCTGCAATACCGCAAGCACCTCTTTGCTCAGGACGGTGAAGGGGGCGGCGGCAACCTGCGCTCTGGCGCGCAGGGCGAGGATATCGTCATTCAGGTGCCGCTGGGCACCGTGGCCCGCGACGCCGAAACCGGTGAAATGAAGCTCGAAATAACCGAGAACGGCCAGCGCCTCATCCTCACGCCCGGCGGGCGCGGCGGGCTGGGCAACGACCACTTTAAAACCTCCACCAACCAGGCCCCGCAGTATGCGCAGCCTGGCGAGCCCGCCGTTGAGGAGCAGGTGATTCTGGAGCTGAAGCTGCTGGCCGACGTGGGCCTCGTGGGTTTCCCCAACGCCGGCAAGAGCACGCTGCTCTCGGTGGTGTCGGCGGCCAAGCCCAAGATTGCTGATTACGCCTTCACTACCCTCGTGCCCAACCTGGGCGTGGTGGCCTACCGCGACTTCCGGTCGTTTGTGATGGCCGACATTCCGGGCATCATCGAGGGCGCGGCCGATGGCCGGGGCCTGGGCACACGCTTTCTGCGCCACATCGAGCGCAACTCCATGCTGCTCTTTATGATAGCCTGCGACAGCAAGGACATTGCGGCCGAATACAAGATACTGCTGGGCGAGCTGGAGCAGTTCAATCCTGACCTGCTCGACAAAAAGCGCCTGCTGGCCATCACCAAATCCGACATGCTGGACGAGGAGCTGGAAGCCGAGATTCTGGCCTCGTTACCGGCCGATTTGCCACGCACGCTGTTCATCTCCAGCCTCACCAACAAGAACATTCAGCCGCTGAAAGACCTGATTTGGGGCGCGTTGCACGAAGAGTAGCTTGTGGCATGCAATGGAGAAATCTGCTACTACTGTTTGTAACAGGGCTGCTGCTCAGCACGCTGCTACTAGGAATATCAGGCAGCTTTTTTAACTTGCTCTTCTACCTGAAAATCGTTTCATTAACAATTGAATTTGTGGCGGCGGTGGCCCCGATGTGGCTCTTACGCCGGCAGCTACAACGTGATATTGCAGACCCTTCGGGGGCTTTTAAAACTGGTATGCGTTGGTGGCTAGCTATTTACGTTACGCTCTTCGTCACTATTTGCTGGCTGCCTTGGTTCCGGCCATTCTTCATTCCGAAGGTGCCGTACGGGGAGGTATTGCTACAATATGTGCTGGCCGCATGCATTGCTTTTTTACCAGGTGCGGTGGCTTTCGCCCTAAAGCGATTTCGCTATGTGCCGCAGCCGCTAAAGCACGGAGAAAACTAGCTAGCAACAGGCATGGTATGGGTAGTTTTGCACTGCCCGGCGTGCGGTGCACAGGGTAACTGAAAGTCGCCTTTGTGCCAACTTGGCAGCCTACCCACCTTTGGCAAACTCCTTGCGCCCGACCCATTACCCACATGGGAACTTCTTTCACTAGCCGATTCCGCCATTTTTTCCAAAAAATGACCGACGATAACCCTATGAATCCTGACGACCAGCCGCTGACCGACCCCACCGCCGAGCACACCGCCGGCGAGCAGGAATTTGCTACCGATGCCACCACGCCCGAGGCCGGTGCCAGCGCCGGCAGCAGCCGCGCTGAAACCGAGCTAGCCGACCTCAAGGACAAGTACTTGCGCTTGGCGGCCGAGTTTGAGAACTACAAGCGCCGCACCGCCAAGGAGCGTACCGACCTCTTCAAAACTGCCAACCAGGAGCTTATGGTGGCCTTAATACCGGTGCTCGACGATTTTGACCGCGCCCGGCTGCATACGCAGGGTACCGCCGACCCAGCCGCGCTGCAAAACGCGCTCGATATTACGTATAACAAACTTAGCAAAACCTTGCAACAGAAGGGATTAACCCCGATGGAAGTCAAGGGTGGCGACTTTGATGCCGAGCTGCACGAGGCCATCACGCAAATTCCGGCGCCCAGCGACGATTTGCGCGGCAAGATTGTTGAGGAGATTGAAAAAGGCTACTATCTGGGTGACAAGGTTATCCGCCACGCAAAGGTGGTATTAGGTCAATAAGCGTCATGCTGACGAAGGAAGCATCTTATCACGGCTTCTTTCGTCAAAATATATATTTAACAGCGGTGCAGGCGTGATAAGGTCCTTCGCAAGCTCAGGATGACAGCTAGTTATGGCAACTGTAAAGCGCGATTATTACGAAGTATTAGGGATAGCCAAAAACGCGGAGGGCGACGTCATTAAGTCAGCCTACCGCAAGATGGCTATTAAATATCACCCCGATAAAAACCCCGACGACCCCACGGCGGAGGACAAGTTCAAGGAAGCCGCCGAGGCCTACGAAGTCCTTAGTGATGGGGACAAGCGGGCGCGCTACGACCGGTTTGGCCACCAGCAGGGTGGCGGCGGCGGCCACGCGCAGAATATGGAGGATATTTTCTCGCAGTTCGGCGACATCTTCGGCAATGGCGGCGGGGGTGGCGGCTTCGAGGGCTTCTTTGGCGGCGGCGGGCGCGGCCAGGGCCGCCGCGTAAAGAAGGGCTCCAACCTGCGAATTAAGCTCAAGCTTGACCTGGAGGAAATTGCCAACGGCGTTGAGAAAAAAATCAAGGTGAAGCGCTACGTGGCTTGCCCACCGTGCAGCGGCACCGGGGCCAAAAACGGCACCGAGCTCAAAACCTGCGCCACCTGCCAGGGCAGCGGCCAAACCAAGCGCGTGGTAAACACGATGCTTGGCCAGATGGTGAGCGCCAGCACTTGCCCTACCTGCCACGGTGAGGGCAAAACCATTTCGACCACCTGCGACGTGTGCAAGGGCGACGGCCGGCAGCTGAATGAGGAAGTGATTCCGATTAACATTCCGGCCGGCGTAGCCAACGATATGCAGCTGAGCATGAGCGGCAAAGGTAACTTCCCCGAGCGCGGCGGCGTGCCCGGCGACCTGCTCATTCAGATTGAGGAGGAGCCGCACGAATTCCTCAAGCGCGATGGCAACAACATCATGTTTGAGCAGTACATCTCGTTTGTGGATGCCGCCCTGGGCGCCAGCTTGGAGGTGCCCACCATTGAGGGCAAGGTTAAAATAAAGGTGGACCCCGGCACGCAGCCCGGCAAAATTCTGCGCCTGCGCGGCAAGGGCATCAAGGACCTCAACGGCTACGGCCGCGGCGACCAGCTGATTCACCTCAACGTGTGGACGCCCAAAAACGTGAGCAACCAAGAGCGCGAGCTGCTGGAGAAGCTGCGCGACTCGGATAACTTCATTCCCCATCCTGGTAAGAATGAGAAGGGCTTTTTTGAGAAGGTAAAGGAGTACTTCCAATAATCGATGATTTAGACAGATTGCGCTGATTTCGCAGATTCGGACGGCGCGGCTGTGTTACGAATGCCCCACTTGGCTATTGGCCGAGTGGGGCATTTTTGTGCTTATGCGTTTCTTCTGCGAAACCCGCTGTTTTTTCTGCGCTGAAAAATTGGGTGGGTTGTAATGCGGGGCGACCTTCGGCGAATAACTTCCCGAAACCTCTGCCTTGCAATGCGTACTGCCCCGTCTGCCGATTTTTTGGCTGCCCTGCACGACTACCAGCCGTTGGTGCGGCGCGTGTGCCGGCTCTACTGCCAGGACGCCGACGACCGGCAGGACCTCTTTCAGGAAATAGTGCTGCAATTGTGGCGGGCCTGGCCGCGCTACGTACCCCAGCCCGATGCCAAGCTTAGCACCTGGCTCTACCGCATTGCCCTAAACGTGGCCATCAGCAACCTGCGGCAGCGCACGCGCCGGCCGGCCGCCGTGGGGCTGGAAGATGAGGCCGCTCGGTTCCTGGCCCAGCCCACCGAGGCCGGGGCCTACGAGCCCGAGGAAACGGCCGCCCTGTACCGCGCCATCGACCGCCTTTCGGATGTAGACAAGGCATTCGTGCTGCTGTACCTGGAGGACCGGCCGTATGACGAAATGGCTGATATTCTGGGCATTACCCAAAATAATGTGCGCGTAAAAATGCACCGCGTGCAGGATAAGCTGCGTCGGCAACTGGTTCATAATTAACTATCTGTAAAACAATGATTTATGGAACTTGATGATTTGCGGCGGCAGTGGCAGCGGCCCACGCCGGCCAAAGCCTCGGTGCCGCTAAGCGCCGCCGAGCTAACGCAGCTGGTGGCCCGGCAATCGGGCAGCATTGTGGGGCAGCTGCGGCGCAATGCCCGCCTGGAAATGGGCATCAACTATGCGCTGCTAATCATCTCACTGGGTATGTGCGCCTTGGCCCCGGCGCTGTGGCTGCGGCTGTGCGGCGGGTTGCTGGCGCTGGTAGCGGCGGTGTGCATCTACTACCTGAATCGCAAGCTTGGCTTGCTGCGCAGCATGGACGACCCAGCGGGTAACCTGCGGGTGCACCTCCTGCGCATCACGGAGGGCCTGCGGGCACTTATTCGGTTTTACTATCGCTTCACGCTGGCCATGATTCCGGTAACGGCGCTGATGATAGGGACCTTGGCGCTGCTAAAAGTACTGGGCGCGCTGACCCCGGCCAAATTAGCGCTGATAGGTGGCGGCCTAGTAGTAGAAATGGCCGTGTTGTACTGGCCAGCCTCGCGAGCTACCGCTTGGTACCTGCAACGCCTTTATGGCCAGCACCTCGACCGCCTCGAAGGCCAGCTGCGCGAGTTGAACGAAGGGCCGCTGCCCGATGCGAAAAGCTGAGCCTTGCCCGGCCATTCAGCCCTGATTACTACCGTTTGAAGCCGTATAGTTACCGCTTGGGTAACTGCGCGGCGGGCCGCTCGCTAGTAGCGGTTACATTTACACCCTACGCTACTCCTTCTTTCTATGCAAAACCCTGCCTCCCGGCCCATTCTGGAAGCCCGCGACGTGCGCAAGCACTACGCCGCCCACACCGCCCTCGACGGCGTGAGCCTGGCCGTGCCCGAGCAAAGCATTTTTGGCCTGCTGGGCCCTAACGGCGCGGGCAAAACCTCGCTCATCCGCATCATCACCCAGATAACGGGGGCTGACTCGGGCGAGATTTTATTTCGTGGTGAAAAGCTGAACGCCAGCCACATCGGCCAGATTGGCTACCTGCCGGAGGAGCGCGGCCTCTACAAAAAAATGAAGGTGGGCGAGCAGCTGCTCTACCTGGCGCAGCTGCGCGGGCTGCCCCGCGCCGAGGCTACGCAGCGCATCAAGCACTGGCTCGACCGGCTGGAGCTGAAGCCCTGGGCCCAGAAAAACGTGGAGGACCTGAGCAAGGGCATGCAGCAAAAAGTGCAATTCATTGCCACCGTGCTGCACCAGCCCAAGCTTATCATCCTCGACGAGCCGTTTTCGGGCTTCGACCCCATCAATGCCAATCTGATAAAGGACGAAATATTGCAGTTGCGGCAAGATGGGGCCACCATCATTTTCTCGACCCACCGCATGGAATCGGTGGAGGAACTGTGCGACAATATTGCCCTCATCAACCGCGCCCGCAAAGTGCTCGATGGGCCGGTGTCGCAGATTAAGAACCAGTTTAAAACCAGCACCTACGAGGTCGAGGGCCAGGGCAAGCTGCTGGTTATGCACCCCGATTTTGAGGTGATAGAGCAGAAAGCCCGCGAAAACGACCACTTCTACGCCCGCATTCAGCTGCACGCCGGCACTACGCCCAACGACCTGCTGCGCTTCCTCATCGGGCAGGTGCAGGTCGATGCTTTCCGCGAGCAAATACCCAGCATCAACGAGATTTTTATCCGGCGCGTGCGCGAAACCATGCCCGAAACCCTCTTGGAACTACCTGTTAGCTAAGCCGTTGGGCTACCCACTACTATGGACAAAATTTGGCTTATCATTCAGCGCGAATACCTCACCCGGGTGCGCAAAAAGAGCTTCCTGGTGATTTCACTACTGGCCCCGCTGCTGCTGGCCGGCGCCAGCATCGCTATTGCCAAGCTCAACACCGGCTCGGGGCCCGATATAGTGGCCGTGCACGACGAAAGCGGCCTGCGCCTGGCCGAACACCTAGCCGATACCGAAGACATCACCTTTGTGCCCGCCGCGCCCGGCTCGCTGGCCGCCGCGCAGCAAGCCTTCCTAAAAGCCAAGCCCAAGCCCGCCGCGCTGCTCGATTTTCCGGCCAGCTTCACCCTCGATAGCACCGGGGGCGTGCAGGTGCTGGCCAATGGCAGCCTGCCCCTCAAGCGCCGCGAAATCATCCGCAAGGCCGTAAACAAAGCCCTGGGCGAGCTGAAAATGGCGCGCTCGGGCCTCACCCAGGCCGTCATCGACAAGATGCAGGCCCGCGTAGACCTGGCCGCCATCGACCTCACCCAGCAGGGCGGCCGCCGCAACGACGTGGGTACCACCACGGGCATAGCCTACGTGCTGTCCATTTTGGTATACCTGTTCATTTTCGTCTACGGCGTGCAGGTGATGCGCGGCGTGAGCGAAGAGAAATCGAGCCGCATCATGGAAGTCATGATTTCGTCGGTGAAGCCCTTTCAACTCATGATGGGCAAGATTTTGGGCATTGCCGGCGTCGTGCTCACGCAGTTTGCGCTGTGGCTGGTGCTCTCATGGGGCATTACCACGGTGGTAATGCCGCTTTTGCTGAAAGCCGACAAGCCCGTAGCCGCTGCCACGGTAACTACCACCCAAACTGTTGATAACCAGCAAGCAACCGTGGATAAGCCGGCCGTTTCGGCTGCCGCGCCGGTTACGGATGCGGTAGTGGCCCCGCGCCCCGGCCAGCCCTTCAGCGTCTGGAGCGCGCTCGATGGCCTGCCCATCGGTAGCATCATCGGCGGCTTCCTGTTCTTTTTCCTGGGTGGCTACCTACTGTATTCGGCCATGTTTGCGGCCATCGGCTCGGCCGTGGACGACCAGACTGATGCGCAGCAATTCATGTTTCCGGTTACTATTCCGCTCATTCTGAGCTACGTAGTGAGCATCAACGTCATCATCAACGGCGACCCCAACGGCCCGCTGGCCTTTTGGCTCTCCATGATTCCGCTCACCTCGCCCATTGCCATGGTCATGCGCCTACCCTTCGGCGTGCCCACCTGGCAGCTGGTACTGTCGGGCACGCTGCTCATTGCCGGCTTCGTGGGTACCACCTGGGTGGCGGCCCGCATCTACCGCGTAGGTATTTTGATGTATGGTAAGAAGGTGACGTATAAGGAGTTATCGAAGTGGATGTTTTATAAGGGGTAAATTCTTAGTGAGTTGCGTCGCCTGATTGACGCTGAATCGCCTGTCATTGCGAGCCTGCGAAGCAATCGCCCTAGAACATAATCGTCCGCGCCGTTGTCGTGGTAGTATTGTCGTTCTGGTGCGATTGCTTCGCAGGCTCGCAATGACAGGCGACTTTTGTTAGCCCCATGCTTGCCCGTATATTATCTCTGCTTTCCCTGCCCTTGCTGCTGGCCTTTGCGCCGGCCGGCGACCGGCCCGCCTACCGCCTGTTCACCGCCCAGGGCCAGCCCGCCGACTACGACCAGATGCTGACCCAAATGGCCCAGGCCGACGTAGTGTTCTTTGGCGAGCAGCACAACGACCCCATCGCCCACTGGCTCGAAGTGCAGGTAACCAAAGACTTAGCTAAGCTGAAAGGCCCCGGCCAACTGGTGCTGGGTATGGAAATGTTTGAGCGCGACGTGCAGCCGCTGGTGGCGCAGTACGCCGCCGGCACGCTGCCCGACTCGGCCTTTGAGCGCCAGAGCCGGCCCTGGCCCAACTACGCCACCGACTACCGCCCGCTGCTGCAACTGGCCCGCGACCAGCACCTAACGGTGCTTGCCACCAATGCGCCGCGCCGCTACGCCCAGCAAGTGGCGCGCGGCTCGCTCACGGCCCTCGACCAGCTGCCCGCCGCCGAAAAAGCCTACCTCATGCCGCTGCCGCTCAAAGTCGATTACGAGCTGCCGGGCTATAAAAATATGGCCGCCATGTTTGGCGGCGGCGGAGCCCACGGCGGCGGTGCGCGCAACGTTATTCAGGCGCAGGCGCTGAAAGATGCTACCATGGCCTACGCCATCCGCACGGGCCTGCGCCCCGGCCAAACGCTGCTGCACTTCAACGGCTCATACCACTCCGACCACCACGATGGCATTGTGGCCTACCTGCGCCAGGCCGCGCCCAAGCTGCGCGTTGCCACGCTGAGCATGGTGACCCAGAGCCAGTTGCAGACGCTTGATAAAGAAAATGTAGACCTGGCCGACTACCTCATCGTGGTGCCTGACGACATGACCAAGACGTATTAGGCCAAGCAACAAGGAGGGAACAGCCTAATTCAGCACTGCGCCGGCCAAATGTTGTGGCAAAAGGAAAGCAAATCTGCCCGAATTTTGTAATCGGGGAGGCCGGTTGCGTCCATTGGCCACCAGCCGCCTCCCACTGCATAGCAAAATCGCTTTTATGTCTACCCTACGTTTCAAAACCACCATCAATTGCAGTAACTGCGTGCGCGCCGTAACGCCGACCCTCAACCAGGAAGTGGGGGCCGGTAACTGGCAGGTCGATACGGCAGATACCGATAAAATACTGACCATCACCTCCGGACAGGTTTTTATTGACCAGCTGTTAACTGCCGTGGAGGAGGCTGGCTTCAAGATTTCGCCCTTGAGTTGAGGCCCGCCTCCGCAAAAAAGAGTGCATTAAAAAAGCCCGGCTAGCCAGGCTTTTTTAATGGGTTTCGGGCGAGCGTTAGTCTTCCGAATCGTCTTTTTTGAGGCGCTGGAGGGCGCCGGTTAGCTCCTGCCGCAACTGCTTGCCGGAATCGGCCGGCAGCTCTTCGCCGATTTTATACTCTTTTTGCAGGCGCTCCCATTCCTCGATGGCAATAAATACCCCCGTCACGTTGCCTTTGGCATCGGATAAATATTTAATGTCCATGCAAAAGGTTGGTAATAAGATAATTAGTTAATAAAGCCGTGGCTTAGGCCGAGAACGACGAGCCGCAGCCGCAGGTGCTCTTGGCCTGGGGGTTGTTGAAGACGAAGCCGCGGGCGTTGAGGCCGTCCTGGAAGTCAACTTCCATGCCCAGCACGTACATAGCGTGCTTTTTATCCATGATAAGCTGCACGCCGTCGAGGTCGTACACCTCATCCTGGTCCTTGGCTTTATCGAAGCCCAGCAGGTAGCTCATGCCCGAGCAGCCGCCGCCCTGCACCCCGATGCGCAGGCCGTAGTCGGCGGGGACGTTCTTCTCCTGAATGATATTCCTGACCTCTACTAACGCGCGGGCAGTGAGGCCGATAGGGGGAGCTTGGGTGGCGGTAGCCATAACAGGTTCGAGTTTAGAATGAATGTAGATAAGGCAAATATACGGCGGCCAGCGGGTGGCCCACGCTTGTAAACAGGGCAGAGCCGGCGGCGGTTCAGGTGGGTGGGCCAGCGGGGGGCGCCGCCGCCTTTTTCAGCCGCAAAATCCGTAGCCAACGTAGCTTCACGCCAAATAAAGCCAGCACGCAATTTATGGACACGACCACTTATCTCTTCGACCTGCTCAAAACTATTTTGCCCGCGCTCATTGTGGCGGGGGCCATCTTCTTCCTGTTTCGTCAGTATTTGGAGAAGGAGCAGCAGCGCCGCCTCATCGAGCTGCGCCTCGATAGCAGCAAAACCACGCTGCCGCTGCGCCTGCAGGCCTACGAGCGCGTAACACTGCTGCTGGAGCGCATCTCGCCCAACAATATTTTGGTGCGCCTGAGCAGCGCCGGCCAGAACGCGGCCGACTACCACCGCCTGTTGCAGCAGGAAATCCGCGGCGAGTTTGAGCACAATTATTCGCAGCAGCTCTACATTACGCCCGAGGCCTGGGGCCAGGTGAAGCAAGCTAAGGAAGACGTGCTCACGATGATAAACCGCGCCTTTCACGGCCTCAACAACCCCACGCAGCTGCGCGGCACCGAGCTGGCCAAGCGCATTCTGGAGGGTCTCATGACCGATGCCGCCGACCCCACCGCCCACGCCCTGACGGTGGTGAAGCGCGAGGCGGCGCAATTATTCTAGAGGCAGCTACCTGATTGAGTGATGATTAAGAAGCGCATAGCTGTGGACATGGATGAGGTCATGGCCGATTCCATTTCTCGGTTTCAGGAGTGGTACGGCCGCGATTTTCAGCTGGAGCTAACGCTGGACACGCTACGCGGTAAAAGCCCGCACGAGGCGGTAGCGCCCGAGCACCAGCCCGCCCTGCGCGCCTATCCCAATGCCGAGGGCTTCTTTCGCGACCTGCCCGTTATTGCTGATAGCCAGCGCGTTCTGCAAGCGTTGAGCGAGCGCTATGAGATTTTTGTGGCCACCGCGGCGATGGAATTTCCGAATTCCTTTCTGGATAAATATCGGTGGCTGGAGCAGCATTTCCCGTTCATCTCGTGGCGCAACTTCGTATTTTGCGGCGATAAGAGCATTCTGAACGCTGATTATCTTATTGACGACAACGCCTATAATTTCGATAATTTTCGCGGGGAGGGGCTATTATTTGATGCGCCGCATAATGCGCACGACACGCGTCATCGGCGGGTGCACAACTGGCAGGAGCTAGGTGATATCTTGCTGTAAGTGCGTGTAGGATAAGCTTTAGCTTGCCGGCGTTAGGGTACTTGTTATCCTAACGCTGGCAATTTTGCCCTGGCGCCGGCAAGCTAAAGCTTATCCTACGCGCTGTTGGGCCAGCTGCACGGCGTGCTCGTAGCACCGCTCGTAGAGCGGCACGATGTTGTCGACGGCAAACTCCTCGGCGCGGGCGTGGGCGGCGGCTTTGAAGCGGGGCAGGTTGGCATCATCGAGTACGTAGAGGGCGTTCTTAATCATGTCCTCCACGTCGCCGATGTTGCTGAGCATGCCGGTTACGTTGTGCACGTTGAGCTCGGGAATGCCGCCGGCGTTGGTGCTGACCACGGGCACCTCGCAGGCCATGGCTTCGAGGGCGGCGAGGCCAAAGCTCTCATTCTCAGAGGGCATCAGGAACAGGTCGCCCACGCTCAGAACTTCCTCCACGGCTTCGAGCTTGCCCAGGAAGCGGATGTCGCGGTGGCAATCGAGGTCGCGGGCCAGCTTCTCCATGCGCGAGCGGTCAGGGCCGTCGCCCACCAGCAGCAGCTTGGCCGGGATAACCTGGCGCACGCCGCAGAAAATGCGCAGCACGTCTTCGACCCGCTTTACCGAGCGAAAATTGCTGGTGTGGATGAGCAGCTTTTCGCCCTCGGGCGCAATGGCGGTTCGAAAATGGCTTTTCTCCTGCTTGCGAAAGCGGTGCAGGTCGATGAAGTTGGGGATAACCTCAATCTTGTGCTCGACCGGGAAATACTCGTAGGTTTCGCGGCGCAAATCGGCCGAAACGGCCGTTACGCCGTCGCTCTCATTGATGCTGAACGTGACTACCGGCTCGTAGCTGGCATCCTTGCCCACGAGGGTAATATCGGTGCCGTGCAGCGTGGTAACTACGGGCACCGTGATGCCCCGCGAGCGCAGAATCTGCTTGGCCAGGTAGGCCGCTGAGGCGTGCGGAATGGCGTAGTGAACATGCAGTACGTCAAGCTTTTCGTTCTGCACAATATCCACCATTTTGCTGGCCAGGGCCGACTCGTAGGGCGGAAACTGGAAGAGCGGATACGTGGGCACGTACACCTCGTGGTAGAAGACGTTCTCGTTGAAGAAATCGAGCCGCACCGGCTGGCTGTAGGTGATGAAGTGGACCTTGTGGCCGCGCTGGGCCAGGGCTTTGCCCAGCTCGGTGGCCACCACGCCGGAGCCGCCAAAAGTGGGATAACAGACGATGCCGATGTTCATGTAGAAAGGATAGTAGGCGAGGGGCTAACCAGAATGCGCGGCGGATGTTGGCCGCCACCCGGCTGCCCCGGCCCGCGCCTTTACGGGCACGAGCCCAAAAGCGCCGACAACGCCACCGGTAGCCGCCGCGTAGCTTTGGGCCACTGTGTTTTTAGCGATTTCCCAATGAAGCAATTTTTACTGGCGGGTTGCCTGGCGGCCGGCCTCGCCGCCCCCGCCGCGCCCGCGCTGGCCCAGCCCACGCGGGCCAACTCGCCCAAGGCCGTGGCCCTGTCGGCCCCGCTGGCCGCACTCTTCACCAATTATTGGGAGGAGCAGGCGCGCCTCTACCCGCTGCAAGCCACCAGCCAGGGCGACAACCGCAACAACGACCAGCTGCCTAATTCGGGCACGCGGGCGTTTCGGGAGCTGCAGCGCAGCCTCTATGCGCGCTACCAGGGTCAGCTGACGCGCATTGACCGCCGCCGGCTGGGGGCGGCCGACCAAACGAGCTACGACGTGTTTCAGTACGAGATGGCGACCCGGCTGGCGGGGCTGAAGCAGCCCACCTGGACGATGCCGTTCACGCAGTTTAGCGGCCTGCCCATCGAGCTGGCGCAGTTGGGCGCGGGCACCGGCGCGCAGCCATTTAAAACGCCGCAGGACTACGATAACTGGCTGGCCCGCGTGCGGCAGTTTCCGGCGTGGGGCGATACGGCCATCGCCGACTTCCGGCACGGCATGCGCACCGGCGTAGTATTGCCCAACGTGCTGGTGCAAAAGATGATACCGCAGCTCGAAGCGCTGGCTACCGAGCCTGCGCAGAGCGTATTCTACGGCCCCATTAAGCAGCTGCCGGCCGCGTTTTCGGCGGCCGATAAGCAGCGCCTCACGGCCGCGTATGCGCAGGCCATTGGCACGCAGCTGGTGCCCACGTACCGCAAGCTGGCCGCGTTTCTGCGCGACGAATATCTGCCCGCCGCCCGCACCAGCACCGGCATTGCCGACGTGCCCGGCGGGGCCGACATGTACGCCTACGCCGTGGGCTACTGGACCACCACCACCCGCACGCCCGACGAAATTTACCAGACCGGCCAGTCGGAAGTGGCCCGCATTAAGGCCGAAATGGAGCAGGTGCGCCAACAGATTGGCTACCAGGGCACCCTGCCCGAGCTGCTGGCTTCGCTGAGTACCGACCCGAAATTCCGGCCTTACAAAACGCCCGAGGACGTGCTCAACGGCTTCCGCGCCATTCAGGGGCGGGTGGCGCCGGGGCTGCCGCGCCTGTTTGGGCGCCTGCCCAAAACGGCCTTCGAGATTCGGCAGACGGAGGCCTTCCGGGCCGCTACGGCCAGCGCGCAGTACAACCGCGGCGCGGCCGACGGCTCGCGGCCGGGCATTTTCTACGTGCCCATTCTGGACGCTACCAAGTTTAAGACGCCGGGCATGGAGTCGCTGTTTTTGCACGAGGCCATTCCGGGCCACCACTTTCAGGTATCGTTGCAGCAGGAGAACACGGATTTGCCTAAATTCCAGCGCTTTGCGTTTTACTCGGCGTTCAGCGAAGGCTGGGCGCTTTACACCGAGAGCCTGGGCAAGGAGTTGGGCATGTACACCGACCCGTATCAATACCTGGGCGCGCTGAGCGCCGAGATGCACCGCGCCATCCGGCTGGTGGTGGACGTGGGCATGCACGCCAAGGGCCTCACCCGCGAGCAGGCCATTCAGTACATGCTTGCTAACGAGGCGACTACCGAGCAAGGGGCCACCGCCGAAATTGAGCGCTACATGGCCTGGCCCGGCCAGGCGCTGGCCTACAAAACGGGGCAGCTCAAAATCAGGGAGCTGCGCACGCGCTACGAAAAGCAATTAGGCAACAAATTCTCGCTCAAGGCTTTCCACGATGAGCTGCTGCTGGACGGGGCCATGCCCCTGGCCGTGCTGGAGCGGCGGATGGACGCCTGGGCCGCCCGCCAGAAATAACGCGAGGTTTCGCAAGGTTAAAAGAGGTTTCGCAAGAGGCTGCCTGTGAACTAACTGATTACCTGGGAATCTTGCGCCTATATTGTCCTCAAAAAATCGACCTTGCTGAACCTCCTTTAACCTTGCGAAACCTTGCGACTATGAAACACAAACTCCATCTCTTAGCGGCCCTCGCTCTGTCGCTGCCGCTGGTGGGCCAGGCCCAGAAAAAGGCTGCGCCCGCCGCCGCCAACGCCGAAAGCGCCATCCACGAGTCCGACATCAAGCGCGACTTGTTTGCGCTGGGCGGCGACCACTTTCGCGGCCGCGAAGCCGGCACCCTCGACGAGCTGAAAGCCTCGGTGTGGCTGGCCGACCAGATTCGGGCCACCGGCGCGCTGCCGGCCGGCGACGATGGGACTTACTACCAGTGGTTTAATATTCAGCGCACGCGCCTGGTCAAAAACAGCAGCCTAACCATTGGCAGCCACCAGCTTAAGCTGAATCACGACGCCCTGCTCTTTGCCCCGGTCAATGCCAGCGTGAACGCGCCCCTGGTGTGGGTGGGCAACGCCACGCCCGCCGAGCTGGCCAAAGTAGATGTGAAGGGCAAGGCCGTGGCCATGCAGTTTGGCGGCGACGTAACGCCCGGCCTCAGCTTCCGGCGCTACCAGATGACAACCATGCGCGACCGCTCGGCCGAACTGCTGAAGGCGGGCGCGGTGGCCGTGGTGATTGTGGGCGATGCCCGCGCCCAGGCCGTGTACGAGCACTGGGGCCACACCTACGAGCGCGGCCGCTATGACCTGCCCGGCGGCCCCAACGTGAAGGTGAACAGCGGCGCGCCCACCATCTGGCTGCCCGCCAGCGCCGCCAGCTGGGCCCAGCAGCCCGGCCAGCAGTTTGTGGCCGACCTGCGGCTGGAAAGCTTCGCCTACCCTTCGGTAAACATCGTGGCTAAAATACCCGGCACCGATGCCCAGCTGAAGGGCCAGAACGTGCTCTTCAGCACCCACCAGGACCACGACGGCGTGCGCGAGGCGGTGGCCGGCGACTCGATTTACAACGGGGCCGACGACAACGCCACCGGCTGCTCGGCGCTGCTGGCCATCATGCGCGCCTTCAAGCAGAAGCCGGGTCGGCGCTCGGCGCTGTTTGTGTTTCACGGGGCTGAGGAGCGCGGCCTGCTGGGCTCGCGCTACTACGCCAGCAACCCCACGGTGCCGGTGGCATCCATTGTGGCGGTGCTCAATGCCGAAATGATGGGCCGCAACTCGCCCGATAGCGCCGCGCTATTGGGCCGCCAACGCCCGCACCGCAACTCGACCGAGCTAGTAAACATGGCGCTGGCCGCCAACCTAGCCGGCCCCAAATTCAAGCTCGATACCCTCTGGGACCGCGCCGACCACCCCGAAGGCTGGTATTTCCGCTCTGACCACCTGCCGTATGCCCGCCTGGGCATCCCGTCGGTGATGTACACCTCGGTGCTGCACCCCGATTACCATACTCCGCGCGACGAGCCCAAGCGCATCGACTACCCCAAGCTCACCAACATGACGCGCTGGATGTACCTCACTGGCTGGGCCGTGGCCAACCGCCCCGCCCCGCCCGCCCGCGACAAAGATTTCAAGCTAGAGCGGTAAAGCAGTAGCGTAAGCTTTCGCTTGCGAGCGAGCGTAGCGAGTATCTGGCACTAGGTTCGTCCGGCCCCGCCTGCTCGCTGTGCTCACTCGCAAGCGAAAGCTTACGCTACTTACCTGCCTATTTTTGTGGGCCGGCTTGCAGCGGCAAGCCGGCTTTTCGCGTCTGTAGCCTGGCCGGACGGTTTTCGTCAAAAATTGCCTTCCGGCTTCACCAACGCTACATTTTAGTTTTTCTTTTTGAAAAATACCTCCACGTTTTCTCGTTGCCTGCTGCTGATTCTGCTGGCCCTCACGTATTCGGCCAGCCAGGCCCAGACTGCCCTGCCCATGCCCCGCAACCTGCGGGCGACCTACGACAAAGGCACCCGCTCGCCCACCGGCCAGCCCGGCCCCAAGTACTGGCAAAACACCGCCGACTATACCATCAAGGTCAACTTCGACCCCGCCACGCGGCGGCTGGCCGGCACGGTGCACATTAAGTACCAGAATAACAGCCCCGATTCGCTACGCCAACTCTGGTTCAAGCTCTACCCCAACCTCTACCAAAAGGGGGCGCCCCGCTCGGGCAAGTTTTCGGCTGAAGACCTGAGCGATGGCGTGAAGATTGAGCGACTAAGTATTAATGGTCAGGTTATTGACCCCAGCTCACTACTTATTGATAACACCAACATGGTAGTGCCGCTGCGTCGCGCCATCGGCGCGCACCAGGCGGCGCAGGTGGAGGTAGCGTACTCCTACGTACTCAACAAGGGCTCGCACCAGCGCACGGGCGAGGTAGCGCCGGGGGCCGCGTTTGTGGCGTATTTCTTTCCGCGCATTGCCGTGTACGACGACATAGATGGCTGGAACCGAATTGCTTACACTGGCGGCCCCGAGTTTTACAACGACTTCTGTCACTTTGAGGTCGACATCACGGTGCCGCGCAATTTCCTGGTATGGGCCACCGGCGAGCTGACTAATGCTGATAAAGTGCTCACCAAAAAGTACTTGGCCCGCCTGCGCACGGCCGAGAAAAAGGACGGTATTACCAGCATAATCGACAGCGCTGAGGCGCGCCTGCACGACGCCACCGCGCCCAACGCCTACAACACCTGGCACTTCGACGCCCGCGACGTAACCGACTTTGCCTTCGCCACCGCCGACCACTACGTGTGGGAATCGACTAGCCTGGTGGTGGACCGCGCCACCAAGCGCCGCACCCGCGTCGATGCCGTGTATAATGCTAAACATGATGATTTTGAGGAGGTTGCGCAGTTTGGGCGCAAAACGGTGGAGGCCATGAGCTACACCTTCCCCAAGTGGCCCTACCCGTACAGCCACGAAACGGTGTTCGACGGCCTCGACCAGATGGAGTACCCCATGATGGTGAACGACAACCCCACCCACACCCGCGAGGAGAGCATCACGCTCACCGACCACGAGATATTTCACACGATGTTCCCGTTCTACATGGGCATCAACGAGACGAAATACGCCTGGATGGACGAAGGCTGGGCCACCATCGGCGAGTGGATTATCTCGCCCCTCATCCAGCCCGGCCTGGTCGATGATTACGGCATGGTGCCCTACGCCCGCGCCGCCGACACCGAGGACGACCTGCCCATCGTGACGCTCACGACCCAGCAAACCGGCACGCCGTTCTTCCTCAACTCGTATCCCAAGCCCGGCCTGGGCTACCTCTACGTGAAGGATATGCTGGGTGATGAACTGTTTACCAAGGCCTTGCATACCTACATCGGGACTTGGCATGGCAAGCACCCCATGCCCTACGACTTCTTCTACTCGATGAACGCCGGGGCGGGCCAAAACCTGGATTGGTTCTGGCAGCGCTGGTTTTTTGAGGGCGGCTACCCCGACCTGGCCATCACGAGCGTGGCGCGCCCCGCCGATGGCCCCGCCGCCATCGTGGTCACGGCCAAAGGCAGCAAGCCCATGCCCGTAGACCTGACGGTGACGTTTGACAACGGCAGCGAGGAAAAAATCCACCGCACTATCGCCGTGTGGAAGGACGGTGCCAAGCGCATTACGGTGCCCGTAGCCGGCCGCCGCGCCATCCGGCAGGTAACGCTGGGTAGCACCTACACCCCCGACAGCTACCCGGCCGACAACGCGTGGACGGCTCCGCAGTAGCGTGAGCCTGGCGGTGCGCGGCCCCGCGCCAATAGGGCGGGCCACGGCGCCAACGAGACGCGAACTGTCGAGTTTAGGCTACTGCGCTACCAGCAAACGAAAAATAGGCTACATTTACCAACCCCTTCATTCACTGGCTGGTAGCATAGTTGTTTCTGCAACCCACGCGGCCAGCGCATTTTTCCTACTCCCATGCGCCTCGCCCCTCGCTTAGCCGGATTTATGTTTGCCACTGCCGCCAGCGGCTTGTTGCTGGGGTGCGTAGACAAGGGCCCCGACAAGGCGTCGGACCCCAAGGCGGTGGCCATTGCCGACCGGGTGCTGAAGGAGATGGGGGGCCGCGAGGGCTGGGATGCTACCCGCTACCTGGCCTGGGATTTCTTCGGAGGCCAGTACCAGATTTGGGACAAGAAAACCGGCGATTTTCACTGGGAAAAGGATACGCTGGTGGCGAATTATAACCTCAACTCCAAGCAGGGCCACGTGTACAGCCGCGGCAAGGACGTGTCGGCCACGCCCGCCGGTAAGGAAACGCTTGACAAGCTCACGCCCCTCTGGATTAACAATTCCTACTGGCTGGTGATGCCTTTCAAGCTGGAAGACCCCGGCGTGATGCTCAAGTACTTAGGCGAAGGCAAAACGATGGACGGCGCGCCCGCCGACCGCCTGCAACTGACGTTTACCAAAGTAGGCGTAACGCCCGATAACCGCTACCAAGTGCTGGTAAACCGCGCCACCGGCCTGGTAGATGAGTGGGCCTACTTCCCCAAAGCCGCCGACCCGGAGCCCGCCTTTCGCCGCCGCTGGAATGAGTACGTCCGCCACGGCCAAATCCTGCTGGCGTCCGGCCGCAGCGAAGCCGACAAGCCCTCCCGGTTCGACTACGTAACGGCCGCGCAAACCGTGCCCGAGGGCACTATGACGAGCACCACGCCAGTGGCGAAGCTTAAGTAACTACTTGTAAGAAAGATGTTTAGTAAGTAGTTAGGTTGCCAGGCGGGAATAGCCCACTAACCAGGCCGCTACCCTGCGGAGCGGAAGCAACTCGGTAGCAAGTGCAATTACCCACTGGCGAACAGGCTAGTCGGCGCTTCACCAAGCCTTTATGGGCGTAGCGCGAGCTTTGGGGCGCATGACGATAAAAACCTTTCTGGTAGCCGCGGCTGGCGCGGTACTTCCGCTGGCGGCCCAGGCCCAGATTGGGGCCGAGGCGCAGGGCGGCAAGCTCACCACCTGGGTGGCGCTGGGCCTGGATAGGGAGCTGAGCACCCGCTGGTCGTCGGTAACTGATATGGGGGTGGGCCGCCATTCTGACCCCACCGGCAGCCTGAACCCGGTGAAGCGCACGGGCCTGTTTGTGCTCACCCAGGATTTTGTGTACCGCCTGCGCCCGCACTGGCGGGTTTCCCTGTCGGGCGGCTACTGGCGGCGCGACGCCTACCAGGATGCGCCGCCCTACGAGGCCGAGCAGCCTAATAACTACCGCGACGAGCTGCGCCCCTACGCCCGCCTGCATTACGACCGGACGCTGGGCCGGGTGGCGCTCACCAACAGCCTGCGCACCGATTACCGCTTCTACTTCACCCCCGGCTTTGAGGAGCGCTGGCCCACGCCCTTCGAGTTTCGCTTGCGTGACATGGTAACGGCCCGCTTCCCGCTCGACCAGGCCGGCCACCGCTTTCTCATTCTGAGCGACGAAGTGCTGACGGCCACCGACGCCTACGGCCCGGCCGCCACCCGCGCCCCGGGTCAGTCCTGGAGCCCGTATAAACTCACTGAAAACCGGCTTTCAGTTTACTACCGCCGCACGCTGGACATTCCGCGCCACCACCTCGACTGCGACCTGGGCCTGATGTACCAATACTGGCGCGAAACCCAGAAAACGGCCTTCAACACTAGCTTCAACCTGATGCTGGACGTGATTGTGCGGTAGGGGCTGAGCGGTTTGGGCTACTGCCCGCCGGCTGAGCTACTTACCTGGCTGGTCCGGTGCTGGGCCATGGCCTTGTAAATCACCTCCTGAATGCGGGTGCGGATGTTGTACGTCCGCAACTTGATGTTGCCCGCGTCGGGGTACACGCGGTTGGAGAGGAAGACGTAGAGAATCTGGTTGTCGGGGTCGAGCCACACGCAGGTGCCCGTGAAGCCGGTGTGGCCGAAGGTGCTGGCGGGCGCGAGGCGGCTGGTGGGGCCCTCGGGTTTGCTGGGGTCGCCACGGTCCCAGCCCAGGCCGCGCTTGTTGCCCGCCACCTGGGGCCGCGAAAACTCACTCACTACCGAGTTCTGGAAGTACGTGTTGCCGCCGTAGCGGCCGTTTTGCAGGTTCATCTGCATGAGCACGGCCAGGTCGTTGGCAGTGGCAAAGAGGCCAGCGTGGCCGCCCACGCCGCCCACGAGCGCGGCCGTTTGGTCGTGCACGGTGCCTTGCAGCTGCTCGCGGCGGTAGTACGTATCTTTTTCGGTGGGCGCAATGCAACTCTTGGGGAAGCGCGTGAGCGGGTTATACGTCATGCTGCCCAGGCCCAGCGGCTTGTAAAACTCCTTGGGCAGAAACTCGGCTAGCGGTTGGCCTAATATCTTCTCGCTCAGGCGCTTCATGATAATAAAGCTGAGGTCGGAGTACTCCACCGGGTACTTGCCGCGTACTTTGGGCAGCAGCCCCGAGCGCATCGTCCAGGCCCACACTGAGTCGTCGGCGGCCTTGATGGAATACTCGCCGGGCGCTACTTCATTGGGGAAATCGTCGGAGCGCTGGCTCGAATAATAAGCGGGCTTGAGGTTGCCGCCGGCCACGGTGCGCTCCCAGGTGGGGATGCCGGGCTTGAGGCCCGCCTGGTGCAGCAGCACGTCGCGCACGGTCATGTCGCGCTTGTTGGTGCGCGCCATTTCGGGCAGGTAGGTGGCCACTTTTGCATCAAGGTTGAGGCGGCCCTGGTCCTTCAAAAACATCACGGCCTGCAAGGTGCCAGCTACTTTGGTCACTGAGGCCAGGTCATATAAAGTGCTATTCGTGATGGGCTGGCTCTGGTCGTAGGTGCCGTAGCCGTAGCTCTGGTCAAATACTACGGTGCCGTTTTTGGCGATGAGCACCTGGCAGCCAGGCGTAGCGGCCGTCACAATGCTTTCGAGGGCAATGTGGTCAATCTGGCTCATTATTTTCGAGTCGAGGCCCTCGCGCTCGGGGGCGGCGTAGCGCAGGCGGCGTAGATCGGGCAGGGCCAGGCCGGTGCCCACCTTCATAGTTTCCGATACCGTCACGGGCAATTTGCCCTTGGCCGGCAGCGCGCCAAACAATATTTGCGGCACCACAATTTGCGCGGCATAGTGGTCCTCGTAGCCACACACCAGCGTGCGGGCGCCCTCTAAGTATTTGAGGCTGTAGGCATTACCCATGGCCACCACCACCGTTTTGCGGCGCTTGTCAGCTTGCAGGTTCTTGATGAATTTCAGCGCCCCATCGCCCAGTCCATAGCTGTGGCCGGGGGTGTTGTTCATCTGGTGCAGGCTCACTACCACCACGTTAGCGTCGCCGAGGCGCGCCTGAATGCGGGCAAACGTGGAGTCGGGTGCGTAGCGGTCGGGCACGGCATACACCGGGCCGGGCTGGTACTTGTTGAAAATAGTAGCGTAGGGCCCTTCTGGCTGGGTGCCGATAGTGATGGCCGCAATACGCAGCGTGTCAAGGCGTTGGAAGGGGAGGAGCTTATCTTCGTTCTTCACCACCGTTACGGCGTGCTCAAAAATGGTTTGCGACAACACCCGCGACGCCGGCTGGTTGAGGCTGTCGCGCAGGGTGAGGGCGTTGGCGGGCTGGTAGTGGTTGAGGCCAGCCCAGTACTTGGCGCGCAGTATTTTTTTCACCCGCGCATCGAGGTCGGCTTGTTGCAGCTTGCCCGCGGTCACGGCCTCTTTAATGCGGTTGAGGGCGGCCGGCACGTCTTCCGAAAACAGCAGCACGTCGTTGCCAGCAGCCAGTGCCATGGCGTCCAACTCGCCGTCTTTGTAGAGCTTGCTCACGCTGCGCATATTCAGCGCATCGGTGAATATCAGGCCCTTAAAGCCCATCCGCTCTTGCAGCAGGCCCGTTACCAGGGCCTTCGAGAGGGTCGTGGTTTTGGCGTTGGTGGTGTCGAAGAGCGGCATGTAGAGGTGGGCCACCATCACGCCCAGCGCCCCGGCCTCAAACGCCTTTTGGAAAGGCACCAAATCTACTTTTTCGAGCCGCGCCAAGTCGGTATTAATAACTGGCAGGGCCACGTGCGAGTCGGTATCGGTGTCGCCGTGGCCAGGGAAGTGCTTGGCTACGGCAATCACGTGTTGGTCCTGCAACCCCCGCACGTACTGTACGCCCAGCGCCGCCACGCGGTCCTGGTTTTCGCCAAACGAGCGGTTGCCAATCACCGGGTTGCCGGGGTTGGAGTTGACATCCACAACGGGCGCGAAGTTGATGTGTACGCCCAGCGCCCGCAGCTTGCGGGCCAGGTCGCGGCCCATCTGGTACACCAGCCGGTCGTCGTCCATAGCGCCCATCGTCATCTCCTTGGCGAAGTGCGAGGTCGAGTCGAGGCGCATGTCGAGGCCCCACTCGGCGTCGGTGGCGATGAGCAGCGGCACCTTGGCGGCGGCCTGCAACCGATTGGTCATCAGCACCTGGCGCTTGGGGCCGCCCTGCAAAAACATCACGCCCCCGATTCCTTGGTTGCGCACCAGCCGCTCGATGCGGTCGGCGTGGGCCTTCTCGCGGTTGGAGTAGGCCGCCACCATGAAGAACTGGCCCAGGCGCTGGTCGGGGGTGAGGGCGGTAAAAACGCTATCGACCCACCGCTGCTCGGCGGGGCCATTGGGCAGCGGGTCGGGCAGGGGTGGGCGGGGCACCGAAAAGCCCAGCAGCAACCCGGCAACTCCCAGCAGCAACCCCAGAAACAAAAACCGGAAATCGACGCGCATCAGCCCAGGGCGGGAAGTTTTAAGAGGTAGAAAAGGCGGTTCCGCCGGCCTACTTTTGCCGGTGAACACTGCCGGAACCCCCGGCTGCCCTTGGCGGTTCCTAGAGAACCTAACCTTGCTTGGCAGCCGAAAATAAGCCGGGCAGCTAGCCCAAATTGGCCGCAAAGGTAGGCACCAAGCCAGTAGGCCCGGCCGCAAAACGCCGGTGCTACTGACTAATTGCCCACCCAAGGCCAAAAACCGGTGCCGCCCCCGGCTCACCCCCGCCCCTATGCCCGACATCATCCAACTTCTGCCCGAGTACCTCGCCAACCAGATTGCGGCGGGTGAGGTGGTGCAGCGCCCGGCCTCGGTGGTGAAAGAGCTGCTCGAAAACGCCGTGGACGCCGGGGCCACCAGCGTGCAACTCATTGTGAAAGAAGCTGGTAAGCAGCTGGTGCAGGTAGTAGACGACGGCCTCGGCATGTCGCCCACCGACGCCCGCATGAGCCTGGAGCGCCACGCTACCAGTAAAATACGCTCGACGGAGGACCTGTTTCGCATTCGCACGCTGGGCTTCCGGGGCGAGGCGCTGGCCAGCATCGCGGCCGTGGCGCAGGTCGAAATCCGCACCAAGCAGCGCGGCCAGGAAACCGGCTCGCTGCTGCTCGTGGAGGGCTCGCAGGTGACGAGCCAGGCCCCCACGGCCTGCCCCGACGGCACGAGCATCGCCGTCAAAAACCTGTTTTTCAACGTGCCCGCCCGGCGCAACTTCTTGAAAAGCAACGCGGTAGAAATGCGCCACATCTTGGATGAGTTTCAGCACGTGGCGCTGGCCAATCCGCAGATTGCCTTCTCCTTGTACCAGAATGACCTGGAGGTATTTGGCCTGCCCGCCGGCAAGCTGAGTCAGCGCATTGTGTCGCTACTAGGCAATAACTATAAGGAGCAGTTGGCTGGCTGCGAAGAGGTTACGCCTTTCATTACGGTGAAGGGCTACATCGGTAAGCCTGAGTCAGCGAAGAAGAGCCGGGGCGACCAGTTTTTCTTCGTCAACAACCGCTTTATCCGCTCGGCCTACCTCAACCACGCCGTGCTGGCGGCTTACGAGGGCCTGCTGACGCGCGACACGCACCCGTTCTACGTGCTGTTTCTGGAGCTCGATCCAAAGGCCATCGACATCAACGTGCACCCCACCAAGACGGAGATAAAATTTGAGGACGAGAAAACAGTGTACGCCGTGGTGCGGGCGGCCGTGCGGCAGGCGCTGGGCCTGCACAGCCTCACGCCGTCGCTCGATTTTGAGGGCGACGTGAACTTTGCGCCCATCCGACCGCTGCGCACCTCGGCGGGCAAAAACTCGTTTGGCGAAAGCGCCTCGCTGCCCGCGCCCACCCGCGCCGTGCACTTCAATCCCGATGCGCTGGCCGACTCCGTATCGGCCGCCGCGCGGGGCCGCAAGCCCACCGACGACCGCCAGGCCCCGCCGCGCCCCACCGAGCAGGCCAAGCGCGACCTCGAAGCCTTTTACCGCGAGCTGGGCCAGCCCGTGCGCCCGCCCGGCGAGGAGGCCGCGCCCACCGCGCCCGCCTTCGTGGTAGAGCCGCCTACCGCGCCCTTGCCCGAACTGCCCTTCACCCACCCCGCGCCGCCCGAGGGCCCGCGCCCCGCAGCCGCCCCCGCTGGGCCGAGCGCCGTCAGTGCGGGGCGGCCCCCCAACCAGGGCACGCCCCGCGCCACGCAGGTGCTGAACCGCTACGTGCTGCTGCCCGTGAAGTCGGGGCTGATGCTGATTGACCAGGAGGCGGCCCGCGAACGCATTCTGTATGAGCAGTATGCGGCGGGGCAGGAGCGGGGCGGCGGTGGGCACTCGCAGGCGCTGCTGTTTCCGCGGCCGCTCACGTTTTCGCCCGCCGACTACGCCGTGCTGGGCGAGCTTACGCCCACGCTGCACCTGCTGGGCTTCCGCTTTGCCGAGTTTGGGCCGCTCACCATTGCCATTGAGGCCGTGCCCGCCGACCTGCCCGCCCAGGGCGAGCAGGAGCTGCTCGAAGGCCTCATTGAGCAGTTTCGGAGCGGGGCCGCCCCGCTGCGCCTCGACCGGCGCGAGGCGCTGACCCGCGCCCTGGCCCGGCGCGTGGCCCAGGCCACCAGCTTGCCCCGCCTGCCCGATGTAGAACTCAACGCCTTGGTAGACAAGCTCTTCGGCTGCCAGGTGCCCAACTATACCCCCGACGGCCGCCCCACTGTAGTGCTGCTCGATGGCGAGCAGCTGGCCGCCTATTTCCGCAAAACCGGCGCGTAGCCGGCCCGGTGCGAACTTTGCTCGCCCGCTCACTCGCCGGCCGATGCCCGGCGCTCCTCTATGTTCAACCTCACGCCCACCGTTCGCAACCTGATGCTCGCCAATTTATTGGTGTTTTTAGCGCAGCAGAATATTCGCCTCGACCCCTCCATTACGCAGTTGGGCAGCGTGTTTCCGTTTGGGTCGCCCAACCTGCACTTCTGGCAGTTTTTCACCTATATGTTCCTGCACGGCAGCTGGGGGCACTTGTTCTCCAACATGTTTGGCCTGCTTATTTTTGGGCCGCTGCTGGAGCAGAATTGGGGCGGAAAACGCTTGCTGGCCTTCTGGCTGATGTGCGGCGTGGGCGCAGGACTGCTCTACGATGGCGTGCGCACCTATGAAATACACAAGATTGAAGTAGCTTACCGCGAAGTAATTAGCGCCCCCACAGCCGGCGACTACAACCAGTTTATGGAGCTCAGCGGCTTCAAGCAGTCCGCCGACGATGCCGCCGCCGCCGCCTTCGAGCGCAACCCTAATGATGCGCAGCTAAAGGAAGCTATCGTGCAGCATATCAAGGAGGTATACGCGGCCATTCACGACTCGCCCTACGGGATGCTGGGGGCCTCAGGCGCGCTCTTTGGCATCATGTTCGCCTTCGCCTACCTGTTTCCCAATACGGAGATATACCTGCTCTTTATTCCGTTTCCCATCAAGGCCAAGTATCTGGTATTCTTTTACGCCCTTTACGAGTTGTATAGTGGCGTGCACCAGGTGCCCGGCGACAACGTGGCTCACTACGCCCACATCAGCGGGATGCTGGTGGCCTTCATCATTCTTAAATTCTGGGAAAACGGGCGCGCCCGTTTCTATTAAAATCGACGTTTCTTATGAGTGTAACCCAGGATATCCGCGCCGCTTTTTCGCGCCGCGATAACGCGCTTATTCAGCTTATTCTGCTCAATGCGCTGGTGTGGGCCGTGCTCATTGTGTTTCAGGCCGTGCTGTTTCTGGCGCAGTCGCGCGGCATTTACACAGTGGTGATGCGCTACCTAGCCCTGTCGTCGGACGGCTGGGTGCTGCTGCGCCACCCCTGGACGCTGCTCACCTATGCCTTTGTGCATGAGGGCTTCCTGCATATTTTGTTTAATATGCTGAACCTCTACTGGTTCGGGCAGATTATTCGGGAGTACCTCGGCGACCGGCGGCTGGTGAGCATCTACGTGCTGGGCGCGCTGGCCGGGGCCGTGCTGTTTTTGCTGGCCTATAATTTTCTGCCCGCCTTGCAGCCCATGGTGGGTCAGCCGGTGCTGGGCGCGTCGGCCTCGGTTACGGCCATTATCGTGGCCGCCGCCACGCTGCTGCCCGATTACACGTTCATGCTTTTCATCCTGGGCCCCGTGAAAATCAAGTGGATAGCCCTGGTGGTGGTACTGATTTCCATTGCGGGCATCAACGGCGGCAACGCGGGCGGCGAAATTACTCACCTGGGTGGCGCGCTGCTGGGCTTCATCTTCATCAAGCAGCTAAACGGTGACCGCGATATGGGCAAGCCCGTGGTAGCCACCGGCGCGTGGTTGAGCCGGCTGTTCCAGCGCCGTACCGCCATGCAGGTAACGCACCGCGGCTCGGCCAGCGCCGCCCGCCCGGCGGCCGCGGGCAAAGCAGCTCCCAGCGCCACCCACCCCGAGGAAGTGGACCTTATTCTGGATAAAATCTCGCGCTCCGGCTACGAAAGCCTGTCGAAAGACGAGAAGCAGAAGTTGTTTCGGGCCAGCCAGCAGTAAAGTATATTATTGATTAAGAGGCAATTAAAAAAAGGCAGTGGTCATTGCGAGCGCAACGTAATGGAGCGCGGCAATGACCACTGCCTTTTTTTAATTGCCTTTTAATCTGCAAACTAGCGAAGCACTATACCGCCGACTCCACCGGAGCCTCGGCCGCCGGACGGCCCCACGAGCCGGCGCAACGGTTGCGCATTTGCTGCCGGAATTTCTCGCGCTCGGCGGGTGAGAAGGCTTCGAGGCGCTCCTGCGTCTGGCGCTTCCAAGCGGCCCAGCGGCTGCGGCCACCCTGGCCGCCGCGCCCAAACCCACCCGTGAGGATGCGGCTGAGCACCACCAGGCCTAGCGTCTGCCAGAAATTGAGGGCCGGCAGGTGGAAAATCATCGGCATCAGCCAGTTCCAGAGGCTCATGGTTGCGAACACGGCCACTACCACAAACAGGGCCGCGAAGAAAACGAATTTGGCGGCTTTTTTCAGCCAAAAAGAGCGGTTCATATTGCTAGAATTGAAATAGTAAAAGGGAAGGGTACGGGCGCTACTCGGTAAACAACTCGTCGTAGAGCTTACGCAAGCGCTTGCGTAAGTGCTTCACCGCGTAGTGCTTGCGGGAGATGAGCGTTTTGAGCGGCACCCCGGTTTCGGCCACCATCTCGTTGAACGACCGGTCTTCCAGCTCGTGCCACACGAATACCTGGCGCTGCTCGGCGGGTAGCTCGGCCAGCGCATCGGTGAGGGCGTCCATGATGGTTTCGCGCAGCAGCCGGTTCTCGGGCGAGTCGTCGGGCGCGGGCAGCACGTCTTGCAGCAGGCGGGCCGGCTCGTCGCCGTCGGTGCCGCCCCCCAGCGGCGCATCCAGCGACACCGTGCGCTGGGCCGGCACCCGCCGGTAGCGGTCAATGATGCGGTTGCGGGCCACCCGAAACAGCCAGGCGGCCGCCTGCTCCACGGGCTTGAGCAGGCGGTAGCTTTCCACCAGCTCGGCAAACACATCCTGTAAAATGTCCTCGGCCTCGTCGGGGTCGGGCACCCGCCGCTCAATAAACCGCAGCAGGCGGCCGCGCTGCTCGCGCACCGCCGTCTGTATTTGCTGGTCTTGGCCGGCGGCAGTTGTCATGAGCGCAGAAAGGGGGAGGGCAAGTGCTTCCATCGTACCTAAGCAGACGCACTACCACAGTGAAATACTTTAACCGCAAATTCAACCGGACCGCAGATTCAAACGGATTTCGCAGATACGTCGCTGCGCTCCTTTTCTACGCAATAGTACGCAGTTTGGGAAATGGATTTGGTGGCTATTGAGTGGGAATGGGGTGCTCATCCAACGCTGCTTGCCAGGCACCTTATCCCCATCAAATAACTCGCTCCAACGCGATGAGATGCTTCCTTCATCAGCATGACGGCTCCCCCTCAAATCCATTCCCCCACCCAGCGTAGAAGAGGAGCGCAGCGACGTATCTGCGAAATCCGTTAAATCCGTTTGAATCTGCGGTGTAACTTTGCCCGCTACGTTGGCTGCGGCCGGCGCGCTTTCCCGCAGTTTTCTTGCCATGACCAACGCTTCCATCGTTCCCGCCGTCATTCACGAGGTGCCGCTTCAGTACTACGTGTTTTTCGCCACCTCGCTCTTCTGCATCGGCGTCACGGGGGTGCTTATCCGGCGCAACGCCATCATTATTTTCATGTGCATCGAGCTGATGCTCAACGCCGTGAACATCTTGCTGACGGCCTTCGCCGCCTACCGCGCCGACCCCAATGGGCAGGTGTTCGTGTTCTTTATCATGGCCGTAGCCGCCGCCGAAGTTTCCGTAGGCCTGGGCATTATCGTCATGATTTACCGCAACTTCCAGAATACCGACGTCAACCTGCTCAGCCGGTTGAAGGGGTAATGACAGCCGCGTAGGCGCCTAGTTAATCTTATGCAAGAAACTGTTCTCCCCGGTGCCACGGCACCTTTCTCCACGCTGCTCTACGTCCTCATTCCGGGGCTACCCTTTTTGGGTTTTCTGCTCAATGGCCTGCTAAACAAGCGGTTGTCGGGCACGGTGGCTGGGGCCATTGGCACGCTGGCCGTGCTGGGCTCGTTTGGCCTGTCGCTGTTTCTGTTCCTGAATTTTCAGTATCAATACACGGTTAATCTATTCGATTGGATATCAGTAGGTTCGCTACAAATACCCTTCAGCTACCAGATTGACCAGCTGAGCCTGCTCATGCTGCTGCTGATTACGGGCGTGGGCACGCTCATCCATATCTACAGCATCGGCTACATGCACCACGACGAGAACGTGGGGAAGTTCTTCAGCTTCCTCAATCTCTTCGTATTCAGCATGTTGATTCTGGTGCTGGGGGCCAATTTCGTTATCCTCTTCATCGGCTGGGAAGGCGTGGGCCTGTGCTCGTACCTGCTCATCGGCTTCTGGAACAAGAACACCAGCTACAACAACGCCGCCAAAAAAGCCTTCATCATCAACCGCATCGGTGACCTGGGCTTCCTGCTCGGTATCTTCCTCATCTACCTGACTTTCAATTCGGTACAGTATGGCGAGGTGTTTCAGAAGGCTAGCCTGGGCCAGTTTGGCACCCACGGCGTCGAAATCTGCACCGTTATCACGCTGCTGCTTTTTGTAGGCGCGATGGGTAAGTCGGCGCAGCTGCCGCTCTACACCTGGCTGCCCGATGCCATGGCCGGCCCCACGCCGGTATCGGCGCTCATCCACGCCGCTACCATGGTAACGGCTGGTATTTACCTGGTGCTACGTTCCAACGTGCTGTTCACGCTGGCCCCGCAAACGCTGGAAGTTGTGGGCATTATCGGCCTGGCCACGGCGCTGTTTGCGGCCACCATCGGCCTGGCGCAAAACGATATCAAGAAAGTGCTGGCTTACTCCACCGTGTCGCAGCTGGGCTACATGTTCCTGGCGCTGGGCGTGATGGGCTACACGTCGTCGTTCTTCCACGTGCTCACGCACGCTTTCTTCAAGGCCCTGCTGTTCCTGGGCGCCGGCTCGGTTATTCACGCCATGAGCAACGAGCAGGACATGCGCCGCATGGGCGGCCTGCGCAAAGCCTTGCCCATCACGTTCTTAACGATGCTGATTGGCTGCCTGGCCATTTCGGGCATTCCGCCGTTCGCGGGCTTCTTCTCGAAAGATGAAATCCTGAGCCACGTGTACGAGCACAACAAAGTGATGTGGGCCATCGGCGTTTTTACCTCGCTCCTGACGGCGTTCTACATGTTCCGCCTGCTGTTTCTCACGTTCTTCGGCGAGTTTCGGGGCACGGAGGAGCAGCGCCACCACTTGCATGAGTCGCCGGCCAGCATGACGCTGCCGCTGATTGTGCTGGCCGTTCTGTCGACCGTGGGTGGCTTTATGGGCGCGCCCATGTTTGTGGGCAAGCACTACCTGGCCGATTATCTGGCCCCGATTTTCACCTACTCCAAGCAGATTCTGCCCGCCGCATTTTTGGGTGAATTGGATAATAACGTTAATCCAAACACAGAGCTCATGCTGATGGGCATTTCGGTGCTAGCGGCCGTGATTGGCATCGTGGCGGCCTACGTGATGTACGTAGCCCGCGCCCAGCGCCCCGCCGAGGACGACGCCCAGCGCTCGGCCCCCGAAAACCTGGTGTACCACAAGTATTACGTGGATGAGCTGTACAACAGCCTCTTCGTGAAGCCGGTAATGGCCTTGTCCATTGGCCTTTACAAGTTTGTGGAAAACGGCATCATCGACCCCATTGTCAATGGGGTGGGCCGCGCCACGCTGGCCGGCGGCCAGCTACTGCGCAACGTGCAAACCGGCTCGGTCGAAACCTACCTGATTTTGATGGTGCTCGGCATCGTCTTGATTCTAGGGCTGAATTTTGGCCGATTTTAACCGATAATTAACTGGCTGGGCGTAACATTGAACGTCCTGCGGAGCTGCTTCGGCTGGTTCCGCAGGGCGTTCTTTCGTTTCAACCCCGCCCGTTTATGAAACAAATTTTCCCCGTGCTGCTTCTGCTGGCAGCCCCCGCCATGGCCCAGGAAACGCAGTATCAACAGCCCCCGGCGGCTATCCGCGACTTGCTGCTGGCCGCGCCCACGCCCCGCGTGAGCGTGGCCGGCGATGGCAGCGTGCTGGCCATTCTGGCGGTGCAGGATTTTCCGACCGTTGCCGAGCTTTCGCAGCCCGAGCTGCGCCTGGCTGGCCTGCGCCTCAACCCGCGCACCAATGGCCCCAGCCGCGTGAGCTACGCGGTGGGCATGCAGTTCAAGCGCCTGCCCAGCGGGGCCGAAACGCCCGTGCAGGGCCTGCCCGCCCAGGCGCGCATCAGCAGCCCCAGCTGGTCGCCCGACAACCAGCACCTGGCCTTCACGCTCACTACGCTGGGGGCCGATGGCGCGCCCGGCCGCATCGAGCTTTGG
The DNA here is from genome assembly GCF_030063445.1 of Hymenobacter sp. H14-R3. Taxonomy (GTDB): domain Bacteria; phylum Bacteroidota; class Bacteroidia; order Cytophagales; family Hymenobacteraceae; genus Hymenobacter. The sequence goes on along the minus strand of NZ_JASITD010000004.1, from coordinate 2,323 downwards.
GTGGCCGCCGTAGCTACCAACACCGCCCGCCGCCTGCTGGCCACGCCCCTCAACGACGTGTTTGGCAACTCCTTCGAGTGGGTTTCGGATAGCCAGACGCTGCTGGCGCGCACCGTGCCGGCCGGCCGCGGCGCCGCCCCGGCCGCCGATGCCACGCCCACCGGCCCCGCAGTGCAGGAAACGGGCAGCGGCAAAAAATCGGGGGCCCGCACCTACCAGGACTTGCTGAAAAACCCCGCCGATGAGCGGCTTTTCGAGTACTACGCCACCTCGCAGCTGGTGAAAGTGAAGCTGGCCGATGGCAGCGCCCAGCCGCTGGGCCAGCCGGGCGTGCTGCGCACCGCCTCGCCCTCGCCCGATGGCCGCTTCGTGCTGGTGCGCGCCGTGCACCGGCCCTATTCGTACACGCTGCCAGTGAGCGGCTTTGCGCAACGCGTTGACGTACTGTATTTAACCTCGGGCAGCCTGGCCAAAACGATTGCCGACCTGCCGCTGGCCGATAATGTGCCCACCAACTTCGACGCCGTGCCCACCGGCCCACGCGACCACGGCTGGCGCACCGATGCCCCGGCCACCGTGTACTACGCCGAGGCCCAGGACGGGGGCGACCCTAAGACCAAGGCCGCCGTGCGCGACAAGGTGTTTCTCTTGGCCGCGCCCTTCGCTGGCCCGGCGCAGGAGCTGGCCGCGCTGCCGCTGCGCTACGCGGGCATGACCTGGGGCACCGACCACCTGGCGCTGGTAGATGGCTACCGCTGGGCCGACCGCCACGAAACCACCTGGCGGCTCGACCCCGCCGCGCCCGGCCAGCCGCTGGCCGTGCTTTTCGACGGCTCGTCGCAGGATACTTACCACAACCCCGGCACGCCCGCCACGCGCCGCAATGCGCAGGGCCGCGCCGTGCTGCGGCTGGGCCAGGGCGGGCAGGCCATCTACCTGTCGGGCCAGGGCGCTTCGCCCGAGGGCGACCGGCCGTTTGTGGATGAGCTGAACCTGACCACCCAAAAAACGACCCGCCTGTGGCGCTCCGAAGCGCCGTACTACGAGGTGCCGGCCGCCATTTTTGAAGGCAAAAAAGGCAAGCTGGAGCTGCTGACCCGCCGCGAAACGGCCGCCCAAACGCCCAACTACTACCTGCGCGAACTGGGCAAAAAGGGCCAGCCGCTGGCCCTCACGCACTTCGCCAACCCCTACGCTAAGTTTGGCGGCAGCTTCCGCAAGCAGGTGTTGCACTACAAGCGCGCTGATGGCGTGGCCCTTACGGCTAACCTTTACCTGCCGCCCAACTACCAGAAAACCGACGGCCCGCTGCCCACGCTGATGGAGGCGTACCCCGTTGAGTTTAAGGACAAAGCCAATGCCGGGCAGGTGAGTGGCTCGCCCCATACGTTTACGCGGGTGAGCTGGGCCTCGCCCGTGTACTGGGTTACGCAGGGCTACGCGGTGCTCGAAAACGCCACCGTGCCCATTGTGGGCGAGGGCAGCGCCGAGCCCAATGACACCTACACCGAGCAGCTGGTAAGCAGTGCCAAGGCCGCCATCGACGAGGGTGCCCGCCTGGGCGTGGTCGATGCTAACCGCGTGGCCGTGATGGGCCACAGCTACGGCGCCTTTATGACGGCTAACCTGCTGGCGCACTCCAACTTATTCAAAGCCGGTATTGCTCGTAGCGGGGCGTATAACCGTACGCTCACGCCCTACGGCTTCCAGGGGGAGGAGCGCACCTACTGGCAGGCCAAGGGCGTGTACGACGCCATGTCGCCCTTCAACTTTGCCGATAAAATCAAGACGCCCATTCTGCTCATTCACGGCGAGGCCGACAACAATTCGGGCACGTTTCCCATCCAGAGCGAGCGGTTTTACGCGGCGCTCAAGGGCCAGGGTGCTACCGTGCGCTACGTGGTGCTGCCCGCCGAGGCGCACAGCTACGCCGCCCGCGAAAACCTGCTCCACATGCTCTGGGAGATGGATTCGTGGCTGAATAAGTACGTGAAAGCGCCCGCGCCCGCCGTGGCCAACTGAGCGCAGCACGCCACCCGATGAAAGAAACCGCGTTACCTGGCCTTGCTTTGGCAAGCGCTTGGTAGCGCGGTTTCTTTTGTGGTTATAAAGAATTGATTACTAAATAGTTAAGCTTGGGTACCGTCGGCCTGCTCATAACTCCCTGCTGTTTCGGCCGTTAGGTAAATGGTATTAAGTGCCTATCCGAATAGGGAAACAGCGTCACCCAAAAAGACAATTGTACCACGTAATTCGGGCGCAGGCAAAATGGAGCATGGCCAGGTAGTTTTCCGGCTTTTTGGCCCAGCGGATGAGCAGGTGG